>NZ_KK211231.1:0-179622 GCF_000621205.1 Halotalea alkalilenta DSM 17697 | reverse complement strand
GAGGCCGTGGTTCGACTCGGCTCGTTCCTCGCCGGCTATCCGAGCATCCTGAGTAAGCGAAGCGCATCGAAGGACACGAACGGTTTGCGCCAACTCCCAACCCGTTCGTCCCGAGCACCACGAACGGTTTGCGCCAACTTCCAACCCGTTCGTCCCGAGCGGCGGCGATGGGGCGGCTTTCAGCTCTCGAGCATGAAGGTGACCGGGCCGTCGTTGATCAGCGCTACCTGCATGTCGGCGCCGAAGCGTCCGGTCGCGACCTGGGGTAGTGCGGTTCTCGCTGCTTCTACCAGTTGGTCGAAGATGCGTTCGCCGTGCTCGGGGCTGGCGCCGCGGGAGAAGCCTGGGCGTAGCCCTTTGGCGGTGTCGGCGACCAGGGTGAACTGCGAGACCAGCAGCAGCCCGCCGCCGCTGGCGGCGAGGCCTAGGTTCATCTTGCCTTCGGCGTCGGAGAAGATCCGGTAGTTGAGCAGCTTGTGCAGCATCTTCTCGATCTGCCTGGTGTCGTCGTCGCGCTCGACGCCGATCAGTGCCAGTAGCCCCGGGCCGATTTCTCCGACGACTTCACCCTCCACGCTGACGGCTGCGCGGGTCACGCGCTGGATCAGGGCCTTCATCGTTTCTCCTTACCAGGTACGGCAGATCATCAAATCGCAGCGGGCATCCTTGATCAGCCGCTCGAGCAGGCTGTGGGCATGGCGCTGGCCGACGTTGAGCCGGGTGTGGTTGCCCATCGCCAGCAGGTCGGGCGGTTGCTCTTCGATGCGCTTGAGCAGCACCTCGGCGGGGTCGCCACGCTCAACTATCAGTTCGACGTCGAGATCGAAGCCGAGCTCGCCGAGCAGACGTCGCGACTCCTCTTCGAGCAGGCGGTGCAGCCGGGTGCGCTCCTGGTCGCGCCAGCGCTGGTAGCTCGGGGTCTGTGCCAGCGCTTGGGTCACCGGGGCGTCCCAGGCGTGCAGCAGGGTCAGCCGGGCGCCGGGGAAGTAGGGCAGGATCTGCTTCAGGGTGTGGCGCGAGGCGAGCGAGAAGTCGACCGGGACCAGCAGGTCCTGCCATGGGCGCCGGGCGCTGTGGCTGACCGAGATCACCGGGCAGGGCAGGCTTCGCATCAGTCGTGCCAGCGGGCTCGATTCGATGGCGTCGAAAGGCGCGCAGCGCCGGTGGCTGCCGAGCAGGGCGAGGGAGACGTCGTGGTCGAAGGCGAGCCGGGCGATCTCGGTGTGCGGGTCGCCGGGAAGCAGCATGATCCGGGTCGCTGGACGCGGCGTCTTGAATACCGCGCAGGCCTGGGCGAGCTGGGTCTCGATCAGCGCCTCGACGGCGGCCGTCATCGAGGCCACCGCCGCTTCGGGCAGGTGCGGATCATAGATGTGAGCGATCAACAGCTCGCCGCCGCCGAGCTCGGCCGCGGCGACCGCGCGGGCGAAGGCGTCCTGGCACTCCGCGGAGAGATCGGTGGCCAGTAGGATCGTCATCGGCATGGAAGCGCTCCTTGGCGGGTCGAGAGGGCGCCGCCGCTGGTTGCCCGAAAGGGAATGGGGGCGGCTCGTTTGCGCAGCATAGCCCATCGCTCGCTTCGGACTCACCACCAACGATGGAAGTGGTGCACCGGGCCGCGTCCGTGACCGACCTCCAGGCGCGCGGCATCTCGCAGTGCGGCGCTCATGTAGCGCTTGGCTTCGCGCGCGGCGATGGCGACCGAGTCGCGCTGGGGCAGCAGCGCGGCGAGGGCCGAGGCCAGCGTGCAGCCGGTGCCGTGGAGGTGCTGGGTATCGATGCGGTCGGCCTCGAGGCGCTCGGTGCCCTCGGCGCTGAGCAGCAGGTCCGGGCTGTACGGCCCGATCAGGTGACCGCCCTTGAGCAACACCGCACGCGGGCCGAGCGCGCCGAGCCGTGGCAGCATCGCCTCCATCTCTTCGATGCTGGTCGGCGGTGTGGTGCCGAGCAGCGCCGCCGCTTCCGGCAGGTTGGGGGTGATCACGTCGGCGATCGGCACCAGCACGTCGCGTACCGCTGCGAGCCCTGCGCTGTCGACCAGGCGGTCGCCGCTCTTCGCCACCATCACTGGGTCGAGCACCACGAAGCGCGGCGCATAGCGCTCGATCGCCTGGCGCACGGCCTGGGCGGTGGCCAGGTCCTGGATCATCCCGATCTTCACTGCGTCGATGGAAATGTCGTCGAATACCGCCTCGAGCTGGGCTTCGATCAGCTCGATCGGCATCGCCAGGATCCGGCGCACTCCGCAGGTGTTCTGCGCCAGCACCGCGGTGACCACGCTGGTGGCGTAGGCGCCCAGCGCTGAGAAGGTCTTGACGTCGGCCATCTGGCCCGCGCCGCCGCTGGGGTCGGTGCCGGCGATGGTGAGTAGGTGAGGGGGACGCATGGCAGCTCCGTAACGAGAAACATAAACGATTGTAATCAACTGGGAGGGCTGCGCCGATCGACTTCGATCAGGCTTTTGCATTGGTCAACGCAGCGCAGTAGGCGTATAAATCATGCGGTCATTAATGCTGGTGCAAGGTCTTCATGTGGTGAGCGGCGAGGGGCGGGATGATGCGGCTGACCCGGCTTCGAACCTTCTGCATTGCGACCAAGGTAGGGGTTCTGCCTGGTGGGCAGATCGCCGCCGAGCGTCGACACTAGAAGTCTCGAATCGTCGAAGGCCTTTGCCGAGGTAGGAAAATTAGGAAAATTTAGTGCGGCGAGGAGCGGTTGGGGTAGAATCCTTGCTGCGACAATTGGCCGCAGTCACTGGGGTTGGCCCCCCGGTTCGCTACCCCGCATGGGGTCTTGCGATGACGTTTTCCCCCGTCTTCCTGCGCTCGCAATGCTGGAAATCGCGGGGCTTCGGTGCGAGTCGCGCACCCGTCGGGACTGCGGTACAGGGCGCAAACCGGTAGTGCCCGATTCGAGAGGCCGAGGATAACGGCCCAGTACCATGACTAGTACCTTGACTTGATGAGTGGATCACGATGATAGCGCAATACTGGGCGGTCACTATTTTCGTACTCGCAACCCTCGCGCTGCTGGTCTTCATGATCGGCGCAGCAAGCGTCCTCGGTGGACGCGCCTGGGGGCACGAGAAGAACACCCCGTTCGAATCCGGGATCCTCGGTGCCGGCTCCGCCCATATACGTTTCTCGGCGAAGTTCTATCTCGTCGCCATGCTGTTCGTCATCTTCGACATTGAAGCCCTCTACCTCTTCGCCTGGGCCGTCTCGGTCCGCGAGGTCGGCTGGGAAGGGCTGATCGGCGCCGCCGTGTTCATCTTCATTCTTCTCGCTGGCTTGGTCTATGACGCGCGCATGGGTGCGCTCGACTGGGCGCCCAAGCAGCGTCGCGCCAGCGGACGCCACGAATCCTTCTGAATCCTTGATCGGCCGCGGGCGCTTCCCGCGGACGATCCGCTCCGGCATGGCGCCGGAGCCCAAGCCTTCAAGTGGCGCTTCCGGCCTGACAGCGGGAGCGACCAAAGAGATTTTTGAAACTTCGAGGCGATCTCCATGCAATACAAGCTGACCCGCATCGACCCGAACACTCCCCACGACCAGCGCTATCCGGTCGGCAAGCAGGGCGTGGTCGAAGACCCCATGGAGCAGCAAGCGCATCGCAACATCTTCATGGGTAAGCTCGAGGACGTGCTCAATTCGACCGTCAACTGGGGGCGCAAGAATTCGCTCTGGCCCTACAACTTCGGGCTCTCCTGTTGCTACGTCGAAATGACCACCGCGTTCACCGCGCCCCACGACGTCGCGCGCTTCGGCGCCGAGGTCATGCGCGCCTCGCCGCGCCAGGCCGATTTCATGGTCATCGCCGGCACCTGCTTCATCAAGATGGCGCCGGTGATCCAGCAGCTCTACGACCAGATGCTCGAGCCCAAGTGGGTGATCTCGATGGGCTCCTGCGCCAACTCCGGCGGCATGTACGACATCTATTCGGTGGTCCAGGGCGTCGACAAGTTCCTCCCCGTCGATGTCTACATTCCTGGCTGCCCGCCGCGTCCCGAGGCCTTCCTGCAAGGGCTGCAGCTGCTCCAGGAGTCGATCAAGGAAGAGCGTCGGCCGCTCTCCTGGGTAGTCGGCGACCAGGGCGTCTACCGTGCCGAGATGCCGTCGCAGAAGGAAAAGCTGCGCGACGAGCGGATCAAGGTGACCCAACTGCGTACGCCCGACGAAGTCTAAGCCACCGGAAGGCCGATCCAAGATGAGCGAGAGTCACGTTTTCTCCACCAGCCGCGGGCCAGCGTTGCCCGAAGGACTGGATAGCGCGCCGGTGGTCCAGGCGCTGATGCAACGCTTCGGCGCCGACCGTTTCCACTTCCAGAACACCCTCACCGGAATGCCGGTGCTGTGGATCGCCCGCGAGGACCTGCTGGAAGTGATGCGCTTTTTGCGCCAGGGCGAGCATGCCTTCGAGATGCTGTTCGATCTCCACGCCGTGGACGAGCGCCTGCGCGGCAATCGCCAGGGCCTGCCCGAGGCCGATTTCACCGTCTTCTACTTCCTCACCGATCTTTCCCGCGGGCGCGATTTGATGCTCAAGGTGGCGCTTGCCGAGAGCGATCTGCGGCTGCCCTCCCTGACCCCGGTATGGCCGAGCGCCAACTGGTACGAGCGCGAAGTGTTCGACATGTTCGGCATCGAGTTCCAGGGCCATCCCCGGTTGGTGCGGATCCTGATGCCGCCGACCTGGAAGGGACACCCGCTGCGCAAGGACTATCCGGCGCGGGCCACCGAGTTCGATCCCTACAGCATGACCATGGAAGGCCAGGACAAGGAGCAGGAGGCGCTGCGCTTCGTTCCCGAGGAGTGGGGAATGAAACGCGGCACCGACGACCAGGACTACATGTTCCTCAACTTCGGTCCCAACCACCCGGCGGCCCACGGCGCGTTTCGCATCGTGCTGCAGCTCGACGGCGAGGAGCTGATCGACTGCGTGCCGGACATCGGCTACCACCACCGCGGTGCCGAGAAGATGGCCGAGCGCCAGTCCTGGCACAGCTACATCCCCTACACCGACCGGATTGACTACACCGGCGGGGTGATGAACAACCTGCCCTACGTGCTGGCGGTGGAGAAACTCGCCGGCATCCAGGTGCCGGACCGCGCCGCGACCATCCGGGTGATGATGGCGGAGATGTTCCGGATCAATTCGCACCTTTTGTTCCTCGGTACCTACTACCAGGACGTGGGCGCGATGTCGCCGGTGTTCTTCACCTTCACCGACCGCCAGAAAGCCTACGAAGTGATCGAGGCGATCACTGGCTTTCGCATGCATCCGGCCTGGTACCGGATCGGCGGTGTCGCCCACGACCTGCCCAAGGGCTGGGACCGGCTGGTGAAGAACTTCCTCGACTGGATGCCGAAGCGGCTCAACGAGTACCAGCGGGTGATGCAGGACAACGCCGTGTTCCGCGACCGCACCCGCGACATCGCCGCCTACGACACCAAGGAGGCGCTCGAGTGGGGCATCACCGGGCCCAACCTGCGTGCCACCGGGTTCGATTTCGATGCGCGCAAGCAGCGCCCGTACTCCGGCTACGAGAACTTCGACTTCGAAGTGCCGCTCGGCACCCACGGCGACATCTTCGACCGCGGGCTGATGCGCATCGAGGAGATGCGCCAGAGCCTGCGGATCATCGAACAGTGCCTGAAGCACATGCCGGCCGGCGATTTCAAGGCGGACCACCCGCTGACCACGCCGCCGCCGCGCGAAAAGATGAAAGAGCACATCGAGACGCTGATCACCCACTTCCTGCAGGTCTCATGGGGCCCGGTGCTGAAGCCCAACGAGTCGTTCCAGATGATCGAGGCGACCAAGGGGCTGAACAGCTACTACCTGACCTCGGACGGCAGCACGGTGAGCTATCGCACCCGCATCCGCACGCCCAGCTACCCGCACTTGCAGCACATCCCGGTGCTGATGCGCGGCGGGTTCGTTCCCGATTTGATCGCCCACATCGCGAGTATCGACTTCGTGATGGCCGACGTGGACCGCTAAGCCTATGGACACTCGCATGGACAACAGCCGACACCTGTATGCCGATCTGATCTCGAGCGACCGCCCGGCCTTCGCGCTGAGCGATGAGGAGCGCGAAGAGATCATCGAGGAGAAGGGCCACTACGAGAACCCGCGCGCGGCCTCGATCGAGGCGCTGAAGATCGTCCAGCATCATCGCGGCTGGGTACCCGACGGCGCGATCCCGGCGATCGCCGAGCTGCTCGGTATCCCGGGCAGCGACGTCGAGGGGGTGGCGACCTTCTACAGCCAGATCTTCCGCCAGCCGGTCGGGCGTCACGTGATCAGGCTGTGCGACAGCATGACCTGCTACATCAACGGCTACGAAGCGATCCGCGAACGGCTCAAGAGCGAGCTCGGCATCGTGCCCGGGCAGACCACCACGGATGAACGTTTCACCCTGATCCCGGTGTGCTGCCTCGGCAATTGCGACAAGGGGCCGACGATGATGGTCGACGACGACACCCATAGCCACCTCGATGCCGAGACGCTGATGAGCGTGCTGGAGGCCTACAAATGAGTGCGACCACACCCGTCAATCGCCGCCTGACCTCGTTCGGTACCGCCAACCTGATCGAGCGCGCTCCCGAGACCCACCCGCTGACGTGGCGGCTCAACGCCGATGCCTCGCCGGTCTGGCTCGAGGAGTACCGGGCCAAGCAGGGCTATCTCGGCGCCAAGCGCGCGCTGACCGAGCTGACCCCCGAGGAGGTCGCCGCCGAGGTCAAGGAGGCCGGGCTCAAGGGACGCGGCGGCGCCGGCTTCCCCGCAGGCGTCAAGTGGGGGCTGACCGCCAAGGGCGAGGGCATTCCGCGTGGCTACCTGCTGTGCAATGCCGACGAGATGGAGCCCAACACCTACAAGGACCGCCTGCTGATGGAGCAGCAGCCGCACCTGCTGCTCGAAGGGATGATCGTCGCCGCCTACGCCAACCACTCCTACCGGGGCTACGTGTTCCTGCGCGGCGAGTACGTCGATGCGGCGAAGAGCCTGCGCCGTGCGGTGGCGGAAGCCCGCGAGGCGGGGCTGCTCGGGCGCGACATCTTCGGCAGCGGCTTCGACTTCGACATCTACGTCCATACCGGTGCCGGGCGCTATATCTGCGGCGAAGAGACCGCGTTGATCAACTCGCTCGAGGGACGGCGCGCCAACCCCCGCGCCAAGCCGCCCTTCCCGGGCCAGTCCGGGGCCTGGGGCAAGCCGACGGTGGTCAACAACGTCGAGACGCTCTGCGGGGTCTCCTCGATCATCCTCAACGGGGTCGAGTGGTACCACGGCCTCTGCCTGCCCGGTTCCGAGGACCACGGCACCAAGATGATGGGCTTCTCCGGCAAGGTGAAGAACCCGGGTCTTTGGGAGCTGCCGCTCGGTATCACCGCCCGCGAGGTGCTCGAGGAGTACGCAGGCGGCATGCGCGATGGCTGCACGCTCAAGGCCTGGCAGCCGGGCGGCGCCGGCACCGGCTTCCTGCTGCCGGAGCATCTCGATGCGCAGATGTACTCCGGCGGCATCGGCAAGGTCGGCACCCGCATGGGCACCGCGCTTTCGATGGCGGTCGACGATAGCGTCAGCATGGTCTCGCTGCTGCGCAACATGGAGGAGTTCTTCGCGCGCGAGTCGTGCGGGTGGTGCACGCCCTGCCGCGATGGCTTGCCCTGGACGGTGAAGATCCTGCGTGCGCTGGAGGCGGGCGAGGGCGAGCCGGGCGACGTCGAGCTGCTGCTCGAGCTGACCCGCAAGCTGGGTCCCGGCAAGACCTACTGCGCCCATGCGCCGGGAGCGATCGAGCCGCTGGGCAGCGCGATCAAGTATTTCCGCGAGGAGTTCGAGGCCGGCATTCGCACGCCGAGCACGGCGAACGCTCCTCAGGAGCCCGTCGGCTCGGTGTGAGCGACGACGTGTGAACGGGCGGGGGCCTCGTCGACGTTCCGACGAAGGCTGACTCCAGAATCACAAAGGTTCGGGCGCGACCCGGACCCAGACCGGAAAGACTAGCCATATGGCCACTATCCACATCGACGGCAAGGACTACGAAGTCGACGGCTCGGACAACCTGCTCCAGGCCTGTCTGTCGCTCGGGCTCGACGTGCCCTACTTCTGCTGGCATCCGGCGCTCGGCAGCGTCGGCGCCTGCCGCCAGTGCGCGGTCAAGCAGTACCGGGACAAGGACGACACCCGCGGCATGCTGGTGATGTCGTGCATGACCGGGATCAAGGACGACAGCTACATCTCGATCGACGACGCGGAGGCGGTCGAGTTTCGCGAGAGCGTGATCGAGTGGCTGATGTCCAACCACCCCCACGATTGTCCAGTATGCGAGGAGGGCGGCCACTGCCACCTCCAGGACATGACCGTGATGACCGGGCATGACCGCCGTCGCTACCGCTTCACCAAGCGTACCCACGAGAACCAGTACCTCGGCCCGTTCATCGCCCATGAGATGAACCGCTGCATCTCGTGCTATCGCTGCGTGCGTTTCTACAAGGACTACGCCGGCGGCACCGATCTCGGCGTATTCGGCGCCCACGACAACGTCTACTTCGGTCGCACCACCGATGGCGTGCTCGAGAGCGAGTTCTCCGGCAACCTCACCGAGGTCTGCCCGACCGGGGTGTTCACCGACCAGACCCACTCCGACCATTACACCCGCAAATGGGACCTGCAGTTCGCGCCGAGCATCTGCCATGGCTGCTCCAGCGGCTGCAACATCAGTCCCGGCGAGCGCTATGGCGAGGTGCGGCGGATCGAGAACCGCTACAACGGCGCGGTCAACCACTACTTCCTCTGCGACCGCGGTCGGTTCGGCTACGGCTACGTCAACAATGCCGATCGCCCGAGACTCGCGCTGCTGCGCGATGCCGACGCCGAGGACGTCGACATCACCCTGTCGGTCGACGCCGCGCTCGATCGCGCCGCCGAGCGGCTCAAGCGCGCTCGCCGGGTGATCGGCATCGGCTCGCCCCGGGCGAGCCTCGAGAGCAACTACGCGCTGCGCGAACTGGTGGGCGTCGACAACTTCTCCACCGGGATCGAGGCCGGCGAGCTCGAACGCCTCGCGCTGATGCAGCGCATCCTCCGCGAGGGGGCGCTGCCGATCCCGTCACTGCGCGACATCGAGAGCCACGACGCGGTGGTGGTGCTGGGCGAGGACCTGACCCAGACCGCCGCCCGGGTCGCACTCTCGGTGCGCCAGGCCGCCCAGGGAGGAGCCCTCTCCCTCGCCGCCGAACAGCGCATCCCCGAGTGGCACGTCAATGCGGTCAATACCCTGGCCCAGGGGCGCAAGAACCCGGTCTACCTGGCGACGGTCGCCGAGACCAAGCTCGACGACATCGCCCGCGAGACCTTCCACGGCACCCCGGACGAAATCGCCCGCTTCGGCTTCGCGCTGGCGCATGCGCTCGACGACTCGGCACCGATGGTCGGCGATCTCGACGATGCCACCCTCGGGCTGGTCGGCGAGATCGCAAGCACCCTCAAGAGCGCCAAGCGGCCGCTGATCATCGCCGGTGAATCGCTGCGCTCGATCGCGGTGCTGCGCGCCGCGGCCAACCTCGCCCGTGCCTTCAACCAGGCGGGGCTCCAGGGCTCTTTGAGCCTGATCAGCGCGGAAGCGAACAGCACCGGGCTTGCGATGCTGGGCGGTGAATCCCTCGACTGGGCGCTGAAGACTCTCACCCGTCAAGACGCCGACGCGGTGATCGTGCTGGAGAACGATCTCTACCGCCGGCTGCCGGCCAAGCGCGTCGACGAGGCGCTGGATGCCTGCGAGACGCTGCTGGTGATCGACCACCAGCCGACGCCGACCTGCCGGCGCGCCGATATCGTACTGCCGGCGGCGACCTTCGCCGAGGGCGACGGCACCCTGGTCAGCTCCGAGGGCCGCGCCCAGCGCTTCTTCCAGGTCTACGATCCCGCCTACTATCGTCCCGACGACCAGACCCACGAGGCCTGGCGCTGGCTGCATGCGCTGCATACCACCATCGAGTCGCGTCCGATCGACTGGACCCAGCTCGACGAGGTCACCCGCGCCTGCGCCGAGAGCGTGCCGGTGCTGGCCGGTATCACCGACGCCGCACCGAGCGCATCGTTTCGGATCAAGGGGCAGAAGATCGCCCGCTCGCCGCACCGTTCGAGCGGACGCACCGCGATGCGCGCCAACATCAGCGTCGTCGAGCCGCGCCAGCCGCAGGACATCGATTCTGCGCTCGCCTTCTCGATGGAGGGCTACAGCGGCACCGCGGTCGCGCGCCAGCAGGTGCCGTTCGCCTGGGCGCCGGGCTGGAACTCGCCGCAGGCGTGGAACAAGTTCCAGGACGAGGTGGGTGGCAGCCTGCGCGCGGGCGACCCCGGCGTACGCCTGATCGACCAGCCCGGCACCCGCGGCGAAGGCCGCCCGCTGGCCTACTTCAGCGAAGTGCCGAGCGCCTTCCAGCTCTATCATGACCGCTGGCAGGTGGTGCCGCTCTATCACCTGTTCGGCAGCGAGGAGACCAGCGCCAAGGCCAAGCCGGTGCAGGAGCGCATGCCCGAACCCTACCTGGCGCTCGGGATCACCGACGCCGAGGCGCTGGGCCTGAATCCGGACGCCAAGGTGAGGGTCAACATCGGCAAGCACGAACTGCTGCTGCCGCTCAAGATCTCGAGCCGGCTGCGGCGCGGCACCGTCGGTATCCCGCGCGGATTGCCCGATATGCCGGTGGAGATCTTCGGTGAGTGGGCACGCCTCGAGCAGGAGGTGCGCGCATGAGTTGGCTCACCGGTGACGTGGTCGACATCATCGTCGCAGTCATCCAGGCGATCGTGATCATGCTGGTCGCGGTGGTGGTCGGCGCGTTCATGAGCTTCGTCGAGCGGCGCATGCTCGGGCTCTGGCAGGACCGCTACGGGCCGAACAGGGTCGGTCCGTTCGGTTTGTTCCAGCTCGGCGCCGACATGCTGAAGATGTTCTTCAAGGAGGACTGGATTCCCCCGTTCGCCGACAAGCGCCTGTTCGTGCTGGCGCCGATGGTGTCGATGGGGACGATCATCCTCGCCTTCATGGTGATCCCGATCACCCCGAGCTGGGGCGTGGCGGATCTGAACATCGGCCTTTTGTTCTTCATGGCGATGGCCGGGCTCAACGTCTACGCAGTGCTGTTCGCCGGCTACGCGAGCGCCAACAAGTACGCGCTGATCGGTGCGATGCGCGCCTCGGCCCAGACCATCTCCTATGAGGTGTTCCTCGGCCTGTCGTTGATGGGCGTGGTCGCGGTGACCGGCTCGTTCAACCTGCGCGACATCGTCGAGGCGCAGGCCGGGCTCTGGTTCATCGTTCCGCAGTTCTTCGGCTTCGTCACCTTCCTGATCGCCGGCATCGCGGTCACCCACCGTCACCCGTTCGACCAGCCCGAAGCCGAGCAGGAGCTCGCCGACGGCTTCCACATCGAATACTCGGGGATGAAGTGGGGGATGTTCTTCGTCGGTGAGTACATCGGTATCACCCTCGTCTCGTCGCTGCTGGTGGTGCTGTTCTTCGGCGGCTGGCATGGGCCCTTGCTACCCCCGTTCGTCTGGTTCGCACTGAAGACGCTGTTCTTCATGATGCTGTTCATCCTGCTGCGGGCCGCGCTGCCGCGACCGCGCTACGACCGGGTGATGAGCTTCGGCTGGAAGATCTGCCTGCCGCTGACATTGATCAACCTGCTGGTCACGGGCGTCGTGATCCTGCTCAACGCGCCGACAGGACAATGAGGGAAACGTCATGATCATCAAGCTATTGCATGGCACCTGGACCCAGCTGCGCACGGTGTGGATGGTGTTCACCCACGCCTTCAGGAAGCGCGAGACGCTGCAGTACCCCGAAGAGAAGGTCTACCTGCCGCCGCGCTATCGCGGACGTATCGTGCTGACCCGCGATCCCGACGGCGAGGAGCGCTGCGTGGCCTGCAACCTCTGCGCGGTGGCCTGCCCGGTCGGCTGCATCTCGCTGCAAAAGGGTGAGAAGGAGGATGGGCGCTGGTATCCCGAGTTCTTCCGGATCAACTTCTCGCGCTGCATCTTCTGCGGGCTCTGCGAGGAGGCCTGTCCGACCTCGGCGATCCAGCTCACCCCGGACTTCGAGCTCGGCGAGTTCCAGCGCCAGGACCTGGTGTTCGAGAAGAAGGACCTGTTGATCTCGGGCCCCGGCAAGGACCACGACTACAACTTCTATCGCGTAGCGGGCATGGCGATCGCTGGCAAGCGCAAGGGTGAGGCCAAGAACGAGGCCCAGCCGATCAACGTCAAGTCGCTGCTGCCCTGACTACGACCAAGCACAGGTAAGGACAAGCCGTGGAATTCGCCTTCTATCTTTCCGCCGCGGTCGCGATCCTCGCGACCATTGGGGTGGTCACCGGGCTCAACCCGGTGCACGCGCTGCTCAATCTGATCGTCTCGCTGATCGCGATCGCGATGGTGTTCTTCTCCCTCGGTGCGCCTTTCGCCGGGATCCTCGAGATCATCGTCTACGCCGGCGCGATCATGGTGCTGTTCGTCTTCGTGGTGATGATGCTCAACCTCGGCGAGGTGGTGGTGGCGCAGGAGCGCGCCTGGCTGAAGCCAGGGGTGTGGGTGTGGCCATCGATCATGGCCGGCGTGCTGTTGGGGCTTTTGATCGTCACCCTGCTGGTCGACTCGACCGGCTTCGGGATCAGCGGCGAGACCCAGACCCCGCAGGAGGTCGGCACGCTGTTGTTCGGCCCCTACCTGGTGGCGGTCGAGCTCGCGGCCTTCCTGCTGCTCGCGGCGCTGGTCACCGCGACCCACGTCGGCCGCGACGAGAAGCGCGACGATGGCCGCGGGGAGGGGGTGAAATGAGCCTGATGCGTGATCTGAGCAAGGCCGCCGCAGAGCGGCATCGCAGGGGAGACAAGCAATGAGTTCGATATCCGCCTCGATACCCATGGAGCACGGTTTGATCCTGGCGCTGATCCTGTTCGTGATCGGTGCCGCGGGGCTGCTGGTGCGGCGCAACATGGTGTTCGTGCTGATGTGCCTCGAGATCATGATGAACGCAGCGGCGCTGGCCTTCGTCGTCGCCGGCGCCGCCTGGGGACAGCCGGACGGCCAGGTGATGTTCATTTTGATCATCACCCTCGCCGCGGCTGAAGCGAGCATTGGACTTGCGCTGCTGATCCAGCTCCACCGTCGCTTCAAGACCGTCGATATCGACGCCGTCAGTGGGATGAAAGGATGAACCTTCTATTTCTCGTCACGCTCTTCCCGCTGCTCGGCGCGGTGCTGCTGGCCTGCTTCCGGCGCATGCCGGTCAACCTGGCGGCGATCATCGGGGTCGGTTCGATGGGGCTCGCCGCGCTGACCACCGCCTGGCTCGGGCTTGCATTCTTCGCCGCCGATCAAACCCCCTACGTCCAGCACCTGTGGAACTGGGTCGCGGTGGGCGACTTCCGGCTCGGCTTCGACTACCGCCTCGATGGTCTGTCGCTGACCATGCTCGGGGTGATCACCGGGGTCGGCTTCCTGATCCACCTGTTCGCCTCCTGGTACATGCGCGAGGACCTCAAGGACCAGACCGGCTACCTCTACACCCGCTTCTTCTGCTACATGAACCTGTTCGTGTTCAGCATGCTGGTGCTGGTGCTGGGCGACAACCTGATGCTGATGTTCCTCGGCTGGGAAGGGGTGGGGCTCTGCTCGTACCTGCTGATCGGCTACTACTATCGCGGCGAGGCCAATGCCTGGGCTGCGTTCAAGGCGTTCATCATCACTCGCGTCGGTGACGTCTTCCTGGCGATCGGCATGTTCCTGATCTGGGTCCAGTTCGGCACCCTCGATATCCAGACCATCCTCATCGAGGCGCCTTCGGTGCTGGCCGAGGGGGCGCTGCTCACCGAGGTCACCGCGCTGATGCTGCTCGGCGGCGCGGTCGGCAAGTCGGCCCAGCTGCCGCTGCAGACCTGGCTCGCCGACGCGATGGCCGGTCCCACGCCGGTATCGGCGCTGATCCACGCGGCGACCATGGTCACCGCCGGGGTCTACCTGATCGCGCGTACCCACGTACTGTTCGAGCTGGCGCCGTTCACCCTCGAGCTGGTCGGGGTGATCGGCATGGTGACGCTGCTGGTCGCCGGCTTCTCGGCGCTGGCGCAGACCGACATCAAGCGGGTGCTGGCCTACTCGACGATGAGCCAGATCGGCTACATGTTCCTCGCCCTCGGGGTGCAGGCCTATGACGCGGCGATCTTCCACCTGATGATCCATGCGTTCTTCAAGGCGCTTTTGTTCCTCGCCTCGGGCTCGGTGATCATCGCCTGCCACCATGAGCAGAACATCTTCAAGATGGGGGGGCTGGCCAAGCAGATTCCGCTCGCCTACGCCTGCTTCCTGGTCGGTGGCGCGGCGCTCGCGGCGCTGCCGATCGTCACCGCCGGCTTCTACTCCAAAGACGAGATCCTGTGGCTGTCGTTCGCAAGCGGCCATACCGTGCTGTGGCTCGGTGCGCTGTTCGGGGCCTTCATGACCTCGGTCTATACCTTCCGGATGATCTTCGTCGTCTTCCACGGCAAGGCCAACCTGCACGCCCACGCGCCGCAGGGCATCGCCCACCACCTGCCGCTGGTGGTGCTGATGGTGCTGTCGACCTTCGTCGGCGCGCTGATCACGCCGCCGCTGGCGGGCGTGCTGCCGGAGCTCGAGATCGACGCCGGGCATGCCACCCAGATCGCCGTCGAAGTGCTCGCGGCGATAGTGGCGATCGTCGGGGTCGGCATCGCCGCTGGCCTGTTCCTCGGCCGGCGCCGGCTGATGACGAGCCTGGTCGAAAGCGAGCAGGGTGGGCGGGTATGGCGCTTCCTGCATAGTGCCTTCGGCTTCGACACGCTCTACGACCGGCTGTTCGTCAAACCCTATCTGCTGGTCGCAAGGCTGCACCGGGTCGATTGGATCGATGCGTTGATCAATCTCTTCCCGGGCTTGGCGAAGCTCGCCAACTATGGCCTTTCGGCGTCGCAGAATGGGCAGATGCGCGGCTACGCGGCAACGTTCGTCCTCGGCGCGACCATCGTCGTGGCGGCACTGGTGCTTGGTTGATGCGCCTAAGGTCCGGCCCGATGAGTCGACGAGCGAAGGCGAGACGCGGCGGGCGTGGAAGAAAGAGCGGAGTTCATACGGATAAATGAGCATCTTGATGACATGCCCAACACAGTATCTTCGAGCGCAGTCGGTTTTCGGACGGACCGTAGAACAGGATAAGGAATCGACAACCCCATGATCCTCCCTTGGCTCGTACTGATCCCATTCATCGGCGGCCTGCTCTGCTGGCTGACCGAGAACATGGGCCTGAAACTGCCCCGTTACATCGCCCTGGCGAGCATGGCGCTGGTGCTCGTGCTGTCGCTCTGGCTGTGGGCGACCGGCGACTACCAGCTCACCGCGGTGGGCGATTCGCCCTCCTGGTCCCAGGAGTTCCGGATCGGCTGGATCGATCGCTTCGGTATCACCATCCATTTGGCGCTGGACGGCCTGTCGCTGGTGATGATCATGCTCACCGGCTTTCTCGGCGTGCTCGCCGTCGGCTGCTCGTGGAGCGAGATCACCAAGCGGGTCGGGTTCTTCCACCTCAACCTGATGTGGATCATCGGCGCCGTGGTCGGGGTCTTCCTCGCCATCGATCTCTTCCTGTTCTTCTTCTTCTGGGAAGTGATGCTGGTACCGATGTACTTCCTGATCGCGCTCTGGGGGCACAGCGGGTCGAAGGGCAACTCGCGGATTCGCGCGGCGATCAAGTTCTTCATCTACACCCAGGCATCGGGCCTTTTGATGCTGCTGTCGATCCTCGGCGTGGTGTTCGCCCACTACTACCAGACCGGCATCTTCACCTTCGACTACCAGGTGCTGCTCGACACCCCGATCGGCGGCGCGCTCGGCATGGTGCTGATGCTCGGCTTCTTCATCGCCTTCGCGGTCAAGCTGCCGGTGGTGCCGCTGCACGGTTGGCTACCCGATGCCCATGCCCAGGCGCCGACCGCGGGCTCGGTCGACCTCGCCGGGATCCTGCTCAAGACCGCCGCCTACGGCATGCTGCGCTTCGCCGTGCCGCTGTTCCCCGAGCAGTCGGCGATGTTCGCGCCGGTGGCGATGGCGCTCGGCCTGATCGGCATCTACTACGGCGCGGTGCTGGCCTTCTCCCAGACCGACATCAAGCGGCTGGTGGCCTGTTCGAGCATCTCGCACATGGGCTTCGTGCTGATCGCGATCTACTCCGGCAGCGCCCTGGCACTGCAGGGCGCGGTAGTGCTGATGGTCGCCCACGCCTTCTCGGCGGCGGGGCTGTTCATCATCTCAGGCCAGCTCTACGAGCGGCTGCATACCCGCGACATGCGCGAGATGGGCGGGCTGTTCGGGCGGATCGGTGCGCTGCCGGGCTTCGCTCTGGTGTTCGTGATGGCCTCGCTGGGCATCCCGGGCACCGGCAACTTCATCGGCGAGTTCCTGATCCTGTTCGGTGCCTTCGAGAGCGTGCCCTGGGTGGTGGTGATCGCGAGTGGCGGTCTGGTGCTCGCCGCGGTCTACTCGCTGGTGCTGATGCACCGGGTCTACTACGGAGCGCCGAAGGCGGACACTGCGCTGGAAGGGCTGCGTGTGCGCGAGACGCTGATGCTGGGCCTGCTGCTGGTGCTGCTGCTGCTCACCGGTTTCTTCCCGCAGTTGGTGCTCGATGTCTCGGCCCAGTCGATGACCGAGGTCGCGCAGTGGTTCTCCGTTCCATCTTCGCTTCAATAGACTGAGCCGCCATGAATCTGACACTGACACATCTGTTCGCGATCCTGCCGCTGATCATCGTCGGCATCACGGTCGTCGTGGTCATGCTTTCGGCGGCCTGGCGTCGGCATCATTTCCTCAACGCCACCCTCACCGTGATCGGTCTCAACCTGGCGCTGGCCTCGGTGGTCTGGGTCTACTTCGCAGGCCAAGGCGCGGTGGCGCCCGACCTCGCAAGTTCCGCGGTGGGCTTTCCGACCCTGGTCACGCCGCTGGTGATGATCGACGGCTATGCGCTTTTCTACATGGCGCTGATCCTGGTCGCGGCACTGGCCTGTTCGACCTTGGCCAATGCCTACCTGGAGGGGCTCGACGAGCACCGCGAGGAGTTCTACCTGCTGCTGCTGTCGTCGACGATGGGCGCGATGCTGCTGGTCTCGAGCATCCACATGGTCTCGCTGTTCCTTGGCCTCGAACTGATGTCGGTGGCGCTCTACGGGATGGCCGCCTACACCTTCAAACGCCGGGTGTCGCTCGAGTCGGGCATCAAGTACATGGTGCTCTCGGCGGTGGCCTCGTCGTTTTTGCTCTTCGGCATGGCGCTGCTCTACGCCGCCTACGGCACGCTCGAGTTCGCAAGTCTCGGCCTGCGCCTGGTGTTCGAGGATTCGGTCGGGATCTGGACCCTGATCGGCGTCGGCATGATGGTGATCGGGCTCGGCTTCAAGCTCTCGATCGTGCCGTTCCACATGTGGACCCCGGACGTCTACGAAGGCGCACCGGCGCCGGTTTCGGCCTTTCTCGCTACGGTCAGCAAGGTGGCGGTGTTCGCGGTGCTGGTGCGCTTCATGATCATGTCGCCTACCTTCGACACCAAGCTGCATACGGTGATCGCGGTGCTCGCCGCGCTTTCGATGATCGTCGGTAACCTGCTCGCGCTCGGCCAGACCAACCTCAAGCGCCTGCTCGGCTACTCCTCGATCGCCCACCTCGGCTACCTGCTCTCGGCGGTGGTCGCACTGCGCGCGGGAGTGACCGATGGCGGTGGCGAACTGAGTTTCACCGGCCAGCTGGTGCTCGAGACCACCGGCATCTATCTCGCCACCTACGTGCTCACCACGCTGGGCGCGTTCGGTGTCGTGACGCTGGTGTCGAGCCCGTCCCGTGGCCAGGACGTCGCCCAGCTGCACCACTTCCGCGGCCTGTTCTGGCGCCGGCCCTATCTGGCCGTGATCCTCACCTTCATGATGCTGTCGCTGGCCGGGATTCCCATGACCGCGGGGTTCATCGGCAAGTTCTACGTGCTGGCGCTGAACATGAACGAGGAGCTCTGGTGGCTCGCCGGCACGGTGGTGCTGGGCAGCGCGATCGGCCTCTATTACTACCTGCGGGTGATGGTTTCGCTGTATCTCGCCGAGCCGGGTGAAATCCAGCGCGACGCCGCCCACGATTGGGGCCAGCGCTCCGGCGGTGTGATGGTGCTGATCGCCGCACTCCTCACCCTGCTGTTCGGGATCTACCCGCAGCCGCTGATCGATCTGGTCCAGGCCGCGTCGCCAGTCGGCTATTGACCCCACCCGCCCCGGCTCGCCAAAGGCGGGCCGGGGGCGATATCCGATCGATTGAGCTGTGCAGAATAGCCGTTCAGCGCCCCCCTGTCGGGTGGTCGCCACTGGCCGCGGTACCGCCCCCACCAGCGCTCATCGGTGATATTCACATACGAAAAAAATCTTATAGCCTCAGTCGGCCCTCTGGTAGATTCCGGCGCTGAACTCGTGCGCCATCGGGTCAAAAATCGCCAGGGCGGATTCAATGAATACAAGCAGTGTGCGCATCATCGACGGTGGCCTGGGGCGAGAGCTGGCCCGCAGCGGCGCGCCGTTCAAGCAGCCGGAATGGTCGGCTTTGGCGCTCATCGAGGCGCCGTCCTTCGTGTCGCAGGCCCACCGCGCTTTCATCGACGCCGGTGCGCAGGTGATCACCACCAATAGCTACGCCGTGGTGCCCTTTCATATCGGCCAGGAGCGCTTCGAACACCTTGGCTTGGCGCTGGTCGAGCTCGCAGGCCGTCTGGCCCGCGAGGCGGCCGACTGCGCCGCCCATCCCGTGCAGGTGGCCGGCTCGTTGCCACCTGCACTGGGTTCTTATCGTCCCGATCTGTTCGAGCCCGAGGCGGCGAGGCGCATCCTCGAGGTCATCATCGCGGGACTCAGGCCCCATGTGGATATCTGGCTGGCGGAAACCCAGAGTTCCATCGCCGAGGTCGAGCTGGTGCGCGAAGTGCTGGGCGACGATCCCAGGCCTCTGTGGATCTCCTTCACCCTGGCCGACGAGCTGGTGCAGGGTAGGGCATCTCTTCGCAGCGGCGAGTCGGTCACCGCGGCGGCGCAGGCCGCCGAGCGTCTGCACGCCGAGGCGCTGCTGTTCAACTGCAGCCGCCCCGAGGTGATGGCGCCGGCGGTGGCCGAGGCCCGCGCCGCGACAGGGCTCGAACTGGGCGTCTATGCCAACGCCTTCGAACCGGGGGACTCCACCGGCGGCGCCAACGTGGGGCTCAGCCGGCTGCGCGCTGATACCGATCCGCAGGGCTACCTGGCGTGGGCACAGCAGTGGGTCGACCCTGGGTGCCAGCATGGTTGGCGGCTGCTGCGGCATTGGACCGGAACACATTGCCTGCCTGAGCGCTGCGTTCGAATCGCATCCGTCCAGCACCCGATAGGAACTCTTTGTTGATGATTTCACGCCGTCGCTTCATCGAAGGCGTCAGTGCCATGGGCATTGGCGCCGCGCTGGGTACTTCGCTGCCCTTTTCTTCCGCCCAGGCCTCCCAGGGCGAGGGCGAGCCAAAAAAAGGCGGTCACCTGATCGTCGGGATCGATAATGCGTCGAGCAGCGACCGGCTCGATCCCGCTTTTTGGTTCGAGACCTACATGTATTTCGTCGGCAGTCAGCTGTTCAACAATTTGCTCGAGATCGACGAAAATGGCGCACTGGTCCCCTCCCTGGCGCGTGCCTGGGAGAGCCCGGATCGTGGTAGAAGCTGGGTGATCGACCTGCGCGAGGACGTGCTTTTCCATGACGGACGCAAGCTGACGGCAAGCGACGTCGTCTATTCGCTCAACTATCACCGCACGCCCGATTCGAGCTCTCCGGTCAAGGTCTACCTGGATCCGGTGACGGCGATCGAGGCGACCGGCAGTCATCAGGTGACCATTAGTCTGGCCACGCCCGATGTCGATTTCATCAGCCTGCTGGCCTCCGTGCACTTCGTGGTGACGGCCGAGAATGAAGATTTCGCCAAGGGCATCGGCACGGGCGCTTTCATTCTGGAGAACTTCCAGCCCGGGGTGCGTACCCTGGTCAGGCGCAATCCAGACCACTGGAACCCGGCGCGGGGCCATGTCGACTCGGTCGAGACGCTGGCCATGAACGATGCCACCGCCCGGGTAGCCGCGCTGGTCAGCGGTTCGGTGCAGCTGATCAACCGGGTCGAGAAACGTGTCGTCGGCCGGCTCGAAAGCATGCCCAATATCCGCCTCCTGCGCACCCGGGATAGCCAGATATTCACCCTGCCCGGGCTTTCCAATCAGGCGCCCTTCGACAATCTGGATGCACGCCTGGCGCTGAAGTACGCCATCGACCGGCAGCAGATCATCGACAACGTGCTGGGCGGCTACGCCAGCCTGGGTAATGACAACCCCGTCTTTCCCTCCAATGCCTATTTCGCCGCCGACCTGCCACAGCGGCCATACGATCCGGACCGCGCGCGCTTCCATTGGCAGAAGGCGGGATTTTCAGGACCGCTGAGGCTTTCCGCGGCGGACGCCGGCTTTCCCGGCAGTATCGATGCGGCGCAGCTCTACCAGCAGTCCGCGCGCCGGGCGGGGATCGAGCTGCAGGTCGAGCGGGTACCGGATGATGGTTATTGGGAAAACGTCTGGCGCAAGCATGTGTTCGTCACCTCCAACTGGAGCAACCGTCCCAGCGCCGACGGCCTGCTGTCGATGGTATTCACCAGCGGCGCGGCCTGGAACGAATCGTTTTGGCAGGTGCCGTCTTTTGATGCCCTGGTGAGCGCGGCCCGCGGCGAGGCGGATGAGCAGCGGCGCAGACAGCTCTATCACGACATTCAAGAGGTTCTGGTCAACCAGAGCAGCACGATCATCCCGCTCTACGCCGACTCGCTGGATGCCAGCAGTGCCCGGGTCAAGGGTATTACCGCGACGCCAGGCTTTCCGCTCAGCGGCAATCGCGCCGCCGAGAAAGCCTGGCTAGAGGCATAGGCAAATGGTCAGCGCCTGGATCGACGCCGCCCGAAGGCCGCTGCCGAGGCTGATCGGTACGCGCCTGGCGCTGAGCCTGCTGATGCTGCTGGTGGTCTCCATGCTGATCTTCGCCGGCATCCAGCTGCTGCCGGGGGACGCTGCCAGCGCCATCCTCGGGCAGTCCGCCACGCCGGCTGCGCGTCAGCAGCTGGAGCTGCGGCTGGGGCTCGACCAGCCGGCCCTCTCACGCTATCTGAGCTGGCTGGGAGGCATGCTGCGTGGCGACTTCGGGGTGAGCTTCAGCAGCGGCCAGCCGATCGCCGCGGCCCTTGCGTATCGGCTGAACAATACGCTGTTCCTGGCCGGCTGCACGGCGCTGATTGCGGTGCCCCTGGCGCTGCTGATCGGGCTTTGGTCGGCCCTCCACCGGGGGAGCGTCTTGGATCGGGGGCTCAATGCCCTGACCCGGGCCGCGGTATCGCTGCCAGAGTTCTTTTCGGGCTATCTGCTGATTCTGGTCTTTGCCATCTGGCTCGGCTGGCTGCCAAGCAGCGCCGCGGTCTTCGGCGAGATGCCACTCTCCACCCGGCTCTATTTCATCGCGCTGCCCTGTTTCACCCTGATCCTGGCGGTGCTCGGGCACATGGCCAACATGACCCGGGCGGCGCTGCTGGCGATTCAACAGGAGAGCTACGTGGAGACCGCAAGGCTCAAGGGGCTCTCTCCCTGGTGCGTGCTCCGCTGCCATGTGCTGCCCAACGCCTGGCCGCCGATCATCAATGTGATCATGCTGAATCTGGCCTATCTGATCGTCGGGGTGGTGATCGTCGAAAACGTCTTCGTCTATCCTGGTCTGGGCCAATACATGATCGATGGGATCAGCAAGCGCGACATTCCCGTGATCCAGGCCTGCGGCCTGGTCCTTGCCGCCGTCTATATCGCGCTCAACCTGCTGGCGGACCTGCTCTCGATACTGGCCAATCCTAGGCTGCGCCATGTCGATTAAGCATCTGACAGCCGCCGAGCTGGTCGCTGCCGCAGGGCTCTGCCTGTTTCTCGCCTGCACGCTGCTGGCGCCTTGGCTTGCGCCCTATCCGCCGGATCAAGTGGTCGGGTTCTCCTGGGCCGCTCCTTCCCAGAGCGCTTGGCTCGGGACGGACAACCTGGGCCGCGACCTGCTGTCGCGGCTGATCTGGGGCACGCGCATATCGCTGGTGGTGACCCTGGCCGCGGCGCTGATCGCCTTTGCCCTGGGGGTGCTGCTCGGTTTCATCGCCGGTTTGCGGGGGGGCTGGATCGATCAGCTGATTTGCCGCTGCAGCGACGTGGTGATGTCGATACCCACGCTGATCTGGGCGCTCATCGTCCTCTCCCTGTTGCCCAAGACGCTGCCGATGATCATCCTTGTGCTGGGGCTGATCGAAGCCAATCGCGTCATGCGCGTGGCCAGATCGCTGGCGATGGATATTTCCACCCAGGGCTTCGTCGAGGTGGCGCGGCTGCGCGGCGAGCGGCTGCGCTGGATTCTGTGGCGAGAGATTTTTCCCAATGCCCTGACGGTGCTGCTGGCCGAGTTCGCCATGCGCTTCATCTTCATCATGCTGTTTCTCTCCGCACTCTCCTTCCTCGGCCTGGGGATTCAGCCGCCGACGCCTGACTGGGGCGGACTCGCCCGCGAAAACAAAGACGGCATCATCTTTGGCGTCTGGGCCGCGCTGCTGCCAGGTCTGGCGCTCGCCTGCCTGGCGGTGTGCATCAATGTCATCGTGGATGGGGTACTGAGTCGGCGCTCGACGCCTGGTGCCAGGCCGCGCGTGCCGGGTCTGTCCGCGGCGCTGCCGGTATCGAGCGCGGTCGACGTGCAGGCGGCGGATGCTGAAGGGGTGGGCGAGAAAAATGGCTGAACCTCTGCTACGGATCGAGGCGCTGCATATCGTCGCTGCTGAAAACGACGCGCGTTCGGTGGTCGATCGGGTCTCTTTCACGCTCGAGAGCGGCGAGGTGCTGGGGCTGATCGGCGAGTCGGGGGCGGGCAAGTCGACCATCGGCCTCGCCGCCCTGGGCAGCTGCCGCCCAGGCATGCGCGTCGCCGGTGGCGTGGTGAGCTTTCGCGGCAGTGACCTGCTGCGCCTGGACGAGCGGGGGCTGCGCCGCCTTCGCGGCAGCAAGATCGCCTACGTCGCGCAGTCCGCCAGTGCCGCCTTCAATCCCGCCCTGCCGATCGGCGAGCAGGTCATCGAGGTGGCCTATCGCCACGGCCTGCTGCGCCGCGACCAGGCGCGGGCCAAGGCGCTGGAGCTATTCCGAGAGCTGGGCCTGCCGCAGCCGGAAACTTTCTACGCCCGCTACCCCCACCAGGTGTCGGGTGGCCAGCTGCAGCGCGCGATGATCGCCATGGCGCTGTGTGCGGGGCCGGAGCTTTTGATCTTTGACGAGCCGACCACGGCGCTGGATGTGACCACCCAGCTAGGGGTGCTGGCCGCGATCGCCGAGGTGATTCGACGCTATGGGGTGGCGGCGATCTACATCAGCCACGACCTGGCGGTGGTCGCCCAGCTGGCGCAAAAGATCATGGTGCTGCGGCACGGCCGCTGCGTGGAGTACGGCGATGCCGAGCAGGTCATTCAAGCGCCGCGCGCGGCCTATACCCGCGAGCTGCTCGCCGCCCAGGCGCCGAGCGCGCCGTTGGCGGCGCTCCCGGCGCTTGATCCGGAACGGCCTGCGCGCCTGCTCGAGGTCGAGGGTGTCAGTCTCGACTATGCCAAACGCTCGGTGCTCAAGCAGGTATCGCTTGGGCTGGAGGAGGGCAGTACGCTCGGCGTCATCGGCGAATCGGGTTCAGGCAAGTCGACGCTGGGCCGGGTGATCTGCGGTCTGCTCAGGCCGCGCCAGGGGCGCCTCAGGCTTGGGGGCGAGACGCTGCCGGCCGGCCTCGATCAGCGCAGCCGCGAGCAGCTGCGCGCCGTTCAGCTGATTCACCAGTCGCCGGACAGCGCGCTCAACCCCAGGCAGAAGATCGGCCGGCAGATAGAGCGCGCGCTGTGCTGTTTCACCACGCTGAACGCGCCCCAGCGCCGGGCGAGGCTGCGCGAGTTGATGGCCCAGGTGGAGCTCGGGGTGGAGCTGCTCGAGCGCTATCCCGCCGGCCTCTCCGGCGGACAGAAGCAGCGGGTGTGCATCGCCCGCGCCCTGGCCGCCGAGCCGAGGTTGATCGTCTGCGACGAACCGACCTCGGCGCTGGACCCGCTGGTCGCCCAGGGAGTGCTGGCACTCCTGCGTCGCGTACAGCGAGAGAGCGGGGTGGCCTATTTGTTCATTACCCACGACCTGGCGGTACTGCGCCAGATCGCCGACCGGGTAGCGGTGATCAAGGACGGTGACGTGGTGTACCAGGGAGCGCTCGAGGGGCTGTTGAACGATCCCCCTGGTGGCTACATTCGCGACCTGCTCAGCGCGGTACCCGAGCTGCGTATCGGCTGGCTCGAGGAGCGGCTCGAGCGGCCTGCCGCCGGCGACAATGAGAACGTTGCCTAGCCTGGTAAGGAACCTAGGCCCAGGCCGCCTCGCCAGTCGGCTATCGAGACCAGCAGCAGCCGAGCCCCGGCCCGCATAGCGGACCGGGGCTCTTCTTTTCGGGCTAGCAGCCCTGGGCCTGGACGCTATGGCGCAGCCGCAGGTGGGCGCGCAGCCGGCGAGCGAGGATGTCGACTGCGATGTTGAGCAGGGCGGTGATCAGGATCAGGACCATGGCGCGATCGAAACGGATCTCCTGGATCGCGCTGTTGACGAAGAAGCCGAGCGTGGCAATGCCGAGAATGCCGAGGATCGCGGTCTCGCGCATGATGATCTCCCAGCGGTAGAAGAGCAGCGCGAGGAAAGGGCCATAGAGCCTTGGGACGATCTCATAGGCATAGCGGTTCAGTCCGCTGGGCGCGTCGGCGCGCAGCGTGATCTGGTTGCTGCGCTGGCCGAGCAGGTGACCGATGATGCCGCCGTTGTGCAGCGCCAGCGCCACTACCGCCGGCAGCATTGAAGGGCCCCACAGCTGCAGCAGGATGAAGGCGAGCAGGTACTCCGGGGTCGAGCGCAGGATCACCAGCAGCAGATGTCCCGCGGTGCCGCCCAGGCGGCCGGTGAAGTGCCGCGAGATCAGCGGGAACAGCAGCATCGCTAGCGCCCCTGTGAGCACCAGCGCGATCTGGGTCAGGACCAGGGTGTTCCAGAGGCCTGGCAGTGCCTGGTGCAAGATCAGGTCGCTGAGCCACGGGCCAAGGCCGCTTGCGCCTTCGCCCCTGCGCAGCGGCGCGGGAATGATGTCCTCGGTGAAGAACCGCGCCACGTTGTCCCACATGATCGGCATGCCGCCGCCGAGCAGGAAGGGCGCGGCGATCAGGTAGAACGGCAGCAGCCGGGGGCGGACCCAGAGCCTGATCGTCGCTATCAGCAGGTAGAACAGGATCAGCAGCGCCCCCACCGAGCCATAGCGGCCCTGGGCGAACGAGGACTCGAGGTAGTAGCCGAGCGTCGGCAGGCCGACGAAGCCGAGCACCGCGCTGGAGCGTAGCCCGCATTCGAGGCGGTAGGAGGTGTAGCTGACCAGGTGAGGCCAGGCTTGGCTGATCCGGGTGAAGGCCAGCCCCGAGACCCAGCCGGTGCCATGGGGCAGCGTGCGCGCGGGGTGGGGGTCGGTCTCGTCGAGAATCTCGGCGTAGACCTTGGCGAAGATACCCGCGTACGGGATGGCGATCGCCAGTACCCCGGTGAGCGGGTGCAGGCCGAAGAATTGCAGGAAGATCAGCGCCCAGAACAGTTCATGGATGGCGCGCACGAACGCGCACAGGGTGCGCGTCAGCCGGTAGCGGAATGCCAGCGCCAGCAGCAGCCCCGCGCCGGCGCCCAGGGCCACGCCGGTGAAGGCGAACGCCAGCGTGCGCAGGATCGCCACGCCGACGAAATCCACCGCGGCGAAGTCCGGTTGCACCAGGCCGAGGAACAGCCTGGTCAGTTCGCGCCAGGGGTCGACGGTGGTGATCGACAGATCGGCGAACCACAGGCAGAGCAGGGCGAGTGCGATGAAGCCCAGCGTGGTTCTGACGGTTGGCGAGTAGCGCATCCCGGGGCGTGCTCAGTAGAGCGCCAGCAGATCCCCGGCGCTGAGCCGGAGGCTGGGCTGGTCGATGGCGATGGCGCCGTCGCTGATACCGATCACCCGGTCGCAAAAGCGCAGCGCCAGGTCCAGGTCGTGCATCGCCAGCACGGCGGTGGGATAGGCCTCGGTAAGGGCGGTCATCACCACCTCGGCCTGCGGGCCGTCCAGCGCCGAGACCGGCTCGTCGGCGAGCAGCGCAGCGCCCGCCTGGAACAGCGCACGGCCCGCCGCGACCCGCTGGCGCTGGCCGCCGGAGAGTTCACCTGCCGGTGACCAGCACTTGTCCGCGATACCGAGGCGCGCCAGCAGTGGCATGACCGCCTCGACGTCGCGCCTGAAGGGGCGGGCGAGGGTGATCAGGTTGTACCAGCCCGGATGGGTGTGCAGGCGACCGATGAAGACGTTGTGGAACACCGTCAGGGTCGGTACCAGGCCGAGCTCCTGGGGCATCAGGGCCACGCCCTGTTGCCGCCAGTGAGTGTGCATGAGGCTCAAGAGCGTCGACTTGCCGGCACCGCTCTTGCCGACCAGCGCCACCCGCTCTCCGGGTGCCAGGGTCAGGTCGAGCGGCCCGAGTACCGCACGGTCGCCGTAGCTGGCGGTCGCATCGTGCAGCGCCAGCTGGCTCATTCGTCGATCAGGCCCAGTGCGATGCCGGTTTCGCGGATGGGAGCGTAGTCCTCGTTGCTCGCCGGGATGAAGCCCTCGCGCGGGAAGCTGGCCAGCAGTTCAGGATCGTCCATATCGAGCAGGGCCTGGCGCACCCGGTCGGTGAAGCCTTCGCCATAGCGTGCATCGACGTCGCCGCGAATGGACCATTGGTAGTCGGGATAGGTCGGGGTCTGCCAGATCACCCGTACCGCTTCGGGATCGATGTTGCCGGCTTCGACCTCATTCTCCCAGGCGGTGTAGTTCAGCGCGCCGAGCTGGTAGGCGCCCGAAGCGACCAGCGAGGCGGTGCGGCTATGGTTGCCGCTGTAGCCGACCCGCGAGAAGAGCTCGTCCGGCGCCACGCCGAAGCGCTCGCGCAGGTAGTATTCAGGCATCAGCCGCCCGGAGGTCGAGCCCATCGAACCGAAGGTGAAGGTCATACCACGGATCTCCTCCGGCAGCGTGTCCGCAGGCTCGAGACCTGTGCTGCGGTGGGCGATGAAGTAAGTAGTGAAGGCCGCGTCTTCGACGCCCTGGGCGATCGCCTGCGAGCCGGGCACCCGCTCACGGGCCTGCACCCCTGAGAGACCGCCGAACCAGGCCAGCTGCACTTGGTCGTTGCGAAAGGCGGTGACCGCCGCCGCGTAGGAGTTCACCGGTATGAAGCGTACCTCTACATCGAGCTCTTCAGAGAGGTAGTCGGCGACCTTCTGGAACCGCTCTTGCAGGCGCGTCTCGTCTTCATCGGGGATCGCGGTGAAGACGAAAGTGGCGGCCTGGGCCAGCGGAGCGGCGAGGAGCGCAAGGGCAAGGGCAGGAGCAAAGGCGAGACGACGAAGCATGAGCGGACGCATCCGTGTGGTGGACTAGGGACGGCTTGATCCTAGTCGGTGAGTTTTAAGCTTGGCTTTCGATCGACGAGCAGCAGCGCGACGGCCGAAAGTTGGCCGGGACATCGTATCGCAGGGCAATACCTGGCCAGGGCGTCGATAGACCAATGTCTGGCGCTGCGTGCGCATTTCTTTCCACCCAATCTTTTCAATCAAGTCTATCACCCAAGGAGACCACGTATGTCGCTGACCGAGGGGCGGCCCTGCATCGTGCCGGGCCTACGCGGCAGGGTACTGCTGATGCGCCATGCCCACAGTGAGGCCAACGCTGCCGGATTGATCATCAGCGACCCTCGGGTCGCGGTGGCCCACTATGGACTCTCCGAGCTGGGACGCGTGCAGCTCGATCGCCGGCTCGACGAATGGCGCTGGACGGTGCCTACCCGCATCGTCCACTCGCCGTTCAAGCGCGCGCTGGAGACCGCGCAGGCGGTAGCGAAGCGATTCGAGCTCGCGATTAGCGCCGACGAGGCGCTGCGCGAGCGCGGCTTCGGGGAGCTCGAGGGCGGTCCGGACGCTCGCTACAGCGAGGTATGGGCGCGCGATGCCGTCGACGCTTCCCATCGCGACTTCGGGGTGGAGAGCCTGGAAGCGGTAGCGGCGAGGATGCGCGACGCGCTCGAGCGGTGGGATGCGGCGTCCTCGCCTGCGACCACGCTGCTGGTGGTGAGCCATGGCGATCCATTGTCGATCCTGCTCGCTTCGCTGCTGGGTACGCCGCTCGGTGAGCATCGCATGCTCGCGCCGCTGGCGCCCGCCGGGGTGATCGAGCTGCGGCCCCGCGCTTGATACCCGAGCGGGGTTGATCGCTCATCTTGGGCGCCGCCCGTGCTGGCGCGAGTGCAACCCGGGAGGGGCGTCGAGTATTACCTTGGATTGCCTTTGAGTAGTACCTTGGTATGGGCGAGGCGCTGAACGGTCGCACCAAGTTGGTTCGTCGGCTAACATGCGCGGTTTCAAGAATCGCTTCGTCTTCGCCGGCGTGCCTGCGCCAGTGAGACGAACAGCCAGCCTCGCGGAACGCCTGACGATGAAAGAAACCCGCAGCGCGGTCGAGCAGGACCGCTCCTTCGTACAATCCACCCCCGCCGCGCTCGACCGGCGTGACGTGCATTGGATTCTCGGTCTCTACGGCACGGCGGTCGGTGCAGGGACGCTTTTTTTACCGATCAACGCAGGAATCGGAGGGTTCTGGCCGCTTTTGATGATCGCGCTGCTCGCCTTTCCGATCACCTTCTTCGCCCACCGTGGCTTGACCCGCTTCGTGCTCTCCGGCGCCGAGGCGGGGGACGTCGACATCACCGACACGCTCAAGCGCCACTTCGGTGCTACCCTCGGGCGGGCGGTGACGCTGCTCTATTTCTTCGCGATCTTCCCGATCCTGCTGGTCTATAGCGTGGCGATCACCAACACCGTGCAGAGCTTCATCGAGCACCAGCTTGGCTTGAGCGCGCCGCCGCGCGCCTGGCTGGCCGCGATGCTGATCGCCTCGCTGGTGCTGGTCGCACGCGGCGGCCAGCGGCTGATCCTGCGTGCGATGAGCATGCTGGTCTATCCATTCATCGCCGCGCTGATCGCACTGGCGCTGTTCTTGATCCCGCATTGGGACGGCGCCTTCCTCGCGTCCGCCGGTGCGCCGATCGACTTCGGTGGTCTGTCGCTGACCCTGTGGCTGGCGGTGCCGGTGATGGTATTCTCGTTCAATCACTCGCCGATGATCTCGGCCTTCGCCGTCGACCAGCATCGCCGCTATGGCGCCGCGGCCTCCCAGCAGGCGTCGCGGCTGCTGGCGATCGCCCATCTGATGATGGTGGTCACGGTTATGTTCTTCGTGTTCAGCTGCGTGATGACCTTGACCCCGGCCGATCTCTCCGCGGCCAAGGCACAGAACGTGTCGATCCTGTCCTATCTCGCCAATCGCCTCGACACCCCGCTGATCGCGCTGGCCGCGCCGTTGATCGCCTTCATCGCCATCGGCAAGTCGTTCCTCGGCCACTACATCGGTGCGCGGGAGGGCCTGCGCGGCCTGCTCGGCGGGCGCCATGGGGGCGGGCTGGGGCGGACGTTCGAATGGGGCTGCGCGCTTGGGATCGCCGCGGTCTGCTGGGGTGTCGCAACGCTGGATCCGAGCATTCTCGGCCTGATCGAGGGGCTTGGTGGTCCGGTGATCGCGGCGCTGCTGTTCTTGATGCCGATGATCGCGATCGCCACCGTGCCGGCGCTGGCTCGCTATCGCCGAGCCCCTTCCAACCCGTTCGTCGTCGTGGTTGGGGTGGTGGCGATCTCGGCTACGCTCTACGGCCTGTTCGGCTGAGCGGCGCCGCCCTAGACCAGCACGGTCTTGGGCGGCGGTATCCAGATATCGGAGGCCTCGTCGAGCGCGACGGCGCAGGCCTCGGGCAGCTCGATCTCGGCGGCTACCGGCAGGTGGTCGGAGAACAGCTGGTCGAGCACGCTGTACTGGCGCACGGTCAGGGTGCTCGAGATCAAAATGTGGTCGAGCGCACGCTTCGGCTGCCAGGCCGGATAGCTCAGCAGCGCTTCGAGCGGTTGGAGATCGATGGATTCGAAGAAGCGTGGATGCTTGCGCATCTGCTCGACGGTGCAATTAAGATCGCCCATCAGCACCACATGGCGCAGTGGCGAGATCAGCTCGCTGAGGTAGTCGAGCTGGCGGGCCTGGGTCTTGGCGCCCAGCGCCAGATGGGCGACGAACACGTGCAGGGCGTCGTCACCGATACCGAAGCGTGCGTGTATCGCACCGCGCCCCGGCGGCCCCGGCAGGCGGTGGTTTTCCACCCGCGCCGCGGGCAGCCGGCAGAGCAGCCCGTTGCTGTGCTGCGCGAACCGGCCGAGATTGCGGTTGAGCTGCTGGAAGCGGTACGGCATGTCGGCGCGGCTGGCGAGATAGTCGATCTGGTTGATGTTGCCGGAGCGAAAGCTGCCGCCGTCGACCTCCTGCAGTGCGACCAGGTCGTAGCCGCGCAGCAGTTCGCCGATCAACGCCAGGCGTTTGCCGCGCTTGGCGTTGGGCAGGAAGTGCTGCCAGCCGTTGGTGAGATACTGGTAGTAGGCTCGGGTGCTGATGCCGACCTGGAGATTGAAGGTCATCAGCTTGATTCTGCGAGGAGCCGGTGCCGCCTGTATGCCCGCGCTCGTCGGGTGTGAAGGACCGGCTTCCTTGCGTGCATCGTTCAACTCGATCGATCCTCCTGGCTGGCAGCGGTCGGCGGCGCTGGGGCCGCCGACCGCTGGATTCAATTCGAAGCCTGTTCGCTGCGCACTCGTTCGATCACCTGATCGGCGACGGTGAGCATGTTGGTCAGCCCGCCTGCGGTGCTCGGAGTGATCACGTAGGTGCCGTCGATGACGATCGCCGGTACGCCCATCAGCTGGTAGGCGCGCATTTGGGCATGCGCCTGGTTGACCTGGCTCTTCACCCCGAACGACTCCAGCGTCTCCTGGGCCTGCTGCTCGCTGACCCCGTAATCAGCATAGAATTTGGCGATCGCAGCGTCACTGTCCAGCGGCTGGCCGTTCTTATGGATCGCATCGAAGAACGGCTTGTGGGTCTGATCGAGGATGCCGAGATCCTCGGCCGTATAGTAGGCGCGGGCGTGGGTCACCCAGTTGCGTCCCATGGTGCCGGGCAGGCGCTCGACGTCGATATCATCGGGCTGTTCGCTCGCCCACTGCTCGAAGTCGGGCTCCAGCGCATAGCAATGGGGGCAGCCGTACCAGAACACTTCCTGGACCAGGACCTTGCCGTCGGCGGTGTCATGGCTGACCGGCTGGTCGAGTACCGTGTAGCCCGGGTTCGATTGGGCGCTCGCGGTGGCGGCGATTGCGCTCAGACCGGCGGCGAAGGCGATGGTCGCCAGTTTCTTCAGCATTGCTCTCGTTCTCCTGATGATGGACATCCTCGCGCTGGCTGCACCGAGCACTCGAGCCGCGCACCGCTGGGTTAGAGCGATACTCGGCCGATCGGTTCCACTGGTGCATCTTCGCCGCTCGGGGGTTGAACCCCGCCGGGCGCGCGATCCTGGACTCAATGGTACACTTTAGCCCTAGGGACGCGCGATCCAAGCGTCTTTCGAAGCGAATCGAATCACCGTCCACAGCTCCATCGGTGCGCAACCGAGGGCGGGCGGCTCACCCACCGGGCCCCAACCCCAGCCCGGGCAAGCCAAGCTCCATCGCGGGCAGGATATCCAGCATGTCGGATCGACCGAGCGCCGAACGCGCCGTATCTCTCAACTATCGTGCCGCGCGCTTTTTGATCAGCGCGCCGACGCTCGCTACCTGTCCCCAGGACAGCGGTGCCGAGGTCGCTTTCGCCGGCCGCTCCAACGCCGGCAAGTCGAGCGCGATCAATACCCTCACCGGGCAGAAAGCGCTGGCGCGCACTTCGAAGACGCCTGGGCGCACCCAGCTGATCAACTTCTTCGCGCTCGACGACCAGCGTCGGCTGGTCGACCTGCCCGGCTATGGCTTCGCCAAAGTGCCCGAATCGGTCAAGCTCGAGTGGCAGCGCCATCTCGCCGACTATCTCCAGCATCGTCAGGCGCTCAAGGGCGTGGTGCTGCTGATGGACGTGCGCCATCCGCTCACCGAGTTCGACCAGATGATGCTCGGCTGGGCCGAGCAGGCCGGACTGCCGCTGCACCTGCTGCTGACCAAGGCGGACAAGCTCAAGCGCGGCGCGGCGACCAACGCGCTGCGCCAGGTCGAACGCGCCCTGGCCGGGCGCACCGAGCAGGTCGAAGTGCAGCTCTTCTCCTCCCTCGCGCGCCAGGGGCTCGATACTCTCGAGGCGCGCCTGAACGGCTGGCTGCGCGGCGACTGAGCAGCCAGGCAAGACCTCGCTTGAATGACGGCGGCGCCCCTCGGGGCGCCGCCGCAGACTGCTGACTGAGCATTCGTAGATGGCACGTGGAAGACGTCGCTGGGTCAAAGGGGGTTGTCATCAACCTCTGCTGGCACCGGCGAAGCCTTGCGTTCGGCTCGATACCCGTGGGTTTCGAAGTTACTTGTTGGGGGCGAACTCGAAAGAAGGGGTGAATAAATATTCATGTTCCTCTGGATAAATAAAATACCCCAGGCGAGCATAAGTATAAGTTTTTGATCGTATTGTAAAAAGTATAAAAGTTGAATAGACCAAAGTTGCTCTGATTTGGTCCTCGGACCCATTGACCTGGCCAGGCGGGGCGGTGATTAATGGCGTGAAATATATATGCACAGCATGAATATTTATTCAAAGGAGCGTGCCATGCCTCTGCCTTCGCGATTAACGACCGAGGACATCCCCGATCTGTGTCAGAAAATGCGCGGCACGTTATTGACCACCATCGTCAATGCCAGGATGGGGCACGTCGGCGGCGATCTTTCCGTCATCGATATTCTCGGCACGCTCTATTTCGGCGTTCTGCGCGTCGATCCCACCGATCCTCACGCCGAGTCCCGTGATCGCTTCGTGCTCAGCAAAGGACACTGTTCGGTAGCGCTCTACACCACCCTGGCCTATGCGGGCTTCCTGCCGATCGAGGAGCTGGCGAGCTTCGCCGCGCCCCTTTCACGGCTCAATGGCCATCCTTGCAATCGCAAGCTGCCCGGGGTGGAAACCAGCACCGGCCCGCTCGGCCACGGGCTGCCGGTCGCCACCGGCATCGCCATCGGCGGCAAGCTGAGCGGCGCCGATTGGCGGGTCTTCGTGGTGGTCGGCGACGGTGAGCTGCAGGAGGGCAGCAACTGGGAAGCGATGATGAGCGCCGCCCACCAGCGCCTCGACAACCTGACCTTGATCGTCGATCGCAACCAGCTCCAGCAGGGCGACCGGACCTCGGCGGTGACCAGCATGGAGCCGCTCGCCGAGCGATTCGCGGCATTCGGCTGGGAGACCCACGAGGTCGATGGACACGACCACGCCGCGCTCGAAAGCCTGCTCTCCTCGCCGAATACCAGCGGGCGGCCGCGCTGCCTGATCGCCGCCACGGTGAAAGGCCAAGGGGTATCGTTCATCCGCGATCGTGTCGAGTGGCACCACAAGGTGCCGAGCCGCGAGCAGCTGGCCACCGCGCTCGCTGAGCTGGAGGTGGCGTCATGAGCGAGCTGTTCGATTGTCGGGACGCGTTCGTCGCCACCCTCGAGGAGCTGGCCGAACAGGACCCGCGCATCGTCGCGGTGGTCAACGATTCGATCGGCTCGAGCAAGCTGACCGGCTTTCGCCGGCGCTGGCCCGAGCGGTTGATCAACGTCGGCATCGCCGAGCAGACCCTGGTCGGCGTCGGTGCGGGGCTCGCCAATGCCGGGCACAAGCCGTTCGTCTGCGCCGCTTCCTGCTTCCTTACCGGCAGAGCGCTCGAGCAGATCAAGGCCGACATCGTCTATTCCCAGGCCCAAGTGGTGCTCTGCGGGATCAGCAGCGGAGTCGCCTACGGCGAGCTCGGGCCGACCCATCACTCGATCGAGGACCTCGCCTGGACCCGGGTGCTGCCCGGGCTCGAGATCATCGTCCCCGCCGACCCGGTCGAGACCGCTGCCGCCGTTCGCTACGCCTATGCCGCCGAGGGACCGGTGTTCCTGCGCCTGAGCCGGATCGGCGTGCCACGGCTGCTCGACGAGCGCTACCGCTATGAGCCTGGCCGGGCGCAGGTGCTGCGCGATGGCGCAGATCTGACCCTGATCGCCTGCGGGGTCTTGGTCCACCGCGCGCTCGAGGCCGCCGAGCGGCTCAGCGACCTGGGCCTCGAGGCGCGGGTGTTGAATCTGGCGAGCATCGCCCCGCTGGATCGCCGGGAGATCGTGCGCGCGGCGCAGCAGACCGGGGCGATCCTGACCCTCGAAGAGCACAGCGTGCGCGGCGGGATGGGCTCCGCGGTGGCCGAGGCGGTGGTCGCCGAGGCGCCGTGCCGAATGAAGCTGATGGGCTTCGAGGATTTCGCACCCACCGGTGAGGCGAACTTCCTGCTCGATCACGTCGGCATGTCGGTGGACGGTATCGTCGACGCCGCGCAGCGGCTGGTCGGCGAGCCGCTGGTGGCGAAATGAGCGCGGCGACGCCCGCCCTGCTCGCCATCGACCAGGGCACCACCAACGCCAAGGCGCTGCTGGTCGGGCTCGACGGTACGCCGCTGGCGCTCGGCCAGTGCGCGGTGGCCTGCCGCTTCCCGCGCGCGGGCTGGGTGGAGCAGTCGGCGAGCGAGCTGTGGCAGGCGGTGCTCTGCGCGATCGAGCGCTGCCTGGAGGCTTGCGGTCCGGTGTCATTGGTCGGCATCGGTATCAGCGCGCAGCGGGAGTCGGCGCTGGCCTGGGATGCGCGGGATGGCCGTCCGCTTGGGCCGGTGATCGGCTGGCAGTGCCGGCGTACCGAGGCGCACTGCGAGCGGTTGGTCGAGGATGGCCTGGATGCATGGATCCGCAGCGTCACTGGCCTGCCGATCGATCCGCTGTTCTCGGCGAGCAAAATGCGCTGGCTGCTCGACCACGCCGCGCGGGATACGCCGCGCGAGCGAGTCCGGCTCGGCAATGTCGACAGCTGGCTGCTGTGGCAGCTGAGCGGCGGCGCCGTGCATGCCACCGATGCCTCCAACGCTTCCCGTACCCAACTTTGCGATATCGCCAGCGGCCAATGGTCGCCCGAGCTTGCCGAGCTGTTCGGCGTGGCGATCGAGAACCTGCCCACTATCCACTCCTCGGCGCATCGCTTCGGCGTCACCCGCGCCTGCGGGCGGCTGCCCGGCGGGGTTCCGATCGGCGCGCTGATCGGCGACTCCCACGCCGCACTGTTCGCCCAGGGCGGTTTCCTCCCCGGGGTGGTCAAGGCGACCTTCGGCACCGGCTCCTCGGTGATGAGTGCGACGCACGGTGTAGCCCGCACGCTGCCGGGCCTGGCCACCACTATCGCATGGCAGCTGGGCGGCGAGCGCTGCTATGCGCTCGAGGGCAATGTCACCGTCAGCGCCTCGATCCTGCCTTGGATGGCGCAGCTGCTCGGACTCGATGGTTCGGTCGCGCGGCTGGCCGCGCTGGCCCGCGAGGCCGACGGGGAGGATGCCGCGATCCTGGTGCCGGCGATGGTGGGATTGGGCGCGCCTCGCTGGGTCAATGGCCTGAGTGGATTGATCGACGGGCTGAGCTTCTCGACCAGCCGTGCCGAACTGGCCCGTGCGTCGTTCGATTCGATCGTCCACCAGATCAGGGACGTGGTCGATGCGATGCGCTACTGCGCAAGCGGCGAGGCCCTCGCTATCACTGAGCTGCGGGTCGACGGTGGCGCCTGCGCCAATCATTGGCTGATGCAGCGCCAGGCCGATGTCCTGGCGCTGCCGGTCAGGCGCTCGTGCCACGCCGAGCTCTCGGCGCTCGGCGCCGCCTACCTCGCTGGGCTGGCGCTCGGTGTCTGGCCCGACCCGGAGGCGATCGAACGCCTGGCGCCGGCGCGCGAGCGCATCGAGCCGCGCGACGTCGCCGCTGCCGAGCGTCGCCACCGGCGCTGGCTGGTCGCGGTCGAGCGCACGCTGCACCGGGCCGGCAGCGGCTGCGAGGCCGCCGCGATGGAGGCCGAGGCCTGATGAACCCGCTCTTCGAGATGAGGCTGGTGACCAAGGCCGCGCACCTCTATTGGATCGAGCGGATGCGCCAGGTCGAGATCGCGAGCCGGCTTGCGGTGTCGCAAGCGACCGTCTCGCGGCTGCTCAAGCGAGCCCACCGGGAGGGCATCGTCAGCGTCTCGATCCACTCGCCGCAGGGCATCTATCCGGAGCTCGAGCAGCGTCTGGCGGCGGCGCTCGGGCTGCGCGAGGTGGTGGTCAACGAGTGCAGCAGCGATACCGAGCAGGCGATCGTCGCTTCGATCGGCGAAGCCGCCGCTTTCTATCTCGAATCGACCCTCGGTGCGGATGAGGTGATCGGGCTCTCCTCGTGGAGCTCGGCGCTGCAGGCGATGAGCGAGCGGCTGTCACCGAACGCAGAGCTGCGGGCCGAGAAGGTGGTGCAACTGCTCGGCGGCATGGCCAGCAGCGGTGACGAGCACCTCGCTGAAACCTTGACCCGTCGGATCTCGACCCTGGTAGGGGCACGGGCGCACTTCATGCACGTCGCCGGGATGGCGAGCTCTGCCCAGGCATGCCAGGTGATGCTGAGCGAACCCTACGTGCAGGAGACCGTGCGGCTGTTCGAGCGTGTCTCGCTGGCACTGCTCGGGATCGGCACCCTGGAGCCATCGAAGTTCCTCGCCCGCAGCGGCAACACCTTCTCGAAGCAGGAACTGGCGAGCCTGGCCGAGACCGGTGCGGTGGGCGATGTCTGCCTGCGCTTCTTCGATCGCGATGGGCGAATGATCGACCACCCCTTGAACCAGCGGGTGATCTCGATCGAGCCGCGGATGCTCGAGCGGATCGAGCGGCGCATCGGCGTGGCCGGCGGCGCCCACAAGGTCGAGGCGATCATCGGCGCCGCGCGCGGTGGCTGGATCCACACCCTGATCACCGACCGCTTCACCGCGCAGCGGATTCTCGAGTGGCTCTGAGCCGGACCCGTCCCGGCTTCGAGTGCATGCCAGGACCCTAGGGAGCAATGCAATGCGACGTTTCGAACGAAAGGTAGTGGTGGTGACCGGCGCCGATCGCGGTATTGGCCTTGCGATCGCCGAGCGCTTCGCCCGCGAGGGTGCGCGGCTCGCGATCGCATCCAACCGCGCTGAGATCCATGCCGCGGCCGAGCGGCTCGCGGCCCAGGGGGGCGAGGTCTTCGCCCACGAGCTCGACGTCACCGATGCGAGCCAGGTCGAGTCGTTCTTCGATGCGGTGGTGGCGCGCTTCGAAGGGGTCGATGTCTCGGTGCACAACGCAGGCGTGATCACCATCGCGCCGCTTGCGTCGCTCGAAGAGCGCGACTGGGACCTGGTGATGGACGTCAACGCCAAAGGGGTCTTCCTCTGCTGCAAGGCGGCGATCAGGTGCATGCGCCCGGCCGGGCGCGGCGCGCTGATCAATATGGCCTCGGGTCAGGCGCGCCAGGGTTTCATCTATACCCCTCACTACGCGGCGAGCAAGTTCGGCGTGCTTGGCCTGACCCAGAGCCTGGCCAAGGAGTTCGCCGACCAGGGGATCACGGTCAACGCGATCTGTCCCGGCATCGTCGAGACCGAGATGTGGGACTACAACGACCGCGCCTGGGGGGCGCTACTGAGCCGTGACGGGAAACGCTACGCCCCTGGGGAGCTGATCGAGGAGTGGATATCGCGGATCCCGATGAAGCGCGCCGCCCGCGGCGAGGACATCGCCGCGGCGGTAGCCTTCCTCGCCTCGAACGATGCGCGCTACATCACCGGCCAAGCGATCAACGTGGACGGCGGCATGGCGATGAACTGAGCCAGCGCCGCGGCCGATCTTGAACATCTGGGAGTCATTCGAGCATGTCCAGCCAATACGATACCCGCCTGCGCTATGGCGTCGATTTCGATTTTTCCCTCGAGGGCAAGGTAGCGATCATCACCGGCGGTCTCGGTGGCATCGCCACCGCCACCAACCAGGCACTGCTCGGCAAGGGCGCGCGGGTCGCGGTGCTCTATCCCGCCTTCGAGGCGCACCGCCGTGACGAGGTGCTTGCCGGCTTTCCCGCCGACCGGGTGCGCGCCTTCGAGTGCGACGTCACCGATGAGGCCAGCGTGGCCGGCGCGGTGGCGGCGGTGGTCGAGGCGTTCGGCGACCTGCACATCCTGATCAACGCCGCCGGCACCATCACGCTGACCCCGGCCGAGCAGATCCCGCTCGATGAATGGCGCCGGCAGCTCGATGTCTGCCTCACCGGCCCTTTCCTCTGCGCCAAGCACGCTGCACGGCACCTGCTCGCCAGCGGCCACGGCGGCAAGATCGTCAACATCGCCTCCCAGGCGGCGAGCGTGGCGATCGACCACCACTGCGCCTACACCTCGGCCAAGGCGGGTCTTCTGGGAATGACCAAGTCGATGGCCAAGGAGTGGGGCCCGAAGGGCATCACCGTCAACAGCGTGTCGCCCACCGTGGTGCTAACGCCGATGGGCGCGGCGGCCTGGGAGGGCGAGAAGGGCGAGCGGATGAAGACCCTGATCCCCACCGGGCGGTTCGCCTACACCGATGAGATCGCCGCCGCGATCCTGTTCCTGGTCTCCAATGCCAGCGACATGATCAACGGCGCCGACCTGCTGGTCGACGGCGGCTACACGATCTGGTGAGCGGCGCTGGCTGCCCGGCGCACGCTCGTTTTCACTCGAGGAGTCACACACCATGAACACTCTCTGCCGCCTCGGATCCGCCTGCCTGGTCACCCTGGCACTCGGCGCCGCCGCACCGCTTGCGGTCGCTCAAGACACCGCCGACAAGGGCACCATCGCGATCCTGGTCAATTCGCTGGACAACCCCTACTACGCCGCCGAAGCGCATGCGGCCGACGCCAAGGCGCGCGAGCTCGGCTACCAGACCCTGATCCAGTCGCACAACGAAGACGTCAACCGCCAGCGCGAGCTGATCTCGCTGGCGGTAGGCCGCGGGGTCAAGGGCATCGTGCTCGACAACGCGGATTCCTCGGCGAGCGGTGCCGCGGTGCAGTACGCCAAGGACCAGGGGGTGCCCACCGTATTGATCAATCGCGAGATTCCCCAGGACGGCGTGGCGCTCGCCCAGCTCACCCACAACAACGTCCAGGCGGCCTCGCAGGTGGCGCAGGCGTTCGTCGAGCGGATGGGCGAGCAGGGTGAATACGTCGAGCTGACCTGCAATCTCGCCGACAACAACTGCGTCACCCGCTCCGAGGCGTTTCACCAGGTGCTCGATCAGTATCCCGAGATGACCATGGTCGCGCGCCAGGACGCCAAGGGGGTGCTGCTCAACGCCAAGCAGTCGATGGACTCGATCCTCCAGGAGCATCCCAACGTCCGCGGGGTGATCGCCGGCAACGGCCCGGTGGCGCTCGGTGCCATCGCCTCGCTGCAGGCCGCGCGCAGGGACCAGGTGGTGGTCGCGGGTATCGACGGCAGCAACGACGAGCGGGACGCGGTTCGAGCCGGTCATCTCTACGCCACCGCGATGCTGCAGGCGCAGCGGCTCGCCAGCGACGGCGTGGTCGTGCTCGACGCCCACCTGGCCGGTGCAGACGAAGGGGGCCCGGAGCGCAGGCTCTATCGCGGCATCCTGATCACCGAGGATAACGCCGGCAGGGTCAAAGACTTCAGCTATTCGGACGAGTGAATCGGACGGTGGCGACCTTCCAACCTGGAGTGACTTCAGCATGTCTACGGTGACCATCAAGCACGCCGCCCTGGTCCTGCTCCTGGTCGGGTCCAGCGGTTTCACCCTGGTGCCGCGCGACGAGGTCGCACAAGCCGGCGCCAGCGGGCAGCGTGCCGCGCTCGACGCCGGCCAGCTGTTCGGCCAGGACATCGTGCCCTATGCCCGTGCCCATGCGGCGCCGCTGACCGAGGTGGCGCGGGCGATCGATGAGGATTTCGACGCGGCCTGCCAGCGCTATGGGCGGCAGGCGAGCCAGGCATTCCCTTGCAGCTTCTGGGTCCACGCGCAGGGCAGCGTCGAATCGATCGACAGCGGCTCGAGGGTCGGCAAGGCACCGCTCGCCGGTACCGGCGTGGAGGACAAGCCGGTCGCGCTGCTGGTCGGGCCGGTGATTCCCGGCACCGCGGTACGCGATGCCTTCCCTGACCTGAGCTACGACGATTTCGGTGACCAGGGCGCCTTCGCTCGCTTCTCCTCGGCGCTCAATGACCAGGTCAGGGCGGTGATCGAGGCGCGTGGCCCGCTCGAGGCCGGGCAGCAGCTCTCGTTCAACGCTGTCTTCAGCGCCTGGGACGGCAGCGATGCGGCGTTCGAGCTGATCCCGGTCGAGTTCGATCCACCCCCTGTCACAGATCAAGGAGCAGCGCCATGAACGACGATTCGGTGGTGGTCGAGGCCCAGGGCCTGGTCAAGCGCTATCCGGGCACCATTGCGCTCAAAGGCGTCGACTTCGAGGTCCGCGCCGGCCGCGTCAATGTGCTGATCGGCGAGAACGGCGCCGGCAAGTCGACGCTGATGAAACTGCTCGCCGGCGCCGAGCGGCCGACCCTGGGGCGGATCCTGGTCGAGGGTCGGGAGGTCTCGTTCGCCAACGTGCGCGAGGCGGAGCGCGCCGGGATCGGGATCATCTTCCAGGAGCTCAATCTGTTCCCCGACCTGAGCGTATGCGAGAACCTGTTCATCGGCGCCGAGCGCTGCCGGCTGGGCGTGATCGACCAGCGTAGCCAGCATGAAGAAGCCAGGCGGCTGCTTTCCCGGGTCGGATTGGCGCTCGATCCGGCGACGCCGCTGGGCGATCTCTACGTCGGCCAGCAGCAGCTGGTCGAGATCGCCCGGGTGCTCGGCAAGCAGGTCAAGGTGCTGATCATGGACGAGCCGACCTCGGCGCTCAGCCAGCACGAGGTCGAGATCCTGTTCGGCATCATCGCGGCGCTCAAGCGCGAGGGCGTGGCGGTGATCTACATCTCCCACCGGCTCGAGGAGATCATCCGCGTCGGTGACCATATCACCGTACTGCGCAACGGCGAGGTGGTCGGCGTCGACGAGGTGTGCAACATCGACGTGCCGTGGATCGTCGCCAAGATGGTCGGCGCGGCGCGCAAGGCATTCGACTATCGCCCGCGTGAGCTGGGCGAGGAGGCGCTCAGGGTCGAGTCGCTGTCGTTGAAGAAGCCCAACGGCACCCTGGCACTCGATGCGGTTGGTTTCAGCGCGCGGCGCGGCGAGATCCTCGGCATCTACGGGCTGATGGGCGCGGGCCGCACCGAGCTGCTCGAGACCCTGCTCGGGCTGCATGCCAGCGCCCGCGGGCGGATCGTCGTCGACGGGCGCGAGCTTGGCCGCTCCCGCGCCGCTCGGCGCATCGAACGGGGCATCGCCCTGGTCCCCGAGGACCGGCAGCTCTCTGGCATGGTGCAGTCGATGTCGGTGGCCGAGAACATGACCCTGTCGAGCCTCGTGCGCTGGTGCTTGCGCTGGCCCGGCGGGCGCGTGGTGCGCCCGGGGCGCGAGCGCGAGGCGTGCCGGCGGATGGTCGAGCGATTGGGGATCAAGACCGCCGACATCGACGAGCCGATCACCTCGCTGAGCGGCGGCAACATGCAGAAAGTGGTGATCGCCAAGGCGCTGCTCACCGAGCCCAGCGTGCTGCTGCTCGACGAGCCCACCCGCGGCGTCGATGTCGGCGCCAAGGCCGAGATCTATCGCGCCATGCTGGCGGTCGCCGAACGCGGCGTGACCGTGCTCTATACCACCTCCGAACTCGACGAAGCGCTCGCCGTCGCCGACCGCGTGCTGGTGCTCTCCAGCGGGCGGCTCAGCGCGGATCTGCCGCGCGATCGCGCCGATCGCGACGAGATCGTTCGCAAGTCCACTCCCTTCGCCGCCTGACAGGAGCCAGTCCATGTCCCATATCTCGTCAAGGCATGTGCCGCATGCGACAGCGACCCGCGTCGAGCCGCCGCACGGCGCCGAACCCACGGCCGCCCCGGGCACGCTTCTGGGCAGTCGCAAGGGGCAGCTCAAGCTGCTGCTGCGCATCCTCAAGCTGAGAATCTTCGTCGCGCTGGCGGTGGTGCTGCTCTATTTCTCGCTCACCACCGGCAACTTCCTCTCCACCGCCAACCTGCTGATCATGGCCCAGCACATCACCGTCATCGCGATCCTCTCGATCGGGATGACGCTGGTGATCCTCACCGGTGGCATCGACCTCTCGGTCGGCTCGGTGGTCGGTTTCAGCGGCATGGTCGCCGGTTTCCTGATCAGCCGGGGAATTCCCATCGGCGACCAGGTGCTTTTCCTCAACGTTTTCGAGGTGGTCGTCGTGACCTGCCTGGTCGGCCTCGCGATCGGGATGATCAACGGTGCGCTGGTGACCTGGCTGAACGTGGCTCCCTTCATCGCCACGCTGGGGATGCTCTACGTGGTACGCGGTGCGGCGCTCCTGTTCAACGACGGTGCGACCTTCTCGGAGCTCGGCGGCCATGCCGAATTCGGCAACACCGGTTTCGCGCTGCTCGGCGGCGGCACGCTGTTCGGCATCGGCTATCCGGTCTGGCTGCTGGTGGCGATGACCGTGCTGGCCGCTGCCATCGCCGCGCGCACTCCGATCGGCCGCTACATCTATGCGATCGGCGGCAACGAGCGCGCCGCGCTGTTCTCCGGGCTCAAGGTCAAGAAGGTGAAGCTGTTCGTCTACGCCTTCTCGGGCTTTTGCGCCGCGCTGGTCGGACTGGTGGTCACCTCCCAGCTGCAGACCGCCCACCCGATGACCGGCAACACCTACGAACTGATGGCGATCGCCGCGGTGGTGCTCGGCGGCACCGCGCTTTCCGGCGGGCGTGGCACCGTGATCGGCTCGGTGATCGGCGCCTGCGTGATCAGCATCCTCAACGATGGGATGGTGATGTCCGGGGTCAGCAGCTTCTGGCAGATGGTGATCATGGGGCTGGTGATCATCCTCGCGGTGGTGATCGACCAGCTTCAGCAGCGGCTGCAGAAGAAGGTGATGGTCGCGCTCTGAGGATCATGCGGCGAGGACTGGGCGGAGAAGGTCGTGCTCAGGCCCCTTCGAGCCGCTCGAGCACCTTGGGCAACTCGCGCACGTGGCGCACGCGGTGGACGTTGCCGGGCAGCGGGCGGGGCTGGTCGAAGATGTCGATCCACACCGCCTGCATGCCGAGCCGCGCAGCGGGTTCGATGTCATGCTCCCAGGAGTCGCCGACGTGGATCGCATGGCGCGGGTCGACGCCGCCGAGCGCTTCGAGAGCGTGGAGGAAGACCCGCTCGTCGGGCTTCGGCATGCCGATCTCGCCGGCCTTCAGGCAGACGTCGAAGTGGCGGGCCAGCGGCAGGCGGGTGACGTCGACGTTGCCGTTGGTGATCACCGCCAGCCGGTAGCGCTTGGCCAACGTCTCGAGCAGCGGGTCGACCTCGGGGTAGGGCTCGACCCGGTGGCGCAGCTCGAGCATGTAGTCGATCGCCTGCTCGGTCAGCGCCCCGGCGTCCGGTTCCTGGATGCCGTGCTCGAGCAAGATCCGGTGGAGCACCTCACGGCGCACGTAGGTGACGTCGCCGCGACGGTCGGTGAGGGTGGCGGCGAAGGCCATCCTGCGCGCGGCATACTCTTCGAGCGGAAAGGCATCGGCATGCTGGATGCGCTCGTCCAGCCAGCGGTAGTGCTCGGCCTCGAGATGGGCCATCACCGGGCCGTTGTCCCATAGCGTGTCGTCTATGTCGAAGGTCAGGGCGTCGAGGCGCATTGGGTCTCCGGTTGGCTTGAATCATTGCATCCACGATGCCATGAGGGGGCGCAGCGCGCCAGCCTCGCGGGCTCCCGCCGGGTGCTTAAAACAAACCATCGATGTCTGGGCTGAATCCCCATTGACCATACAAATTATGTGGTTAATGATGAAGGCAATGATGGAGAAACGGCATGCCGCCCGGGCGGTTTCGAGCATTCGCGCAGTCAAAGAGGTGAGCCATGAGCAGATTCATATTCTCATCACCAAGGAAGTACGTGCAGGGCAGTGGGGTGATCGGCGAGCTGGGCAGCCAGCTGGCGGTGCTGGGGGCTAAGGCGTTCCTGGTCGCCGACGATATCGTCTGGGAAATCGTCGGTTCCGAGGTGAGGAAATCGCTCGAACTGGCGGGATTGGATTTTCATTTCGAGCGCTTCAACGGCGAAGCGTCGGTCAGCGAGATCGGCCGCCTGGCGGCGGTCGCCCGCCAGCAGGGGACCGACATCGTGGTCGGTCTCGGCGGCGGCAAGACCCTGGACACGGTGAAGGCGGTCGCCGATGAGCTCGAGCACAGTGTCGCCATCGTGCCGACGGTTGCGTCCACCGATGCCCCCTGCAGCGCGCTATCGGTGATCTATACCGATCAGGGCGTGTTCGAAAGCTATCGGTTCTACGACAAGAACCCCGACCTGGTACTGGTCGATACCGCGATCTGCGCCCAGGCGCCGGCGCGACTGTTCGCCTCCGGCATCGCCGATGGCCTGGCCACCTTCGTCGAGGCGCGGGCGGTCGCGCGCAGCCATTCGAAATCGATGGTCGGCGGTGACCCCACCGTCGCCGCCATGGCGATCGCCGAGGCCTGCGAGCGCACCCTGCTGACCTATGGCTTCAGCGCTTTCAAGGCGGTGGAGCGAAAACTGGTCACCCCCGCGGTGGAGGCGGTGGTCGAGGCCAACACGCTGCTCTCGGGGCTCGGCTTCGAAAACGCGGGCCTCGCCGCGGCGCACGCCATCCACAACGGCTTCACCGCGGTGCAGGGCGACATCCACCACCTGACCCATGGCGAGAAAGTGGCCTACGGCACCTTGACCCAGATGGTGCTGGAGCAGCGCGCGGACGAGGAGATCGCGCGCTACGTGCGTTTCTATCGCTCGATCGGGATGCCGACCAGCCTCGAGGAGCTCCATCTGGAGAACGAATCCTGGGACAACCTGGTCAGGATCGGCGCTTTGGCACGCGCCGAGGGGGATACGCTGGGCAATCTCGACACCGGGCTGAGCGCGGAAGACGTAGCGAACGCGATCCTCGCCGTCGACGCGTTCAGTAAATCCGTCCAGTAGCCGCGGATCGCGGCGCCAGCGGGGTCTTGCTGGCCCCGCTCGGCCTCAGCGTCGCCGCCTCGGCCGGGTACGGCCGTCGCCGGGATGGAGCTGGAAGAAGATTATCGATGCCAGCATCGCCATGCCGCCGACCGCGAGGAAGGTCGCGGCGAAGGCGTCGAGCACCGTGCGCGCATCGCCCTCGGCGCCAGTGCTGAAGCCGCCGAGCAGCGCCGCCGAGCTCGCGACCCCCATACCGATGGAGAGCTGCATCACCACCGCTAGCAGGCTGTTGCCGCTGGCGGCGTTGTCGCCCTCGAGATCGATCAGGGTGATGGTGTTCATCGCGGTGAATTGCAGCGAGTTGACCAGGCCCAGCGCCGAGAGCTGGAGCAGCAGCAGCCAGTAGGGCGTGGCGGGACCGAGCAGCCCCAGGCTCATGATCAGCGCCCCGAGCAGCAGCGTATTCGCCACCAGGGTGCGGCGATAGCCGACCCGGTCGAGCAGCGGTCGCACCAGCGATTTGGCCAGCATCGCCGCCAGCGTCATCGGGATCATCGACAGACCCGCGCGCGATGGGGAGAAGCCGAGACCTAGTTGCAGCAGCAGCGGGATCAAGAACGGCAGCGCGCCATTGCCGAGGCGGGCGAAGAGGTTGCCGATGATGCCGACGGTGAAGGTACGGATGCGAAACAGCGTCGGTGAGAACAGCGGCTCGTCGATGCGCAGCGCGCGCAGCCAGTAGGCGGCCAGGCAGCCGAGCCCCGCGACCAGCAGCACCACCACCCTCGGGCCCGAGAGATGCATGTCGCCAAGGCCTTCGAGCGCCAGTGAGAGCGAGAGCGTCGCGGCGGAGAACAGCACGAAGCCGGTGGCATCGAAGCGCTGGCGGCGTTCGCGGCGAAAGTCGGGCATCAAGCGCGCGCTCAGCACGCAGCCGATCACCCCGATCGGCAGGTTGATCAGGAAGATCCAGTGCCAGGAGAGATACTCCACCAGCCAGCCGCCGACCGTAGGGCCCGCCAGCGGGCCGATCAGCGCCGGTATGGTGACGAAGCTCATCACCCGTACCAGCTCGCTGCGCGGGAAGGCGCGCAGGATGGTCAGCCGCCCGACCGGTACCATCAGCGCGCCGCCGAATCCCTGGATCACTCTTGATACGATCAGCGCCTGCAGGCTTTCCGACAGTGCGCAGAACAGCGAGCCGAGGGTGAACAGCGCGATCGCGATGCAGAACACCCGGCGGCTGCCGAAGCGATCGGCGATCCAGCCGGAGATCGGGATCAGCGCGGCCACGGTGAGGATGTAGGCGATCACCACCGACTGCATGCGCAGCGGGTTCTGGCCGAGGTCGTGGGCCATCGCCGGCAGGGCGACGTTGAGGATGGTGGCATCGAGGGACTGCATGAAGAACGCCACCGCGATCAGCCAGGGCAGCAGCCGGGCGGTGTGCGGGTCTAGCGTGCGGGGTTCCTCCATGCGTTGCGGGCTCCTTGGTGCGATCACTCCTGCGCGCGCGGCGTGCGTCGCCGCGCACGAGGATGGGCTTTGTCGTAGGTCTCGGCGAGATGCTGCCAGTCGAGCCGGGTGTAGATCTGGGTGGTGCTCAGGTGGGCATGGCCGAGCAGCTCCTGCACCGCGCGCAGGTCATGGCTCGATTCGAGCAGGTGGCTGGCGAAGGAGTGGCGCAGGCGGTGGGGATGCAGACGCTCGGGCAGGCCGCGCTCGACCGCCATGCGCGCAAGCCGCAGCTGCACCGCGCGGGGACCGAGCCGGTCGCCGCGCTGACCGACGAACAGCGCGGGCTGCTCAGGGCCTGTGAGCTGGCGCCTGGCCTCGAGCCAGGCCGCGAGCGCCTGGTGGGCGCGGCGGCCGACCGGCACCTGGCGCGGTTTGCCGCCCTTGCCCCACACCCGCACCCGCTGCTCATCGAGATCGCCGAGATCGAGCCCGACCAGCTCGGAGAGCCGCAGGCCCGAGGAGTAGAAGAGCTCTAGCATCGCCTGGTCGCGTATCGAAAGCGCGGAGCCGTCATGGGGGCAGTCGAGGAAGTGCTGGATCAGGTCGACATCGACCGGGCGCGGCAGCGTACGGGTCGGCACCGGGGTGTCGAGCAGTCGCGCCGGGTTGCGCTGGATCAGCCCTCGCTCGATCAGCGCATCGCAGAAGCGCCGCAGTGCGGCCTGCCGTCGCGCCAGGGTGCGGCCTGAGAGGCCGCGGCTGCGCTCGTGGCCGAGATAGCGGCGCACCAGGGCGACGTCGAACCAGCGCCAGTGCCGGTCGGAGAACCCCGCCTGGCGCTCGACGAAGCTGGCGAAGCCGTTGAGATCCCGGCGATAGGCATCGATGGTCGCCGCGCGCTGGCGGCTGGCGAGCTGCGCGATGAAGCGCTCGAGTTCGGCGCGAAGCGGGCTGATGGCTGGGTCTGCGCTCATGTCCACGGTATCTTCAGCGCCGCGACTGCTGGAGCAGGCGGCCGACCACCTCGCCGAGATAGTCGACGAACAGCGTGTCGAGCGTCGGGTTGAAGCGCTCCCGCGAGGGAGTGGCGAGCAGCAGGTAGCCACTGTGGTGACCGATCGAGAGGCGGGTGACCGCCCCCGAGCCCTGGCTCGCGACGCCAAGCGGGTGGGTCGGCAGCAGCCGGCGCCACTGCTCGGCGTCGAGCGCCACGCAGCGGCAGTGGCGGCTATCGAGCAGTGCCTCGAGCATCGCCGCGGTAGCGCTGTCCAGCCCATGCTGCGGCGGGGTCAGCTCGCCGGCTTCCGGCATTGGGCGCCACACCGCCATCGCAGGAATCTCGAACTGGTCGCCGAGCTGGTCGGCGAGGGCGTGGAGCACCGCGTCGTCGCCTTCACTCTCGAGCAGTGCCAGCACCAGCGCGCGCAGCTGGCGATACTGGATTTCGGTGTCGCGTGCGGTATCGATCAGCCCCTGCAGCCGGCGTTCGACCTGCTCGAGCCGGCGGCGCATCACCAGGGTCTGGCGCTCGAGCAGCGACACCGCGCCGCGACCGGCGTCGGGATGCGGCACCTTCAGGCGCTCGAGCAGCGCGTCGCGGCCGACGAAGAACTCAGGGTGGGTCTCGAGCCACTCGGCGACCCGCTGGGGGTCGAGGGTATCGCTCATCTCGCGTGCGTTCATAGCTCGAGCCTGCCGTCGAAGACCTTCTCGGCCGGCCCGGTCATCACCACTTGGTGGCCTTCGCCCGGCCATTCGATCGTCAGCCGTCCGCCCGGCAGCTCGACCTCGACGCGCTGTTCGAGCAGGCCCTGCTGGATTCCCGTGACCACCGCGGCGCAGGCGCCGGTGCCGCAGGCCAGGGTTTCGCCGACGCCGCGCTCGAATACCCGCAGGCGGATATGGCGCCGGTCGACCACTTCCATGAAGCCGACGTTGACCCGGTTGGGAAAGCGGCGGTGCGATTCGAGTACCGGACCGAGGGTGGCCACCGGCGCAGTCGCCACCGAGTCGACCACCAGCACCGCATGAGGATTGCCCATCGAGACCACGCCGAATTCGACCTGCTCGATGCCGTCGATCGGAGTGTCGAGGCGCAGCTGGTGCTTGGGTCCGGCGTGCTTCGCTTCGAAAGGTACCCTGGATGCGTCGAGCACCGGCGTACCCATCTCGACCGTGACCCGTTCATCGTTACCGACCTTGAGCGTGAGCGGACCGCCGCTGGTCTCGACCTTGAGTTCGCGCTTTCTGGTCAGGCGCTGGTCGAGGACGAAACGTGCGAAGCAGCGCGCGCCGTTGCCGCAGTTCTCGACCTCGCTGCCGTCGGCGTTGAAGATCCTGTAGCGGAAATCCATGTCCGGGTGGCGCGGTGGCTCGACCAGCAGCAGCTGGTCGAAGCCGATGCCGAAGTGGCGGTCGGCGAACTCGCGCACCTGGTGGCTGTCGAGGCGCGCGCGCTGGGTCACCAGATCGACGACCATGAAGTCGTTGCCCAGCCCATGCATCTTGGTGAAGTGTAGAAGCATCTTCTCAAGCCTCGGTCTGTCAGCGCCTCAGGGCAGTCGCCGCTCGCCGGCCCACAGCTGGGCCAGCGGTTCGCGCTCTCGCACCAGGAAGGCCTGGTCATCGTCGACCATCACCTCGGCGGGACGCGCTCGGGTGTTGTAGTTCGACGCCATGGTGAAAGCGTAGGCGCCGGCCGAGCCGACCGCGAGCAGGTCGCCGGCGGCGAGTTCGAGTTCGCGCTGCTTGCCGAGGAAATCGCCCGACTCGCACACCGGACCGACCACGTCGTAGGCTGCGCGCGTGCGCGCCACGCCGTCGTCGCGCTGATCGACCCGCTCGATGCGCATCCACGCCTGGTAGAGCGCCGGGCGGATCAGGTCGTTCATGCCCGCGTCGATGATCGCGAAATGCTTGGTCTCGGCGGGCTTCAGGAACTCGACCCGGGTCAGCAGCACGCCGGCGTTGGCGGCGATCGAGCGACCCGGCTCGAAGATCAGCTCGAGTTCGCGGGTCAGCGCGCTGCGCGCCAGCCGCTCGCGCAGCGCACTGATGTAGTGCGCGGGGCTGGGCGGGGTCTCGCCGTTGTAGTCGACGCCGAGGCCGCCGCCGAGGTCGAGGTGCCTGAGCCGGATGCCGTCGGCGGCGAGCCGCTCGACCAGGGCGATCAGTCGCTCCAGGGCATCCATGAACGGCGCCAGCTCGGTCAGCTGCGAGCCGATGTGGCAGTCGACCCCGACCACCTCGAGGTGATCGAGCGCCTGGGCGCGGGCATAGATTGCCGGCGCATCGCCGATCGCGATGCCGAACTTGTTGTCCTTGAGCCCGGTGGAGATGTACGGGTGGGTGCCGGCGTCGACGTCGGGATTGACCCGCAGCGATACCGGCGCGCGCAGGCCCAGCCGCGCCGCGCAGGCGTTCAGCCGTTCGAGCTCGGGGAGCGATTCGACGTTGAAGCACTTGATCCCGAGTTCAAGGGCGCGTGCCATCTCGTCGTCCCGTTTGGCAACGCCCGAGAACACCACCTTGGCGGGGTCGCCGCCGGCGGCGACCACTCGCTCGAGCTCACCGAGCGAGACGATGTCGAAGCCGGCGCCCAGGCGCGCGAGCAGGTCGATCACCGCCAGGTTCGAGTTGGCCTTGAGCGCGTAGCAGACCAGGTGTGGGCAGCCCTCGAGCGCCTGCTCGTAGGCCAGGAAGTGCTCGCTGAACGCGGCCCTGGAATAGACGTAGCAGGGCGTGCCGAAGCGGCTGGCGAGCTCGCCGAGGGCAACGCCCTCGGCATGCAGCACGCCATCGCGACGAGGGAAGTGCGGGGTCATTGACTCACCCCGCGATCGGTCTGCCCGCCGGCCGCTGGATAGGGAGTGAACGGCACGTTGCGCCAGCGCTCGGCACCGGAGGGCGGTGCGCTGCCTTGAGTGGCCGGCAGGGTCTGCTGGACACGGGGCGGCTGGGGCTGCGCCTGGGGCGCGCTTGCCGCGGGCGCAGGCGCTGCCGGTGCGGCTTCTGGCATGGCCTGCGCTTCCGGCGTGGCCGGAGCGACGGGTGTTGTGGCCGCGGGCGGCGCCACTGGTACCGGGGGCGGCTCGGTGGGCTGGCTCGGCGCGGCTGGTGCGGCCTCGCTCGAATCCGGCCCGGTCGCGGGCTGCTCCTGCTCCTGCTCCTGCTCCTGCTCTTGCTGCGGCTCTTCGATCGGCCGGCCCTGCTCGTCGATGCCGTAGGCATTGCCCGGGTCATACCGCTCGCGTGCTTCCTGGTCGTCGGGCATGTAGAGCGGGCCGGTCTGGCCGCACCCGGCCAGCACCAGGGCCAGCGATGCCAAGGTCAAACGGCTCGCGCGGGAGAAGATCATCGACGTGCCTCCCGGCCGGCGAGGGCCTCCCGGGCGCGTTGGGCCGCGGCGCGGACCTGGTCCGGCGCGGTGCCACCGATGTGGTTGCGCGCCGCCACCGAGCCCTCGAGCGTCAGCACCTCGAACACGTCCGCGTCGATCACGCTGGAGAAGCGCCTGAGCGTCTCGAGGCTCAGCTCGGAGAGATCCTTGCGCTGCTCGATGCCGTAGGCGACCGACTTGCCGACCACCTCGTGGGCATCGCGGAAGGCCACGCCCTTGCGCACCAGGTAGTCGGCCAGGTCGGTGGCGGTCGAATAGCCGCGTCGCGCCGCCTCGAGCATGTTGTCGCGCTTCGGCTCGATAGCCGGGACCATGTCGGCGAAGGCGCGCAGGCAGCCCTTGACCGTGTCGATGGTGTCGAACAGCGGCTCCTTGTCCTCCTGGTTGTCCTTGTTGTAGGCCAACGGCTGCGATTTCATCAGGGTCAGGAGGCTGGTCAGGTGGCCATAGACGCGCCCAGTCTTGCCGCGCACCAGTTCGGGCACGTCGGGGTTCTTCTTCTGCGGCATGATCGACGAGCCGGTGCAGAAGCGATCGGGCAGGTCGATGAAGTCGAACTGCGAGCTGGTCCACAGCACCAGCTCTTCGCTCATCCGAGACAGGTGCATCGCCAGGATGCTGGCGAAGGCGGTGAACTCGATCGCGAAGTCGCGATCGCTGACCGAGTCCAGCGAGTTCTCGCTCGGGCGCTCGAAGCCGAGCAGCTCGGCGACGTAGTGGCGATCGATCGGGTAGGTGGTGCCGGCCAGGGCGGCGGCGCCCAGCGGCAGCACGTTGACCCGCTTGCGGCAGTCGGCGAGGCGCTCCTGGTCGCGAGCGATCATCTCCTGCCAGGCCAGCAGGTGGTGGCCGAAGCTCACCGGCTGCGCCGTCTGCAAGTGGGTGAAGCCGGGCATGATGGTGTCGGCCTCCTTGGCGGCGAGCTCGATCATGCCGTGGCGCAGGCGCGAGAGCTCGGTGTCGATGAAGTCGATCTCATCGCGCAGGTAGAGGCGGATGTCGGTGGCGATCTGGTCGTTGCGCGAACGCCCCGTATGCAGCTTCTTGCCCACCGCGCCGATCCGATCGGTGAGCCGCGCCTCGACGTTCATATGAATGTCCTCGAGCGCTACCGACCATTCGACCTCGCCGCGTTCGACCTGCGCTTCGATCTCTTCCAGCCCCGCGACGATCACCGCCCGCTCCTGCTCGCTCAGTACGCCGACCTTGGCGAGCATGGTGGCATGGGCGATGGAGCCGCGGATGTCATGGTGGTAGAGGCGCTGATCGAAACCGATCGAGGCGGTGAAGGCGGCGACGAATTCGTCGGTGGGTTCGCTGAAGCGCCCGCCCCAGGACTGGTTGGTGTGTTGCGTCATCGGTGTCGTCGTTCCTGGCAGAAAAGAAGCCCCGTTGATGGACCGGGACCGCGTCTCGAGAGTTTCGCCCGAGTGTATCAGACTCTCTCCTCCAGCCGCGCCCTGCGGCATTCGACTCGCCATCCGCACGCGGCACGGCTTTCCTCGCCCTCCCATCCTGCTTAGGATGCGGAGTCACGATCGCGATGATCATCATTTCCGCGATGTTCCCGCAGCGCCTCGGCCCGAAAGGTGTGACGACTCGATGAGCCTGATCCACGAAGAGCGCTTCGAGCGCACGCTCGAAGCGCTGGTCTCCCGCCATGCCGGCGCAGCCCGGCTCGAGGCCTGGACGTTCGACGACCTCGAGAGCCGGCGCGAAGCCGAGCGCGTGCTGGCCGCGGCCGGCGTCAAAGCGCGCATCCGCAGCGCCTACAAGCCGCTGCTGCATTGGTTTCTCGAGGATGCCGACTTGAGTGGCGTTCGTTCGATCGAGGTCGGCTATCCCGTCGTCGCGCCCCCCGCCAATCGATTTCTGCTCGAGGCCTATCCGCTCGCCGCCATGACCGGCGATGCCGAGCTGAGCTTCACCGCCATCGAGGGCGACGGCCTCGACTACATCGTCGAGCTCGGCTACCTCGATGGGCGCAAGGAGTGCCAGCGGGTCTTCGCGCCCAATCACCTGCATCTCGACTTCGTTGCCGAAACCGTACTCTCGCCGACCGGCTGGGAGCGCATCGATGGCGACCCTACCGGCCACCGGCTGGAGACCGACTACGAACGGCTGTTCGCCTCGGCGATGCGCGCGGTGGTCTCGCATGACTGGGGCAGCGAGGAGCCATATTTCGACGAGTTGAACGTTCGCGTGCGCCTGCCCATCGACGACCAGCGCCTGCCCCACGGCGAGGAGGTGCTGAGCCTGCGCGAAGCGCTGCACGAAGACATCTACTTCTCGCTGCTCGAGGTGTTCCAGCTCAAATCCGCCCGGCCGCTCGGCGATCGCGGGCTCAAGCCGGGCCAGATCGTACCGGAGATCCTGCCCAGCGACGGCCTGGTCGAGCTTTGCATCGAAACCCGGCCGCTGTCGCGGATGGAGGACCCGGTCCCGGGGCTGCAGCGGCTGGAAACCGCCGAACGGCCGCTGAGCATGGCACAGGTGCGCGCCGAACTCGGGCGGCTCGAAGGCGTGGCGTTCCAGGCGCTCTCCCGCGCCGGCAGGCTGGTCGAGGCACGCTACGTCGAGGGCAGCGACGTGCCGGTGATGATCAGCGGTGGCCAGCATGCCAACGAAACCACCGGGGTCGTCGGCGCCCTGCGCGCGGCGCATGTGCTCTCCGCGCGCAGCGGGGCGCACTTCACCGTCGCACCGCTGTTGAATCCCGACGGCTACGCGTTGCACCAGAGGCTGTGTCTCGATAACCCGCGGCACATGCACCACGCCGCGCGCTACACCGCACTGGGCGATGACCTCGACTATCGCCCGCTCGGGGAAAGCGCTGAGCGTCTAGGCGAAAAGCGGGTCAGGATCGAGGCCGAGCGATTGAGCGCAGCCAAGCTCCACGTCAACCTGCATGGCTATCCCTCGCACGAATGGACCCGACCGCTCTCGGGCTACGTACCGCGCGGCTTCGCGGCATGGACGTTGCCCAAGGGTTTCTTCCTGATCGTGCGCCATCACCGGGGTTGGGAGCGCGCGGTCGAACGGCTGCTGGACGAGGTGAGCTCGAGGCTCGGCCGCGTCCCCGGCCTGCTGGCGTTCAACCAGGCGCAGATCCGCTGCTACCAGATCCACGCCGAGACGATGGAGTTTCGCTTCATCAACGGCTTTCCCTGCCTCGTCTCGCTGGACGAGCGCGATAGCGCACCGATCACGCTGATCACCGAGTATCCGGACGAAACGATATATGGCGAAGCGTTCATCGCCGGCCACACCGCACAGATGGAGACCGTACTCGCCGCCTATGACGCCTTCCAAGGCATCGCCGCCGACGGTTTGGATTGAGTTCGTCCGGTCAGGCATACCGCGAACGGATCAACAAGCCGTTCGTCCCGAGCATCCCGAGTAGGCGAAGCGCATCGAGGGGCACGAACGGGAGGTGGGCCGGGCTTGGCGCCATCCCCTAACCGTTCGTCCCGAGCGGCGCCGATACGCGCCGAGATCGAGTGCCGGCTCGGCACTGGGGGCGCCAGTCGAGGGATCGAGCGGCGGCGGTAAGGCCGTGCTCCTCACTGCGAACGGGGCTGGGAGCGCTCAGTCGCCGTGCGCAGGCCAGGTATCGGAGAGCCGATAGCCTTCGGGCCAGGGGTCGGCCGGGTCGAGCAGGTGCTGGTGGATGCCGGTGATCCAGGCGCGGCCGGAGATCGATGGCAGGATCGCCGTCCGCCCGGCGAGCTCGGTGCGGCCTTGGATGCGGCAGTCGAAGGTCGAGCCGATGATCGAGCGCCCGATGAAGCGCTCGCCCTCGGCGAGCTGCCCCTTGGCGTGGAGTACCGCCATACGCGCCGAGCAGCCGGTGCCGCAGGGCGAGCGGTCGATCTTGCCAGGGCGGATCACTACCGCGTTGGTCGCGCAGGCCACCCCGCGCTCGTGAGCCAGCGGCGCTGCGATCTGGCAAAAGGAGATGTGGGCCCAGTCGGGATTGAGCGGATGGGTGAAGCCGAGCTGCTCGTTCGCCGCTCGGGTGATCCTGAGCCCGGTGGCGACCAGCTCGGCCGCTTCGTCGGCGGTGAGCGAGAAGCCCAGTCGCTGGGCGTCGGCGATCACGAAGCTATCGCCGCCGTAGGCGGTATCGACCTTGAGCGAGCCGATACCTTCGACCTCGATCCACGCATCGAGCCGGTCGGCGAACGATGGCACGTTGCGTATCTCGATGCGCTGCGCCTTGCCGTCGCGGCAATCGGCGATCACTTCGATCAGCCCCCCGGGCGCTTCCAGCACCAGCCGAGTCTGCGGTTCGGTCATCGCGATCATGCCGGTGTCGAGCAGCACCGTCGCCACGCACAGCGAGTTGGAGCCCGACATCGGGGGCGTATCGGCCGGCTCCATGATGATCCAGCCCATTTGCGCGCGCGCATCCTTCGGCGGCACCAGCAGGTTGACGTGGCGGAACACGCCGCCACGCGGCTCGTTGAGCACGAAGTTGCGCAGGCCGCCGTCGCGGGCGATCCAGCGTGACTGCGCCCACAGGGTGTCGCCCGGCGGCGGCATGACACCGCCGACGATCACGTCGCCGACCTCGCCCTCGGCGTGGCAGCTGACGACATGCACCATCTTGCTCGAACGCATCTGGTCGCTCCTGTCATACCATGGCGCACTAGCGCACCGATTTGAGGAATTCGGCGGTCTCGGGGCGCTGCGGTGCGTTGATCACTTGGGCGGGCGGGCCGATTTCATGCACCAGGCCGTTGCGGAAGAACGCCACCCGGTCGGAGACATCGCGGGCGAAGCGGATCTCGTGGGTGACCAGCAGCATGGTCATGCCCTCTTCGGCGAGCAGGCGGATGGTGTCGAGCACCTCTCCGACCAGCTGCGGGTCGAGCGCCGAGGTGGCTTCGTCGAACAGCATGTAGTCCGGCGACATCGCCAGCGCCCGCGCGATCGCCATGCGCTGCTGCTGGCCGCCGGAGAGCTTGGAGGGAAACACCTCGAGCTTGTCGCTCAGGCCCACGTGGGCGAGCTGCTTCAAGGCGATCTCCTGCGCTTCGGCGCGGCCCAGCCCGAGCACCTTGCGTGGCGCCAGCATCACGTTCTCCAGCACGGTAAGGTGTGGAAAGGCGTTCCACTGCTGGAACACGATGCCGATCTTCCGCCGCAGCCGGTTGAGGTCGGTACCCTTGGCATGCACCTCGATACCGTCGACGCGGATGCTGCCCCGTTGGATCGGCTCGAGCCCGTTGATGCACATCAGAAGCGTCGACTTGCCCGAACCGGAGCCGCCGATGATCGACACCACCTCGCCTTTGGCGACGGTCAGGTCGACGCCCTTGATCACTTCGAGATCGCCGAAGGATTTGTGCACCTGGTCGATTTCAATCATCTTCCTGCCATCTCCTTTCCAATCGCGCCCCGAGGCGTGCGACCACCAGGCTCATGAGGTAATAGATCAGCCCCGCGATGCACAGCACCAGCAGCGGCTCCTGGATCCGGGTGACGATGGTCTGCGAGGCGCGCAGCAGCTCGATGATCCCGATCCACATCACCAGCGCCGTGTCCTTCATCACCGACAGCACCAGGTTCAGCCAGCCGGGGAAGGCGACCCTGGTGGCGACCGGCAGCACGATGTAGCGCAAATCCTGCCAGTAGCTCATCCCCAGCGACCTGCTCGCCCGCCGCAGGCTGGTGGGTACCGCGAGCACGCCGCCGCGGACGATCTCGGTGCAGAAGGCTGCGGCGTAGACTCCGAGCACCACGCAGCCGACGGTGAAGGCGCTCCAGTCCAACCCGACCAGGCTCTTCAGCGAGTTGAACAGCACGAACTGGATCAGCAGCGGCACGCTGCGGAAGACGTCCAGCGCCCAGGATAGCGGCAGGGTGGCGTAGGGCATCGCCGCGCGCAGCAGGCCGAAGACCACGCCTGCCAGCGTGCCGATCAGCATGGCGGCGGCGGTCAGCTTGAGCGTCACCCAGGCGCCCTGGAGCATGAACAGCAGGTCGTTGGCGGTCAGGCTGGTCGAGAACATGGGACCTCCCCGTTAATAGCGGAACAGGCGCCAGGCCAGCAGGCGGGCGACGAGGACGATGACCTTGGTGATCAGGTAATAGAGCACCGCGGCGATGGCGAAGAACTCGAAGGTGCGGAAGGTGCGCACGTTGTAGTCCTGGGTGACCCCGGTGAGGTCGTCGTTGAGCCCGACGATCACCCCGAGCGAGGTCATCAGCACCGCCCACACCATCTGGTTGGTCAGGGGGTGGTAGACGATACGCAGCAGCTGAGGGAAGACGATCAGCCGGTAGGCCTGGAACGCGCCCATGCCCAGCGAGCGTGCCGCGCGCATCTGGGTGTCCGGCACCGCCTTGAGTCCACCGCGGAAGTTCTCCGCCAGATAGCCCGCGTTGTTGAAGGTGATTCCGGCCAGCAGTGCGGCCCAGGAGCTTATGTGCCAGCCGAACGACCCCAGGCCGAAGTAGAGCATGTAGATCTGGAACAGCGACGGGGTATTGCGTGCGATCGATACCCACAGGTTGGCGAAGGCCCGCGGTAGCGGATTGTCCATCCGGCGCATCACCGTCAGCGCCAGCGCCAGCAGCACGCCGAGGATCATCGACAGCGCTGCGGTCTCGAACGTGACCCAGGCGCCGGCGAGCATGTCCGGCAGCGCTCTGAGCGCCGGGCGCCACTGGAAGGTGTAGTCGAACATGGTCTCACTCCCCTCCCTGGCGGCCGGCCCGTTCGGCGCGCTGGAGGGAGCGCCACCTCTGGATCAGCTCGCGATCCGCCAGCCCGAACGCGGCGGGGCCGCCGCCCGGTGGCATCGCGGTGGGTGTCATCGAAGACCCGCTCAGTAGTAGACGCCGGGCACGGTCAGTTCCACCGGCGTGCCGCCCACCCATTTTTCGTAGAGTTCGGCGTAGCGGCCGGTGCGCACCTGCTGGTTGACGAACAGGTTGAGGTAGTTGAGCAGGCCGTATTCGCTGCGCCTCGCGGCCAGCGAGACGTAGTCGATCACGTAGGGGGCGTCGCCGGCGATCTTGAGTCCCGGATAGCGCCCGGAGTTGACCGTCGCCGCGGCGACGGTATTGGTCACCACGGTGGCTTCGATATGGCCCTGGGCGACGGCCAGCAGGGTATCGTTCTGGGTCTGGTAGGCGCGGAAGCTGCCGCCTTCCCAGCCATCGACGTCCCGCTCCAGGGCGATCGCCTCGTAGGTGCCGCTGGTATTGCCCACGGCGCGTCCCTCGAGGTCGTCATAGCCCTCGATACCCGTGTCCTCGCGGGTCAGCACCACCATCTGGAAGGCGAAGTAGGGCACCGTCATGCCCACGGTCTTGGCGCGCTCGAGGGTGTCCGAGGTCGAGGCGACGATCACGTCGGCGCGATTGGAGACCAGCGCGGGAATACGATCGGGGAAGGGCGTTTCGACCACCTCGGCGTCGACGTCGAGCACCCGCGCCAGATCGTTGCAGTAGTCGACGTCGAAGCCGGCGGGCTGGTTGTCGTCGTCGCGAAATCCCATCGGCGGAAAATCCAGGGTCACCGCGCAGCGCAGCGTCCCTGAACTGATGATGTCGTCGAGTTTGTCGGCAAGGGCGATATCGCTCGTCGAGACCGCGAGAACGGCGGTGAGAGACAGAGCCAGGGTGCTGTTCTTGTTCGTCATTGGAGCCTCTTGGGAACGGTTGTTGTTCTACTCGTCTTGGCGCCTGCAAGGGAATGGTCGGTGCACGGAGCCTCGAAAGAGCGCACCGATGGATGGGGTGAGTGGGGAGTAAGAGGGTTACAGCTTGCCCGCGGCCAGCGAAGCGGGCTTGAGCCTTTTCGCCGAGCGGGATGACGAAAGCGGCACAGTCGCCGCGAGCTTTTCAGCAAGGCTTCAGCCGGCCGGCGGCAGCTTCATCGATGCAAGCACCGGTGCAAGGGCTAGACCAGCCCGACGTCGGGCAGGCTCGGGCGGGTGGCCAGTGCCTTGGCCATGATCCGCTCGACGAATTCCCGGTCGGTTGGCGGCAGGGCCAAGCGCGGCGGGCGGCTCAGGGCGCTGCCGCGACCGGCGAGCTCTTCGCAGAGCTTGATGCACTGGACCAGGTCCGGGCGCGCATCGAGGTGGAGGATCGGCATCAGCCATTCGTAGATCGGCATCGCCTCATCGAAGCGGCGGGCCTTGGCCAGGCGGAAGATGGTCTCTCCCTCCTGGGGGAACACGTTGGACATCCCGGACACCCAGCCTTCGGCGCCCACCGCGATGCTCTCCAATACTACGTCGTCGAGGCCGGCGAAGAGGATGAAGCGGTCGCCTACCTCGTTGCGTACGTCGATGAAGCGGCGGGTATCGCCGGAGGAGTCCTTGAAGCACACCACGTTGTCGCAGTCGGCCAGTGAGATCAGGATTTCCGGGGTGACGTCGTTTTTGTAGATCGGGGGATTGTTGTAGACCATCAGCGGCAGATCGACGTTTTTCGCCACATAGCGATAGTGCTCCGCGGTCTCGAATGGCTTGGACGAATAGACCAGTGCCGGCATCAGCATCACGCCATCGACGCCCACTCGCTTGACCGCATTGGCCGCATTGGCCGCCTGGGCGCTGGTGAACTCGGCGACCCCGCAGATCACCGGTATACGGCCCTTGGCGGCGTCCACGGCGACCTCGGTGACGGCGATCTTCTCATCCAGCGTCAGGGAGGTGTTTTCACCGACCGAGCCGCAGACCACCAGGCCGGAAACGCCGTCACGCACGAGATGGGAGATGACCCTGTGGGTGGCTTCGAGGTTGACGGAAAAATCGTCGTTGAATTGGGTGGTGACGGCGGGAAAGACGCCGCTCCAGTCGATGGTTCCACGGCTCATGGGGTGACGTTCCTGTGATCGATGGGGTCAAGGCGGCGAGGCCACAGCGTCGAGGGCCTCGCCGCGACATCGATGTAGAGTGACCGCCCGAGCGTCGGCTGGCTTGAGCCTTTTCCCCGCCGAGGACGACGAAATCCGCACAGCCTGCGCGGTGGCGCCGGGCGGGGGATAAGGGCGCTCAGCGAATGATCGAGAGGCGGAACTGCCGCGGCGTCATCCCGGTGAGCGACTTGAACTGGCGGCTGAAGGCGCTGTGGTCGGTGTAGCCGCAGCGCAGCGCGATCTCGGTGATCGGCAGTTCCCCCTCGGCGAGCAGCCGGCAGGCGTGTTCGAGACGCGCCTTGTGGATCATCTGGCGCGGGGTCAAGTGGAATATCCGCTTGCAGTAGCGCTCGAGCTGGGCGACCGAGAGCTTCGCCAGACGGGTGAGCTCCTCCATTCCGATCGCGCGGGAAAAATGGCTGCGGATATAGGCATCGACCAGCGCCAGGCGCTGGAACGCGGGGTGGTCGGCGCGGGCATCCTGGAGGTCGTGGGAGATCCCGGTCATGCCGATGATCCGCTCCTCCCGATCGAGCAGCGGCAGCTTGTAGGTCAAGCACCACCCAGGCTCGCGGCCGGAGAACAGATGCAGTTCGAGCTGCTCGTGGATCACCGCGCCATGATCGAGCACCTGGCGGTCCTGCTCGGTATAGCCGGGGCCCAGGGAGGCGGGAAACACCTCCTTGGAGGTCTTGCCGAGCAGCGGTGCGATACGCCTGAAGCCGCAGCGCTGGGCGAGGGTGAGATTGGCGTGCACGTAGCGCGCCTGCGGGTCCTTGATGAAGAACACCACGCCCGGGATGGCATCGAGCAGCGGGCCGATCGGCTCTAGCGCGTCGAGTAGCGTCTCCAGGCTGCGCGGGCGCTGGCGCGCAAGCCCCGCACCCAAGACCGCCAGTGGAGGATACTCGGTATCGCTACCGGTGCGGGGGAGCAAAGGGGTGAAGAAACGCCTGGATACGCCGGCGCCGCTGTGTCCGATCGCAAGCATGGGGATTCTCCCGGTTCGCTGATTATTGTCGTTGTATTCGCCTGCCGCCGGGCTTCATCGCCGCCTCGGAGGCGGCGGCGGCTTGGATGACAAGCTTGCCCTCGATCCGACGATACGCGCCCTTGGACTACTCTTGCACCTCCTCCATGCCGGCGAGCAGCAGGCTGTCGATGCGCGCCGGCGACAGCGGCGGCCGGGGCGGCGGCGGCGCCCAGCCGAACAGCTGCGCGGTCGCCGCGGCACAGACCCGACCCTGGCAGGCGCCCATTCCGCAGCGGCTGGCAAGCTTCGCGCGGCGCCAGTCGGAGTGCGCCTCTAGCTCGCCGAGGGTGACCTCCTCGCAGCGGCATACCAGGGTGGTGGCGCGACGCGGCGGCAGGCGGCTCGAATCGAGCGCGAAATGCTGCTCCAACTGGGCGGCGAAGGCTTGCCAGCGCGCGCGGCGCCGGCTCAGCGCGGCGGCGAGAGGGTACTGGTCGGCCGCGGCCAAGCCGGCGATCCGCCCTTCGACCAGCGCCAGCTCGCTGCCGCCGGGGCCGGTGCATTCGCCGGCGGCGTAGACGCCCGCCACCGAGGTGGCCTGGTGCTGGTCGACCAAGATTCCCCGCTCGTCCAGCGCACAGCCGAGCAGCTGGGCGAGCTCGGTGTTGGCGACCAGGCCGAAGCCGCAGGCGAGGCGGTCACAGGCGATCTCCCGGCGCTCGCCGAGGGATTCGATCACCACGGCTTCGAGCCGCCGTTCGCCCAGCGCTTCTATCAAGCGGCTGGCGGCGCGATAGCGCGGGTTCGCCAGCGCTATCGCCTGGGCCAGCTTGGCGGGCCATCGCCATAGTCCGATGGTGAATCCGGCCAGCGCCTGCCACGGCGACTGTTCGGCCAGCGCCACCAGCCGGCCCCGCTGCGCGCGAACCGTCGCTGCGCAGGCCAGCAGCAGCGGGCCGCTGCCGGCGATCGCGATGCGCTCGCCACGCACCGTCAGCCCGCCTTTGATCAGCGCCTGCAGGCCGCCGGCACCAGTCACGCCGGGCAGGGTCCAGCCGGGAAACGGCAGCAGCCGTTCACGGGCGCCGGTGCACAGCAGCAGGCGGTGGTAGTCGATCACCCCGGCATCGTGCTCGCGCTCGACCAGCAGCCGCCCCGGCGCGGGTGCGTCGATCACCCGGGTGGCGCTGCAAAGGCGCAGCCCGGGCAGCCGCTCGAAGCGCTCGCGCAGCGCTTGCGCGCGAAGGGGCAGGTCGACCCTCGGGCCGGCGCGCCAGATCTGCCCTCCCGGCGCGGGGTTGTCGTCGATCACCACCACGCTCATGCCATGGTCAGCGGCGGCGCAGGCGGCGGCCATGCCGGCCGGACCGGCGCCTACGATCAGCAGTTCGCACTCTCTTGGCAGCCGCTCGTTCATCGTGTCCTTTCCACTTCCATACCCTCGCGGATCAGCGTCTGGCAGGCCAGCCGGCGCCGGCCGTCGATGCACACCCGGCACTCCTGGCAGATGCCCATACCGCAAAACGGTGCCCGCGGGCGACCGGCGAGGTCGCTTCGGGCGTGGTCGTCACCGCTGGCGGCGAGCGCGGCGGCGACGCTGGTTCCCTCCGGCAGGACGAGGGCTTCGCCGTCGAGGGTCAGCCTGATCATCGTTGCCCATCCGCGGGCGCGCTTGCCCGGAAGCGTTCGAAACGGTAGGGACTCGGGTCGAGAGGGGGATGCTCGCCGAGCACCCCCGCACGGATCAGCGCCGCGGTGCTCGGTGCGGTGGTCACGCCGAGGCCTTCGTGGCCGAGCGCGAGCCACAGGCCCTCGCGTTCGGGATGGCGGCCGATGATCGGCAGCCCATCCGGGGTGGCGGCACGAAACCCGGTCCAGGCACGGATCGCATTGATTGCGCCGAGCGCCGGCAGGTAGCCGCGCGCGCGTTCGAGCATGCGTGCGAGCAGCGCGGGCTCGACGCGGGGGTCGAGGGTGTCGAACTGGCGGGTCGAGCCGATCAGCAGCTGGCCGGTGGGGCGTGCCTGGAGGTTGAAGGCCACCGACGTACCCTGGCCGGCGTGGGCGCTGGCGCCGTAGCCGAGCTCGACCAGCTGGTGGGAAACCCGGCCGGGATAGCGATCGGTGACCAGCAGGTGGCCCTTCTTCGCTTCGATCGGCAGCCCTTCGAGCAGGGCACCCGCCTGCAGACCGGCGGCCAGCACGATCACCCGTGCCCCCAGCCTGCGGCCGTCGGCGAGACGCACCTGTTGATCTTCGAGCGCGGTCACCTGGGCGCGTTCGAGGGTGATACCGACGCATTCCAGCAGCCAGTCGGCGACCCGGGGGGCGTAGAGGATCGCATCGCTTTCGACCCTCAGTGCGCCGCTGAGTCCAGGGCGCAGCAGCGGTTCGAGCGCGGCCAGCCGGGTAGGGGTGATCAGCTCGCTGCCTATGCCTGCCATGGCGAGCGCGGCGCGTTTGTCGTCGGCGGTGGCGAGGTCGTCCTCGTTCTCGGCCAGCCACAGCGTGCCGCAGCGATGGTAGGCGCCGCTCGCCGGCAGGCTCGGGGCCAGGGCGCGCCAGCGGGCGAGCGAGTCGCTGCACAGTGCAAGCTCGGCGGCGCTGCCATCGAGGCTGACCAGATGGCCCATGCCCGCGGAGGTGGCGGCGGGCAGGCCGGCATCGACCACCCGCACCGAGAGACCCGCCAGGGCCAGCGCGTGGGCGCAGCTGGCGCCGACGATGCCGGCGCCGATCACTATCGCATCGCTCACCGCGCGATGCCCCAGGCGAAGGGATCACTCGGGTCGATCAGCAGGGTCGCCTCCCCGCTCAGGTGGGCGCGGCCGCGAATGGTGGGAATCAGCTGCTGTTCTTGCCATTCGTAGTGAGCTTCGAAGCGGCTGCCGATCACGCTCGCCTGGTGCCAGGGCTGGTGGGGAGCGAGCAGGCCATCGGCGGCGAGGCAGGCGAGCTTGGCGCTGGTGCCGGTACCGCAGGGCGAGCGGTCGTACTCCCCGCCGGGACAGAGTACGAAGCTGCGGCTGTCGGCCTCGGGGTCGTCGGCGAAGAGTTCGATATGGTCGATCTGCGCACCGTGCGCGGCGCGAATCCCTGCCTGCTCGAGCGCCTTGAGCAATACGCGGGAGTAGGCGGTCAAAGCGTCGAGATTGTCGGCGGCGATCCTTTGGCCGTGGTCTGAGGCCAGAAAGAACCAGTTGCCGCCCCAGGCGACGTCGCCGCGTACCTCGCCATGGCCGGGCACCGTCACCGGGACGTCCTTGGCGAATCGGTAGGCGGGTACGTTGCGTACGCTCACCGAGCCGTCCGGGTGGAGGGTGGCGAGCACGTTGCCCACCGGCGTCTCGATCCGGTGCTCGCCGGGGCCCATCCGGCCGAGATGGGCGAGGGCGGTGATCAGGCCGATGGTGCCGTGCCCGCACATACCGAGGTAGCCGGTATTGTTGAAGAAGATCACCCCGGCACTCGCGGCTGGATCGAAAGGGCGGCAGAGCAGGGCGCCGACCATCGCCTCGCTGCCGCGCGGCTCGAGCACGCAAGCGCGCCGCCAGCGGTCATGGTCGCGGGCGAGCAAGGCGCGGCGTTCGTCGAGTGGACCTTCGCCGAGCGCGGGGAAACCGTCGATGACCAGGCGGGTCGGCTCGCCGCCGGTATGCGTGTCGATGATCGAGATGCGCTGCATGGTGGGGTCCTGGCCTGTGAGCAGGCCCCAGCATCTCGCGCCCGGTCGGCCCCGGGCTTGTGGCTTTTCTCTTCCCGGGATGACGAAATCGGCACATTGCCCAGTGCGAGCAGGGCTGGTAGTCGAGAAGTTACCGCCGGCGGCGTCCGGAATGGACCTGGTGCCCGGGCGCTATTCGTGCCAGTTTCGCCTGATCGGGTCTGCCTTGAGCGCGGCAATTCGCCTCGAATCGAACCTATCGTCGCCGCGGCTCGTTGGTTCTTTCTACTCGCCTGCTGGATGTCGTTCATCTCGCGGAGATGGAGCGATAGCAAGGGGATCGAACGGTGTAACTCTCCTTCAGCCATCCACAACGATCTGATGGTCAAAGCCCTATCCGATGCATGACACCTCGCTTTGGAGGGCGTGATGGAGGAGAGGGCATCTATGGAGTAATTGGATGAAGCGTGATTCATGGCGAAACGTGATCGATATCGTGCAGGGCGGCCGACCGGACGGATCGAGATGGTCCGAAAGCCTATCGATCCGGCTGCTGATCACCTGCACAGTGGCCTTGATCGTTACGGTGACGCTGGTTTCCTTGGCCGTCGTAACGCTCTTGGAATCGAATCCGACGTCGTTTTTGGGCCGACATCGACAAAACGATATGGGAACCCGCCTCATCGATACGCTCAGGTACGATGCCCAGGGCAATCCGCAGTCAGTCACCTTGATCGATGAAATCCACATATGGCGGGCGGCGTTCCCGGATCAGTTCCAGTACCGGGTGTTGGACCCGAAGGGCACGGTATTGCTTTCCTCCGAGCACGTGAGCTCCGATTTTCCATCCGCCGATGACTATTTCGATCCTCAGGCGGAAAGGTTCGCGGTCGAAAGCGATGGACTTGGATTCCATGTGGAGACACTGCCCTTCACCTACGATGGGAAGCAGTTCTTTCTACAAACGGCGGTGAGCGATCAACTGAGCGAAGTCATCGTTCGCAACCGGCTCAAGCCGGTATTCACCACTGCCAAGATCATCGCGGGGATATCCCTGTGTGTCTTCATCCTGGCGATATATTTCACCTTCCATAGCATGTTCAGGCCCTTGCGCCGGGTATCGGATGCGGCAGCCAAGATTTCACCCGAAAACCTGACCTCCCGGCTCTCGCTGGATGGCATCCCGAGTGAAGTGAGGCCGCTGGCGGAAGCCTTCAACAGCGCGCTGGATCGGTTGGAAGAAGGGTTCAGGGTCCAGCAATCGTTCTTCGCCTCGGCCGCGCACGAGCTCAAGACGCCGCTCACTTTGATCCGCGGACAAATCGAACTGCAGGGTGACTCGAGCCAGCAGGCCCGGCTTCTCCAGGATGTCGACCTGATGTCGAGGCAGGTCCAGCAACTGCTCCATATCGCTGAAGTGAGCGAGTTGTACAACTATCGTTCCGCGAGCACGGACGTGGTCGCGGTAGTGGACGAAGTGATTCGTTATCTCGAGCGCCGCGCCGAGAAGAAGCGCGTGCGGATCGTAGTGGCGCAGGACGCGCCTGTCTCCCCGTTGGAGGCGGATAAGGCGGCCTTGTTCATCCTGCTCAAGAACCTGGTCGAGAATGCGGTGGAAGTTTCGCCTGAGTCCGCCGTCGTCACCATCGATATCTCCAATCATTCGGTGGCGGTAAACGATCAGGGGGAAGGCATCGACCCGAGCGACTTGCCGCATATCTTCTCGAAGTTCTGGCGAGCGCCCGGCAACAAGTACGAGGGAGCTGGTCTGGGCCTGGCCATCTGCCGGAAAATCGCTAACACCTATGGTTGGCAGCTGTTCGTCGACCGCTCGGTTGCGCATACGCGATTCGTGGTTTTGTTTGATGATCGAGTCGCTGATACATAAAAACTATATGGAGCCCGCTGGCAGTAAGTATGAGGTAAGTCTGTGGAAGCCAGGATGAAGACCTGAGCTCTTCATTTCCAGGACCACACCATGACGCTGTTCACTCGCTCCAAACGCTGGTCAATGCTGCTGCCTGCCTTCGCGTTCGTGCTCGTCGATGCCGCCTACGCCCAGCAAACGCGTAGCGATACGCCTGATGCCGGTGGTTCTGGCTTCACCTTCTTGAGCGATGCGCCGAACGTCACCCACTGGGGGCTGGGCGTCGGTGCTCGATACCGGGATTCGGCCTATCGAGGCTATGGCTCCGATGTCGACGCGTTGCCGCTTTTCTACTTCGATAACAAGTGGGTGAACTTCTTTGGCACCAGGGCGGATCTCAAGATCGGTACCTGGAATGACTTCTCCGTTGCGCTGCGTGGAAGATACTCTTTCGGCGGTGGTTATGAAGCATCGGACTCGCGCTATCGGGAAGGCATGGACGAGCGCGATGGTGGTGCTTGGTTCGGTCCTGCGTTCAGCTGGAAAAAAAGCTTCGGTGAGCTGTCGGGCAGCTACCTGATCGGCGGGAACAAAGGGCATCGCGCCGAACTGGAGTTCAGCAGAGAGTTCCAGCGTGGCCGGTTCAGTATCTCGCCCTATATCGGCACTGGCTGGTCGAACAGCGATTACGTCGATTACTACTATGGGGTGAGGCCGTCGGAGGTTCGCACCGACCGGCCCGCCTACGATGGGGAGTCCGCATTCGATGTCACGCTCGGTGCTACGTTCGACTACCGCATGAGCGACCGTCAGACCATCATCCTCGATCTGGGGGTCACGCGATTCGTCGGCGGCGGTGTCTACGATAGTCCCCTGGTCGAGAACAGGACGATTCCTGAAGTCCAGATCGGCTACGTCTACCGCTTCCAATGAGCCAATACCCTGGTGTCGCGATGTTCCAGGCAGCGTAATGGTGATGGCAGGCAGTGGCTGATAGCGGCGAGGACGATCCATGTATCGTATAGCGTTGGTCGAGGACCACGAGCGGGTTGCGGAGCTGATCCAGCGAGCGCTGATGCAAGTAGGCATCGAGACCGATACCTTCCAGAATACGGCCCAGGCGTCGTTCGGGCTCAGCCATGCCGACTACACCGTGATGATCGTCGACCGGGGGCTGCCCGATGGTGATGGGCTGGCCTGGCTCAGGGACGTGCGTGCGGCGGGCAATATGACTCCTTGCCTGATGCTGACCGCGCGCGACGCCCTGCATGACCGCATCGACGGGCTCGAAAGCGGCGCCGACGACTACCTGGCCAAACCGTTCGCGATGGATGAATTGATCGCGCGGGTTCGCTCATTGATGAGACGCCCCCCGGTGCTTGCGTCCCTCGCGCCCGCTGTGGGCGACTTGACCATCGATCTCGACAGCAGTCGCCTCAAGTGCAATACGCAGTCCATCCTGCTGGCGCCGGCCGAGCTGCAGCTCATGCTTTGCCTGATGAACGCAGCGGGACGCACCGTGCGGCATACCAATCTCGAGCATGCCGGCTGGGGAGTCGCCAAGGCGGTAACGCCCAACGCGTTGGATGTGGCCTTGCATCGCATCCGCAAGAAGCTCTCGGCGATCGGCTCGACCGCCAGGATCAAGAACATCCGAGGGCTCGGCTACATGCTCATCGACGAGCCGGCAGCCCACGATTGACTCCCGCCTGGCGGCCATCTCGGTCTGAACGATCGATGATGTCCGCTGCCCTTCACTTCCCGCCATTGACCATCACCGAAGCCGCTTTCGAACGAGGACGCGGGGGCTCGCTTTGCGCGCTGGGCGCCGCGGATGAGGCATGATCGGAAGCCGGCAGTCATCGATGATACAATCGCGGACCATTGCGCCCCTCATTCTGCCCCTGGGGCAGGCGCCCCGGGGCTCGCCATTCGTTCGGAGTCGTCGTGTCGTCCAACACTCGCGCATCGCTGCGCATCGCTACCCGCCGCAGCCCTTTGGCCCTCTGGCAGGCCGAGCACGTCAAGGCTCGCCTCGAGGCGCTGCACCCCGGGCTCGAGGTGAGCCTGGTCTCGATGAGCACCCGTGGTGACCGAATCCTCGATGCGCCGCTGGCCAAGGTCGGCGGCAAGGGGCTGTTCGTCAAGGAGCTCGAGGAGGCGCTGCTCGACGGGCGCGCCGATATCGCGGTGCATTCGATGAAGGATGTGCCGATGCACTTTCCCCAAGGGCTTGGGCTCGAGGCGATTCTCGAGCGCGGTGCGCCCACCGATGCCTTCGTCTCCGACCGCTTCGATTCGCTCGAGGCGCTGCCCGAGGGCGCGCGGGTCGGCACCTCGAGCCTGCGCCGCCAGCTGCAACTGCTCGAACTGCGTCCCGACCTGCTGGTCTCGAGCCTGCGCGGCAGCGTGCAGACCCGGTTGGCCAAGCTCGACGCCGGCGAGTTCGACGCCATCGTGCTCGCCACCTCCGGGCTCCAACGCCTGGGTCTCGATGCGCGGATTCGCCAGGAACTCGCCCCTGAACTGATGCTGCCCGCCTGTGGCCAGGGCGCGCTCGGCATCGAGTGCCGGCGCGACGATCAGCGGCTGCTCGAGCTGATCCGCCCTTTGATCGACCGCGACACCACCGCGCGGGTGCTCGCCGAGCGGGCGATGAACACCCGTCTCGATGGTGGCTGCCAGGTACCGATCGGCGGCTATGCGGTGCTCGAGCAGGGCGGTGCTGGACTCTGGCTGCGCGCGCTGGTCGGCTCCCCCGATGGCGCGCGCGTGCTGCGCTTCGAGGCGCGCGGTGCGTCCAATGAGCCCGAGCGCCTCGGTATCGAGGTCGCGGAAGCCTTGATCCAGCAGGGTGCGGGGGAGATCCTCGCCGCGGTCTATGGTGACCGGACGCAATGAGGGCCGATCGCACGGTGCTGATCACCCGCCCCGGGGCGCGCGCACAGGCGCTGCGGGCCGCGCTCGAGCGGCGTGGGCTCGCGCCGTGCGATCTCGATGCGATGCGGCTCGAGCGGCTCGGAATCGGCGCCGAGCGGCACCGCCAAGTGCTCGAGCTGAGCCTGGATGCGCTGCTCTGCGTCAGCCCCTTCGCCGTCGAATGCCTCGCTGCGCTGTTGACCCCGCGGCCGACCTGGTTCGACTCGGTGCGGCTGTTCGCCACTGGCGAGAGTACCCGCGAGGCGATGCGCGACGTCTTCGGGCGGGACGCTCTGGCGCCGCGTGAAGGCCCGGCTGCGAGCGAAGGGCTGCTGGCACTGGACGAGCTCGCCCGGATCGCCGGCTGGCGGGTGCTGCTGGCGCGTGGAGAGGGCGGGCGACGGCTGTTGTCCGATACGCTTGCCGCGCGCGGTGCGAAGCTCGAAGAGCTCGCGCTCTACCGTCGCCGGCTGGATACCCCGGCCCCGCCTGCGCTGGCGCGCCTCCAGGCCGGTGAGTACCTGGCGCTGATCGTGACCAGCGCCGAGCAGCTGGACCACCTGGCGCAGTGGTGCACTTACGCCGCACGCGAGCGGACGCTGATCGTCTCCAGCACGCGATTGGCTACACTGGCTGAAGAAAGAGGCTTCGTCAGGGTGCGATGTGCCCAAGATGCGACACCCGAAGCGCTGGCGCAGGCGTGCGCCTCGTTCAGGGATGATTGAAAGCTGGCCGCTGGGCGGCGGTGCAGCGATGATTGAGCCTGCGAAGGCGTGCGTCCTCGGAGCGAAGGCTCAGGGATCCGGCCAAGCGGCCGCCAGTTGGCGCCCAGGCCCGTTCGGTATCGGCAAAAGGCAAGCGACATATGAGCAAAGAAGACGATAAGAAATTCTCAAGGGATGATCAGCGGGAGCCGCTGGCGAAGCATGATGAGGACGTTTCGCCTACGATCGAAGTCGATGCCGCGGGCGAAGCTCGCGCAGCCGAGACCGAATCCGTCGAGGCTGAGCCGGCCGCTGGTGCCAGGCCCGAGCCGGCTGCCGAGGCCAAGCCCGAGCCAGCCGCCGCGTCCGCTACGACTGGGGCGGGCAAGTCGAGCACGGGCGCGGGCATGGATGCGCCGCCGCCGGGCGGCGGCGGGCGCAACGCCGCGGCGAGGCGTGCTCGCCGGCCGTGGCTACCAGCGCTGATCGTGCTGGTGGTGGTGGTGATTTTACTGCTGCTCGGGCTGGGCTTAGGTGTCCAGCGGCTCAATCAGCAGAGCGCCGAGCTCGATGCGCTGTCCGCGCGGCTCGAGCAGCTGCGCGACGAGAACGATAGCGCCATCCGTTCCGCCCTCGGCCAGCGCGAGCAGGCGGTCGATGCGCTGGGTGAGCGGGTCGACCAGAACGAGCGTGCGGTGCAAGGGGTGCTCGCCGAGCTCAACCAGCAACAGCGCAGCGATGCGCGTGAATGGACCTACGCCGAGGTCGAGTACCTGCTGCGTATCGCCAACCAGCGCCTCGGTCTCGAGCGTGACGTCGCCGGTGCCCAGGTCCTGCTCGAGACCGCCGATCGCCGTCTCGCCGAGGTCGACAACCCCGCTTTCCTCCCGGTCCGGCGCGAGATCGGCAGCGAGATCGCGGCTCTCGACAGCGTGCCGCGGCTCGACCGCGAAGGGATCTACCTGCAGCTCGCCGCAGCACAGCAGCAGTTCGATCGTCTGCCGCTCGCCCAGGAGACCAAGGCGCTGGCAGCGCGGGTCGACGACGATGCGATCTATTCGGGGGGCTGGCGCGAGCAGCTGTCGAGGCTCGGTACCCAACTCAAGGACCTGGTCACCATCCGCCGCCACGACGAGCCGCTGGAGGCGCTGATCACTCCCGATCAAGAGGGTTACCTGCGCCAGAACGTGCGCATGCTGCTCGAGCAGGCACAGCTCGGACTGATCCGCGAGCAGCCCGAGATCTACCGGACCAGCCTCGATGAGGCGAGCCGGCTGGTGCGGATCTACTACCTCACCGACGACACTGGCGTCGCCAGCGCCCTCGACCGGCTCGCCCAGCTGTCGAGCGAGGAGGTGCGCCCGGAGCTGCCCGATATCAGCGGTTCGCTCGAGCGGCTGCGTGAGATTCTCTCGCGCCGCGGCGAGCCGGCCGATGCCGACCAGGGAGCGTGATCGATGCGCAAACTGATCCTCTTCATCGTCGTCGGACTGGTCGTCGGTGCGCTGCTCGGCCAGCTGATGCTCTCGGTACCGGGCTACTGGCTGGTGCGGGTCGGCGACACTTCGCTGCAGACTTCGTTCTGGTTCGGGCTGGTCGCCCTGTTCGTGATCTTCCTGCTGGTCCATTTCCTGCTTCGGCTGCTGTGGCAGCTGCGCCGCCCATTCAGCCGGATCAAGCTGTGGAACAGCCGGACCCGCCACCGCCAAGCGTTGAAGCGCACGGTGAGCGGTCTGGTGGCGCTTGCCGAAGGGCGCTGGAAGCGTGCCGAGCGGACCCTGACCCGCGCCGCCGATGACTCCTCGGTGCCGCTGGTCAACTATCTCTCCGCTGCGCTCGCCGCTCATTACCAGGGGCGTTTCGACCGCGCCGAGGAGCTCCTGCGCGAGGCGCATCGTTCCACCTCCGGGGCTGACAGCGCGGTCGGACTGCTCGAGGCGCAGCTGCTGCTCGATCGGGGGCTGCGCGAGCAGGCGCTGGCGATCCTTACCCGGCTCGAGCAGCAGACGCCCGATCATCCGCAGCTGCTCAAGCTGCTCAAGCAGGCCTATGTCGGAGTCGGCGATTGGGAGGGGGTGCGCCGGATCCTGCCGAGACTCGTGCGCCACTCGCTGATCGACGAGGCCGAGCGTGTCGAGCTCGAGAAGCGTACCTATCGCGAACTGACCCTGCAGGCACCGGCCTTTGCCGCCAGTACTGCGATCAGCCCGCTGAGCGGGCGCACGGTCAATGAGCTCGAACGGGTGCGCGAGCTGTGGGCCGACATGCCCGACGTGCTGCGCCTCGATGCCGACATGCTGCTGCTCTACGTCGATGCGCTGGTCCGCAACGGCGAGGCCGAGCATGCCGAGCAGCTGCTGCGCCAGGCGTTGAAGGATCGCTGGAGCGCGCGCTTGGTGCTGCGCTATGGTTTGATCGAGGTCGATCCCCAGCTACAGCTCAAGTTCGCCGAACAGTGGCTGCAGGAGCGGCCCAACGATCCCGAACTGCTGCTCACGCTTGGCCGCCTGTCGCTGCGCAATGCCTACTGGGGCAAGGCCCAGGAGTACTTCGAAGCGAGCCATCGCCAGCGTCCGAGCGGTACCGCCTGTGCTGAGCTCGCACGTCTCTATACCAATCTCGGCGAGTACAACAAGAGCCAGTTCTACTTCAGAAAGAGCGTCGAACTGCTCGACCGCGCCCTGCCGGAGCTGCCCCAGCCCAGCGCCGCCAAGCGCTGAGTCTCTCGCGAAAACGCCGCCGCCTTGTCGGCGACGGCGCTTTCGCAATCGGGCGGTGCCCTCATCGATCTTCAGCCGATGCTGTAGCCGCGTCCGCCGAGACAGGCGCCGAGCGCGCGCTTGTAGATGTCCCGTACGGTCGCCGCCGGCGGCTGCTGGGCGCTGGCCGGGTCGAAGCCGCTCTGGCCGACCGCCCATGCATGGCACTCATAGCGATCGCGGGCCTGCTGGTCTGGCGTCTGGCCCTGGGTCGGATAGGCGATCACGTTGTAGTCATTGGGGCTCTCGTACTGCGCCACCGGCGGTGGGGAAACCACGACATAGCGCTGCTGGTCGGCGTTCCACAGATAGTAGGTACCGGCGGCGAGGAAGTAGAGCGCGCTGCCGAGCCACAGCGCCCGGGCCCCATCGGGCAGCCCATGGCCACGGGCCGGAGCGCCGCCCCAGGCAGGACCAGGGCCCCAGCCGCCGGGGCCTGCGCCAGGACCAGGTCCTCCCGGGCCACCGCCCGGCGCGGCGAGCACCGATAGCGATAGGGTGGCGGTCAGACCTGCGACGATGATCTTGGCGACGGTGCTCTTCATCTCCCATGCTCCATAGCGAGCCGCGCGACTCTGCGCGATGCAGGCCATTGTCGCCGCCGATAGTGCACGAACAGTGTTCGAATTGGTGAATTGCACCGCAAATGTGCTTGAATCCCTGCGCTTCGCCCTCATTGAAGGAAGACGGTGCCGAGCGGTGCCGATCCCTTGCCCGACCGCGCCTGCGGTGGGACCGAATCATCGACACGAGAGGTAACACCATGGCTACCGCCACTGCCCGCCACATCCTGGTCGACAGCGAAGCGAAGTGTGAAGCGCTCAAGCAGGAGATCGAAAACGGCGCCGATTTCGCCGAGATCGCACGCAAGCATTCGAGCTGCCCCTCCAGCCGCCAAGGCGGCGACCTCGGCAGCTTCGGCCGCGGCCAGATGGTGCCCGAGTTCGACCGCGTGGTGTTCAGCGCCCCGGTGAGCCAGGTCCAGGGGCCGGTCAAGACCCAGTTCGGCTACCATTTGCTCGAAGTCACCAGCCGCCAGGATTGATCCCAGCGCTGCCGCCTTCCAGGCGGATCGCGAGAAGCCCGCGCTCCCGAATGGGAGCGCGGGCTTTTGCTCGGGCTGGACGGTGCTTCCGTCTAGCTAGCGTTCCAGCCGGCCTGGCTCGATCTTGTCCCATTCGTTGCCGAGACGGCAGGCTAGATATTCGCTTGCTGAACGATGTAGTTGATATGGAAGTCCGGTCTGTACATCGACTCGCCGCATATCAGTGGTCTGCGGTCGTGGCTGAGCAGCGTATAGTCGCGTACCAGCAGCGCGGTTCCTTTCTTCACTTCCAGCTGGTCGGCCACGGTGTCGTCGGCCACCCGCGCGCGGATCATGCCCTCGACGCGATGAATCGGCAGTCCCAGCTCGGCCATGATGCGGTGGATGGATTGCCTATGCAGCATATCCACGGTCATGCGCCGGCCGAGCTCCTCCGGGATGATACGGATCTCGACGCTCATTCGTTTGCCGCTGACCGTTCGGACCCGCCTGAGTTCGTATACTTGTGTACGTTGCGGCATGCATAGCTGATCCAGCTCCTCGTCGCTTGGCTGGCGAGCCGAAAAGCCGATGAGTTCGTAATCGATGACGGCGCCTTCCGCCGCCAACTGGTCCTCGAACGAATGTACCTGTGTCAGTTGCAATGGTGAGCTGAGCGGCCGGCTCGCGACGAAGCTGCCGCTACCGGCACGGCGCACCACGATCCCTTCGTATACCAGCTGCTGGATGGCGCGTGCTACCGTGGCACGGGTAGTCTCGAAGCGCTCGCTCAGCTCCATTTCGGTGGGAATGCGGTCGCCCTCGTTGAGCCGTCCGGTGGCGATTTCGGACCGGATGTATCGCTGGATACGGACGTACAAAGGTAGGGCGGTATCTGTCGTCATCTTTTTTGCATCTTTAAATGAGTAGTCAACTAGACAATATGGAGGCGTATGCTTAGGATGGCCTTTAGCTGCCATGGCTGAGCCTTGTCGAGCACTATGCGCATGGCCTTCCAATATCGTCAATGCAGCATTCCTGCTCCGGGAGGGACTGATGTGACCGAGGTTGCCAATGCAGTTCCACCAGCCGCCGGCGCTTCGAGCAGACCCGCAAGGTCGCTTGCTTCGCGTTCGTTCTTGCCGCTCTATGGGATATCGATCCTGCTTGGACTAGGCATTTGGGCGCTGGTGTCTACGCAGCTTTCCAGCTTCGTGCTGGCGTCACCTCAGGCCGTGATGCAGCGTCTGTGGGAAATGACCGCCAGCGGCGAGCTGCTCGTGGCCTTCGGGCATTCCGTTCAGCACATGCTGCTCGGCTTCGCCATCGCTCTCGTCATCGCCTTTCCTCTCGGCTTCCTGATGGGGCGGGTAACGTTCATCCACGATCTGCTCGATCCCATCGTCAGCCTGATCTACGCCGTGCCCAGCGTGGCCTGGGCACCCTTCATCATGATCTGGTTCGGGCTCTATTTCGAAGCCCGAGTGGCGCTCGTAGTGATCATGTGCCTGTTCGACATGCTCATCGTGATCGACGCTGGACTGCGCAACGCCGATCGCAAGTTGCTGGATGTCGGCCGTGCGTTCGGCGCTACCGCTTGGCAGCGCACCCGCCTGATCCTGATTCCGGAAAGCCTGCCGTTCGTGTTCGCCGCATTGCGCATCGGTGCCGTGCGGGCGGTGAACGCAATGATCACCGCAGAACTGTTCTTGGCCACGGTCAACCTCGGTTCGCTGATGAAGAACGCCGCCGCGCGCTTCGATAGTGCCGGGGTGCTGGGGGTGCTGTTCCTGCTTTGTGTGCTCGGCTTGATGCTGCAGGAGCTGCTCCTGTGGATCGAACGTCGGGCCTGCACCTGGCAGCGGAGGGTGTGAGATGAAAAAGATGCGCGCCATGACCAATCTGCTGGGCTGTCTGCTCCTGCTGGTCGTCTGGCAGGCCGCTGGCGCCGAGCTGAGCGAGTCGCTGCTGGCGACTCCGCTCCAGGTCTTCGTTGCTCTTAATGATACGTTGCTCGGGAACGCTTTCTGGGCGGCACTGGGTTCGATGCTTTGGCAGATGTCGGTGGGGTATGCACTGGCACTGCTGGTAGGCGTGCCGCTGGGTGTCGCGATGGGGCGCTTGCCATTGGTCAGGGCTTTGGTGAAACCCTGGGCTGCGATGTTCATCGTCGTATCCGCTGCTGCACTGGTACCCCTGTTCATCCTGCTGCTGGGACGCGGTGTCTTGCTCTGCGTGGCTATCGTATTCGTTGCCACGGTCTGGTTCGTGGTCACGACCATGATGGAGGCGTCCCGTTCGGTGTCGCCCAATCTGCTGGACGTCGCCCGATCCTATGGCGCTTCGCCGCTACAGGTCTTCCGGCTGGTGTTGTTGCCGGCGCTGCATCCCTATGTGCTGATCGCCGCCCGTATCGGGTTGACCCATGCGCTGCGCGCTATGGTGACCGCTGAAATGTTCATCAGCACGGGCTATGGCGGATTGATCAACGACGCCGGGCTGGATCTCTCCACTGCGCCGCTGTTCGGACTGATCGTGATGCTGATGCTGCTCAGCGTCACCGCGACCGGCCTGCTGCGCTGGGTCGCCAATCGCACCGCCCCCTGGTATGCCAGCCGTACCGGCGATCACTGACCGACCGCCGTTTCATTCACCAACGCGAGGGAAGCAGGATGTTTGACTCCATTGACCGTCGAAACGTATTGCGCCTGAGTATGGGCGGCCTCGGCATGCTGGCGCTCGGCCCGTTCCTGCCTGCTTTCGCCTCCGGGGGGCGCGTGTTGAGGATCAATACGCTGGCGGCGACCGCGGCGGTGAACGTACCCATGCAGGTCGCGTTGAAAGAGGGACTGGCCGCCATTCCAGGCTTCGCTGCGCCAGAAGTCCAGCCGACGGCGAGGATCCCGGAGATCGCCAAGCAGGTTCTGGCCGGGCAATCGGATATCGGTGATGCCGACATCGCCTCGACCCTCGCGGCGGCCGAAGCGGGAGCTGACGTTCGTATCCTGGGGCTATCTTACGGCAACACCTCCCAGGTGATCGTAGCCAATGTCGACCGGTTCGGGACCCTGGCTGAACTCGTCGACGGTGGCGGGACCATCGCCGTGAGCGGAATCGGCGATTTCATGCATGTGATGTTGCTGGGCGTATTGGATAAGCACGGCCTCGATGCGACGAAGGTCAACTTCATCGAAATGGGCAGCTCCGGCGACCGGATGCGGGCCCTGCTCGCCGGCCGGGTGGATGCCGTGCCGATGCACGTCGAACAGGCCGAACAAATCAAGAGCGCCAGAGGGCGCGGCACCTTCGAGCTGCTGGTCAAGCCATGGCAGGAATACGATCACTGGTACAGCGCGGTGGTGATGAGCACCGCGTCCTGGCTTGAAAGTGACGAAAACAAGGCCGCGGCCGTGGGAGTGCTGAAGTCGGTTCTTACCAGCTTTCGCCGCAGCAACGACGACTACACCTGGTACAAGAGCAAGGTCGCCCAGTACGCCTCGTCAACCGATCTCAGGGAAGCCGGCGACGATCTCCTCATGCCGGTCTGGCGGACGCTTTCGACCGAGATCAACGCCTTCCCGCCGAACATGGCCGAGCTGACCGCCGAAGGGGTCGCCAAGGTGATTCCGGTGTACCAGAAGGCTGGCGCGCTGAAAGGCACGCTGGACCTCGACAAGATCATCGATCGTTCCTATCTGGAACTAGCGCTGCAAGAGCTGAGCTGATGTCGCATCTCATCGTAACCGACATTCACAAGTCCTTCTCCGGCACTCCAGTGCTCACCGGCCAGTCGCTGCAGGTCAAGGACGGCGAGTTCGTCGCGCTACTCGGTCCATCCGGCTGCGGTAAGTCGACTTTGCTGCAGATCGTCAATGGGCTGATCCCCGCGGATCGAGGCAGCGTAGTGCTCAACGGCGAGGACATCACCGGGAGGACGGGCAAGGGGCGCGGCATGGTATTCCAGGGCTCGGAATTGATGCCCTGGCGTAGCGCGCTGGAGAACGTTGCCTTCGGCCTGGAGGTGATGGGGATCGGTAGAGCGCAACGAACGGCGCGGGCCAGGGAGTACCTGCACCTGGTCGGCCTCGATGGCTTCGAGCACTCCTGGCCGCATCAATTGTCCGGCGGCATGCAGCAGCGGGTGGGGATTGCCAGGGCGTTCTGCATCCAGCCTTCGCTGCTTTTGATGGACGAGCCCTTCGGCGCACTGGATGTGCAGACCCGCGACACCTTGCAGGACGAGCTGCTGCGGATATGGGAGTCGGAGCCGAAGATGGTGCTGTTCGTGACCCATGGTATCGAGGAGGCGCTATATCTGGCCGACCGCATCCTGGTGTACAGCAAGCGTCCGGCAAGCGTGTTGAGGGAGATCCAGGTGCCCTTCGAGCGTCCGCGACGTGAGGATATGAAGATGGACCCGCGTTTTCTCGAACTGCGCCGGGAAATTTCCGAACTGCTGCGCGACGACGCCGCCCACTGAGCGAACGATCATGACACAGATTAAGCAGGCTCCGGCCATCGGCCAGGAGTTGGGGGCCGCTGTCGCCCTGCTCAAGTATACCGATCTGCCGCCGGCGGTGGTCGACACGGTCAAACTCTTCGTTTTGGACACCCTCGGGGTCATCGGCGGAGCGGCACGCGCACCGGGCATGCAGGCAATGCTCGAGGCGATCGGCGCCTGGGAAACCGAGGGTAAAGCGACGCTGTTGCTCAATGGCCGGCGTGTCAGTCCGGTGAGCGCAGCGCTGGCCAACGGTGCGGCGGCGCACAGTCTGGACTTCGACGACCAGCATGACCAGGCTCGCATCCATGCCTTCTGCGTCATCCTGCCGGCGGTGCTTGCCGCAGTCGAGGCGGAGGGTGAGGTCAGTGGCGAACGCTTGCTGACCTCGGTGGCGGTGGGCGTGGAGGTGTTCTGCCGCCTGGGCCTTGCCTGCTACAACTCACTGGGCAAAGGCTGGCATCCCACCACCGCCCTCGGGACCATCAGTGCGGCGGCGGCGGTGGCCAAGGTATTCGATTTGGACGCAGGCCAGACGCTGCATGCGATGGCGCTGGCCTTCGTCCAGCTCAGCGGCACCACCCAGTTCATTGCCGACGGCGCTCTGGCCAAGCGTACTGGACCGGGTTTCGCGGCGCGCTCCGGAGTGCAGGCCGCGCAATTGGCCCGCTATGGCATCACCGGGCCTCACCGATACCTGGATGGAAAGTCCGGGCTGTTCACCCTCTACGAACGCGGCGAGGTGAAGCCTGAGCTGCTCACGGCCGGTTTCGGTAGCCGCTGGCATCTCCTCGAGCTGAGCATGAAGCCCTACCCCTGCTGCCGCTGCACCCACACGGTGATCCAGCTCGCTCTCGATTTTCGTGCCTGCGGCCTCAAGGCCCGGGACATAGAGAGCGGGGTGATCGAACTGGGCCAAGTGAACCGGCAGATCGTCGGCTCGCGGTTCGATCGCCACCATGCCAACCCAGTGGTACATGCCCAGTTCAATGCCGCCTATGCCTTCGCCACCGCTTTGGATGATGGATTCGTCGATATCGCCAGCTTTACGCCCGAGCGCATTCGGCGCGATGCCGTGGCCTGGGCTGCCTGCCTGACTTGTACTGATGGCGCTGATATCCCCCCGACGGCGGTTCCGCCCGCTCGGGTGACGCTGACTCTGAAGGATGGCCGCAGCGTGACCCGCGAGCGCTGGAAGATGAAAGGCGCACCGGACGAGCCGATGACGACAGAGGAAGTGTTCGCCAAGTTCCGCAGCTGTCTGCGTTGGGGCTTCGATACCGATGACGCGGCGCTGGCGGCCTTGGAATCAAACGTGATGCAGCTGGAGCACCAGCAGGACGCCGCCGGGCTGATCCGATCATTCATTGCTTGTCAGTCCAAGGGGGAGGCATGAACGCTTCGCTGATCGGGCAACCGTTGTCCGCGGTGGATACGCCTGCGCTGCTGGTCGACCTCGATGTGATGGAGCGCAACATCGCACGGATCGCCGACCATTGCGCTGCCGCTGGTGTGGCCTGGCGGCCTCACTGCAAGACGCACAAGAGCCCCGAGATCGCCAAATGCTTGATTGCGGCGGGTGCAAGAGGCGTGACCTGCGCCAAGCTCGCCGAGGCCGAAGTGATGGTGGCGGCTGGTATCGACGACGTTCTGATCGCCAACCAGATCGCAGGCTCATTGAAGATCGAGCGGTTGATCGCGCTGCGGCGGCGGGCACAGGTCAGCGTTGCGGTCGACCATCCGGATAACGTTTCGGCGTTGGCCGATGCCGCCGCCGCTGCGGGGCTTGTGCTGTCGGTAGTGATCGAGGTCGACACCGGCACCTGCCGGGCCGGTGTGCTGCCCGGTGAGCCGGTGCTGGCGCTGGCGCGGTCGGTAGGGGCCTATCCCTCGCTGCACCTGGCCGGGGTGATGACCTGGGAGGGCCACACTACCCGAATCGACGACCCGGCGGAAAAGCGCGCAGCCATCGAGGAGGCGGTGGGCAGTCTGGTCGCCAGCGCCGAGCTGTGCCGGGCTCATGGGATCGCCATCGATGTGGTCAGCTGTGGCGGCACTGGGACCTACCTCACCGCTGCCACGCTACCGGGCGTCAGCGAGATCCAGGCGGGGGGCGGCATCTTCGGTGACGTTCGCTACCGCACGCTCTATCACGTCGAGTTGGAGTATGGACTCACCGTGCTCTCCACGGTGACTAGCCGGCCGACACCGAATCGTATCGTCTGCGATGCAGGCAAGAAGGCCATGAGCACCGATGCCGGCATGCCGTTGCCGCTGGGCCTGCCGCCACTGCGCAGCGTTGGCTTTTCCGCGGAGCATGGCAAGTTCGAATTGGTCTCGCCATCCGAAACGCCGCACATCGGCGAACGGTTGCGCTTGGCCGTCGGCTACGCGGACACCACGGTTCACCTCCACCAGGAAATTTTGGGCGTGCGAAACGGCCGGGTCGAGGCCATCTGGCGCGTTCCCGCCGAAGCAAAGCTACGTTGACGGACGGAAGGCTCATGACACAGACCAGTTACCGTTTGGGTGTCGATATCGGCGGCACCTTCACCGATGTCGTACTCATTGCGACCGATGGGACCATCTATAGCAAGAAGGTGTTGTCCACGCCGAGGGACTATAGCCAAGGCATCGAGAACGGCGTCTCGGCGTTGCTCGGCGAGCTGCGGATCGACGCTGCGGACATCCACGAATTCGTGCATGCCACCACCGTGGCGACCAACACCATCATCGAGCGCAAAGGCGCCAAGGTCGGTCTGCTGACCACCAAGGGATTTCGCGACGTGTTGGAGATCGCGCGGTTCCGCACGCCCCGTCTCTACGATATCGACTACAAGAAACTGGACCCTTTGGTGGAGCGCAGCCTGCGCTTGGAGGTCGACGAACGCATCGCCGCCGATGGCAGCGTGCTGGTCCCCTTGGCCCAAGCGGATCTGGAAGCGGCGGCGCTGGTCTTCGCCCAGGCCGAGGTGGAAGCGGTAGCGGTCACGTTCATCAACTCCTACGCCAATGCCGGGCACGAACGCTTGGCGGCAGCGTTTCTCGCACAAAGACTGCCGGGCGTGCCGGTGACCGCTTCGGTGGACCTGCTGCCGCAGCTGGGTGAGTACGAGCGAACCAGCACTACGGTGGTCAACTCCTACATCCGCCCGGTAGTGGAACGCTATGTCTCCTCGCTGAAGGCGCGGTTGGACAAGCTGGGGATTCGCGCGCCGCTGATGATCATGCAGTCCAGCGGCGGCATATCCCCTGGTGACGTAGTCGCTCGCCAACCGATCGACATCATCGAAAGCGGGCCGGCAGCCGGTGTGCTGGGAGGACAGCGCCTCGGCATGCATATCGGCGAAGGTGACATGATCGTCTTCGACATGGGCGGCACTACCGCTAAGGCCACCATCATCGAGGACCACGCCTACGCACTCTGCCCGGAAACCGAGGTGGGCGGCGGCGCGGCGCTCGGGACGCGGATGATCCGAGGCGCTGGCTACCCGGTTCAGGTGCCCACCATCGATATCGCTGAAGTGGGCGCAGGGGGTGGCAGTATCGCGGCCAGCGATGCCGCCGGGGGCCTGCGGGTAGGCCCTCGCAGCGCCGGTGCCGAGCCAGGGCCGGTGGCTTATGGCAATGGGGGTACTCAACCGACAGTGACCGATGCCAACCTGGTGCTCGGCTACCTCAACCCCAATGCCTTGGTCAGTGGTGAGCTGACATTGGATGTCGACGGTGCCCGCGCGGCGGTGGCAGCGCTCGGCGAGCGGATTGGCCTGGATCCAACGCAGACCGCCTACGGCATCCACAGCATCGCCGATGCGGCCATGCTGCGAGCTTTGCGAGGGGTATCCTCGGAAAAAGGCCGCGATCCGTCGCAGTACACCATGCTGGCGATCGGCGGGAACGGCCCGGTGCATGCGTGCACCCTGGCGGAGGCCGCGGGCATGAAGCGCATCGTCGTGCCGCCGGTGGCTGGGCTTTTCAGTGCGCTGGGCATGCTCTTCGCCGATGTCGAGCACCAACTTGTCGGCGCTTTCTACCGCCGGCTGCAGGATGTCGACCAGGCTCTGCTCGAAACAGCAGCGGCACCTCTGCGCGCGCGCGGGCTGGACATGCTCGCTTGCGAAGGTTTCTCCGATCCGGCCCAGCAGCGGCTGACGCTTTACGCCGACCTGCGCTACATGGGCCAGACCGCGCCATTGACCATCGAAGTTCCTAAGGGTGAGCGTGTGATGGAACGTCTCGCCGAGGCGTTCCACGGCGAACACCAGAACGTATTTGGATATGCCTCGCCGAGCGAGCCGGTGCAGTTCGTTGCGCTCAAGCTGGTCTGCCAGGGCCTGCCGGATCAGCCGCGTATGCCGCAGCGGGCACAGCGCGGAGCGGAGAAGAGCGTCGCCCGCTATAGCAGGCAGGCGTACTTCGGCAAGGCTGGCTGGCTGGAAACGCCAGTGGTGGCGCGCAATGCGCTGAACGAAGCAGCGGTCGAGGGGCCCCTGATCATCGAAGAATACGACACCACGATAGTCGTCCGCCCAGGCTGGCAGGCCAACCGAGACAGCTGGAACAACGTCATCCTCACGTGCACTGCGGTGAGTGAGTAATCGAGGAGCGGACCATGATAGATCCCATCAAGCGTGAGCTTTTGAAGAATGCCCTGATCACCACCGCCGACAATGCACTGGTGATGATCACCCGCACCGCGCGGACCTCCAATGTGAAGAACAGCATGGACTTCTCCGCTGCCGTCTGCGATGGCAAGGGGCGGGTGGTCGCCCAGGGACTGGCCGTGCCGGTGCACCTCGGCGTGGTGATGCCGGCGCTGGCGGCGTGCCTCGACTGGTTCGGCGACGACATTCAGGACGGCGACGTGCTGGCGAGCAACGACCCCTACTCGGGTTGCAGCCATCTGAACGATATCTTCACTTTCCAACCGGTGTTCGTCGACGGCCAGCGCGTCGCTTTCGTCAGCCTGATCCTGCACCACAGCGACCTCGGTGGCCGCGTGCCGGGTGGCAACTCCGCCGACAGCATGGAGATCTTCGAAGAGGGGCTGCGCATACCGCCGGTCAAGTTGGTCGAGCAGGGCCGGGTCGATCGCGACCTGATGCGGATGATCGAATTCAATACCCGTGTGCCCGATCGCGTGATGGGCGACGTGCGTGCGCAGTTGGCGGCGCTCGGCCAAGCGGCGGCGGAAGTGCACAGGCTGGCCGCGAGCTGGAAACCTCGTGTTTTCGTCGAATATCTCGATGATCTGATCGACTACGCTGAGATTCTCACCCGCTCCAGTCTGGAGAAACTGCCGGATGGCGAAGTCGAGTTCGAAGAGTGGAACGACGATGACGGCGTCGGCCATGGTCCGATCCGTATTCACCTCAAACTGACCAAGCGTGGTAGCCAGATCCTCGCCGATTTCAGTCAGACCGACACCGACTTGGGTGGGGCGGTGCACTGTAACCGAGCGTTCACTGTATCGTGCACCTATGCGGCGATTCGCACTGTGCTCGATGATGCGATCCCGAACAACGCTGGGCTTTACCGCGCCATCGAGGTAGTGACCAAGCCGGGCACGTTCGTCGATGTGGTATTTCCAGCCGCGGTGGGCTCCCGTGGGCAAGTGGGTTTCCGTCTCCGCTCCATCGTGCTCGGAGCGCTGGCCAAATTGATCCCGGGCCGCCTGCCCGCATGTGCCGGTGGTTCGGAATTCGCCATCGCGGCGTCAGGTGAGGACGATGCCGGCCGGCGTTTTCTGCACCTGGAGTTCCATAACAACACCGGGCTCGGCGGCGGTCCGACCTCCGACGGTCAGGACGCCGGCCCCTATTGCATCGGCAATCTGGCCAATGTACCGGTGGAGCTGATCGAGGCCGAGTACCCCATCCGCATCGAGGAGTATGGTTTTCTGCCTGATACCGGCGGTGCCGGACAGTACCGTGGCGCATTGGGCCTGGTGCGCCAGTATCGCTTCCTGAGCGACAACGTGCAGGTGCAGGTACGCTCCGATCGATTCCAGTCGCGGCCTTGGGGTTTGTTCGGAGGTGGTCCGGGGGTCGGGGCCAAAGCCTGGTTGAATCCTGGCGCCCTTGACGCAGAAGCGCTGCCGTCCAAGTTCATTCGCCGGTTCAAAAGGGGCGACGTGCTGCGGGCGGAGATGGCGGGTGCGGGTGGCTACGGTGATCCGGCCAAGCGCGATCCGAGTGCCGTCCAGGAGGATCTCCGCCAGGGCAAGGTCAGCCAGCGTCATGCGGATGAGATTTACGGAGCTGGCTAGGTATATGGCTTGGTTGGTGCCGCTTGGATTCTTTCAGCAGGCCTATGTAGTCGGAGCGGAAGCCGACGGACCGCTGGACAGAGTTCCAATGCGCTTGGTCATGTCGCCAAGGCATCTCCAAGGCATCTCCAAGACCGCGAACCCCCGGGTCGCGGTTTTGAGGCACCAAGCCCATGTCCCCACGGCGCTGCGGGTCAGGCGCCGAGGGCGCGTTCGATCAATGCCTTGGCGCGTGGGGTGAGCGGTAGTTCGGCGGTGAGCCGCTGGCCGTGTGGTGACATCTTGCGCCAGGTCTTGGCCAGGATATCGACCAGCTTGTCGTCGTCGTGCTCGTTGGCGAAGTCGTCGAAGTAGTAGGCGAGGAACACCAGGCAGGTGGTGTCTTCCAGCGCCTGGGTCTCGGGGTCGCGCTTGAGCTTTTCCTTGCGTACGAGCGCTGCGACCCGCTGTGCGATCGTGGGTTCGAAGCCCGCCTCTTCGACCAGCTGGGCGGCAAGCTCGGCCTGGCGCTGCTTGAGTTCGCTGCGCCAGGCATGATATCCCGCCCGGTCCATCGGGTAGCTGTCGCGTGGCAGCGCCCAGCGGCGCAGGTGCTGGGCGCGCACGGCCAGCTGCAAGGGGATCGAGGCCTCGGGTGCGACGCGGGCGAGCCAAGCGCTCATCCGTTCGGCGTAGAGCAGTTCGAACGGCAGCGTGCGTTCGCCGTCGCGGTCGGTGCGCGGGTCTTCGGCATGGACGGCATCGATGCGGCTGAGCGCATCGATGAAGCGGGGATCGGTCACGGGGGATTCCTTTTTCTTGGACTTAGCGCGTTGCCAAGCGCGCTGGGACCCCCTTCCGCCATGACCGCGAGGGTGCGCGACGGACAGGGGCGTTTTCTGCGCACCTTAGCACCATCCGCCCCTGGATCGCTCTGCGTTGTTGAGCCCTCGATCGGTAGGATTTCGCCCGCGACTCGGCGTAAGCCTCAGCGCCGCGGCAGCAGGCGCTCCACATCGGCGCGCATGCCGTCGAGGGTCTCGGCCGGCGTGGCGCGCAGTTCGACCAGCGCGGCGAGGCGGTCGACGATCGCCTGGGTGATCCTCACCCCGTTGGCACCGGGGAAGGCGTACCAGGGCACCATGGCGTCCATCTGGTCGAGCCCCGCCTGGAACAGCGGGTTGGCCGGATAGAAATCGCCGAGGTAGTCGGGGGATTGCGCCGCCAGGGTGTTGGTCGGTACATAGCCGGTGCCGGGCACTACCGTCGCCGCGCCGTAGGGGCCTGCGGCGAACTTCATCAGCCGCCAGGCGGCCTGCTGCTTGGCCGGGTCGCGGGTCAGCATCACGATCGCGTTGCCGCCGGTCGGAAGTTTGCCGCGCTCGGCGTCGAGCAGCGGCAGCGGTGCGGTGCGCAGGTCGAACTTATCGCCGACGTTGTTGATCGTATTGCGCAGCGCGCCGGTGGTCTGGAAGGCAAAGCCCACCTTGCCGCTGACGAAGGCCTGTTCGCCGGCGGCCTTGGTGAACACCGGCATGCCGCCCTCGCGACGCATCCGCTCGATCAGCTCGAGCGCGGCCTGACCCTCGGGGCCGGCGAAGGCGACCGACTTCTCGTCTTCGCTCATCATCCGTCCGCCGTCGCCGAGCACTAGCGCCATGAACATCCAGTCGTCGCCCTGCCAACGGAAGTCGATGCCCTGGACCCCGTTGCCCAGCGCCGCGATCCTGCCGCCGTATTCGATCACCTCGTCCCAGGTGTCAGGCGGGTTCTCCGGGTCGCCGCCGACCTCGCGCAGCAGGTCGGCGTTGTAGTACATGATCGGCGTCGATGCGGCGAAGGCCAGGCCGAGCTGGTGGTCGCCGACCTTGGCGAGATCGAGCAATCGCGGGCTGAACCCTTCGGCGGCGATATCCGCTTCCTCGGCGATGAACGGGGTGAGGTCGACCGCGAGGCCGCGCTCATCGATCACTCGCAGGCGATTGAAGCCGACGAAGCTGATATCCGGCTGGTTGGCCGAGTTCGCCTGGCGCAGCAGCAGTTGCAGACCGTCTTCATAGGTAGGCGAGGGGGCGACGAACTCGATCGAGACGTCGGGGTTCTCGCGCATGAAGGCCTGGGAGATATCGGCCATCACGTCTTTGAAGAATCCCGGCATCGGGTAGTGCACCTTGAGCACGGTCTGGGCCTGGGCATAGCCCGCGCCGAGCAGGCCAAGGGTCGCGCCGAGCGCGGTGGCGAAGGTCTTGATTGTGGTCATGGGAAGCTCTGCTGGAATGGAGATCAGCCCTTGAGGCCGGTCATGGTGATGCCTTCGATGAAACGCTTCTGGGCGAGCAGGAAAGCGACCACCAGCGGCAGGGTCACCACCGTGGTGGCGGCCATCAGCGCACCGTAGTCGTCGCCTGCTTCGGCGGCGCGGAAGAACAGAAGGCCCAGCGGCGGGGTCGCCATCTCTGGGCTGGTGACGACGATCAGCGGCCAGAACAGGTCGTTCCAGTGCGCGACCACCGAGAAGATCGAGAAGGCGGTGATCGCGGGCCAGGCGTTGGGCACCACTACCCGCAGCAGCACGCCGAGCTCGCTCATGCCATCGAGCCGCGCGGCGGCGAGCAGGTCGTCGGGCAGCCCGCGAAAGAACTGGCGGAACATGAAGATCGCGAACACCGAGAGCGCGAAGGGCGCGACCAGCGCGGTGTATCCGTCGAGCAGGCCGAGGGCGTCGAGGGCGATGTAGATCGGCAGCGCGGTGGCGTGGATCGGCACCAGCAGGCCGAGGATCACCACCGCCATCAAAGGGCCCGCGGCGCCGAAGCGCAGCTTGGCCATCGCATAGGCGCAGGGCAGCGCGATCACCACCTGGATCACCAGGATCAGCGCGCAGACGATCGCGCCGTTGAGCAGCATCCGGGCCAGCGGCACGCGCTCGAAGGCGCGGGAGAAGTTCTCCGCCGCGGCCCACCGCTCGGGCCAGAGCGTCAGCCCTGCGGAGAAGATCTCGCTGCTCGGCTTCATCGCCGCCGAGAGCATCCACAGGTAGGGCGCGAGACACACCGCCGCGCCGAGCAGCAGCAGGGCCAGGCGCAGCGCGCGCCAGGGATCGAGACGAATCGGGCTCATTGGTAGTGGGTCCGGCGGTTGATGACGAGGTACTGGATCAGCATGGCGACCATCAGGATGGCGAGGAACACCACGGTCATCGCCGAGGCGTAGCCGACCTGGAGGTAGCTGAAGCCTTCCTGGTAGATGGTGTAGAGCAGCACCTCCGATGCCTTGTTCGGGCCGCCCTCGGTGAGGGTCTTGACGGTCTCGAACACCTTCACCGCGTTGATCACGCTGATCACCAGCACGAACAGCGTGGTCGGCCCGAGCAGCGGCCAGGTGACCAGGCGAAAGCGCTGCCAGGCGCTCGCCGCGCCGTCGATCCGCGCGGCGGCGTAGAGCTCGCGGGGAATTGCGGTGAGCCCGGCGAGGAACAGCACCATGTTGAACCCCACCGATTGCCACACGCCGATCGCCGCCAGGCTCCACAGCACGGTGTCGCTCGAGCCCAGCCAGTTGCGCCCCTCGAGCCCGACCAGCGCGAGCATCTGGTTGATCATTCCGATCTGCGGGTGCATCAGGTACTGCCATACCGTCGCCATCGCCACCAGCAGCGACGCCACCGGAAGGAAGTAGACGGTGCGAAAGAAAGCCCGGCCGCGGGTCTCGCTCTCGATCAGCAGGGCAGCGCCGAGGCCGAGCGCGACCGAGAGCGGTGCGACGATGGCGGTGTAGAGCAGGGTATTGCCGAGCGAGGTGAGAAACAGCGGATCATCGAGCAGCGCTCGGTAGTTCTCCAGGCCGATGAAGATCGCGCCCGGATAGCCGAGCTGATAGTCGGTGAGGCTGAACCACACCACCGCGAGCATCGGCGCCAGGATCAGCATCGCCATCAGCGCCATGGCAGGGCTCGCCAGTATCCAGCCGCTGAGCGCTTCGCTTCGAGCCTGCCGGCGCGCCGGTGCCGACAGGCGCCTGCTCAGCGTAGAAGAGGGCGAGGCGAGCGATTCAGACATCGAGCTTCTCCGGCTGATTCGCGCTGCGTTCGAGCCGTGGCTCGGCCGCCGTCAGGCGCTCGCCGCTGCGGGCGAAGATCAGCGTCTGGGAGGGTTCTGCCGCGACCCATACGCGCTGGTCGGGGCGGTACGCAGTGCCGAGCTCGGGGGTAAGACTCGCGATCAGCGGCGTAGCGTCGCTTTCGAGCTCTAGATGGAGCAGGCACTCGGTGCCGAGGTACTCGCAGCGCTTGACCCAGGCGGTGAGCCCGCGTGGATGGTGTTCGGCCACCAGGTGCAGCGCCGGAGGGCGGATCGCGAGCACCACTTTGCGGTCACGGGGTGGTTCGGCGCAGCGTGCCAGCGCGGTGCCGTCGACCCAGGCCACGCCCTCGTCGTCGACCCGGGCATCGAGCTGATTGATCCGGGGAGTGCCGATGAAACGGGCGACCTCGAGATGGCGCGGGTCCTGGTAGATCCGCTGGGGCGTGTCCAGCTGCAGCAGGCAGCCCTGGATCATCACCGCGACGCGGTCGGCCATGCTCAGCGCCTCGGCCTGGTCGTGGGTGACGTAGAGCGTGGTGACGCCGGTGCGCCGCTGCAGGGCGACGATCTCGCTGCGGGTGTGGACGCGCAGGTTGGCGTCGAGATTCGAGAGCGGCTCGTCCATCAGGAACACGCGCGGATCGCGGACCATCGCTCTTGCCAGGGCCACGCGCTGGCGCTGGCCGCCGGACATCTTCGCCGGCTTGCGGTCGAGCAGGTGCGCGATCTCGAGCTGTTCGGCGACCTGTCGCACCCGCGCGTGGATCTCATCGCGAGTCGCCCTGGGAGTGAGCCAGCGCCCGATCAGCGGCAGCCGCTGCCAGCCGCTGAGCCGGCGCATCACCAGCGGCACGGCGATGTTCTGCGCCGCGGTGAGATGGGGATAGAGCGCATAGGACTGGAACACCATCGCCACGTCGCGCTTCGCCGCGGGTAGTTCGCCGAGCTCCCGGTCGCCGCTGCGGATCCTGCCAGCGTCGGGGGATTCGAGGCCGGCGACGATGCGCAGCAGGGTGCTCTTGCCGCATCCGGAAGGCCCGACCAGGGCGATGAACTCTCCCGGGCGCGCCTCGATGTCGATGCCTTTGAGGATCGTCTGCTTGCCGAAGCGCTTCTCGATGCCGCCCAGCTCGAGGGCATGGCCGTTCATCGCGCGATCTCCTTGAGTTCTGCGTCGCCGGGGTAGACCTCGTCGATGATCGGGTCGAGGTAGTAGGGCGAAAGCCCCTCGACTTCGACGATCTCGCAGCGATGGTCTCCTCGCTCGCCCAGGGTGATCAGGGCGGCGCCGAGGCAGGCCCTGCCGGGCAGCGGCCGGTCGGTGTTGGCGACCATGAACGAGGAGGCCGGGCACCACAGGTAGTCGATGCCGTCCACTTCGCCCTGCCAGGCGCGGTGGAGGTGGCCGCTGGCGACCAGCGCCACGTCGTGGCGCTCGATCAGTGCGCGCAGCGCCTCCCGGGATGCGCTTGCCAGGCTCCAGTAGCCGCCATCGCGTTCACCGAACGACTCGACGAACAGCGGCTTGTGGCTGAACAGCGCCACCCGGCGGGTGCCGCGGCCAGCCAGGCAGCTGCCGATCCAGGCGAAGGACTCCTCGCGGTTTGCGCGCTCGCCCTCGAGGATCTGGCTATTGATGCCGATCAGCCGCCAGCCGGGGATGTCGTGGCACCAGCGGTCGGTCTCGAACGCGTCGCACCAGTGCTGCAGCCGGTCCGCATCGACCGGCCGGCGGGGATCGAAAGCATCGCCGACGTCGTGGTTGCCCGGCAGCGCCAGCAGCGCAATCCCGAGCTGGTCGAACAGGCGTCGGCAGTGGGCGAGTTCGCGCGGGTCACCGGCGCCGTCGAGGCTGGCGTCTCCGGTGTGGATCACGAGATCGGGCGCCAGCCGGCGAATCCAGGCGGCGAGCGGCGGCCAGTTGGCGGCGAAGTGGAGTTTGCTCGGACTCAGGTGGGTATCGCTGATCTGTACGATGCGCATCGCGGGGTCCCCAATGGCCCAGGGAGGACGCACTCAGGGCGTCGGAGCGGCCATTTTGCGTCGCACCGATGACACGGCTTTTACCGATATTTGACCGTTCAGTGATCGAAGATGGCGCCCTGCGGGGTTCGCTGCGCTCAGCGCCGCGACGATCGTGCCGGCGCTGCATGCCTTTCGGCCAAGCGGGAGGGCGGGACGAGCGAGACCCGCTGCCAGTCGAGACGCGCGTACCAGAGCATGGTGATGGCCGCCATCAGCAGGTTGGTCAGCGGGAACGCCCACCACAGGCCATCGGCGCCGAAGGCGGCCTCGCGTGACAAGCACCACGCCAGCGGGAGCTGGATCACCCACTGCGAGACCAGCGCGAGGTTCATCGTCACCACCGTTTGGCCGGCGGCGCGGAACACCCCGCTGAGCGACATCTGCAGGCCGATGAGGCCGAAGGTGAAGGCCACCGTACGCAGGAAGCGTGCACCGGTGGCGATCACCTCGGGGTCGTCCGGCACGAACACTGCGACCAGCGAGGGTGCGGCCAGGAAGGCCGCCACGCCGACCAGGCTGAGGCCGATGAAGGCGATCACCGAGCTGAGCCTGGCGATCGACCTGGCGCGCTCGATCTGGCCTGCGCCGATGTTCTGGCCGACCAGCGCCGAGGTCGCCATCGATAGGCCCAGGGCGGGAATGATCACCAGTGCGAGCAGGCTGTTGACCACGCCATAGGCGGCGATGGTCACGGTGCCGAAGGCGGCGACCATCAGCACCATTGCGTTCATCCCCAGGGCGCGGGCGGAGAGCTCCACCGAGGAGGGGAAGCCGAGCCGGAAGGCGCGAGCGATGAAGGCCCAGTCGGGGCGCAGCGCCCTGAGCCGCAGCGCGATGCCGAGCTTGCCGCGGGCGAGCAGCCAGAGCCCGATGCCCAGCGCCAAGCCCTGGGTCAACAGCGTGGCGAATGCCGCGCCGGCCACGCCGAAGGCGGGGATCGGACCCCAGCCGAAGATCAGCGGTGGGTCGATCAGCGCGTTGAGCACCACCGTGCCGAGCACGATGTAGAGCGGGATGCGCACTTCGCCGGCGCCGCGCATCAGCGCCTGGAACATGGCGAAGCCGAAGGTGAAGACCAGGCCGCCGAGGGTGATGCGCAGGAACGCCAGGGCATCGTCATAGACCCCGGGCTCGACCCCGAGCAGCGTAAGCATGCGCGGCGCCGCCCATTGGCCGAGCACTGTCAGCAGCAGCGAGAAGCCGAACGCCAGCAGCAGCACCTGGCCTGCGACATGGTCGCTCATCGCACGGTTGCGGGCACCGACGTACTGAGCGATCAGGGTCGAGCCCGCGACGCTGAAACCGGAGCCGAGCGCGAAGGCGAGGAAGTTGATCGGCAGGCTGATCGATACCGCCGCCACCGCGTCGCCGCCGAGACGGCCGACCCAGAAGGCATCGATCAGCTGGTAGGTCGACTGCAGCAGGTTGGCGACGATGATCGGCAGCGCCAGCTTCAACAGCGAGCCGAAGATCGGTCCTTCCAGCAGGGGGTTGCGCGCGATGGGAGGCAAGGGCGGATTCCACCGGGGGGAGGCGCGAGGCCTCAATACACCCCTTGGCTTCTCAGGTAGTCGTCGTAGGAACCGGTGAAGTCGGTGATCCCCTCGGGCTTCATCTCGATGATCCGGGTCGCCAGGGAGCCGACGAACTCACGGTCGTGGCTGACGAAGATCAGCGTGCCGGGGTAGTGCTCGAGCGCCAGGTTGAGCGCCTCGATCGACTCCATGTCGAGGTGGTTGGTCGGTTCGTCCATCACCAGCACGTTGGGCTTTTGCAGCGCGAGCTTGCCGAACAGCATCCGCCCCTGCTCGCCGCCGGAGATCACCTTGACCGATTTCTGGATCTCGTCGTTGGAGAACAGCATGCGTCCGAGCGCCGAGCGAATCTGCTGCTCGCCGCCGGTGGTCCATTGGCTCATCCACTCGAACAGGGTCATGTCGTTGGCGAAGTCATCGGCATGGTCCTGGGCGAAGTAGCCCACCTCGGCGGCGTCGGTCCATTTCACCTCGCCCGCATCGAGCGGCAGGTCGCGCACCAGGGTACGCAGCAGGGTGGTCTTGCCGATCCCATTGGGGCCGATGATCGCGACGCGTTCGCCGGCCTCGACCAGCAGCGAGAAGCGTTCGAACAGCGCGGGATTGCCCGGGTAGGCCTTGGTCGCGTTGTCCACCGTCAGCGCATGGCGGTGGATCTTGCGCTCCTGCTCGAAGCGGATGAACGGGCTGACCCGCGAGGAGGGCTTGACCTCCTCGAGCTGGATCTTGTCGATCTGGCGCGCGCGCGAGGTGGCCTGCTTGGCCTTGGAGGCATTGGCCGAGAAGCGGCTGACGAACGACTGCAGCTCGGCGATCTGCGCCTTCTTCTTGGCGTTGTCGGCGTGCAGCCGCTCGCGAGCCTGGGTCGCGGCGGTCATGTACTCGTCGTAGTTGCCGGGGAACAGCCGCAGTTCGCCATAGTCCAGGTCGGCCATGTGGGTGCAGACGCTGTTGAGGAAGTGGCGGTCGTGCGAAATGATGATCATCGTGCTCGAGCGCTGGGTCAGTATCCCTTCCAGCCAGCGGATGGTGTCGATGTCCAAATGGTTGGTCGGCTCGTCGAGCAGCAGCACGTCGGGATCGGAGAACAGCGCCTGGGCGAGCAGCACGCGCAGCTTCCAGCCGGGCGCCACCGAGCTCATCAGCCCGTAGTGCTGCTCGAGCGGGATGCCGAGGCCGAGCAGCAGCTCACCCGCGCGCGCCTCGGCGGTATAGCCGTCGAGCTCGGCATACTGCACCTCGAGATCGGCGACCTTCATGCCATCGGCTTCGCTCATCTCCGCCTGGGCGTAGATCCGGTCGCGCTCCTCGGCGACCTTCCAGAGCTCGGCATTGCCCATGATCACCGTGTCGATCACCCGGCGCTCTTCGAAGGCGAACTGGTCCTGGCGCAGCTTGCCGAGCCGCGTGGCCGAGTCGAGCATCACCTGTCCGCTGGTCGGCTCGAGATCGCCACCGAGGATCTTCATGAAGGTCGACTTGCCGCAGCCGTTGGCGCCGATCAGGCCGTAGCGGTTGCCGTTGTTGAACTTGACCGAGACGTTCTCGAACAGGGGCTTCGGCCCGAATTGCATGGTGATGTTGGCGGTGCTGATCACGCTGTCGTCCTTAGCGACCGCCCGGCGAGCACGTCGGGAGGCATGGATATCGGGTGCCGGAGGGAAATCGGCGCGAAAGGGGTCGATTGTAACGTTTACCCGGGGTGTTGTGCAGTGATGTGGCGGTGCGTTCTATCGACCTAGCGCGCCAGGCTGGCGAGCTGACGCTCAGCTGACCACGAAATGCCCAGCCCCTACCTCGGTCCAGCTCCGCGCGGGCGGGACATAGTCCAGCGGTTTGACTACGCTGCCGATCTCGTTGGCGACGGCGGCGCGGCTGGCGCTGCGCCGCCGAGCAGGGTCGGGCACTGGTACTGCGGCCATCAGCTTTTTGGTATAGGCGTGCTGAGGGTTCTCGAACACTGCCTGACGCGGTCCGATTTCGACGATCTCACCGAGATACATCACCGCCACGCGATGGCTCATGCGCTCCACCACCGCCATATCGTGGGAGATGAATAGATAGGCGATCTTCAGGCGCTCTTGGAGTTCGAGCATAAGATTGCATACCTGCGCCTTGATCGAGACGTCGAGCGCCGACACCGCCTCATCGGCGATGATTATCTTGGGGTCGAGGATCATCGCCCGGGCGATGGCGATACGCTGGCGCTGACCGCCGGAGAACTCGTGAGGAAAACGGCTCATCATCTCCGGCGCCAGGCCGACCAGGCGCAGCAGGTCCGCGACCTTGTCCCGCGCCTCGGCGCGGGTGCCGAGCTTCTGCTCCAAAAATGGCTCGGCGATCGCGCGACCGATCGACATGCGCGGATCGAGCGAAGCGAAGGGATCCTGGAACACCATCTGAACGCTGCGACGCATCCGTCGCAGGTCGTGGCGGTCGAGCTTGCATACCTCATAGCCGTCGAGGTCGATCTCGCCCGAGGTGGGTTCGACGAGGCGCATCACCGATCGTCCGGTAGTCGACTTGCCGCAGCCGGACTCGCCGACCAGCGACAGCGTCTCGCCCTGGTGAAGGGTGAAGGAGATATCTTCCACCGCATGCACCCGGGCCCGGGTGCGGCTCAGTATCCCGCCCTTGACGTCGAAGCGGGTGACCAGATGGCGCACGGAGAGGACCGGGGTCTGGCGCCGATCGATCGTGTCCTCGATGCTCCGCTCGCTGCTCGTGCGCCCGCTCGAAACGTCGACCAGCGCGAAGGTGGTCGGCTGTGGGCGCCCGCGCATCGAACCGAGGCGAGGGACGGCGGCGAGCAGCGCCCGGGTATAGGGGTGCGCACCGCGCTCGAAGATATCCGTGGTCGGCCCCTGCTCGACGATCTCGCCGCGGTACATCACCAACGCGCGGTCGGCAATTTCAGCCACCACCCCCATATCGTGGGTGATGAACAGCACCGCCATACCCTCTTCGTCTTGAAGCGATTTGATCAAATCGAGAATCTGGCCCTGGATGGTCACATCGAGCGCCGTAGTGGGCTCATCGGCAATCAGCACTTTGGGGCGCGCGGCCAGCGCCATCGCGATCATCACGCGCTGGCGCATCCCGCCCGAAAATTGGTGGGGAAAGTCACCAAGCCGTGAGGCCGCGTTGGGGATGCGTACCCGATCGAGCAGGCGCAGTGCCTCCGCCCGCGCCGCCGACGGCGAGCAGATACCATGGCAGGTCAGCGCCTCGGCGATCTGACGCCCGATCGGAAAGATCGGATTCAGGCTGGTCATCGGCTCCTGAAAAATCATCGCAATATCGTTGCCGCGCACCTGACGCATCCCCTCCTCGGAGAGCGACAAGAGTTCTCGCCCCCCGAGCAGAGCGCGCCCCTCTACCCGGCTGGATGCTGGCGACAGCAGCCGCATCAGCGCCAGTGATGTGACGCTCTTGCCTGAGCCTGATTCGCCGACCACAGCAAGGGTTTCGCGCGGGCGCAGGTCGAAGGCGAGATCGCGTACCACGCTGTGCCAGCCCGCGCGGGTGCGAAAGGAGACCTTCAGCCCCGCGACCGAGAGGATCGGCGCGAGTGCGGCGGCGCTGAGTGCGGCGCTATCGCTGGCCGCGCTCATGGGTGCAACGCCGTTTCGGCCAGCATCACCCGATGGTCGACGCGGTAAGGAATCGACTCGTCGTTTGAATCGTAAGGGAAGTCGTGTGCCTCGGCGGTGGCGCGACGGATGACAGACATGGCGGCGCGTTTCTCATTGTTGGATGTTGTTGTGGGTGCTGCCAGGCAAGGCCAGACCGCTAAGCGGTTTGGCCCGATTAAGACCCAAGACTTGGCGCGGTGCAAGCTCAGTTTCGGGTGATGAAAAACATCCGCGGCGAGGTTTACACCGACGCTTGATTTGGGCAAAGCTTGCAGCGCAGGCCGTCTCTCCAAGATCCTCGGCGAGCCTGCTCGGGCGCTGTTGGGAGGGCAGGCTCCAGGCGCTTGCGCTGCAAGATCGTTAGCCGATACCAACAATAATCAGGGGCAAATTCAATGAAGATGCGTCGATGGATCACCCGCTTCGTGGTGGCCGGCACGGCACTGGGCGCCGCCGCGGGCCCTGCGTTCGGCGAGCGCGGTAGCGATGGCGACTTGAAGATTCTCTATTGGCAGGCGGTTTCGATCATGAATCCGTACTTGTCCAGCGGCACCAAGGATATGCATGCCGCGTCGATGGTGATCGAACCCCTGGCGCGTTTCGACGAGACCGGCAATATCGTACCGACGCTGGTCAGCGAAATCCCGAGCCTCGAGAACGGTGGGATATCTGAGGATCTGACCACGATTACCTGGAGGATTCTCCCCGATTTGAGGTGGTCCGACGGCACCGATTTCACCGCCGAGGACGTGGTATTTACCTGGCAATACTGCACCGCCCCCGACGGCGGCTGCGCGCAGCGCTCCCAGTTCACCGACGTCGCCGCAGTGGAGGCCGTCGATCCGCTGACCGTGCGCGTCACCTTCAGCGTGCCCAAGCCCTATCCCTTCGGCCCCTTCGTTGGCATGTCGTCGCCGATCATCCAAAAAGCGCAGTTCGAGAGCTGCGTCGGTGCCCGCGCTCCCGAATGCACCGAGGCCAATTTTGGCCCCCACGGTACCGGGCCGTTCAAGGTTCGCGAGCTGCGTGCCAACGATGTGGTGCTGTTCGATGCCAACCAGTACTACCGCGATCCCGCCAAGCCGGCTTTCGCCACCGCCACGTTGAAAGGCGGAGGCGATGCCACTTCGGCTGCCCGCGCGGTACTCGAGTCGGGCGAGTTCGACTACGGCTGGAACCTGATGATCGAGCCGGAAGTATTGGCGACCATGGAGCAGGCTGGGCGCGGCACGCTGGTCTCCTCCTTTGGCTCGCTGGTGGAGCGTATCGTCATCAACTGGACCAATCCCGATCCAGCGCTTGGCTCCCTGCGCTCGACGCGCGAGGGCGGCGAGCATCCCTTCCTCTCCGACCCGGCGGTGCGCCGGGCGCTCTCCATGGCGATCGACCGCGACCTGCTGGTGGATATCGGTTTCGGCGAGGCCGGGCAGGCGACCTGCAACATCGTTCCGGCGCCCGAGATCAACCGCTCGACCGGCAATGATGACTGGTGTCTGACGGCCGACATCGAAGGAGCGAATGCACTGCTCGACGAAGCCGGCTGGGTGCCGGGGCCGGACGGTATCCGCGCCAAGGACGGGGTGCGCCTCTCGATGCTCTACCAGACCTCGACCAACTCCGTGCGCCAGAGCATGCAGGCGATCATCAAAGACATGTGGTCCGCTATCGGAGTCGATGCCGAACTGCGCGATGTCAGCTCCTCGGTGTTCTTTGGCGGTGATCCTGGTAGCCCGGACACCTTCCAGAAATTCTTCGCCGACGTTGAGATGTACGCGAACAACTTCGACGGCACCGATGCCGAAAGCTACCTCGCCGAATGGACCTGCGCCCTGATTCCCTCCCCGGAAACCGGGTGGCGCGGCCAGAACATTCCGCGCTACTGCAATCCGGAGTACGACGCCCTGGTCGCCAAGCTCGGCGAGACTGCGGAGGAGCAGCCGCGCGCGGAGATCGTCAAGCAGCTCAACGACATGCTGACCGCCGACGGCGCCCACATTCCGCTGGTCCATCGTGGCGACCTCTCGGGGCACGTCAATACCCTCGCCGGCGTGCGGATGAACTCCTGGGACTCGCAGCTCTGGAACGTGGCCGACTGGTACCGCACCGAATAGTTGTCAGGTTCTTTCGCCTTCCCGCGCGTGCCGGGCGGGAGGCGCCTTGATGCCATCTGAGGGTCCCGTCGCCGATGTTTGCCTATACGCTGCGCCGCCTGATGTTCGCGGTTCCCACGCTACTGGCGATCAGCTTCGTCATCTTCGCGCTGCTCGATCTGGCGCCGAACGATCCGACGGGCGATCTGCCGCTGACCATTCCGCCCGAGGTGCGCGACCAGATTCGCAGCTCGCTGGGCCTCGACCAGCCATTTCTGATCCGTTATCTGCTCTGGCTGCAACAGTTTATGATCAATGAACCGCTCAACCTCCTCGAGCGGCTGCTCGGGGTCGAGCTCGGCAACTCCTCGGAGCGCCTGCGGGTTACCTCCTGGGCGACCCGCAGTCCGGTGGTCGACTTGATCATCCAGCGGTTGCCGCAAACTCTCTGGGTGATCGGGCTCTCCTACGTGCTGGCGGTGCTCATTGCGGTGCCGCTTGGGGTGCTTTCGGCCTACCGTCAGTACTCCTGGTTCGACCAGCTTGGCACCTTCCTGTCGATGGTTGGCTTCTCGGTGCCGACGTTCTTCACCGGTGTGCTGTTGATAGTGGTGTTCTCATCCTGGCTCGGCTGGTTTCCGGCCATCTACGATACCAACCATCGGGTGACGGATTGGCAGAGCTTGGTCTACCAGCTGCGCCAGATGGCAATGCCGGTGTTCGTGTTGACCCTTTACAACACCTCGCAGATCGCCCGCTTCGTGCGTGCCTCGTTGCTCGACAACCTTTCCCAGGACTACATCCGCACTGCCCGCGCCAAGGGTGTGAAGGAGCGCTCGGTGCTGCTCGTCCACGCCTTGCGCAACAGCCTGATCCCGGTAGTCACGGTGATTGCCCTCGGTGTGCCGGCGGTCTTCTCTGGCGCGATCATCACCGAACAGATCTTTCGCGTGAATGGGCTTGGGCAACTGCTGATCATCGCCATCCAGGGCGCCGACATCCCGCTGGTGCAGACGCTGACCTTTATCTTCGCCATCCTGATTATCCTGTTCAATTTGATCGCGGATTTGCTCTACGCGATGCTCGATCCGAGGATCCGATATGACTGACGGCACTCCCGGCGCGGCGAATAGCGCCGCCCCGATCCTGTCTAGGGGATCGGGTTCGAGCTTTCTTGGTGATGTCTGGCGCAATTTTTGCCGCCATCGGGGGGGCGTGATCGGTCTCGCGGTGCTGCTGACGATCGTCGCTCTGGTGGTACTCGGCCCCTACTTCTATACGGTCGAGGTGGGGCAGCCCAACTACCGCGCACGCAACCAGGGGCCGTCTTGGGACTTTCCCCTCGGCACCGACAATCTCGGCCGCGATCTTCTGGCACAGTTGCTCACCGGGGGGCGCACCACGCTCGCTGTGGGCATCAGTGCGATGCTCTTATCGCTGGTGATCGGCACCTTGGTCGGAGTGTTTTCCGGTTATTGGCGAAGGCTCGATGGCCCACTGATGCGGCTCACCGACCTCTTTCTGGCGCTGCCCATACTGCCGCTGCTGCTGGTCGCAGTGATGCTGTTTCGCGACACCCTGCGCACTGCATTTGGACCTGAAACAGGGGTATTCATTCTGCTGGTGACGGTGATCGGCGTCACCAGTTGGATGCACACTGCGCGGATCGTGCGCGGTGACGTCCTGGCGCTCAAGCGGCGCGATTTCATCACTGCGGCGCAGGCCGGCGGCACGCGCGAAACGACCATCGTTTTGCAGCATTTGCTGCCGAACGTGGTCTCCTCGATCATGGTCTCGGCCACCCTCGGCATCGCCACGGCGATCATCACCGAATCGGCGTTGAGCTTTCTGGGCCTTGGCTTTCCGTCTGATTACCCGACCTGGGGCCGACTGTTGTTCGACGGCGTGAACTTCATCCAGATCACTCCAACGAGGGTGCTTTGGCCGGGGTTGGCAATCTCGCTGGTGGTGCTTAGCGTAAACTATGTGGGCGATGCGATTCGCGACGCTCTCGATCCACGAGCGCTCGGTCGCTGAGCGGCCGCTGAGGCTGCTCCAGCCCCCAACGACAACCATGACAGGTGCACTGCTCCCATGAGCTTCTTTTCCCAAGCCCTCGCTCGCGTGAAACCCTCCGCCAGCATCGTCGCCAGCCAGCGTGCCCGTGAGCTCAAGGCGCAGGGGCGCGATGTGATCGCGCTCTCCGCCGGCGAGCCCGATTTCGACACGCCTGAGCACATCAAGGCGGCGGCTCAACGTGCGATGGCACGAGGAGAGACCAAGTATCCGCCGGTGGCGGGGATTCCCGAGCTGCGCGAGGCGATCGTCGGCAAGTTCAAGCGCGAGAACCAGCTCGACTACCGGGTCAGCGAGACGATGGTCTCCAACGGTGGCAAGCAGGTGATCGTCAACGCGCTGATGGCGACCATCGATCCGGGCGACGAGGTGATCGTGCCGGCGCCTTATTGGGTCTCCTATCCCGAGATGGTCGCGCTGTGCGGTGGCACGCTGGTGATCGTCGAGACCGATCCGGCGAATGGCTACAAGCTCACCGCCGAGGCGCTCGGGCGGGCGATCACCCCGCGTACCAAGTGGCTGATGTTCAACTCGCCCTGCAATCCTTCCGGCGCGGCCTACTCGCGTGACGAGCTCAAGGCGCTGACCGACGTACTGGTCGATCATCCCCAGGTCTGGGTGATGAGCGATGATATCTACGAGCACCTGATCTACGGCGGGCTCGAGTTCACCACACCGGCGCAGATCGAGCCGCGGCTGCGCGAGCGCACCTTGACCGTCAACGGGCTCTCCAAGGCCTACGCGATGACCGGCTGGCGGGTCGGCTACGCAGGCGGCCCCGAGCCTTTGATCAAGGCGATGGACAAGATCCAGGGCCAGATCACCTCGGGGATCAACACCATCGCCCAGTGGGCGGCGGTCGAGGCGCTCACCGGGCCGCAGGACTTCATCCAGGAGTGGCGCCAAATCTTCGAACGCCGCCGCGACCTGGTGGTCGAGCTGCTCAATCAGGCCGAAGGGGTCGATTGCCAGCGCCCCGATGGGGCCTTCTACGCCTATCCCTCCTGTGGTGCGCTGCTCGGCCGCCGTGCCCCCGACGGTACCCTGATCGACAGCGACGAAGCCTTCACCCGCGCGCTGCTCGAGACCGAGGGCGTGGCGCTGGTCCATGGCGGTGCGTTCGGTCTCGCGCCCAACTTCAGGGTCTCCTACGCCGCCGCGACGGACCAGCTCGAAGAGGCCTGCAAGCGGATCCAGCGCTTCTGCGCCAGTCTCGGCTGAGCCGCCGGCTGCGCTGCGCGATGAAGCGGCCACGCCCTGTGGGTTCGAGGGCGTGGCACGGCGGAGGTCACGGCTGCTTGGCGGCGAACGCCTGCTCGCCGGTGAGCCGTTTGGTCTGGTTGGAGAAGGCGTAGTAGGGCGGCTGGCTTTCGATGAAGATCTCTTCATCGAGCACCCAGTCGTCGTCCACCTCGAGCAGGCCGACCGGCACCGCGTAGTGCCCGCCTTCCTTCAACCGATAGAACAGATGGGTGCCGCAGTGGGAGCAGAAGCCGCGTTCGGCCCAGTCGGAGGAGGCGTAGACGCTGACCGCCTCCTCGCCCTCGAGGCGCAGCCCAAGGACGTTCTCCAGCGCCAGCAAGGGTCCGCCTCCCCATTTGCGGCACATGGCGCAGTGACAGGCGCCGACCTTGTGACCGTCGACCATGACGTACAGTTGGACCGCGCCGCACAGGCAGCCGCCCCGATATTCCATTTTCATCGACATGATCGTGCCTCCTCATCGACCTGATAGGGTCTTTGGATGGCGGTTCGTTGGCTCAATCGCTGGCTTAATCCAAGCCTAAATCGCCTGGGCCGCAAGTGCCCGATGCTTCTCCGTACGGATAGGCGCTTTCGCTGCCGGTGTAAAGTGAGCGATCGCGGGACGCCCTGAAACCCGCGAGCCGTTCGCCGCCGGCGACTCGAACAAACATGCACTCGAAAGGGGTCGATGATCAATGTGGCATTTAGTACGCCAAGCGCATCATCCGCGACGCTTTCTGCGACATCGTTCCCTCCAGGCGCTGATGGTCGGCGCCTTGGCGAGTCTGGCGCTCGGCGGCTGCGGCGAGGCCGGGCCTGAGCGCGGCTCGTCTGATCAGGCAAGCCAAGCCACGCCGGTGACTGTGGTCCGGCTGGCCGAGCGGGAGACCACGTTGGTCGCCACCTTCCCGGGCAGGACGCTTGCGTCGGCCACCGCCGAGGTGCGCCCGCAGGTAGGCGGTGTGATTCTCGAGCGCAGCTATGCAGAGGGCAGCGATATCGCCGCCGGCGACCTGCTGTTTCGCATCGATCCGAGGCGCTATCGCGCGGATGCCGAGCGCGCGCGCTCGGAGCTCGCGGTGGCGAAGGCTCGGCTCGATTCCGCGCGCTGGCTCACCGAGCGCTACCAGCGGCTCGGCGAGCGACAAGCGATCAGCCAGCAGGAGCACCAGATGGCGCTGTTCGCCGATGAGGAAGCGGCGGCGGCGGTCGCGGCCGCTGAGTCTGCCCTGCACAGCGCCGAAATCGATCTCGCCTACACAGAGCTGGTCGCGCCGATCAGCGGCCGGATCGGTCGGGCGAGCGTCACCCAGGGAGCGCTGGTGGTCAGCGACCAGGCGGAGCCGCTGGCGACCATCCACCAGCTCGATCCGATCCACGTCGATTTCACCCAGTCCGGAACCGAGTACCTGGCCTGGGCGCGCGCCTGGCTCTCGCCCGATGGCGGCGGGGAGAAACCCAAGGCGTGGATCGTCTTCACCGACGCCAGCCGCTACGAGCGCACCGGGGAGGTCGAGTTCGCCGACCCCGAGGTCGATCGCCAGACCGGCAACGTCACGCTGCGCGCCAGTTTCGCCAACCCTGGCTTCCAAGTGCTGCCCGGCATGTTCGTACGTATCGAGGTCGAGCAGGCCCGGCTCGAGCGTGCCCTGCTGGTGCCCCAGCGCGCGGTGGCGCGCGATACCGGCGGGGATGCCTATGTCTATGTGGTGGACGACGAGCAGCGGGCGCGCACGCGCCGGGTGGAGCTCGGCGCTACGGTAGGCAGCGAATGGCTGGTGAAGGCGGGGCTGGCAGCGGGCGATCTCGTCGTGCTCGGCGGTCGACAGCGCATTGGCGACGGCTCGCTGGTACGGGTGCTCGAAACCGATGTCGCAGCTCCGGACGATACGGCCGAAGAGGGCTAGCGCATGCTGTCGAGATTCTTCATCCAGCGGCCGATCTTCGCCTGTGTGATCGCGCTGATGATCAGTGGCTTCGGCGCGCTTTCGCTGTTCGACATGGCGGTGGAGCAGTACCCCGACATCGCACCGCCCACCATCCAGGTCACCACCAGCTATCCGGGCGCCTCGGCGGAGGTACTCGAGCAGAGCGTCACCCAGATCATCGAGCAGCAGATCTCCGGCATCGACAATCTGCTCTATTTCAATTCGACCAGCAGTTCGTCAGGCTCCGTGCGCGTGACCTTGGTGTTCGATCAGGCGACCGACCCGGACGTCGCCCAGATGCAGGTCCAGAACAGCATCGTCCAGGCCACCAGCCGCCTTCCCGTCCAGGTGCAGGACCAGGGCGTGGTGGTGCGCAAGGCGCAGACCGACACCTTGCTGGTGGCCTCGGTCTACGACGAATCCGGTCGCCATGACAGCGTCGACGTCGCCGACTTCATCGTCAGCCAGCTGCAGGACCCGATCAGCCGCATCGACGGCGTAGGTGAAACCTCGGTGTTCGGTTCCCAGTACGCGATTCGGATCTGGCTCGATCCACACAGGCTCACCGCCCACGGGCTGACCACCGCGGACGTGGTTTCGGCGATCGAGGCCCAGAACAGCCAGATTTCCGCCGGCGAGATCGGCGCCGCGCCAAGCGTCGAGGGCCAGGCGCTGAATGCGACGGTCACCGCGATGTCGCTTCTGCAGACCCCGGAGCAGTTCGAGCGGATCGTGCTCCTGGCGCAGAGCGGCGGGGGCAGCGTAAGGCTCGGGGACGTGGCGCGGGTCGAGCGGGGCGCGGAGGACTATCGCACCCGTACGCGGCTCAACGGCTATCCGGCCTCGGGGATCTCGATCCAGCTCAGCCCCGGCGCCAACGCGCTGGATACCGCGCTCGAAGTCAAGGCGACCCTCGAGCGGCTGAGAGGCACCTTCCCTGCCTCCTACAAAGTCGCTTATCCGCGCGATACGACGCCGTTCATCGAGGTGTCGATCCGTAACGTGTTCTCCACCTTGGTCGAGGCGATCCTGCTGGTGACCGCGGTGATGTTCCTCTTCCTGCAGAGCTGGCGTGCGACGCTGATACCGCTGCTCACCATCCCGGTCGTGCTGCTCGGTACCTTCGCCGTCCTCGCGGTGGCGGGCTTCACCATCAATACCCTGACCCTGTTCGGGCTGGTGCTGGCGATCGGCCTGCTGGTCGATGACGCCATCGTGGTGGTCGAGAACGTCGAGCGGCGGATGGAGGAGGACGGGCTCGAACCCCGCGAGGCGACGATTCGCTCGATGGGGGACATCACCGGGGCGTTGGTCGGTATCACTACCGTGCTCAGCGCGGTGTTCCTGCCGATGGCCTGGTTCGGCGGTGCGACCGGGACGATCTACAAGCAGTTCTCGATCACTTTGGTCTCGGCGATGGCGCTCTCGCTGTTCGTCGCGCTCAGCCTGACGCCGGCGCTCTGCGCGCTGCTGCTTCGTCGCGCACATCCGCGCTCGCCGCGCTCGTTCTTCGGGCTCTTCAACCGGGTGGTCAAGGGCAGCGAGCGGGCCTACCAGCGCGGGCTGTTCCGGGTGCTGAGACGGCCGCTTGCGATGCTCGCGGTGTTCAGCGTGCTGGCGGCGGCGATGTTCCATCTATACGGCAGGCTGCCTACGGCCTTCCTCCCCGAGGAGGACCAGGGCATGGTGATGGTGCGCTATACCCTGCCGGAAGGCGCCACGCTCCAGGCCGCCGAACGGGTCGCCGACGATATCTCCGCCTACTTCCAGCGTGAAGAGGCGGAGAACCTCGATATCCTGCTGCTCGCCTCCGGGCGCCACGGCTGGATGCGCGCGCAGAACGTCGGCCAGGCCTTCATCCGGCTGAAGCCCTGGTCGGAGCGTCCGGGCTACCAGCGCTCCGCCCAGGCGATCATCGAGCGTGCCGGTCGGGCCTTCGCCGACTACACCGAAGCCAACGTGGTGGTGATGTCGCCGGCGTTGGTGAGCGGACTGGGTCAATCCTCAGGGTTCGAATTCTGGCTCCAGGACATCACCGCAACGGGCCAGCAGGCGCTGCAATCGGCGCAGCGATCGCTGATAGCGCGCGCCGGCGAGGACCCGCGCCTCACCAGGGTGCGACTCGACGGGCTGGGGCCCAGCCCGCAGCTGCAGGTGCAGCTCGACCACGAGTCGATCAGCATCCACCAGATAGACGTAGGCCAGGTCAACCAGACCATCGCGACCGCCTGGGGAGGGCGCTACGTCAACGATTTCCTCGACCGCGGCCGGGTCAAGCCGGTGTACGTCCAAGGTGACGCGGCCTTCCGCTCGGCCCAGGAGGACATGGGCGAGTGGCGCGTACGCGGTGCGGGAGGCGAGATGCTGCCGCTTGCGCTGTTCGCATCGAGTGAATGGATACTGGGGCCGCAGATGCTGCAGCGCTTCAACGGCATCCCCGCGGTGCAGATCCAGGGCGATGCCTCCAGCGGCGAAAGCTCCGGCACCGCGATGGCGCTGATGCAGTCGATGGTCGATGAGCTCGGTGACTATCAGCTCGCCTGGAGCGGCCTGTCCTACCAGGAGCAGCTGGCCGGCAACCAGGCGCTGTTTTTGTACCTGGTCTCGATCGCCTTCATCTTCCTTTGCCTGGCGGCGCTCTACGAGAGCTGGTCGGTACCGGCCGCGGTGATGCTGGTGGTGCCGCTGGGCGTGTTGGGCGCGGTATCGGCGGCGAATCTGGCCGGGCTGGACAACGACGTCTACTTCCAGATCGCCGTACTGACCACGATCGGGCTTGCGACCAGGAATGCGATCCTGATCGTCGAGTTCGTCAGTGCGGCACGCCGCCAGGGCGCCTCGCTCGCCCTGGCGACGCTCGAGGGGGCGAGGCGCCGCCTGCGGCCGATCGTGATGACCTCGTTGGCCTTCATCGCGGGCGTCATCCCGCTGGCCTTCGCCGTCGGTGCCGGGGCCGCAGGCCAGCGAGTGATCGGCATCAGCGTGATCGGCGGCGTGATCACCGGCACGCTGCTGACGATCTTCTTCGTGCCGCTGTTCTACGCGGGGCTGCTCACCTTGCGCCGGAACCTGGCCACTCGTCGCAGAGCCGGTTCAGGACTCGATTAGCCGAGTCATGGCCTCGGGGCGGGATGAGACGTCGTCGCCGATTTCCAGCTGCCGGGCGGCGAGCAGGCGATAGAACTCGCCGTGCCGGCCGCCTAGCTCGTCGAGGGCGGTGAGATGCTTGCGCACCGTGCCGAGATCGTTACGGGCGATGGGCCCGGTGATCGCCTCCTCGAGGCTGCCTCGCTCGAGGGCGCCGAGGGTGCCGCGCAGCAGCGGCAGCAGGGCCGCCAGCGCGTCCTCGCGGCTGGCGCCCCAGCTGGCCCAGATCCTCATCGCCTCATCGAGCAGTGCGAGCATGAACGGCGAGGCATAGCTGGCGGCGGCGTGGTAGCGGGCGCGGGCGCCCGGGGGCAGGCGGTTGATTCGCCCGCCCAGGCGCTGGGCGATGGCTTCGAGCCGCGCCAGCAGCGCCCCTTCGGCTTCGATCGTCAGGGTGCAGCCGGGGAGCGAGGCGATCGCCGCGTCGGGGTCGCTGAAACTCTGCAGCGGGTGAAAACCGCCGATCGCCGCGCCGGCGCGGGCGGCCTTGGCCAGCACGCCGACCTCGGTGGCGCCGCTGGCGTGCACCACTGCGTTTTCGGGCCGCCAGTCGAGCGCCTCGACGGTGGCGGCGATGGCGTCGTCGGCGGTGGTGACGAAGACCAGCTCGCAGCGCTCGACCAGCACCTGGGCCGGCAGCGCCTCGCAGTCGGGCAACCGTTCGGCGAGCGCCTGCGCACGCGCGTGGCTGCGCCCGGCGATGGCGGCGACATGCTCGCCGCTGCCGGCGAGCGCGCGTGAAAGCGCCGTGGCGAGGCGCCCCGGGCCGATGAAGCCGATGGTGGCGTAGCTGCTGGACATGGTTTTTCCTGATCGAAAGATAGGCTGATCGATGGCAATGCGGGACAGGAGCGTATCGATGATACGTCATCGCCGTGCGGCGTTGGCCGGCAATGCTATGCTGGGGCGGTGTTCAGATTCCCATCAGGATGTCTTCATGAAGAAAAGCCTCATCTCCCTCGCGCTTTGCGGCCTGCCGCTGATCGGTTCGCAGGCCTTCGCTTTCAGTCTCAACGACGTCAACGAAGCGATGAATCGCGCCGGTTCTACGTCGCAGCAGGGCACCAGCACGCTCCAGCAGCTGCAGCAAGGCTCCCAGCAGCAGCAGGCGGCGCAGGTCGGTACTACCGAAGGCAACTTGAACGATGCCAGCCAGCTGGTGGATTCCCTCACCAGCCAGCTCGGCGTCAACCGCCAGCAGGCGATCGGCGGGGCCGCGGCGATGCTGGCCCAGGCCAAGGGCGCGCTCGGCGACAATCAGTTCAGCCAGCTGTCCAACCAGGCGCCGGGGATCGATGGCCTGCTGTCGAGCGCCAACGCCACCGGCGGCGGCTCGCTGCTTTCGCAGGTCTCGAGCCTCGCCGGCGGACAAGGGCAGTCCCAGGGCGACAACGGAATGGTCGATGCCGCCTTCAAAGCGCTCGGCATGGATAGCTCGATGACCAGCCAGTTCGCCCCGGTGATGCTGCAGTACTTCGGCGGCCAGGGTGTATCGAGCGGTCTGCTTTCGTCGCTGTCGAGCCTCTGGGGCGGCTGAGCGCTCGCTGCTCAGCCGGCTTCGATCACCTCCGCCACCGCGCGGCCGAGGGTCTCGGTGCCGGCTTTGCCGCCGAGGTCGCCGGTGAGCAGCGCAGGGTCACCGCTGGCCAGCACCTGCTCGATCGCCTCGACCACCGCGGTGCCCGCCGCTGCGTGGCCGAGGTGCTCGAGCATCATCGCGCCGCACCAGATCTGCCCGATCGGGTTGGCGATCCCACGCCCGGCGATGTCCGGCGCGGAGCCGTGGACCGGTTCGAACAGCGAGGGAAACTGGCGTTCCGGGTTGATGTTGGCCGAGGGCGCGATGCCGATGGTGCCGGTGCAGGCGGGACCGAGGTCGGAAAGGATGTCGCCGAACAGGTTGCTCGCCACCACCACGTCGAACCAGTCGGGGTGGAGCACGAACTGGGCGGTGAGGATGTCGATGTGGAACTTGTCGACGCTGATCCCGGGGTAGTGCTTGGCCATCTCGACCACGCGCTCGTCCCAGTAGGGCATGGTGATCGAGATACCGTTGGACTTGGTCGCCGAGGTCAGTTTCTTGCGCGGCCGGGTCTGGGCCAGCTCGAAGGCGAACTTGAGCACCCGGTCGATGCCGCGCCTGCTCATCACCGTCTCCTGCATCACCAGTTCGCGCTCGGTGCCTTCGAACATCTTGCCGCCGATGCTCGAGTATTCCCCCTCGGTGTTCTCGCGCACTACGTAGAAATCGATGTCGCCCGGCTCGCGGCCGGCCAGCGGCGCCTTGACCCCGGGCATCAGCCGGCAGGGGCGCAGGTTGACGTACTGGTCGAAGTGGCGGCGGAACTGGAGCAGCGACTCCCATAGCGATATGTGGTCGGGGACGACGTCAGGCCAGCCGACCGCGCCGAAGTAGATCGCATCCACCCCTTCGAGCTGCTCGCGCCAGTCCGCCGGCATCATCCGGCCGTGGGTCTGCCAGTACTCGGCACAGGCCCAGTCGAGGGTCTGCCACTGCCACTCGATGCCGAAGCGCCGGCCGGCGGCCTCCATCGCGCGCACACCTTCCGGCATCACCTCTTTGCCGATGCCGTCGCCGGCGATCACTGCGATGCGTGGACGTTGGATGGGCATGATCTTGTTCATGGAGTCCTCATGAAGTCGTGGAGTTCATCGAGCAGCCGGTCAGGCCGCTCCTCGGGGATGTAGTGACCGCAGTCCAGTGCCCGGCCTTCGACCCGCCGGGCGACCTTGCGCCACTCACGCATTGGATCGAAGCAGCGCCCGACCGTGCTGTGGGCGCCCCACAGCACCTTGAGCGGCAGCTCGAGCCGTCGGCCCTGGTCGAGATCGAATCGGTCATGCTCGAGATCGATCGTCGCGCTGGCGCGGTAGTCCTCGCACATGCCGTGCACCGCGGCGGGATCCTCGAGCTGGGTGCGATAGCTCTCCAGCGCCTCGGGGGCGAAGACCGACAGCCCCGCGTGGCGGCCGCCCATCACGCCGTCGACCCAGGCGTGCGGGGCGGCCGAGATCAGCCGCTCCGGCAGCGGCGATGGCTGAATCAGCAAGAACCAATGGAAGTAGGCGGTGGCGAAGGCACGATCGGTGGCTTCGTACATCGCCAGGGTCGGCGCGATGTCGAGCAGCATCATCCGCTCGACCGCCTGGGGATGATCGAGGGCGAGGCGGTGGGCGACGCGCGCGCCGCGGTCATGGGCGCAGATCGAGTAGCGCGCGAAGCCGAGCCGCTGCATGACTTCATGCTGGTCGCGGGCCATCGCGCGCTTGGAGTAGTTGGCGTGATCCGGCGTGCCGGGGGGCTTGGACGATGCGCCATAGCCGCGCAGGTCGGTGAGCACCACGGTGAAACGCTCGGCCAGCGCCGCACTGACCCGATGCCAGATGCGGTGATTCTGCGGATGACCGTGGAGCAACAGCAGCGCCGGCCCGCTACCCTTGATCAGGCCGCTGATCCGCACATCATCGTCCGGGTCACCGACGTCGATGTCGAACGGCTCGAATCCTTCGAACATGGGCAGGCTCCCCGATCAATGATGGGAGTCGATTCTAGTCCTGGGAGAAAACGATACAATCAGGCTTGAGTTCAATTCATCCTTGAATACAGGTTGATAATCTTGTCCGTCATCGATGATCTTGCCTTCTTCCAGCGCCTCGCCCGCGCGGAGAGCATGACCGCGACCGCGCGCGATCTCGGCCTCTCGCTGGCCGCGGTGAGCAAGCGATTGGCCCAGCTCGAGCGCCGCCTCGGTGTGACCCTGATGCAGCGCTCGACCCGCAAGCTCAGCCTCACCGCCGAGGGGGAGCTCTACCTCGAACGCGGCGCCTCGATCCTCGCCGAGCTGGCCGAGCTCGAAGGGGCGCTGAGCGACCCGCGGCAGAGCCTGCGCGGCTCGCTCAGGGTCAGTGCCACCTTCGGCTTCGGTCGTCGCCACATAGCGCCTTTGCTGTCGAGCTTCGCCCTGCGTCATCCCGAGCTCGAGCTCCAGCTCGAACTGGGCAACTATCCGCCGAGCCTCGACGATGGCTTCGACCTGGTGATCCGGGTCGGGCCTCCGCCGGATGCCCGGCTCGTGGCCCGCAGGCTGCTCGCCAATCGGCGCGTGCTGTGCGCCTCCCCGGCCTATCTCGACGCCCATGGGGCTCCTGCTGATCTCGACGCACTGGCCGCGCACCGCTGCATCGTGCTGCGCGAGAACTCGAGCGACCATGGGATCTGGCGCTTCATCGACCAGGGCCGCGAGCGAGCGGTGCGCATCAAAGGCACGCTCTCGACCAACGACGGTGAGGTGGCGGTGCGGCTCGCCCTCGACGGTCATGGGCTGGTGCTGCGCTCTTGGTGGGATGTGCAGGCGCACTTGGCGCAGGGTCGATTGGTCGAGCTGCTGCCGGGGGTGATCACGCCGAGCGCCGACTTCTACGCGGTCTACCGGCCGAGACGGCATCCCTCGCGGCGGCTCGAGGCCCTGCTCGGCTGGCTGAGCGAGGCGCTGCCCGCGCGAGTACCGTCGTCTGGAGCGTGTTGACGCTCATTTTGCTGGTGAGCGTTGGCACCCCCTGGTCACGGTGGAGTGCTATGGTTCAGTGACAGCAACCGATGGGGAGACCGACATGAACCAGAGCGAGGAGACCTTCTCCTGGCAATGGCAGGGGAAGCCAATGACGGTAGCGGTGACGCGCTGCGGCGCAGGCCCAACGCTTTTGATCCTGCCTGCTTTGTCGACTATCTCGACCCGTCACGAGGTGCTGGCGCTGCAGCGCTTGCTTGGCGCCCGCTATGCCACCGTGGCGGTGGATTGGCCCGGTTTCGGCGAGCTGCCACGCCCGCGGATGCGCTGGACGCCGGATCTGCTCGGTGCCTTCGTCATCGCGCTGCTGGCGCACTACGCGCCGCGCTATGCGGTGGCCGCGGGGCACGGCGCGGGCTATCTGCTCGAGGCGCTGTCGCGCACAGATGCCGCAGCGTCGAGTCCGGTCGAGGCGGCGGCGCTGCTGGCCCCCACCTGGCGAGGGCCGCTGCCGACCATGGCCAATAGCGTGCAGACTCGTCGTGACCGCCCGCTCTATCGTCGGCTGCGCCGGGCGGTCGATGCGCCGCTGCTCGGACCATTGCTCTACCGGCTGAACGTCTGCGCGCCGATGGTGCGCAAGATGAGCACCGAGCACGTCTACGAGGACCCACGCTGGCTCGATGATCCGCAGCGCATGGCGTCCAAGCGGGCGGTGCTCGAGGCCGAGAACGCCCGCTTCGCTTCGGTTCGCTTCGTCACCGGTGCGCTCGACCCGTTCATCTCCCGTCAAGCCTTCCTCGATGCGGCGAGCGCTGCGGGAATTCCGCTGCTGGTGCTGGTGCCCGAGCTTGCGCCGAAGCGTTCCAAGGCCGAGATGCTCGCGCTCGGTACGCTCGACCGGGTCACCCTCGAGCTGCTCCCGCACGGCCGGCTGGCGAGCCATGAGGAGTTTCCCGCCCAGGCGGCGCGGTGCATCGAGGAGTGGGGGCAGTTCTCATACGATCGACAGGGGGACTAGCGCAAAAAACGCGGGCATAAGACTTTAGTCGTCTGCGATCCCTGTCCTATACTCGCCCCCTTGTTGACCCTGCGACGGCCGCTTTGGCGGCGGCCGTCTTGCGTCCGTGACCTACCTTGCTGAGCGGGACTTCGATGCCTCTACCGATTATCGCGCTGGCCATTGCCGCCTTTGGCATTGGCACGACCGAATTCGTCATCATGGGCCTTCTGCCCGAGATGGCAGCGGATCTACAGGTCAAGATTTCCCAGGCTGGCATGCTGGTGACGGGCTATGCGATGGGGGTCGTGGTCGGCGGCCCGATCCTTGCGGTGATCTCGGCGCGCTGGCCGCGCAAGCCGACGCTGATCGCGCTGACTTGCTTGTTCGTCATCGGTAACGTCGCCTGCGCACTGGCGCCGGGCTACTACACGCTGATGGCCGCGCGGGTGCTGACATCGCTCTCCCACGGCGCCTTCTTCGGCATCGGTGCGGTGACCGCGGCGAGCTTGGTGCCGCCGGAGAAGCGCGGGCATGCGATCTCGCTGATGTTCGCGGGGCTCACCCTGGCCAACGTGCTCGGGGTGCCGTTCGGTACCGCGCTCGGCCAGGCCTTTGGCTGGCGCTCGACCTTCGCTGTGGTCGCATTGATCGGCGTGGTCGCATTGGTCGCGCTTTGGCGTTGGGTGCCGGGCCGGCTGCCGCGCAGCCACGGCCGGATCATCGGCGAGTTCACCGTGCTGCGCCAGAAGCCGGTGCTGCTGGCGCTGGGGATGAGCGTGCTCGCCTCGGTGAGCATGTTCTCGGTGTTCACCTACATCACCCCGATGCTCAACCAGGTCACCGGCGTCGGTGGCCATACGGTGACGCTGTTCCTCCTGGTCTTTGGCGTCGGGCTGACCTTCGGCAGCCTGCTCGGCGGGCGGCTTTCCGGCGGCAAGCTGATGCCGCCGATGATCAAGCTGATGGCGGGCGTCGTTGCGATCCTGGTGATCTTCTGGCTGGCCTTGGCCGATTTCTGGATCGCGCTGGCCACCATGTTCATTTGGGGCATGTTCGCCTTCGCCCTGGTGCCGCTGCTGCAGCTTCTGATCGTCGACCAGTCCGCGGAGGCGCCGAATCTGGCCTCGACGCTGAACCAGAGCGCGTTCAATCTCGGTAACGCGATCGGTGCGACGCTCGGTGGCGTGGTGATCGACGCAGGCCTGCCGTATGGCCAGCTGCCGCTGTTCGGCGCGCTGCTGATGCTGCTCGCACTCGGCGTCGCCCTCTACACCCTCAGGATGTTCAACCACCGTGCCGCGCGCGAGCGGGCGTCGATGCAGATCGCCGAAAACCAGGCGTGAAACGCGCAGGCGATGCGCGTTTCACGCCGTCGCCGGCGTTCGATCCTTGTGCGCGGCTTAAACTCTCGCTGCCTGGCTAGCGTGGGCGGCCTCACCGGTTAGGCTTGAAGAGGTTCTCAATCCATCCTGGCCGGAGTCTCCCATGCTGCGTTTTCCGTTCGCGCTCGCGCTCCTCCTCTGCGCGGCCCCGAGTCTTGCACTGACGCCTCCCGAAGGGGCCGATGCCAGCGAATACCCAAGCGAGCGTGGCACGCTTCGCGTCACCTCGATCGTGGAAGGCCTCGAGCGCCCCTGGGCGCTCGCCTTTCTTCCCGACGGCCGGGCGCTGGTCAGCGAGAAGCCCGGCCGCCTGCGCCTGGTCTCCGGCGCAGGCGAGCTCTCCGCGCCGCTCGAAGGGCTCCCCGAGGTCTGGGCGCAGCGGCAGGGTGGGCTGCTCGACATCGCCGTGCCGCCCGATTTCGAGCATGATCCCTGGATCTACTTCACCTACGCGGAGGCGGGGGACGATGGCCGCGCCGGTACTGCGCTGGCGCGTGCCCGGCTCGAGGGCGAGAGGCTGAGCGAGGTCGAGGTGCTGTTCCGCCAGGCCGACAAGCTCTCCACCGGCAATCATTTCGGCTCTCGCATCGTGTTCGCCGATGACGGCACCTTGTTCGTCGCCCTCGGCGAGAACAACCAGCGGCCTACCGCGCAGCGCCTCGATCTGCACCAGGGCAAGGTGGTGAGGCTCAATCGCGACGGCAGCGTACCCACCGACAACCCCTTCGTCGGCGACGACGATGCGCTCGACGAGATCTGGTCCTACGGGCACCGCAATCCGCAGGGCGCCGCGCTGCATCCCGACAGCGGCGCGCTGTGGGTCAACGAGCACGGGCCGCGCGGCGGCGACGAGATCAACCTGCCCCGGGCCGGCGCCAACTACGGCTGGCCACTCGCTACCCATGGCCTCGACTACTCCGGTCAGCCGATCGCCGAAGCCCAGGGCACCGAGGTGGAAGGTACCGAGCCGCCGGACTACGTCTGGGAGGTTTCGCCTGGGGTGAGCGGCATGGCGTTCGCCACCGATGAGCGCCTGGGCGAGTGGCAGGGCGATCTGTTCATCGGTGCGCTGGCGACCGAGGAGCTGATCCGGCTCGAGCTCGATGGTGACCGGGTCAGCCACGAGGAGCGGCTGCTCGCCGGGCGAGGGGAGCGCATTCGCGATGTGCGCCAAGGCCCCGATGGCGCGCTCTACCTGCTCACCGATCACGACGACGGCAAGCTGCTCAAGCTCGAACTGCTCGACTGAACGGGCATCTTCATCAGGCGGGGCGGCTAGCGGCGCCTTCCGAGCGCTTCAGGCGGGTTGTAGCCGTTTCGGGGTGGGCGACGGCTCGACGGTGACGAACGCCACGCGGGCCAGCGTGCCGCCCTGCTGGCCTTCGCTGAGGGTGATCTCTGCGCCGTGGGCGGTGCAGATGCGCTGGGCGATCGCAAGCCCGAGGCCGGTACCGCTGATCGCGTTGCGCTCGTCGAAGCGCTCGCGATGGCGACCGCGGTAGAACCGCTCGAACACCCGCTCCCGCTCCTCTTCGGGGATACCCGGCCCGTCATCCTCGACTTCCAGCACGCCATCTCGTGCGACCTTCACCAGTATCTGCCCGCCCTTCGGCGTATAGGCCTGCGCATTGCCGATCAGGATCGCCAACAGCTCGTTGATCAGCGCTGCGTCGGCCGCGATCCAGCACGGCCCATCCGCCTCGAAGGCGAGCCCCAGCCCGCGCTGATGGGCGAGCGAAGCCATGCCGAGGCAGAAGTCGCGGGTCAGGGCGGTGAGCTCGCAGGGTGCGAAGGCGCGTCGCTGGAGATCGTTCTCGACCCTTGCCAGCGACAATAGCCGGTTGGAAAGCAGGGTGAGCTGCTCGAGGTCGTGCTGGACGCGGGTGAGGATGGCGCGCAAATCGCTCTGCGCGCCGTTGCGCAAGCCAAGCTCAAGCTGGGCACGCAGGGCGAACAGCGGTGTGCGCAGCTGGTGGGCGGCGTCGGCGACGAAGTCGCGCTGGGCGCTGAGCACCTCCTCGAGCCGCACGGTCAGGTGATTGATCGCCTCGATCAGCCCGCGTACTTCACGCTGCACGCCGTCCAGCGGCAGCGGACCGAGGTCGTTGGCGTCGCGGCTCTGGATCATCCGCGCGACCCGCTCGAGCGGGCGCAGCGCGGTGCCGATCGCGGCGGCGAAGAGCAGGAAGGCGACCAGCGCGAAGAGGGCGAGCTGCAGCATCGAGCGCTCCAGCAGCTGGCGCATCAGCTGGCGGTGGATGTCGCGATGCTCGGCGACGCGGATCTCCGCCATGCCGCTGAGTCGGGCGTCGGAGAGCGGTACCAGCAGCGAGACCACCCGTACCTCGCGGTTGCCGTAGTCGGCATCGAAAAAGCGCGCCAGCGCCGGATAGCGACGGGTGAGCGCGAGCCCTTCGGGGGGGGCGGGAAGATCGACGAAACCGGCGGCCTGGCGACCGCGTGGGTCGATCACCTGGTAGTAGGCGCTACCGCCGCTGTCCAGCGAGAAGGGGTCGAGCACCGAATAGGGCACATTGGCGATCAGCTGCTCGCCCTCGACCTGCAGCGAATCGCCGATCACCCTTGCGGCGGTCAGCAGCGAGCGGTCGTAGGCGATCTCGGCGTTGGCGCGAGCATCGAGCCAGCTCTTCAGCGCGGCGAGGCCGAGCAGCGCCAGCAGCGCCAGGCCGATCCAGCCCAGCAGCCTGCCGCGCAGCGAGGGAGTGCGAACCGAACCGGGGCTCACTCGGCGATGGCCTCACGGGTAATCGTCTCGAGCTGATAGCCCAGGCCGCGGAAGGTGACGATGCGCACGTCGGCGCTGGCGAGCTTCTTGCGCAGCCGATGGATGTAGACCTCGATCGCATCGAACGAGCCCGATTCCTCATTGCAGAATACCTGGCCTGCGAGCTGCTCCTTGCTGACGATCCTGCCGCTGCGGCTGATCAGGATCTCGAGCACCGCGAGTTCGCGCTGGGTCAGCGCGAGCGGGCGCTGGCCGAGGGTGAACTGGCGATCCTCGGTGTCGTAGGCGAGCGCACCGCAGTGATGCAGGCGCTGGCCGTCGTGACGGGTCCGCCTGAGTACGGCGTTGATCCGCGCCTCCAGCTCGGAGAGCGAGAAGGGTTTGACCAGGTAGTCGTCGGCGCCGAGGTTGAGCCCCTTGACCCGGTCGTTGATGTTGCCGCGGGCCGAGATCAGGAGCACCGGCAGCCGGCTGTCGCGGCGCCTGAGCCAGGCCAGCAGCGCGAAGCCGTCGAGCCCGGGCAGGCCGATGTCGAGCAGCAGCATGGTATAGCGCTCGGTCTCGAGCATGGTCTGCGCGGTCAGCCCGTCGCCACAGGCATCCACCGCCCAGTTCGATGCGCGCAGCGCATCGGTGAGGGTGACCGACAGCGAAGGGTGGTCTTCGACCAATAGGATACGCATCGCGGCTCTCCTGAAAGCTTGTTGAAAGTCTCGCTCGATAGCCTGGACGCCGAGTGAATCGTCGGCCGCGTCAACCGCGCGGCACCCCATGTGAGGGTATCGGGCGGGGGAGAAAAAGATAATCGACATCCCCCTAGCACTTTGGTCTCGGTCCTTGGCCGAGCCGGCGCCCGCTGCCCGAAGAATCCAGGAGAACCCGATGTCCCCGTCCACCTTCCAACCCTTTTCCGGCGCCCGCTTGCTGCTGTCGGTGGCGTGTCTTCTCGGCCTAGCCGTCGCCCAGCCGGCGATGTCCGAGGAGCCGCGTCGTCCCGAGTGCATCGCCCCCGCCTCGCCCGGCGGTGGCTTCGACCTGACCTGCAAGCTGGCCCAGAGCGCGCTGGTGCAGCAGGGCCTGCTGTCGTCGCCGATGCGCGTCACCTACATGCCGGGTGGGATCGGCGCGGTGGCCTACAACGCGGTCGCCGCGCAGCGTTCGGGCGAGGAGGGCACCATCGTCGCCTGGTCCAGCGGCTCGTTGCTCAACCTCGCCCAGGGCAAGTTCGGCCGCTTCGATGAGCAGGCGGTGAAGTGGCTCGCAGGCGTTGGTACCACCTACGGTGCGCTGGTGGTGCGCGCTGATTCGCCGTTCCAGGACCTCGACGACCTGGTCGATGCGTTGAAGAGCAATCCGGGCGAGGTGGTGATCGGCGCCGGCGGCACGGTGGGCAGCCAGGACTGGATGCAGACCGCGCTGATGGCCAGGGCCGCCGGCATCGATCCGCGGGCGATGCGCTACGTCGCGATGGAGGGTGGGGGCGAGCTGATCACCGCGCTGCTCGGTAGCCATATCCAGGTCGCGAGCTCCGACATCGCCGACACCATGCCGCATGTCGAATCCGGCGACGTCCGGGTGCTGGCGGTGTTCGCCGAGGAGCGCCTGCCCGGCGAACTGGCCTCCCAGGTGCCCACCGCGATCGAGCAGGGCTACGACATCAATTGGCCGGTAGTCCGCGGCTTCTACGTCGGGCCGGATGTCTCGGAGGAGGCCTACGACTGGTGGGTCGAGGCCTTCGATACGCTGCTGGAGACCGAGGAGTTCGCCCAGCTGCGCGCGGATCGCGACATGTTCCCCTTCGCGATGACCGGCGATGAGCTGCGCCAGTACGTCGACGAACAGGTCGCCCTTTACCGGCAGATGGCCACCGAGTTTGGCCTGATCCAGTAATCGTCGCCGCGGGCGTGTCCGCCGGATGCGCCCGCCTGGGCTCCCATCGCTTCCATGGAGGTCATCTTGATGATCTACCAACGCGTCTTTCTCGCCGTGCTGCTGCTGGTCTGCGCCATCCTGGCGGTGATCGCTTTCGGCTATCACGCGCCTTTCTCCTACGAGCCGGTCGGGCCGCGCGCCTATCCGCTGCTGCTGCTGACGCTAATCATGGCCGGTACCCTCTACCTGCTGTTCCGGCCGGGTACGATCACCCTCGGCGAGGGAGACGAACACCTCGACCGGCACGTGCTGGCCAAGATCACGCTCTGCGTGGTGCTGTTCACGATCTTCGCCGCCTGCTACGAGATGCTCGGCTTCATCGTCTCGAGCTTCGGCTTCGCGGTGCTGATGGGGCGGCTCTATGGCGGTACCTGGATCGCCAGCCTGATCGGCGGCGTGCTGATGTCGATCGGCTTCTATTGGCTGTTCGACCGTATCCTCGATGTGCCCCTGCCGCTGGGCATCCTCTCTTCCCTGGAGTTCTAGAACCATGGAAACCTTGTCCTACCTGGGCCAGGGCTTCGGTGTCGCGACGACGCCGTTCAACCTGTTCACCGCCCTCTGCGGCACCCTGATCGGCACCATCGTAGGTCTCCTGCCCGGCCTCGGCCCGATCAATGGCGTCGCGCTTTTGATCCCGATCGCTTTCGCTCTCGGCCTGCCGCCCGAGACCGCGCTGATCCTGCTCGCCGCGGTCTATCTCGGCTGCGAGTACGGCGGCCGTATCTCCTCGATCCTGCTCAACATCCCGGGCGAAGCCTCGGCGGTGATGACCACCCTCGACGGCTACCCGCTGGCGCGCCAGGGCAAGGGCGGGATCGCGCTTTCGATCTCGGCCTGGAGCTCGTTCATCGGTGGCCTGATGGCCACCATCGGGGTGGTGATCTTCGCCCCGCTGCTGGCGAGCTGGGCGGTCGCCTTCGGCCCGGCGGAGTACTTCGCGCTGATGGTGTTCGCGATCGTCTGCCTTGCCGGCATGGCCGGCAACAAGCCACTCAAGACCGCGGTCGCGGCGATGATCGGGTTGTTCCTGTCGAGCGTGGGCATCGACTCCAACAGCGGCGTCTATCGCTTCACCTTCGGCAGTCTCGGGCTCTCCGACGGCATCCAGTTCGTCGTCCTGGTGCTCGGCCTGTTCAGCGTCAGCGAGATCCTGGTGCTGCTCGAGCGCACCCATCGCGGCCAGAAGGCGATCCAGGCCAGCGGACGGATGCTGTTCAATCTCAAGGAGGGGGCGTCGGTCTTCCTGACCAATCTGCGCGGCGGGGCGATCGGCTTCTTCCTCGGCATCCTGCCCGGCGCGGGAGCGACGCTTGCAAGCGCCGTGGCCTACATGTCCGAAAAGCGGATCAACGACCAGGAGGGCACCTTCGGCAAGGGCGACCTGCGCGGCCTCGCCGCCCCGGAGACCGCCAACAGCGCCTCTGCCTGCGGCTCGATGGTGCCGATGCTGACGCTCGGGGTGCCGGGCTCGGGCACCACCGCGGTGATGCTCGGCGCACTGACGCTCTACAACATCACACCGGGGCCGTTACTGTTCCAGAACCAGCCGGACATCGTCTGGGGACTGATCGCATCGCTGTTCATCGCCAACCTGATGCTGATCGTGATGAACGTACCGATGATCCGGATATTCACCAAGATCCTCGCCGTGCCTTACTGGGCGCTGGTGCCGGCGATCGCGATCATCACCTCGATCGGGGTGTACGCGGTGCATGCCACCACGTTCGACCTGTTTTTGATGATCGCGATCGGCGTGATCGGCTACATCCTGCGCAAGTTCGACTTCCCGCTGTCAGCGATCCTGCTCGGTTTCATCCTCGGCGGACTGATGGAGCAGAACCTGCGTCGAGCGCTTTCGATCTCCAACGGCGATCTCGGCATCCTCTTCTCCAGCCCGATCTGCTGGGGCGTCTGGGCGTTGACCGCGCTGATGATCGTACTGCCGATGCTGCGCGGCTGGCGTCGGCGGCTGCGCACCGTGCGCGCCGGAGGCTGAGCCGCTGGGCTGAAGACGCCGCCCCACCGCGTAATCGATTAGCGGTGGGGCGGTTTTCGTTGATGAGGGTGGGAAAATGGCTCTAGCGCCGCTTCGCCGGTCGATAGTCGAAGCCGACGCACTGGGTACGCTGGCAGTCGGGGCCGATATGGAGCTCGAAGCGGCCGGGCTCGACCCGCCAGGCGAGGTCATGGCTGATGAAGCCCAGCTGGCCGAGGCCGACGACGAAGCCGACCTCCCGACTCTCTCCGGGTTCGAGGGTCACGCGGGCGAAGTCGATCAGTTCGCGCACGGGCCGGCTGATACTGGCCACGGGATCGCGCAGGTAGAGCTGGACCACCTCCACCCCGGGGCGCTCGCCCTGGTTGGAAAGCTCTATGCGTAGTTCGACGGTGTCGTGCTCGCCTTCGATCAGATCACGGTCGAGACGGGGCGTGCCGTATTCGATGCGGGCGTAGCCAAGGCCATGGCCGAAGGGATACAGCGGGGTGTTGGCGACATCGAGATACTTCGAGGTATAGCGTTCACCAGCGTCGAATGGACGGCCGGTCGGCGCCTGAGCGTAGTACAGCGGCAGCTGGCCGACCGCGCGGGGAAAGCCCATCGGCAGCCGTGCGCAGGGCGCGTGGTCGCCGAACAGCAGCTCGACCAGCGCCGCGGCGCCCTCGATCCCCGGCCACCAAGCATGCAGCAGCGCCTGGGCCTTGGGGGCGAGTTCGCTGAGTACCAGCGGGCGACCGCTCATCGTCACCACCACGGTTGGCGTACCGGTGCCGATCACCTTCAGGGCGAGCTCGAGCTGGTGGCCCGGCAGCCCGATGTCGGCACGGCTCGCCGCCTCGCCGCTCATGGACTCGCGCTCGCCGAGCACTAGGATCGCGACCTGTGCCTGGCTTGCCTCGCGTACCGCTGCGTCGATCGCTTCCTTCACTTTATGCCGATGGCCGTTCTCGTTCGTCTTCGGTACGCCACGACTATGGGTGATCAACGCATCGGGCAGGCGGTCGCCGAGCGCTTCGAGCACGCTGGTCACTTCATCCGCTCGTCCGTCGCCGTGCCAGGGACCGAGCAGGTCCGCGTGCGAGTCGGCCAGCGGGCCGATCAGCGCTACCCGCTCGAGCTGATCGGAGAGCGGCAGCAGGCCATCGTTTTCGAGCAGCACCATCGATTCACGCGCGATCGCGCGTGCGGTCTCGAGATGCTCGGGGGCGAGCAGGGTCGTGCGCTCGCGCTGTTCGTCGCTGTAGCGGTAGGGGTCGTCGAACAGTCCGAGGGCGTACTTGAGCACCAGGATGCGCTTCACCGCCTGGTCGATGCGTGCGCCATCGACGGCTCCCTCGGCGACCAGTTCGGCGAGGTGGTCGAGGAAGTAGCCATCCTGCATGTCCATGTCGACCCCGGCATTGACCGCCAGCCGGGCGGCATCCTTCGAGTCCTCGGCGACGCCGTGGTGGATCAGCTCCATCACCGCGGTGTAGTCGGTCACCACCAGGCCCTCGAAGCCCCATTCGTGGCGCAGGATCTGGTCCAGCAGCAAGGGGTTGCAGCTCGCCGGCACACCGTCGAGCGCGTTGAAGGCGGTCATCAGCGTAGCGACCCCCGAGTCGATCGCCGTCTTGAACGGCGGCAGGTAGACGCTCCTCAGCACCCGTTCGGAGATATCCACGCCGTTGTAGTCGCGTCCTGCTTCGGCCGCGCCGTAGGCGGCGTAGTGCTTGACGCAGGCTGCGACGCTGTCGATTGACTCGATCGAGTCTCCTTGCAGTCCGCGTATCTGAGCGGCGGCGACCAGGCCTCCGAGCAGCGGGTCCTCTCCCGCGCCTTCCATCACGCGGCCCCAGCGTGGATCGCGGCCGATATCGACCATCGGCGTGAACACCCAATGGATACCGGCCGAGGCGGCCTCGCGCGCGGCGACCCTGGACGCTGCCTCTATCGCCTCCGGGTGCCAGCTCGAAGCCATCGCCAGCGGGATCGGGAAGATGGTGCGAAAGCCGTGGATCACGTCATAGCCGAACAGCAGCGGGATGCCGAGACGGCTACCCTCGACCGCGAGACGTTGCATTCGCCGGGTGAAGTCGGCATCGAAGCTGTTGAAGACCGACCCGACCCGGCCGGCGCGGATGTCCTGCTCGTAGTCGTCGCGCACCGAGGGCCCGGTGACATCCCGGTCGCTGGTGAACTGGGTCATCTGGCCGATCTTCTCTTCGAGGGTCATGCGCGCCAGCAGCGCCTCGGCACGTCGCTCGAACTCGGCCAGCCGCGCCGGCGCCAAGCCTAGATAGGGAACCTTGAGCGTGCTGAGAGCATGGATGGACATCTCGTTCTCCACCATTTGCGAAGTTTCAACGAGGATAGCGCATCGCCTTCGAGGGGCGTTGCGGCATGCGGCAAAGAGTCGTCTGGCGCCGCGAAGGAAGGGGCGATACTATCTTTATATTGAGTTAAGGTAGGAGCGTGATGGATGCGCCTACCCGTTGTCGTCGGTCGATACGTTTTCGGACGTCGTGGAACGAGATGAGATACGAAATGAGGATCACCAACAGGCTGCGATTGCCACTCGCGACGGGATGCCTGGTTCTGGTGACGGGTTATGCATTCGTCGCGTTGCTCAAATGGGAACCCAACTTCACCGCCTGGCCTTGTCTGCTCCAGCTGGGCGTAGTGTGCCTGGCGTTCATCGCAGCGTTGGTTTCTGCCACCGTGCTTAGGTTGTTCGGTGCCGACGACTGAGCGGGCTCACTCTTCCCGCGCGAGGCAGAATTCGATGAAGCGTTTGACCAGAGCGCTTCGGTACTTGTCGCGGTGAACCAGCAGGTGGAACAGGCGTTCGATCACGAGTCTCGAGCCATCCTCGAGCCTGATCTCCAGTTCCACCAACCGACCGTCGCGCAGTGCATGGCTCGCCTCCCGCTCGGAAACGCAGGTCAAGCCGAGCCCCGCCGCGGTGGCATTGATGATCGCTTCCGCCGAGTTGAGCTCCAGGCTCGCCTCCCAGCGCTCTAGGCGCGTCGACAGCGCGCGCATGAACTGCTCCCGGGTACCCGAACCCTGCTCGCGCAGCACCCACGCCTGCCCCTCCAGCGCGCTCACCGGCAGTGGCCCTTGCTGCTCCCACGAGGCCAGCGGGTGATCGTGACCGGCGACCACCAGCAGCCGGTCACGGCACCAATCGATCACCTCGAGCTCGCCTGACTGGGCCTCACCCTCGATCAGGCCGATATCGAGTTCGAAGCGCTCCAGTGCTGCGCAAACGTCACGGCTGTTGGCCAGGCTCACCCGCTGGTCGCGATGGCCGGTGGCATCACGGAAATCGCGCAGTAGCCACGGCAGCAGCTGGTTACCGATGGTATGGCTGGCACCGATCCGCAGCTGGCCACGAAGCACATCGCCATCGCTCGAAAACAGCGCCTCCACCTCCCGATGGCGGGCCAGCAGCTCATCCGCCATCGGCAGCAAGCGTTTACCCAGGTCATTGATGTAGAGGCGATTCTTATGGCGATCGAAGAGCACATGACCAAGCTGGCGCTCGAGCTCCGACAGCGCCATGCTGACCGCCGGCTTGGTCAGGTAAAGCCGCTCGGCCGCCGCAGTGATACTGCCTTCGCTAGCGATGGCGACGAAGATGCTGAGCTGACGCGGGGCGATTTTCATCGTTCAGTCCGAATGAATTTCCTGTCATCTTACGCTACTCGCGCTGAACGTTTCAGCTCGATTCTCCCGACCGAGCGCAAGGGCTTCTCAGCCTGGAGCGAAGCGATTAGAATACGCGCCGGCCCGCCGGTATAGCTCAGTTGGTAGAGCAGCGCATTCGTAATGCGAAGGTCGTAGGTTCGACTCCTATTACCGGCACCAACACTAATTTGTTGTTTGTAAACCATTTTTATGGTTAAAAAGCCGCCATTCCGGGCGGCTTTTTTGAGCGCCCGCGCCAGCAGGCTTACTCCTTCGTCGTCTGGCTCGCTCCACTTGGCAAAGTATGAATGTACCGTGCGCCACTTTGGGAAGTCGCTAGGCGGGGCTCGCCACTGACAGCCCGTGCGCAGCAGGTACAGCACTGCGCACCACACTTCGTACAGATCCACGGTCCGTGGCTTGGCGCGTTTGCGCGCCCGTTCCAGGATTGGACGGATCTGCTCGAACCGTTCACGGCTGGTGTCGACGGATATGTCCCCAGAAGAGATCGGGAATGGGTCGATTAAGCAATCGGTTCAGCCGACATGGGAACGAGCACGAAGCTTGTGCGCCGTCATCATGGAATTTTGTTCGTTACGGCTGAATCCTAGTTTTCTTCTGAAGTGAAGCGATAACCCACACCAGGCTCTGTCGCTATCAGTTTCGGGACGGTCGAATCGTCACCGAGCTTGGCACGCAACTTGCCAACTACAATGCGCAGATAGTGGCTGTCATTGACGTGAGTTGGTCCCCAGATTTCGCGCAATAGCTGAGTCTGAGTCACGATTCGCCCCGGCTCAGTGGCGAGCCGCTCGAGCACTGCGTACTCCTTGGGAGTGAGATGCAGCAGCTCGCCACCGAGGCTGACCTGATGAGCGGCGAAGTCGATCTTTAGCTTGCCGTGGATGAACGGTGCACGAGCGTCGCCGCGACTGCGTCGCTCACGCAGGTTGGCACGAATCCGAGCGAGCAGTTCGCGAATGCCGAACGGTTTGGTCACATAGTCGTTAGCCCCAGCGTCGAGCAGGCGCACTTTCTCCTCTTCAGTGGCACGAGCCGAGATCACCACCACTGGCACCGAGGACCATTGACGAAGTGCCGACAGCACCTCGAAGCCGTCTAGGTCGGGCAGCCCTAGATCGAGTAGGATCAGATCCGGGGCGCGAGATCCAGCGAGGGCGACCCCTTCTGCGCCGGTCGAGGCTTCGGTGACTTCGAATTCCTGCGAACTCAGGCTGATCCGCAGGAAGCGTCGAATCGGGAATTCGTCGTCAATCACCAATATGTGGGGACGATCTCGGCTCATGCATGCTCGTCCTTTGCATCTGTTGGCGAGGCGCCTATCGGCAACTCGAGTTCGATGGCCGTTCCTCGGCCGTCGATTCCTTCGAGTGCGCGCGTCGTGCCGCCGTGGGCTTCGACGATACCACGACAGATCGTCAGTCCCAGCCCGCTCCCGTGTGGGCCGCGGTCGCCCTGTAAGGCGGTGAAGAACGTATCGAATACCCGCTCGCGCTCGGCTTCAGGGATGCCTGGACCACTATCTTCGATTCTCCAGCGCAACCATTGTCCTTCCAGCTCAGTGGTAACTCGGATATCACCCTGCTCAGGCGAGAACTTGATCGCGTTTTCGAGTACGTTTACCAGCGCTTGTTCGATCAAGCCCGAGTTGACGTAAAGAAGTGGTAGCTCAAGCGGAGTTTCGCGCACCAGACGGTGCCCGCTGAGCGATGCTTGCAGTCGAGCGAGCGCTGCCGAGAGCAGGTCGTCGGGATCGGCCCAATCTCGCTCGAGGCGAAGGCCGCCGTGGCCCAGTCGGGTCATTTCCAGGAGGTTTTGCACGTAGCGGTCGAGTCGCGCCGCTTCGCTGAGCACCCCATCGATCAGCTCTCGTTTGTCGGCGACCTCGAGCTCGGCATCGAGATCACGTAAAGCGCTGGAGGCCCCGATGATCGACGCTAAGGGAGTCCGCAGGTCGTGGGAGACTGAGGCCAGTAGTGCTGCACGCAGCCGAGCACTCTCCTCGGCCAGACGCGCTTCGGCTAGCGCTTCGGTCAGCTGGATTCGTGAAAGGGTCATGCCGAGCACATCGCCCAACGCATCGGCCATGGAAGTATGAATGGAATCGTAATGACGACCGTCGCTCTCCACCGCGAGTACCCCGATGGGGCGTGCGGCCTGAATTAGCGTATACAAACGCCAGCCAATCGCCTCGATGCGCTCGTCGCTGCCACTTTCGACGTTGAGCAATCGAGTGATGCACTTGTACAGGTTGGCAGGCGGTCTGGCCTGTCGCGAACGAAAACACTCGATGATGCCGGCACGGGGCATGTACAGGCAGGTGGCGGCACCAAGGATCGTAGCGATTCTTTCGACTCCCAGCCGGGAAGCTTCTTCGCCATCATTGACCCGCGCCAGCGCGCGACTGAAATCGAGAAGCCTGCGAGTACGCTGTTGGGCGGCGTGCAGCGCTTCGTACTGACGGCGCAATCGACCGGCGATCTGACCACCGATCAGTGCCATGATGAAGAAGAACGCCACCGTCGAGAGCTGCTCGGGCTGAATCATCTTGAAGCTCAGCCGTGGTTCGGTGAAGAGGTAGTTGTAGCTCGCCAAACTGAAACATGCGGCGATGACCGCAGAGCCCGTTCCATGGCGTGTGCCGGTGAGCAGTACTGCGACCATGAACAGCAAAGATAGATTAGCGAAGGAGAGATAGCGCTGGATCGGCATCGCCACCAGGATCGCCAGTATCACCGCCGCTAGCGCGAACGCCAGTCCGGACGGCCACCCCCTACGAGCGCCGCGCTTGTCCACGACAGGCACCTCTTCTTTCATAGCTCGACCTGAGCGCCGATCTCGATAACTCGATGTGAGGGCAAGCCGAAAGCTCCCATCGGGCTGTGCTCATTGCGCTGCATCAGCGCGAAAAGTCCCTGCCAATGCAGCCCCTCGGGCTTGCCAACCGGTACTTCACGGCTGACGAACCAACTGACCGACCCAGCATTTAGCCCAGCGGCGCAGCGGCCGCAGTGCTTCAGCGCCGCCGGCAGATCGGGGGCATCCATGAAGCCGAAGTGCAGCTCAAGGCGAGTCACTCCCTTTCCATGGTAGTGCGTTTCACAACGCCCATCGTCCGGCACGTGTGGTACTTCGTCGGTGATCACGGTAAGCAGGATCACGCGCTGGTGGAGGACATGATTGTGTTCGAGGTTGTGCAGCAGCGCCGAGGGAACCGCGCGATTGGGAGCGGTCAGGTAGATCGCACAGCCGTCGACTCGCACCGGCGGCGCGTCGCGCAGCCTGCCGAGCAGAGACTCGACCGTACACTCACTGGGCCCAGAAGAGGTTTCTACCCTTGCCTGGCCGCGCCGCCAAGTCATCATCAGCAGGAACACCAGCAGCGCGATCGCTACCGGCACTGCCCCGCCATGGAAAAACTTGATCAGATTGGCACTGAGCAGCATGGTATCGACGGCGAGGAAAGCGAGCACGAGAGGGGCCACCGACCACCAGGGCCAATGCCAATGACGCGTCATCACGAGGGCCATCAGCAAGCTGGTGATCAACATCGTGCCCGTCACCGCCACCCCATAGGCGGCAGCAAGGTTGGACGAGCTTTGGAAGACCACGATCAGGGCCAAGACTCCGGCCATCACCACCCAGTTGACCATCGGTATGTAGATCTGGCCGATCGAGGTATCCGAGGTATGGCGAAGCCGTAAGCGCGGTAGATAGCCCAAATTGATCGCTTGCTGGGTCAGCGAGAATGCGGCGGTAATCACTGCCTGCGAGGCGACGATTGACGCCAGCGCCGCGAGCAGGATCATCGCAGGCAATAGCGACGTCGGTACCAAAAGATAGAACGGATTGCGGATCGCTGTGGAATCCGCCAACAGCAACGCTCCTTGGCCGAAGTAGTTGAGCAGCAAGGCTGGAAAGGCGACCAGCAACCAGGCTCGGACGATGGCGGCGCGGTTGAAGTGGCCTAGATCAGCGTAGAGTGCCTCGGCCCCGGTGATTGCCAGCGTGATCGCCGAGAAGATTACCAGTCCCACGCCGGGATGGTCGGCGAAGAAGTTCAGCGCCCAGCGTGGATCGATTGCCTGGACCACTTCAGGCGCCAGCCAGATGCCACGCAGCCCCAGCAGCCCCAGGACGATGAACCAAAGCAGGATCAGCGGCCCAAACAGCTTGCCTATGCGCTCGGTACCGAATGGTTGGAGCAAGAACAGGACTAGCAGGATCAGCGCCGATACCGGCACCACCCATTCTCCAAGCCGTGGATAGGCGAGCTCCAGCCCTTCCACCGCAGAGAGAACCGACACTGCAGGAGTGATCATGCTGTCGCCGTAGAGTAGCGCGGCACCAAATAACCCTAGCCCGATCATCGTGCTGCGCAGCCGGGAGTTGCTGGGCAGGTAGCGGCAGGCTAACGCCATCAACGCGAGAACCCCGCCCTCGCCTTGGTTGTCTGCACGGGTCACGAACATCACGTACTTGATGCTTACGACCCAAGTCAGTGACCAGAACATAAGCGAAAGGATGCCCAGCACCGATTCTCTGTCGGTGCCGACGCCGTAGCCTCCGCTGAATACTTCCTTGAGTGCATACAACGGACTAGTGCCAATATCACCAAGTACTATCCCGATCGTGGTGATAATCAGCCCTAATCCTGCACGGTTCTTAGTTGAGGAGAAAGAAATGCTGGTCATTCCGGGTGTCCACGTTAGCAAAGCGTGTGCGCAATTTAGCGCCGACGGCAGCTGATAAGAATGACCAGGGGGTGAAAGTAGAGCGATTTTACGGTTTGTTTACGCGCGCCATCCCATCGCCTTTATGTGAGGCTGCTCGAGGCGTTCTATGGCGGCTGCTTAGAGGTGGGGTTTTCCCTGCTGCCTGGTGAAACGACAGAACATTTTTGCTCTGGTGTCGGTGACTGTTACCCTAAGAATTATGCATGGCTGGAGATTCAAACACACAATTTAGAATGCTCTGTCAGGAGATATTGTCGTGAAAAATCTCGTTTCTCCGAGGAAAAAATTGCTTGCTCTCAGGAACACTTGCCGTTGCAGGCGATGACGCCCTGGCAGTCCGTTTCATTCATCATGGCGGCTCATTCACTTCTTCCGTCGTCGTGAGACTTCTGGCATTTGCAGGTAATGTCGACCTTCCGTGAGGGAGTTTCAGGAGCTCAGTGGATGGCTGCGCCCAGCTCCGACTCATCTACCCCAGCGCCGCATGACCGGCGATAGCCGGTAGCGCCCGCAGCCGGCTCCCGCTACCCTGACTATAATAAGGCGTCCCAGGCACCGGGAAGACGATGGATGCTCGAATGGTCCGCAAGAGGATAGGGGATGGAAGTGGTATTCATGGTCGGATCACTGGTGTTTTACTTTGTCCCCGCGCTTATAGCGATGGCAAGAAAGCACGCCAGCCAGAACGCGATATTCTTGCTCAATCTGTTTGGGGGATGGACGTTACTGGGTTGGTTCGCTGCTCTGGTATGGGCCTGTACGCACCCAATCCCAGGTCGGGGGGCGGTCTCCGCGGCACTGCCGGAGAAAAGTCGCGCTGATCAATTGGAAAAGCTGGCCGGTCTCCGAGAAAAAGGTGTACTGACTGAAGATGAGTTCCAGTCAGAGAAGCATCGGCTGCTTTCTGATCAATCAGGAACAACAGTGGAAGGGCATCGACGACAATGAGCTTTCGAAGTGTAGTGGTCTAATGAAACCGGACACCCATTGAGGCGAGAATGCTCGCTATAGAGAGGTGTCTGATGGTCAAGCAACGCCGTTCCTTTACGCCTGAGTTCAAGCGCGAGGCTGCCAGCCTGGTGCTCGATCAGGGCTACAGCCACATCGAAGTAGCTCACTCGCTTGGGTTGGTCGAATCAGCCCTGGGATTACCCCAGCCAGCAAGGCACTGACATCCGAGCAGCAAAAAATCCAGGAACTGGAAGCCCGGATCAATCGGCTGGAATGGGTAAAATCGACCCTAGAAAAAGCTACCGCCCTCTTGATGGCTGAGGAGCACGAGCGCTCGCGTTAATCGATCAACTTCGCTCCGGCGAGCCTGTTGATCTGTTGTGCTCGGTATACGAAGTTTCCCGATCCTGCTATTACGCGCACTGCCGCAAGCGCCGGTCTCCGGACATTGAGCGGCTGCTCTGCGCGTTCGTGTAAACGAGCTGTTTACCCAGAGCCGCAGCTCCGCCGGTAGCCGAAGCATCATGTGCATGATGCCGAGCTGGAGTGGGAGTTCACCTTTTCGGCGCCGAACGAAGTCTGGTGCGGCGACATCACGTACGTCTGGGCCCAAGGTTGTTGGTATTATGTGGCGGCGGTGATCGACCTGTTTGCTCGCCGAGTGTGGGATGGGCATTTTCATCGCGGCCCGATGCAGACCTGGTGATCAAAGCCCTGGATATGGCGCATGAGCAGCGTGGCCGTATTCCACAGCGACCGAGGTAGCCAATATGGCAGCCGCAGCTTCCGTTAGCGCCTGTGGCGATAGCGTTTCGAGCAAAGCATGAGCCGCCGCGGAAACTGCCACGACAACGCACCAATGGAACGGCTGTTTCGCAGCTTGAAAACGGAGTGGGTGCCCACCGTGGGCTACATGAGTGCGTCGTTGGCCCAGCAAGACATCGGTCGGTTCCTGATGCAGCGGTACAACTGGCAGCGACCGCATCAGTTCAACGATGGGCTACCGCCTGCGGTGGCCGAGGAAAAGCTTAACGCAGTGTCCGGGATCAGTTGACCACTACAGATACCTGGCCATAGGGTCTCCTCTGATTTTCAAATCTCAATTTCGACGGTGAGAAAAACTGACTCGATCGCGCGGTTGGCAGTGGGTCGCCCCAGTGCTTTCGATCACTCCAGTGGCTAATCGTTGACGTGGGCGGCGTCAGTCGATACGCTTGACCCATCACGCCCCTGGCAGTAAGCCTTCCCAACGTATCGAGGGAGGAGCTGAGCCCTGGGGCGTTTTTGTTTCTGGAGAATGAGCTTTGGCGACAGCAATCCTTGTCGATGGCGGGTACTTCATCAAACGCTTTAGGCGCATCGAGCCAGATAACGCCTACGACGGCAAGCGGGCGGCAGAATGCCTGTTCCGGTGGTCAGTAAGCCACTTGAGCGAAAAGAGGCGTGACAAGAGCCATCCACGCCGGGAGCTTTACCGGATTTTTGTCTACGACTGTCCTCCCTACACAGGCAAGCAGCACAATCCCATTAGTAAGCAGCCCATCGATTTCTCCCGAACGGACGAGTCACGGTTTCGCAACGAATTCCATGAATCTCTACTCAGCAAGCGCAAGCTGGCACTTCGGTTAGGCCATTTGTCTCCCGATGTGAAGTGGACGATAAAACCACATAAAATCATTGAGTTGCTGAAAGGAAAGATATCGATCGATGACCTGCAGCCTGATGACGTGAAGATCGATGCGCGCCAGAAGGGAGTGGATATGCGTATAGGCGTGGATGTGACGTCGCTCACGCAAAAAAATGTCAGGTCGATCAAATTATCCTAATGGCGGGAGATGCCGACTTCGTCCCGGCTGCCAAGATCGCTCGGCGAGAAGGTATCGATTTTGTTCTCGACCCGATGTGGCAGAGTATTCCCAAGGGGCTCCATGAGCATATCGACGGACTGCGGACCACATGTCCCAGGGTGAAACGGCAGCCCTAGCGAGCGCCAGAATGTAGCGTCAGCGTATGCGAAACTTTACTATGCCAACAAATGCATATATTTATCAATTTGTTGAGGGGTAGGTGCGGTTCCTATTACTGCAGCGCCCCATCTTCCAAGGCCTCCCCAGGTGTCGTCACCAAACCTGCGGAGGCCTTGTCGTGTCAGGGCTAATTACGAGTCGCAGCAATTCTCGAAACGAGATGCCGCTGCAGAGCGGTCTTGGAATCGCCGAAAGTATCCCAAAACCACATGGATGCGCTGGGACACGATCCATTACCTTCAGCGGGAATGGGTTCGACCTGGGTGAGCAGGCAGCAAGAACCCGCCACCTGGGCGGGCTTATGAAATTCCGTGCCTATCTGTCACAGGCACAACCGGGCGGTCTGTGGCAGGTGTAGTTTCGACTTATACAGCTGTTGCCGCACGCCTTTCCTGTGCTGCACATCCTGCAGCACGACTGGGCAACCAGCAGCGCACCCTCCGCCTCCTGGATCTCTGGACAGCCTCCATCGAACTGGATTTCTTGGACGAACGAGAAGGGGAGTGATGATGGGACGGCGTCAATGTCCTGAATCGGCGAAGCGGTGGGAAGTGCGGCAAGCGCGCTCAAGGAGAGGAGCGCTGCGAAGAGCACTGTCAGTATTCTAGTTATCATGATTGTCCCTATGGCAGGAGGCTGCTCTGGCGGCAGCCGAGCTTACAACATAGCAACAAAAGGAGTGGGGTGGGACGATATAAAGGTCTTGGGGAACTGTGCCGCAAACGACTGCGTTCCATGCGAGTCGATAAATGTTTCTTCGCGGCTTCAATCTTGAAGTCTTCACCGTCTGTCGCCATGAAAAACATCCCTAAGGTCGGACTTGCTTCGTCCGACCTTTGTGGTGCAGTTCATGCGGCGGGCTGGATGGAATTCCGCAAGTGGAACGCAAGCATTAATTCCACTACTCAGTGGGCATGATCCGCATCATGAATTCATCGAACAAGGGTACTGTGAATGCGGTGTCGCCGTGGCTGGGGCTCCATACCATGCCCTTCGAAATCAGATTATTTCTTGTGGGCCCGAGCGACGTAACCTTAACGTTTAATTGGCTGGCTATATCTCCCGAGCGGTGTGGTCCTGGCCCAAGCTCGGCCATTGCTCGCATGTAGCGTTTTTCTGCAGGCGTAAGTCGGTCAAATCTCACCCGGAAAAAGCTCTCATCTAGTGCTGCTAGCGCAGTGACAGTCGCAGACTGTACATCTTTCGCTGTTATTGGAGATTCCTCAGCGACATCCCAAGCGTGCTTTCCCCATTCCTGGAGAAAATAGGGGTACCCGTGGGTATGTTCTACAATTCTTTCAATAGCTTCGGCCTCAAACTCGACCCCCTCTTCAATAGCAGGCTTCGAGATGGCCACTCCGGCTGATTCAGAATCTAGCGGGCCAATCATTGGGAAGTCAAAAAGCCGTTCGGCATATGATTTTGCGTTTCCTGCTCGCGCAAGAAGCTGAGGAAGTCCGGCGCCGATGACGGTGAGTGGTAGCTCTTTCTGGTTACATCGATGCAGCGCAGAAATCAGTGCCCCAAACTGTAGTTCCTCTATGTATTGCATCTCGTCGATGAAAATAACTAGAGCAGTTTCAGCACTTTTGGCTGCTTGACCACAGGTTTCGAGAAGATCCGATAAGTCAGATTCTAAATCACCATTATCTGCCAAGCCTGGAATGGCCTCCGCATCAATCCCAACTTGAATGTCCTTATATGTAACTTTCATAGCGGAAACGAATCCAGCCAAGGCCTGAAGACCACGCTTGGCCAAGTCTTTAGCTGATTCGACCCGGCTGAGGCTGAGTAGAGCCACACGCAGCTGTGGCGATAGGATCGCAGGTAGGGAGCGATCTTCGGGGGCCTCTATGCGGATAGTTCTGGCGCCTATCGCTTCAACGTCTTTGCGCATCTGATCCAGCAGCACGGTTTTCCCAACCCCACGCAGCCCTACCATCAAGACACTTTTATCTGACCTCCCTCTAATCAGCCTTGCAATACATGTGGTTACTCGCCTTCTGATCTCGTCGCGGCCAGCCAGCTCTGGTGGCCTCGTGCCAGCGCCAGGGGCGTAAGGGTTAGTGACTGGATCCATGAATACCTCCAGTTTGAGCAATTTTAGGGAATTTATCATAAAAAGATAAATTGACTAAAATTGGCCAAAAAGGCCATGTGGTTGCACCAGCCTCGGTCCTCGCTTTTAACCCCTTTTCTTCCTATGGCACGTACCTAGCGGTCTTCACGTCGCTCCGCTTTTCCCATCCATACTTATCCCCGCGATCTCTTGGTCGTCCATGTCGGGCCTCTACGAGACCTGATCGAGCAGCTCTGCCGTAGCCTTGGCAGTTTGCCCCGGGGCTTGGGTCTGCCTGGGTCATCCTAGGGGCTAGGGGCTAGGGGCTAGGGGCTAGGGGCTAGGGGCTTGGGCGCAAGCCAAAAATATCGCTTGAACCTGTACCTGCTATAGGTTTTACGCTCCGGTCATAAGTAGTGGCTGCTGAGGCCTTCACCCCTGTTCAGGAGTACTGCCATGACTCAGAACTCGAACCTGCGAAGCATCACCCTGCCGGTCATTGGCATGGACTGCGGTGGCTGCGCGCGGGGCGTGGACAAGGCGGTGCGTGCGCTGTCCGGTGTCGATGACGTGCAGGTCTCGCTCGACCCCGCCCAGGTCGTGGTGCGGATAGATCCGGCCCTGGTCAGCCGCGAGGCGTTGGTCACGGCGATCGAGGATGCTGGGTTCGACGTGCCTGCATCGCAGCCGTGATCCAGACCCTGGAGCTGCCGGTGGCGGGCATGGACTGTGCGGCGTGTGCGCGAAAGGCCCAGCGTGCGCTGATGAAGGTGCCTGGTGTGCAGAGCGCCGATGTGCTGCTCAACGCTGAGAAGGCGGTCATCCTGTTCGATACCGGCCTGGCGTCTGCCGATGCGCTGCGCGCGACGATCGAGAGGGTCGGCTTCTCGGTCCCGCTGCCGGTGCCGGCCGTGGATGAGGCCGATGCGCCGCCACGCTATGTGCTGGAAGCCAAGTCGCTGCAGCGGCAGCTGTTGACCACGCTGGGCATTCTGTTCGGTGCCATCCTGTTCGTGGTGGTGATCGGCGAGGGCCTCGGGGTGTTCGACCAGCTCACCGCGCGGGTGCCTTGGTGGGCTGGCGTGCTGGCGGTGCTGGCCTTCGGCTATCCGATCTTCGCGAGTGTGCTGCGCAGCGCGCTGCGAGGTGAGGTGACCAGCCACACTTTGATGACGGTAGGTACGATCGCTGCGCTGGCCATCGGCCAGTGGGCCACTGCCGCGATCGTTGTGTTCTTCATGCGCGTTGGTGAGTTCACCGAGCGCTTCACGAGCGAGCGTGCTCGCCGGTTGCTCAAGGAGCTGACGGCGCTGGCACCGCAGACCGCCCGCGTGCTGCGCGATGGCGTCGAGCGCGAAGTCGCCGTCGAGACCGTCTCGCCGGGCGAGGTGGTCATCGTGCGCCCAGGTGAGCGTGTACCTGTGGATGGTGTGGTGCTGGAGGGCCAGGCGACCTTCGACCAGGCCGCGATCACTGGCGAAAGCATGCCGGTGGAGGCCGAGCCTGGAGACGCGGTCTATGCGGCGACCCTGGCCAAGCTTGGCCACGTCAAGCTGCGCGCCGAGCGTATCGGCCGCGACACCACCTTCGGGCGCGCGGTGCAGCTGGTCGAGGATGCCGAGGCCAATTGTGGCAAGGTCCAGCGGGTGGCCGACCGTTTCAGCGCTTGGTACCTGCCGGTGGTCGCTTCCATCGCCATGCTGACCTGGCTGCTCAGCGGCAACCTCCTGGCCACCGTGGCGGTGCTGGTGGTGGCCTGCTCGTGCTCGTTCGCGCTGGCCACGCCGATCGCGATGATGGCCTCGGTCGGTGCCGCTGCGCGCCAGGGCCTGCTGATCAAGGGCGGCAGGGTCATCGAGGCCCTGGTGGGCTGCAACGTGATGCTGGTGGACAAGACCGGCACGCTGACCACGGGGCGTCCGCGCATCACCGATGTGGTGCCGCTTGGCGAGTGGGAGGAGGCTGCGCTGCTACGCCTGGCGGCCACGGCCGAACGCCATTCGGAGCATCCGCTTGCCGAGGCGGTACGGCGGCTGGCCGAGGAGCGGGCCATGGCGCTGGGTGATGAACCCGCACGCTTCGAGTCGTTGCCCGGGCGCGGCGTGCGCGCGGTGATCGAGGGGCGGACGGTCGAGATCGGCAACCGCCGCATGCTGCCCGCGGGAGCCGAGGTCGGCGCGGTCGCAGGCATCGCCGAGCGGCTCGAAGCCGAGGGCAAGAGTTTGCTGTTCATAGTGGTGGATGGGCAGCTGGCCGGGCTGTTCGCTGCGCAGGACACGCTGCGTGCGGAGGTGGCCGATGCGCTGGCTGCCGTGCGGGCCGCGGGCATCGGCCGTATCGAGCTTCTGACCGGCGACAACGAGCGTACCGCCGCTGCTCTCGCCGCGCCGCTGGGCCTGGGCTATCGTGCGGGTTTGCTGCCGGAGGACAAGATCCGCATCGTGCGCGAGCTGCAGCAGCAGGGCCATCGCGTGGTGATGGTCGGCGACGGGGTCAACGACGCGCCGGCGCTGGCCCAGGCCAACGTGGGCATTGCCATGGGAGGCGGTACCGACGTCGCTATGGAGGCCGCTCACATCGTGTTGATGCGCGAGGACTGGCGGCTCGTCGCCGAGTCGGTCCTCATCGCGCGGCGTACCATGGGGGTGGTGCGCACCAACATAGGCTTCACCGCGCTGTACAATCTCGTGGGCCTGTCGCTCGCGGCCTTCGGCCTGCTGCCGCCTATCTATGCGGCGGCGCTGCAGTCGATCCCAGATATCGGCATCCTGGCCAACTCGTCCAGGTTGATCCGCAACCGGAAGCTCGCCAATGACTGATGCCGCGGTACCGGATCGCACGAAGGGCGGCTGGGCGCTGCTGTTCGCCGCCTGGCTCGTCGCACTGGGGGCTTCCCTGGCAGTGCTCTTCGTCGGCGAGGTGATGGGCCAGGCGCCGTGCAACCTGTGCTGGTTCCAGCGCGCCTTCATGTTCCCACTGGCCATCGTGTTGGGCGTGGCCTGCCTGCGCGCCGACTTGTCGAGCTGGCGCTATGCGTTGCCGCTGGCCGTCGCTGGCCTGCTGGTGGCGGGTTTCCACAGCCTGCTCTACCTGGGGCTGATCCCTGAGCGCATCACGCCTTGCAGCCAGGGCGTATCCTGTACCAGTGCCGATATGACCATCCTGAGCGGCCTGCCGCTGCCCCTGCTGGCGCTGGCCGCCTTCGGCGCCATCGTCGTACTGCTTTTATTCATCCGTTCCAGGACTCCCGCATGACCCGACGTACCAAGATCGTCATCGCCACTGCCTTCGTCGCTGCGGTGGTCTTCACCGTGGCCGCCGTTCTCTATGAGCGCAACAGCCGGCAGCAGGCCGCCGACCAGGCTGCCGCCCAGCTCGATGTCATGGTCCGGGACCATTCGCCGGTCATCGGGCCCGCCACTGCGGCGGTCACCATCGTTGAATTCTTCGATCCAGCCTGCGAGGCGTGCCGGGCCTTCTACCCCTACGTCAAGCAGATCCTCGCCGCCCATCCGCGCGAGGCGCGCCTGGTGATCCGGTACACGCCATTTCATCGCGAGGCCTCGATCGTGGGGGTGCAGGTCATGGAGGCGGCGCGGGACCAGGGTCGCTTCGAACCCGTGCTCGAGGCGCTGCTCGAAACGCAGCCGGTCTGGGCCAGCCATGAGGCGCCGGCGACGGAACGTGCCTGGGAGTTCGCCGAGGCCGCCGGGCTGGATCGGCAGCGTGCCCGCAGCTACATCGCTTCAGGTGCGGTGGACAAGGTGCTCGAACAGGATGTCGCCGACCTGCAGGCCGTCGGCGTGCGGGGAACACCTACGTTCTTCGTCAACGGTAAGCCGCTGGCCGAGCTGAACCCTCGGTCGCTGTTCGAACTGGTGAAGAGCGAGGCCGAGCTCGCCCGCGATTAGCCGCGCGTCTTGGCCGTGCTTTGGTCCCGCCTGGGCCGGGACTGTCGCCTGGTCAGATCGGGTCTTTTCGATGGAGCTGCACGAAGGGTTTGCATCGGTGAAAGGTTGGCCTGGCGGTTCTCGTCCGCTAGGCCAACCGGGTTGTCAGGCGCTTATCTGGCCGAAGCGTCCGTTGGTGAAATCGCGTGCGGCCTGGACGATTTCTTCGCTGCTGTTCATCACGAACGGGCCGCGTCCGACGATCGGTTCATCGATCGGCTCGCCGCTGAGCAACAGCACCGTAGCGCCGTTGTTGGCTTCGAGCTCGATGTCGCGACCCGCGCGGTCGAACTGTACCAGCTGGCCATCCCGCGCGATCTCGACGCCGTTGACCAGCACCGTGCCATGCAGCACCACCAGCGCCAGCGTGTGGCCCTCGGCGATCTCGAAGCGGGTGTTGGCCCCCGGATTCAGCCGCAGGTCCCACACATCCATCGGGGTGCGGGTCCGGGCGGGGCCGCTCGCATCCTTGTAGCGTCCGGCGATCACGCGCACCTTGCCACCGTCGTCCGGCAGGTCGACCGAGGGGATCTCTGCATTGCGCAGGGTCTGGTAGCCGGGGGCGGCCATCTTTTCCCTGGCCGGCAGATTGACCCACAGCTGCACCATCTCCAGCACTCCACCTTGCTCGGTGAAGGCGGGGGAGTGGAACTCCTCGTGCAGGATGCCGCCGGCGGCGGTCATCCACTGCACATCGCCCGGCCCGATCGTTCCTCCCGCGCCGGTGGAGTCCCGGTGCGCCACTTCACCCTGATAGACGATGGTCACCGTCTCGAAGCCGCGGTGAGGGTGCTGGCCGACGCCGCGTGGGCGCGAGGCGGGTTCGAACCTCACCGGACCCGCGTAGTCGAGCAGCAAGAAAGGGCTCAGGTGGCGGCCCAGGCCTTCGTAATCGAACAGCGAGCGAACCGGGAATCCGTCTCCGACCCAGTGCGGGTTGGGAGCGGTGTAGACGCCGAGAATCTTTTTCATCATGGGGCTCCTATCGCCTGAGGCATCGCTGCCTCGATACGTGTCGACTATAGAGGCGCGACGATGGGGCGAGTAGATGGCAATATTTGCCTTCAGCGTTCCATAGGATGAACGATCTCCATGCGAGACTTGAACGACCTCTATTACTTCGTCCAGGTGGTGGAGCAGCGCGGCTTCGCTCCCGCGGGGCGCTTTCTAGGCGTGCCGAAGTCGAAATTGAGCCGTCGTATCGCGCTGCTGGAAGAGAGCCTGGGAGTCCGGTTGATCCAGCGTTCGTCCCGACGTTTCACCGTCACCGATATAGGCCTGACCTATTATCGGCATTGCAAGGCCATGCTGATCGAGGCGGAGGCGGCGGAAGACGCCGTGGCAATGACGCATGTCGAACCCTGTGGGACGGTGAGGGCGACTTGCCCCGTGGCCATGCTCGGGACCCGGGTCGGAGAAATGATCGCGGCATTCATGATCCGATATCCCCGTGTCCAGCTGCAGATCGAAGCCACCAATCGTCGCGTGGACGTGATCGGCGAGGGTATCGATGTTGCGATTCGGGTACGGCCGCCGCCTTTGGAAGATAGTGAGCTGGTGATGCGCGTGCTGTCGGATCGCAGTCAGTGCCTCGTCGCGAGTCCTGCCCTGCTTGGCGACGAGCGGACGTTGCGCTCGCCCGCGGATCTGTCCGGCTTGCCGAGTCTCGATCTCGGCAGCTCTCATGGTGAGCATGCCTGGCGGCTGCTCGGCCCCGATGGCGCCGAGGCGGTGGTCAATCACCAGCCGCGCCTGATCACTCGCAGCATGCTGGCGCTGCGTACGGCGGCGGTTCACGGCGTCGGCGTCGTCCAGTTGCCGACGATGATGGTGAGCGATGAGCTGGCCGCTGGACGACTGGTCAAGATCATCCCCGATTGGGCGCCACGCAAGGAGATCGTGCACGCGGTTTTCGCTTCGAGGCGAGGGCAGCTGCCGGCGGTCAGGGCCTTGATCGACTTTCTTGTCAGCGGGTTCGACCGCCTGGAGGAAGATTGAGGGCGTTGGTCACCGTGGTCTACGTAGGAGCGGTCAAGCTACCCGGCGCGGGGGGAGTTTCACCGCTTGGGTGCGTAGAGGCAGGAGGGTCAGGCTGACGGGAGCGAGGATCAACAGCGCCGCCTTGAGCAGTCCAAGGTTCAGCAAGCAGGAAAGTATCCCGGTGATCGCGCCAGCAAAGAACGCCATTATCAGGACGAGAGTAGTCAGCATAGGATTCGGATCCTTACAAGCACCTTCGTGCATCATGACGCACATGAATGCCTTGGGACATTCCGTGGGACATAACCACTCAATACTGAGGCAGGGACGAATACCGCTGGACGGCTGGGATGCGAAGTTCGGCGAAGAAGGCCTGGCACCGGTGGTGCGATTTCATTGCGGCAATTTCAGGATTCTGACGAGGGGTTGCGGCGTAAGGAGGTGAGGTCGGCGTCCTTGCCGGTTGCCACTCCCTATGTGTTCGATATTAGCGACGAATTTCGTTATCCCACGATAACAAAAGACAAGAATGCACCAATGGGTAATGTGAAACGTATCGTGGAGGCAAGCCTGCCCTCGACTCCCGCCCCCTTCGATCCCTCGATGTCGCTTCGCTGCTCTCGGGACGAACGGGTAGGAGGCGCCGAGGCGTGATCCCTCGGCGGGCGCTTTCGCCGGTTACTTCGACACCAGCTCGGTCTGGTGCGCGCGTTGATGCTGCTCGGCCAGGGGCTCGCTTTGGGGCGTGTGGCGCTGAGCGGATGCTGTCTCACCAGGGCGGTAGGCGACGAAATACGCCAAACCGACGAAGATCGCACCACCCACGGCATTGCCGAGGAAAACGGCAATGAAGTTCGGCACGTATTCGGCCCAGGTCATCTCACCGGCGAAGATCGCGGCCGGTATGATGAACATGTTGGCGACGACGTGCTGGAAGCCGATGGCGACGAAGGCCATGACCGGGAACCACATGCCCAGTATCTTGCCGGCGACGTCCTTGCTGGCATAGGCCAGCCATACGCCCAGGCAGACCAGCCAGTTGCAGCCGATCGCCGAGACGAAGGCGTGGGAGAAGTCGGCGTTGACCTTCGCCTCGGCGATACCGACGGTGGTCGAGAGGAAGGCGCCTTCGGTCAGGCCGAGGTAATGGCCGAAGCCCCAGGCGATCGCCACGCTGCCGAGGAAGTTGGCGAAGGTCACGATGGCCCAGTTCCGCAGCAGTCCCGCCACGCCGATTTTCTTCGAGAACAGCGCCATCGGCAGCGTCATCATGTTGCCGGTGAGCAGCTCACCGCCGGCCAGGATGGTCAGTATCAGTCCGATCGGGAACACCGATGCGCCGATGAAGCTCTTGAACGAGCCCCACTCGTCCGGCATCGTGCCGGTGATGCGGATATCGAGCAGAAAGCCGATGGCGATGAAGGCTCCGGCGAGAAAACCAAGGATCAGCAGCGAGCCCAGCGGCGTCTGGTCTTTCTTGACGCCGGCCGCTATCGCGATCCCGGCCGTTTCCTGAGGCGTGTTAAATGACATGGTCCATTCTCTGGTTGCGCTCACAGCCGGGCCCTTACGCAAGAGCCGAGGGGCAGGGGCGAGGTTGGCGGCGCAGCTGAAGGACGTGACGAGGCGCGCTCCAGGCGTGGTTGGGCCGCTCGGAGCGCGCAGCCCGTCTCCCAACGGGTGGCACCCTCCGAGGGTCGGTTCTCGCCGGAGGCGATGACGCTTCATTCTTCAGGCTGCGTCAAGATGTCGCACGATGTTACGACTTTCGTCGACCGCTCGCTAGAGAAACGTTGCCATCCCGGTCGGTTCGACGGGCCCACGCCTGCCGCGGCGCGTTGAAGCCTTTCCTGCGATGGTTCATCTGAAAAGCGCCTGCATTGATGCGAGTCAGGCGCTGGTTCGAGCGGTTTCAGGGATCCCTGTGGAGCATTATGAATAGTGTTGTTTTTCAACTGTGTATGGAGAAATAAAAGATTAAAAAACAAGTTGGCATGGATAAGATTGCTAGTCTACTAACGGAAGCCTATGCTCGACCTGTCAGGGTGGAAAATATCCGAAGTTTCGCTCGGGTCTCTGCCTCTCCCATGAGGGCCATGGACGGTGTTTCAGAAGAATATTCAAAAAGTCCCATTCGCAAGAACTGTCCATCGAATCAATAGGAGGTGAACCATGAAATCGTCGAAGCAAAGCGTATACGTTCACCAGCATGATTCCGGACTGCCTGCCTACACCAAGCTCCTGGTCCATGAAGATCGCCGGCAGGTTCAGGATCAACGCCCGGCGCAGACAGTGGAAGAGACCGCCGGCGACCTGGGCGGCGAGGATGGATGGGCGGGCGAGGGCGCTACACCGCCCGCCGCTCGGGACGATGCGAGCGGCCCGAAAGATGATCCCGACATGCAGGGTGGGGGCACGCTGATCAACGTGAGGCGTTATCCCAGGGACGCCGGCATGTATGAAGGCGTGAGGTTCGTGAATGGAAAGGTAATATCGTGACAGCGTGCTGGATTTCCTCTCCTCAGCGTTTCGACTGAATATCGATGGCTGCCGAGAATCCAACATTCATTGTGTAATGAATGCTCGACGAGGCCACCATGAAGAAACCGACCGAATATCTTGCCGATAGAATATTGAATCTCGCATATACGGCTTATCCTGATGAAGCCAGCATGGATATATTGTCGCAATTCTACGATAAAGCACTGGTCGTAAGATCGGCACGCTATCTGGAAGATAAAAGACTCATCTTCGCTACTTATCGCCGGCGTGTCGGCAATAATCACGACAGCTGCTATGGCGCGCGTTTGACCACGATGGGTTATCAGCACCTCAGCCAGTTCACCTTGCAACCCCCTTCATCGGCGCCCGCCGGTGCTGCTGACTTGGTCTTCACCCAGAGCCTGTCCGGGTTCGAGCGCTCCCCTTTCATTCATCCGCGGGGCAAGACGCTGGAGATTTGATTTTCCCCAGCGGATGACGGCGACGCTCTGCGCTTCACTTCGATCTCATGGGCACGGGCCTCGCGCCCGTGCCTTTGCATGCCATCGATCATTCGCTCTCTTCGGGCAGCAAGATGACGAGCCGATGATCGCCGCCATCCAGCGGCGCGCTGACCTTTCCATGCACGCAGGCTATCGACTGCCCATCGAGCTGGGCCGAGTGGCGTGCATCGTTTTTTTGTCGCGACACCTCCACCTCATAGCCGGTCGAGGCGATTCGCAGGGTAGCGGTGAATCCTGGCCAGGTCGGCGGTATGCAAGGGGCGACCACCAGCCGATCGCCTTTACGGTGGATGCCGAGGATGCCCTCTATACCTGCGCGATACATCCAGCCGGCGGCGCCGGTGTACCAGGTCCAGCCGCCGCGGCCGACGTGCGGGGCGACGGCGTAGACGTCGGCGGCGATGACGTAGGGCTCGACCTTGTAGCGCTCGGTCGCCTCCGGGGTCAGGGCGTGGTTGATCGGGTTGAGCAGCGAGAACAGCTCGCTGGCCTTGGCGGCTTCGCCGAGGCGGCAATAGGCCAGCACCGCCCATATCGCGGCGTGGGTATATTGGCCGCCGTTCTCGCGTAGCCCCGGCGGATAGCCCTTGATGTAGCCGGGGTCGAGCATGGTGGCGTCGAACGGTGGAGTGAAGAGCAGTGCGACACCGTCATCGTGGCGCACCAGGTGCCTGCCGACCGAGGCCATCGCTTCTCGAGCACGTCCGGGGTCGGCGGCTCCCGACAGCACCGCCCAGCTCTGGGCGATCGAATCGATCCGGCACTCTTCGCTTGCCGCTGAGCCGAACCAGCGTCCGTCATCGAAGGTGCCGCGGCGGTACCACTCGCCGTCCCAGCCCCGACGCTCGATCGCCTCGCGCACTGTATTCGCATGGCTCTTCCAGCGGGACGCGCGCGCGGGGTCGCGAACCTCCGCATAGGGAAGCAGGAGCTCGATGGCGGTGATCAGCAGCCAGCCCAGCCACACGCTCTCGCCCTTTCCGCCCACGCCGACCCGGTTCATGCTGTCGTTCCAATCGCCGGTGCCGATCAGCGGTATCCGGTTTTGGCCGGTGAGCGCGATGCTCTGGTCCAGTGCCCGTGCGCAATGCTCGAACAGCGAAGCGGACTGCTCGGCTATGGTCGGTTGGAAGAACGCCTCATGTTCGTCTTCGCCCAGCTCCGGCCCGTCCAGGAACGCAAGCGTCTCGTCCAGGATTGCGACATCATCGGTGCAGCCGATGTAGCTGGCGGTGGCGAACGCGAGCCAGACCCGGTCGTCGGAGATCCGCGTACGCACGCCTTGGCCCGAATGGGGCAGCCACCAGTGCTGTACGTCGCCCTCGGGGAACTGCCGCGAGGCTGCGCGCAGGATGTGGGCCCGTGCCTGCTCTGGCTCGGCGAGCATCAGCGACATGCGATCCTGCAACTGATCGCGAAAACCATAGGCGCCACTGGCCTGGTAGAAGGCCGAGCGCGCAGTCAGCCGGCAGGCCCTGGTCTGGTAGGGCAGCCAACCGTTGAGCAGGATGTCCATCGCTCGGTCGGGTGTCTGCACCTGTGTCGTGGCGAACAGCCGCCGCCAGTCGGCACCGACCTCTTCGAGCGACGCATCGAGGTCCGCCTCGCGATAGCGCAGGATGAGAGCGCGGGCCTCGTCGGCCGAGTCGGATTGGCCGAGCAGCGAGACCACCTCGACGCTCTCGCCGACCTCGAGCTCGATCACGCACTGCAGTACCGCGCAGGGGTCGAGGCCGGCGCCGAGCGCGCCGGAGAGCGGGGCGGTGCCGAGCAGCGCCGCGGGCGCGTCGGGGCCGCCGTTGCGGCCGAGAAACTCGGTGCGATCGGCGGTCCAGCTCGACTGCCGTCCGCCGAGATCGGCGAAGGCGACCCGTGACGAGAACGGAATACTCCATCGGTTGCGCGCCAAGAGCGCCCCGGTGGACGCTTCGCGCTCGGTGACGACGAACGGTGCCGAGGCGCCGGACGAAGCCCCCAGCAGCCACTGCGCGTAGCTCGTGACCGAGATCCGGCGCCGCGTCGATGACAGGTTGCGCAGCGTCAGCCGCGAGACCTTGATCGGGTCGTGCAGCGGCACGAACTGCAAGAGCGTAGAGCCGATGCCATGGGCCTCATGCTCGAAGCAGCTGTAGCCGAAGCCATGACGGGCGACATGGACACCCCTGTCGCGGATCGGCCGCGCAGTCGCACACCAAAGCGTCCGGTCGTGTTCGTCGCGCAGATAGAGCGCCTCGCCGGCTGGGTCCTCGACCGGGTCGTTGGACCAGGGCGTCAGCTGGTTTTCGCGGCTGCTCTCGGCCCAGGTGTAGCCGCTGCCCTCCGCCGAGACCTGAAAGCCGAAGCCTGGGTTGGCGATCACGTTGATCCACGGCGCGGGGGTGGTGCGGCCATCGGTGAGGATGGTGACGTACTCGAGGCCGTTGCGGTCGAAGCCGCCGAGGCCGTTGAAGAACTCGAGGGCTTGGGAGTGCGCCGCCGGCCGCTGCCGTGTCGGCTCGGGCTTCGGCTTGCAGCGTGGCACCGGCGGCCGCCGCCTGGGCGGAGTCACGATCCGCAGCAGCTGGTCGCCGATCGGACCGCTTCTCGCCATCAGCGAGACCCTGGCGCAGGCGCGTAGCTGCGCCTGGAAGGCCGCGCTGAGCATGTCGGCGCGCAGCGCGTGGACTTCGCCCCGGGCCAGGGGCTCCTCGACGCGGGGCCGCGACTGGCTGCGACGCACCGCGACCTCGATCGCGATCTGCAACTCCTGCATGTAGGAGGAGGTGCGCTCGTTGACGATCACCAGGTCGACGTCGAGGCGCTTCATCCGCCAGTACTCATGCGCGCGCAGGAGCTGGCGCACCTGGGCGATGTCTTCGATGTCGTCGATATGCAGCAGTACGATGGGCAGGTCGCCGGAGATGCCGTGGGCCCAGAGCGCGGACTGTTCGGCGATGCCCAGGGCGATGGTCGCCGCGGGCGCACGGAAGCGCGCGTCGGGATATACGATCGGCGCCGCCAAGCGCTGGAAGTCGGCCGCTTCCTCCGAATCGATGTCCAGGTGGCGCAGCTGCACCTGCGCCTGGGTCCAGGCCAGGGTCCTGGCTCGGGCGAAGGCGCCGCGGTCGTGGTGCTTGTCGATCAACCCCAGCAGTTCTTCCCGGGTCGATGCGACCACGGTCCAGAACGAAATCCTGGCCACCTTGCCGGGGGGAATCTCGATGCGCCGGCGCAGCGAGAAGATCGGATCGAGCACGGTGCCGACGGTGCCCGACAGGGGTTGTCCTTCGACGATCGCCAGCGCGCTGGAGAGGCCGCGACCCCGGCCGATGAAGCGCCGTCGGTCGGATTCATACTGCGGCGGTGCGCTCGGCTTGCCCTCCATCACGGCGAAGTGGCCCGCCCAGACGCGCTGCTCGTTGGCGGCGCGCGGGCGTCGGGTGGCGATCAGCGCACCGCTGTCGGCGAGATGCTCGGTCTCGACGAACATCTTCGAGAACGCCGGGTGGGCGGCGTCGGCGCTAGGCAAGGCGAGCACCACCTCGGCGTAGGAGGTCAGTTCGAGTTCGCGGGAGTGCCGACCGGTGTTGGTCACCGACAGTCGGCGTACCTCGGCATCATCCTCGCCCGAGACCATCACCTCGAGCACCGTGGTCAAGCCATGGGCCCGGTGTTCGAAGCTCGCCTGGTCCTCGGCGAAGACCACCTTCCGCTGGGCTTTGTCGCGGCCCCAGACGTGACCGCCGGCCGACCAGACGCGCTGTTCGCGGATATCGCGCAGGAAGACGAAGGTGCCGAGCTCATCGCGGGTAGGATCCTCTCGCCAGCGGGTCACTGCCAGCTCCCGCCAGCGGCTGTAGCCCGCGCTGGTACTGGTCAGCATCACCGCGTAGCGGCCGTTGGAGAGTAGGTGGGTGAGCGGCGCCCCCGGGACCGGCGCGACATGGCGACGTACCACCGGCGTGTCCTGCCCGGCTGCGCCGGCGGAGATCTCCAGCGCCTCGGCCCGCGCCCGTTCGATCACCACTTCCCGTGGCACCCGCTCCTGCAGCAGCAGTTCGGTGGCCTGGATCATCGGTTCGCGGTGGAAGCGGTCCCGCATCCGCCCGCCGTCGAGGGCGTTGGCGATGGCGACGATGGTCATCCCCTGGTGGTGGGCCATGAAGCTGCCGACGATCGCGGCCTTTTCTCCTTCGGGCACCCGCGTGCGGGTGAAGTCGAGGGCTTCGAAGAAGCCGTAGCGGCCGAGCGCGCCGAGGGCGGCGAGGCGCTGGTAGTTGCGGTGCGCGCCGCGCGGGTCGACCATCGTCGCCAGCCCGGTCGCGTAGGGGGCGATCACCAGGTTGTCCGAGAGCCCCCGATTGAGGCCGAGCGAGGGAACGCCGAAGTTCGAGTATTGATAGGTGAACTCGATATCGCGGGCGTTGTAGGCCGACTCCGAGATTCCCCATGGCACCCCGTGGGCATGGCCGTACTGCTCCTGGCGGCTGACCATCCAGCGGTTGCTCTGTTCGAGCAGGCTGCCGAGCGAGTCGCGCAGCACGAGCGATGGCATCAGGTATTCGAACATCGAGCCCGACCACGAGATCAGCGCCACGCCGCCGCCGATCGGAATCGACCGGCGGCCGAGGCGGAACCAGTGCCGGGTCGGCGCATCGCCTTTGGCGATGGCGAACAGGCTGGCGAGCCGGGCCTCGGAGGCCAGGAGATCGTAGCGGCTGGGGTCGAGCTCGTCGCTGGCGACCGAGTAGCCGATCGAGAACAGCTCCCGCTCGGTATCGAACAGGAAGGCGAAGTCCATTTCCAGCGCGAAGGCACGCGCGGTGTCGGCGAGCTTGGCCAGGCGCCGCTCCAGCGCCGTGGGTGGGTCAAAGCAGTGATGGTGGTCGCGCTCTCGTTCGATCAGTCGCCGTCGCAGCGCCTCGACCCAGAAGCAAACGTCGTCGGCTGCGCCAGCGGTGACGCAGGCCGCCAATCGATGGGCCGCCTCGCAAGCGCTATCGGCCCGCTGCGCCATGAGCGGCCAGGAGGTCTGGTCGTCGGTTGGCAGCTGTTCCAGGTCGAGTTCGAACGCATCGAGCGCTGCGACCAGGCGGGCTTCGGCTGCGCTGCGAAGCTCGCCGTCGATCTCGTCTGCGCCATGGTTCGTGGCGGCCTGCGCAGGCAGGCTCGCGCGGGCCAGTGCCGAGGCGTCCTCCAGGGCACGATGGATCTCATCCGGCGGTATCGGGCGGTGCCATTCGGTGCAGGCATTGGCCAGCGCGATCAGGTGGCCGGCGAGGTTGCCGCTATCGACGGTCGACACGTAGGCAGGGGCGAGCGGCGCCAGGGTGCGGGTCTCGTACCAATTGAACAGATGCCCCCGGTGACGGGCCAGTCCGTGCAGGGTGTCGAAGGTCTTCTCGATCCGCTCGATGGTCTCGAGGGTCCCGCTCCAGCCATAGTCCCGCGCGGTGATGGCGGAGAGCAGGTAGAGCCCGATGTTGGTCGGCGAGGTGCGATGGGCGACTACCGCCTTGGGCATCTGCTGGAAATTGTCCGGCGGCAGGTTGTGGCTTTCGGCGGTGACGAAGGTCTCGAAGTAGCGCCAGGTGCGGCGTGCGATGCGACGCAGGTCGCGTCTCACTAGTGGCGATACCTCGAGCTCTCTGCGTCGCGCCGGCGTACGGCTGGCCCACCAGGCCGCGGCCGGGGCGATCAGCCAGCCGAGCAGGAAGGGTAGCGCCAGCGGCCAGCTACTCGGCGTCCAGGCGAATGCCACTACCGTGATCGAGAGTCCCACCGCCACGCCACCGGCCATTTGCCGGTACTGCTCGACCAGGTTCGGGCGCGCCCGGCTCTGGGTATGCGCCGAGGTGGTCCATTCGAGCAGGTGGGCATGGGTCACGAACAGGCGGATCAGGGTGCGCACGATGGCATCCATCGCTCGCCAGGCGCGATCGGCGAGCAGGATCGCCGAGAGCAGCGCGCGCAGCGCGGCGAGGCCGAGCTCGCCACCGAGGATGGTGAGATGGTGGCGAATGCTCGCGGCGGTGCGCGGCGGCATCACCGCGGAGAGGCTGGGCAGGGCGATGGGAATCAAGATCGCCGCGAGCAGCCAGGCCACGCCCAGCGCCGCTGCCGGCAGCGGCAGCAGCCAGCTCAGGCCCAGACAGGCCAGCATCAGCGGGGCGATCAGTGAGCGGCGCAGATTGTCGAGCATCTTCCAGCGGCCGATCGGTGCCAATCCACGACCGAAGGCCCAGGGCAGCAGCTGCCAGTCGCCGCGGATCCAGCGGTGCTGGCGCTTGGCATCGACGTCGTAGCGCGACGGGAATGCTTCGACCAGCTCTACGTCCGAGGCGATCCCGGCGCGGGCGAAGATACCTTCGAACAGATCATGGCTGAGCAGCGTGTTGTCCGGCACGCGTCCGTGGAGCGCGGCCTCCACCGCATCGACGTCGTAGATGCCCTTGCCGATGAACGAGCCTTCGCCGAACAGATCCTGATAGACGTCCGAGATCGCCGAGGCGTAAGGGTCCATGCCGCCGGGGGCGGAGAACACGCGCTGGTAGACGGAGCCTTGGCTTGCATCGGTCAGCTCGGGGGTAACGCGTGGCTGGAGAATCGCATAGCCACGATCGATCCGCTGGCGATCCTGGCTGAATCGCGGGCGATTGAGCGGATGCGCCATTTTGCCGATCAGCCGCTGTGCGGCATCTCTCGGCAGGCGGGTGTCGACGTCGAGGGTGATGACGAAGCGTACGCCAGAAGGCAGGCGCTCATCGTTGGCGGCATCCAGGACGAAGGAGGTGTCGGTGGCGCCGCGCAGCAGTCGGTTGAGCTCGTGCAGCTTGCCGCGCTTGCGTTCCCAGCCCATCCAGCGCTGTTCGCTCGGATTGAAGATGCGTCGGCGGCGCAGCAGCAGGAACCGCCTGCCGCTGGGGCCAGGGCCGTGAAGGAGATTGAGCCGCCGGATCTCATCGACCGCGGTGGCGAGGATGGTGCTTTCGTCCTCGAGCGTCTCGCGGTCCGCATCGGTGCCATCGACCAGCAGGGCGTAGTAGAGCTCGCCGCCGGCGCTCGCGAGATGGTGCACCTCCAGGCGGCCGACCTGTTCGAGCAGATCGGCGCTGGTGGTCAGAAGGGTCGGCACCGCCACCAGGGTGCGCAGCTGCGGCGGTATCCCGTCCTTCAGTTCGAGTTCTGGCAGCGCGCGGTGGGCGAGGCCGGAGGCGACCGCGCGGTTGACGACCGCTGTCGCCACTTCGCTCGCCGGCAGCAGGCCGAGCAGCGCGAACGGCAGCCACCAGGCAGGACCTACCCCCAGCGCCGAGAGTCCCCATACCGCGAGCCCTACCCACGCCAAGGTGAGCAGTGCCAGTGCGCCGACGTAGCCGGTTATCCCCAGGCTCAGTGCCAGTCGCCGAACGCGCAGGTACAGCGGCGGGCTGAAGCCGATACGCTGTTCCAGCGCTTGGCGTCCTTCGGCGAGCAGATGGTAGCCGGGGTCGCTCTGCGCTGGGTCGTCGTCGGCCTGGCGCTGGGTGGCCTGCAGCACCTGCTCGACGATCTCCAGTTCGCTGCGGGCCGAGCCGCGGGCCAGCGATTCGATCGCGCCGCGGTAGGTATCACGGGTGGGAAAGTCCATTTCGGCAAAACCGCCGTGGCCGCGCAGTCGTGCATCCACCAGGCTCATACGCTCGAACAGGGCGGACCAGTCGACGCCCGATATCGCACGCATGCTGGTGATCACGTTGCGCACGCTGACGTAGGAAGCGCCCAGGCGCTGCTGGGCATGCTGCACTGCGAGCTCGACCGAACTGCCCTGGCGGCCGAGCCGTTCGTCGAGCCAGCCGAGCGCGGGTATCTCGTTGGGATCCTGGCCGCGCAAGCGCTTGGCGAGCTGGGCGGCGAACCGCTCCGACAGCCGTCTCCCTTCATGGAGGGAGATTTCCTGCGCGAACGCGGCGCTCGCCTGTGCCGGGTCCAGCAGTCGGTCGGCCAGGGCATCGGCGGCGGCGCGCGCTTTCCTGCCGGAGGTGATCTGGTCGGCTAGCCGGCGCAGGTTCTCGAGCAGCACGATGCGCAGCGTGATCGCTAGCGCCCAGAGTTCGCCGATGGTCAACGGCACTTCCCGCTGGTAGGCGGCGACGAAGCGAGTCAGCGCCTCGGGGTCGAACTGGCTGTCGGTGTGGGCGACGAACGCCCAGGCGATGCCGAACACGCGCGGATAGCCGATGAAGGGGCCTTCCGCCAGCTTGGGCAGCTGTCGATAGTAGCCAGGGGGGAGGTCGGCGCGGACCTCGTTGATCTGCGCTTCTATCAGGGAGAAGTTGTCGAGCAGCCATTTCGCGGCGGGAGCGATGGTCCGGCCTTGCTGGACCTCGGTGGCACTGGCGCGGTAGGTGGATAGCAGTTGGCTGGCATTGTCTTCCAGGCGCGCTTGCAACGGCAGCACTGGTGGGGGCCTTGCCATCACCGATTGGGCGATGGCAAGGCTCTGGCCGTGCTGTTCGAGGCGCTCGGTGCTGAACAGCTCCTCTCGAATCGGCGCCTCGTCGTTCCATGGCGGCTTGGTCGATGCTGGGCGCCGCCTTTGGTTCCCCTCTCCCCAGCTTTTGCGCTGCCAGGCCCTGACGGTGGCGGTCAACGAGAAACGATCCATATAGCGGTCACCTATGGCTGAGCGGAGATAAGGAGAATCGAGGCGGGATCGTGGGAGGGCTTCGCGATCGTTGGCCGCTGTGCGCGGCGCCTTGGCGGCTGGTGATCCTTTCCGCTGGATCGCTTTCAGTCTGGTCAATGCCACCGCCGCCCGCCAGCGGATCCATGGAGACCGGCCGGGCATGCGTTGTTTTCACTGCATATTCTTTTGCTATGCTTTGGTCGCACTCGCCCATGGAGTTGGTATGGAGAGCAAGGGCCGGATGAGCGTGCCCGCTTCGAGCTATGAGGGGTGTAATGAAACGTGCGGGCCTGGAGCGATGGCCAGCGAAAGGGAGGTGGTAGAGGTGTGCCGGCGCATCAGGAGGGCATGAAAAGCTGCCTCCAGGTTCCTCTCATCTAATCGGGATTACAATCAAAAAGCGCCCGGCTTCATTGGCCAGGCTTTTTTGCGCTGCGATCCTCAGTGACCTGGCGTGAGTGTCCAGCAAGGCAGGAAAACCCCGGAGCAGATGGCTGAGCCGCCTCCGATAGTCCTAGCTGCATGGCGCAATGATCCGCTCCCCGTTACTCTGGAGCAAATCTACGAGGAGGAGTCGATGAAGAAACTCACGGCATACGCGTCGGTCGCCCTGGTCGCAGCGCTGGCCAGCCTGCTGATTCAGGGCTTCGTCGAGCTCACTTTCCTGCCGCGCTTCGTGCTCACCTTCGGCGTCATTGGGCTGTCTTGCTACATTTCCTATAGCCTGCTTCGCGTCCGCCCGGGCAATCGCTGATCCGGGTTTCCTGCGCGGTCGATGATGCCAGGATGTCGCCCGGTGGCGTCGTGCATTCAGTTAGAAACCCTGTCGGCGATGCCCGTGCTTCAGGCCAGCTCCCCCTTTCAAGATCGATCGCCGTGCCGACGATACGCACGTGCCGATTCTCGCTCGATGATGGCGATGAAGTCGAAATGGAGAGGTTAACGCAGTGGGAAAAGTAGAGACGACGGGTGGGCGCGCAGAAGTGCGAGATAGCGGTGAAAGTGCAGTGCGTGGAGACATGCGAGGAGAAGATTGGGGGGCATCCCTGCCCGCTGTTGCTCCCTGGAGGCACCCTATCAGAACCTGAAGTTTGAGCAACGCTCAAGAGGGCTGCGTGCACTAAAATACACGTTTTTTACATCGTGAAACGCCGGCGCGAATACCGTGCGCCGGCGCCTTTTCATACCAATGACTTAAAAATTTTCAACGAAGCGTTTCAGTGCAATGAGCCCGGGTTGGTTTCCTCCAGGGTCTTGCGCAGCGCGGCCTTCAATCCCTGGATCATGCCTTCCGCCTGCTGCGCGGATAGGGCAAGGAGAATGGGACCAGCACCAAGATCGAACTTCAGGGCTACGGTACCAAAGTCGGTGGAGCCAACGTCCCAGGTGCCGACGGGATGCAGGTTTTCATTCGGCATGGCTGCAATCTCCTATCGTTGGAAAACTTCGGATTTGCGACAAGCCCTGCACATATTCGACGCCATACCGATGGACGCCGAGCCTCGTTTCATCAACTGATGCGACGACGAAAGTATGGGCGGGGCGGCATTGACTGTCCAGCATGTTGCTTTCGGTCCATAAGGAGGGGGCCGTCGTCGAACTGACGCCCGGGCGAAAATGACCCCGGCGCGAGAATGGGCTGGCTGGGCTGGAGCGGGCAGGGCCTTAGCGAATCGCGTGCGCTGGACGCTTGTGGGACGATCCGCTCAAAGGGGCGATCGATAGCCCCCGGAAGCGATGGCACGCTGGTGAAGTCATCCAGCCGCGTGAAAGAAAGCGGTACTCAAAGAGGATTTTCCTGCTCATAGTCCGCACAGGCGCGTTCGGCCTCATCGCGGCTATCGAATTCACCGATCACTACCTCTCCATCGCCCTCTACGGCGATCGCGATGAAAGTGGGCGAGCCGGGGTGCAGCTCGTTGGGATCGATCCTGGTTCTCTGCGTCATGTTCAGTGTCTCCCTTGGGGGTTCGAGATGAGCCCATCGGCCTGGGCGTGCTGTGCGGAATTCATGGCTACTCTCTTGAGGGTAGGACGGCTGGCTCACTGATGCTAAGTTCGCGCGATCCCCGGTGGATTCGCTGGAGCAGAGCGGCCGCGATGAAAAGGCCATAATGGCCGGTCTTCCGGCTTTGTGATGGGGCGGGTGGCATCGGCGGTGGGCCGTTCGTCTCGACAGGAGCAGTCGATGATTCTTCCGCGTACTTTGAACGTCATCGTCGCCATGCTGCTACTGGGCGGCTGCGCCGCGCTCGATCGCGGCGACGGTTCGTTCGGCGCCAATACCGGGTCGTACTGGGTCGGTGCGACCAACTATCGCGACTTCCGCGCTCGGGCCGAGGCGCTGTGTCCCGAGGGCTACCATGTGAGCAGCCGGGACCGCGATGGTCCCTTCGACTGGAACGCACATATCCAATGCAAGCGCTGAAGGATCGGTGCGCTGTCATCGTTTGGAAACATTAGCGCAACATTCCGGCGCCAGACTCTCGTCGATGTGCACTCGACAGGATCCTGGATCGGGAGACCAAGGTGATGATTACCAGCGATATGATCTGGCGGGCCGAACGTGAGCTCGCCGAAGGGGCGGTGGAAGGTCCGGAGCTTGCCTGGCTGGGTGAGCGGCTGGTGGCGCTCGAGCGCCGGGCCTCTGCGGTGGGAATGGACGAAGAGCGCCGGCTGGCCGGCGTCAGCGATGAGCTGGCGACCAGGGCGGTCGATGCCTATCGCGCCAACTGAATATGGCGCTGCCGCCCCGCTCGCCGGGGTGGCTCGTGAGTCGTCTTCGAGTCTTGGGTCAGTTTGAGCTCGGAGTGTGTTTCTTGGCCGCCGCCGCAGGCGTGCCGGTCGCTCGCCCGCCGCGCCCGGCGAATACGGTCCAGACACCGAAGCCCACCAACAGTGGCGCGATGATCCAGATCAGCGCCCATACGCTTATACCGACCATTTTTCATTTCCTCCTGGCGATTCTGAACTTAATTCAAGATTACGCCGCCGTGGTTGGAGGTGCCGTCATTCAATGGTCGTAGGCCCGCATTGCATGACGACCACCACGGCGTCCCAATGGGACGCCGTGGTGGTCGTTTTTGATCCGCCTTTGGGGAAGGCCTAGAGGGTCAGGGCGAGTGCCAGTGCGAGCACTCCGAGGATCGTCAGGCTCAACGTATCCCAGGGTTCATCGGTGTGTCTGCCGTCGTTGCGTGCTGCGAACATGTGCGATGACTCCTTCGTATTGTGATTGTGGACTGCGAGGGGTAAGCGCATCGGATCAACGCCTGTCGATCATAGCGCTCATTGCGTTCGGACATCGAGCGCCCGAGGTAGTTCCAAGTCGGGATGTGGCCCCCAATGGGGCGCCTGCCGGCGTGTGGCGAAAACGATGGAAGGAACCTGACGGCGCTTGTGGTAGCGTGATCCCAAGTACTTGGATGAAGTCCCTCACGTAGTAGATGGAGAGTTCCCGGCATGTCGCGCATCGTTGCCGCCTACATCACGGCCCATGGGCTCTTCCACCGCACCAACGAGACCACCAAGGTTCAGATCGCGGCCGACTGGTTGCACATCGTGTTCGAAAACACCCGTAGCGCCGATTTCCGCCTCAATGCGCTCTCGATCGAGTATGGGCAAGGACGCTTGAGCTTCTCGCCGAGTGCCTGCGATACCATCGATGAAGTGTTCGCATCGCTCAGGATTGCCCAGGAGAGCCGGATTCACCTCGCGCGCAGTCTCGATGCGACCTGCATTCGCCTGATGAACCAGTTCATCGAAGCGGGCTTCGCGCATTACAATCGATCTCTGCACGCGCGCCGGACCCAGCCCGGCAAGCCGATCACGTTCTGGCACGAGGATCTCGACCTGATGGAGACCTTCGACCCAGTGAATGCGTTGCTCACGCTCTGGAGCAGCAGGCGGACGACGGACCATCAAGCCTGAGCGGCGCCGAGACGAGGAGAGTTTGCATGCGATTGCCACCGGTCAAGGCGCTCATCCTGTACAGTGAGCGTGATGCCTTCTCGCCGCAGCTGATCGATGCCGGGGCCGATGTGACCCTGCCGGCCGGTACCGATGGCGCTGGCCGGGTCAGCGACATTCGTGCGGTCAACGACGGACGCTACGAACTGCGCGAGCTGCGTCCCAGCGATCGGCTGCGTGGCTGGGCACGGCGCCGGGCGCGCTTCATCCATGGCCCGTACGGGCTTGCCCAGGTGTGGCTCGCGCAGGAGTTGATCGCCTCGGCGGACTCCGCCGACCACGAGGCGACCCGGCTCGACGCTGAGGAGAGCCTTTATCTCGATGCTCTGGCGCGCTGGAAGGCGCGCCAGGGCTGAGTGTGATCTTCGTCAATCAAGGAAATCCGATGAACATTAAGCGTCACGACACCGGCGCGCGGATGAGCCGCGCAGTGATCCACAACGGTGCCGCCTATCTCTGCGGCCAGGTGGCGAGCCCCGCGGCCCGCGGCGGCGATGTTACCGAGCAGACCAAGAGCACGCTGGCGCAAATCGATGCGTTGCTCGAAGAGATCGGCTCGAGCCGCGAACGGCTTCTCACCGCCACCCTCTATCTCAAGCGCGCCGAGGATTTCGCCGCGATGAACGCAGTGTGGGACGCCTGGGTTCCCGAGGGCCATGCGCCCGCCCGCACCTGTGTGCTCGGGCCGATGCCGGCCGAGGAGCTGTTGGTCGAGATCACCGTCACCGCCGCCGTCGATCAAGGCTGAGCCTGGTCGCGATCCGTTTCGAGGAGTCCTACATGAGTGAGCACAACACCCTGCCACCGGCGATGACCGAGGCGCTGGATGAAATCTGCGCCCAGGCCAAGGTGATTCCGGTGATCGTCATCGAACGCCTCGAGGATGCGGTACCGCTCGGTCGAGCGCTGGTGGAGGGCGGTCTGCCGATACTGGAAGTGACCTTGCGCAGCGACTGCGCGCTGGAAGCCATCGCCGCGATGCGCGAAGCGCTGCCGGAAGCGAGCGTCGGTGCGGGCACGGTGATCACCGTCGAACAGTACAAGCAGGTCGAGGCGCTGGGGGTCGATTTCGTCGTCACCCCGGGGGCCACCCCGGCCCTGCTCGACTATGCGGTGACCAGCGGTTCACCGGTGCTGCCAGGGATCGCGACCATCTCCGAACTGATGCTCGGCATGGAGTACGGGCTGCGCCGGTTCAAGTTCTTCCCGGCGGAATCGAGCGGCGGCGCGGCGGCGATCAAGTCGTTCGGTGGCCCGATCCCGCAGGTGCGTTTCTGCCCCACCGGCGGCATTGGTCTCGCCAACGCAGGCGACTACCTGAAGCTGCCCAACGTGATGTGCGTCGGCGGCTCCTGGGTCACTCCGAAGGCGCTGGTCGATGCCAAGGACTGGGCGGGAATCACCAAGCTGGCTCGCGAAGCGGTCGAACGCTTCGCCTGATCAGAGCGGTCGAGCGTAACGCGAACACCCGGGCTTCGGCCCGGGTGTTCGCGTTACGAGAAGTCAGCGTCTCAAAGCGACGGCTCGGCGACTCGTGGGGCCTCCTTGGCGCCGATCTCGGCCGCCTCGAAGCCACCGAAGGTGCTCGCGCCTTCTTCCGCGCCGCCGACCAGCTGGCGGAAGCCGGAGAACATTTCGCGACCGAGCCCATGGTGATAGGCGCTGAGATCGACGGTGGCGCACTCCCGTGAGGCCCATTCCTGTTCATCGATGAGCACTTCGAGGTGCCCGTCGATCGAATCCAGTCTCACTATGTCGCCATCGCGCAGCTTCGCCAGCGGGCCGCCGTCGATCGCCTCCGGGGTCATGTGGATCGCCGCCGGCACCTTGCCCGAGGCGCCGGACATCCGCCCATCGGTGATCAGCGCGACGCGAAAGCCGCGATCGAGCAGCGAGCCGAGGTAGGGGGTCAGTTTGTGCAGCTCCGGCATGCCGTTGGCACGCGGCCCTTGGAAGCGCACCACCGCGATGAAGTCGTGTTCGAGCTCGCCGGCGGTGAAGGCACGCTTGAGCGATTCCTGGTCGGCGAACACCCGCACCGGCGCCTCGATCACCCTGAACTCCTGCTTCACCGCCGATACCTTGATCACTCCCCGGCCGAGCTTGCCATCCATTACCACCAGTCCGCCGCTTTTCGAGAACGGCTTGGCGGCGCTGGACAGCACCTCGGGATCGAGGCTTTCGCTGGGGCCGTCGCGCCACACCAGGCGGCCATCGTCGAGGAACGGCTCGAGGGTGTAGCTCTCGGCGAATGTCGTGCCCATCACCGTCTGGATGTCGCCATGCAGGAGCCCCGCACCGAGCAGCTCCCGGATCAGCACGCTCATTCCACCGGCGGCGTGGAAGTGGTTCACATCGGCCTGGCCGTTGGGGTAGACATGCATCATGCTCGGCACCACTTTGGAGAGCTCGGCGAAGTCGTCCCAGCTCAGGGTGATACCGGCGGCGGCGGCCATCGCCACCAGATGCAGGGTGTGGTTGGTCGAACCGCCCGAGGCGAGCAGGCCGACCATCGCATTGACGATCGCGCGTTCGTCGATCTGTCGCCAGAACGGCAGATAGTTGCCGGCCGGCTCGGAGTTCTTCACCGCCCGCTCGGTGGCGAACGCGGTCAGCGCATCGCGCAGCGGGGTATCCGGGTTGACGAAGGAAGATCCCGGCAGGTGCAGCCCCATGATCTCCATCATCAGCTGATTGGAGTTGGCGGTGCCGTAGAAGGTGCAGGTGCCGGGGGAGTGGTAGGAGGCGGATTCCGCCTCGAGCAGCTCGGCGCGGCCGAGCTTGCCCTCGGCGAATTTCTGGCGTACCCGTGCTTTCTCCTTGTTCGGCAGTCCGCTGGGCATGGGGCCTGCGGGAACGAACACGGTGGGCAGGTGGCCGAAGCGCGCCGCGGCGATGAACAGCCCCGGGACGATCTTGTCGCATACGCCCAGGTAGAGGGCGGCATCGAACATGTTGTGCGAAAGCCCGATCGCCGCCGCGCGGGCGATGTTGTCACGCGAGAACAGTGACAGCTCCATCCCTGGCTGGCCTTGGGTCACCCCGTCGCACATCGCCGGTACGCCACCGGCGAACTGCGCGGTCGAGCCCAATGCGCGCGCCGCCTCGCGGATCAGCTCCGGGAAGCGCTCGAACGGCTGGTGTGCCGAAAGCATGTCGTTGTATGAGGAGATGATGCCGAGATTGGCGGCATTCATCAGCTTCAACTGCTGCTTGTCCGACGCGCCGCAGGCAGCGAAGCCGTGGGCGAGGTTGCCGCAGTCGAGTGCGCCGCGATGGACGCCCTGCCGATGCTGGGCTTGCATCCGCTGCTCATAGAGCGCGCGGCGCGCCTTCGAGCGCTGCTGGATGCGCTGAGTGACGCTAGTCAGGGTAGCGTGCATGGGGGCAACCTCGTTTGTCACGGTCGGAAGATTATGTTGGTAAATTTACCAAAATTCTCCGCTGATTGACGCCTGCTGCGGCTAAGGTTGGGTAAAAAAACGCTGAGTGCGGCCATCCACCGCAGGCCATGGTTCGAATATGGAGGTTAATCGGTCTGGTTGCCACCCGCGGCCTGCGCGGCTGGTGGAGAAGCGTTGCGACCCACGTCAGCCAGCGGCGCGCGCGAGGGCGGCGATCGAACGAGCCTCGGCTTCGCCGTAGAGGGCGAACTCATCGAGCACCGGGGCGCCCAGCGCTTGCTCGAACGCCTCGCGATTGGCGTTGGCTGCGTAATGGGCGCGACTGTCGCCGTCGAGATTCGATTGGAAGATCCCCGCCGCGCTGACCGGCAGGAAATCCTCGTAGATCAGCGGCGTCGCCTCGACCGCGCCGCGCGCGATCAGCGCATCCAACGTCTCGGCGGGGGAGATCGGTGTTTTGGGGTCGGTGCGCCGATAGCGGAAGTAGGCCAACCCCTCGCGGCGCATCGTCTCCAGCTCATCGGGGAAGGCCTCGAAGGCTCGTGCCAGCGCGCCTTCATAGTCGCCGCCGGTAGCGGTGCGTGCCTGCTCGAGCAACTGGTCGTAAAGTGCGCGTCCCTTGGGCGTCAGCGCCGCACCGCGGGCCTCGATCTCGCCGAAGCGCGCGGTGTGCGAGCCGGACGCCCCGCCGGCCTGGGCGCGTAGCGAAGGGGCCTGGAACATGATCGGCTCCTCCAGCGCCTTGAAGCTGGTCTGGCGCAGCAGCAGCGGGCAGCGCCGCCTGGGCGGGCCCTCGATCGTTGCCTTCGGCGTGATCCCCCGCGCTGGCATCCCTCGTTGCACCGCATCGATATCCAGCGTGCGCGGAGTCAGGTGGTTGATGTGCGGGCCCTTGAAGCAGACCACATCGGCGACCAGCCGATGGGCCTCGTGCAGTGCTCGGTAGGTCGCTCGATCCACCGTCGCCGAGCGATGCCAGCGGAAGCTCTCAAGCGACTCGAGCACGAATCGATCCGCTTCCTCATCGCTCAGCCCACCGGCCCGCTCTGCCTTGTCGATCAGCCTACGCGCGCCGGGGGTGAAAATGTCCCGGTGTTCGAGGATGTCCGCCGCCCGCTCGCGCAGCTCAGGGTCGTCGATCAGCTCGAGGCGCAAAAGCGATGTGAAGACCCGGAACGGATTGCGCGACAGCGCGTCGCTGCCGACCGGGCGGAATGCGGTCGAATGCACCGGCACCCCGGCCACCGAAAGGTCGTAGTAGCCTACCGCGCTCATCCCCATCACCGCGAACAGCCGCCGGAGCATGAACAGCTCGTCCGGCTTGCCGACCCGGATCGCCCCGTGGCGTTCTAGCCCCAGCCGCTCGAGTTCGCCGTTCGAAGCCAACCGCTCGGCCAGCGCCGGATCCGCCGTCAGCACCGCCTGGTTGACCTCCGCCACCAGGTCCAGCAGTTCGCCATACTGCGGCACTTCCTGCTGGTACATCGCCGACATCGCTTGCGAGAAGCGCGTACGGATTTCATCGGGGGAAACGAACGAAGGCATGGGCGGCTCGGCATCGACGAGTAAAGCCCCACTCTAGCCCCGCCCTGAGTGGCCGCTCAATCCCCATTGGTCGCGCTTGGAGAGCTCGGGATGTTGATGGATCAGGCTGTCTCGACGGGCTTCGATACGCTTGAGCTCGCTCTCGATCTCTTCGAGCTGCTCTTCGATGCTGGCATGGTGCTCGGCGAGCAGCTCCTTCGCTTCGGCGGGGTCGGAGGCCGAGGGGGAGGAGCCCTTCAGCGGCTTGCTCGCGGTTTCCGGGGTGACGAGGATGGTGGCGGCGCCGATCACTGCGGCGAGCATCAAATAGAAAGCCGGCATCATCAGGTTACCGCTGACGTCGACCAGCCAGGCGGTGAACAGCGGGGTGGTGCCGCCGAACAGCGAGACCGAGACATTGAAGGCGATCGCCAGTGCACCATAGCGGATCGCGGTGGGAAACAGCGCCGGCAGCGCCGCTGGCATCGCGCCGGTGAAGCAGTTGAGCAGCAGGCCGAGGATCATCAGGCCGGCGAAGATCAGCAGGGTGCTGCCGGTCTGGATCAGCATGAAGCTCGGGATCGAGAGCACCAGGAAGCCGATGCAGCCGGCGAGGATCACCGGTTTGCGTCCGACCCGGTCGCTGAGCAGTCCGACCAGCGGTTGCACCACCATCATCACCAGCATCACCAAAAGCACCAGCAGCAGGCCGTGGTCGGCGTCGTAGCCCAGGTTGGCCGACAGGTAGCTGGGCATGTAGGAGAGCAGCATGTAGTCGGTGACGTTGAACACCAGCACCAGCCCGACGCAGACCAGCAGCGCCTTCCAGTTGCTGGTGATCATGTTGACGAACTCGTTCTTCGGCGTCGGCTCGCTGGTCTGTGCCTCGGCCTGCTGCTGGAACGCAGGCGTCTCTTCGAGCCTGAGCCGCAGGTAGAGGCCGATCAGCCCCAAGGGGCCGGCGATGAAGAACGGCACGCGCCAGCCCCAGGAGAGCAGCGTCTCGTCGTCGAGATAGCTGGTCAGGGCAGTGACGATCGCGGCGCCGAGCACGTAGCCGCCGAGGGTGCCGAATTCGAGCCAGCTGCCCATGAAGCCGCGCCGGCGGTCGGGGGAGTACTCGGCGATGAAGGTCGCCGCACCCCCGTATTCACCGCCGGTGGAGAAGCCCTGAACCAGCCGGGCGAGCAGCAGCAGGATCGGCGCCCAGATGCCGATCGATGCATAGCTTGGGATCAGTCCGATGCAGAAGGTACTGATCGCCATCATGATCATCGTCGCGGCGAGCACCTTCTGGCGTCCGATCCGGTCGCCGAGCGGGCCGAAGAACATGCCGCCGAGCGGGCGAACCAGGAAGGCGACGGCGAAGGTCGCCAGTGTCGCCAGCAGCTGTACGCTGCCGCTGCTGTCGGGATAGAAGACTCGACCGAGGGTGACCGCGATGTAGCTGTAGACGCCGAAGTCGAACCACTCCATCGCGTTGCCGAGCGCGGCGGCGGCGACCGCGCGCTTGAGCGTGGCGCGGTCGACCACGGTGATGTCTTCCAGACGCAGCCGCTTCTTGCGTTTGCGCTGGTGGATGGCGGGCTGGCCGCCTGTCGAGAGGTCGCTTGTGCTCATTGCGTTGACTCCTTGGCAGCCCGAGCTGGGCGACTGTTTACTTTCTCAAAACTTAATATTGTAGCGAGAATGCGGGATTTTTTCGCCTAATCAGCGCAAATGGCGCGAATTATGCCTGGACGAGGAACGGGTGCGGTTAAGTTTCGATACGGCTCGAGGCGCATAGTGGTGCGGCCCGCTGCCGTTTCGAGCGGCGTGAGCGCGTGCGACCCTCGGTCGTGCCTGGGTTACGGGGGTGGCGATCTTGAACAGGCTTCGGTATTCGTTTGATGAATACGGATCATTAGAGATGAAAATTTTATTTATATTTGGCGCATGGGTAAAAAGGGCATGAACAACTAAAACCCTAACGCTCGTGGAGCTCTCGCATGCCCCTGCCCCAGGCCCCCGGTGCCACCGGCCATCAGCCGGTACGCGCCTCCGCCGCTGCCTTCGTCGGTACGATGATCGAGTGGTATGACTTCTACATCTACGCCACCGCTTCGGCGCTGGTCTTTGGTGCGCTGTTCTTCCCGACGATGGACGGTTTCTACGGCACGCTCGCCGCTTTCGGCACTTTCGCGGTCGGATTCTTCGCCCGGCCGCTGGGCGGGCTGCTGTTCGGCCACTTGGGGGATCGCATCGGGCGCAAGAAGTCGCTGGTGATCACGCTTCTGATGATGGGGATAGTCACAGTCGCGATTGGCTTGCTGCCGACCTACGCGATGATCGGCATCTGGGCGCCGGTGCTGCTGGTGGCTTTGCGGTTGGTCCAGGGGATCGCGGTGGGGGGTGAATGGGGCGGAGCGGTGCTGATGGCTGGTGAGCATTCGCGGGAGCGCAGCCGTCGCACCTTCTTCGCCTCGTTCGCCCAGCTCGGCAGCCCCGCCGGGCTGATTCTCTCGATGCTGATGTTCAAGCTGGTCACTGGTCTCGACGAGGAGGCACTGATGAGCTGGGGATGGCGGGTGCCGTTCCTGTTCAGTGCGCTGCTGCTCGTGATCGGCCTGGTGATCCGGGTCAGCATCAACGAGTCGCCGGATTTCCTCGCCGAGCAGCAAAAGCGCCGAGAGACACCCCAGACAATATCGGCTCCTGCGCCGATCACTGAGCTCTTGCGCCACGCCTGGCGCCCGCTCGTGCTCGCGGTCGGTGCCAACGTGCTGGGCATCGCTGGGTTCTATTTCACCAATACCTTCATGATCGCCTACACCACCCAGTACGTCGGCTTCGAGCGCGGATTGATCCTCGACTGCCTGCTCGTGGTGTCGGTGATCCAGTTCCTGATTACCCCGGCTGCCGCCTGGATCGCCGGGCGGGTAGGAAACCACCGCTTCCTGGTGCTCACCGCCGCGGTGTCGATCCTTACTCCCTATGCGATGTTCAGCCTGGTCGATGTCGGCAGCTTGCTCAGCATCACCGCGGGGATCAGCCTGGCGGTGATCTTCCTCGGCGCCTATTACGCGGTGATCGCTGGCTTCGTCGCCGATATCTTCCCCACCGCCTATCGCTACACTGGCATCTCCGCAGCCTACCAGCTCAGCGGTGCGCTGTTCGGTGGCTTGACCCCGATCGTCGGTACCGTGCTGGCGCAGCGTTTCACTGGTGAATGGTGGCCATTGGCGCTGCTGTTCAGCGCGATTTCGCTGATCTCGTTGGTCGCCGTGCTGGCGCTGGGGGCGTCGCACGGCGAGCCTGCCACGGCCCGTTGTCGGCATGACGTGGGCAAACGTGATCGGCTTGCCCGCCAGAGTTAGACCGTCTCTCGATCCAACCACAACCATTAGGAGTGACGATGAAAGCGTTCTTCCATCCCGACCAGGCGCTGCATCATCCACGCAGCTACTTCTCGCGCGGCATGATGCGCACGCCGCAGGAGATACCGCAGCGCGTCGAGCATCTGGTCGCCGCAGCCCGCGGGCTCGGCTTCGAGCTGCGGGCGCCCGCTGATGCGGGTGCCGCACCGATCGGTGCGGTGCACGGCTTCGACTACCTGCGCTTTCTCGAGAGCGCCTACCGGCGCTGGAAGGAGATGCCGGAGGATTGGGGCGACGAGGTGATTTCGAACATCTTCGTCCGCTCGCCCAACCCGCTGCGCGGGATACTCGGCGAGGCGGCGCGCTACATCGCCGATGGCAGCGCGCCGATCGGCGAGCACACTTGGCGCTCCGCCTACTGGTCGGCGCAGAGTGCGATCGCCGGTGCCGATGCGCTGATCGAGGGCGATCGCCGGGTCTATTCGATCTGCCGCCCGCCCGGCCACCACGCGAGGGTCGACGGCGCCGGTGGCTTCTGCTTTCTCAATAACGCCGCGATCGCCGCCCAGCGTCTGCGTGCCAGCGGCCTTGAGAGGGTCGCGGTGCTCGATACCGACATGCACCACGGGCAGGGCGTGCAGGAGATCTTCTATGCGCGTAGGGATGTGCTCTACGTCTCTATCCACGGCGACCCGGAAAACTTCTATCCCGCGGTCACCGGCTTCGAGGAGGAGCGTGGGGAGGGCTTGGGGGAGGGCTACAATCTCAACCTGCCGATGCCCCACGGCTCGGATGAGGCGCTGTTCTTCTCCAAGCTCGACCAATCGCTCAGCGCACTTTCGCTCTACCAGCCAGAGGCGCTGGTGCTGGCGCTGGGCTTCGATATCTTCGAACTCGATCCGCAGGCCAAGGTGACGGTCTCCTCGGACGGCTTCGAACGGCTGGGCCGGACGATCGGCGAGCTCGACGTTCCGATCCTGGTGGTGCAGGAAGGAGGGTATTACCTCGAAGGCCTGGAGGAGAATGCGCGCCGCTTCTTCACCGGCCTCGGTAGCTGAGGCCCGCTTCGGCTGGGGCTGTTGGGATAGTGCTGGATACGATTTGCGCAACGAGAGAGGGGATGGCAAGGCTCGAAGCGAACGGCCGGTTCGCCTGCGCGCCGCCCGAAAGCCTCTTCATCCCCGCTCGGCTCATCCTGCGGTGGTCGGTACCGGCGTATTGAGCAGCTGCTGTTCCCACAGGTACGCAACGCCGCTACCGGCGGCATGCTGCATGAGCACCTCGGTCAGTCCTTCCGCCGTCTCGGTCCGGGCCCAGTCGCGCTGCCATTCGCCCGCCAGCGCCAGCCACGTCATCATGTTCGCGCCGGCCGCGATCATGCGCTGGATGGCGACCTCGTGGGCCTCGATCGAAACGCCGCCCGATGCGTCGGTAATCACGGTCACGTCCCAGCCTTCGCCGAGGGCCTGGATCGCCGGCATCGCGACGCATATCTCGGTCCAAAGCCCTGCGATGACCAGCTGCTTGCGGCCCGTTGCCTTCACCGCCTCCACCACCTTCTGATCCTCCCAGGTATTGATGAGCGTCCGATCGATCACTTCCTGGTCGGGGAACACATCGGTGATTTGCGAGAAGATGAGTCCGCCGCGCTCGGCGATCACGCTGGTCAGGATGGTCGGGACGCCGAAGGCCTTGGCGGCCTTCGCCAGGGCCGTCGCATTGTTGACCACCATCTGCGGTTCGTGGCTGTTCAGATTAGCGAGTTGGTAAGGCTGGTGGTCGATCAGGACGAGTACCGAGTCCTCGGGACGAAGAAGCGAAGCAAGGCCGTTGCGAAAGGTCATTATCTGCATCCTCTGCTGCTGTCGTGAGCGGGTTGGTTTTCCGGGAGGCATGCGCCAGCGGCTATATCTCCCGGAAGCAGCAGTGTGCTGTTCCCATTTTCGCCTCGGTAGTGCCATCCTGTGGCGATCTGTGTCGCTAAATGGGGAACGCCGAACTGGACATCGAAGAGCTGCGGACATTCGTAGAGGTCGCTGATGCCGGGGGCATTTCACCTGCTGCGCTGCGGCTCGGCGTGTCCAAGTCGATCGTCAGTCGCAGGCTTGCCAGGCTCGAAACGGCGCTTGGCGCCCAGCTGCTCGCACGATCCACCCGCGGGGCTGCGCTCACCGAAGCCGGGGCCACGTTCCGCGACTATGCGGCCAGAGTCTGCGCCGAGATCGATGTGGCCAGGGAGACGATCCTGCCCGCCGGTGAGCTTCGCGGCCGCTTGCGAGTCGCCGCGCCGCTCTCTTTCGGCCCGACTCACTTCGCTCCCGTGCTCGCGGAAATGGCGCGGCGCCACCCCGAGCTTCAGATTCAGACCTGCTACAGCGATCGCTTCGTCGATCTCATCGCGGAGGGGTTCGATTGTGCGATACGGGTCGGCTATCTCCAGGACTCCAACTTGATCGCAAGACGCATCGGCCCGATCCATGGGAAGCTCGTCGCCAGTCCGGACTACATCGAGGCGCATGGGGCACCTGAGACGCCGGAGCAGCTCGTTGCCCATCAGGCCCTCATGCAAGGCACCGAAGCCTGGCAGCTCATGGATGGCGACAAGGTCATCACGGTTCGTCCGCAGGGGCGCTTCAAGGCGGACAATGGCACTGCGCTGGTCGCCGCCGCAGTGGCGGGGCTCGGGATCGCTTACCTGCCCGATTGCCTCACCTATGAACATCTCGCCTCCGGGGCGCTGGTGCCGATCATGCCCCCGCATTCCCCCCCCCCGGCGGGGGTGTACATCGTCCGCCCGCCGGGTCAGCTTCCCGCACGCAAGATACGGGTCCTCGCCGAACTCCTGATCGAGTATTTCGACCAGTCCGTGCACTTCGGTGGCGGTGCTCCTCTTTGATTGGTGCAGCGGCCGTCAACTGTCGCGTAGCCCGAGCCCATCGACGCAGATGAATCGGTTTCGAACGACGCCTTCGTTATCCCTCTCGCTCTCCACTGCGCGCCCCGACTCGCCTATGCTCTGCGTTCGACCAGACCCAATCGATGAGGGACAGGCATGGACGAGGCGGTGATCGGGACGAGACCTGCTGGGGAGGAGGCGAGAAGAAGGCTGGGGGTGCTCGGTGAACGGCTCGACTGGAACCTGCTGCGCACTTTCCTGTGTATCGCCCGCGAACGCAGCGTCAGCCGTGCGGCGGCGCGGCTGCATCTCAGCCAGCCGGCGGTGAGCCAGGCGCTCAAGCGCCTGGAGCAGCGTCTCGGTGGACGCTTGATCCACCGGTCCGGCAATGAGTTCCGGCTCACCGCGCTGGGGGAGGAGGTCGAGGCGATCGCCCGGGAGGTCCATGCCCAGGTGGTGCGCCTGGAGCTCGCTGCCGACCCTCGGCGCGACGACATCGCCGGGCCCATGCGGCTGTTGGTGATGAGCAGGATCCAGAGCGGCGCCTACGACAGCTTCCTGGCCGATTTCCACCGCCGCTATCCGCTGATCGAGCTGCACGTCGAGGTGATGCCGAGCAGCGAGATACTCGACGTCCTCGGCCAAGGGGCACCGGCGCTGGGCATCAGCCTTTGTCGCAACCCGCGCCAGCGCCTCGAGCGACGGCTGTTCCTCAACCAGCGCTACATTCTGGTCTGCGGGCGTCATCATCCGCTCCATGGCCGCCGTGGCGTCGGGCCTGGCGATCTGCTCGACGAGAATTTCGTCTCCTTCACCAGCGACCAGATCGGCGACAGCCTCTCGCCGCTGACCATCTTTCGCGACCAGCGCGGTTTCACCGGCAGGATCGTTGCCAGCTCGTCGAACATCGAGGAGATCCGTCGCCTGGTGATCGCCGGCTTCGGGATCAGCTGCCTTCCCGAGCACTTGGTGCGCGAGGATATCGCCGCGGGTGTGCTGTGGCCGCTGATGCCGGACGAGGCGGTCGCCGAGATCGAGGTATTCCTGCTCAGGCACGGCAGCCGCCGTCTGGCGCTGACCGAGCGAGCCTTCCTCGAGGCGTTCGAGCGCTTCCTCGAGCGGGTGCCGATGTCGGCGCGGCTCGGGTAGGGAAGAAAGTAGATGAGAAGAAAGGCGCGGCAGCTGTCGCCGCGCCTTCAGATTAATGACAAACCCCTTTTGACCCAGCGACACTCTCGATCCTGGCGAGTCGAGAACCGTTTGGGTCCTAACGCACCTCTTGCTCGCTTAGATGCGAGGGGCGGTCCCCTCGCGCTCCCCCTGAAAGGGGACGCGCCGCCACGAGATCGCGAAACCCCGGCCGATCAATCGCTTGCCTTCGGGTCGGCGCGCATGGATGTCTGACCGCCATGGATGGCGGGAATGCGGAAAATGCAGGAGCAGTTTTTCCGCCCTGTCCGGGCGCGCCTTTTGCGACATCCATGTCGCAAACCCCGGTGCAAACGATTGCCGTCCAGCGCGCTCTCGGAGGCGGCTGGAAACCATCGTGGCATCTTCAAATACTTTGTCAGCAGTCTGAAGGCGCGGCGGCTGTCGCCGCGCCTTCGTATGGCGCTCAGCCGAGCTGGTTGACCAGTAGCGCCTCGGCGGCGGCGACGCGACGCTCGAGCTCTTCATCGCTGGCGGCGAGCAGGGTGAGGTGTCCGATCTTGCGTCCCGGCCGGGGCGCTTTGCCATAGTCGTGCAGCCGCGCGCCGGGCAGGGCGAGCAGCGCCTCGGCAGAGGGCATCGCGCCGATCAGGTTGAGCATCGCGCAGGGTACCAGGCGTTCGGTATCGCCGAGCGGGAGGCCGGCGATCGCACGCAGGTGGTTCTCGAACTGGCTGGTGACCGCGCCTTCGATGCTCCAGTGCCCGGAGTTGTGCACCCGGGGAGCGATCTCGTTGGCGAGCAGGCCGTCGGCGGTGACGAAGAACTCGAACGCCATCACTCCGACGTAGTCGAGCGCCTCCATCACTTGGGTGGCGTAGCGTTCGGCCTCGGCTTGGCGCGGGTGTCCCGGACGGGGGGTGGAGCGGTGGAGGATGCCCTGGCGGTGTTGGTTCTCGGCCAAAGGCCAGGCGCGCGTCTCGCCGTTACGGCCGCGCACCGCGATCACCGACACCTCATGGTCGAAGTCGATGAAGCCTTCGAGAATCAGCGGTACGCCGCCGAGCTCCTGGAAGGCCCCGACCACATCGGCAGCCTCGCGCAGTACCTTCTGGCCCTTACCGTCATAGCCCAGGGTGCGGGTCTTGAGCACCGCCGGCAGTCCGATATCCGCCACTGCGGCATCGAGCCCGGCTTGGTCGTCGACGCGTGCGATCGGCGGCAGCGGGATGCCGAGCGAGGCGAACAGCGATTTCTCCACCCAGCGGTCGCGAGAGGTCGCCAGCGCCTTGGCCGGTGGATAGGCGGGGCGTTCGGCGCCGATCCGGGCCAGTGCCTCGGGGTCGACGTTCTCGAACTCGAAGGTCACCACATCGGCGGCAGCGGTCAGCGCGTCGAGCGCCTCGGTATCGTTCCAGTCGGCGCACAGGTGGTGGCCGAAAGGCGCGGCGCAGGCCGGCTCGCTGGGGTCGAGGAAGGTGAAGGTGAGGTCGAGTGGGGCTCCTGCCTGAGCGAGCATGCGGCCGAGCTGGCCCGCTCCGACGATACCGATACGCATAGTGTCAGCCCTCGCCTTCGCTTGGACGCGGGTCCTGGTCGTCGAGCACTCGCTGGGTCTGCTCGCGACGGAAATGCTCGAGCGCCTCGCGGATCTCGGGGTACTTGTTGCCGAGCATCGCCGCGGCCAGGAGTGCCGCATTGACCGCGCCGGCGCGGCCGATCGAAAGCGTGCCGGTGGGGATCCCCGCAGGCATCTGCACGATCGAGAGCAGCGAGTCGACGCCGGAGAGGGTGCTCGACTTGACCGGTACGCCGAGCACCGGCAGGCAGGTCTTGGCCGCGCACATGCCGGGCAGGTGCGCCGCGCCGCCGGCACCGGCGATGATCACCTCGAGACCGCGGGCGACCGCTTGCTCGGCATATTCGAACAACAGATCCGGGGTACGATGGGCGGAGACCACCCTGGCTTCATGCTCGATCCCCAGCGCCTCCAGGGTCTCGACGGTATGGCGCATGGTCTCCCAATCGGATTTGGACCCCATGATCACGCCCACTCGTACGCTCATGCTCGCTCCGCTTGCTGTATCTGTCTCGAGGGTGTTCGTCACCCAGGCGGGATCGCAACGACGACGACGCGCGCCTGCGCGGGCGCTTCCATCGTGCGGTTCAGGAAAGCCGCGCAGTATATCATCGTGCGCGGAGCGACTCGAAGACCTTCCGCAGTGGAGCGTGCCCGACTGATGCGGATACGGCCCTTCGTCGACGCCGACTTCGATGCCTGCGTAGCGCTCTGGCTCGAGGCGTCGCTCAGCACTCACGGTTTTCTCGGCAGACAGACGCTGATCGACGACCAAGTACTGGTGCGCGAGCTCTATCTGCCCAACGCCGAGACCTTCATCGCCGTTTCGGAAGCGGGAGACGACGCTGCGCCGGCCGGTTTCATCTCGCTGATCGGCGATTTCATCGGCGGTCTATTCGTCGCACCGTGCCACCAGCGCCGCGGCGTCGGCAGTGCGCTGCTCGAGCACGTGATCATGCTTGGCCGTGCCCGAGCGCTCGAGGTCTACGCTGACAACCGGGCGGCGCGAGCGTTCTATCGGCGCCACGGTTTCGTCGAGGCCGCAACGAGGCCGTGCGATGACCTGGGTAGACCGTTCGAGGTGCTGATCCTCGAGCTGCTGGATACCAAGCGAAAACAATATCGCGGAAAATCGCTACGCTAAAACACGCAGCGGACCGAGGATCATGGCTATCATGCGCCGGTCGATCCAATAGGCGGCGTCTTGCCGCGAAAAGAACACAGAGGGATGCCATGCGATACCTGACCCATACCCGCAGCGTGTTGGTCATCGCCGCGCTCGCCGCGCCTGGTGCGAGTTTCGCCCAGGAGCTTTCCGGCAGCGTCGGTGCCGGGGCGATCTATCTACCCAAGTATCTCGGCGCCGACGAGAACGAGACCCGCTTCTACCCGGCGATCGACTTGAGCTATGGCGATGATTTCTACCTCAGTACCACCCAGGGGCTGGGCTGGAATGCATGGCGCGGGCGCAACTGGACGCTGTCGCCTTTCATCGGCTACACCTTCGGCCGCGATAACGACGACAAGCTCAGCGGCATGGACGAAGTCGATGGCAGTTTCACCGCCGGGCTTCGCTATGCGCTGCAGTACGACCCGAACTGGTCGTTCTACGCCTCGGCCCAGGCACCGTTCACCGGCGATGTCGACGGTTTCGAGCTTTCCACCGGCGCGGTATGGAGCAACCGTCTGGCCGAGCGCTGGGTCGTTTCGCTTTCGCCCTCGGTGACCTATAGCAGCGAGAACTGGACCGATTCGCTGTTCAGCGTCTCCGGCCGCGAATCGGCGCGCAGCGGCGTGCGCGCCTACGATGCCGACAATGGCTACCTGCGCTTCGGGATCAACGGCAGCCTGTCGTACTTCATCAGCCGCGAGCTCTCGGTCACCGCCTTCGCCGGCGTCACCCGCTTGACCGGCGAGGCCAAGGACAGCTCGATCGTCGATGACATCGGCGACGCGACCCAGGCCTACGGCGGCGGATTCGTCAGCTACCACTTCTGATTCCCTTCCCCTTCCCGCCGCGAGCCTCTCCACCCGGTTCGACGGCGGTTTACTCCCCACCCGCCCCTCGATCTCGCGCATCCCTCCATGGTTGCCTTTGTGGAAACATAGTGATGCCGGCCCGAGATTTAAGCCTGATTTAATATTCGGTTTATTAAATAAACCTTAAGCCATGTCGTGACAGGTGCCCGCCCTCGGGGCGCTTGCCCGCTGGCGGTCTGGGCAAGGGGGGCATATGGGAGATGTGGCGGCGAGGTCGAGGCTTAGTCAGGCACCTTCAACGACGCGGCGGGGCGCGGCGGACGAAGAGCCCGCTGTGGTTGAATTGCAGGCTGCGCACGGTTTCCTCAAGGCCGAGGTGCGGCGCGAGAGCTATCGCGGCGATACTGTGGTGGTCAAGGACTATGGTGTTTACGCTGGCACTTGGCTAGCTCCCGCAGCGCGCTATTTGATGCGCCGCGAGGCGCGAATGCTCCAGCGGCTGCGCCACTGGCAGCATGCGCCGGATTTCGCCGGCTACCGCGGGCGCTACGCCTTCGCGATGGCCAGCATCGATGGCCAATCCATCAATCAGGCAAGGGCGTCGGGCCATCTGCTCGGTTTCAGCGCGGTGCTCCAGGTCCTCGATGGGCTGCATCGCCAAGGCATCGTGCACAACGACATCCGCGGCTCCAACCTGCTGATCGACGGTGACGGGCGGCTGATCCTGATAGATTACGCCAGCGCTGTGCGGATCCCCTGCAGGCGCCTCCTCGCGCCGCTGTTCCGCCGGCTACGCTGCCTCGAGATCGCCAGCGCGCTGAAGTTCCAGAAGAAGCTCAACGGTAGGCCATTGACCGCGACCCAGCGCCGGCTGCTGGTTAAGTCATGCTGGTTCGATGCCTTCCAGAGGGGTTGGAAGGCTGTGGTGTTGCCGCTGCTGCGACGAAGCTGAGCCGCAGGCTGAAAACGCTCCTGTCTCCAGGAAACTGGACGACTCAGGAAGCTAGGTGCCCAGGGCCTGGGTCCGGTAATGAGCCGGGCTCAGGCCTTTCAGCTTGAGCTTGGATCGCTCGTCGTATCTCGCATACAGAAAACCCCAGGGGTTGGACTTGCGTCCAACCCCTGGGGTGCGTTCAGCGCTGCGGCGAATTTTGCATTTTCGCCAATGCCGCTGCGGCTCAGTGCTGCTCGAGCGTCTCGCGCATTTCGGCGACATCGGAGGGTGATACCGGCGCCGCGGCATTGCCCCAGGTGTTACGCACGAAGGTCAGCACATTGCTGATCTCCTCGTCGCTGAGGTTCCACGCGAACGCCGGCATCGATGGCGCGGTGGGCGCCGCGTCTGTAGCGCCGGCACGCGAGCCGGCGAGCACCACTCGCATCAGCGAGGCGGCACTGTCGCCATTGACCAGCGCGGTGTCGGCAAGCCGTGGGAACAGTCCTTCGACGCCCGCGCCGTTGGGGGTGTGGCAGCCAGCGCAACGATCGGCGTAGATTTCCCCCCCCGAGACCATCCTCGGATCTTCGGCGGCCAGCGGCGTCGGTGCCTGGGCATCGGCGTTGCGGCCATCCTTGAGGTAGGTCGCCACCGCGCGCAGGTCATCCTCGTTCCAGTATTGCGAGGAGTGCTCCACTTCCTCGGCCATCGGGCCGGAGGCGATGTCGAAGCGGTTCTTACCGGTGCTCAGGTAATCGACCAGATCCTGCTCGCTCCAAGCGCCGATGCCTTTGTGCGGGTCGGCGGTGATGTCCGGCGCATACCAGTCGTCGACCACGCTGCCCTCGAGGAACTGGCTGGACTTGTCGCCACCGATCAGGTTCTTCGGCGTATGACAGGTACCGCAGTGGCCGAGGCCCTCCACCAGATAGGCGCCGCGGTTCCACTCGGCCGATTTCTCCGGGTTGGGCTCGAACTCGCCCTTGTCGAAGTTGAGCAGGTTCCAGCCCCACAGCGTGAAGCGCTGGTTGAACGGGAACGGCAGCTGGTTGGCCACCACCAGGTGGTCGACCGGGTCGAGGGTCTGCAGGTAGGTCCAGATCGCGCGGTTATCCTCCTCGCTGACCTTGGTATAGGCGGTATAGGGCATCGCGCCGTAGAGGTGGTAGCCGCCGGGGCCACGGCCTTCGGACATCACGCGCTGGAAGTCGTCGAAGGTCCACTTGCCGAGCCCGGTTTCGTCGTCCGGCGTGATGTTAGGCGCTACGAGCTTGCCGAACGGCGTATTGATCGCCACCCCTCCGGCGAACGGCTTGCCGCCGGGCGCCGTATGGCAGGCGGCGCAGTCGCCGAGGGTGGAGAGATAGCGGCCCTTCTCGACCTGGTCGTATTCAGTGGCGCCCTGGGCATGCGCGAGCACCGCACCGAGCGAGGCGTAGAGCGCAAGGCCCACGGCCGAGAGGGTGAGTAGGGTCCTTTTCACGCGATCATCTCCCCCGGGTGCTTCAGATAGAGACGGCGGATCGCGTCGGCAGCCTTGTACGCCAGCGCACCGACGGTGCCTGTGGGGTTGTAGCCGGGGTTCTGTGGAAAGGCCGAGGCACCGACCACGAACAGGTTGGGTACGTCCCACACTTGGAGATACTTGTTCACCGAGCTCACGCTCGGATCCGAGCCCATGACGAATCCGCCGACCACGTGGGAGGACTGGTAGGGGCCTGAGTTCCAGTGGCCTTTCATCGGCTTCTCGACCATCTGGCGAGGATTCATCCGCCGGGCGATCTCAGCGACCCGATCGGTGCAGTACTGCGCCATGCGCAGATCGTTCTCCGGGAAGTCGAAGGTCATCCGCAGCAGCGGACGGCCGAGCCGGTCGCTGTAGTTCGGGTCGAGAGAAAGGTAGTTGCCACGCTGCGAGTAGCTGCTCGCTTCGCAGCCGATGCTCATGGTGCTCAGGTAGTTGTCGACCGTGGCCCGCTTCCACTCCTTGCCCCAGGTCGGAGTGCCCGGCGGTACCGGACGGTTGGCGATCGGCGCGGCGCCTATCGGCGTCACGCGGATGCTGCCGCCGCCGAAGAAGCCCAGGCCGGTGTGGTCGAAATTGTCATTGTTGAATTCGTCGATCCCCATGCCCACGGCACCAGCGCCGATGAAGGGATTGAAGTTCTTGTCGTCGAAGAACAGCTGCACCGAGTTGGCGGTCTGGTAGGCATAGTTGCGCCCGGTGGTGCCGCGCTGGGTGATCGGGTCATAGGGCTCGCCCACGCCTGAGAGCAGCATCAGCCGCGCGTTCTCGAGGGTGAAGGCGGCGACGATCACGAGCTCCGCGGGCTGCTCCCACTCGCGTCCGGAAGCGTCGATGTAGACGATCCCGGTGGCACGAGTGCCGGAAGGGTCGAGGGTGACCCGGAGCACTTCGCAGTTGGTCTTGGCGGTGAAGTTGGGCTTTCTGATCAGCGCTGGCAGTACGGTGGTGATGGCGCTCGCTTTCGAATAGTTGGCGCAGCCGTAGTTGGTGCAGAAGCCGCAGAAGGTACAGGGCCCCATGGTCACGCCGAGCGGGTTGGTATAGCCCTCGGAAACCAGCGCGGAGGGCACCGGGAAGGGGTGATAGCCCATCTCGCGGGCGGCCTCGGCGAACAGCGTCGGTCCATAGGGCTGCTTCAGCGGTGGGGTGGGGTATTCGATCGACCGCGCACCTTCGAAGGGGTTGCCGCCTTCTTGCAGCGTGCCATTGAGGTTGCCTGCCTTGCCGGAGATCCCGGCGACGCGCTCGAAGGAGGCGTAGTGCGGCTCCATTTCCTCCCAGTCGGTGCCCCAGTCCTGCAAGGTGAGGTTGGCCGCCTCTACCGCTTGGCGACCGTAGCGCTCGGTCAAGTGGCTGTGCAGGCGAAAATCCTCGGGCTGGAAGCGGAAGGTGATCCCGGCCCAGTGGTTGCCCGCGCCGCCGGTACCGTTGCCTGGGTGGAACGACCCCCAGCTGCGCATCGGCAGCGCGGTCTGCGATACGTCGTTGCGCATCGTGCAGGTGTTCTGCGCGGTGCGCAGCATCAGTTCCTGGCGGGCGTTGTAGCGCAGTTCGTCGGGAACGGAGGCGATGTTGAAGTCCTTGGCGGTGTCGCGCCACGGGCCTCGCTCGAAACCGATCACATCGAGGCCTTCATCGACCAGTTCATTGGCGATGATCGCACCGGCCCAGCCGAGCCCGACCACTACCGCATCGGTAGCGGGAAGTTTAGTAGGCATGCCTGTTATCCCTGTGTCCGCCAGCCGCTGCGTCCCGCGATGCTCAGCGGTTCGAAGTCGAGTTTCTGGTTATGTTTTTCGATGTAGTCGCGGTAGTCGTAACGGGCACCCGGGAAGCCGATCATCCTCCACGACACCATGTCGCGATTGCCGCCGTAGACCGGGTCGGCGAAGAAACCTTCCATGGTGTTCTGGTGGACCAGGCTGAAGAATTCCTTCGCCTCGATTCCTTCGAGCGGAACTTCACCGCGCTCCAGGCCGCTGAGGACCTCGTCCTGCGATTCGCCCGGAAGTTCGGCGAAGCGAGCCTGATGCTGTCTGCGGCAGTAGTCGTCGAGGGCGGCGAGGCCGACACGGTAGCGTTGGCGAGGGATGAGCGCGGACTGGTCGCCCTGCTCAGGGGTGCCGTTGACGAACGGGCCTTGCATGTAGAGGCGTTCGGAGGTGCCGAAGAAGCCGGCCAGCTGGCGATCGATGAATATCGCGCAGCCCGCTTCGCGGCCGCTGATGCTGAGCTCGTCCGCGGGGATCAGGCGCTCGGTGATCGCCTCGACGGTGGCGGCTTCCTCGGCGGTGAAGAACTGCCAGTCCTGAGAAGGGTCGACCGCATCCGCGGCATTATGGTCGAACGGTCGCCACTGTGGTGTGCCGTCGATGGTCACCGCTGAGGCTCGGCCGCTGGCCGTCAACACCACCGCCGCAGCCCCGGACGTAAGCACCTGACGACGCGTCACGCCTCGCACGGGCGTGCTTTTCTCGCTCATTCGAACTCCCCTTGCTTTTCACGGTTTTGACAACGTTCCCAGTCGACGGCGTCACCAAGCGCTTGTGTCTACCGGGGCGCATGAATGCGCGCTTCCACTCTGCTGTCGCTTATGCAACGGTGGATTGATCTATTTTAAGATAGATTTAAATTACAGTATCGCAACGACGACGCAAGGGCAATTAGATAGGCGGCTAATAATGAATGCCCGCCGAGGGAGGCGGGCATGAAAAAGCGACACCGAGGGCGGTGTCGCTATGCGTAGTTCAGCTGTGCAAGAAGCCGGGTTGGAGGCTTACTGGCGCAGGCCTTCGAAGGTGATGTAGAGATCGACGTAGTGCATCGGCTCCGGGAACGAAGACATGTCGATGCCGTAGTCCGCGAGTTCGAGCCGGGTCTGCGCCTCGAAGCCCTGGCGGTAGCCGCCCCAAGGATCATCGCCGCCGCCGATGCGCTCGACCTCGAGCTCGACCTGCTTGGTCACGCCGTGGAGGGTCAGGTCGCCTGTGAGGGTGCCTTCGTCGGGGTCGTCGGCATCCGGGGTGAAGCCGGTCGAGACGAAGGTGGCGGTGGGATAGGTTCCAGCGTCGAGGAAGTCGGCGCTCATCAGGTGCTTGTCACGCTCCGCATGGTTGCTGTAGAGGCTGCCGGTCTGCACGGTGAGCTCGGCCTTGGAAGCGTCGAGGTTGTCGGGGTCGTAGCTGAAGGTGCCGCTGAAGTCGCGGAACTCACCGAGGATGTACGAGTAGCCGAGGTGGCTGATCTTGAACTGGACGAAGGCGTGCTGGCCCTCGGTATCGATCTTGTAGTCGGCGGCCATGGCAGAGGCCCCCCAGCCGCTGAGCAGCAGGGCGGTAGCGGCGGTGGCGAAGGTCCGTTTCAACATATTGGGCTCCTTGATTGAGCGATTTGGACGGTGAACGAGCGGTTGGGTGAAGCAAGTTGGGTGAAGCAAAAGAGCTTGGCTCAGCTTCCGCGACCGAGCATACGGGTCAAGGTGGCACGATGGTCGAGGAAATGATGCTTGAGTGCGAACAGCGCATGGCCCGCGGCAAGGATCACCAGGGTCCAGGCGGCGTACCAGTGCAGCGTGCCCATCAGCGTCGCTTGGCGCGAGAAGCGCCAGGACGCGGGTATCTCGAACCAGCCGAATACGCTGATCGGCGAACCCTCGGCGGTCGAGATCAGATAGCCTGAACATAGTACGGTGAGCAGCAGAAGGTAGATCAGGCCGTGCCCGAGCCGGGCGGCGAGGGCTTCGTGGCTGTGCTCCAGCGGTCGTGGCGTCGGGGTGACGAGCCGCCAGACGACCCGCAGGAGCGTCAGGGCCAGCAGGGTGATGCCGACGGATTTATGCCACCAGGGCGCGGCGTTGTACCAAGGGTGGTAATAGGTCAGCGTGCTGATCCACCAGCCGCTGGCGAACAGGCCGACGACGGCGACGGCGCTGAACCAGTGCAGGGCGATGCTGATCGAACCCCAGCGTTCGGAAGTATTGCTCAGCATGTCGTGGCACTCGAAGTCGGCTAAAGGAGCATGAGTGCCACTGGGGCACCCTTGCTTTCAAGATAGCCTCGCCACTCGAGTGTGGAAAAGCGAAAAAATCCACGCCATGCATTCGATACGGTCGAACGATGCGTCGCTCAATCCCGCTTGGGACCGTCGGTCTCCTCGCTGTCGTTGCCGTGCGACATCGCTCCAGGGTAGCGCCTTTGGCTATAGGCGATCACCAGTGCCGAGATCGCAAGCAGCAGGATCGCGCCGCCCCCGGCGATGATGTCGGTGGCGTGCAGCTCCTGGCTTTCCGCCATCAGGTGCCGCGCCAGGCCGATGACCGCGATGAAGATCGGCAGCAGCACCGAGAGCCGCCCCTGGCGCCAGTAGATCTGCGCCATCGCGATCAGCTCCAGGTACATGAACAGCAGCAGCAGATCGATCACCGTGATCTCTTTCATCGTCCATAGATCGAGCGCCTTTTGGACGATCGCGACCACTACGGCGAAGATGATCAGGATCAGGACCGAGCGTTCGATCAAGCGGAAGGGATCGAGCAGGCGCCCGCGGGGTGTCGACATGGAAGCTCTCCGGGTATTGGGTCCCCTTGGGTAGGGGGCTCGCGACGAGTAGACATTAGACTTTGGTCTGAAGGAAGGGGCGCGAGTTGAAGTGCGGCGCCTTGACGCAGCTAGACTGGGCGCTTTATCCAAGGAGAAAGCTTCATGGCCTTCATTTTGCGTTTCGAGGATGGTCGCACCCTCGATCGCCCGCTAGGCAAGATCGTCTGCGTGGGGCGCAATTACGCCGCCCACGCCCATGAGCTCGACAATCCGGTGCCCGAGGCGCCGTTGATCTTCATCAAGCCGGCCACTAGCGCGATACCGATCGACCCGCAGCTGGCGCTGCGCTTCGACCTCGGCGAGATCCACTATGAGGCCGAGCTTGCGGTATTGATCACCGCGCCGCTCTCGCGGGTGGACGACGAGCACGAGGTCGCAAGCGCGATCGGCGGCATCGGCTTGGCGCTAGACCTGACGCTGCGCGATGTGCAGTCGGAGCTCAAGGCCAAGGGCTATCCCTGGGAGCTGGCCAAGGCGTTCGACGGAGCCTGTCCGCTGGGCCCGTTCATCGCCGTCGATGGCACAGCGATCGACTGGCGCGATCTGCGCTTCGGCCTGGATATCGATGACGAGCCGCGCCAGCGTGGGCACAGCGCCGAGATGCTGTTCCCGGTACTCGGGCTGATCGCGCATATGAGCCAGCGTTTCACCCTCGAACCGGGCGATGTGGTATTGACCGGCACACCCAAGGGGGTCGGCAAGCTCTCCGTCGGCCAGCGCTTGCGCCTTACCCTGGGTGAGGAACAGCATCTGGAGACCCGGATCGTCTGAGGCCGTCTCGGCGTTTCGATTTCACTCATTTATAGGAGCACCACTATGCCAGTCTCCCTCGACACCATTCCCCTCGAGCGTATCGATGGGGCCGCTGCGACCCTTGGCGACTATGCGGGCAAGGTGCTGCTGATCGTCAACGTGGCCTCCAAATGCGGGCTGACCCCGCAGTACGAGGGGCTCGAGGCGCTGTATGCGCGCTACCGTGAGCAGGGATTCGAAGTGCTCGGGTTTCCTGCCAACGATTTCAAGGGCCAGGAGCCCGGTAGCAACGAAGAGATCCAGGCTTTCTGCAGGGGCAACTTCGGCGTCGATTTCCCGATGTTCTCCAAGATCACCGTGCTCGGCGAGGACAAGCATCCGCTTTACGCCGCGCTGATCGAGGCGCATCCGGACAAGGTCTGGGCCGAGGGCAGCGGTTTTCGCGACAAGTTGAGCAAGGCAGGGCTGCTCGGCGACGATGCCGAAGAGGTGAGCTGGAACTTCGAGAAGTTCCTCGTCGATCGTGAAGGGCAGGTGGTGGGGCGCTTCGCTCCCGACGTCGCCCCGGAAGCGCCGGTACTGATCGAAGCGATCGAGGCCGCGCTGGACTGAGCGAGCCGCTCGGTAACGAGGCATGGAAACGAAAAGACCGGGGGAGCCTTTTGGCTCCCCCGGTCTCTCAGGCCGCTGACAAAGTATTTGAAGATGCCACGATGGTTTCCAGCCGCCTCCGAGAGCGCGCTGGACGGCAATCGTTTGCACCGGGGTTTGCGACATGGATGTCGCAAAAGGCGCGCCCGGACAGGGCGGAAAAACTGCTCCTGC
>NZ_JHYY01000014.1 GCF_000621205.1 Halotalea alkalilenta DSM 17697 | reverse complement strand
ACCCCAACCCGTTCGTCCCGAGCGGCGCCGGTACGCGCCAAGGTCGAGTCCCGGCTCGGCAGTGGGGGCGCCAGTCGAGGGATCCAGCGGCGGCGGTGAGGCCGTGGTTCGACTCGGCTCGTTCCTCGCGTTGTCGAGCGCTCAGTAGCCCCGCGCTGCGTCTGCGATATCGGCGACGGTACCGGTCTCGGCGAAGGCGCGGATATTGGCGGCGACGATCCGGCTGCCGGTGGGGGCGTCGATCTGCGAGGCGATGTGCGGGGTGACGGTGATCTTCGGATGAGCCCAGAACGGATGCGCCGCCGGCAGCGGTTCGAGGTGGAATACGTCGAGCGTGGCGCCGGCGAGCTGACCGTCATCCAGCGCGGCGAGAAGGTCGTCATCCACCAGGTGGGCACCGCGTGCGGCGTTGATCACCGAGGCACCGCGGGCGAGTCGGCTGAACGTCTCGGCATTGAGGATGCCTCGGGTCGCGCCGGTAAGCGGAAGGAGGCAGACGAGGATCTCGGTCCCGGTGAGAAAGGCATCGAAGCCCTCGCTTCCCGCATAGGTGGTGACGCCGGCGATCTCCTTGGGGCTGCGCGACCAGCCGACGGTCTGGAAGCCGAGGGCGGCAAGCGCCTGGGCTGCGACGGCGCCGAGGTTGCCAAGGCCCATGACCCCGACCCTGCGCGAGGTGGCGGGGGGCACGATCACCGGGTGCCATTGGTGTCGCTGCTGTGCGGCCTGTATCTCGGGCAGCGCCCGGTGGTGACGCAGCGCGTGCAGGACGATGTACTCCTTCATCCTCTGGGTCAGGTCGGTGCCCACGGTGCGGATGATCGGTACTCCCTGCGGCAGCTCCGCATCCGCGAGCACATGGTCTATCCCCGCCCCGAGCGAGACGATCGCCTTGAGATTGACGAACGGCTTCATGCAGCCGGTCTCGGGTCGCCAGACGACGCAGTACTCGACGGCGCGCGGATCGGGGCAGTCCTCGATCGGATGGATATCCCACTCGGGCATCAATTCCCGCAGCGCCTGGCACCACCATTCGGTCTTTTCCCTGACGGGTACGGAAATGACGATGCTCATGCGGGCTCCTCGTGACGGCTTTCGGCAGGGCCTCGCAGCGCAAGGCCTGTGGATACAGTGTCTGCGATCGCCACCGGCGGTCAATGCGAAAGATCCCGCCCGTCTGGCGCAAACGAAAAAAGGCCCGCGCCAAAGGCAGCGGGCTCTTCGATCATCTTCGCTCGGCTCAGGCCGGTGCGGTGATCCGGATCAGGTGGTCGAAGGCGGAGAGCGACGCCTTGGCGCCTTCACCCATCGCGATCACGATCTGCTTGTAAGGCACGGTGGTCACGTCGCCAGCGGCGAACACTCCGGGAGCCGAGGTCTGGCCGCGCTCGTCGATGATCACCTCACCGCGGCCGCTGAGCTCGATCGAGCCCTTGAGCCAGTCGGTGTTGGGCACCAGGCCGATCTGGACGAAGATCCCCGCCAGCTCGACGGTGCGCTCTTCTCCGCTCGCGCGGTCCTTGTAGACCAGCCCGCTGACCTTGTTGCCGTCGCCGACCACTTCGGTGGTCAGGGCGTTGGTCAGCACGGTGACGTTGGGCAGGCTCATCAGCTTGCGCTGGAGCACCGCATCGGCGCGAAGCGCGGTGTCGAACTCGATCAGGGTGACGTGGGAGACGATGCCGGCGAGATCGATCGCCGCCTCGACGCCCGAGTTGCCGCCGCCGATCACCGCGACCGGCTTGCCCTTGAACAGCGGACCATCGCAGTGCGGGCAGTAGGCGACGCCCTTGTTGGCATACTCGAGCTCGCCGGGCACGTTCATCTTGCGCCAGCGCGCACCGGTGGCGATGATCAGCGACTTGGCCTTGAGCGAGGCGCCGTTGGCGAACAGCACTTCGTGCAGGCCGCCTTGTTCCTTCGCGGTGATCAGCTTCTCGGCGGTCTGCAGGTTCATGATCTCGACGTCGTACTGCTTGACGTGCTCCTCGAGCGCGGCGGCGAGCTTCGGTCCTTCGGTCTCCTTGACCGAGATGAAGTTCTCGATCGCCAGGGTGTCGAGCACCTGGCCGCCGAAGCGTTCGGCGGCGACGCCGGTGCGAATGCCCTTGCGCGCGGCGTAGATCGCCGCCGCCGCGCCGGCCGGACCGCCGCCGACCACCAGCACGTCGTAGGCCTGCTTGGCATTGAGCTTCTCGGCCTCGCGGGCCGCGGCGCCGGTATCGAGGCGGCCGACGATCTCCTCGACGGTCATCCGGCCCTGGCCGAAGTTCTCGCCGTTGAGGAACACGGTCGGCACCGCCATGATCTGGCGTTTCTCCACCTCATCCTGGAACAGCGCGCCGTCGATCATGGTGTGGCGGATGTTCGGATTGAGCACCGCCATCAGGTTGAGCGCCTGGACCACGTCGGGGCAGTTCTGGCAGGAGAGCGAGATGTAGGTTTCGAAGACGTATTCGCCTTCGATCGACTGGATCTGCTCGATCAACTCTTCGCTGGCCTTGGAGGGGTGGCCGCCCACGTGCAGCAGCGCCAGCACCAGCGAAGTGAATTCGTGACCCATCGGCAGGCCGGCGAAGCGCAGGTCGATCTGCTTGCCCGGGGTGCCGAGGGAGAAAGAGGGCCGACGTGCGTCGGCGCCGTCCTCGCGCAGGCTGACCTTGTCGGAGAGGCTCTCGATGTCCCTGAGCAGGGTGGAGAGTTCACGCGACTTGTCGCCGTCATCCAGGGACGCGACGATCTCGATTGGACGAGTGACCCGCTCCAGGTAGCCCTTCAATTGAGTTTTTAGATTGGCGTCCAGCATGGTGACGTTGCCTTTGTCGAAAACGGAAGTGGTGTGCAATGAAAACGCCCGCGGTAAAGAGCTCGCGCGGGCGCTGTATTCATGCGGCCGGGGTCAGATCTTGCCGACGAGGTCCAGCGAGGGCGACAGGGTCGCTTCGCCTTCTTTCCACTTGGCCGGGCAGACTTCGCCAGGGTGGGCGGCGACGTACTGAGCAGCCTTGACCTTGCGCAGCAGCTCGCTGGCATCGCGGCCGACGCCGCCGTCGCTGATCTCGACCAGCTTGATCTTGCCTTCCGGGTCGATCAGGAAGGTGCCACGCTCGGCCAGACCGTCTTCCTCGATCAGCACGTCGAAGTTGCGCGAGATGCGCCCGGTCGGGTCGCCGATCATCGGGAACTGCAGCTTGGCGATGGTTTCGGAAGTGTCGTGCCACGCTTTGTGGGTGAAGTGGGTGTCGGTGGAGACGCTGTAGATCTCGACGCCCAGCTTGGTGAATTCGTCATAGATATCGGCCACGTCGCCCAGCTCGGTCGGGCAGACGAAGGTGAAGTCGGCCGGATAGAAGAACACGACGGACCACTTGCCTTTGAGGGTCTCTTCGGAGACCGGAACGAATTCGCCCTGATGATAGGCGGTGGCGCTGAACGGCTTGATTTCGGTATTGAGAAGCGACATGGACACGAGCTCCTGCTGGTAAGTGGGAGTTACGACTTTATGGGAAAGCCGGTTATCGAAACAATTGATTGAGCGCATGGCTGAAATTGCCAAGCGCTATCGGAATCGAGCCAAGGGCGCGGTGCCGACCCATCGTTGAATGGCGCCGGAAGGATGTCGGTTCAACCCTGCGAGAGCAAGCTGTGACACCGATAAATTCCTATTTCGAATAAAAAAATGTTTTTAAATTTCTTTTTCGCAGTTTAGCGAGGTCGTAGGATGACTCATCCCAGTCGCCTTGCCGCTCAAGGGTCGTCCATGATCGAAGCCTCCAGTTCCTCCCCTGCTTTCGCCACCACCTCCCTGGTGCGTGCGGCTTCGATGCCTTGCTACCCGCCGAGGCTCGCCGCCTCCAGGCGCTACGACGATGTCGAGCTGGCGGCCTCCATCACCGCTACCCTCAGGCAGCGTCGCGAAGGCGAGATCTGGCTGTTCGCCTATGGCTCGCTGATCTGGCGGCCCGAAGGGCCGGCGCTGGAGCGCCAGCGCGCCCGCGTCCATGGCTATCACCGCGGTCTCAATCTGTGGTCGCGCATCCATCGCGGTACTCCCGAGCGGCCGGGGCTAGTGCTCGGGCTCGATCGCGGTGGCAGCTGCCTGGGCGTCGCCTACAGGCTGCCGAGCGAAGGACTCGAGCCCCAGCTGATGGCGCTCTGGCGGCGGGAAATGCCGGATGACTCCTATCGGCCCGCCTGGCTCGGCTGCAGGCTCGCCGACGGGCGCAGGATCGAGGCGCTCGGTTTCGTCCTCGAGCGTGAGCGGCCAAACTACGCAGGCCAGCAGCCCGATACGGTGATTCGCCAGGTGTTCGATCATGCCCGCGGCCACTGCGGCAGCAGCCGCGACTACCTCGCCAACACCCTGACCGCCCTGCGAGCCCGGGCGATGCCGGACCACCGCCTGGAAGCCACCTTCGCTCGCTGCGCGCGCTGAATCTCGTCTCGAGACGACACCAAAAGCCCCCGGCACCGCGAGGTGTCGGGGGCTTGCTCGGTGGGAACGACTCAGATGCGCTGACTAGAAGCGCTGACTAGAACCGATGACTAGAACCGATAGCTCAGCTGCGCGCCGAAGCCATGGGCCTTGTTCCGGTATCGGGCCGAGTAGTTCGCCTCGACCAGTCCACCGCCATAGCTGCGCTGCTGGTCGACGTCGGAGGAGACCTCCTGGAGATAGGAGTAGGCGAAGTCGAGGGTCAGCTCGGGGATCGGCGTCCAGCCGGCGCCGATCGAGGCGATATATCTGTCGTCGGTAGGAATGCGCACGCTGCGGTGTCCGTCCTCGGTCGGCGTCTTGTCGTAGGAGAGTCCTGCACGCAGCACCCATTTCGGATCGAGCTGGTAGGAGCCGCCGAGGGCGAACTGCCAAGCATTCTTGTAGTCCTGCTGCTCGAACAGCGCCGCCGAGCCCTCCGGACGCACGTGGATCTCCCTGAACTGGCTCCAGCGCACCCAGGCCGCGCCCGCCATCACCGTCCAGCGATCGTCGATTTTGTGGGTCACCGATAGGTCGATGGTTTCCGGGGTGGTCAGCGCGAGACTGCCGCCGCGGCGGGTAGTACCGACCGCCAATGGGTTATCGGCGGAGGGCGTGCCTTGGCCTGCGACGTTGGTGTAGTGGACCCGCCCATCCAGGTGATAGGAAACCTTGGACCGATAGCTCAGGCCCAGGGTGGTGGCGTCGCTCGGCCGGTACATCATGCCGAGGTTGTAGCCCCAGGCTTCGTCGTCTCCCCTGACGTTGACCCGTCCCTCACCGCGGCCCGATCCGCTGGCCAAAGCCGAGACGTCAGGAGTGAAACTACGCAGCTCCCCATCGACGCGGTTGTAGGTAATCCCCAGGCCCACCGAGAAGCGATCATTGAATTTATACGAAATCGTCGGTTGCGCGGTGATCACTCTGACCGAAGTGTAGTCGCCGAAATATCGGCCTTGGAAGTCATGACCATAGTCGGTGACCGCGCCGAAGGGTGAGTAGACGCCAAAGCCAAAACCCCATCGTTGATCGAGTGGCATGGCGAAGAAGCCGAAAGGCACCAAAGTGCCCGGTACCATATCGTCACTCGAGGCGCCTGCGGTGGGGATGCGCTGGTTTGGCGCCAGCGGGCTGCCCAGGTATCCGTTCGAATCTCGTACCTTGGTCTTGACGTCGAGATAGGTGCCGCCGACCGACAGCTGTGCGCGATCGAGAAACGAGATCCCCGCCGGGTTGCCATGGACGATGGACGCATCCTGTACGTTCGAGCTGCGCCCTGCGAAGCCGGCCCCCTGGGCGCTGACGCTCTGCTCGTTGAGCTGCCATCCACCGGCCAGCGCCGCAGCCGGAAGTCCTCCCGCTGCCAGGACGGTGAAGGTGGCGACGATGCTTTTCGATCGTGTGTTCATGAGCCTCATCCCTTGAGCAAATCCTATCCAATGACGCGCGAAAGCGGCCATGAAGGCTCGCTCGTAGAGCGTCTTTTTCCTCCTCTTTATTTGCTCGGTAGGGAGTGTATTGGTCAAGTTAAAACGATTGTTTTAAACCCTCGATTTTATTTTCATTGGTCGAAGATACGGAAGTATTAAGACGTTTTAATAACGAAGGGAAAGGTGGGCGTTGGCGACGGATGCATCGCGCAGTTCGCTGAAGGTAGGCGGGCATCAATTGGGCGGAGCGTACTCAGGCGCTCGAGCTCGAGCGAGGGCAGTGGCATGCAGCCTGTGCCTGGCAGAGAGGAGGGACAGCGAAGCTGGTTCAGTGATCCGTCGGTTCGGCGATGCGCTCGACCAGGGCTGCGTTGTTTTCGAACCGCACGAAGGCCACATCCTCGCCATGCTCGAGCGTGGGCTGGCGCAGGTCAGCGATGCGTGCGCGATAGAAGCTGCCGTTGATGAAAACGCCGATCGCACGGTCGCGGGGCCGGGTGGTGCAGCGTAGCCGCTTGCCGGGAGTGATCTCTTTATCGGCGGTGCGCGCCGGATTCGGCCGGGAGCGTGAGCGGATCAGGCGGATCAGTACCAGTATCACGACGGCAGCGGCGACCGCGAGGATGGAAAGCCAGGTAATGCTCATGGGGTTCGTCGCTTCCGGTATTCGAGGGATCGAACGACGTCCCCGTCGCACGGCGCGACGGGAACGGTGCGAGGGAAAGGCGGATCAATCGACCTTGACGATCCAGCCCGCGGGCGCTTCACGATCGCCGTACTGGATGCCGACCAGCTCCTCGTAGAGCCGCTTGGTCACCGGGCCGACCTCGGTCTCGCTGTAGAAGACGTGGAAGTCGGGGCCGTTCTGGATCCCGCCGATCGGCGTGATCACCGCCGCGGTACCGCATGCGCCGGCCTCTTTGTAGCCGTCGAGCTTGTCGATGAAGACATCTCCTTCTTCGACCTCGAGGCCCAGGCGCTCCTTGGCCAGTTCGAGCAGCGAGTACTTGGTGATGCTCGGCAGGATCGAGGGCGATTTCGGGGTGACGAAGCGGCCGTCCTCGGTGATCGCGAAGAAGTTGGCCGAGCCCACCTCCTCGATCTTGGTATGGGTCTCCGGATCGAGGTAGATGCAGTCGCCGAACTGACGATTCTTGGCATCCAGGCCGGGCAGCAGGCTGGCGGCATAGTTGCCACCGACCTTGGCCGCGCCGGTGCCGTTGGGCGCTGCGCGGTCGTAGTCCGAGACGATGAAGTTGGTCGGCGTCATGCCGCCTTTGAAGTAGGCGCCTACCGGCGTGGCGAACACCGAGAAGATGAACTCCGGTGCCGAATGGACGCCGATGTTGTCACCGACGCCGATCAAAAAAGGCCGCAGGTAGAGTGCGCCGCCGGTGCCGTACGGCGGGATGAATCGCTCGTTGGCGCGCACCACCTGCTTGCAGGCATCGATGAACTTCTCGGTCGAGACCGCCGGCATCAGCAGGCGAGCGCAGCTGCGACGCATGCGCGCGGCATTCTGGTCGGGGCGGAACAGGTTGATCGAGCCGTCCTTGCAGCGATAGGCCTTGAGGCCTTCGAAGCACTGCTGACCGTAGTGCAATGCGGTCGAGCCTTCGCTGATGTGGAGTTTGTTGTCCTCGGTCAGCTGGCCCTCGTCCCACTCACCGCCCTTCCAGTGGGAGATGTAGCGGAGATCGGTCTTGATGTAGTCGAAACCGAGCGTCTTCCAATCGATATCTGCACTGCTCATTGAGAATTCCTGAATAGTGAATGGCGAAGCGCCTTACCTCCTCCCCGGGCGTGGAGCGCTGGCGAGCGAAGCGGAGTCGTCTCCCGTCTCCGTGCTGGCTGCCGGGAAGGCGACCAGCTGAGCATGGTGGGCGTTATCGGTGCTCCCATCATAGCGCCAGGGGGTGGCTTCATCCATGCGTATGCAGAGATCGATTGGCTCTCTGTGTATTGGCTAAATGGCTCTTTACCCAAGGGCCAAGTCACGTTTCCATTCAGCCAGGGTTAAAAGCACCCCCATTCGTCGCCGGCGATGCCGGCTCGCATGAGTCCAATCACAACGCAGTGCGAGGTTCCATGTCTTCAACCGTTCGACCAACAGAGCTGCAGGGGCAGCTCAAGACCCGTCAAGTGACGATGATTTCGATCGCTGGAATCATCGGTGCCGGGCTTTTCATCGGCTCGGCCAAGGCCATCGCCACGGCGGGCCCCGCCGTGCTGATCTCCTATGCATTCACCGGCCTTTTGGTGCTGCTGGTCATGCGCATGCTCGGTGAGATGGCGGTCGCTCAGCCCGACTCCGGCTCGTTCTCGACCTACGCCGATCGCGCGATCGGCAAGTGGGCGGGCTTCACCATCGGCTGGCTCTATTGGTGGTTCTGGGTATTGGTAATACCTGTAGAAGCGATCGCGGGCGGTGCGATCATCAATAGCTGGCTGCCTTCGCTGCCGGTCTGGCTGGTGTCGCTTGCGATCGTCGTGGTGCTGACCTTGACCAACCTGCTCAGCGTCAAGGGATTCGGTGAGTTCGAGTTCTGGTTCGCGCTGGTCAAGGTGGTGGCGATCATCGCCTTCATCGCGCTGGGACTCGCCGCGGTGTTCGGCCTGCTGCCGGTGCCCGAGGTCGGCGGCGTCGAACGGCTGGTCTCCAACGGCGGCTTCGCGCCCAACGGTATGGGTGCGATCGTCGGCGGTGTGCTGATCACCGCGTTTTCCTTCTTCGGCGCCGAGATCGTCACCATCGCCGCTGCCGAGTCGCGGGATCCGCAGCGCCAGATCACTCGTGCGACCAACCTGGTGGTATGGCGCATCGCGATCTTCTACCTGCTGTCGATCTTCCTGGTGGTCGCCCTGGTCGACTGGAACGACCCGCGCCTGGTCGAGGTCGGCACCTTCCAGCGTGCCCTCGAGGTGCTCGAGATACCCGCGGCCAAGCTGATCGTCGACCTGGTGGTGCTGGTCGCGGTGACCAGCTGCATGAACTCGGGGCTCTATACCGCCTCGAGGATGCTGTTCTCGCTCGGCCGGCGCGGCGACGCACCGTCGGCGGTCACCCGGCTCTCGCTCAAGGGCGTGCCCAGGGTGGCGGTACTCACCTCCACGCTGGTCGGCATACTCGCCTGCCTTGCCAACTTCCTGTTTCCCGGCCAGGTGTTCGATACCCTCTTGGCGACCACCGGCGCGGTGGCGCTGCTGGTCTATCTGGTGATCGCGGTATCGCAGATTCGCCTGCGCCGTGCCCTCGAGGCCAAGGGTGAACGGCCCGAGCTTCGCATGTGGCTGTTCCCCGGTTTGAGCTATCTGACCGTCGCCGCGCTGGTGCTGGTGCTCGGCTACATGGCCTGGGCGCCGGCGTTTCGTGCCGAGGCGGTGATGACCGCCGCGGTCGGCGCCCTGGTACTGGCCGCCGGGTTGATCAACTCGGGGCGGCGCGAGCGCCTCGAGCGCGCATCCAGCAGCCATCGTGTCGGGGTCGAGAACCGCTGAGCGAAGCGGTTCTCGACCGGCCCGGTTCCTGCGTCTGGCGCTGATTCCAGACGCAGGGGCCCGTGCAGGGCAGAAAAAATCCCATCCCTCCCCAGGCAGGACGAAAAAAACGCCAACCAGGATGGCCGGGTTTCGGAAAACCTCGTCGGGACTTGGCGAGTAGCCTTGAGACATCGATCACCGTCCGCGCCCAGCCGCGGGCCAGCGGAGATGTCGCCATGCCTGCCGTTCCCGGACTCCTCGACCCTTGTCTGTTTCGCCAGCTCGCCTACCTGGATGGCAAATGGGTCCATGGCGAGGGCGCCCAGCGCGATCTGGCGGTTACCGACCCCGCGACGCTCGAGGTGCTGGGGCACGTGCCGATGCTCTCGGCATCGCAAGTGGACGCGGCGATCGCCGCCGCCGATCGCGCATTCGCTACCTGGCGCGAGCTCGGCATCGACCGGCGTACCGCGCTGCTCGAGCGCTGGCACCGCTTGATCCTCGAGCACCGTGAGGACCTCGCCCGGTTGATCACCCTGGAGCAGGGCAAGCCGTTGAACGATGCCCGGGGCGAGGTCGACTACGCCGCGAGCTTCGTCAAGTGGTTCGCCGAGGAGGGCCGGCGTGCCTACGGCGAGACGATCCCGAGTCACATCCACGGCGCCTCGCTCGCGACGGTCAAGGAGCCGGTCGGCGTCGCCGCCCTGATCACGCCGTGGAACTTTCCGTTGGCGATGATCACCCGCAAGGCCGCGGCCGCGCTGGCCGCCGGCTGCACCGTAGTGGTCAAGCCCGCCAACGAGACGCCTTTCATCGCCCTCGCCCTGGCCGAGCTTGCGGAGCGCGCCGAACTGCCCTCCGGTACGTTCAACGTGGTCACCGGCGATGCCCCGATGGTGGCTGGGCGGCTGTGCAGCGACCCTCGGGTGATGGCGCTGTCGTTCACCGGCTCGACTCGGGTGGGGCGTCTGCTGCTCGCGCAGTGCGCCGACAGCGTCAAGCGGGTATCGCTGGAGCTCGGCGGCAACGCGCCGTTCATCGTCTGTGCCGACATCGATCCGGAGCTCGCCGCCGAGGCGGCGGTCGAGGCCAAGTTCCAGACCTCCGGGCAGGACTGCCTGGCGGCCAACCGGATCTTCGTCCACCGCTCGATCTACGAGCCGTTCATCGAGCGTTTCGTCGAGCGGATGCTGAAACTCGAGCTGGGTAATGGCTTCGATCGAGTCGAGCTCGGTCCGTTGATCCATCGCCGCGCGGTCGAGCAGGCCGAGGCGCTGGTCGAGGACGCGGTGACGCGCGGTGCGCGGCTCTATGGCGGCGACCAGACCCGCGCGCCGGGGCCCAACTTCTTCGTCCCCGCGCTGCTCGCCGACGTCACCCCGGCGATGAGGGTGTTCCGTGAGGAGAGCTTCGACCCGGTCGCGGCGGTGTGCGCCTACGATGACGAGGAGACGCTCCTGCGCGACGCCAACGACACCGAATATGGCCTCGCCGCCTACGTCTATGGCCGTGACCTCGCGCGTGTACGGCGGCTGGTGCGCGGGCTGCGCTTCGGCATGGTCAGCGTCAACTCGGTGAAGATGACCGGACCCCCGGTGCCGTTCGGCGGCGTCAAGCAGTCCGGACTCGGCCGCGAGGGCGGCCGCGCCGGGCTCGAGGAGTACCTGGCGACCAAGTACGTCTGCATCAGCGATCCGCCCGGCGAGGGCAGATCCGCCGCGAATCGTGATTCGACCGGAGAGCTGTGATGAGAGAGAACGTCTCGACCCAATCGTTGCTCGAGCGCGACCGCGCCTTGGTCTTCCATGCCTCCACCCATCTGCGCGACTATGCCCAGGGCAGGGTGCCCGGGCGGGTGATCAGCGGCGGTCGTGGCATTCGCCTGCGCGATCGCGACGGCCATGAGCTGATCGATGGCTTCGCCGGGCTCTACTGCGTCAACGTAGGCTATGGGCGTGAGGAGATCATCGAGGCGATCGCCGCCCAGGGGCGAAAGCTCGCCTACTACCATACCTACGCCGGCCACACCAACGAGCCGCTGGTCGAGCTCTCCGAGAAGGTCCTCGGGATCGCCGGGCAGGGGATGTCGAAGATCTATTACGGGCTCTCCGGCAGCGATGCCAACGAGACCCAGATCAAGCTGGTGCGCTACCACGCCAACGTGCTCGGTACCGACAAGAAGAAGATCATCTCGCGCACGCGCGGCTACCACGGCTCGACCATCGCCGCCGGTTCGCTGACCGGCCTGCCGAGCTTCCATGACCACTTCGACCTGCCGATCGCGGGCGTTTTCCACACCGACGCACCTTACTACTATCGCCGCGACCGCACCGAGCAAAGCGAGCGGGAGTTCTCGCGCCAGTGCGCCGAGAGCTTGGAAGCCCTGATCCTGCGCGAAGGGCCGGACACGGTCGGGGCCTTCATCGCCGAGCCGGTGCTCGGCACCGGCGGCATCGTGCCGCCGCCGCAGGGCTATTGGAAGGAGATCCGCGCGGTGCTGGACCGCTACCAGGTGCTCTTGATCGCGGACGAAGTGGTGTGTGGCTTCGGTCGGCTCGGTGTCGACTTCGGCTCCCAGTACTACACGATGAAACCTGACCTGATCACCGTCGCCAAAGGGCTCACCAGCGCCTATCTGCCGCTTTCCGGGGTGATGGTCGGCGAGCGGGTCTGGAGGGTGCTGGAGCAGGGCACGGGTGAGTTCGGCCCGATCGGCCACGGCTACACCTATTCGGGGCACCCGCTCGGCGCCGCCGCCGCGCTGGCGAATCTGGAGATCATCCGGCGCGAGGGGCTGACCGCCAACGCCGCTCGGGTCGGTGCCCATCTCCAGGCCCGGCTGGCCGAGCGCTTCGAAGGGCATCCGCTGGTCGGTGACGTGCGTGGCGCAGGCCTTTTGGCCGCGCTCGAGTTCTCGCCTCGGCCGCGCGAGCGCAGGCAGTTCGAGCCCGCGCTCAAGATCGGCGCACAGGTCAGCGCCGCAGCGCTCGAGCAGGGATTGATCGCCCGAGCGATGCCGCATGGTGACATCCTGGGGTTCGCTCCTCCTTTGGTCATCACCACGGAGGAAGTCGACGACCTGGTCGAGCGGGCGGGGCGCGCGGTTGACCGGGTGCGTGATGAATTGATCAGGGAAGGCGTAGGCTTGGACTAAAGTCGTGCGGCGTTAAGTCCACTCGTAGCGAAGGGAGATGCGTGCTATCGATAAGCCAGAAGGGTGACGCGGTGTCACCCGCTCCACCCCTGTTGGGAGGCGACGATGAAAAAGCTCGACACCCTGCTGTTCGCGACCGATTTCTCCACCGGTGCGGCCCATGCCACCGAAATCGCCAACACGCTTGCCCGCCTCACTGGCGCCAAGCTCCATGTCGTGCACGTGCTCACTTTGCTCGAGACCTCGGTCTATTGGCAGACGCCGATGATCGCCGCCGGAGTCGACCAGCGCCGCCTCGATGAAGAGCTGCGCACCCAGGCGGAGCACGAGCTGGGGCGATTCGTCGAACGCTACTTCGAAGATCCCGCGTTCGGTGAGCCGCTCGAGATCGAGCGCAAGGTCGTGGAGGCCAGGGTGCCGTTCGAAGCGATCATCGCCGAGGCAGAGCGGATCGGTGCCGATATGATCGTGATGGGGACCCATGGCCGCAGTGGCGTGCTGCGCGCCCTCGCGGGGTCGACCGCTGAACGGGTGGTGCGTCATTCGCCGGTGCCGGTGCTCACCTCGCGGGGGTGAGCACTTACGATCGCTCCGGCCTGCCGATGCGCAGGACGCATCGATTCGAGTGATTCGCTCGATCCATGCAACGATGCCGCCACCGTTACGCGGCTGTTCCTCGCTCTCTTCGAGGCTAGGATGAGGACAGGTTCTCATCCTGGCGGCATCGGCCTGGACTTCAGCCGCATCTTCGTGCGTGGCCAGCGGCCAGGGCGTGTCGCCACCCGTTGATCGGTTCGACGATCGAGTATTCTCGAAGGGAGCAACGCCATGAAAGTCGCAGTGATCGGTATCAGCGGTAACGCGGGATCGAGGCTCGCCGCCGAGCTCCTCGCCAGAGGGCACCAGGTTACCGGGATAGCACGCTCTCCCCAGTCGTCGCTATCGCATCAGTGGCTCACCCTGGTACGCGGCGACGCCAACGATGCCGAAGGGCTCGCGGCGCTGCTCACGGGTCACGATGCGGTGATCCATGCGGCGCGTTTCTCCTCGGTGGATCCCGACGCGGTGATCGCCGCTGTCGAGCGTGCCGAGGTGCCGCGACTCTTGCTGGTGGGTGGGGCGGCGACGCTGCTCGACGGGCAGGGCAGGCGATTGCTGGACGCCCCGGACTTCCCCGCTGCCTATCGTGACGAGGCGCAGGGCGGCGCGCGCTTCCTCGCCCGGCTGCAGCAGACCAGCGGGCTCGATTGGACCTTCCTTTCGCCCTCGGCGGAGCTGGTGATCGGCGAGCGGACCGAGCACTTCCGGCTAGGGGAAGACCATCTGCTGGTCGATGAGCACGGGCGCAGTTGGATCAGCTATGAAGATCTCGCCGTCGCCCTGGTCGATGAGCTCGAACGGCCGGCGCATTCGCAGCGGCGCTTCACCGTCGGCTACTAGCCGTTCCTGCGCTTTTCCCTTCTCGAAGCTGAAACGGCGGCCAGTGGCCGCCGTTTCAGCTTCACACCGGCGGGTTCAAAGGCCGTAGACCAGCGAGACCGTGGTGGTGGTATCGGTCTTGTGGTCGGTGCCCTCGGGGGGGGAATCGTTGTGCTCGACGCTGTAGGCGACGCGCAGGGTGAAGTTGCTGTTGATCGAGACGCTGAGTGCCGATTCAGCGGTGGTAGTGGTGTTGTTGCCGGCTATCTCGGTCGCCACGCCCTGGGTGAAGCGCGCGGTATCGGAGAACTGATAGCCGTAGTTGATCGCACCATAGCCGATCATCCGGGTTTCGGTGCCATCCTCCTCGAGATCGTCGTGGCGAACCCCCGGGCCGAATTCATAGGAGAAAGAGTGCGGCGGGCCGATGAGCACTTGCCGGCCGTAGCCGCCAGCCAGGGTGTAGCGGTTCTGGTAGCCGGCGAAGCGGTTGCTCTGCCAGCTCAGCTGGCTGAACAAGTAGTTCTGCGACGATAGGTTGTAGCGACTGCGGCCGCCCAGCGCGTAGCGCTCCGCGGTGGTTTCGTCACCGGAGGAGGCGCTGTTGGCCGAGGCCCAGAGGCTGTAGGACCAGGGTTCGCTGAACCAGGTCATGGTGGTGGCGGCGTTGAGGCTGGAGGCGTCGCTATTGCCGGTGTGTCCGGTATAGCCCAGCTCCACCTTGCCGATGAAGGGCTGCTCGGCGGAGGCCGGATCGTCGAGCACGTCGAAGTCGGCGATGTCGGCCAGTGCCGGAGCGCTGGCCGCCGCGAAGGCGGCGCCGAATAGCAGTGGGACGGTGCGAAATAGATGGGGGCTCACTTGAGAGTCCTTCGAGGATGATGGTTGTAACAGCTGCAACGGTAGGTGGTTCGCGCTTGAGGCTCAAGTGCGAGCTGGCTGCCAGCGTACTATCGGTTGGCGGTGCGAGCGTCGCCGATGCATGAATTGCGCTGGCCGTGGGACGCCCGGAGCGCCTAGAGTGGGGGAGCGCCGCATCAGGCGTCGAGATGAACGAACCGCTCTCCGCCGAGGCTCTTCATGTTGCAGCCCGTTTCACCCCAGAACGATCTCCCTCTCGAATCCCAGCGGGCCGAACCCGAGCAGAGCAAGCGCGACGAGGGTGCATTGGCGCCGCTTCGAGTACCTGCCTACCGAGCGATCTGGATCGCTTATCTGTTCGCCAACCTCGGTGTCTGGGCCCAGTCGGTGGCCGCCGCCTGGGTAGTCACCTCGGCGCAGGCAAGCCCGCTGATGGTGGCGATGATACAGGTTGCCGCCTCCCTGCCGCTGGTGATTCTTTCGATCGTCTCCGGGGTGGTCGCCGACAACTACGACCGTCGGCGGATCATGTTGGTGGGGCTGGGATTCGAGATCAGCGGCGGGGTGTTCGTCACCGCCTGCGCGTTCCTCGGCTATCTAGACCCGATCCTTCTGATCATGTCGATCCTCTGGATCTCGCTGGGCGCGGCGATCACCATCCCGGCCTGGCAGGCGGCGGTCAACGAGCAGGTGCCCAAGCGGATGGTCGGCAGCGCCGTGCTGCTCAACAGCGTCAACTACAACGTCGCCCGCGCGCTGGGACCGGCGCTCGGGGGCTTGCTGCTCAGCCTGGTCGGTCCCGCCTGGGTGTTTTTGTTCAACTGCTTCTGCTACGTCACCCTGATCTGGGCGATCTGGCGCTGGCGGCGTGCGCTGCCCGAGCGGCGGCTGCCGCCCGAGCGGCTCTACGAGGGCGTGGTCGCGGCGCTGCACTTTACCCAGTACTCGAGCGTCACACGACTGGTGATGGCGCGCTCGTTCGCCTTCGGTCTCTCGGCCAGTTCGGTCTGGGCGTTGCTGCCGCTGGTCGCCCACCAGAATCCGCGTGGCAGTGCCTCGCTCTATGGACTGATGCTCGGCGCGCTGGGGCTTGGCGCGATCTTCGGCAGCACCCAGGTAGGCCGGGTGCGGCAGCTGCTCGGCAGCAGCCGCTTGATCAGCGCAGCAGCGGCGACGCTTGCGCTGATGCTGGTACTGATCGGCGTATCCAGCACGCTCTGGCTGCTATTCCCCGCCCTGATCATGATCGGCAGCTGTTGGATCGCGGCGCTTGCGACCTACAACACCTCGGTGCAGCTGCTGGTGCCGGACTGGGTCAAGGCTCGGGCACTGGCGCTCTACCAGACCGCGCTCTACAGCGGTCTGGCATTGGGCTCGTTTCTCTGGGGGCACCTCGCCGAGACGATGGGAGTGCATGGCGCACTGCTCGCCGCCGGCATCCTGCTGCTGCTCTCGGCGGCGGTCTTCCTGCCTTCTCGCCTGCCTGAGCTCGACCCTCAGGGGACCGTGCAGGTGCCACTGCCGAGAATGGCGGGCCCCAGCTTCAACTTCGATCCTCAGCGGGGGTCGGTGCAGGTATCGATCGAGTATCGCATCCCTACCGAGCGCACGCGGGATTTCGTGCGCGCCGCCCGGGCGCTGCGCAAGCTCAGGATGCGCAACGGCGCGGAGCGCTGGTCGCTCTATCGCGACATCGAGGAGCATGAGCTTTGGCAGGAGGTGTTCCTGGTGCGCAACTGGCTGCAGCACTTGAGGATGCTCGATCGGATGACGATCAGCGACAAGGTGATCATCGATGCGGTGATGACCCTGCATGCGGGAGAGGCCCCGCCGAGAGTCCGCCACGGCGTGAGCTATCGCTCCGCGCCCCGGTCAAAAGCGGCAGAAGCCCCCGTGGCGCAGGCAGAAGAGCGTCCGCCGATGGAAGGGAAGCGCGCATAGCGTCGCTGGCCGGGCGTCCATTGGGCGGGGCGGCGATGAGCCGCCCCGCGAGCGACCAGGGCAGTGGTCCGAGGCGATGATCAGATGAATTCGTCGTCGTTGAAGTCGTCGAAGCCGCCGCCATCGTCGTAGCCTGCGTCCTGCATGCCGTCGTCGACACCCTGGTCGTCTAAGCCCGCGCTCTGCATGCCGTCGTCGTAGCCTTGATCGGCATCCTGGTCGAAGCCTGCATCCTGCGCCGAGGTATCGAGGTTGCTGGCGCCTTCGTTGACGATCTCTTCGCCGCTGTGGCCGCTGAACATGTTCATCAGCATATTGCCCAGCACCACGCCACCGGCCACCCCGGCCGCGGTCTGCAGTGCGCCGGAGAGGAAGCCCCTGCCGCCGCCGCCCTGGGGCTGCGGCTGAGCGTTGTTGGCGCCCCAGCCCGGCTGGGGCCGTGCGCTGCCGCGCTGCGCTCTTTGGCTCGGCGCCGCCTGTGCCGCGCTGCGCTGGGGGCCCGCGCCGCCGAACAGGCCAGCGAGGAAGCCACCGCTGGAGCGTTCGCTCTTGGCTTGCTCGAGCGATTTCTCCAGCGCCTCGACGCGCTCGTTGAGGCGCTCGAGCGCGGACTCCTGGATGATGATCGTCTGCGCCATGTAGTAGGGCGCCGCCGGCTGGGCGTCGAGGCGCTCCTGGATCAGCCGCGCGGCTTCGGCGTCACGTTCGCCGGTCTGCTGTTCGGCCTGCTTGAGGCGGTCGAAGAGACCGTTGATCAGGCGTTGCTCGTCCGCTGAAGACATGGGTTGCTACCTCGAAATGTGCTGGACTCGAAATGCATTGGATAATGCCGCGCCGCCGCCGACGACGCAGCCCTCGCCATAGCCTCGCCGCGCGTCGGTCGAACGCGCGGCCGGGCAGTCGTACATCGACACCATGGTTGGATCGCGCGCTGCCCCTCGGGGTTCCCTAAGCGCTCGCCGCACTTCGTTCGGCGATGATTTTCTCCACCATCGATGGCAGCTGCGCCATCGTTCGAATCTCATGGGCGCCCTCAGGGGTACGCTCGCGCTCGCTGAAGCGATTGAGGTGGATCACCTGCATGCCGGCGTCGATGCCCGATTTGAGGCCGACCGCTGCGTCGTCGATCACGATGCAGCGCTCCGGCGGGGTATCGAGCGCTTTGGCCGCGTAGAGGTAGAGCCCCGGATCCGGCTTCCAGATGCCGACCTCGTAGGCGGAATAGAGATGATCGCCGAACTGTGCCGCCAGGCCGCTCAGCGACATGGAGAGCTTGATCTTGCGCAGCGGTCCGTTGGAGGCGACGCAGCGCGGATGGGCGCTGAGCGCCTCGAGCGCCTCGGCGACGCCGTCGATGGGCTCGAGCTCCTGCTTCATCCGCTCCTCGAGGCTCGCGCGCATCTGCTGTTCCAGCTCCTTGCGCCGTTCCATGTCATCGACCTTGCGCCCGTGGCGCGCCTCCAGGTCGGCGAGGATGAACGGAAAGGCCACGCCGCGGTAGTCGAGCATGTAGTCCTGCGGCTCGAAAGGCAGCCCAAGGCTCGTGAAGGTCACCGCCAGCTCTCTGGCCAGCAGCGGCTCGCTGTCGACCAAGGTACCGTCGCAATCGAAGATCAGGCTCCAGCGCTCGCTCATCGGAGGCTCCAGTTCGGTGTGGAGGAGAGAAAAGAACTCGCCCGAGGCGGGATGCGCTCGGGCGGCTTGGATCGGGTACAGCCCGTATGCACGAGACGCATCGCTCAGTTGGAGATCGTCACCATGTCGCCCTTCAGCGCCACGCCCGCGACCACGTTGCCGGCATGGCACTCGTAGTTTTCGTTGTCGACGTTCTCGCGCTGGTTGTAGTAGCTGGAGATGTTGACCACGGCATTGGCGCCGACCGCCCGGGCGCGCTCCTGCAGGTTGATCAGCGCCGACAGCGCGACCCAACGGCAGGCGCCTTCGTCGGACTTGAGCACTGAATTGGTCTTGCGATCAGTGTAGTAACCGCCGCGGCGAGTGATGATCTCGGGGTGCAACTGGTTGCCGAAGTAGAGCCGGATCGACGGATCGAGCTTGGACTGCGCTTCGGGCAGCGCGAGGACATCGCGAAAGGGCAGCATGTAGAAGGTATCGCGAGCCTGGGCCGCCTGGGCCACGAGAACTCCGAGCGTGATCAGCACTGCGGTCGACAAAGTCTTGAACAGCGACAACGACATGGTACGGTTCCTCCTCGAATTCGGGTGCGGCGCACGGATGCCATGACCACCTGGACGTCCCGTTACCGCCGGCAAAGACTACCCGCAGAGGCCATCGCGAGCAAAGCCCCGAAGATGAATATCCGTTTCGCCCCTATCGTGGGTTCAGTGCGCGGCGGTGGGAGTATCGAAGAGGAAACCGTCGAACCCGGGGTCGTCGGTGTCGGAGAGCGCGAACAGCACCTCCTTGACCCGCTCGATATGGTTCCACATCGCGTCCCGCGCTCCCTCTTCATCTCGCTTGCGCAGCATGGCGAGGATCCGTTGGTGATGCTCGAGCCACTCCCCGCGATAGGAAAAGTCCAGGATCCTGCCGTGCAGCCTGCGCCACATCGTACTCCTGCGCTGTTCCCAGAGTCGCTGGGCGATCTCGACCAGCATGGCGTTCTGGCTCGCCCGGGCGATGCCGAGGTGGAAGGCCTGGTCGGTGGAGTCGGCTGCCTCGAAATCGCGCTGCCCGGCTTCCTCGCGCGCCAGCAGCTCGCGTTCGCGCTCCAGCAGTGACGAGAGCGCAAGCAGCTCCGCCTTGCTGATCCGCTGCGCGGCGTGGGCGGCGATGGCGCTTTCGACCACCTGGCGCGCGTCGAGCAGCTCGAACGGACCGATCTCCTCGTCCCCGTCCGCCGGTGAGCGTGCCGGACGCTCGAGCAGATAGGTGCCCGAGCCCTTGCGTACCTCCACCCAACCTTCGATCTCGAGCATGATGAAGGCCTCGCGCACCACCGTGCGGCTGACTTCGAAACGCTGCGCGTAGTCGCGCTCGGTCGGCAGCCGGGTGCCGACCACGAAGGTCTGGTCGGTGAGCTCTTGCTTCAAGCGCGCGGCGATGTGCTGATACTGGCGCTGCGCCATTTTGCACTCCTTTTGGCATGCCAACATCTTCATCCTACCTGAGCGGTCACTCGCGGGCATCCGTCGCGGCGCCAAGTCGCATCGATGCATTCGTGCGTCAAATTGGTATGCCATTTAACCAAGGTATATCGAGACATAGGTCTTGATTGGTATGCCAATAAAAAGGACAACCGCTTAGCATCGCACCATGGTCATGCGAGATAGCCACCATCGAGGCAGAGGGATGCTATGAAGATCACGCGGGCGAGAGTGATTGTCTGCTCTCCAGGGCGAAACCTGGTGACGCTGAAAATCGAGACCGACGAGGGACTTTACGGCATTGGCGATGCCACGCTGAACGGCCGCGAACTGGCGGTGGTGGCCTACCTCGAAGAGCACCTGCTGCCGACGCTGATCGGCCGTGACCCGGCGGCGATCGAGGATATCTGGCATTACGCCTACCGTGGGGCCTACTGGCGTCGTGGTCCGGTGACGATGAGCGCGATCGGGGCGGTGGACATCGCGCTTTGGGATATCAAGGCCAAGGTCGCGGGCCTCCCCCTGCACCAGTTGCTGGGCGGCCCCAGTCGCGAGCGGGTGATGGTCTATGGCCATGCCACCGGGCGCGACATCGAAAGCTGTCTCGATGAGGTGCAAAGACATGTCGAGCTCGGCTACAGGGCTGTGCGGGTGCAGTGCGGCATCCCCGGCATGGCGACCACCTATGGCGTGGCCAAGAAGAGCGGCGAGCGCTACGAGCCGGCCGACGCCGAGCTGCCCGCCGAGCACGTCTGGGATACCGCCCGCTATCTCGACCACGCACCCAAGCTCTTCGCCGCCGCGCGCCAGCGCTTCGGCAACGAACTCCACCTGCTCCACGACGTCCACCATCGATTGACCCCGATCGAGGCCGCGCGGCTCGGCAAGGAGGTGGAGGAGTTCCATCCCTTTTGGCTGGAGGATTGCGTACCGGCGGAGGAACAGGACGCCTTTGCGCTGATTCGTCAGCACACCACCGCGCCGCTCGCCGTCGGCGAAGTGTTCAACTCGATCCACGACTGCAAGGCGCTGATCGAGAGCCACTGGATCGACTACATCCGCACCTCCCTGACCCACGCCGGCGGGATCACCCATGTACGGCGGATCGCCGACTTCGCCGCCCTTCATCACGTCCGCACCGGCTTCCATGGCGCCACCGACCTGTCGCCGGTGTGCATGGGAGCGGCGATCCACTTCGATACCTGGGTACCCAACTTCGGCATCCAGGAATACATGCCTCACGAAGCCGTGGTCGACGAGGTATTCCCCCACGATTACCGCTTCGAGGATGGCCACTTCATCGCCGGCCAGACCCCTGGGCACGGCGTCGACATCGATGAGGAGCTGGCCGCGCGTTTTCCCTATCGACGCGCCAGCCTGCCGGTCAACCGGCTGCTCGACGGCACGCTCTGGCATTGGTGAGCGTCTCTTGCGCACTCGACGAGAGGTGAGGAAATCACTCGATGACAGCGATTCAACCCCCAAGGCGATGGCACCGCTGCCGCGCCGCCGGACTGATCGGGTTCGGCCTGTGCGTCGCGTTCTCGCTATGCGTGGTACAGCCGGCGCAGGCGGCCGAGTACGTGCTCAAGTTCGGCCATCTGGCCAACCAGCACAACGTTTGGCACAGGGCGGCGCTGCGTTTCAAGGAGCGGGTCGAAGCCGATTCGGGCGGCCGCATCGAGGTGCGGGTCTATCCGAGCGACCAGCTGGGCGGCGAGCTCGACATGATCAACAGCATCCAGCTGGGCATCGCCGACATGACCATCACCGGCGAGAGCCTGCAGAACTGGGCGCCGAAGGCCGCACTGATGGCCGCGCCCTACGCGTTTCGCGACAGGGAGCAGCTGCGCCGGGCGGTGGAGGGGGAGGTGGGCGAGGAGATCGGTGCGCAGATCAACCAGCGCACCGGGCTGATCCCACTGACCTGGCTCGAGCGCGGCCCGCGGGAGCTGACCGCCAACCGCCCCATATCCCATCCCGACGACCTGCGCGGAATCCGCTTGCGCGTACCCAACGTGCCGCTGTTCGTGGCTACCTGGCAAGCGCTCGGCGCGCGGCCGACGCCGATGGCGTTCAGCGAGGTGTTCACCTCGCTGCAGCAGAGCACCATCGAAGGGCAGGAGAACCCGCTCGATCTGATCGAAAGCGGCAGCCTGTTCGAAGTGCAGAGCCATGTCAGCCTGACCCATCACGTGCGTGGCTGGATCTACGTGGTGATCGGCCAGCGCCAGCTCGAGCGCATGCCAGAAGAGCTCCAGCGAGTAGTGCGCGAGGCCGCCGACGAGATGCAGCGCTACCACGCCGAGCTGTTCGAACAGGACCAGCAGCGCTTGGACCAGACGCTGCGCGAGCGGGGCATGGTGTTCGTCGAGGTCGACCAGGAAGCATTCGCCGAGCAGGCGCGGGAGGCGGTGCTCGGTGCGCTCGACGAGGAGCAGCGGGCGCTGTTCGAAAAGATCCAGGCGCTCTGAGCCCGGATCACCCGGTATCTCCCCCGTACGGAGTATTCCAGCATGAGTGATTCCGGATTGGATGCGATCGACGAGCGCAGCGCGCTCGGCTCGGTGCCCGAGCTTCCCGGCCTCGCGGGCAGAGCGATAGCGCAGCTCGACCGGTTGCTGATGGCGGTCGCCATCTGCGCGCTGGTCGGGCTGGCGGCGACGGTGACTCTGCAGATCGTGGTGCGGCTGCTGCTGCCATTCACCCTTTCCTGGACGGAGGAGCTCTCGCGCTACCTGTTCATCTACATGGTGGCGATGTCGGCAGGCGTGGTGGTGCATCGCCGGCGCAACCTCAGCGTCGAGCTCTTCCACGACTGGCTCGGCCCGCGCGGGCAGGCGCTGTTTCTGATCTTCTCCTCGGCGATGGCCGGCGCGTTCGCCCTGATCGTGCTCCCGCATGCCTGGCAGTACGCGCGCATCGGCCTCTGGCAGCATTCGCCGACGCTGGGGGTTTCGATGATCTACATGTTCTGCTCTTCGGTGGCGCTGTTCGGCCTGGTCGCGCTCTATGGCCTGATCGGTGTCGCCGAAGGCGTCAATGCACTGGCGCGCGGTGCGCCCGCAAGCACTGGGAGGTCGGCGCCATGATGGTCGTGCTGCTGTTCGTGATCTTTCTCGGCCTGATGCTGTTGGGCATCCCGATCGCCTTCTGCCTGGGTATCGCCTCGCTGGTCTATCTGCTGGTCGAGGGCATTCCCCTGGCGGTGGTACCGCTGCGGATGTATTCGGGCATCGACTCGTTCGTGCTGCTGTGCATTCCCGGCTTCGTGCTCGCCGGCAACCTGATGAACGTCGGCAACATCACCGAGAACATCATCCGTTTCTCGAACGCGCTGCTGGGTCACGTGCGCGGCGGGCTGGGGCTCGCCAACGTCGGCGGCTCGATGATTTTCGGCGGGATCTCCGGCACCGCGGTGGGCGACGCGGCGAGCTTCGGCTCGGTGATGATTCCGGGCATGGCCAAGGCGGGCTACGACAAGCCGTTCGCCGCCGCGGTCACCGCGGCTTCCTCGACCATCGCGCCGATGCTGCCGCCGAGCGTGCCGATGATCATCGCCGGCTCGCTGAGCGGGATCTCGGTCGGCAGCATGTTCCTGGCCGGTGTGGTGCCCGGCGTCATGCTCTGCATCGCGATGATGGTCACCGTCTATTTGATCGCCCTGAGGCGCGGCTATCCGCGCGAGCCCCGGGCGTCACTGCGCCGGGTGCTGAAGGAGGGACGCAGTGCATTCTGGGCGCTGCTGATGACGGTGATCATCCTCTACGGCATCATCGGCGGGTTCTTCACCCCGACCGAGGCGTCCATCGTCGCCAGCCTCTATGCGCTGGTGGTCGGCTGCCTGGTCTACAAAGGAATCACCTGGCACAACCTGCGCATGGTGCTGAGCGAGACGGTGCTCACCTCCGCCTCGCTGATGCTGCTGGTCGGTTTCGCCAATCTGTTCGGCTGGATCCTCACCAGCGAGCAGATTCCGCAGATGATCGCCGACCTGATCCTCGGCATCAGCGACAACCCGCTGGTGGTGATTTTGATCATCAACCTGCTGCTATTGCTGATCGGCGCGTTCATGGAGACGATCGCCGCCCTGCTGATCCTCTTCCCCGCGCTGCTGGGGGTCGCCACCGGCGTCGGCATGGACCCGATCCACTTCGCGATCGTGATGGTGCTCAACCTGATGATCGGTCTCACCACCCCTCCGGTCGGCGTTTGCTTGTTCGTGGTCGCGGGTATTGGCAAGCTGTCGATGGTCACCGTGGTCAAGGCGATCGCTCCGTTCATACTCTGCAACCTGGTGGTGCTGCTGCTGGTGTCCTACGTGCCCGCCCTGTCGCTGTGGTTGCCTTCCTTGTTCGCAGGAGGTTGAGTGATGCCACGCTTTACACGCAGTTCACTGATCGATTTCGCCCATGCGGTGCTCGCCGCCGCCGGGCTCCCCGACCTCCAGGCACGCCAGGCCGCGGAAGTCCTGGTGGCGGCCGATGCGCGGGGGCTTGCCTCCCACGGCCTCGCGCGGCTGCCGCGCTATCTGGCGGGACTCGAGGACGGCGCGATCGACCCGGCCGCGGTGCTGGAGGTGGTGCACGATACGCCGCTTTCGTGTGCGATCGATGCCCACGGCGCGATGGGCACCCACGCGGCCCAGGCCGGCATGAGCGCCGCGCTCGACAAGGCCCGTGCCCACGGCATCGGCATGGCCACGGTGCGCGACTCCAACCACTTCGGTATCGCCTGCTGGTATGCGATGCAGGCGCTCGAGCACGACATGATCGGCCTGGTGATGACCAACACCGCAGCGCTGGGTGTGCCGACCTTCGGTCGTGAAGCGATGTTCGGCACCAATCCGCTCGCCTTCGCCGCCCCGGCCGGCGATGAGCGCGCCTTCGTGCTCGACATGGCGACCACCGCGGTGCCGCGCGGCAAGATCGAGGTGCGCGCGCGACAGGGCCAGCCGCTCGAGGCGGGCTGGGCGGTCGATGCTCGTGGTGCGACGGCCTTCGATGGTCCTGCGCTGCTCGACGAGATGAGACGCCACGCAGGGGGTGGGCTGTTGCCACTCGGCGGGCTCGGCACCAGCCATGGCGGGCACAAAGGCTACGGCCTGGCGGTGATGGTCGATATCCTGAGCGGTGTGCTCTCGGCCCACGGTTTCGGCGCGCAGCTGCGTGACAGCGGGGCCAGCGCCGGGCGCATGGGACATTTCTTCGCCGCCTTCAGAATCGACCTGTTCCGTCCTCCGGAGCAGTTTCGCGCCGACATGGACCGGATGCTCGCGGCGCTGCGCGAGTCGCCTCCCGCCGAGGGCGAGGAGCGGGTTTACTACTCAGGGCTGGTGGAGAGCGAACGCGAGGAGCGTGCGCAGATCGAGGGTGTCCCGCTGGAAGCGGGGGTGGTGGCGACCCTGGAGGGGCTCGCGGCGCGGTTCGGCGTGACCCTCCCCAGCGCGAGGGAAGGTGGGCCGCGCTCATGACCCCGAGGCTGATCGAGCATCGACCGGCAAGCGTACTACCGAGCGCGGTGGGTATCGTTCATCTTGGGCTCGGTGCCTTCCACCGTGCGCACCAGGCGGTCTATCTGCAGCGCTGGCTGAATGCGGGCGGCGACCCGCGCTGGGGTATCGAGGCCGCCAACCTGCGTGCCAATCGCGGGCTGGTCGCCCGCCTGCGGGTGGCGGGCTACCGCTACCAAGTCGTCGAGTATGCCGACGACCAGCGCGTGACGGTGCGCGAGATCGCCTCGATCGCCCAGGTGCGCTACACCGGGCCTGAAGGGGAGGAGCTCGAGGCGCTGCTCGAAACGCTGGTGGCGCCCGCCACCCGCATCGTCACCCTCACGGTGACCGAGAAAGGCTACTGCCTGCAACCGAGCGACGGCGCGCTCGATGAGCGCGATCCGTCGATCCTCCACGACCTCGAGCATCCCGACCGTCCGCGCAGCGCGCCGGGGCTGCTGGTCGCCGCTCTGGCCGAGCGGCGGGCGCGGGGAACCGCCCCGTTCACCGTGCTCAGCTGTGACAATCTCGCCGCCAATGGCGAGCGCGTGCGCAGCGCGGTGGTCCGGCTCGCCGCGCTGCGCGACCCTGCACTCGCCGGGTGGATCGAGGCGCAAGTCGCTTTCCCTTCGAGCATGGTCGATCGCATCGTGCCGCGCGTCGATGAGACCACCCGTTCGCGGCTCGGCGAGCTGGGCGTGTCCGATCCCGATGCCCTGGCCTGCGAATCGTTCAGCCAGTGGGTGATCGAGGATCGCTTTCCGCTCGGCCGGCCGGACTGGGAGCGGGTCGGGGTGACCATGGTGGCCTCGGTGGCACCGTTCGAGGAGATGAAACTGCGGATGCTCAACGGCAGCCACTCCCTGCTCGCCTATCTCGGCCTTGCGTTGGGCCATCGCACGGTCGATCAGGCGGTGCTCGATCCGCGCCTGCGCCGGGTGCTCGAGCGCTACCTGGAGGAGGAAGCGGCGCCCAGCCTCGACGCGCCGGGAACGCCAGGGGCGCAGGAGCTTGCCGCTTACGCTGGATCGCTGCTCGAGCGCTTCGCCAATCCGAGCCTCGGCCACCGGCTCGACCAGATCGCGATGGATGGCTCGCAGAAGCTGCCCCAGCGCTGGCTGAGCGGCCTGGAGGCCAATCTCGCGGCGGGGCGCGGCATCGCGGTCACGGCGCTTGGACTGGCGGGGTGGCTTGCATTCATCGTCGCCGCCAGCGGCACGGGTGAACTCGACGACCCGCTCGCCGAGCTGTTGTTCGCGGTCGCCGCGCGGCCGTCCGACCAGCGGGTCGAGGCTTTGCTTTGCGAGCGCGCGATTTTCCACCCGGGTCTGGCGGGCGATCACCGCGCCACTCGCGCTGTGGCCGAAGCCTACCGGGCGATCGATGAGCGTGGTGTCGAAGCGGCGCTCGAGGATGCGATGGAGAGCCGATGATGGAACATACCTGGCGCTGGTTTGGCCCCCACGACCCGATCACCCTCGCGGAGCTGCGCCAGACCGGCGCCACCGGTGTGGTCACTGCGCTGCACGAGATTCCCAACGGCGAGGCGTGGCCGCGCGAGGCGATTCGCGCGCGCCGCGAGATGATCGAGGCGGCGGGGCTTCGCTGGTCGGTGGTCGAGAGCGTGCCGGTGCACGAGGCGATCAAGCAGGGGCGGCCAGAGCGCGATGAGTTGATCGAGGCCTACCGGCGCACGCTTCGCCACCTCGCCGCCGAGGGGATCGATACGGTCTGCTACAACTTCATGCCGGTGCTCGACTGGACCCGCACCGAGCTCGCTTGGCCGCTGCCCGGAGGCGGCGACGCGCTGCGTTTCGACCAGCGCGACTTTGCGGTCTTCGAGCTCTGCATCCTTGAGCGACCGGGGGCGGAGGAGGAATACACGAGCGCTGAGATCGAGCAGGCCCGGCGCCGCTACGCCGAACTGGACGAGCCATCGCGGGCGCGGCTGGTCGCGACCCTGATCAAGGGGCTGCCGGGGGCGGAAGAGGGCTATACGCTGGATCAGCTGCGCGCGGCGCTGGCCGCCTACGACGAGATCGACGCCGCGCGGCTGCGCGAGAATCTCGGCCACTTCATCCGCGAAGTGGCCCCGCTCGCCGAGTCCTTGGGTATGCGGCTTGGCATCCACCCGGACGACCCGCCGCGGCCGCTGCTCGGTCTGCCCCGGGTGCTCTCCACCGCCGCCGATGTCGACTGGCTGTTCGAGGCGTGTCCGAGTCCGGCCAACGGGCTGACCTTCTGCACCGGTTCGTTCGGCGTGCGCGCCGACAACCGGCTCGTCGAGATGATCGAGCGTTTCGCCCCGCGCATCCACTTCGTCCACCTGCGTGCCACCCGGCGCGATGTGGACGAGCCGCGCAGCTTCATCGAAGCGCCGCACCTCGATGGCGATGTCGATATGGTCGAGGTGATCCGCGCGCTGGTCGCAGAGGAGCGCCGTCGCGAACGCGAGGGGGGCGCACGGCTGGCGCTGCGCCCCGACCATGGTCATCGGCTGCTCGACGATCTGGTGCGTACCACCGCGCCCGGCTATCCATTGATCGGTCGGCTCAAGGGGCTTGCCGAGCTGCGCGGGGTCGAGCGTGCGGTGCGGGCATTGGGCTGAGCGATCGTACATCCCCTCGGGGCATGCGCGGTGGCCTCGAGCGGCGCTCATACGCGTCAAGCTCGGGCCTCAGCGAGGCAGTGGAGAGCGCCAGTCGAGGGAGCGAGCGGGGCGGTGAGGCGTGGTTGGAGAACTTCCGCGTATCCCGAGCCCGTAATTGATCCCGGCGACCTGGCTTAGGGTGTTGTCTGTCTTTAGACTTAAACCTTTTGTCGCCCGAGCGAGCCTTTGCGCGACCCCGACGAATGATTGGACGGCACCCTTGATCGATTGGTTGAAGCGCAACTGGCTCGGCAACCTGCGCCGGGACGTATTGGCTGGGCTGGTGGTGGCGCTGGCGCTGATTCCTGAGTCGCTGGCGTTCTCGGCAATCGCCGGGGTCGATCCCAAGGTGGCGCTCTACGCCTCGTTCACCATGGCGGTGACGATCTCGATTACGGGTGGCCGCCCCGCGATGATCTCGGCGGCGACCGGGGCGATGGCGCTGCTGATGGTCGGGCTGGTGCGCGATCACGGTCTTCAGTATCTGTTCGCCGCGGGGATTCTGACCGGAGTGCTGCAATTCATCGCCGGGGTGCTGAGGATCGGTGACCTGATGCGCTTCGTCACTGCGCCGGTGGTAGGGGGCTTTCTCAACGCGCTGGGGGTGATGGTCTTGCTCGCCCAGCTGCCTGAGTTCTATCGCGCCGGCTGGTCCGGCTTCTGGCCGGTGCTGGCGATCGTCGTCGCGGGGCTTTTGATCATCTACCTGTTTCCACGCCTGACCCGGGCCATTCCGTCGCCGATGGTGTGCATCGTGGCGCTGACCCTGGTGTCGGTATGGTGGGGGCTGGAGCTGCACCGGGTCGGCGATATCGGCGCTCTACCCGAAGACCTGCCGAGCTTTTTGATCCCCGATGTCCCTTGGAACCTGGAGACGCTTGCGATCATCCTGCCCTATTCGGCGACCATGGCGCTGGTCGGGCTGATGGAGTCGCTGATGACCGCGGAGGTGGTCGACGAGATGACCAGTACCGAGAGCGACAAGAACCGCGAGTGCCGCGGCCAGGGCATCGCCAACCTGGTCACCGGGCTGTTCGGCGGCATGGCGGGCTGCGGGATGATCGGCCAGACGGTGATCAACGTGAGATCGGGCGGCTATACCCGGCTCTCGACCATGACCGCCGGGCTGGGTCTGCTGGTGCTGGTGGTGTTCCTCGGTGACTGGGTGGCGCTGATCCCGATGGCGGCGCTGGTGGCGGTAATGATCATGGTCGCGCTGACCACGATCAACTGGGCTTCGGTACACGACATGCGCCGCCAGCCTCCCGGCGCCAGCCTGGTGATGCTGGCCACCATGGGCATCGTGCTCGCCACCCACAACCTCGCGCTCGGCGTGATCGCCGGCGTGTCGCTGACGTTCTGCCTCGAACGCTGCGGCGTGCGGGCGGTGAACGAGCGAAATCGCTGATCCGCGCGATCGATCGGCTCAGAACATCCGTCGTTCGAGGCCGAGCATCTCGATCACCTTGGTCGAGATCTCTTCCACCGAATGGTTGGTGGTGTTCAGATGCGGAATGCCATGGCGGCGGTAGAGCGCCTCGACCTCGGTGATCTCCAGCCGGCACTGGCGCAGCGAGGCGTAGAGGCTGCCGCTGCGGCGCTCCTCGCGGATCACCGCCAAGCGCTCGGGATCGATGGTCAGCCCGAACAGCTTGTCGTGGTGGGGGCGAAGGCCGGGGGGCAGGGTCAGCACGTCCATGTCGTCGGCGATGAAGGGGTAGTTCACCGCGCGGATGCCGAACTGCATCGCCAGGTACAGGCTGGTCGGGGTCTTGCCGCAGCGTGATACCCCGAGCAGGATCGCCTCGGCTTGGTCGAGCTGGCGCAGCGACATGCCGTCGTCGTGGGCGAGGGTGTAGTCGATCGCGGCTATCCGCGCGTCGTAGCGCTCGAAGTTGTGCTTGGTCAGGCCGTGGGTGCGCCTGAGGGTCGACTGCGGCGGCACGCCGAGCTCCTGCTGCAGCGGCGAAACCAGCGCGGCGAGGATGTCCTGGCAGAAGCCTTGGCTGGCGACGATCTGCTCACGCACCTCCTCAGCGACGATCGAGTAGAACACCAGCGGCCGGCATCCGCTGCGAGCGTAAATCTCATCGATCCGGGTGCGGATCTCCCGCGCCCGTTCGACCGTCTCGACGAACGGCAGGATGTGCTGGGTCAGGCTGACCGGGTACTGCGACAGTACCGCATGGCCGATCGCCTCGGCGGTGATCGCGGTGCCGTCGGAGACGTAGAACACCGCGCGAGTGACCTGGTTTTCCATGCTCGTTTCCCATTCGTGCCCTGCGCCCCGCATCGGACGCGCGTGCCCGACGGCGCGCGGGCGATATGCCACGGACAACGGTTAAAGTGACTGATTCTAATTTGGTTGTCCAATCGCTCGTGTAATGTAAATGGCGAAAAGGAACATTCTGGCTGAAAATTAAAATATGTTTTCTTGAGGATGGGCTGTGATAATCTCGGCTCGGCTTAATCCCTGCGTGATTGACTTACAAAAAAGTCGGAATGTTTCGTATCTTTTTGATTTCAAAGAGAGGTGTAAGATCATGTCCAACGTCGTGGGCGAGGTCGAAAATGTTCTTTGGTATCACCAAATTGGCATGGATGATGTTGAGTCGGTCGGCGGGAAGAATGCCTCTTTGGGTGAGATGATTACTAATCTTACGGACCTGGGAGTTACCGTTCCGGACGGATTCGCCACTACGGCGCATGCTTTTAATGAATTCCTGGATCAAAGTGGCGTAAATAAACGTATATATGAGCGTCTCGATGCGATCGACATCGACGATACCCAGGCGCTGGCCGCGGCGGGCCGGGAGATTCGTCGCTGGGTGCTCGAGACGCCGTTCCAACCCGGGCTCGATCGGGCCATCCGCGAAGCCTACGAGCAGCTCTCGGACGGCGATGCCGACGTCTCTTTCGCGGTGCGCTCGTCCGCTACCGCCGAGGACATGCCGGACGCCTCCTTCGCCGGCCAGCAGGAGACCTTCCTCAACGTCCAGGGGATCGATGCGATCATGGAGGCGGTCAAGCACGTCTTCGCATCGCTTTTCAACGACCGCGCGATCTCCTACCGCGTCCACCAGGGCTACGACCATCGCGGCGTCGCGCTATCCGCCGGGGTCCAGCGTATGGTGCGCTCGGACCTCGCCTGCTCCGGGGTGATGTTCACTCTCGATACCGAGTCGGGCTTCGACCAGGTGGTGTTCATCACTTCGGCCTACGGGCTCGGCGAGATGGTGGTGCAGGGGGCGGTCAATCCGGACGAGTTCTACGTCCACAAGCCGACCCTCGAGGCCGGACGGCCCGCGGTGGTACGCCGAACGCTGGGCTCGAAGCGCGAGCGGATGGTCTACGCCGACGACCGCGGCCACGGCAAGCAGGTGCGGATCGAGGAGGTGGCGCCCGACGAGGCGCGCCGCTACAGCCTCTGCGACGAGGAGGTGGAGACGCTCGCCCGGCAGGCGCTGACGATCGAGCGCCACTATGGCCGCCCGATGGATATCGAGTGGGCCAAGGATGGCCACAGCGGCGAGCTCTTCATCGTCCAGGCCCGCCCGGAAACGGTGCGCTCGCGCAATCAAGTGATGGAGCGCTACCAGCTCGCCAAGCGCGGCGAAGTGCGTATCGAAGGGCGCGCGATCGGACAGAAGATCGGCGCCGGTCCGGTCAAGGTGATCGCCAGTATCGACCAGATGCATCGGGTGGAGCGCGGCGACGTGCTGGTCACCGACATGACCGATCCCGACTGGGAGCCGATCATGAAGCGCGCGTCGGCGATCGTCACCAACCGCGGCGGGCGCACCTGCCATGCCGCGATCATCGCCCGCGAGCTGGGCATCCCGGCGGTGGTGGGCTGTGGCAACGCCACCGAGCGGTTGTCCGATGGAGAGGCGGTGACGGTCTCCTGCGCGGAAGGGGACACCGGCTACGTCTACGCCGGCGAGCTCGCCTTCGAGGTGTCCGCCGCCAGCATCGACCAGCTGCCGGCGCTGCCGGTCAAGATCATGATGAACGTCGGCAATCCCGACCGCGCCTTCGACTTCGCCCAGCTGCCGAACGACGGCGTCGGCCTGGCGCGGCTCGAGTTCATCATCAACCGGATGATCGGCGTGCACCCCAGGGCACTGCTCGAGTTCGAGCAGCAGAGCCCCGAGCTGCGCGCGCAGATCACCGAGCGGATGGCCGGCTACGACGACCCGGTCGAGTTCTACATCGCCCGCCTGACCGAAGGGATCGCCACCCTCGCGGCCGCATTCTGGCCGAAGCGGGTGATCGTGCGGATGTCGGACTTCAAGTCCAACGAGTACGCCAACCTGATCGGTGGCGAGCGCTATGAGCCCCGCGAGGAGAACCCGATGCTCGGCTTCCGCGGCGCCGGACGCTACGTTTCCAAGGAGTTCGGCGAGTGCTTCGCGCTCGAGTGCCGCGCGCTCAAGCGGGTGCGCGAAGTGATGGGTTTCGACAACGTCGAGATCATGATCCCGTTCGTGCGTACCGTCGCCGAGGCGGCCGCGGTGGTCGAGAGCCTGGCCGTCCACGGGCTCAAGCGCGGCGAGGGCGGACTCAAGCTGATCATGATGTGCGAGCTGCCCTCCAACGCCCTGCTCGCCGAGCGCTTCCTCGAGCACTTCGATGGATTCTCGATCGGCTCCAACGACATGACTCAGCTGACCCTCGGGCTCGACCGCGACTCGGGCGTGGTGTCGGCGCAGTTCGACGAGCGCGACGACGCAGTCAAGGCACTGCTGGCGATGGCGATCGACGCCGCCAAGGCGCAGGGCAAGTACGTCGGGATCTGCGGCCAAGGGCCTTCGGATCACGAGGACTTCGCCGCCTGGCTGATGGAGAAGGGGATCGACAGCCTGTCGTTGAACCCCGACACCGTGGTCAAGACCTGGCTGTCACTGGCGCAGTCCCGCGGCTAGCGGACCGCACCTACCGTCCGGCGCCGTCGGCCGTCGCTCAATCGCCGAGCGGCTGGCGCTCGGGGCCGCCGCGATGGGCGTCGAGCGCCAGCTTCAGTCGACGCAGCTTGTCCCGCGAGCGGCTGCGATGGCGCAGCGCCAGCCCCATCGCCAGCACATCGATGGCCGCGAGCATGGCATAGCGCGACGACGAGGGGTGGTAGACGAAATCGCTCTCACGGGTCGCGATCGGCAGCAGGATGTCGAGGTGATCGGCAAGCGGCGAGCCGGTCGCGGTCAGACCTATGGTGCTCGCACCGTTGCGCCGGGCGAGGCGCACCGCGTCATTGATCTCGGGGGTGTGCCCGGTGCTGGACAGCGCCACCACCACGTCGGCGCCGTCCAAGGTCGCCGCCGCCATGCGCGGCAGCAGCGCCTGATGGTAGGCGCTCACCGCATAGCCGAAGCGCATCAAGCGGAACTGCAGCTCCTGGGCCAGCGCGGTCGAACCGCCTCCAGCACCGAAGACCAGGATCTGGCGCGCCCCATCGAGCAGGTCCAACGCACCTTCCAGGTCCGCCGCCTCGATCAGCTGGCGATTCAAATCCAAGGTCTGCTTGGCCACCTCGTAGACCGCACCGATGCTGTCCTCTTCATACACCTCCTCGATGAACCGCCTGCCCACCACCAGCGACTGAGCGAGCTCCAGCTTCAACTCACGCACGTTGGTACAGCCCGCCGCCTTGCTGAAACGCGTCACGCTCGCCTCGCTGACCCCCGCGCGCTCAGCGATCCGGGTGATGTTGCTCGAGATGACGAAATCGATGTCTTCGAAGATCAGCGTCGCCACCCGCTTCTCCGCCTCGCGCAGCGAAGCGAAGCGATCAGTGATGCGGGTGATCAGGTCAAGATCCTGTGGCAAGGAGTGCTCCTGGGCAGGCGGCATGGGCGGTCGTAGCGCTGGTATTTTCCATCATCGGAAAGTAATTGCTGAAATTTTTTTTCTCCATTGCCTCTGCCTATTGTTCGAACGATCGCAACATTCAGGCTAGATCATCCCGTCCCTCCAGCCGGACTCGCGCTGAGCGCCGGCGCTGGATCGAGCGGCCGCGCGGACTCAATCACGAGCAGCCGTTGCGGTTGCTCCGGCTGGGTCGACTGTGATGATGATGAACGGCTCACGCCCGGGTCGAAGGCCACGACTACTTCATCCGCGGGCAGCCATGCGGCTCGGCTTCGAACACCCCGGCCTCACCCTGGAGCCCGCCAGTGCGCCAAGCCTCGCCGCCATCCTTGTCGCCTCGGGCCAGTGGTTCGCCTAAGCCCATCCAGCCACGGTGCTGACCGGTGCCAATCCAAGGGTCGAACAGCGTGAATGACAGCTGGGGCCACTGTGAGCGCCGCGGTATAAACGGCAAAAAAATGGACTGGTTGTATGGTGGATTTCACTCGCCCCATTTTCATCAATGAAAATAGTTAGTTACATTTAGAGCGTTCCCCACGGGGCGTTCCCCGCGCCAGCGGGGATGAACCGGTCGTGAACATCCGAGTCGCCCAGCAGAGCGACAGATCCCCGCGCCAGTGGGGATGAACCGTCGACCTTTTTCTTTGCTTCGAGCGTGCGGCTCTGGTCCCCACCGGCATGAAGATGAACCGTACTTTCCGATGATCAACCAGTACGGCCAACCGGGTTCTCCACAGAGGTGGGCATGAACTAATAATCCTCAGGGTCGCTTTCTTGCAGTGCGGGTGCTCTCCGCCGCGACGGGAATGAATCTAAAGCAATCCCTGACCTGGCCGATATTCCCTCTTTCGTTCGCCACTGAATTCGCTCTTCTCACTATCGCGTCTAGCGATAGCTGGGAGGCGATGGGGGAAAGGGAGCCGGGAAAGGGATATGTCCATCGTCGAGATTGAAAACAAGTATGGCCAGACGTTGAGTTGCATCGAGGATGATGAAATCACTCTCTCGATACTAAAAAAAGGTGCGCATGATGTCAGGACGCTGGATTTTGTTCTCGATGTCTTGGCGAACATCGATTGTCCGGTGGTGCTGGATATCGGTGCTAACATCGGCAATCACACGCTCGTATTTTCCATCGGGGCCGAGAAGGTCTATGCCTTCGAGGCGGCGCCTTCCATTTACAAGCTGTTGGAGAAAAATGTCGCGGACAATGGCGTGACCAACGTTTTCATCTCTAACGTTGCTTTGTCCGATAGCAGTAGAGAAGCGAAGATATTCGTGCAGATGGATGGCAACCTTGGGGGCAGTCGTCTGAGCAAGGAGGAATCCAACAACTATGCCGAAGAGCGGACCTTTTTGATCCGCGGTGATGATTTCGTACATGCGCATGCGATCGAGAACATAGATTTGATGAAAATCGATGTGGAGGGGCATGAGAAACAGGTGCTGGAGGGGTTGAAGGAGTCGATAGAGGTGAACCGTCCGATCATCATCATGGAGTATTTGAATCCCCAGGATGATCTCTTGGACGGCTTGAAGTTGGAGCGATATGAACTGTTTGCGATTTTGGATAATTATGAAAAAAGCAAATGGAAGGGCGTGATAGGGAGAGTGAAAAGGTGGAGATATAAAAACGAGCACGAGCGTAGGCTCGAGCTGTTTCCCTTCAACCCCCTTACCGCGGCGCGGGCCGATGATGTCCTGCTGGTTCCCGAGGAGAAGTTGCATGTCATCCCGGCCAAGTACTTCACCCCGCACCACGCGATCGGGTAGAGGCTACGGCGCTGGCGGGTCAAATCTCCCTGGCCCGCGTGGAGCGTGAGACGCGCAGGGCGAGAAAGACGATGACCAGGGCGCAGATCAGGCAGAACAGCTGTACGGCGTGCTCGAGGCCGAGGTAGTCGGCGAGCAGTCCGATCGCGACTACCGGGGCGACGCCACCGAGATAGGCGATGGTGAAGTAGCTGGCCATGGTGGTGGTGCGGTGGTGCTCTTCGGCGCAGTGGGAGGCGATCAGGTTGGTCTCCATCAGGCTCAAGCCTTGGCCGATGCCGGCGAACAGCATGCTGGCGAAGAATGCGCTGGGGGATTGGTAGAAAAGGCAGGCGACCAGCGCGGCCATCGAGGCGAGCAGGGCGGCGAGTCCGATCAGCAGGCCGCGGCTGGCGCGCAGCCGGCGCATGCCGAATTGGGCGCACACCGAGGCCAGGGCGAGCAGGCTGAAGGCGATGCCGACGACGCTAGGGCCGCGGCCCAGGCCGAGCTGGTGGATCAGCGAGGGGAGCAGCGAGGCCATCAGGCCGACGATCGCGAACATCATGAAGATGCACAGCGACATCAGCAGGAACAGTCGCCTCGGGCCCGGTTCGCTCGGCAGGGTGAGCTTGGGACGCAGCCTGAACGCAGGGTGCTGCGTCTTGAGGCGGCGATCGTCCAGCGCGCGCCGGGCGTAGAGCAAAAGCGCCAGGTCGGCCAGCGCGATCAGCCCCATCGCCAGGTAGGGCAGGCGCAGGGGCGCTGGCATCGATTCGGCGATGGTGCCGCCGATCAGTGGGCCGAGGCCGAAGCCGCTCGCCATCGCGGTGGAGGTGGCGACCGCGGCGACGCGGCGATCGCCACGCGGATGGGCGGCGAGCATCGCCGCGCCGGCGATGGTGGTCAGCAGGCCGTTGGCGAAGCCGACGATCATCCGCGCCAACACCATGGGCAGTACGCTCGAGACCAGCGCGGAGATCCCGAGTCCGAGCAGCAGCAGGCAGAGTGCGGCGAGCAGCACCCGGAAGCGGCCGATCGAATCGGCCAGGCGCCCGCAGAACAGCAGCGCACCGAGTACCCCGAACATGTAGCCGGCATAGATGTAGCTCAGCGCGCTGGGCGGAAGCGACCACGCCAATTGATACAGCGGGTAGAGCGGGGTCGGCATCGAACTGCTGGCGAAGCCCAGGGCGAGGGCGAGGATCACGGCGAAGAAGGCGCTCCAGCGCATGGCGCGGGAAGGCGGGGAGGCTGGCATCGAGGTTCCTTGAACGCGACGCGGCCGAGCGCCGCTCGGCCGGAAATGGCATCCAGTGTAGCACCGCGACGGCGCTTGGCCCACCCGGCCCAGGCTGGATCGGGCGCAAAGCCTGCGCTCAGCCGATGAACAGCTCGACGAAGCGGTGTACCGGCATCGCCTCGAGCCGGGCGGAATCCCGGAACAGTGCGAGGATCTCCTCCGAGCGCCCGCGCGGGAAGCGAGTGGCGAGGTTGGCGGCGAACTTGGCCTCGAGCAGCGGCGCGCCTTCGGCGCGGCGGCGGCGGTGGCCGATGGGATACTCGACCACGATCTCTTCGGTCGAGCTGCCGTCGTCGAAGAACACCTGCACGGCGTTGGCGATCGAGCGCTTGTCGGCTTCGAGGTACTCACGCGAGAAGCGCGGCTCCTCGACCACTTCCATCTTCTCGCGCAGCTGGTCGATGATCGGCTGGGCGGCGAACTCGTCCTCGTAGTGCTCCGCGCGCAGGTCGCCGAAGGCGAGCGGTACCGCGACCATGTACTGCAGGCAGTGGTCGCGATCGGCGGCGTTGGCCAGCGCCCCGCGCTTGGAGATGATCCTGATCGCCGACTCGTGGGTGCGGATGCGGATCCTGCTGATCCGTTCGAGCCGCTCCTTCACTTCGGGATGCAGCCGCACCGCCGCCTCGCAGGCGGTCTGTGCATGGAACTCCGCAGGGAAGCTGATCTTGAACAGCACGTTCTCCATCACGTAGCTGGCGAACGGCTGCTCGAGCCGGAAGCGCCGCTCGGCTTCGGGCTTGAGCGAGAGATCGCGATTGAAGTGGCTGAACGAGACATCGAAAAAGCCCCACTGGGGGGCGCTTAGGACGCCGGGGATGCCCATCTCGCCGCGCATGGAGATGTCGGCCAGGCGCACCCCGCGGGCGCTGGCGTCTCCCGCCGCCCACGATTTGCGCGACCCGGCGTTGGGCGCGTGTCGATAGGTGCGCAGCGCCTGGCCGTCGGCGAAGACCTGGGAGAGTGCGGCGAGCAGCTGCTCGCGGCTGGCGCCCATCATCTTTGCGCTGAGCGCGGTGGAGGCGAGCTTGACCAGCACTACATGGTCGAGGCCCACCCGGTTGAACGAGTTCTCCAGCGCCATCACCCCCTGGATCTCATGGGCCTTGACCATCGCCTCGAGCAGCTCGCCGACGCTGAAGGGCGCCTCTCCCTGTGCAATCCGGCGCTGGGACAGATGGTCGCTGACCGCGAGCAGTGCGCCGAGGTTGTCCGAGGGATGGCCCCACTCGGCGGCCAGCCAGCAGTCGTTGTAGTCGAGCCAGCGAATCAGGCAGCCGATGTTCCAGGCCGCCTGGACCGGGTCGAGCACGTAGCTGGTGCCGGGGACCCGGGCGCCCAACGGCACCACCGTGCCCGGCACGATCGGGCCGAGGTGCTTGACGCACTCGGGGAAGCGCAGCGCCAGCATGCCGCAGCCGAGGGTATCCATCAGGCACAGCCGCGCGGTGTCGAGGGCATCGCGGCTGTCGATCGGGGTATCGAGCACGTAGTCGGCGATCCGCTGGAGCACCGCGTCGTAGTCGGGGCGCTGGTTGAGGTCTGAATGGTCGCTCATCGATGGGAATCCTGGAGGGAGGGAAAAAGCTCAGCGCTGGGCCAGCGGCACGAACTCGCGCGGCTCGGAACCGACGTAGTCGGCGCTGGGACGAATGATGCGGTTGTCGGCGCGCTGCTCGAACACGTGGGCGCTCCAGCCGGCGGCGCGAGCGATGACGAAGATTGGCGTGAACAGCCCGGTGGGGATGCCCAGCGAGTGGTAGGCGCTGGCATGGTAGAAATCGGCGTTGGGGAAGAGTCCCTTCCGCTCGTCCATCAGCGCGGCGATCGCACGCGACACCTCGAGCAGCCGGTGCGAGTCGGGATCGGTGGCGAGCCGTTCGGCCCAGCGCTCGATCACCGCGCTGCGTGGGTCGCTGTCGCGATAGATCGCATGGCCGAAGCCCATCACCTTCTCCCTGCGCTCGAGCATCCCCGCGACTCCGATCCGCGCCGCCTCGACGCTGTCGAAGCGCTCGATCAGCGCCATCGCTTCCTCGTTGGCGCCGCCGTGCAGCGGCCCGCGCAGTGCGCCGACCGCGGCGGTGAGGCAGGAGTAGAGATCGGCCAGGGTCGAGGCGACCACCCGCGCAGTGAAGGTCGAGGCGTTGAATTCGTGCTCGGCGTAGAGCACTAGCGATGCGTCGAGCGCCCGCCGATGCATCTCGCTCGGCGGCGTGCTGTGGAGCAGGGTGAGGAAGTGCTCGGCGACGCCGTCCGCTGCGCTTTCGGTATCGATCCGTTCGCCCCGATGGGCATAGCGGTACCAGTAGCAGATGATCCCCGGCAGCGCGCCGAGCAGCCGTTCGGCGGCCTCGCGCTGGGTGCTGAAGCCTGACTCGGGGACGAGGTTGCCGTAGAGCGAGACACCGGTCCTCACCGCCTCCATCGGTGGCGTTTGCGCCGGAATCTGTTCGAGCCCGCGCTTGAGCGCCTCCGGTAGGCGGCGATGAAGGCGCAGCCTGAGCTTCAATTCATCGAGCTGCTCGACATTGGGCAGTTCGGCCTCGAACAGCAGCCAGACCACCTCCTCGAAGCTGGCCTGCTCGGCCAGGGCCTCGATCGCATAGCCGCGATAGGTCAGCCCGTGGCCCTCGCGGCCAACGGTGGAGAGCGCGGTACGCCCTGCGACCTGGCCGCGCAGGCCGGCACCGCCCAACGGCTTGGCATGGCTCACCGGGCACCTCCTTCGCGATCCTGGGCGAACAATGCATCCAGACGCTGCTCGAAGGCGTGATAGCCGATCCGCTCGTAGAGTTCCTCGCGACTCTGCATGGTCTCGACCGCCGCCGCCTGGGTGCCATCGCGGCGGATCGTCTCGAACACCCGCTCGGCGGCGCGGTTGGCGGCGCGAAAGGCGGAGAGCGGATAGAGCGCTAGGGCCACGCCGCAGCGCTCGAGCTCATCGAGGGTGAACAGCGGCGTGGCGCCGAATTCGGTCAGGTTGGCCAGTACCGGCACCGGTACTTGGCTTACGAAACGCTGGTAGGTGGCGAGATCGGTCACCGCTTCGGGGAAGATCATGTCGGCACCGGCCTCGACGCAGGCCTGGGCGCGTTCGATCGCGGCCTCGAGGCCTTCCACGGCGAGCGCGTCCGTGCGCGCCATGATCACGAAGTCGTCGTCGAAGCGGGCATCCACTGCGGCCTTGATCCGATCGACCATCTCGGCGCGGCTGACGATCGCCTTGCCGGGCCGGTGGCCGCAGCGCTTGGCGCCGACCTGGTCCTCGATGTGCAGCCCGCCCGCGCCGGCGCGGATCAGTGAACGCACGGTGCGGGCGACGTTGAACGCCGAGGGGCCGAAGCCGGTGTCGACATCGACCAGCACCGGCAGTTCGCATACGTCGACGATCCGGCGCAGGTCGACCAGGACGTCCTCGAGCTGGGTGATGCCGAGATCCGGCATGCCCAGCGAGCCGGCGGCGACGCCGCCGCCGGAGAGATAGAGCGCGCGGAATCCGGCGCGCTGGGCGAGCAGCGCATGGTTGGCATTGGTCGCGCCCACTACCTGCAGCGGGCGTTCGGCATCGACGGCTGCGCGAAGTTTCGCACCGGCGCTGTCACGGGTCATGGGCTTGTCTCCTCAGTGGATGATTGCGCGCTCAGACGGCGTTCGATGTGGTGCCGCGAAGCGGCGATGTGGCGGCGCATCAGCAGCTCGGCGAGTTCGCCGTCCCGGGCGGCGAGCGCTTCCAGGATGCGGCGGTGCTCGATCATCGCCTGAGGCGCGCGGCCGGCGTCCGCGGCCAGCTGTACCCGATAGATGCGCAGCCGCTGGTAGAGCCCATCGCCGAGCATCTGGGTCAGGGCGGCATTGCCGCTGGCCTGGACGATGCGATAGTGGAAGTCGAAATCCCCCTCCTGGTGGCAGTAGCCTCTCCCTGCGCTGAAGTCGGGTGATTCGGCATGCTGGTCGAGCAGCCGCGAAAGGGAGGCGATCTCGCTCGCCGGCATTCGCGCCGCCGCGAGGCGACAGGCTAATCCCTCGAGCGATTCGCGGATCTGGAACAGCTCGATCAGCGAGCTCAGCTCGAGCGTGACCACCCGGGTACCGATGTGCGCCTCGCGCACCACCAGGCGATGTCCCTCCAGGCGGTGCAGCGCGGCACGCAGGGTGCCGCGGCTGATGCCGTAGCGGCTGGCCAGCGCCGGCTCCGAGAGCTTGCTGCCGGCGGCCAGTTCGCCAGTGATGATCGCGCGCTGCAGGTCGTGGAATACCTGCTCTGCGCGGGTCTCGCGCGCGTCCGCATCGGCGGATGGGGTGAGGATCGAAGAGGACATGTGTCGACAATATTGGTAGGGAGTAGGTGGTAAAGCTATTGTATAGACGTGTAATCTGCCATTAGACACAAGTATTGTCGACAGTCACTCTGTTTGCGGAGCTTCGCCGCTGCTGGCTGATCTCCATCGCCTCGAGGTGAACAAGAGGGCCTTCGCCCGGTGGGGCGGTCTCGTTTGCCTCCATCTCCGCCGGTGTCGTCGATGCGTCACTGTGTCCCTTGTTCGATACCGGGCGAGAGCGCACTTTGGGGCAGGGCGATGAAGTGCTCATCGTCTATGTTTCAATGGGAACGGTATCATCGAAGGGCGGACGGAGGATCCTGATGCCGTGGGCCGCCGGTGCGTGGCGGCGAAAAGGTGATGACGGGCGGCTGCGATTTTCATCCAGCGGTCCGTCATCGATCTCAACTTTGCAACAGGGCCGCGCTCAGCTCGAGTGTGGGTCCGATAAGGTTTGCCATGACACCGAACAGCCGCGCTACGCCACTCGACGCACCGGACGCTGGATTTGATACTAAGGCGGCGCCCACCCACGCCCGTTTCTGGGTGGTGGGCATGCTGTTCGTCGCGGTGGGCATCAACTACATGGATCGGGTCAACCTGTCGATCGCCAGTACCGCGATCCAGGCCGACCTGGGCATCTCCGGCATGCAGCTGGGGTGGCTGATGTCCGCCTTTACCTGGGCCTACCTCTTCGCCCAGATTCCCGGCGGCTGGCTGCTCGACCGCTTCGGTACGCAGGGTTTCTATGCGCTGCTGATCCTGGTCTGGAGCGCTGCGACTTTCGCCATGGGCCTCGGCGCCTTGCCGATCATCGGCTCGGCTGCGGCGGTCTTTGGCCTGCTGCTGGTGTGCCGTCTGATACTAGGCCTCGCCCAGGCGCCTTCATTCCCGGCGAACGCCAAGATCGCCGCGATGTGGCTGCCTCATCACGAGCGCGCCCGTGGGATCGGTACCTATTCGATCGGCCAGTACGTCGTCATCGCGCTGATGACGCCGCTGCTGGGCTACCTGATGGGGATATTCGGCTGGTCCTCGGTGTTCTTCCTCACCGGCGGGCTGGGGCTGGTATTCGCGGTCTACTGGTGGCTGCGCTATCGCGATCCGCAGAACAGCCGGCATGCCAATCAGGCCGAGCTCGACTACATAAGCGATGCGAGCCGCTTCGGCCAGGCGGTCGTCGCGCAGGAGGGTAAGCACAAGGTCAGCTGGGCCGAAGTCCGCTTCGTCATGCGCCATCGTCGATTCTGGGCGATCTGCTTCACCCACTTCGCCGCCACCAGCATTCTCTATTTCTTCCTCACCTGGTTCATCATCTACCTGGAGCAGGGGCTGGGGCTCTCCACCGCTTCGGTGGGCGTGCTGGCCAGCTTCCCCTATCTGCTGGCCGCGGTCGGGGTGCTGTTCGGCGGGGTGCTGAGCGACATGCTGTTCAAGCGCCGGGTCAGCCTGGTCTGGTCGCGCAAGGTACCGATCGTGTCGGGGCTCGCGTTCTCCTCGCTGATCTTCCTGTGCAACTTCTTCGAGTCCTCGCCGACGGTGGTGGTGGTGATCCTGTCGCTGGCCTTCTTCGCCAACGCCTACTCCAACCTGGGCTGGACGGCGATGAGCGACATACTGCCGAAGAAGATGATCGGCACGGTCGGCGGGGTGTTCAACATCTGCGGCAACATGGCCGGTATCCTGACGCCGATCATGTTCGGTCTGTTCATCGATATGAACGGCAATTTCCATGGGGCGATGTACTACCTGAGCATCGTCGCCTTCGCCGGCGCCCTGTGCTTTCTGTTCCTGGTCGATAACCTGGATGAAATCGACCTGAGCGCGATGCCCGAACGCGGTTGAAGGTCGGCCTGGCGCGAGGGAAGTCATGCAGTGGATTTACCGACAGACTGCTGACAAAGTATTTGAAGATGCCACGATGGCTTGCAGCCGCCTCTGAGAGCGCGCTGGACGGCAATCGCTTGCACCGGGGTTTGCGACATGGATGTCGCAAAAGGCGCGCCCGGACAGGGACGTCCATGCGCGCCGACCCGAGTGCAATCGATTGATCGGTCAGGGTTTCGCGATCTCGTGGCGGCGCGTCCCCTTTCAGGGGGAGCGCGAGGGGACCGCCCCTCGCATCTAAGCGAGCAAGAGGCGCGTTAGGACCCAAACGGTTCTCGACTCGCCAGGATCGAGAGTGTCGCTGGGTCAAAAGGGGGTTATCATTAATCTGACGAAGACGAGCCCTGGCCTCCCGGCCAGGGCTCGTCTTCGTCTCAAAGCCGCTCCATGCCACCATGGAGCGGTGCGGGTTCAGCCGGTCTGGACCGTTGCCTTGGCGTCGTGCTTGGGCGCACGGCGGCGCTGCAGCGCTGCGACCAGTCCGACCAGCAGCAAGGCAGGCAGCCAGAGGATTTCCGCCGGCCAGCGCTCGGCCGGCGTCTCCACCGCGATGATCCGCTGGTCGAAGTCCAGGCTGGTCGCCTCGGCGGGGCTTGCGAAATCGATCATATCGACCACCGTCTCGCCATCCTGCTCGATCAGTTCGAGGCCGAGCGCTTCGCTCGGGGTCTGCCCCGGGGCGATCTCGGGCACCGACATCGAGATGAAGAGCTCGCGCTCACCGCCGCCGACCTGCGGCTCGGCCACCAGCAGGCGGAACTGGCTGCCCTCGGGCGCCTGCTCGAGCACCTGGTTGAGCTCGGTGGCGGGATGGCTCTGCCAGGGCGGTTGGATCCGGTCGAGCCAGAAGGTCGGCAGCAGGAAGGTCAGGGCCGCCACCGCCAGCAGCAGCTGCTCGTACCAGCGGCTGCGGACCAGGAACCAGCCCATCGCCGCGGAAGCGACCAGCAGCATGCCGATCGTCGCGGTGATGAAGGTGACGATCCCTTCGAACCAGGTGACATCTATCAACAGCAGGTTGGTGTTGAAGATGAACATGAACGGCCATACCACCGTACGCATCTCGTAGACGAACGCCTGGATCCCAGTGGTGATCGGGTTGTCCCGCGAGATCGCCGCCGCGGCATAGGCGGCGAGCCCCACCGGCGGGGTGGCATCGGCCATCAGGCCGAAGTAGAACACGAACATGTGCACCGCGATCAGCGGCACCACTAGGCCGTTCTGGATCCCCAGCTCGACCACCACCGGCGCCATCAGGGAAGAGACCACGATGTAGTTGGCGGTGGTCGGCAGCCCCAGGCCGAGCACCACGCAGAAGATCGCGATCAGTACCAGCATCAGCAGCAGGTTGCCCATCGCCAGGGCCTCGACCAGATCGGAGAGCACCAGCCCGACGCCGGTCTGCGAGATCGCACCGACCACGATACCGGCGGCGGCGGTGGCGATGCCGATGCCGATCATGTTGCGCGCGCCCTGGATCAGGCCCTGGATCAGATCCTCCACTCCCTCGCGCAGGCCGCCGTGGTCGACGTTGGCGAAGGCCTCGGTGCGCTTGCGCAGCGCGGTGAGCAGCGGACGCTGGGTGAGCAGGATCGCCAGCATCATCACCACCGCCCAGAACGCCGAGAGCCCGGGGGAGAGGCGTTCGACCATCAGGCACCAGACCAGCACCACCACCGGCAGCAGGAAGTGGAGTCCAGAGAGCAGCACCGCGCGGAAGTCGGGCAGCTCCTCGAGCGCGCGATCCGGATCGTCCGGCGGCAGCGGCGGCTGGCGCGAGGCGACGGTGAGCAGGGCCAGGTAGACCAGCGCCAGCGCGAAGGCGACGAACAGGCCCGCCCAGTCGCCGAGCAGCGGCTTAAGCCAGCCGAGCCCGTAGTAGACCGCCAGACCGATCCCCGAGAGCAGCGCCACAGCGAAGGCGAGCCCCATCATGCGACGCAGAAACGGTGACTGCTTGCGCCGCCGCAGCCCCTCGATGCCCAGCTTGCAGGCCTCCAGGTGGACCACGTAGAACAGCGCGATGTAGGAGACCACCGCCGGCAGGAAGGCATGGCGGATGACTTCGACGTAGGAAATGCCCACGTACTCGATCATCAGAAACGCCGCCGCCCCCATCACCGGTGGCATGATCTGGCCGTTGAGCGAGGAGGAGACCTCGATCGCACCGGCCTTGGTCGGTGTGTAGCCGACCTTCTTCATCATCGGGATGGTGAAGGTGCCAGTGGTGACCACGTTGGCGATCGACGAGCCCGAGACCATCCCGGTGAGCATCGAGGCGAACCGAGGCCTTGGCCGGGCCGCCGCGCAGGTGACCGAGCCGGGCGAAGGCGAGCTGGATGAAATAGTGACCGGCACCGGCGCGGTCGAGCAGTGCGCCGAACAGCACGAAGAGGAAGACGAAGCTGGTCGACACGCCCAGCGCGATGCCGAACACACCCTCGGTCGAGAGCCACTGGTGGTTGGCCAGCGCCTGCAGGCTGACGCCGCGATGGGCGAGTACACCGGGCATCCAAGGGCCGGCCAGCGAGTAGAGCAGGAAGATGCTGGCGATCACCGTGAGCGCAGGCCCCAGGGTGCGCCGGGTCGCTTCGAGCAGCAGCGGCAGGCCGACGCAGGCGACCACCAGGTCCAGGGTGATCGGGCTACCCGGGCGGGTCGCCAGCTGGTCGTAGAAGACGAAGATGTAGAGCGCACAGGCGCTGGCGGCGAGCGCCAGGGCGATGTCGATCAACGGCACCCGATCGCGCGGCGAGCGCTTGAATGCCGGATAGGCGAGGAAACCGAGCAGCAGGGCGAAACCGAGGTGGATCGAGCGGGCCTCGGTCGAGTTGAGCAGGCCGAAGCCGAACACGTAGGGAAGAGGCGAGGCGATCCAGATCTGAAACAGCGACCAACCTATCGCCAAGGCGGCGATCACCCACCCCAGTACGCCGATCGGCTTGCGCCCGCCAGCTTCTTCTTCGACGAGTTTTTGGGCTTCTTGTGGAACGTCGTTCATCACAGTCGTCCGGATAGGGTAGGGCAGTGCGGCGACGTCATGCCGGGCAGGACGCCACCAGATTCATCTCGCCCCCCATGGCGTTGCCACGAGGGGCGCAAGCGAGGCCGGAGAGGGCCGGACTCAGAGCCAGCCACGCTCCTGGTAGTAGCGGATCGCACCTTCATGCAGCGGCGCGCTGATCCCGCTCTCGATCATCTGCTCGGGCTGGAGCTCGGCGAACGCGGGGTGGAGGCGTTTGAAACGGTCGAGGTTGTCGAACACCGACTTGACCAGCAGGTAGACGGTGTCGGCATCGGTCTCTTCGGTGGTGACCAGCAGTGCGTTCACCCCGAAGCTCGGGATCGCTTCGTCGGCACCCGGATAGACGCCGCCGGGAATCTGCGCTTCGACGAAGTAGGGGCTCGACGCGAGCAGCTCGGCGACCGCCTCGCCCTCGACCGGGACGATGTGGGAGGGAACCACGCTCAGGCCCTCCTGGATCGCCCCGCTCGGGTGGCCCACCACATAGGTCATTACATCGAGGTTGTTGTCTGAGAGCGCCGAGGCCATCTCGGTCGGTGCGAGGGCGGCGGCGAGCGAGAAGCTCGAGGCGGTCCAGCCCATCGCCTGCATCACCTCACCGAAAGTGTCGCGGCTGCCGGAGCCGGGCACACCGATGTTGACGCGCTTGCCTTCGAGGTCGGCGAGGGTCTCGATATTGGCGTCGTTGCGCGCGACCAGGGTCAGCACTTCGGGGTGGAGGGCGAACACCGTGCGCAGATTGCTCATTTCGCCGTTGGCCTCGAACGGCGGCAGGCCATTGAGCGCCTTGTATTCATGATCGGCCTGGACGAAGCCGAAGTCGAATTCGCCGCCGCGCAGCTGCTGGATGTTATAGACGCTCGCCGCGGTGGAAGGGGCATTGCAGCGGATGCCCTGGTCGGCACCGACGCTGTTCATGAAGCGACAGATCGACTGACCTGCGACGTAGTAGACCCCGGTCTGGCCACCGGTGCCGATGGTGACGAAATTGTTCTGTGCCACTGCCTGAGTGGAGGCGAGGGCGGTGCCGACGAGCATCGCACAGAGAGTGCCTTGGATCAGCGGGCGACGGAAAGCGGGTGCGGTCATGATCTTCACCTTGTTCTTCGAATCGGCTCCGCGCATCCCGCCGCGAGGCGAGGACGAACGAAAGCATGCCTTGGGAACTGCTCGAAGCGAGCCGACCGAGCCACGGCATTCTGGGCGCGCGGGAACGCCCTGTCGTCGGGTCGGCGGACCGAATAGCTTGCCGACAAATTAGGCCAGTGACGATGATCTGGAAGGAGAAAGCGGGATTAATTAAGTAATGGTTAAGCGCCTGGGCGGGTCGCTTTCAGCGCATCCCCGGGATTGAACCGGATGCTCCAGGCACGCCTTCGCGGATCGCTCGCGAGAAGTCCTCGCTCGACCGGCCACCCTGGTCGGAATCGACCGCCCGCTGGTTGATCCGGCCGAGGCGCTTGAGCTCTTCGAACGTGTAGCCCGATGGCAGTCCGCCAAGATCGTAGATGTAGTCCGGCAGGTAGCCTGAGAGTATCAGCCTGATGTCCTTCGGCAGCCCCGGGACGATCCGCTTGACCATGTCGAACACCAGGGTGGTGCAGTTGGTGGTCAGGGTATTGTAGAAGCGCGGTGCGTCGCGCAGCTCTCGCGCCTCGTCGAGATAGGAGAGGAACAGCGCGCGGGCGTCGTCGCGAGGCAGCTCGACACGATAGAGATACACCTCCTCGCCGCGCACGTTGGAGCGGGTCCGGACGATGTCCCGCTCGTCGCTTGCGACCAGCGCCACCTCGAACTGCTTGAAGAAGCCGCCGAGGGTGGAGAACGTCTCGCCGCGCTCGCGGCGGATCTCCACCGAGAACACCAGCTGGCGGCCATCGGCGAAGCCGAAGCTGACCAGGGTGTGGGCGATCGCCGGGCCCATCCAGTAGGAGACCAGCAGGTCCACCGATTCGAGCTGGTCGAGGTCGTACTCGCGGGTCTCCCAGCGCTCGATGAAGTCCTCACGCGTGCGCCATTCGAAGTTGCGCACGTTATGCAGCGTCACCCGGCTGCCGTCGACCTCGGCATCGAGTATCCGCGCGACGTCCGGCGCCCAGTCGCGATGGTTGGATGGCTGGATGGTGCCCCACCAGATGCCCAGCAGTAGCGCCGCCAGCAGCCAGCCGAACAGGCCGCCGCGATGCCATCGACGCGGTACCCGCCAGAGCCCGAGCAGCGCCAGTACCGCGAGCAGCGTCCAGGCGCCGATCGTCACCCCTTTCAGCCAGTTCGGCGCAGGCAGCTGGAAACTTAGCGCCATCGCGCCCCACAGCGCACCGAGTATCACCACCAGCGAAAGCAGCGCGCGCCAGAGCGCGTTGAGCAACAGCCGCGGCAATGAGGGGTGTGGATTCATAAGGCCTCGAGCGAAAGCGGGCAGGTCAATCCCAGCGTTTGAAGATCAGCGAGGTATTGATCCCGCCGAAAGCGAAGTTGTTGCTCATCACGTACTCGCAGGCCAGTCGCCGCGGGCTGCCCACGATGTAGTCCAAGGGCGCGCAGTCGGGACCGGGCTGCGCGAGGTTGAGGGTAGGATGGAACGTCTCCTCGCGCATCATCTGGATCGCGACCATCGCCTCCAACGAGCCGCAGGCGCCCAGGGTGTGGCCGGTATAGCTCTTGAACGCGCTGATCGGCGTGCGCGAGCCCAGGACCTCCTGGGTCGCCAGGCTCTCGGCGGCGTCGCCGCGGTCGGTGGCGGTCCCGTGGGCACTGACGTAGCCGATGCTCGAGGGCACGAGCGCTGCGTCCTCGAGCGCGAGGCGAATCGCCTGCGCCATGGTCCCGGGGTTGGGCTGGGTGACGTGGACTCCGTCGCTGTTGGTGCCGAAACCGACCACCTCGGCGTAGATCCGCGCGCCGCGGCCGCGAGCATGCTCGAGTTCCTCGAGGATCAGCGTGCAGGCGCCTTCGCCGATCACCAGGCCGTCGCGGTCGCGGTCGAACGGGCGTGGAGAGAGCTCGGGGGCATCGTTGCGGGTGCTGGTGGCGAACAGGGTGTCGAACACCGCTGCCTCGGCGGCGGAGAGTTCCTCGCAGCCGCCGACGATCATCGCGGTCTGGCGGCCGTAGCGGATCGCCTCGAAGCCGTAGCCTATGCCCTGGCTCGCCGAGGTGCAGGCGCTCGAGGTGGTGTGGATGCGTCCGCGCACGCCGAGGAACACGCCGATGTTGACCGCTGAAGTGTGCGACATCATCCGCACGTAGGAGTTGGCGTTGAGACCCTCGACCGATTTGTTGATCAGCATGTTGCCGAAGTGGGCCACGGCGTCCGGTTCGCCGGTCGAGGCGCCGTAGGCGATGCCCATCCGGCCGCTGCCCACCAGCGGGTCATCGAGAAGGCCAGCATCCTCGAGCGCAAGCTCGCTGGCGCGAGTCGCCATCTGGGCGCTGCGCCCCATGCTGCGCAGCGCCTTGCGGGTGTAGTGCGAGGGCAGGGAAAAGTCCGCCACCGGTGCGCCGAGGCGCGTGCCGAGGCCCTGGTAGGCATCCCATTCGCTCATGTAGCGCACGCCGCTGCGGTTTTCGAACAGATGGCGGCGAATCGTTTCCCAGTCGCTGCCTACCGGGCTGAACCCCGCCATTCCCGTCACCACCACGCGTTTGAGCCGCATGCTAGTACATCCCTCCGTTGACCGAGATGACTTGGCGAGTCAGATAGCCCGAGTCGGCATGGCACAGGTAGCCGACCAGCGAGGCGACCTCCTCCGGCGTGCCTTGGCGGCGCATCGGCACGACCTGCAGCAGGGTATCGAGATCGAGCCCCTCGGTCATGCCGGTATCGATCAGCCCCGGTGCTACGCAGTTGACCGTGATCCGCCGTTTGGCGAGCTCCACCGCCAGCGCCTTGGCGGCACCGATCACTCCCGCCTTGGCGGCGCTGTAGTTGACTTGGCCGCGGTTGCCGATCACCCCCGACACCGAGGAGATCACTACGATCCGCCCTGGCGCGCGACGGCGGATCATCGGCATCACCGTCGGCTTGATCACGTTGTAGAAACCGCCGAGCCCGGTATCGATCACGCTGTCCCAGTCTTCGTCGCTGAGCGCCGGGAAGGCGCCGTCCGCGCTGATGCCGGCATTGCAGATCACCCCGTAGTAGGCGCCATGGCGCTCGATGTCGGCTTCCAGCGCGGCGCGGGCGGCGGCGCGATCGGTGACGTCGAAGGCCAACCGCCGTACCGCGCCTTCCGAGCCGTGGAGAAGCTCGCAGGTGGCATCGAGCGATGCCTCCTTGCGCGCATGGACCACCAGGTCGAAACCGTCGCGGGCCAATCTCGAGGCGATGGCCTGACCGATGCCCCGGCTGGCGCCGGTGACCAGGATGGTGCGACGGGTGCGTGCGGAAGGGGGCTCATGGGGTGTCATTGAGAATGCCCTCGATGCTCTCGAACGAGTCGGGTTGGAAAACGTTGACCCGTGCGGTGGCGAGTTCGCCGCCGTCGGCGTCGAGCAGGCGGCAGGCGAAGACGCCGAGGCCCTCGGCGGAGCGGTACTCGAGCCGGATGTCTACCACGATCGGGCGGTCGAAGGCGAACCATGGCGCCGTGCAGCGATACCGGCGGCTGCCGAGCAGCAGCCCCAGGTGAGGGGCACCGCCCGCCGCCCTGGCCTCGATGCCCGACCATGCGGCGATCGCCTGCGCCATCCATTCGATGCCGATCCAGCCGGGGATGCCCTCGTCGCGCGCGAACATGGCGCCACGGCGCGGGGTCAGCTCGGCAAGCAGCCCTTGGGCATCGGCCTCGAGTATGCGATCGAGCAGGCACATCTCCTGGGAGTGCGGCACATAGTCGCCGATCGGCTGGGGAAACTCAGGCGGCATCGCTACGTTCCATGATCAGGGAGATGTTGTTGCCGCCGAAGCCGAAGGAGTTGCTCATCACCCGACGCCCCTCGAAGGCTCCCCCCGCGGTCAGGTTCAGCGCAGGCAAACTGGGATCGATCTTGCCATCGAAGCGGTGTGGTGGCATTTGCGCATGGTGGAGCGAAAGCCAGCAGAACGCCGCCTCGAGCGCGCCGCAGGCGCCGAGCGTGTGGCCGGTAAGCGCTTTGGTCGAGCTGCAAGGGAGCTCTGAGCCGAAGACGCGCTGTACCGCGATGGCCTCCATCGCATCGTTTTGCAGGGTGGCGGTGCCGTGGAGATTGAGATAATCGATCTGCGCCGCTGAAAGCGAGGCCATCTCCAGGGCATCGCGCATCGCCTGCTCGGCGCCGCGACCGTCGGGACAGGGTGCCGAAATGTGATGGGCGTCGCTGCTTTCGCCGTAGCCGCTGAGCTGGACCCCCCCCGGCTCGGCGGTCACCAGGAACAGCGCCGCCGCCTCGCCGATGTTGATGCCTGCACGGTTCGCTGAGAATGGCAGGCAGGGATGATCGCTGATCACCTCGAGCGAGGCGAAACCATTCAGGGTCAGGCCGCAGAGGGTATCGACGCCACCGGCGATGACCGCATCATAGCCGCCGGAGGCGAGCAGGCGCCGCGCGCTGCTCAGCGCCTTGGCGCTGGAGGTGCAGGCGGTCGAGATGGTATAGCCCGGGCCGTCCAGGCCGAGATGGTCGAGGGCGAAGCGCGCAGCGGAGCCGAGCTCGAAGGTGGCGTAGCGGAAGTCGGGCGGCCAGGTGCCGTCGCGTCCGCGCTGCATGACCGCGCGCTCGCCCTCGGCGATGCTCGAGGTACTGGTGCCGATCACTACCGCGATGCGGGCTTTTGGCATTCGTTCGCGCAGCGCCTCGAGTTCTGGGTTCAAGCGCTCCAGCGCCATCGCCAGCAGCAGGTTGTTGCGGGTACGCAGGCCGATCGGCCAGTCATGCGCGCGGGGCAGCTCGCCTTCGACCCGGCCGACCGGCACGCGGCGCCCCGGTATGAGCGCGGCTTCCTCGACCAGCCCGGACCGGCCGGCGAACAAGCCATCGGCTACCTGGTCGAGCTGGTGGCCGAGTGGGCAGACGATCGCCGGGGGCGAAAGGCGGCACCGGCGCGATGAAGTGGCGGGCATGGCAATCCTGTCGGTGAGACCCAGCGCGTCGATCCCGCGATGGGATCAACGATGGTGAGTGCAGCTCGCGGCGAGGCTGTCCAGACGCCGGCGGCTGGCGCTGACCAGCGGATTGGCCTGATCCCAGGCATACCCCGCGAGCACTGCGCTGATCATGGTACGGATGCGCGCAGGCTGTCCTTCGCTGAAGATGATCCGTGGCAAACGGCCATCATACCAAGCTTCGACGAACTCCCTAAAGGTTGCCACGCCGCGGCGCAGCGGTAGTTCGAACTGCCGCTGCCAGTCGATCTCCTCCCCTTGCAATTGACGCTCGACCAAGGGGGCGGCAAGCACTGCCGAATGCAGCGCCACGGTGACGCCGGAGGAAAAGACCGGGTCGAGGAACTCCCCCGCGTTGCCGAGCAGCGCGTAGCCCGGGCCGTGCAGCCGGGAGACATCGGCCGAGTAGCCGCGCAGGCGCTGGATCTCGCGCACCGGCGCTGCGCGGGCCAGCAGCTCGGCCAAGCGTGGCTCCTCCCTGATGAGCATGAACAGTCGCTCGGCATCGTCGCCGGGCAGGGCGTCGATCTCCGCGGCCGAGCCCACCACGCCGAGCGAGGCGCGCCCGTCGCTGAACGGGATCAGCCAGAACCAGACGCCAGGACGCTCAGGGTGGATGCCGATCAGGATCTTTTCCCGATCGAAGCCGCTTTCGGGATCGATTCGGTCCTCGACATGGGTGAACAGCGCGCAGCGCTCATCGAGGCGTGAGGGACGATCGAGCTTGGCGAGACGAGCGAGCACGCGACCGTAGCCGCTGGCATCGAGCACGAAGCGCGCCTCGATGGCGCGCTCGACGCCATGCTCGTCGCGTACCTCGAGGCGTGGTCGCGCGGCATCCGCCTGGAAGTCGATGACCTCGGTGGCGAAGTCCACCTCCGCGCCCAGGGCGCGGGCGCCTTCGATCAGCCGCTGGTCGAAGTCCGCCCGTGGCACCTGGAAGGTGGTGCCGGGGCCCGGGCTGAACTTGTCGCGAAAGTCGATCGCGCGATAGCTGCCGCTCCAGCAGAAGGCGGCACCGTTCTTGCGCTGGTAGCCACCGGCTTCCACCGTCTCCAGCAGACCGCAATGCGCGAGGTAGGCCATGCACTGGGGCAGCAGGCTCTCGCCGATCGAGAAGCGCGGGAAGCGTGCGCGCTCGACCACCCGCACGCGGTGCCCTCTGCCGGCGAGCCATGCGGCGGCGGCGGCTCCCGCCGGGCCCGCACCGATGATCGCGATGTCGGTGGTCAATGTCTGCATGGCTTTCCGGTCCTCGAATCGGGGGTGGACGGGCACTGGGATCGACAGGGGCGGTGCTGACCGGGGACGCCGGCCGTCGGGCTAGGGCGCTTTCGTCCCCAAGGCGTCGCGCTGCCAGGCGAGCAGGCGCTCGACCAGCGCCGGCGGCGACGCCAGCTGCATCGCGCCGTCGCTGATCCGTACCGCGACCTGGTCGCTGCGCGCCCGGGTCAAGCGGCGACCGCTGTCGGCGTCGCGCAGCAGATAGTCGATCCGCAGGCGATGCTCCCATTCGCGCAGTCGCGCCTCGACCCGGATTCGCTGACGATAGCGCAGCGGCTGCACGTAGCGCAGCGACAGATCGATCACCGGCCAAGCGAAGCCCGAGGCCTCCATCTGCGGATAGTCGTAGCCGATGGTTGCCAGCAGCTCGCAGCGCGCCAGTTCGAGGTAGCGGACGTAGTGCCCGTGCCAGACCACCCCCATCGGATCGAGATCGTGGAAGGCGACGCTGAGCTCTATTTCAGCGCTGGGCAGCGTACGTTCGTCGATGGTCATCGGGCGTCCTCGCGCGGATCTGGAGCAGCCGTCTCGCGCCAGAAGGGAAAGAAGTTGTACCACTGCAACGGATCACGTCGCGCGCGTTCGCCGAGGTGGTCGGCATAGCGCTGCATCGCTTCCTTGATCCACGCCTCGCGGCGATGGCGCGCCAGTGCGCTGGTGTCGTCGAAGGGCTCGAAGTCGACCTGGAAGCTACGACCGCGCTTGACGCAGTCGAGGGTATGGATCGGGCAGCGCAGCAGCGTGGCGATGCGAAACGGCCCCTCCGAGAATGGCGCGGGCGAGCCGAGGAAGCTGACCTCCTGGCTGCGCCCGCCGCTGACCGCGAGCCGGTCGGCGGCGATCACCACGAACCCTCCGCTTTCGATGCAGCGCGCCATGCGCTGGGCATCGGCGGGCGTCAGTTCGCTGACCTCGAGGACGGGGGGCCTTGGATGGCGGGCGACCTGCGCGATCACGCGATTGAACTTGACCGCATTCTTGGTGTGCTGCAGTACCAGGATATCGAGCTTCGGCTGCTGCGACGCCAAGGCGTCGACCACCGAGAAATTGCCATGGTGGGAGACCAGCACCAGGCTGCCGCGCCCGGAGGCGATCGCGGCTTCGATGTTCGGGACCCCGTCGCCGGTCAATTCGTCGCGGGTGATCCGGCCGCTCCAGGCCAGCAGGCGATCCATCATCGAGTTGCCGAAGCTTGCGAAATGGCGATAGCTCTGCCAGCGCAGCTTCAAGGGGTGCCGGGCAAGGCTCGGATCGACGCGCAGCAGGAACTGCCGGGAGATGCGCCGGGCGTCGCGCTGGAAGCAGAAGTACCAAAGCATCACCGGGTGCAGCGCCGCGCTGAACGCCCAGGGGCCGAGGCCGCGCCGGATCGCGAGCATCATTCGCATGCCGGTGACCGAACCGCGCTCCGAGATCCGCGCCCAGTGCATGCTCATCCGTCGCGGCCCCAGCGTCGTTTCAGAAGCCTCGGCAAGCGGATCAACATGCCGAAGAACAGCCGAGTGTGCATCCAGGAGATGTGCAGGTTGTCCTTCAGCAGTGCGAAATGGCTGACCCCATCCTCGGGATAGTCGATCCGCACCGGCAGATTGACCACTTCGCCTCCGCCCCAGTACCAGCGCACCAGGATCTCGGTATCGAAGGACATGCGGTCGCCGCAGTCATGGCGCTCGAGCATGCGGTTGACCGCCGCCACCGGATAGAGCCGTAGCCCGCACATGGTGTCTCGAATCGCCATCGACAGGGTATTGATCCATACCCATACGTGGGTGGCGTAGCGGCCATAGAAGCGCACCCGCGGCACGCTGTGGTCGTAGATCGGATAGCCGGCCGCGAGCGCCCCGGGCCGGGCGCGCATGGAGGCGAGAAATGCCGCGACGTCGCCCGGGTGCTGCTGGCCATCGGCGTCCATCTGCAAGGCGTGGGTATAGCCGAGCCGCTCTGCCTCCTTGAGCCCCGCGCGCACCGCCGCGCCCTTGCCGCGGTTGCGCTCGAGACGCACCAGCCGGTGCCCGCCTGCGCTGGCGACGGCGTCGACGACCCGTGCCGAATCCTCGTCGCTGCCGTCGTCGACCAGCAGGATCGGCAGGCCAAGTGCGGCGAGGTGGCGACAGACCTTGGCGATCTTGGCTGGATGGTTGTAGAACGGGATCAGCGCGCAGACCCTGGGCTCAGCCATTGCGTTGCTCCTCTGGCGAAGTGAAGGCCAGTCGGCCGCTGCAGTGCCGGCCGAGGCGCGAGTCGATATGGAACTGCAGGCCATCGGCGCGCTGGCTCAGTTCGAGACGAAAGCGCATGCCGGGACGCAGCGGGCGCTGGAACTTGAGCTGTTCGAGGGCGGTGAAGCGCCCGAGCGGCCCGAAGCACTCCTCGCCCAGCGACGCGGCCCAGTCGACCAAGGCCACCCCCGGCACTATCGGGCACTCCTCGAAGTGCCCGCGCAGCTGCGCCAGGCGCTCGGGTACTTCGAGCGTGATCGTGCAGCGCTGCGCCGCCTGGGCATCGCAACCCAGCCAGCGCGGGCGGTGGTGGTCGTCCAGATCGGCGAACAGCCGTGCGATCGAACCCTGGTCGAGCTTGCCCTGGAGGTTGAGCGGCAGGCGCTCGACGAAACGCCAGTAGCGCGGAATCGCCACCGCTTCGATACCCTGGCCGAGCAGCCGCTGGCGCAGTTGGGAGATCAGCGCGCGCCGCTCGCAGCGCCGGTGGGGAAGGTGCGCTTCACCAAGCACGATGATCGCCCCGAGCCGCCCGTCCGCGTTGCCGACCGGCACGCAGCGGGCGTCGAGCACGCGCTGATCGCCGCGCAGGCAGGCATCGAGCGCATCCAGCGATACCCGCTTGCCGGCGACCTTGAGAATCCGGTCGCGCCGTTTGAGCAGCTGGAAACCGCCTGGCTGCGAGCGCACTTCGTCAGGCTGTTCCCACCATCCGGTGGGATCGCTGAGAAACGGCGAGCGCAGCAGCAGGTGCGCCCCCTCCAGGCGCCACTCCACGCCCTCGAAAGGTCGCCAGATCGGGTCCTCGAGCGGGCGTCGGCTGGCGATCACGCCGGTTTCGCTGCTGCCGTAGAGATCGACCATCTCGGCATCCAGAAGCTGTGCTGCGCTGCGCGCGGCCTCGGTGGTCAAAGGGGCCCCTGCGCTGATCAGCCGACGCCTGCCACCGCGCGGCCAGTCGGACCACGACGGCAGACGCGAGAGCTGCGACGGCGAACTCACTACCAGCGCCGCCAGCGAGGTATCGGTCAGCTGGCCGAGACGCATCGCCAGTACCTCCGGATAGCGGCTGGTGCCGCCGCTGAACGGCGCGCCGAGGCAAAGCGGCAGCAGGATGCCGAAGGTCAGGCCGAAGAGGTGCTGGTGGCTGACCTGTGAGATCACCGCCCAGCGCTGGTCGCCGAGCCATGCCGCGAGCGTTTGGAGTTCTGCGTCGAGCTGATCGAAGCGCTTGGGCAGCCACTCGGGCGCGCTGGTCGAGCCCGAGGTGTGGATCTCCACTGCGATGCTAGATGGCGAAAGCGCCATGGCCGGCGCCGCGGTGGCGGTGACTCCGGCAGGCGGCGTCCGCGGCAGCGCGCCATCGAGCGCGCCGTGCAGCCGTCCCAGGGTGGCCTCGCTCGAATCGCCGGGCAGCACCGCGATCCGGCCGCTCTCCCACAGGGCGAGCAGGGCGGCGGTGAATTCTAGCGGGTCCGGCTGGTGCAGCAGCCAGCGCCCGCCCGGGCGGCCGTCGAGCCAGGCGCGCCAAGCCGCGCTGCGCCGCAGCAGCTCGGCGTGGCCTACCCAGTGTTCAGCGGCAAGCTCGGCGGGGGAGGGCGCGATGCGACGCCAAGGGAGATCGCTCAGGCGGACGAACATTGGGGATCGGCTCTTTGCACGCGGCGCCGGACCAGCCATTCGACGCTGAACATCAGTGCGATCAGCAAGTAGCTGATCACACCGTTGTAGAGTGCCCAAAGGACGGGATCGCCCTTGAGCACGGTGAAGCCGGCGATCGCGCCGTTGATCGCGAAGAACAGGCACCAGGCCTGGGTCACCCGCCGGGTGTAGGCGATCGCCCGCGGTGACAGCTGCGGCTCGCGCAGTCGGGCCAGCCGCTCGACCAGCGGAGGGCCATGCAGCAGGCTGGCGCCGAAGGTGTAGAGCATCGCCAGATTGACCAGCACCGGATAGCCGTGCACGCCGAGTCGCGTGGAGCCGAAAACGCCGAGCGACAGCAGCGCGGCGATCGCCAGCAGCGCGGGCAGGCGTGGCAGCCGCCAGAGCAGCAGCAGAGCGCCGCCGGCCAGCAGCAGAGCGCCGTCGACGTGCTGCTGGAGCCAATGAACGAGGAGCGGCCAACCGAGCGCCAGCGCGGTGCCGATCGATGCCAGGATCATGCGTGGTTGCATCAGCGTTGGTTGATCTGTCCGAGAGCAGTGACGATATCACCGACCGTACGCACTGCCTTGAAGTCGGCTGGATCGATGCGCTTGCCGGTGTACTTCTTCAATTCGACGATCAGATCGACGGCGTCGATGCTGTCGATGTCCAGGTCTTCGTAGAGCCGCGCTTCGAGGGTGACGTCCGCGGCCTCGAGGTCGAAGAGCTCGACCAGCTTGCTGCGCACCAGTGCCAAGGCGTCGTTGGCGGCGGTGGGGAGTTCAGTCGACATGGCGTTCGCTCACCAATGCGGCCAGAGCGTCGATGCTGGCGAAGTGGCGTTGGATGTCGTCCTGCTCCGCATCGAGACGTATACCGTAGCGCTTTTGCAGCGCGAGACCGAGCTCGAGCGCGTCGATCGAGTCGAGTCCCAGTCCGTCGACGAACAGCGGTGCGGCATCGTCGATGTCCTCCGGGGTGATGTCCTCGAGCTCGAGCGTGTCGATGATCAGACGCTTGAGTTCGAGGGACAGGTTAGGCGTATGCGTCATACCTTAGCCTTTCCAATTCATTGTTGAAGTGCTCGTTCAGCTGGGCGGTCAGCGCGCGGGCCGCCAAGCCTGAGGGGAGGGTAGGAGCGCATATTACAGGCAAGTCGGACGACACGCTAAGTCGAAGCCGAACCCGGCGTGCGGGGATGCGATACCAGGGTTCGTGCTTGCCGAGGGTAGGCGGCTGGCAGTCGATGACCACTGGGGTGATCGCAGTGTTGGTACGCAGCGCGATGTTCGCTCCGCCGCGCCGCAGACGGATCGCGCCGCCCGGCGGCGTGCGGGTGCCTTCGGGAAAGATCACCAGCGACTGTCCGGCGCGCAGGCTGGCCGCGGCCGAGTCGATCACTTCCTCGGGCGAGGCGTTGCTGATGTAGCCGGCCAGGCGGATCGGGCCTCGCGTCACCGGGTTGCGCGCCAGTGCGCCCTTGACGATGCAGGTCGCATCATCGACATGGGCGATCAGGAAAATGGTGTCGATCAGGGTCGGATGATTGGCGATCACCAGCAGGCCAGGACGGCGCAGGCGCTCGAGGTGGTCGATCTGGTAGTCGATCACGCCCAGCGCCTTCATCAGTGCGATGAAGCCGGCGAAGCTGCGCTGGATCAGCCGCCTGCCGAGGCGCTGCCGCCGCTCGCGGTCGCGCACCGTGAGCCGGATCAGCGGCGCGATCACCAGGCCGATGAGTACGCCGCCGAGCCCGAAGACCGAGAACGAGAGCGCGGTGCCGACACCGCGCCAGGCTCGATCCAGGGCGGGCCTCATGCCGAAGGGCTCCAGTGCCAGCGGCGCTGGGCGGTGACCTGGTCTTCGCGGCCGAGCATGAAGCGCAGAAGCTCGACGGGAGAGGCCTCGAGCGGTGTCGAGGTGGGAGACGAGCTCAGCGCTCGCCCTCGATCGAGCGTCAGCCGCATCGCCACCGCGCAGGCGGCGATGGGGCCAGGGATGAGCTCATGGTGCAGCGGGGTCAGGCGGCTGTCGCAGAACACCGCACCGACGACGCGATGGCCTTCGCTCAGATAGCCCAATGCATCGATGAACAGCGCGTCGATCTCCTGGCCGCTGGCGGCGATCGCCTGGATCGGGCCACGGTGGCCGAGGGCGATCGAATAGACGCCGAGGACGGCGTTGTGCACCGACATCGAGAACTGGGCCGGCGATGCCGGCATCTGCTTCGCCAGCTCCTGAATGATGTTCAGCGTCAGGCTGGAGGCGCCGTGGCGCGAGGCAAAGATCAGCGGCGCAGCGATCGGCAGTTCGAGCTCGGCGAGCGCCTGGCAGGCAGCGCGACCGGTCGCGTCGAGCCGTCGACGCAGCATCGCAGGCAGCGCCGGCGCATCGGGCTTAGCGGCGATGCTCAGGCGAGGATCGGCGCCGAGTCCAAGCTCTTCTTCGATCCATCCGCGCCAGTCTTCGACACGCAGGACGGGCGGCGTCGGTTCGCTGCTCGCGTCATTAGCTCGGGTCATCGATCTTCTCCTTCGCACCCGCCGCGTCCAGCGGGGTGATGTTCAGCACGTAGCCGGCCTCGCGGTCGTCGAGCCTGACCTGATCATCGTCGCCGCGCGTGCCGGCGAACCCATAGTCGACCCGCGCGATCAGCCTGCTCCCAAGGTAAATGTCCCGCCGTCCGCCGTGGTGCGCGCGACCGGTCTCGACCAGCCGCCAGCGGCTGCCTTCGAAGCCGCGCGTGAGCGCTTCGCTCGGCCACAGTCCCCATTCGAGCCGCTGTGCCAGCCAGGCGGCCGGGAAAGGCGGCGGCGCCAGGGTATCTTCGAAGCGCGCGCCTCGATCATCGTGGATCAAGGTCATCAAGCGCTGTCCGGAGGGGCTGGTCACCGCCACCCTGAGTCCTTCCGGGGCGAGCCGGATCACCGCGATCAGCCGCTCCGGTGGGTGTTGTGCGTCGCCGCGCTCGAAGCTGAGCAGGCGTACCAGAGTGCGCGGTGCGTCGGGATGGGAGAGCGACGGTGACGGGGCGAGCTGAGGCGTGGCGCAGCCGCCGAGCAGCAATGCCAGCAGCAGCGCCACCGGCAGGGACGGCATCAAGCGTGATCGCGTGGGCATCGTCGTTCTCCTAGCTACGAAAATCCAGCGGGGGTGGATCGCGGCGCTGCACCAGCGGTACCAGCAGCCAGACCCCCAACAGGCCGAGCAGCGCGGTGAGGCCGATCGCATGCAGCACCGGCACGGCGCTGAAGGCGAGCAGGCCGAAGGCGAGCAGGTTGGCCAGCGCCGAGAGCGTCACCGCCAGCCAGACATGGGCGGAGCTCGGGTGCTCGGCGGTGAAGATGCCCGCATCCATGCCGAGGCCCAGCACCAGCAGCAGCGCGAGCAGGTGGAACAGGTTGAGGCTGACGCCGAACGCCGCATAGATCCCGAGAACCAGCAGTACCGCGCCGAGCGGTGGCGCCACCACTCGCCAGGCGCTGGCGCGATAGCGCAGCGCCATCAGCGCGAGGATCGCGGCGAAGGCCAGGCTCACCCAGGTGCCGATCTCCACGCGCAGCCGGCCGAGGGCGGCGCTGATCTCCTCGACCCGATCGACGAAGGTCAGGCCGGGCTGGCTGGCCGCCAGCGCCTCGACGCTCGCGCGGGCCTGGGCGTCGAAGGCGCCTTCCAGCGGGATCATGCCGGCGACCCTCGGGCCCTCGCCTTCGAGGCTTTCGAGCCACAGGCGTCGATCGGCAGTGCCCAACGGGCTCGCGAGCCAGGCATCGAGTTCAAGATAGGGAGGATCGTCGAGGCTCTCCAGCGCGCGTGGCACCAGCGACTCGGGCAGCCCGGTGTCGCGATAGAGCGCGCCCAGTTCTGCGGTATAGAGCGCGCGCACCAGCGCCAGGTCGCGGTCCTGGCGGGCATGGCTCGGCACGCGCGCGGCGAGACCGTCGAAGTCGCCAAGGTGCTGCGCGTCGACCAGCGCTTGCAGGGATGGCGTGATCGACTCGACCCGTTCGAGCCACGCCTCGACGTTCGGCGCTTCCACCAGCAGGTAGCGCGTACCGGGATCGCGCTCGAGCAGCCGCTGGGCTTCCCGTTCGTCGTCGAGCAGCGCGGCCGGCGAGGTGTTGAGCAGGCGCAGGCTGTCGTTGGCGCTCGAGTACAGCAGCGCAAGCAGGGCCAGCAGCGCTGCCGCACAGGCGAGTAGCAGCGGCGGCAGTCTCCCGCGCAGCCGGGCCTGGAGTCGCCAGCACAGCCGTGCCGCCCGCTCGACCCCGTGGGTGGGAGGAGCGGGTAACAGCGGCAGCCAGAGCAGCGTGGTCGCCCAGGCGGCGGCGAGCCCGAGCATCACGAACACCGCCATCTGGCGCAGGCCCGGCAGCGGGGTCAGCACCTGCGCTGCGTAGGCGAGCAGCGAGCAGACCAGGCCGAGGGTCAGGCCCGGCGCGACGTCGCCGAGCACGAAGCGCTTGCCCTGCGCTGCGCGCAGGCATTGAAGGTGGATGGCATAGTCGACCGCGATGCCGATCAGGCTGGTGCCGAACGCCAGGGTCATCAGGTTGATCCGACCGAAGCCCCAGGCGGTCAGCGAAAAGGCGAACAGTATCGCCATGGCGAGCGGCAGCAGCAGGGTGGCGAGCGTCTTCAGCGAGCGGAATACCAGCAGCAGCAGCGCGATCAGCGAGACCAGCTCGATCGTGCCGATCAGTCCGGTCTCGGTGCGCGCCTGGGCTGCGCCCGCGGCAGCGTGGAAGATCATCCCCGAGCGAACCAGCCGCGCCTGCGGATGAGCCGCGGAGAAGCTCGCCAGTGCCGATTCGAGGCCGTCCTGGGTCGACTGGGCATAGGGAGCGCCTGCCAGCTGGCCGATCACCAGCCCCAAGCGGCGCTCGCCATCGGTGATCTCGAGACGCCCGTCGTCGCTGCCGACGCCCTGTGGTGCGATCCGCGCGATATGGCGATCGAGCAGGCCGAAGGGATCGCGCAGCGGATGATGATCGAGGCCGAACGGCATCAAGAGCTGGCCGCGGGCCTCTTCGCGCAGCCCCTCGGTATCGCCGGTCTCGATCCGAGCCGCAAGCTCAGGGTCCAGCAGCCGGTAGCGGCTCGGGCCGAGCAGCGCCAGCGGGTCGCCTTGGATGAAGTCGTCCCGGCGCCACTGCACGCTGGATACGGCGTCGCTTCGTTCCAGGGTATCGACCAGCGCACGGCTTACCTCGGCAAGCTCCGGCGCCTCGATGAGCAGCAGGAAGTGATCGTTGAACGCCTCGCCGAGCTGGCGGTCGGCGTGCTGGACCAGCGCGCTCTCCCCGCTCTGCGGCAGCAGCGCGGTGATGTCGGTGTCGAAACGCGCGCCCTGGCGCAGGAAGGCGTCCGCGCCGAGCGCGCAGGCCAGCAGTAGCAGCAGTGCCCAGAGCCAGGCGCCGACGCGCAGCATGCGCCTGCTCATTCGTAAGCGTCGGGGGTCAGCTCGATGGTCTGGCGATCACCCTGGCCGAGCCACAGCCCGAGCTTGGTGATCCGAGCGCCGCCTTGGAGCTCGGCATGCTCCAGATGCTGGCGCAGCTGCTCGTCGCGCGGGATCAGCGTTGCGCGCCACGACTGCGTGGTGCCTTCGAGGGTGATGGTGAAGCGGGATTCGAGAGCGGCGAAGTCGCCATCGAGAAGGCTAAGGATCAGCCGGGAGACCTCGGCGGGAAGCCCCTCGAGCGGGCGGCCGTCGCGCTCCACCCCTTCGCTTGAGATGCTCAGCGTCTCGACCACCGGGCGCTCGAGGCGCCAGGTCATCCGCTCGCCGCGCTGATACTCGTAGCGGCCTTCGCTCTCGAGGGTGGTGTCCAGGTCGGCGAGGTAGCGCCGCTGGATGAAGCGGCCGCTGTTGGGTTCGTCATCGGCAAGCGCTTGCGCCAGCGTCGCGGTATCCACGGAGGCGTTGGCCAGGGCGTTGAAGGCCGGCAGGGCCAGCAGCACGGCGAACAGCAGGCGAAGGATCAACGGCGGGAGCTCCTCAATGATGGGCGCGCAGCGCGAAAGCGTCAGGCGGCAAAGCCATCCGCTAGGGCTGGGGCTCGCGGTCGCGGCGCAGGCGTCGCAGCAGCCAGGGGGAGCGCAACAGCATGCCAAAGGTGGTGCGCAGATGCATCAGTAGCGAAGCCCAGGCCTGGGCGATGGTGATCCCCCTGCCTTCCCTGCGGGCGAGCAGCGGCAGTGGATGCGGCTCGCAAGGGGCATCGCGCCAGCGCCAATGGATCAGTGATTCGACATCGAATTCGGCGCCGCTGCCGCAAGGGAAGCGGGCGAGCATCTGGTTGAAAGATGAGATCGGATAGAGGCGCACGCCCGGCCGGGCCTCACGGACCCGACGGGAAAAGGCGTTCATCCCGGCGAGCAGCGCGCCGAGCTGCGGCGCCGGGGCCATTCCTTGCCGGTCGAGCGGGACACCGAAGAACAAGGTGGTGGGATGGCGGCGGCTGCGCGCGATCAGCGCCTCCAGCGCGGCGAGCTCGTAGGCGTCCCCGATGTCGTGCTGGAGCGCATGGGTGTAGCCGAGGCGCTGGGCCTCGTCGAGCGCGGCCCGCACGGCGATGCCCTTGCCGCTGCGGCGCACCAGCCTGATCAGTTCCATACCGGTCTGGGCGGCGAGGTGATCGAGCCGGGCGGCGCTGTCGAGCCGGCTGCCGTCGTCGATCGCCAGCACCGGAAGATTGAGCGGGCGAAGATGGGCGAGCAGCTCGGGAAGCAGCTCGTGCTGGTCACGCAGCACGATCAGAAGGCAGACGCGCGGGTCGTTCATGGTCACCGGTTTTCGAAAGAGACGTCGCGGCCGTCCGATAGCGGGCGGCCGCTTGCATTGTACGCACTCCTCACCCGGCCAGCGAGCCAGCGCAAGCGCCGCTCGCGCGGCGCTTGGTCAGCGAGTGAACGTCAGTTGCCGATGTCGCGCAGCTTCTTGCCGCGCATCAGGTTGCGTTCGATGCGTTCGAGCGAGATGCCCTTGGTCTCCGGCACCAGCAGCAGGGTGAAGACGATGAATGCGAGGTTGACGATCGCCAGCAGGGCGAAGGTCACCGGGCCGCCGAGGGCGTCGAGCATGGTCAGGAAGAAGGTACCGATCATCATGTTGGCGACCCAGTTCGCCACCGTCGAACAGCCGATCCCGAAGTCGCGGCCGCGCAGCGGTTGGATTTCGGCGCAGAGCGTCCAGATCAGCGGGCCTGCGGACATCGCGAAGCCGGTGACGAACACCAGCAGCGCGGTCATCGCGGTGTACTGCAGGAAGGTGGTGGTCGGGCCGATCGCGAGGATCCCGCTGAGCACCGCCATGCCGGCCGCCATTACCGTGAAGCCGATGTAGAGTATCGGCTTGCGCCCGAGTCGGTCGACGAAGCCGATCGCGATGAAGGTCGCCAGTACGTTGACCAGCCCGACCACCACGGTGCTCCACAGCTGGGCCTCGGTGCCCTGGAAGCCCGACATTTCGAAGATCCGGGGCGCGAAGTACATCATCACGTTCATCCCGGTGAACTGCTGGACGATCTGCAGGCCGATCCCGAGCATCACCGAGCGGCGGAAGTTGGGATTGCTGAAAAACAGCGCCCAGCCCTGGTTCTTGTCTTCCTCTTCGATGCTCTGCTCGATCTCCTTCATCTCGTAGTCGACTTCGACCTTGCTCGAGCGCAGCTTGGTCAGCACCTCGCGCGCTTCACCGAAGCGATCCTGCGAGGCCAGCCAGCGCGGGCTGTTGGGCACCATCATCACGCCGACGAAGAGCATTCCCGCAGGGATCATCAGCACGCCGAACATCCAGCGCCAGCTCTCGATGTAGCTGAACGCCAGGTTGGAGACGAAAGCGGCGAGAATCCCCACCGTGACCATCAGCTGGTAGAACGAAATGGTGGTGCCGCGGATGCGTTCGGGCGCGACCTCGGAGAGATACAGCGGCGCGGTGAACGAGGCGACGCCGACCGCGAGGCCGAGGAAGATACGGGCGATGATCAGGACGCTCGGGTTCCAAGCCAGCACTGCGATCAAGGCGCCGGCGAAGAAGAGCAGTGCCGCGAGCAGCAGCGCCTTCTTGCGGCCGAGCGATTTCGATACCCAGCCCGCGCCGCAGGCGCCGATCGCCGCGCCGAACATCATCGAGCCGACGATCCAGCCCTCCATCGCGGTAGAAATGTCGAACTCGTCGGTGATGAACGGCAGCGCGCCGGAGATCACCCCGATGTCCATCCCGAACAGCAGGCCGGCGATGGCGGCGAGCGCACAGCTCAGCCAGACCATCGGGACGATGTCTGTGTTGCGCACTTCTGGCGGTGTGTCCGCTCCCGAGGAGCTGGATTGGGGGCTTTGCGGAGTTGCAACCATATGAAAGGTCTCCTGAATGATCCTGGGCGCTGGCTGCGGTACATCGAGCCTCGAGCTCGCCGTGCAACCTTATGTGACGCTTGTGACCAAGACTAGCAGGATTCATTAGGACGGCGGCCAAACCGGGCAGTTCTAGACCAAAGTATCAGCTGAATCGAGTCAACATCCCGGCCAATGACTCTGCGGCGGCGCCCGGGCGCCGCCGCAGAGGGGCTCAGGCCGATTCGCTGCGTGGGTACTTGGTCGGCTTGATGCTGTCTTTGATCTTCTTCAGGTGGGGCAGGAAGTCCTTGCCGCGGCGCAGGGTGACGCCGGTGGCGAGCACGTCGATCAGCGCCAGGTGGACGATGCGCGAGGTCATCGGCATGTAGAGCTCGGTATCTTCCGAGGACTCGACCCCGATCACCTCGCTGCACTGCTCGGCGAGCGGCGACTCGGCCTCGGTGATGCCGATCACCACCGCGCCGTTCTCGCGCGCCACCGCGCTGATCTCCACCAGTTCGCGGGTGCGCCCGGTGTGTGAGATCACCACCACCACGTCGCCGGTGGACATCGCCGCGGCGGTCATCCGCTGCATCAGCACGTCTTCGTAGGAGACCACCGGCAGGTTGAAACGGAAGAACTTGTGCTGGGCGTCCTGGATCACCGGGGCCGAGGCGCCCAGGCCGAAGAAGAACAGCTGGCGTGCCTGGGAGAGATGGTCGACCACCCGCTCGATCAGCCGGGTATCGATCTGCCGGCTCGAGGCGTCGAGCGCGGCGATGGTGGCGCCGAAGATCTTGCCCGTGTACGCCTTGGCGTCGTCGTCGCTTTCTACCGCGCGGGTGACGTAGGGCGTGCCGCCGGCGAGGCTCTGGGCGAGCTTGATCTTGAAGTCTGGATAGCCCTTGGTCTCGAAGTTGCGGCAGAAACGGTTGACCGTCGGTTCGCTGACGCTCGCCGCCTGGGCCAGCGCGGCGATGCTCATGCCAGTCGCCGATGAGGGGTCACTGAGGATCACTTCCGCGACCTTGCGCTCGGAGCGGTTCAGGGTCTCGAGGCGTTCGCGGATCTTGCGGATGAGGTCGTGTGCCACCATGAGTCGGTATTCCGGCCTGAAGGATTGATGCGAGACGCAGCATACGCGTTCGGGCGGCCAGTATAAGGTCGCACGAGGCAAATGGGCAGTCGATGGCGCAAGCCGCGACCACGGCGCTGATCATGACTATGATGTCTGTGCGATGGGGAGGCCTTGTTTCATGTGGTAAGTTTACTTAAAGGTCTATTGCTAGGAGTCGACCCGATGATTAATGTTGTCGTCCCAATCATCCACTTCGAGGAGAGCTCGCAATGGCTGTAGAACAGACACCGGCCGTCGATCTCGCGCTGTTTGGCGCGCTCGGTGATCTGGCGCTGCGCAAGCTCTACGCCGCGCTCTATCATCTCGACCGCGGGGGACTGCTTGCCTCCGATACCAGAATCCTCGGCCTCGCTCGCCAGGACATCGATGCCGAAGCCTTTCGCGAGCGGGTAAGAGAAGCGCTCGACAAGAGCGTCGATGCCAAGGAGCGCGAAGACGACAAGGTCGACCGCTTCATCGGCCGTCTCCATTACCTCAAGCTCGACTTCGCCAGCGTCGAAGGCTATCGCGACATCGCTGAGTGGCAGGCGGGGCGCCGCACGCCGCTGACCGTCTATCTGTCGGTGCCGGCCAGCCTGTTCGGGGTGATCTGCAAGAACCTCGAGCAGGGCGGCTGCCTCGACGAGGAGAGCCGGGTGGTGGTCGAGAAGCCGATCGGTTACGACCTCGAGAGTTCGATCGAGATCAACGACGCGATCGGCAGCGTGTTCGACGAGCGCCAGATCTATCGTATCGACCACTACCTCGGCAAGGAGACGGTGCAGAACCTCCTCGCCCTGCGCTTCGCCAACCCGTTGTTCGGCAATCAGTGGAACCAGAGCCAGATCTCCCACGTCGAGATCACCGTTGCCGAGACCGTCGGCATCGAGGGCCGCTGGGGCTACTTCGATCAGGCCGGCCAGCTGCGCGACATGGTCCAGAACCACCTGATGCAGCTGCTCTGCATGATCGCCATGGAGCCGCCTTCGAACCTCGACGCTGACAGCATCCGCGACGAGAAGGTCAAGGTGCTCAAGGCACTGCGTCCGATCGAAGGCGAGCGCTTGGCCACCGACGTGGTGCGTGGGCAGTACATTTCCGGTACTTCCGGGGGCAAGCCGGTACCCGGCTATCTCGAGGAGGAGGGCGCCAACGTCGATTCGCGCACCGAGACTTTCGTTGCGTTCAAGACCGAGGTCTCCAACTGGCGCTGGGCCGGCGTGCCGTTCTACCTGCGCACCGGCAAGCGGATGCCCGAGAAGCTTTCGCAGATCGTCATCCACTTCCGCCAGCAGCCGCACTACATCTTCGACCCGGACCAGCGCGGTCTGGCCTCGAACAAGCTGATCATCCGCCTGCAGCCCGACGAGGGCATCAACCTCCAGGTGCTGACCAAGGACTCCGGCCTCGACAAAGGCATGCGGCTGCGCCCTGGCCCGCTGCATCTCGACTTCCACAAGGCGTTTCCCAAGGCGCGTATCCCTGATGCCTACGAACGTCTGATCCTCGAAGTGATGAAGGGGCGTCAATATCTGTTCGTACGCCGCGACGAGGTGGAGTACTCCTGGCGCTGGGTCGACAAGCTGATCGCCGGCTGGGAATCCCGCGGGCTGCCGCCGAAGCGCTATCCGGCGGGCTCCTGGGGGCCGGTGTCGTCGATCGCGATGATCACCCGCGACGGTCGTTCCTGGTTCGAGGAGTATTGAGATGAGTGACTCCGTCAATGCGCGACAGCGGCTAGCGGAAAGTCTCGCTGAAGCGGTCGCCGCGGCTCTCCGCGCGGATCTCGCCGAGCAGGACCGAGTGCTCTTGATCGTCTCGGGTGGCTCGACGCCGCTTGCGTTCTTCGAGGCGCTGTCGACGAGCGAGCTCGACTGGGACCGGGTCGACGTGACGCTGGCCGACGAGCGCTGGGTCGATGAATCGAGCGACGATAGCAATACCCGGCTGGTCAAGCGCCACCTGCTGCGTGAGCGTGCAGCGCAGGCGCGTTTCGTGCCGCTGACCACCGCCGATGCCACCCCTGAGGAAGGGGTGGCCGAGCTCGAGAAGAGCGCAGCGGGGCTCAGCTGGCCGGCGAGCGTGGTGATCCTCGGCATGGGCGGTGACGGCCACACCGCGTCGCTGTTTCCCGATAGCCCTCAGCTGAAGGATGGGCTGACCACCGAGGCCGCGCTGCTCGCGGTGCATGCGCCGAGCGTGCCGCAGCCGCGGATCAGCTTCAGTCGTCACCGCCTGGCACAGGCGAAGCGGCACTTCGTCCACCTCACCGGTGCGGAGAAGCGCGCGGTGTTCGCCAAGGCGCTCGCGGGGGACGATGTGTTCGAGGCGCCGATCCGCGCCTTCATGGATGCGCCGCTGTCGCTTTACTGGGCGCCCTGAACGGGTTGGTCGGCGTGCATGCGATCGACCGGCCAGGAGGGAGGCGGCTGCGGGAGCTCCGCTTCCCTGTTTCTGACGCTGGTTTAGGGCGTCGACATTGCAGGCTGCGGTGAATTGTCGCAGGTCGATGGATTACTGCTAATGTAGGATTGTTACTACATTTCCGACCGGCTAAGATGGGTATATCCATTCTCGATTCAGTGTTCGGTGCTGGTAGAAAAGCATCGAATCAGTGTCTCTCTCGACAGCCTCGGCTGTTTTTCCACCCGCCCGCTCTGCGTGGCGGGTTTTTTTTGTCCACCATCCGGCCGTTCGCTGGCCGCTATCGGCACGCCTGGACCCTCGGCGGCGTGGTTGAAGTACCGGGTTCCAGTGGCGCCCGATCTCTTCCGGCCCGGCCGAGGCAGGCGAGCGACCCGCGGGCCGCTCGTGATCCGGTCTTCGGAGTATCGTCTCTACAGCACCCGATGGGCGCGCGCTGACTCCAGCAGTGCGAACCAGGCGGTACGTTCGAGCTCGAAATCCGAGCGCGTGTCCTCGAGCAGCGCTTGGATTCGATTCGGGCGCAGCGTACCGATCACCGGCACCGGGCCATTGGGAATCCGCTTCAGCCAGGCCAGAGCGACGCCCGCGGCGCTGACCCCGCTCTGCTCGGAGAGCTGGCGCAGCATCTGGTTGACCAGCACGCCCTCGAACAGCCTTCCGCCGCACAGAGGCGAATAGGCCAGCGCCAGCATTCCGTCCTGGGACGACGCGTCCCAGCGACCGTCGAACAGCGCTTCGCTGCGCGCGATCGAAAGCTCGAACTGGTTGATCGAGAGCGGGCGCTCGAGTACCGCCTGCAGCCGCCGCCACTGCGCGGGCAGGTGGTTGGAGACGCCTACCGCGCCGATCTTGCCGGCATCGATCGCCGCTTCCAGCGCGCGCGCGGTGGGTTCGGCATCGAGCAGCGGATCGGGACGGTGGAGGAGCAGATGATCGAGGCGTTCCACCCCGAGCCGTTGCAGGGCTGAATCGATCGCCCGGGCCAGGTAGCCGGGTGAACTGTCGTAGTGCTTGACCTGGAAGGGCGATCGGTCGCGCGCGGCGGGCACGATGCAGGTTTTGGTGATGATCCGCACCTTGTCGCGAAGCCCCGGACGCAATGAAAGCGCCGCGCCGAAGTGCCGCTCCGTGCCGCCGTTCTCGTCGCCTTCGCCGTAGATATCGGCATGGTCGAACCAGTGCAATCCTTCGTCGACGCGGGCCTCGAGCCAGCTGGCGAAGGCTTCGGGCGAGGCGAGCCGGGGATGCTGGTGCAGGTTGCGCATGCCGAGCACGAAAGGGCTGTCGAGGGTCGGGAGTTCAGACACGCGGGACGTCCATGCAGGAGGAAGTGGAAAGCCGCGGGTGACGATACCCACGGCTGAGCGGTCAGAGCAGGGTAATCTGCTGGGCCAGCAGGTGCTGGCCACCAGGGGCGAGCCAGATCGGGTCGAGGCGGGTGCAGGCCGCTTCGACGCAGAGGAACTCGAGCAGCTCGGCCTCGGCGATGTCGCCGGGCGGTTTGTCGCCGGGATGCCAGATCACGCTCGAATCGCTGCCTTCCTTGGTGATCGACAGCCGGCGCTCGCCGTTCGTCCGCGGATCGACCAGCACCAGCGGACGGTTGGAATGATAGATGCGATCAAGCTCGCCGCGGATCGCAAGCTCTCCCGCCTGCTCGAATTCGCGCGCGCCGCGCAGTTTGTCGAGATAGGTGGCGCCGGCGAGCCCTTCGACGCGGCAGGCGTGGGCATTGGCGACGGCGAAGTAGCTGTGCAGCGCCTGGGTGAACTTGACCGGTGTATCGCCACGATGCTCGGTGATCAGTTCGATGCGCAGGCGCTGGGCGTTGGCTTGGATCACCACGCGGGGGGAGAGCTGTGGATCGAGCGCCTCCACCGGTGAAAGATGCAGCTCGACGCCCTCGGCCTCTTCCTCACAGGCATCGAGGCGCCAGTTCGCGGTGCGCGCATAGCCGTGCGCGGGACCTTGACCATCCTCGCGGTCGGCGAACCAGGGCCAGCACAGCGGAATGCCGCCGCGGATCGCCGCTGGCGCGGGTTTCGGCACCGAGCTGGTCCACAGCCAGGGCGCCTGGCCGTGGGGCGCGAAGTGGAGCAGCTGGGCGCCTTGGAGCGAGAGAATCAGCGAACCCCAGGCCTGGTTGATCAACACCACGCTGCGTCCTTCCCATTCGGCCTCGTGTCGACCGTTGGTGGCGGCCAGCAGCGTGGCGAGAGCCGAGGGCAGCGCCTGCCCGGAAGCAGCGGATGCGGTCATCAGGCGACCTCTTCGTTGTGCAGCGCTTCGGCGGCGCCGAGCAGCCCGGTCCATTTCGCCGTGACCACCCAGGTGGCGATCTCGGCAGTGTAGTAACCCATCCGGCCCTTGTCGGCGAAGGCTTCGCGGAATTCGCTACGATCGAGTAGCGGCAGGATGCGTGGAAGGATACCACCGCACAGGTAGACCCCGCCGCGTGCGCCGAGGGTCAGTGCGATGTCGCCAGCGACGTGGCCGAGGATGCGGCAGAAGCGCATCACCGTCTCCAGCGCCAGGGGGTCTCCCTCGAGTGCCGCGCCGGTGACCTCGGCTGGGGTCGAGAGGCGTGGTTCGAGGCGATCGAATTCGGCATGGGCGTGATAAAGATCGACCAGGCCCTGGCCGCACAGCATGCGCTCGATCGAGACCCTGTCGTAGCGCGCGCGGAACCATTCGAGCAGCTTCATCTCGAAATCGTCGGTGGGCGCGAAGCTAGCATGCCCGCCCTCGGCGCTGAGCGGGATCCAGAACCTCTGGCTCGGCGCGAGCCCGGCGACGCCGAGTCCAGTGCCGGGGCCCATCACCAGTCTGGCGCAGCCTTCGGCGCTGCCGCCTTGCCCCAATTGGTGGAGGTCCTCAGGCTGGATATGCGGCAGCCCCAGCGCCATGGCGGTGAAGTCGTTGATCGCCTTGAAGTTGTCGAGCTCGAACTCGCGCTTGAACGCCGACTTGCTGAACGTCCAGGGATTGTTGGTCATCTTCACCACGTCCTTGTGGACGGGGCAGGCGAAGGCGAGGCATGCCTCCTTCGGTGCCGGACCTTCGATCCCATCGAGATAGGTACGAACGGCATCCGACAGGGAGGGATAGTCGGCGCATTTGAGGGCCTGGATGTTGCTCAGGTCGAATTCGCCAGGCGTCACCAGCGCGAAGCGTGCATTGGTGCCGCCGATATCTCCCACCAGGGCCGGTCGTGTCATCGGGATCTCTCCGTTTGCCCGCGTAGCGGCGGGTGTGGTTATTCGTCACATAGTAGCGGAAGCGTTCCGTGCTTCACCATCGCCATGGTCGTGCTCGCCCCGGCTACCGTCTCGCTCCGTGACAGCGGGCGCGGCGCGGCGTAGTAAATGCGCGAATGGTGCCCTCCCTTCGGCTATATCCGCAACATTTCTATCGACCTGATGGGCGGTAATGTGCGTAAATTTAGCAATAACGATGTGTGAGGAGAGGCTTTCAGCCGAGTGCGTCGCCGTCGGGTGAACTATCCTGAAGACTGAGGTCCGAGGACGCGGGATAGGCTTCCACTGGCGCATCGACCGAACATTCAGCAATCCAGTCGCCCCCCAATCCCAGGGGGCACGATCGTCGATTTACCGACAATCTGTCCAAGGAGGAAGCGATGACTTTACGAGTCGCCATCAATGGTTTCGGCCGCATCGGGCGCAACGCGCTGCGCGCGCTCTACGAAAACGGCTATCGCGATAAGATCGAGGTCGTGGCGATCAACGACCTCGGGGATTCGGCGCTCAACGCCCACCTGCTCGAATACGATACCACCCACGGCCACTTCTCGGTTGGTGTCGAGCACGACGGCGAGACGATCAGCGTCGCCGGTGACAGGATCGCGATCTTCGCCGAGCGTGACCCGGCCAAGCTGCCGTGGCAGCAGCTCAACGTCGACCTGGTGATGGAGTGCACCGGTTTCTTCACCAAGCGCGCCGACGCCGCCAAGCACATCGAGGCCGGGGCCAAGCGGGTGCTGATCTCCGGGCCGAGCGCGGATGCCGATCTCACCGTGGTGTTCGGGGTCAACGACGACAAGCTCACCGCCGAGCATGCGGTGGTCTCCAACGCCTCTTGCACCACCAACTGCCTGGCGCCGGTGGCCAAGCTGCTCAACGATTCGATCGGCATCGAGAACGGGTTGATGACCACCATCCACTCGTACACCAACGACCAGAACCTCTGCGACGTCTACCACAAAGACCCGTTCCGCGCGCGTAGCGCCACCCACTCGATGATTCCGACCAAGACCGGCGCCGCCTCCGCGGTGGGCCTGGTTCTCCCGGAGCTCAAGGGGCGCCTCGACGGTTTTTCGATGCGTGTGCCGACGATCAACGTCTCGGTGGTCGACCTGACCTTCACCGCTTCGCGCGAGACCAGCAAGGAAGAGATCCATGCGCTGGTCGACAAGGCGGCGGAAGGCTCCAAGGTGCTGTCGACCAACCAGAAGCCGCTGGTATCGGTGGACTTCAACCACAATCCCTACTCGTCGATCTTCGACAAGAACCACACCCGCGTTTCGGGCAAGCTGGTCAAAGTGCTCGCTTGGTACGACAACGAATGGGGTTTCTCCAACCGCATGTGCGACACCGCGCTTGCGATGCAGAAATTCCTCTGAGTCGATCCGTCCAGAGCGTAGGAGGGCCCTGCTTCGGCAGGGTCTTTCTTTATCGGATCGGTACTGGACCAGACTTTGGGCCAAAGTAGCGCAGCTGCTGCCCGAGGCAAATCCGTATCCTGTTCGCAGCGGGAACGCCATGTCCCGACGATGCGACGCCGAGCGCGGGGTATGCGAGGATCGCATCCGCTCGGTGGCGTATGATATGGCCGGGCTGGATCGTTTCAGCCTCCGGCCGTCGATCGGCGGCCGCTCAACCATAGCGCGAGATTCGAGCGCACCAACCCGACGCCCTGAGGAGACAGCATGTTCTTGATCTGCGGTGAAGCGCTGTTCGACTTCTTCGCCCAACCCGACGCCGATGACACCGCCGCGCGGGTGGCCTTCGAGGCGGTGGCGGGAGGATCGCCGTTCAACGTCGCCGTTGGTCTGGCCCGGCTCGAGCGCGATGCCGCGCTGCTCACCGGGATGTCGACCGATTTCCTGGGCCAGCGGCTTTGCAGGGTGCTCGAGCGCGAGGGAGTCGACACCCGCTATCTGGTACGTCTCGACGATGCCACTACGCTTGCGATGGTGGCGCTCTCCCCGAACGGTTCGCCCCAGTACGCCTTCTATCATCAGCACGGCGCCGATCGAGCGCTCACCCTGCGCGATTTGCCCGAGCTCGCCGATGATGTCTCAGCGATCCACGTCGGGTCCTACTCGCTGGTGGTCTCTCCCACCGCCGAGACCCTTGGCGCGCTGATCGAGCAGGAAGGGGCGCAACGGCTGGTGAGCCTCGATCCGAACGTGCGGCTGAAGATCGAGCCCGACCTCGACCGCTGGCGCGAGCAGATCGGCTACTTCGCCCAGCATGCCGACCTGATCAAGGTCAGCGAGGAGGACTTGGTCTCGCTCTACGACGACGCCGATGGCGAGCAGGTGGTGCGCCGCTGGCTCGCTGCTCGCACCTCGCTGGTGCTGGTCACCCGCGGCGAGCGGGGAGTGACCGTGTTCACCGGCAAGGAGCGCTATACCCTCGGCACCCAGCCGGTCGAGGTGGTCGACGCGGTGGGGGCGGGCGATACCTTCCAGGCGGCGGTGCTGTGCTGGCTCGACGAGCAGGGCAAGGCGAGCCGCGAGGGCGTGGCGGGTCTCGAACGCAGCGAGATCGAGCGCATGGTGGCCTTCGCCAACGCTGCGGCGGGGATCACCTGCACCCGGCGCGGGCCGGATCTGCCGCGACGTGCGGAGCTGGCAGCGAGCTGAAGGGGCGAATGTTGACCTGGGGGTGGGGTGGAGGTTTTAAGATGCAGGCTCTCGTTCAACACTGCGTCGCTGGATGCTACCCATCGCCGCAAGGAGGCTTCGATGCTGTCAGCTAAGATGATCGCCCCTCTGGTCCTGGCCGGCTTCACTTTCGGCGTCGCACTGCCGGCGACGGCGCAGATGAGCTCGATGGACCATGGCTCGATGGGCCACGGCTCGATGGATCATAGCGCCGCTGGCCAGGGTTCGACCGAGCATGGTTCGACCGAGCATGGCACGGCGCAGGGTGTCGTCACGCCTTCGACCGAGGCCTTCGAGCAGGCGGCGCAGCGGATGCATGACGGCATGGACATCGACTACAGCGGCAACGCCGACGTCGATTTCGTCCGCGGAATGATCGCCCACCATCAGGGCGCGATCGAGATGGCCAAGGTGCAGCTCGAGTACGGCAAGGACAGCGAGATGCGCCAACTGGCCGAGAACGTGATCCGCGACCAGCAGCGGGAGATCGAGCAGATGCAGCGGTGGCTCGAAGAGCACGACGCTGACTGATCCTCCCCGGCATCGCCCGACGGACGCCGCCCCACCCTGGGCGGCGTCTTCGCATTCGGGCCACTGCGACGCTAGGTCACGCCCCGAGGCTTTGACCCTCGGGGCCGGCTCGACTAACCATGAAGTATGACGTATCGACACTGACGCGCCGATTCGACTCAAGGTTCCAGCCGAAGGAGAGGTGCACATGGGCAACCCCAGCCACCCGGTGATCATCGTGGTCAACGCTGGATCTTCGAGCATCAAGCTCTCGATCTTCTCGGTCGAAAACGATGAGCCACCGCGGCTGCACACCCATGGACAGCTTGAGGACATCGGCGGCCACCAGCCGAGAATGAAACTCGAATCGGCCGATGGCGAACTGCTGCTCGACGAGCACTTCGGTGCCGACGAGGTGCCTGACCACGGCGCGGCTTACGCCAGGCTTCGCGAGGCGGTGAAGGAGCGACTCGAGGGTTTCTCTCCAGTGGCTGTCGGCCATCGGGTGGTGCACGGTGGCACCCGGTTCGATGCACCGGTGGTGATCGACGAGTCGGTCAAACGCGAGATCGAGTCCTTGACCGTGCTCGCGCCGCTGCACCAGCCCCACGCCCTGGCGGGGATCGACGCGGTGGAGAGGATCGCCCCCGACGTGCTCCAGGTCGCAGGCTTCGACACCTCCTTTCACTTTCATCGCGACCCTATCTCCCTGCTCACCGGGCTGCCGTACGAGTATTTCGAACATGGCATTCGCCGCTTCGGCTTCCACGGTCTTTCCTACGAGTACATCGCCAAGGCGCTGGTCGAAGAGGCGCCGGCGCTCGCCGAGCGCCGTCTGATCGTCGCCCACCTCGGCAATGGCGCGAGCCTCTGCGCGCTGCATCGGGGCAAGAGCGTGGACACCACCATGAGCCTGACACCGCTCGATGGTTTGCCGATGGGGACACGCAGTGGTTCGCTCGATCCCGGTATCCTGTTATACCTGCTTGGGCGCGGTATGCCGCTCGACGAGCTGCGCCGGCTGCTCTATTACGAATCCGGGCTCAAGGGGCTTTCCGGTATCTCCAATGACATGCAGGAGCTGCTCGAAAGCGACGAGCCGCGCGCCCGGCTGGCGGTCGACTTCTTCGTCGCCCGTATCGCTGAAGGTTGCGCACGGATGGCAGTCTCCCTCGGTGGGCTGGAGGGATTGATCTTCACCGGCGGAATCGGCCAGCACTCCGCGCAGATCCGGGCGCGGGTCTGCGCGCTGCTCGCACCGCTGTTCGGGGTCGAGCTCGACCCCGAGGCCAATGCCGCCGAACGCCCGCGCTTGATCTCGAGCGCCGCCAGCCGGTTCGAGGTCCGGGTACTGCCTACCGACGAAGAGGGAATGCTCGCGGAGCACGTCTGGCGACTGTGGCGTGAGCGCCAAGCAGAGCACTGAACGCCATCAGGCCGGCGCCGCAGGCGGCGCACGATCGGTGGATCATCGACGAACCCCGCAAGAGGAGATTTGCGCATGGCTGTAACTCGTCAACCGCTCGATCAAGAGCAGCTCGAACGCCTGGATGCCTGGTGGCGCGCGGCCAACTACCTGACCGTCGGCCAGATCTACCTGAAGGACAACCCGCTGCTCGAGCGGCCGCTCGAACTCGACGACGTCAAGCCGCGACTGCTCGGACACTGGGGGACCTCGCCGGGGCTCAACCTGATCTACGTCCATGCCAACCGATTGATCAAGGCCTACGATCTGGACGCCCTCTATCTCGCCGGGCCCGGTCACGGTGGTCCGGCACTGCTCGCCAACGTCTGGCTCGAGAACAGCTACACCGAGCACTTCCCCGAAGTGACCCGCGACCGGACCGGGATGCGCCGGCTGTTCCGGCAGTTCTCCACGCCCGGCGGCATTCCCAGCCACGTCAGCGTGCCGACCCCCGGCTCGATCCACGAAGGGGGCGAGCTCGGCTATGTGCTGACCCACGCTTATGGCGCGGTATTCGACAACCCTGACCTGATCGCGATCGCCGTGGTGGGTGATGGCGAGGCCGAGACCGGCCCGCTCGAGGGCTCGTGGAAAGGCAACAAATTCGTCAACCCCACCCGCGATGGGGCGGTATTGCCGATCCTCCACCTCAACGGCTACAAGATCGCAGGCCCCACCGTGCTCGGTCGTGAGGATGACGAGCGCCTGACCAAGTACTTCGAAGGGCACGGTTATTCGCCACGCTTCGTCGAAGGGGACGATCCGATGGCGGTGCACCAGCAAATGGCCGAGGTGCTCGAGCAGGCGGTGGTCGATATCCTCGAGATCCGGCAGCGGGCGCGCAGCGAGGGTTTCGATACGCGTCCCGAGTGGCCGATGATCGTGCTTCGCACGCCAAAAGGCTGGACCGGTCCTAGCGAGGTGGATGGCAAGCAGGTCGAGGGCACCTTCCGCTCCCACCAGGTGCCGCTCTCCGGGCTGCGCGACCACCCCGAGCATCTGCGTCAGTTGGAAGCGTGGCTGAAGAGCTATCGCCCCGAGGAGTTGTTCGATCAGCAAGGCCAGCCGGTCGCCGAGCTGCTCGAGCTCGCCCCCGAGGGCAACCGGCGGATGGGCAGCAACCCCCACGCCAACGGCGGTACGCTGCGTGAACCGCTGGTGCTGCGCGACTGGCGCAGCTACACCCTCGAGATCGACGAAACCAATCGTGCCCGCGAGCGGCATGAATCGACCCGGGTACTCGGCGGCATGCTGCGCGACGTCTATCTCGACAACCCGCACAGCTTCAGGCTCTTCTGCCCCGACGAGACCAATTCCAATCGCTTGGGCGCGGTGTTCGAAGCCAGCGATCGCTGCCTGGTCAGCACCATCCATGACTACGACGATCACGTCTCCCACCAGGGGCGGGTGATGGAAGTGCTCAGCGAGCACAACTGTCACGGCTGGCTCGAGGGCTACGTGCTCACCGGCCGTCACGGGATTTTCGCCACTTACGAAGCGTTCGCGACGATCATCGATTCGATGGCGATACAGCATGCAAAATGGCTCGAGCATGCTTGCGACGTACCCTGGCGTGCGCCTATCCCCTCGCTCAACTACCTGCTGACCTCGACCTGCTGGCGCAACGACCACAATGGCTTCAGCCACCAGGGCCCTGGCTTCATCGACAGCTTGATCAGCAAGCGCCCCGAAGTCGTGAGGATCTACCTGCCGCCCGATGCCAACTGCCTGCTTTCGGTGGCCGATCATTGTCTCAACAGCGTCAACTATCTCAACGCGATCGTGATCGACAAGCAGCCGCAGATGCAGTACCTGAACGCCGAGGAGGCCAGCGCGCACTGCGCCGCCGGGGCGAGCATCTGGGAGTGGGCCGGTAACGAAGTCGAAGGGGAGGAGCCCGACATCGTCATGGCCTGCGCGGGGGACATCCCGACCCAGGAGACGCTGGCCGCGATCGACCTGCTACTCCAGCACCTGCCGGAGCTCAAGATACGCATGGTCAACGTCGTCGACCTGATGATGCTGCCACCGAACGACCGCCATCCCCACGGTGCCAGCCAGGAGAAGTTCAACGCCCTGTTCACCACCAGCAAGCCTGTGCTTTTCACCTTCCACGGCTATCCCGGCGTGGTCCACCAACTGCTCCACGGCCGTGCCAGCACCGAGCGCTTCCACGTGCGCGGCTACCAGGAGGAGGGCACCACCACTACCCCCTTTGATATGGTGGTGCTCAACCGCATCAGCCGTATCCACCTCTGTCTCGATGTGCTGCGCTACGTGCCTGACAGGCTCGAGAAAGCGTCGGCCTTCATCGGCTACCTCGAGAACCTGCTCGACGAGCATCTGCGCTACACGCGCGAGAACTTCGACGATCTGCCGGAGATCACCGATTGGCGCTGGTCGGGAGGCAAGGGCTGAGGTTGTTGTGACACTGTTGTTCTGAGGAACGAGCATCGAGGGATCGGGCGGCGGCGGTGAGGCATGGTTCGACTGCTATCCGAGCATCCTGAGCGAGCGAAGCGAGCCGAAGGACACGCACGGCCAATAAACCCGTTCGTCCCGAGCGGCGCCCATACGCGCCAAGCTCGAGCACCGGCTCAGGAGTGAAGGACGCCAGTCGAGGGATCGTGCCGTGGCGATAAGGCCATGGTTCGACTGCGCTCGTTTCTCGGGTGCTCGTCACCAACGGGAATGCCGCGGTAGGAACTGCGAACTGCCGTTATGTAGCCTGCGAGGCGATGGAGGACGTGAGGAGAGATGTCGCCAATTCGTCGAGGAGTTGGCATGATGGGAAATGCGACCTTAGTCTCCAATTAAGATTTAGATCGAACAACCTCGAGCCGTAGGTCGCATCGATTCCCCAATGACAATGATCGGGATGCCCCACCATGAGCAAGCCTGTCTCCTCGACAGTGGATTACGAATCCGTCGATAACGATTATCTTGCGCGCCGTTCGCTCAAACGCGGCGCGGCGGGCTGGATGCTGCTCGCCACTCTCGGCGTCTCCTACGTGATTTCCGGCGACTTCGCCGGTTGGAACCTTGGACTCGCCGCCGGCGGCTTCGGTGGCCTGTTGGTCGCCACCCTGCTGATGGGGCTGATGTACACCTGCATGGTCTTCGCCCTCGCCGAGCTCTCCGCCTGCCTGCCCAACGCCGGCGGCGGCTACAGTTTCACCCGCCGTGCCCTCGGTCCCTGGGGCGGCTACATCACCGGCACCGCGATCCTGCTCGAATACGCGATCGCCCCGGCCGCGATCGTGATCTTCATCGGCGGCTATCTCTCGAGCCTGATCGGCATCGACGGCCCGGTGGTCTATGCGCTGTTCTACCTGGCCTTCGTCGGCCTGCATCTGTGGGGCACCGGTGAGGCGCTGAAGATCCTGCTGGTGATCACCGGCATTGCCGCCGTCGCGATCGTGATCTTCGTGCTGGCGATGATTCCCTATTTCGATGCCGACAACCTGTTCGACATACCCGTCGGCGAAGGATTCGGCGCCTCGTCCTTCCTGCCTCACGGCTATTTCGGCATCTGGGCCTGCCTGCCGTTCGCGATCTGGTTCTTCCTCGCCGTCGAAGGGGTGCCGCTGGCCGCGGAGGAGTCGCGGGATCCTGGGCGCGACATGCCACGCGGAATCATCGTGGCGATGATGGTGCTGCTGGTGTTCGCAGCCTGCGTGCTGCTGCTCGCCCCTGGCGGCGCCGGTGCGCAGCTGATGAGCGAGAGCGCCGCTCCCTTGGTCGATGCCCTCGAGGCCGCCTACGGACCGGACAACTGGGTGGCCGGCCTGGTCAACGTGGTTGGCCTCGCCGGGCTGATCGCTTCGTTCTTCTCGATCATCTTCGGCTATTCGCGCCAGGTCTTCGCCCTTTCCCGGGCGGGTTACCTGCCGCGCTGGCTGTCGGTGACCAATGCCCGCCGCGCACCGACGCTCGCGCTGGTGGTGCCGGGGATCATCGGCTTTTTGCTCTCGCTCACCGGCCAAGGGGATCTGATGATCACCATGGCGGTGTTCGGCGCCACCATCTCCTATGCGATGATGATGCTCTCCCACCTGCTGTTGCGCTCGCGCGAGCCCGATCTGCCTCGGCCATACCGTACCCCGGGCGGGCGTCTCACCTCTGGCGTGGCGCTGGTACTGGCACTGGTCGCGTTCGTCTCGACCTTCCTGGTCAGCCTCCAGGCGGCGCTGTGGTCGGCGGCATTCTACGCGCTGATGCTCGCCTACTTCGGCTTCTACAGCAGGAAGCGGCTCGTCGCCCAGGCGCCGGAGGAGGAGTTCGCCGCGATCAAGCGCGCCGAGGCGGAACTGGGCTGAGCTGCTTGGGCGATGATTTTCGCTGCACGACATTACAACGAGCGTTGGCATCCCTTTGGTTTGTAGACAGATGGTGGGCGGAGGACGAGCGATGAGGATTGGACTGCTGCAATGCGATGATTTGGCGCCTTCGCTGCGACGAACCTACGGTAACTATCCCGAGCTCTACGAACGGCTGCTGCGCTCGGCCGAGCCCAGCGCGACGATCGAGGTCTGGCGGGCGCACGAGGGCGAGCTGCCGGAAGACCTGCTGGCCGCCGACGTCTGGCTGATCTCCGGCAGCAAGGCGAGCGTCTACGAAGCGCATCCCTGGATCGCCGAGCTGGTCGATTTCGTCCGCCTGCTGTGGGACTCCCGCCGTCCGCTGATCGGTATCTGCTTCGGCCACCAGCTGATCTGCAAAGCGCTCGGTGGCGTGGTCGAGAGAAGCCACAAGGGCTGGGGCCTCGGGGTTTCGTTCAATCAGGTGGTCAAGCAGCGGCGCTGGATGTCGCCCTGGCAGGAGCGCCTCGGCCTGGTGGTCAGCCATCAGGACCAGGTGGTCGAGCTGCCGCCGGTCGGCGAAGTGATCGCCGAGAGCGCTTTTTGCCCGAACTATCTGGTCGAGTATCGTGAACGCTTCCTTGGCATCCAGGGGCATCCCGAGTTCTCCCGTGAGCTGAGCCGCGACCTGATGAAACTGCGCGACAGCGTGCTTTGCCCGATCCGGCTGCGCGAGGGTGTCGCTTCGCTCGAAGCGCAGACCGACGATGCGCTGATGGCGCGTTGGATGGTCGATTTCTACTACCATGCGCTCGCCGAGGCACAGAGCTACACCCTGGTGCGCTCTGCCTGAGCGATACCGCAGCACGATGCCGGCACAGCCCGCCCCCGACAGTTCGGGGGCGGGCTTCGTCATTCCATGGGCTGGATATGGAGGCTCCGCTGGCTCAGGGCGCGAGCAGATAGCCGCTGCGATGGCTCCGGTGGCCTGCGATGTCGGCGACGATCATGCCGGCGGTCGCCATCCGGCGCTGGCTGCGGGAGTAGAGCATTCCTGCCTGGGGCGCTCGGACCTCGGCGACGTGATCGGCGAGCGGGTCGATCACCTCGGCGATCAGGTCGCCTGCGTCGACCAGGGTGCCGGGCTCGACGGCGAACACCAGAAGGCCTCCGATCGGGGCATGGACGAAGTCCATCGCCTCGAGCGGGGTCGCGGGATAGGGCAGCGCCGGTAGCGCCGGGGCTTGGCCTTCGATGAGTCCTGCGTGGGTCATCCAGTCGATGATCGCTTGGGCGTCGCGATCGGCGAGCGGGTGATAGACGTCCTGCTGGCCGCGGAGCTCGACGGTGATCGATTCGCTGCCATAGGGAATCGGGTAGCGATCGCCGAACTGCTCGCGCAGCCGCTCCCATACCAGGGTGAAGCACTCATCGAACGAAGCGCCGCCCGAGTCGGTGGCGAGCAGGCTCGCTTTCGATCCGAAGTAGCGGGCGAAGGGTTCGAAGGTCGGCCAGGCGGCGGGCGTGGTGTAGAGGTGCTCGACGGCGTTGAAGTCGCAGTGCAGGTCGAGCACGTAGTCCGCCTCGCAGGCGAGGCGTTGCAGCACCAGGTGGGTCGACTCGAAGGCGCTGCGCGGGGTGATCGCCTCGAGCGCCTGGCGAAAACGTCGGCGGATCTCGCCGCAGTTGGCCTTGGCTTCGTCACTCAGTGCGGTATCCGCATCTGCCTCCAGCCCTGCCGAGATCGTCTCGAAAACATCGACGAAGCGGCGGTTGAAGTTGCCCACGCTCTCGAAGTCGTAGCGGCCGAGCGGAGTGTCCATCAGCTGCTGGTCGAGCCCGTTCGGGTTGGCCACCGGCACCAGGGTCACGCGCGCGCGCAGCCTGCCCTCGGCTTCGAGCGCTTCGAACCGCTGCTTTAGCTTCCACGCCACCAGCATTCCCGGCAGTTCATCTGCGTGCAGCGAGGCTTGGACGTAGAGCGAACGCTCGGCGTCGGCCGGGCCGAAATGGAAGCTATCGATCCGGCGTTCGGTGCCGGGCACCGGGGAGAGCAGCGGGTGGCTTTGGTGTTCCACGAGTGAAATCCTAAGTGGCGATGGCGCTATACGCGAAGGCGCCGCCTGAGGGGGCGGCGCCGACGAGGATCGAGCGGAAGGGTCTACTCTTCGACGCCGAAGTACTTGTCGTAGAGGCTCTGGTAGGTGCCATCTTCCCGGACCTCAGCGAGGGCCTGGTTGAAACGCTCGGCGAGCGCCTCGTCGCGAGGGCGGAAAGCGATGCCGAAACCGTCGCCGAAATACTCCTTGGGTTCATCGATCATATCGCCGACGACCACGTAGTCGCCTTGGTCTGCGTCGAGCATGGTGGTCTTGCCGATCGGGAAATCGAGGAAGGCGATGTCGATACGTCCGGCGCTCATGTCGATCACCAGGTCATCGGCGGTGGCGTAGCGGCGGATCTGCGCGTCGCTGCCGTAGAGGTCGGTGACGTAGTTGTCCTGCAGCGTGCCGCGCTGCACGCCGATCGTCTTGCCCTTGAGCGTCTGCGCGTCGGCGCTGGTGAAACCTTCGCTGCTCGGCGCGAACCAGGCCGACGGCGGCGAAATGTAGGGCTCGGAGAACAGTACCTGCTGACGGCGCTCTTCATTGATCGTCATCGACGACATGATCGCGTCGAACCTGCGTGACAGCAGGCCGGGAATGATCCCGTCCCAGGCCTGGACCACCCATTCGCATTCGAGCTCAGCGCGTTCGCACAGCGCATCGCCGAGCTCGATGTCGAAACCGGTCAGCGAACCATCGGGGTTGCGATACTCCATCGGCTCGTAGGGGACGTCCACGCCAATACGGATGCTCTGGTAGTCGCGGCCTTGGGCATGCGCGCCGACGGCGAGGGTGAGACTGGCGCCGAAGAGCGCTGCGGTGACGATTCTCTTCATCGGGTTGTTCTCTCGTCTTCAACTCATGGATCGCGTGCCGGAGCACGCGGTGGGTCGATTCAATCCTCGGCATTCACCGATAGATCGTAGTCGAAATAGCGTTCCATCAATGCCTTGAAGGTACCGTCGGCGTTCACTTCTTCGAGCGCTTGATTGAATTTCTCGGCCAGTGCCTCGTCGCGCGGACGAAATGCGATCGCTGCGCCCTCGCCGAAGATCGAGGTTGGGGTACTGATATCCGGGCCGAACTGCTCGAAAGGTGCGTCACTGCTCTGGAAGTCGAAGGCGTCGTGAGCGATTGGATAATCCTCGAAGGCGAAGTCGAGGCGGCCAGCCTTCAGATCGTTAGCGACTTCCTGTGACGACCCATAGCGACGAACCTGCATCACATCCCCATAGTACTCGGTGATATAGACATCGCGAATCGTGCCGCGCTGGACACCGACGGTCTTACCTTTGAGAGACGCCTTGTCGTCGAGGTCCACCTGAGTACCGCGCAGAGCGATCCAGACGCTCGGCGTATTGTAATAGGGGTCGGAGAAGAGCACCTGCTGCTTGCGCTCCGCAGTGATCGCCATCGACGATAGGATCGCATCGTACTTGCGCGACAGCAGGCCAGGGATGATCCCGTCCCAGCCCTGTTCGACCCAACTGCAGTCGAGTTGCGCACGTTTGCACAGCTCATTGCCAAGATCGATCTCGAAGCCTTCGAGTTGGCCTGAAGGCGTGCGGTAGACGAAAGGCTCATAGGGCACGTCGATGGCGATACGCACTTGTTCGCCGCTCGCCAGCGCGGCGTTGGGCAGCGTAGCGACGAGGACGACCAGGCTTGCGGCGAGCGTAGGAATGAAGCGAAGTCTGGTGGCTTGGGCCATGAGTGATTTCCTTGGCGATGTCGCTTGCCGCAAGTTCGGTGTTGGACCGTCCGATAACGTAGCGATCATCCGGCGGGCCTCAGGTGGGCGAGCAGCCAGCGCTCGAGGCCGCGGAAGATGGCTTGGATCCCGAAGCTCAGCACCATGTAGAGCAGCGCGACGAAGATGAAGGCGGTGAACGGAGCGTAGAAGCGCGCGTAGACGTAGTAGGCCGCGCCGGTCAGGTCCATGATCGTCACCACGCTTGCGATCGCGCTGGCGTGGAGCATGAAGATCACTTCGTTGCCATAGGCCGGGAGCGCGCGGCGAAACGCGCTCGGCAGCACGATGCGGCGGATGGTCAGGGCGCGGGACATGCCGTAGGCCCGCGCGGCCTCGACTTCACCACGCGGTGTCGACTTGATCGCGCCGTGAAAGATCTCGGTGGTATAGGCAGCGGTATTCAGGGTGAAGGCGAACAGCGCCGGATAGATCGGTTCCTCGACGAAGAACCAGATCCAGGTGTCGCGCACCCCGGGAACGAAGGCGAAGCCGTAGTAGGCGAGATAGAGCTGGATCAGCAGGGGCGTGGCGCGGAACACGTAGGTGTAGCACCAGATTGGCCACTTGATGATGGCGAAACGGGAGCCGCGCAGTATCGCCAGCGGCACCGCCAGCAGTATCCCGATCAACAGCGAGACGAACACCAGATGGACCGTGTTGACCAGCCCTTCCCAGTAGATGTCCAGGGTGTTTGCGGTGAAGATCTCGTTGCCACTGAGGAGGTCGATGATCGCTTGATTGAGCTGTTCCATCAGTCGTTGGCCTCTGTGAAGCCGACGCTGTAGCGGCGGGTCAGCCACTGGAACAGCAGCTCGGAGAGGCTGGCGATGGCGAGATAGCCGAGCGCCACCGGGAGCAGGAACAAAAATGGCTGGTGGGTGGCCTTGGTCGCTTCGTCGGCGACCCGGACCATATCGGTGAGGCCGATGATCGAGACCAGTGCGGTGGTCTTCAACAGTACCATCCAGTTGTTACCGAGCCCGGGCAGCGCGTGGCGCATCATCAGCGGAAAGCGCACCCGCTGGAACGCTTTCAGCGGGCTCATGCCATAGGCCCGCGCGGCCTCCATCTGCCCCGCGTCGACCGCCATGAAGGCGCCGCGGAAGGTCTCCGCCATGTAGGCGCCGAAGATGAAGCCGATAGTGATGACTCCGGCGGTGAAGGCATCGATGTCGATGAACCAGTCGATTCGTCCACCGGTGGCATCGTAGAGATAGTCGGTGAGCATGTTGACGCCGATCTGGCCGCCATAGAACAGCAGCATCATCAGCACCAGGTCGGGCACGCCTCTAATCACCGTGGTGTAGAAGGTCGCCACGCCCTTGAGCAGCGCCGACGAGGAGAGCTTGGCGCTGGCGGTGAACATGCCGAGCAGCAGTGCGATCACCATCGAAAGCACCGCGACCCGGAGAGTCAGCCAGCCGCCCTCGATGAGGCGTGGGCCGTAGCCCTGGAAGTCGAGCCAGGCAAGATCCATGGGGGTTCTCCGCGGGGCCGTGTATCAGTGCTTGGGGGCCAGGAACTGGCGAAGGCGCGGCGAGGTCGGGTTGTCGAGCACCTGCCCCGGCGGCCCGGCCTCTTCGACCCGGCCCTGGTGCAGGTAGACCACCTGGCTCGAGACATCGCGGGCGAAGGCCATCTCGTGGGTCACCACGATCATCGTGCGGCCCTCGTCGGCGAGCTCGCGCATCACCCGCAGCACGTCGCCGACCAGCTCCGGGTCGAGTGCCGAGGTCGGCTCGTCGAACAGCATCACCTCGGGCTCCATCGCCAGGGCGCGCGCGATCGCACCGCGCTGCTGCTGGCCTCCGGAGAGCTGGGCAGGATAGTAGTTGGCACGTTCGGCGAGACCGACCCGCTCGAGCAGTGCCATGCCGCGGGCGCGGGCCTCGGCCTTGGGCACCTTGAGCACGTGGATCGGTGCCTCGATGACGTTGGCGAGCAGCGTCATGTGCGCCCACAGGTTGAAGTTCTGGAACACCATCGAGAGCTTGGAGCGGATGCGCTCGACCTGGCGGTGGTCGGCGACTTCGCGGCCGCGCCGGGTATCCTTGAAACGAATGCTCTCGCCATGGACCACGATCTCGCCGGCGTTGGGGCGCTCGAGCAGGTTCATGCAGCGCAGGAAGGTGCTCTTGCCCGAGCCGGAGGCACCGATCAGGGTGATCACGTCGCCCTTCCTGGCGGTGAGCGACAGGCCGCGAAGCACGGGATTGTCGCCGAAGCTCTTGTGCAGGTCGGTGATGACCAGCGGATGGATTGGCTCTGGCATGGTCTGTTCCAGCATGGCAGCGACCAAAGGCTTGTGGCCTTGCATCGGTCGGGCTGCGATGGATGTTATTGGCTGTGAATCCGCGCTATCGCTGCGCGATGGCGGCGCAAGGGGTAGGCGCGCATCGCAGGCGTTCTTCCCCGGTCAGCCACCGGGCAGCGCAAGCGCGCATTCTAGCAGAGCCACCCGCGGGTTGCGCCAGCCCGGCCTGCCTAACCCAAGCGCTCGACCAATAGCCCGGCGCGGGCCCCGAGCTCGACCCGGGGGTTGGGAAAGACGACCCGCTGGGGGCGTTCGCCGACGCGGATCTCGCCCTGGACGGCATCGGCCCCGACCAGGGCTCCGGGCGGGAGTTCGCTGAAATTGGCCAGGTCGTCGGCGAAAGCGAAACGGAAATCCTCGGCTTCGCGGGTGATCTCGCGGGCCACCCGATAGAGTGGCATCGTCACTTCGCCATCGCTTGCGTCGAGTCCGAGCGGAGCGCCTTCGATCCAGGCCTCGATCGCAGCACCCAGCGGGCGCAGCGGTGCGAGGTCGTTGGCCCCGAACGGGGCCACCCGGCCGAGCTCGAGGGTGAACCCTTGCGCCTCATGGTAGTGGCGGCTGTAGTGGGAGAAGGTCCAGCTATGGGCGTGCTGGCGCAGGCCGGCCTGGAGCCCGGCGCCGTGCAGTGCGTTCCACAATGCGGCCGGCGAGGAGGTGGCGGCGAACGGCTCGATCGCGAAGCGCGGATGGAGGCTGTCGCGGATCGCGGTATGCAGGTCCAGATGCAGGCGCGCGCGCCCCTGGTGGGCTGAGAAGAACCGGTCGACCGCGGTCATTAGCTCCCGGGCGCGCAGCTGCTCGGGGCTCGTGCCCTCGCGACCGCGCTCGAACAGCCGGTTGAGGTTGGTGTCGATGTAGCGCGTCGCGCGAACCACCGCCTCGGGGCTGCCGAGGAGCAAGAGCGTCGGCGCACCGAGCCTGACCAGGCCGGCCTCCAGCCGGGCGAGGGTTTCGCCGAGCAGCTCTATCGGTGCGGTCTCGTCGCCGTGTACGCCGACGCTGATCACCACAGCCACGGCCCGTTGGCCGATCGCGGTGGGGCGCAGCTCGAAGATACCGCGCCCATGCTGGACGAAGGCACCGCCTGCGAGCGTGCCTGCCGCGGCCATCGATGAGCTAGGGTCGAAGGTATCGAGCCATGCGTCGATCAGCGAAGGGGATGCCATGGTGGTGCTCCGGGCAGGGTGACTGCGATGACTGGACCATAGCCTCTGGCGTCGGGCAAGTCGATCGCGCCGCAGCGATCGGCTAAGGTGTCCGGCCAGAAGGGAATCGCCTCGTCAAGCGTCACCAGGAGACCGGCATGTCGCACTACGCAACCCTCTCGACCCCGATCGGTGAACTGTTGCTGCGCGCCGAGGGCGAGCGGCTCAGCGGTGTCTTCCATCTCGAGGTCGCCCAACCCGCCAAGGCCGTGTCGCAGTGGCGCTACGATCCCGACCCCGAAACCTCTCCCCCGGCAGTGCTGAAAGAGGCCCAGGCGCAGCTCGATGCGTACTTCTCCCACCGGCTCGAGCGCTTCGACCTGCCGCTCGCCGCGCACGGTAGTGCCTTCCAGCAGCGGGTATGGGCAGCACTCGCCGAGGTGCCCTTCGGGGACACCGCAAGCTACGGCGAACTCGCGTCACGGCTCGGCTTCGGCGCCCGCCACGCCCGGGCGATCGGCGCCGCGGTGGGGCGCAACCCGCTGTGTCTGGTGGTGCCCTGCCACCGCGTGCTCGGCCGCGGCGGTGAGCTGCGCGGCTATGCCGGCGGCATCGGCCGCAAGCGCTGGCTGCTCGAGCACGAAGGGGTGCTGAGCGCGCCGCTATGGGCGTCGATCGACTGAGCTCAAGCGACCAGCTTGAGTCCGACCACCGCGCAGACGATCAGGCCGAGAAAGGCGATTCTCAGCGGCCGGTGCGATTCGCCCCAGAGCCACATCCCGATCAGCGCGCTACCGACCGCGCCGATGCCGGTGAAGGTCGCGTAGGCGACGCCGAGGTCGATCTCGCGCATCGCCAGGTTGAGCAGCGCAAGCGATGCCGAGAAGCCCACCACGATGATCGCCAGGCCCGAGCGCCAATGGCCGTCGGTGACCCGCTTGATCGCGGTGACGCCGACGACTTCGAGCAGTCCGGCGAGGACAAGTATCAGCCAAGCCATGGCCGTTCCCCCTGTCGAACCAGCGTCAGCTGGTGCGCTTGAGCCCGATCACACCGAGCAGCAGCAGCGCGATGAAAGCCGCGGTGGCGAGATCCCAGCCGCTGCCCAGCCAGAACATGTCCACCGCCGCGGTGCCAGCGGTTCCGAGTGCGACGAATACCACGTAGGCGGTGGCTACCGGCATCCGCCGGGAGGCATGCAAAAGCAGGGCGAAGCTCGCCGCCACCAGTACCAGGGTCAGCGCCCAGTCACCAACGCTCTGGGCCTGCTTGAGGCCCAGCGCCCAGCCGACTTCCGCGGCGGCGGCCGGCAGCAGCATCGCCCATCCTTTGAGACTCATGGTTCGCCTCCTCCAGATGACAGTGATCGGAATGCTAGACTAACTAACGGTCGTTAGTCTAGCTTGTCATGGTCGTATCGAGATTGGGCGCGCCAATCTCGGTGGGTTGCGGATTAGAATGCGGCTACTGTTCACCGAGGGAGGGACTATGGCCACGACCCGAGAGCGGCTCGCCGCCGCAGGCCTTAGGCTGTTCGCCGAGGAAGGGTTCGAGGCGACGTCGCTGGGCGCGCTCGCCGAGGCGGTGGGAATCCGCAAGCCTTCGATCTACAACCACTTCGACAGCAAGGATGCGCTGTTCCTCTTCCTGGTCGACGAGGTGGTGGGACAGATGCGCGAGCGGATCGCGGCGGGCTTCGAGGCAGCGAGGGGCGGGGCGTTCGACGCGCGTCTCGAGCGTCTGCTCCTCGACGCCAGCGGTGAGGATTTCGGTCGCGCCGAGGGCATCTTCTACAAGCGCTTCATCCTCTTCCCGCCGCCGCGCTTCGCCACCGAGGTCGGCGCCCAAATGGCTCGTTGCGAGCGGGAGTGCGATCTGCTGCTCGATGCCCTCTACGCCCAGGGGCGTGAGCTGGAACTGTTCGAGGGCATCGACCGGGCGAGCTTCGGCGCTACCTTCTACTGCGTCGCCGATGGGCTTTTCACCGAGCGTTTCATCTATGCCGCCGATGAACTGGCCGCAAGGCGTGAGCGGGTCTGGGGCGTGCTGCGCCGGGCGATCGGCCTCTAGGCTTCAGACGCGCCATCTGCCCTCTTCGTGGACCAGCTCAAGCACGCGATCGAGCGCACGTCTCTCGCCATCGATCTCCAGTTCGCCGACCACCTTGCAGCGCCAGTGGGCATCGTCCGCAAGCGGCTTGCACTCCGATACCCCGGTGATCTCCACCCGGTAGGCGAGTCCCTCGAATACCTCGAGCCCGGGCCCCTCGTCGCCGGCAGCGTGCTGCAGGGTCTCGAGTTCGCGTTCGAAGTGGGACTCGATCGCAAGACGCACGGCGTCCTCATCGGGAGCGGAGGCCGTGCAGCCGGATAGCAGCCAGGCGGCGGCGAGAACGCAAAGGCGTAGGAGCTGCGACGGGGCGAATGGGAATGACACTTTCATCGGTGATCCTTACAGTCGCGCCGACTCAGGGCGCGTTTCAAACCCGGCTGAGATCGATGGCGGCTCACTCAGACCGATGGTGTCCGTCGGCAGGCTCGGCACGCGAGAAAGCGTCTCGGACCACGGATGCGGCGCCATTGTGTCGGTGCCGATGCGGATTGGCAATCGCCACCGCTGGTGGCTTCCGCTCGCTGCGCGCAGAATGCGACCGTTGCTCAATCCAACTCATCCAAGCGTACGAGCCCTGCCCATGATCGAACGTATCCGCGATCTCGAAGAGCGTGATCTCACCGCCCTCACGGCGATCTACAACGACGCGGTGGCGCATACCACGGCGATCTGGAACGAGCGCCTGGTCGACATCGACGAGCGCCGCGGCTGGCACGCCCAGCGCCTCGCCCAGGGGTTTCCCGTGCTGGCCGCGGTCGATGCGCAGGATCGGCTGCTCGGCTACGCTACCTATGGCGCCTGGCGTCCCCATGATGGCTATCGCCTCACCGTCGAGCACAGTGTCTACGTCGATGCCGCGCATCGCGGCGCGGGCATCGGTCGAGCGCTGATGCTGGCGCTGATCGAGCGTGCCGAGGCCCAGGGCATGCATGTGATGGTCGCCGGCATCGATGCCGCCAACCATGGATCGATCGCGCTGCACCAGCGGCTCGGCTTCGTCGAGACCGGTACCCTGCGCGAGGTCGGTACCAAGTTCGGTCGCTGGCTGGATCTCACCTTCATGCAGAAGGTGCTGTGAGCAGGCCCGTTCGGTTCACTGGAGTGCGCGATGTTCCTGTTCGTCCTACCGCACCTCGCGGTTTTCCTGCTCGCCATGCTGTGGCTCTCCAAACGCCAGCGCCGCGGTGCCTCACTGGGCCGGCTGGTGCTTGCCGGCCTGCTGCTCGGGGTGGCCTTCGGTCTCGCCCTGCAGTGGCTCTATGGCTTCGACCATCCGCTGGTCAACGACACCCTGAACTGGGTCAACGTGGTCGGCGGCGGCTATGTGCGCCTGCTGCAGATGATCGTAATGCCGTTGGTGCTGGTCTCGATCCTCGGTGCGACGGTCAAGCTTCATGATCTGAGCGCGCTGGGCAAGATCGGCTTCTCGGTGCTGGCGGTACTGATGGTGACGGTGGCGATCTCCGCGGCGATCGGCATCGCAATGGCGCAGCTGTTCGGCCTCAGTGCGGAGGGTCTCGCCCAAGGGGCGCGCGAGCTGGCCCGGGGCGACGCGTTGGTCGGGCGTGCCGACCAGCTCGGCGAGCTCAACCTGGCCCAGATGATCGTCGGCTTCATCCCGGCCAACCCCTTCGCCGAGCTGACCGGGGCCAGGCCGACCTCGATCATCAGCGTGGTGATTTTCTCGATGCTGCTCGGGCTTGCGGCGATGCTTTTGCGTCGCGAGGAGCCGGAGGTCGGAGCGAAGGTGGTCGCCGGGATCGAACTGGCCAGCCGCTGGGTGCTGCGCCTCACGCGGATGATCATTCGGCTCACACCCTACGGGGTGATGGCGCTGATGACCCAGGTGGTGGCGACCTCCAACCTCCACGATATCCTTCAACTGATCAACTTCGTCGTCGCCTCCTACCTGGGCCTCGGCCTGATCCTGCTGCTCCATGCGCTGCTGCTGGCCCTCGGCGGCATCTCGCCGCTGCGTTTCTTCCGCAAGGTCTGGCCGGTGCTGACCTTCGCCTTCACCTCGCGCTCGAGCGCAGCGAGCATCCCGCTCAACATCGATACCCAGGTCTCACGGCTGGGCGTCGATCCTGCGATCGCCAACTTCTCCGCCTCGTTCGGCGCGACCATCGGCCAGAACGGCTGCGCCGGGCTCTATCCGGCGATGCTCGCGGTGATGATCGCACCGACCGTGGGGGTCGATCCGATGACGCCTGGCTTCATCCTCGGCCTGATCGCGGTGGTCGCGATCTCCTCCTTCGGCATCGCCGGGGTCGGCGGTGGGGCGACCTTCGCCGCGATCATCGTGCTCTCGACCCTTGACCTGCCGATCGCACTGGCGGGGCTTTTGATCTCGATCGAACCGCTGATCGACATGGGGAGGACCGCGATCAACGTCAATGGCTCGATGACCACCGGGGCGCTGTCGAGCCGCGTGCTCGGCCAGACCGACTGGCAGCGGTTCGATGCCGACGACGACGTCCATCCAGAGCCCGGTCGCTCGGCCTGAGCCCGGCCCGAGAAAAGGTGCCCGTCGAGCGGGGTGGCGAGTAGCTCAGGTGAGGTGGTAATGGATGAGCTGGTATAGATAGGGTTTCGGTAACGCAACGGGAGCCAAAGGCCTGCCGTTGCCATATGAGGATGCAGTCATGTTCGATCCGGCCTTCTGGGCGCTCTTCTTCGCCGCCGCCCTGGTGATCAACCTCACACCGGGGCCCGATATGCTCTATTGGCTCGGCAAGAGCTGCGTCCAGGGGCGACGCATCGGGCTATGGGCCGCCGCCGGCCTGTGGTGTGGCACGCTGTTCCATGTCAGTGCGGCGGCGGTCGGTCTCTCGGCGCTGTTGGTCGCCTCGAGCACCCTGTTCACGCTGGTCAAGCTGCTCGGCGCGGCCTATCTCTGCTGGCTCGGGATCCAGGCGCTGCGCAACGCGGGGAGCGGGCTGGCCCCGCGGGCCGCGGCCAAAGGGCCGGTCAGCGGCTGGGCGACGTTTCGCCAGGGCGTGCTCATCGACGTGCTCAACCCCAAGACCGCGCTATTTTTCATGGCGTTCCTGCCGCAGTTCGTGCGTCCCGAACTGGCCGATGTCTGGCCGGTATGGGCGCAGCTGGCGGTGCTGGGCTGCCTGGTCACCCTGGTGGCGGTCCCGGTGGAGCTTGCGCTGATTCTCTGCGCCTCGCGGATGACCCTTTGGCTGCGCAGCCGCGAGAACGTCGCCCGCTGGCTCGACCGGCTGCTCGGTGCGATGTTCATCGGCCTCGGTGTGCGTCTGCTGACCGCTGGCCAGAGGAGCTAGCGGCGCGGGGCCTGGCTCAGCGCGCGGTAAGGAATCTTCGCGGACTGAAGGCGCGATAGGCGTCGAGCTCTCGTCCGGCGCAGACCATCTCGGCGAGCCATTCACCGCTGATCGCGCTGGTCGAAAGGCCGATGTGTCCGTGGCCGAAGCCGAACCATAGTCCGGGGTGGCGCGGTGCGGCGCCGAGCACCGGCATGCCGTCGGGCAGCGAAGGGCGTCGCCCAAGCCAAGGAGCGCCCTGCGCCTCGCCGAGCCCTACCGCTTCCCTTGCGCGAGGTAGCAGCCGGGTGAGCTGGCGCGGCGTCGGCGGGCGGTCACGGTCATCCAGCTCGATGCCGGAAAGTATCCGCAGCCGTCCCGCCATCGGGGTGCAGACGAAGGCCGCTTCGACGTCGTGGAACGGGGCCCGCACGCTACCCGGTCGCGCCTCGAGAAACTCCTGGTGGTAGCCCCGCTCGCTGATCATCGGTAGCCGATAGCCCAGCGGGGCGAGCAGGTCGAGCGACCAGGGGCCGGCGCAGACCACCGCTTGAGCGAAGTCCCGCGGACAGCCGGCGATGCGAAATCCCGAGGCAGTGGGCACCAGCGCTGGCGCAGCAAGCTCTTCCAGCCGCCCGCCGCGGTGCACGAACATCCGCCGGTAGGCGCCGACCAACGCGCCGGGGTCATCGACGTAGGAGGTGTTGGGAATCAGCGTGCCGCGTGCATAGACCTTGGCGCCGTGATCCAGGTACTCCTCGAGCGCCCGGCCTTCGAGCTCGTGGTATTCGACTCCGAGATCATCCCAGAGTCGACGCTCGCCGGCCGCTGCGCGATGGCTGGCTTCTCCCCTGTAGAGCTTGAGCCAGCCGCTGTGGTGCAGGCGACCCTCGCAGCCAGCGGCGCGGGAAAGGCGCCGGTGGGCGTCCAGCGCAGGAGCGACCAGCCGCTCGAGCGCGAGCGCGCGCGTAGCCACCGAGTCAGGGTTGCAGCCGCGGACGAAGCGGGCCAGCCACGGCGCCGCGCGCGGCAGGTAGCCCAGCGCGATGCGCAATCCCGGGTCGAGATTCGCGGCCAGACGCGGCAGCTTGCGCCAAAGGTTCGATACGTTGAGCGGAATCACCGAAGAGTGGGTGATGACGCCTGCGTTGCCGTAGGAGGTCATTTGCGTGCCTGTGACGAGACGCTCGAACAGGCTCACGTTAAAGCCTTTCTGCTGCAGGGCGAGCGCGGTGCAGGTGCCCACGGCACCGGCGCCGACCACGGCGATATCGGTGCGAGAGTGAGGCGAAGTCATTGCATTGGCCCTCCAATCAAGGCGAGTCGGCTCGCCCTAAGCCATGTACCAGTAGAGTGCACCGAAGGCGAGAAAGCACAGCGACAGCGGCACCGAGAGCAGCATCGCCCGCAGCGGATCGACACGGACGTTGAGAATGCCGCCGATCAGCCCGGCGACCACGAAGGTGGTCAGGCCCACGGGGGGCATGGCCTGTCCCGCCATTGCCAGGTGCGCCGCGCCGATCGCTACCGCGACCGGATCGAGCCCGAGATCCACCATGGTCGGCGCCATGACGCCGACGATCGCGGTCTGCGCGGTGGTCTGCGAACCGGTGACCATGCCGACCAGCACCACGGCCAGACCGCCGCCGAGCTTCATCGTCCCGACATCGAGCTGGGTGGCGAAGTCACGGATCGACCCCAGCAGCCCGGCGTGGTGGAAAAGGCCGATCATCGCGCCGGCACAGAGCTGGATCTGCACCGTCTTCGCGACCTTCCTGAGGGCATTGGTGCAGACCGAGGGCAGATCGCTACGCACCTGGCGGTAGGGCAGGGTGAACAGGGTGGCGACGATGATCGCCAGCACCACGCTGAAGGCGATGCCCTTGAGCACCGGGGTCGCCGAGAGAGCGGCATAGCCCGGGAGTGCGGAGAACGATAGCCAGCCTCCAGAGAGCAGTGTCACCATCACCAGCAGCACGCCGAGCGGCAGCAGGCTAGGCGCACCCCGGCGCAGCGTGGTCATGGCCGGCGGCAGGGTAGCGAGGCCTGCCGGCATCCGCCGTCCGCGTACCAGCCAGACGCCATTGGCCAGCGCCACCGCCAGCGTGACCAGCATGGTGACGTAGCCCCAGGGATTCATCACTGTCTCCGGTGCGATACCGGTGAAGGCGGCGGCCATGATGAAGGACTGGGAAATCGGCGGCATCCCCGAGCCGACCAGTGCACCGAGGAGGATGATCGCGGCGATCCGCTCACCGGAGATGCCCAGCTCGGCCAGCGAGCGTACTACCAGGAAACCGACCACCGCCGAGGCCGCGATCGCATCGCCCAGCAGCGAGCCGCCGAGCACCAGGGTGACGATCACCGCGCAGACCAGCCCGGCCGGCGAGCGGCCGAACAGTGCGCCGAGCAAATCCAGCGTGGTACGCATCGCGCCGATTCTCAGCTGGGTCTCGGCATAGAGGCTGCCGAACAGCGACAGCCAGATCACCCAGGAGAGCCGATCGATGCCATCGATGATCGCCATCGGCCAATCGCTCGGCGCTAGCCCCTGGAGCAGCGCCGCTGAGACGCCTGCTGCGAGCAGAGCGAGGCGCACGTCGCCGCCGATTCTGGGTAAGGGGAGCAGGGTGATGGCGAACAGCAGCAGGAAGGGGATGAGTACGGACCACATCGAAAAGCTTCCGGATCGTTGTCGTTATGTTTGGTGTTATGTCTGTCGCTATGTGCGTCGTTACATCTGTCGAGCGATTCGTGCGTCAGCGTCTGCGAGCGCATCTCCCAGATCGAATACCGGCAGCCCGAGGCTGCGTTCGAGCGCGCTCCGGTAGGGTGGCAGATTGGTGCACTCGAGTAGTATCGCCACACAGCCTGGGGCTCGAGTCAGCAACGCTTCACCGGCTTCCAGCACATCGGCTTCGGCTGTGCGTGGATCGAGCCTATCCAGGTCCCCGCTGATCACCCGGTGCAGTTCCCGTCCCTCCTCGATGCCCTGGATCACCGCGCGCGGCGACCAGAAACGACCGAAGTGACGGCGGTTCAGCACGCGGCCATCGAAGGTCAGTATCCCGATGGGGGCGTCATCGGCAAAGCGCTTCGCCAGCGTCGGCAGCAGGTTCAGCGCCGAGGAGACCAGCGGTACTGGCAGGCGGGCCTGGAGACGATCGTGGATCGCGCAGGCGAAGCCGCAGGAGGTGGTGAGCAGCTTCGCACCGCGCTCGACCAGCGCATTACCGGCCTGCGCCATCGCTTCGACCACTTCGGCGTCGATCGGGCCATCGACCACTACATTGGAAACGCGTGCCGCCTCGACGCGCGCATAGAGCCCCCGACCGCCGAGGGTATCGGGATGACCGATGTCTCCCGGCGGGCGGGGGAAGCGGGTCGCCAGCATGATCACCCCGATCGGGGTGGTCGCGGGCCACGATGTCACCCGAGATAGCGCTCGACCAGCTTGACCCAGTAGGCCGCGCCGACGGGCAGGATCTCATCGTTGAAGTTGTAGCCTGGGTTGTGCAGCGAAGCGCTGTCGCCGTTGCCGAGGAACAGGTAGCAGCCGGGCACCTTCTCGAGCATGTAGGCGAAGTCCTCGCTGGCAGTGATCGGCTCGAAGCCGGCTTCTATCGCATCCTCGCCGAAGTGCTCGAGCGCCACTTCGCGGGCCAGCTGGGTCTCGCCGGCATGGTTCACCAGCACCGGATAGCCGCGCTGGTAGTCGATCAGCGCTTCGGCACCGAAGCTTTGCGCCTGGGCCTTGCTGATCTCGATGATCCGGCGTTCGAGCAGGTCGCGGACCTGGTTGGAGAACGCCCGTATGGTGAGCTTCAACTCCACGCTATCGGGGATCACGTTGCTGACCGAGCCGCCCTGGATGCTGCCGATCGTCACCACGCCGGTCTCGAGCGGTGCCACGTTGCGCGAGACCACGCTCTGCAGCGCCATGACCAGCGAGGCGGCCGCGACCACCGGGTCCACCGAGAGCTGGGGCACTGCGCCGTGGCCGCCGCGGCCCTGGACGCGAATGATCGCGGTGTCGGAGGAGGCCATGGTCGGTCCCTCGACGAAGCAGAGCTTGCCGGCCGGTACGCCCGGCATGTTGTGCAGGCCGAAGATCGCATCGCAAGGGAAGCGTTCGAACAGCCCTTCCTCGAGCATCTTCAAAGCACCGGCGAGGCTCTCCTCGGCGGGCTGGAAGATCACGCGCAGGGTGCCGTCGAACTCGCCATGCTCGGCGAGATAGCGCGCCGCGGTGAGCAGGGTGGTGGTATGGCCATCGTGGCCGCAGGCATGCATCACGCCCGGATTGCGGCTGGCGTAGGGCAGTCCGGTGGCTTCCTCGATCGGCAGCGCGTCCATGTCGGCGCGCAGCCCGATCACGGCGCTGCCGCTGCCGCGCTTCAGGGTGCCGACCACCCCGGTGCCGCCGAGCCCGCGATCGACCTCGAAGCCCCATCGCTCGAGCCGCTCGGCGACCAGGTCGCTGGTGCGATGCTCGTGGTAGCCGAGCTCGGGGTGGGTATGGATGTCGCGGCGCAGCGAAACCATCTCGGGCAGGTACTCCTGGATGCGTGCGCGTACGGGATCGGGTTGGGTGGGAAGGGACATGCTCGCTCCTAATGCTTGGCGTTATTGGTTCAGTCGAAATGGCGTTCGCGGAAAGTGGCGAAGGCGGCAAGGCTGATCAGCAGCATGACGATAAGGTACCACGCTGGAGACATGGGATTACCAGTGACTTCGAGCAGCCAGGTGACCACGAACTGCGCGGTGCCGCCGAACAGCGCGACGCCGAGCGCATAGGTCATCGCCATCCCGGTGGCGCGTACCGGACGAGGCAGCGCCTCGATGATCAACAAAAGCCCTGCGGTCATGTTGAACCCCATCGCGGCGACCAGGAACAGCCGGCTGATCATCGCAAGCCACAGGGTGGCGGGATCGGCGAGCAGCACGAAGGTCGGGTAGACGAGCACGATCGCGACCAATAGCGAGCCGATGGCCAAGCGCTTGTGCTGGCGCAGGCGATCCAGCGCGAGCCCGGCGACCAGGGCTGAAATGATCAGCATCAGGCTGGTGAGCACGCTCATCAGGTAGGCGGTGGTGGGCGACAAATGGGAGACCCGGGTCATGTAGGTCGGCATGTAGAAGAGAATGATGTAGGTCAAAAGCGTCGCTGCCATGATGATCGCAAGGCCGAGCACGAACTGGCGCAGATGCTCGCGCAGGAAGATCGAGACCGGGTTGCGGGCCGCATCGCTGCTGTGGCGCTGGGCCTCGTGGCCGCTGTAGGTTTCCTCGACCTTGCGGCGGATGTAGAGACCGACCGGGATGATCGCGAGCCCGACCAGAAACGGCAGCCGCCAGCCCCAGGCGTGCAGCGCCTCTTGCGACAGTGTGCTGGTGAGCAGCGCGCCGCAGGCGGCGCCGAGCAGCGAGCTCGCCCCTTGGCTGATCACCTGCCAGCTGACGTAGAAGCCGCGGTCGTGGCTGCCGGCCGACTCCATCAGCAGCGCCGTCGAGGCGCCGATCTCGCCGCCGGCGGAGAACCCTTGCAGCAGCCGCCCGGCGAGAATCAAGAGCGGTGCGAAAATGCCGATCTGGGCGTGGGTTGGCGCCAGCGCGATCATTGCCGTACCGAGCCCCATCAGGGTGATGGTCAAAAGCATCGCTGCCTTGCGCCCGGCACGGTCGGCGTAGGCGCCGAGCACCATGCTGCCGAGCGGGCGCATGACGAAGCCGACCCCGAACACCCCGACCGCCATCAGCAGCGAGCCATAGGGGGTCTCGGAGGGAAAGTAGAGCGCGCCGATGATCGATGCGAAGAAGCTGAATACGGTGAAGTCGAACATCTCGAGGCCGTTGCCGAGGCTGGCGGCGATGATCAGCTTGGCGCGGGAAAGCTGGCGTGGTGCCGCGCCGGCGTCCGACGGCTGGGCGAGTTGGGACATGTAACGGCTCCGATTGTTGGTGGCGAGCCCTGCTGTCGAAGGCATGAGTTGGTTAAGTTTTAAAACAGCCCTGGTTCGACCTTAATCGGTTGCGGCGAGGGAGGGAAGGGGCCTTCACGGCCTTGGTCGCGCGGTGCTCACCTGCACGTGCTTTTGTGCGAGGATAGCGGCTCAGCGCCCCATCAAGAGGGTGCCTTGGCGCGAGAGCGATCTTCTTATGGACACCCCCAGGCATGAACTCACCATGTCGGTGCTGATGACCCCCGATCTGGCCAACTTCTCCGGCAAGGTACACGGGGGAGCGCTGCTCAAGTACCTCGATGAAGTCGCCTACGCTTGCGCCGCGCGCTGGGCCCAGAGCTACGTGGTGACGCTTTCGGTCGACCAGGTGATCTTTCGCCAGCCGATCCACGTCGGCGAGCTGGTCACCTTCCTCGCCGCGGTCAACTACACCGGGCGCAGTTCGATGGAGATCGGGATCAAAGTCGTCGCCGAGGATTTTCGCCAGGGCGTGGTGCGCCATACCAACAGCTGCTACTTCACCATGGTGGCGGTGGACGACGACGGGCGCCCGATGGCGGTGCCGGCGCTTACTCCGGTCACCGAGATCGGGCGCCAGCGCTTCGAGTCGGGGCGCCGGCGTCGCGAACTCCGCCGTGAGATGGAAGCGCGCTTCAGGGCGATTCGAAATGCGGAGGGCGAACGGCCCGATCTCCCCGCTCAGGAGTCGTGAGCGACTCGAAGGCCCGCAGGCGCGGCAGTGGATCCTGGCCGTAGTAGCGCGACAGCAGCGCATAGAGGTCGGGGTAGGCCTCGGCGAGGATGTCCGGCGCGGTGAAGAAGTATTCACTGCAGACCGCGAAGCACTCTCCCGGGTGGCTTGCCGCGTAGTCGTCGATCGGGGTCGGTTCGTCGTGTGCGAGGCGATCCTTGAGGTCCTGCCACACCACGCTGAACACCTGGTGCCAGGTCTTCGCCGAAAGGCCCGGCGGCAGCGGTGGCAGGCCGTCGACGTCCTCGGAGTTGCCCATGTCGAGCTTGTGGCAGAACTCGTGGATGATCACGTTGAAGCCGCTCCACTCGCCGCTGTGCTCGACGTCAGCCAGCGACACCACTACGGGCCCCTGGTAGGAGGTCTCGCCCACCCGCTCGTCGACGTACTCATGGGTCACCCCATACTCGTCGACCTCGACCACCTCGCGGGTGAAGGCATCCGGCACCACCACCACCTCATGCACATTGGCGAAGGCCGATTCTCCGTCCTCCCAACCGAGCGCGAGCAGGGCGACCTGCGCGGTCAGGCGCAGCCGTTCGGCGAGCGGCCAATCGGCGCCATCCACCGGCAGGGTGAGCCGTAGTTCGTGCAGCAGCCGCCAGGCGCGCTTGCCGAGCAGCGCGCGCTGGGTTTCGTCGAGCCCATGGGCGATCGGCAGCTGGTCGACGACCTCGCGCCAGAGCCGCTCGGGCAAGGGATGACGTTGGCGAGTGTGCCGCCACTTGAGATCCGACAGCCAGCCGATGGTCTTGCTCCTCGAAGTACGGGTAGGAATACGCATGAAAGTGCGCGCGTCCCGAGGATAACCAGCGGCTCGAACGGTGTCAGCCCATCGGCGCTGAATGACGTCTGGGCGGGGAGCTCAACGGCACAGAGCGCGCCCGTGGGCGCGCTCTGTGCGACTGCCTGGTATTCGCTCAGTCATCCATCCAGCCGCGGCCTTTCATGCAGTCGTCGAAGGTCTCGCTGTCGTCGGCCTGGTTGGCCATCACCCGGCACTCGGCCTGGTCGCTATAGCGGTCAGCATCGGTGCCATCGGGCTTTTGCCAGTCAGTGGCGCAGCCGGCCATGAGTAGAGTGGAAAACAGCGCGGCTGTGGTGAAAACGAGAGATTTCATACGGTCCGATTCCTTTCATCACGATCTGACGGAAGCGCCCCGATGCCCAATGGGCACCGCGAGCGGTACCAGATCATCCTAGATCGTCCGGATCAAAGCGCCACTCGCTTCTCGATACGCATTGTAAGCGAAGCACTCTTGCGTATTGCCCCGTGTCGCTTGGTAAGCATGCCTTTCCCGGCGCGTCGGCTCGGGCTCAGCCCTGGCCTCCCGCCTTCAGCGACCAGTCGCGCAGGCGCAAATCGAACAGATCCTTGCGCCGGTCCTTCAGGTTGGTCACCGAGCCCTCGCTGCGCACCACCTTGAGCCGTCGCAGGTCGAGATCCGAGAACATCAGCATCTCGGTGTTCGGCGTGGTCTCCGACATCACCGCGTCGTGGGGGAAGGCGAAGTCCGAGGGTGAAAACACCGACGACTGCGCGTACTGCACGTCGAGGTTCTCGATCGATGGCACGTTGCCGACGCTGCCGCAGACCACCACGTAGCATTCGTTTTCGATCGCCCGCGCCTGGGCACAGTGGCGCACCCGCAGGTAGCTGTTCTTGGTGTCGGTCCAGAACGGCACGAAGAGGATGTCCATCTCTTGCTCGGCCAGCAATCGTGCAAGCTCCGGGAACTCGACGTCATAGCAGATCAGGATGCCGATGCGCCCGGCATCGGTATCGAACACGGTGAGCGAGTCGCCGCCCTCGATCACCCAGTCGCGACGCTCCTGCGGGGTGATGTGGAGCTTGGGCTGGCGGTCGATGGAGCCATCGCGGCGGCACAGGTAGGCGACGTTGTAGAGCCGGCCATCCTCACCCTGCTCGATCATCGACCCGGCGATGATGTTGATGTTGTAGGAGACCGCCATCCGCGAGATCTCCTCCTTGAAACGCGCGGTGAATCCGGCGAGGAAGCGAATCGCCTGGACCTGGTCCGACTGGTCGGTGAGGCCCATCAGAGGGGTGTTGAAGAGCTCCGGCAGCACCGCGAAGTCGCTTTGGTAGTCGGAGATCGCATCGACGTAGAACTCGACCTGCTGGAGCACCTGTTCGACCGAGGCGAACTCGCGCATCTGCCACTGCACTGCGCCGACCCGAACTTCCTGCTTGCGCCAATCGAGCACCGATTCGGCCGGCTCGAAGAGAATGTTGTTCCACTCGAGCAAAGTGGCGTAGCCCATCGAGTGCTCGTCCTCGGGCAGGTACTTGCGCAACAGCCGCTTGACCAGGAAGTCGTTGGCCAGCTGGAAGGAGAGGATCGGGTCGTGGATCTCCTTGCGCGAGACCTTGTCGATGTACTCGGTCGGCGACAGCTCCTCGGCATAGCGGTGATAGCCGGGAATTCGCCCGCCGGCGAGGATCGCGCGCAGGTTGAGCGAGCGGCAGAGGTCCTTGCGCGCCTCGTAAAGCCGCCGGCCGAGGCGGTAGCCGCGATAGTCGGGATGGATCAGTACGTCGAGGCCGTAGAGCGTATCGCCCTGGGGAGCATTGAGGATGATGTCGCGATGGCCGATCAGATCGTCGTACTTGTGCGGATTCGAGAACACGTCGTAGTCGACTCGCACGGTCAGCGCCATGCCGACCAGCCGGCCGTCGTCCTCGATGGCGAGCTGGCCATCGGGGAACTCACCGATCAGCCGGTCGATGGTGAGCTTCGACCAAGCCCCGCCGATATCCTCGTAGACCGCATCCATCAGCGCTTTGAGCTGTGGATAGTCGGCGGACTCGAGGTTGCGGATGTTGAGATGCAGGGCTTCTTTCGACATGGCTGAATCCAGCGGAGGGTAGGTGGAACCGGTTTGGAGTCTAGCACGGCGTGTGAAGTTCACCGTGGCGAACGGCGTCGCGCGATGGCCCAGGACCGCTACACTGAGGACAAGCGCGAACGAGATTCGCCCACGATGGACGGCGTACCCGCGTGGCTCGCCAGGAGGAAGTTGGAGATGACGCGAACGTTATTCGAACTGCGTGGGAGCGACCCACGTGTGCGTTTCTCGCCCTACTGCTGGAGGGTCCGTATGGCGCTCAAGCACAAGGGACTGGCCTTCGAAACCCGCGCGCTGCGCTTCGTCGACAACGATGCACTGGCGTTTTCGGGCCAAGGCGACGGTCTGGCGCGCAGGGTGCCGGTGCTGCGCGAGGAGAGCGGTCGAGCGATCGTCGACAGCTACGCGATCATCCAGCATCTCGACCGGCGCTATCCCCAGGCGCCGCTGTTCGATGGTCCAGGCGCCGAGAGCAGCGGACGTTTCATCAAGGCGTGGTCCGAGACCCAGCTGGCCCCGGCGCTCAGCCGCATCATGATGGCGGATCTGTTCGATGCCCTCGACCCGATCGACCAACCCTACTTCCGTGCCTCGCGAGAGGCGCGTTTAGGCATGACGCTCGAGCGTTTCTGCGACCCGGCGCGAGGGCGGATCATGCTCGAGATGGCGCTGGCGCCGCTGCGCCTGCGCCTGCGTGAGACCGCGTTCCTCGGTGGTGACCAGCCGGGCGGCAGCGATTACCTCGCTTTCGGCTTCTTCATGTGGGCGAGGGTGATGATGCGCGACGAGCTGCTCGACCCCGAGGACCGCGTCGCCGAGTGGCAGGATCGACTGCTCGGCGCCTTCGGCGGCTACGCGGCGAGCGCGGCGCGGGCCTACGCCGCTCCCAGGCCGCCGGCCGATGTCGTCGCGCTGGTGCCGCGCTCGATCTCCTGAGCCTCGGGCGCTCGGCTCAGAGGCGGGGAGGCTGCGCCTCTTGCGGGTCACTCATCGGCAGGCCAGCGACATCGCGCAGGGCATCGTGCAGCGACGCGGCGAGCATCGGTCCATGGCTGAGCGCGGGATAGGCGCGATAGCGCACCTCCAGCCCCTCCACCGCATCGAGCCGCTTGGCGAGATCCTCCACCACGGTAGGCGACAGTCGCGCGCGAAGCCGTGAGCCGTCGCGCAGCGGTTCGGCCTCCTCAGACGGAGGGCGATCTGCGTTGCGCTGGTGGCGACCGACCTCGTCCCCGCCGTGGAACAGCGTCAGCGACTTGGTCTCGCTGGTAAGGCGTCGAGCGAGTCCACCCTCGCGAGCGAGGCTCTGGCCGCCGTTCCAGCCGAGCGACGGACTCGCGGCGTAGTAGCGGGAGAAATCGCCGGGCGCCTGGAACAAGGTATCGAGCACGAACAGTCCAGCGTAGGAGTGGCCCCAGAGCGCGCGACGGCTGGCATCGATCGCGATGTCCTGCTCGGCCTCGGGAATGATCCGCTGGTGCAGTAGCGCGCGGAACGTGTCGCTGCCGCCGCTCTCGCGGGTCTGGTTCCAAGGGTCCGTGCCGGGCTTGCCGTCGGGATCGGGCGGCGTGTAGTCGTAGGCGCGTGCGGTGGTATCGAAGGGCAGTTCGGTCTGGTAGCCGATCGCCACCAGCACGGGAGGCGCGGCTCGATCGATGGCACCGAGCAGCTCCTCATCGAGCGCGCCGATCGCCGCGTTGCCGTCGAGCATGTAGAGCACCGGATAGCCGCCCGGGGGCGGTGGTGCCTCCGGCCGGCCCACCCAGATGCGATAGTGGCGTTGGCCATCGTCGGAGTCGATCTCGAAGCGCTTGAAGCTGTAGGCATCGGAGCCGACGTCGGCGATGTTGGGTCCAAGCGGCTGCATGCTTGGCTGGGCGACGGCTAGGCTGGTGAAGGCAAAGGCGAGGCCGGCGGCGAGCGATGCCGCGGCCCGTCCCGGCGAGAGATGCAAAAGATGGTGCGCTGACATGCACGGCTCCATGATCGGCAGGCAAAAAGAGGCAACATCGCGCTTTGCCGCCAGCGATGCAAGCGCTTGGATCCTGGCCAGTGCGCTCAAAGCACGCCCAAACGGCGCCAGGATGGCAGCGTTTCATTCACCAGGCGCTGCCAGCGCGGCGGCGCGATGGCCGGGATGCCGAGGCTGCGGGCCCGCTCGTTCGCCGCTCGATGAAGCCTGTGGCCGTCGGTATCGGGCATCGTCCTTGCGGTATCGAGCAGCAGGGCTTGTTCGAGATCGAAACCGATGCCCGCGCCGATGCCGGCGCAGGCGAGATGGCTGAACTCCTCGCCGGCCAGCCGCCGACGCGCGAGTATGGCATTGAGCCGCCGGCCGGGTGTCGCATCCGCGCAGGGCTGCGCGGGATGCAGCGCGCCCGCCCAGGTGAGCATCTGCAACGCTGGACTGAGCTGCTGGATGCGACCGCGCAGCGATGGCTGTCTTGCAAGCTCGGCGAAGCTCATCGAGGGCGTTGCCTCGAGCGCCTGGAGAATCGCCAGCAGCAGGCTGTCGTCTCCGTCCACCTCGCCGATCGGGGTCGAGAAGCGAATCGGGCCGCGGCGCGGCGCGCCCGGCAGCCTCGCGACGCGTTGGCGCAGCAGCGCGTCGCGATGTTCGCTCGGGGTCAGCGCTCGCCGCCGCTTTTGATAGATGTCGCGTCGATAGCTCTGGTTGCGGGCGATGTCCTTGAGCGTTTCGCGCGCGACCGGGTCATCGATGCCGTCGAGCGCCGCCAGGCAGCCCGCCGGCAGCGAGCTGGCGTCGATGTTCTCCTGCAGCGTGGCGCTGCCGAGGTAGTCGCAGCCGAGCGCCGCCATCCGCGTCATCACCTCGCCTACGTGCATCGCCCGCCAGTGGCCGCCGAGCAGTTCGTGGGCGAGGTAGTCACGATCACCTTCGAGTGCGGCATCTAGGCTGCGGGCCGCTTCGGGATGGGCGATGAAGAATCCTGCACCGGCCTCGCGCAGCCGGGCGAGCGTGGCGAGCCCCTGCTCGAGGCCGAGCCTGGGGTCGTGGTGACGCGCGGCCAGGGTGGCGACCAGCCGCTGGGTCGCGGCCTGGGCGGCCATCCCCGGCTGGCTCATGTAGTGCAGGTAGAGCAGGCCGCCTGGAGCGAGCCAGCGTGCCGCCAAGCGCTCGAGGCGCTCGGCCTGGTCTGGCGAGATCCATGAATAGACGCCATGGACGACGATGAAATCGAAACCTTCACCGAGCGAGTGGCCCTCATCGGCCCAGGCGCCGAAGTCGCCTAGGTGGAAATGCAGGTTGTCGAGCCCGGCCTCGCGCGCCAGCGCTCGCCCCGCATCGATATGCTCGGCATTGAGATCGACGGCGTGGAATTCACCGCGCGGGTCGGCTGCCGCATTGAGCGCGGCGGTGTAGCCCTGGCCGCAGCCGAGTTCGCACCAGCGGTATCCGCGCGCGGTCTCGGGGGGCCGGTAGCCGAGCGCTTCGACGCCGAAGCAGAGCCAGGCGGCGGAGGTCTCGCGCTGGTAGTGGTGCGGATAGCGTATCGAGGTGAGGTAGGCGTCGGTGGGCGTCATCAAAGGCTCCGGCGTGCGTTCGCCACGGCGCGATCAATAGATCGGGCCCCATCGCGCCAGGCGATGGGGCCCGAGGGAGCTCTGTGGCTTAGAAACGACTGGTCATGCTCACCCAGTAGGCGCGGCCGGGCTCGTTATAGCTGTTGGCACCGGTCTGGCCTTGGGAGGATTGACGATAGATCTGCTTGTCGAACAGGTTGTCGATCCCGGCCGAGAGGCTCAAGTTGTCATTGACCTCGTAGCTGGCGTTGAGCCCGAACAGCGTATAGGAACCGCGCTTGGACAGCGTCGCGCCCGTGGCGTCGGACCCCGAGGAGGTCCGATGGCGGGGCTCCTGCTTTCCATAGTGGGTCACCGTGGCGGCGAGGAACAGCTGGTCGGTCGCCTGCCAGTCGAGCGAGGAGTTGATCGTGTACTTGGGAATCACCGAGAGCGGCTCGCGGGTGTCCTTGTTACGGTTCTCGATCATGTAGGTGAGGTTGTTGTTCCAGCTCAGCACGGTGCCGTCAGGGCCGAGCAGCGGCACATTGACGTTACCCTCGAGCCCTTGCACCACCGCCTTGGAGGCGTTGGTCCATTGATAGACGTTTCCGCCGCTGGGCACCGAGGTGACCTCGCCGCCGCTGCCGAGGCCGGCGACGATCTTGTTCTTGTAGTCGTTATGGAAGTAGGTCAGGCCGGTGTTCCAGCCGTTCTCGACGTAGGAGATACCGATTTCCTTGTTGAGGCTGGTCTCTGCCTCGAGATTGGCGTTGCCCTGGATGTAGCAGGGGCCGGTCACGCCATCGGGGCAGCCGTTGCCCATGGTGGTGTAGACGTAGTTGGGATTCGACTGATAGAGGTTAGGTGCCTTGAACGCCCTGGCCACGCCGGCCTGTACGGTGACGGCATCGGTGACCGCGAACGAGCCGTTGAGGCTCGGGCTCCAGTTGTCGCCGAACTCGGAGTGGTGATCGAAGCGGATGCCCGGGGTGACGATCAGCCGCTCGGTGAGCTCGATGTTGTCCTCGATATATGCCGCGTAGTTGTCGGCGTCGGTCTGGGCGCTGCCGTTACGCGTCTGCGGGAAATCGGTGATAGTCGGTGACGAGGTGACCGAGTAGGGATCGTCGAGTTTCTCGCGGGTCAGGGTGGTGCCGACGGTGACCACCTGGTTGAAGCGTCCCCCGGTGATCGGCAGGTCCAGCTCACCGTTGAAATAGTAGTTGTCGAGCTCCGACTGGTTCCAGGTCGAGGTCGGGCTGATGGTGCCCTCACCGCCGCCGGCGAGGCCTTCACCGAGCCGGTAGTTGCGGGTGTTCTCCTGTTGCAGGGTGATTCGCGAACTGCCGAAGTCCCATTCGCCGCGATGGGTGATGGCGACAGTGCGCCGGTACATCACGTTGGTTTCGTCGCCCCACAGCTCTGCCGCATAAGGGGCATTGCTCGCGCCCGCCCATTCACCAGCGAAGATGTTGCCCTGGCGCGCATAGCCCGCTTCGAACTCGAGGCTCTGGTTGTCGGCGAGCTGCCAGCGCAGCAGGCCGTTGATGTCCTTGTTCTCGACCCCTTCGCGGCCCGCGGGCGGCGGGTTGGGGTCAACCTGGAATTGGCGGTTGAGATCGAGCGAGTCCGCATCGGTCTTGTTCAGGTTGCCGAACATCCGGTAGGAGAGGGTCCGCGACAGCGGGCCCGAGAAGACGAACCCCGCGCGCTGGCTCGAGCCTTCGTCGCCGTTCTCAGGCATCTTGCTATAGGCGGTGAGGGTCGCGCTGTGCTTGTCGGTCGGTGGCCGGGTGATGATGTTGACCACCCCGCCGGAGGCGCCGGAGCCATAGCGTGCGGCGGCCGGGCCGCGAATCACCTCGATCCGTTCGATCGCCTCGGCGGGCACCCAGTTGCTGTCGCCGCGGGTATTGCGTTCGCCGCTGCGGCCCATGCGCACCGCGTTGCGCGACAGCACCGGCCTGCCGTCGATCATGATCAATGTGTTCTCGGGACCCATCCCGCGCAGATCGATCTGGCGGTTGTTGCCGTACTGGCCGGTCGCCGAGTTGCCGGTGAGGTTGACCCCGGGCTGGCGACGGATGATCTCGGAAAGATCGTTGGCCGGCGGGCGGCGCTCGAGCTCCTGTTCACCGATGATCGAAACCCCGGGCATCTGGCGGGTCTGCTCGGCGGCGGTGCCGAGCACGACGATCTCGTCCAGACTGAGCGCGGTATCGCTCTCTTCTTCGCTGCGGGCGGCTTGTTCGAGCGGGTCCGTGGTGGTCTGGGCGTAAGCGGTGGTGCACCCGAGACCGAGACCCAACGCGACGGCGATGGCCATCGGGTGGCGGCGTGTCGTGATCATGATTCCCTTGTTCCTGAAGTGATCCGTTGCCTGCCTCTCTGACGGAGGCTCCGGCGTGCTGGGATTAAGAGCGGAATGTGTGTTTTGTGATAATCCTTATCATTTTCGTTTTTATCTTCAGGCACAACTATGGGTTTATTGGGTTAAGTTACGAATAAGAATCGTGCTCAGGTATTGGATGAGAATAGATTTCGATTGAGTCGATCTATCGATTGGGCTAGCCTCGGCTACCGCGCCCAAGCGTGCGCAGATTTCTTCCATCACGCCATTCGTCGCCGGTCGAGGCGACCGTTGCAGAGGATTCACCGATGACCCGCCGCACCCCACTTGCCCAGGCCCTTCGCGTTGCGCTGTTTTCCGGTGGTGTCATGCTGCTCGGCTTGGCCACTGTGAGCTCGCCGATCGCCGCGGCGCAGACCGCGTCGACGGCGACCGCCGCAGCGCTGCAGGTGACCGCCCAGGCCCAGCTCGAAGGCGGCATCTACGAGCTTGCCTATGATCCGGCGGACGACGCGCTCTACGTAGCGGTGGGGGGTGGCCGTGGGGACAGCGGCGATGGCCGGATTTTCGTCCTCGACGCGGATGACCTCTCGCTCGAGCGCACCATCACCACGCCGAACTACAACCACGGCCTCGCGCTCAACCATGCAAGCCGGGTGCTCTATGCCAGCAACGCGCGGGCAGGCACCCTCACTTCGGTCAAATTGGGCACCGGGGACGAGACCGCTATCCTGGAGCTGAGCGATGTCGAAGCCGCGCGCGCCAGGGAAGAGCGCCCGGTGCAACCGCGCAAGGTGGTGGTCGATGAGCGCAATGACCTGGTCTATGTCTCCGGCGTTGGCTTCAACGACGAGGGCAACAGCATGATCTGGAAGGTCGACGGTGGCGCCTTCACGCTGCTCGACACCTTCGACGGCCTAGGCAAGGGCTTGACCGGGCTTGCGCTGTCGCCGGACGGCGAGCGGCTCTACGCCACGGCGATGGGGGATGGCCAGGTGCTGGTGATCGACAGCCAAAACGGTGAGGTGATCGATCGCTTCGCCAGCGGCGGCGAACGGCCGATCAACGTGGCATACGACCCGGACGGCAATCGCCTGTTCGTTACCAACATGGGTTCCGGGACGGTCAGCGTGCTGGATGCGAGCGATGGAGAAGTGCTGCACACCATCGAAGCCGGTGAGATGGCGCTCGACGTGCGCGTCGATACCGAACGCCAGCGGCTCTACGTGACCAATCGGCAGGGCGGTACCGTCGAGGTGTTCGATACCCAGGATTACGCGCAGGTGAGCGAACTCGAAGCGCCGCCGATGCCCAACAGCCTCGAGATCGATGCCGCCAACGACCGGGTGTTCGTCTCCAGCCGGACCTACAACAATCGCGAGACCGGGGAAACCCGCCAGGGAGACATCGTCTACACCCTGTCGCCCTGACCGGGGCGCTCCCACCCGGCCGAGGCCGGGTGGGGTGAGCTGATTCTTTCTCGTTGTCACCGATCGCCGGCCCTCATGGGCCGGCGTTTGCGTTTCTGCGCTATCGCTTCTCACCGGTAAGGCTTTTTCACAGCTGAATACGGCTTTGCCTGGCCCGTCGTTAATGCTCATTGCAGGTTGTTCGCTCAAAAGCTGCTTTATCTTCTCATTCTCATTTGAGCTCGCTTCGCATCGGCGATGCATCGTCGATTATTCCTACAAGTCGCCTGAAGGCGATGGCCAATCCAAGGGAACCGTATGTCCGATCAATCATTCCAGCGCCTCGTCGCGCTCAGCAGTCTCGCGCAGCTATCCGCCCTGCTGGCTCACGCCGCTCCCGCGATGGCGCAGACCGATCCCTCTTCCCATACGCTCGACACCATGGTGGTCACCGCCTCCGGTTTCGAGCAGAGCCTGCGCAGTGCGCCCGCCTCGATCAGCGTGGTCGACGCCGAGGAGCTCGAGCGCAAGAGCTTCAGCAACATCGCCGAGGCGCTCGCCGACGTACCCGGCGTCGACGTGCGCAGCGGCACCGGCAAGACCGGCGGTCTCAACATCAGCATTCGCGGCATGCCCTCCCAGTACACCCTGATCCTGATCGACGGCAGGCGGCAGAACACCTCCGGCGACATCACGCCGAACGGCTTCGGCGAAACCTCCACGAGCTTCATGCCGCCGCTCTCCGCGATCGAGCGGATCGAGGTCATTCGTGGACCGATGTCGACACTCTATGGGTCGGATGCCATGGGCGGGGTGATCAACATCATCACCAAACCGGTCGGCGACAGCTGGAGCGGCTCGGCGTCGGTGGCCCACACCTGGCAACAGCACAGCGATGCCGGCGACGACTCGACCGTCAGCTTCTTTACTACCGGGCCGCTGGTGCGCGACCGGCTGGGCGTGCAGCTGCGTGGGCGAGTGTTCGATCGCGATGCCTCCGAGCGCCTGGTGCCGCAGAATCCCAACGCCAACCCGACCCGCGACCCTCGGCCGGGAGAGGCGCTGAACTACTCCATCGGCGGGCGCTTCAGCTTCACGCCCAATGAGCGCGACGAACTGTGGCTCGACCTGGACCGCTCGCGGCAGCGCTACGACAATGCGGATAGCCGGCTTGGCGTGCTCGACCGCAGCCTGCCGCCCAACTACAGCAACATCAACGGCTACGAGGACACGCTGCGCTTCAACCGCGACCAGATCTCCTTCGGCCACACCGGGCGATACCGGCTGGGTACCCTCGAATCCAGCATCATGCGCACCGAGACGGAAACCCTCGGCCGCACCTTGCCTCGCGGTAGTGCGCCCGAGTATGGCTATGAGGCCGAGGGCGGCGAGCGGAGAACGCTTGAAAACCGCGATCTCGTCTTCGATACCAAGTTCGTCATGCCGCTCGGCGCGCACATGGTCACGGTCGGCGGCCAGTACACCGATGGCAAGCTGACCGATGGTGCGGCGGGGAGCGAGTCGTTCGAACAGGACACCTGGGCACTGTTCACCGAGGATGAATGGTGGCTGAGGGATGACCTGGCACTGACGCTGGGCGGACGCTACGAGCACCACGACGCCTTCGGGGGCCACTTCAGCCCGCGCGGCTACCTGGTATGGGAGGCGACCGACAGCTGGACCTTCAAGGGTGGGGTAGGGCGTGGCTACAAGACGCCTACGCTCAACCAATTGCACGACGGCATCACCGGCTTCGGCGGGCAGGGCGCCACGGTCACGCTCGGTTCGCCCGATCTCGAACCGGAAAAGAGCACCAACTACGAGCTCGCCGCGCTGTACGACAATAACGCCGGTTTCTCCGCTGGCGCGACGATCTTCTACAACCGGTTCACCGACCGTATCGCCAGCGGCGAGGGGATTCCCAACTGTCTGAATCCCGCCGGCAACGTGCCGGGCTGCATCACCGTCGGCAACTTCACCCAGCAGACCGAATTCAGCCAGCTGATTAACATCGACGAGGCCGAGACCCGGGGTCTCGAGCTGACCGCGGCCTATCGATTCAACCCTGCCTGGGAGCTCAGCGGCGGCTACACCTGGACCGATACCGAGATCAAGTCGGGCGCGGAGCAGGGGCTCGTGTTGAGCAACGCACCGAAGCACAAGCTCAACGCTACGCTGCTGTGGGACGCCACCGACCGATTGAGCACCTGGATCGAAGGGGAGTACTACTCTTCCCGCGAGCGCTTCGCCGGCGGCGCCCCGACCTCGGGGCAGAACCTCGCCCTCTACGAACAGGCGGGCGACAAGATCAAGGGCTACACGCTGTTCAATCTTGGCGCCTCCTACCGGCTGTCCGAGAACGTCCGGCTCAACGGGATGATCTACAACCTGTTCGACAAGGACTTCGGTCGTTATGACACCTACACCTGGAACGGTGTCGAGTATCCCGCTTTCCACTACACCCAGACCGCCCAGTCCACCACCGGCGTCTATCAAGATGGCCGCCGCCTCTGGCTCTCCGCCAACTACCAGTTCTGATCCGACGGAGTTCGCGTCCACGTCCGCCCCTCGAGGGCGGCGTGCGCGAGGCGGGGAGATTTGGCCGGGCGAACAATCTGTGCTGAACTTGAAAGACGAATCGTCGTCATACGTCAGGCGACGTAAGGTCTACCAAAGGAGCGATCATGTCCGGCATTCCCAGTATCACCTTGAGCGATGGTCATTCGATTCCGCAGCTCGGTCTCGGTGTTTGGAAGACCCCGGCCGACCAGACCGCGAAGACCGTGGCCACCGCATTCGAGCTTGGCTATCGCCATATCGATACCGCAGCGATCTACGGTAACGAGGAGGGCGTCGGCCAGGCGATCGCGGGTGCAGGCATTCCCCGCGAGGAGCTGTTCATCACCACCAAGCTTTGGAACGAGAAGCAGGGCTTCGACTCCACGCTTGCCGCCTTCGACGAGAGCATGGGCAAGCTAGGTCTCGACTACCTCGATCTCTACCTGATCCACTGGCCGTGCCCTGCCAACGACCGCTTCGTCGACACCTGGAAGGCATTCATTCGCCTGCGCGATGAAGGACGGATCCGTTCGATCGGGGTGTCCAATTTCCGTCCCGAGGACATCGAGCGGCTCAACGCCGAGACCGGCGTCGCCCCGGTGATCAACCAGATCGAAGTGCATCCGCTGCTGCAGCAGAACCAGCTGCGCGAATTCAATCGCAGTCACAACATCGTCACCGAGGCCTGGAGTCCGCTGGCGCAGGGCGGAGAGCTGCTGCAGGACGAAAAGATCACGGCGATCGCCGCCCGCCATGGCAAGAGCGCGGCCCAGGTGATCCTGCGCTGGCACCTGGAGCTCGGCTCGGTGATCTTTCCGAAATCGGTGACGCCGTCACGGATCAAGGAGAACGCCGATATCTTCGATTTCTCGCTCGACGCCGACGAGATGAAGACGATCGCCACGCTCGATCGCGGTGAGCGCATGGGCCCTGATCCGGCGACGTTCAACTGAGCATCACCGCGTAGTGCGATCGTGACCAACGAGCGCGCCCTTCCAGGGCGCGCTCAATCTTTGTCAGCGCTCGGAATCCCGGTGGGCGTGTCTTCGATCAGCCTTTTGCCCAGCGTCACCGTCTCCACCTCGGCGTAGCCGAGGTGGCGGTACAGCTCGATGACCTGTGCATTTTCCCGACGCACCATCAAGTGCAGCTTGGGGCATCCGCGCTCGAGCAGCAGCCGTTCTCCCTCCTCGATCAGCGCGCGGGCATGGCCGCGACCGCGCAGCGAAGGCTCCACCGCCAAGTAGTAGAGCCAACCCCGGTGGCCGTCGTAGCCGAACATCGCGCTCGCGACCGGGTGTCCTTCGCATTCAATGATCAAAAAGAGCGTTGGGTCCTCGTCGAGTTTGCGCTGGATATCGAGGTAGGGATCGTTCCACGGTCGAGTCAGCCCGGCGCGTCGCCAGAGCGCGACCACCGCCTCGGTATCATGGGTTTCGAAGGGGCGGATGGCGAAGCGAGATGGCATTGCTGACTCCTTGGCGCAAATTGGGGGGTTGCCAGTGGTTGCTGTTACGAGAAGGATAGCGCCGTTGGTGAGCGGGATGCGTGTATCGAGGAGAGCGAGATGGTCGAGGGAAGAGCAACCAATACGCCGCGTCTGCGGATTCGGCTGAGCCTGAGCGACGAGCTGACCCTTGGCTCGGGCAAGATGGACCTGCTCGAAGCGATAGAGCGCCATGGTTCGATCTCCGCCGCGAGCCGATCGATGGGGCTCAGCTACAAGAAGGCATGGCAGCTGGTCGAGACCATGAATCGCTGTCTGGTCGAGCCGGTGGTAGTCACCTCGAGCGGCGGTCACCAGCGCGGCGGCGCTCGGTTGACGCCCTTCGGCATAGCGCTGCTGGCCCGTCTGCGCGCGCTTTCCCTGCACCTCGATGAGGTCGCCCGCGACGAGCTCGACGCACTCGGCAAGCTGCTGAAACCCGCGCAGACGTGAGCATTCCTTTCGAATCCGCTTGGCCCCGAACTTAGCGACCATAATCCCGTTCGTCCCGAGCGGCGCCGTACGCGCCAAGCTCGAGCACCGCCTCGGCAATTGGGGGCGCCAGTCGAGGGATCGAGCGGCGGCGATGAGGCCGTGGTTCGACTCGAGATGTTTCCGAGCACCCTGAGCGAGCGCAGCGAGCCGAAGGGTCCTCGCCGGCTATCCGAGCATCCTGAGTAAGCGAAGCGCATCGAAGGACACGAACGGGATCGCCAACCCCAATCCGTTCGTCCCGAGCGGCGCCGTACGCGCCAAGCTCGAGTGCCGACTCGGCAATCAAGGGCGCCAGTCGAGGGACCGAGCGGCGGCGCCAAGGCCGTGGCTCGACTCGAGATGTTTCCGAGCACCCTGAGCGAGCGCAGCGAGCCGAAGGGTCCTCACCGGCTATCCGAGCATCCTGAGTAAGCGAAGCGCATCGAAGGACACGAACGGGATGCCAACCTTCACCCGTTCGTCCCGAGCGGCGCCCGTACGCGCCGAGGTCGAGTGCCGACTCGGCAATCAAGGGCGCCCGTCGAGGGATCGTGCGGCGGCGATGAGGCCGTGGTTCGACTCGGCTCGTTCCTCGCCGGCTCACCACGAACGGAGCGTTTGGCTCATTCCTCACGAGCTATCCGAGCATCCTGAGTAAGCGAAGCGCATCGAAGGACACGAACGGATGTCGAAGTGTCCGAGGACCGAGTCCTTAGCTTGCACCGCGGAAGGCATCGATTTCCGGACGGGTATCGAAAGAGCGAGTTTCAAAGGGAGCATCCAAGGGATTTGGCCGGCGTCGGGAGCGCGGTTATAGTGGGTCGATCCCCGCTATGTATCTGTGGATATAGCGGTGCTTCTTCTTCCATCCGCACGGACAACTGCCAATGTCTTCGCCGTTTCGCTCCCTGGGCTTTGCCCTGACCCTCTGCTGCGCTTCGCTCGCGACCAGCTCCCTGGCGTATGCGGATCAGGTCCGGGTGTTCGCCGCAGCCTCGCTCTCCGATGCGCTCGACGCTGCCGTCGAGCGCTATCAGCAGCAGCATCCCGATGTCGAAGTCCAGACCGTCTACGCCTCCTCGTCGACCGCAGCGCGCCAGATCGTGGGTGGTGCCGCGGCTGACCTGTTCATCTCCGCCGACCAGCAGTGGATGGACTGGCTCGGTGAGCAGGGCGAGACGCTGGGTGAGCGCGGCGATCTGCTCGCCAACCGCTTGGCGCTGATCGCGCCGCGGGACTCGACCCTCGAGGACTTCACCCCCGACGCTGAACACAGGCTGCTGCCGCTGCTCGGCGACGATGAGCGCCTCGCGGTGGGGGACCCGGACCACGTGCCGGCGGGCATCTACGCCCGCCAGGCCTTCGAGCATCTCGGCGAGTGGCAGGAACTCGAACCTCGCTTGGCTCGCGCCGACAACGTGCGCGGTTCGCTGGCGTTGGTCGAGCAGGGCGAGGTGCCTCTCGGCGTGGTCTACTCAACCGATGCCAAGGCGAGTGAAGGGGTGCGCCTGATCGGACTGTTCCCCGCTGATAGCCATCCGCCGATCACCTATCCGATAGCGCTGGTCGGTGACACGCCCAGCGATGCGGCGCAGGCGCTGCGTGCCTGGCTTGCCAGCGCCGATGGTCTGGCGGTGTTCGAGCGGTACGGGTTCTCGGCAGCCGTATCCGACTAGAGCGATTTCAATGCTCAGTGAGTTCGAATGGGAGACGATCCGTCTCAGCCTGCTGATCGCGGTCACTGGGGTGTCGCTGATCCTGGTGCCCGGCATCGCACTGGCCTGGCTGCTGGCTCGCCGTGACTTTCCCGGCAAGGCGCTGATCGATGGCCTGGTGCATCTGCCGCTGGTGCTGCCGCCGGTGGTGGTCGGCTACCTGCTGTTGATCTCGCTAGGGCGCCAGGCGCCGCTTGGACAGTGGCTCTACGAGCTGTTCGGCCTGCGCCTGCCGTTCACCTGGCAAGGCGCGGCGGTGGCCGGTGCGGTGATGGCATTCCCGCTGCTGGTCCGAGCGATGCGCCTGTCGCTCGAGGCGGTCGACCCAGGGCTCGAGGCCGCGGCGCGGACCTTGGGCGCTGGGCGGCTGCGCACGTTCCTCACCATCACCTTGCCGCTTGCGATACCGGGGCTGCTCACTGGCACGGTGCTCGCCTTCGCCCGTGCACTGTCGGAATTCGGCGCAACGATCACCTTCGCCTCCAACATCCCCGGCGAAACCCGCACCCTGCCGCTGGCGCTCTATACCCTGATCCAGTCGCCTGGGCGCGAGGACGCGGCGGCCCGGCTGTGCGTGATCGCGATCGTCATCGCGATGTGTTCGTTGATCATCTCCGAGGCGCTGGCGCGTCGCGCGCGCAGGCGGCTGGAGGGACGGGACAAATGAGCGAACACTCTGCCGGGCCTGTGCTCGATCTGCACTGCGCCAAGCGTCTCGGCGACTTCGATCTCGAGCTCAGCTCGATCCTGCCGGGGCAGGGCGTGAGCGCGCTGTTCGGCCCTTCTGGCAGCGGCAAGACCAGTCTGCTGCGCCTGATCAGCGGGCTCGACCGGCCCGATCGCGGCCATGTCCGGCTCGGGGGCGAGCCGCTGGTCGATATCGACGGCCGCCGCTGGGTGGCGGTGCATCGCCGCCGCATCGGGGTGGTGTTCCAGGAGCCCCGGCTGTTTCCCCACTATCGCGTGCGCGGCAACCTTTGTTATGGGATGCGCTCGGATACCCCTTCGCGCTTCGATGACATCGTCACCCTGCTCGGCCTCGATACGCTGCTCGAACGCTGGCCGGCGACGCTCTCCGGCGGGGAGGCGCGGCGGGTGGCGATAGGCCGGGCGCTGCTCAGCGCGCCGCGGCTGCTGCTGCTCGACGAGCCGCTGAGCGGACTCGACGGTTCGCGCAAGGGCGAGCTGATCGACTATCTCCAGCGCCTCGCCGCCGAGCTGGCGCTGCCGATGGTGCTGGTCAGCCATGATCCCGAAGAGGTGATCGCGCTCGCCGACCATCTGCTTTTGCTCGAACGCGGTCGCGTGGTCGCCGAGGGAGCGCTGCCGGAAGTGCTCGGCCGGCTCGATCTCGAAGCGCGACTCGACGGTTTCGACGGAGCCTCGCTGCTCGAGGCCACGGTGGTCGAGGAGGCACGAGGTGCGCGTCTTGGCCGGTTGGCGTTCGATGACGGGCAAGCGCTTGCCGCACTCGGCGTCGATGCGCCGGTCGGTACCAGGATGCGGCTACGGTTCGCCGCCGACGCGGTGGAGCTCGCGCCACCAGGCGCGCCGGCGGCGCTCGCTGCGCGATTCGCAGCCCAGGTGCCCAGCCGGCGTGATCCAGGGCTGGTCGAGATAGTGGTCGAGCTCGCGGGCCAGCGGTTGAGGGCGAGGGTGGCGAGAGAGGCGTTCGAGCGGCTCGACCCGGCACCGGGAGCGATGCTCGGGCTGATTGCCGTACGTCCCCAGGCAAGTCGCCAACGCTGAGTTGGCGCTTGGGATTGCGTAAAGCCGCGCTTGACGGCAGGATGCGCGCGATAGGGTGTGCCAGTGAGCGCTCCACCCTGGCTTCGTTTCGCGGCTTTCTTTCCTTGCTGCCTTCGTCCTTTGCCACCCCTGGGAGTCGTCATGTTCGGTATGCCCTATCAAGGTATCGCTACCTTTCTCAAGACGCCGCTGGATGTCGCGCGTCCGGTCGGCTTCCTCGGCTTGCCCTACGACTGCTCGGTCACCTTCCGGCCCGGCTGCCGGCTCGGCCCCAGTGGGGTCCGCCAGGCCAGCCTGATGCTCACCGATGGCGCCCATCCGCGCTTCGAGACCGACCCCTGCGCGCTGGTCAGCGATCTCGGCGATGTGGCGATCACCCACGTCGGCCAGGAGGACGCGCTCGGCCAGATCGAGGAGGCGGTCTCGCGTGCGCTCGAGGCGGTGCCCGGCCGGCGGCTGATCTTCGCCGGCGGCGATCATCTCACCACCCTCGGCGTGCTGCGGGCCCACGCCAAGCGCCAGGGCGGCCCGCTGGCGCTGCTTCACTTCGATGCCCACTGCGATACCTGGAAGGATCACTTCGGCGACGAGATCGGGCATGGCACCTTCTTGCGCAATGCGATCGAGGAGGGCGTGGTCGACCCGTCCAAGACCCTGAGCCTCGGCCTGCGTTCGCCGGTCGATCCGGAGACCCGCGACTGGCTGGCCGGCCAGGGAGGCTATTGGTGCGACTCCCGTGCGCTGATGGCGCTCGACGGTGACGGGCTGCAAGCGCTGGTCCGCGAGCGGATCGGCGATGCGCCGATCTACGTCACTTTCGACATCGACGTCCTCGATCCCGCCCACGCCCCCGGCACCGGTACGCCGGAGATCGGCGGCATCACCACGATGAAGGCGCTCGAGCTGATCGAATCGCTGCGGGAGTTCGAGCTGCTCGGCATGGACGTGGTCGAGGTATCGCCGCCGTACGACCATGCCGGGATCACCTCGCTGGCCGCGGCCAACCTGCTGTGGACCTTCGTCGCCATGCTGCGTGGATGAACCCGCACGGAAGGGGCCCGGACGCGCTCCTTCGCGGGTTCGCCTGCGCCAGCCCGGACCGGGCGATGCCGCGAGGGTGATCACGCTCCACCGAGCGAGTCGCGATCACTATGCTGGCCGGATCAGCGCCCCGCTGGACGATGAGGCCTATGCCGCCTGGCTTGGGCGGAGAGAATCATCCGCGGCCGAGCTGCGGTTGATCGAGCGCTGCGAGGACGATGAGCTGCTCGAACGGGTCGGCTTTCGCCGCGAAGGATTTTCGCCGCGCTATCTGTTCATCGATGGCGCCTGGCGCGATCATTATCGTTACGCCATGCTCGCCGATGAATGGTGAGCGTGGCGCCCTCCTTCCGCCCCCTTGAGGCCGCCCTGCGCGGTCGCGTGAGTCTCGATGATCGTTCGTCGCAATCCTGGTTTCCTCAGGCTTTTTCTCGTCGTGCGTGGCTCGATCCTGCCCAAGATCCTGCCCAAGGTGCTGATCATCACTCTGCTCGCGCTGCTGGTCGCCGAGTTGCACAAGTATTTCCCCGACCTGTTCCCGGACTACACCACCGCGCCTTTCACCCTGCTGGGTATCTCGCTTTCGCTGTTTCTCGGCTTTCGCAACAATGCGAGCTACGACCGCTGGTGGGAGGGCCGCAGGCAGTGGGGACAGATGCTGATCGACAGCCGCAACCTGAGTCGCCAGCTGGCGACCTTGCTCGACTTCGAGGTGCCCGAAGGCCGCCAGCGGCTCAGGCGCATCGCCCATCTCAATGCCGCCTTCGTTCATGCGGCGCGAAATCGCATGCGTGGGATCGATCCCTGGCATCTGCTCGACAGCCATCTGACCGTCGCCGATCGCGCCACGCTTACAGGCCGCGGCAACCTGCCCGCCGGGATCTTGCATTTGATCGGCCAGGAGCTGGGCGGCTGCTTTCGACGCGGAGAGATCTCCGACATCGCGCTGCGCGATCTCAACACCAGCGTCAACTCGCTGTCGCTCGCCTATGGCAGCTGCGAGCGAATCCTCAACACCCCGCTTCCCTTCGCCTACATGCTGCTGCTCCACCGCACCGCCTACCTTTACTGCCTGCTGCTGCCCTGGGGGTTGGTGGCAGCGCTGGGGCTCGCTACGCCCGTGATTTCGGCGATCATCGCCTACACTTTCTTCGGTTTCGACGCGCTCTCCGAGGAGCTGGCCTCGCCTTTCGGCACCGAGGCCAACGATCTGCCGTTGAACGCGATGGCGCGCAATATCGAGATCGAGCTGCTGGAGGCGGTGGGAGAGCCGCTGCCACCGAGGCTCACTCCCAAGGATCACGTGCTACTTTGATTCACCTGTCCGGCGCCGCCGGGGATGCCGAGAGGTGAAAATTGACCATCGCGTCTTTGTTTTCCCGCTTCGCCGGCCAGATGCTCGGGCATGCCGCGTCCAGGCGAAGCCCGGTATGGGCGCTCGAACGCGATGGTCGTACCTTGCTGCTCGCCGGCACCATGCATTTGGTGCGCAGTGCCGACCTGCCGCTGCCGAGACGCTACGAACGCGCCTTCGCTGCGGCCCGCAGCGTAGCCTTCGAGACCGATCTGGAGGCTTTCGGCGAGCCCTCCTTCGCCCGTAGCCTGAGCGCGCGGCTGGCTTATCCGCAGGGGGATGATCTCGAGCACCACCTCGACGGCGCGACGCTGGCCGCGCTGCGTGGGCACCTGGAGGACAAGGGGCTCGACTTCGACGCGATGCGCGGCTTCCGACCCAGCTACGTCGCGCTGTCGCTCGGCATGGCGGCGCTGCGCAGCCAGGGCTTCGATACCCCGCTCGATTTGCTCTTCCATCGCCGCGCCCATGCGCAGGGCAAGCGGTTGGTCGCACTCGAGGCGGTCGACCGGCAGGTCGAGACGCTGCTGGAAATGGACCGGGTGGCCCCGGACGCGGTGATTCGCCAAGCGATCGAAGAGGACGTCCAGGCGGCGGCGCTCGCCAGCGCCTCGGTACGCGCGATGCGTCAAGGCGATCTCGCGGCACTGGAGGCGATCGAGCGCCCGCTGAGGGATCACTTCCCGCTGTTGCACCAGACGCTTTTGGTCGCGCGCAACCGCGAGTGGCTGCCCGGGCTCGAGGGGCTGCTCGACCACCCAGGACCGAGGCTTGCGATGGTCGGCGCGCTGCATCTCGTCGGTCCCGAGGGTTTGCTCGCCCTGCTCGCCGATCGGGGCTTCGAGGTGCGCCCCTATCGGGGAGCTGCGCGCGACCATCGTTGAGACGGCTGCCTCGCTCTCTCCAGTGGGGACGAATGGCCGGGTCGAAAACGACGAAAACCCCAAACAAGGGGTTTTCGTCGGGCGCTTTCAGCGAAGACGTGCGAAGGGAAGGCCGCCCGCCATCGGCATCTCGAGCCTGACCCTGCGCGGTGGTGGGGAGGGGGGGAGCGCAGGGCTGGAGTGATCATAACATGGGTTAAATTTCAATCCAGCTTCACTGTAAGTCTAAAAATCGCGGGACCTCAGTACAGCAGCCGGGCACGAAACCGCCGCCCCTTGATCCGCCCCTCCTGGATCTGGACCAGCGCGCGTTTCGCCATCTTGCTCTCGACCGCGACGTAGCTTGCGAATTCCCCCACTGCGATCTTGCCGATCTGGCCCTGGTCGAGCGCGCCATCGCGGGTCAGCGCGCCGACGATGTCGCCAGGGCGCAGTTTGTGCTTGCGCCCGCCATCGATGTCGAGGGTCACCATCGGCGGGTAGGCTGGCCGTCCTTCTGCGCGCAGTGCTTCACCGGGGCCTCGGGCGATTTCTCCATGGCGCGCTTCGATCGCTTCGATCCGGCGCGCTTCGCGCGCAGTGTAGAGCGACAGCGCCAGGCCGCTGGCACCGGCGCGGCCGGTGCGGCCGATGCGGTGGAGGTGGATGTCGGGGTCGAGCGCGGGGTCTACGTTGATCACCGCGTCGAGGTCCTTGATATCGAGCCCACGGGAGGCAACGTCGGTGGCGATCAGGATCAGCACGCTATGATTGCTGAAGCGGGCGAGCACCTGGTCGCGGCTGCGCTGGTCGAGATCGCCATGCAGCGAGGCCGCACTGAATCCAGCGCGGCGCAAGCGCTGCTCGAGCTCGTCGCAGTCCCGCTTGGTGTTGCAGAACACGATGGTCGAGGCGGTATTGGCCGGATCGTCGCGGTAGAGATAATGGTGCAGCAGCGCAGCCACCGCGCCCGGTTTGTCATCGACTTCGAACTTGTACTGGGTGATCGTCTCGAGCCGCTGCTCCGGCGCGACGGTGATCCTTCGCGGTTCGCGTTGGATATCGGCGCTAAGCGCCTCGATCTGATCGGGAAAAGTGGCCGAGAACAGCAATGTCTGCCGATGCTCGGGGGTGGCCGCGATCACTCGCGAGAGCTGTTCGCGAAAGCCCATCTCGAGCATCCGGTCGGCTTCGTCGAGCACCAGCGTGCGCAGCCGGTCGAGTTTCAGCGCGCCCTTGCGTAGCAGGTCGTCGATCCGCCCGGGGGTACCGACGACGATCTGCGCGCCGTATTCGAGCGAGCCGATCTGAGGGCCGATCGGTACGCCGCCGCAGAGGGCCAGGATCTTGACGTTGGGGATCGCTCGAGCGATGCGGCGCAGCGCGCTCGCGACCTGCTCGGCGAGCTCGCGGGTCGGGCAGAGCACCAGCGACTGGGTGTCGGCCAGGGTGGGATTGAGACGTTCGAGCAGGCCGATACCGAAGGCCGCGGTCTTGCCGCCGCCGGTCTGGGCCTGAATGATCAGGTCGAAACCCTCGAGCAGCGGCGGCAGGGCGGCCGACTGCACCGGCGTCGGCTTGGCGTAGCCGAGCGAGGCGAGGTTGTCGCGCATCGCGACGGAAAGGGCGAGCTGGTCGAAACGATCCAAGGTCATGGCGCGGTCCAGGTGGGCGAATGGCGGGCCGGCGATGGCGACCAGCGAAGCGGATCCATATGTTAACTTACAACTTTGGCCCAGCGTGAGCCGGCCGTCTCCGGGCGACTCTCCTCCAACGACAATATTCTCAGAGGCTCCAATGATCGATCTGCGTAGTGACACCGTGACCCGCCCTACGGCTGCGATGCGTGCCGCCATCAGCGACGCGCCGGTCGGCGACGACGTCTATGGCGACGACCCCAGCGTCAATCGCCTGCAAGCGGTGATCTGCGAACGCACTGGCAAGCAGGCGGCGGCGTTCTTTCCCTCGGGGACCCAGAGCAACCTGGCCGCGATCATGGCCCACTGCGCGCGGGGCGATGAGTATCTGGTCGGCCAGCTGGCCCACACCTACAAGTTCGAAGGCGGCGGCGCTGCGGTGCTCGGCAGCATCCAGCCGCAGCCGATCGAGCATGCCGAGGATGGCAGCCTGCCGCTGGCTAAACTCGAGGAGGCGATCAAACCAGTCAATTTCCATTTCGCCCGCACCCGGCTGCTGGCGTTGGAGAATACCTTCGGCGGCCAGGTGATCGACCAGGACTACATCGTCGAGGCCTGCTCGCTGGCGCGCCGCCACGGGCTCGCGACCCATCTCGACGGTGCGCGGATCTGTAACGCCGCGGTCGCCAGCGGTCTCGACCTCGCCACCCTCTGCGAGCCGTTCGACACCGTGTCGATCTGCCTGTCCAAGGGGCTCGGGGCGCCACAGGGCTCGCTGGTGGTCGGTTCGCACGAGCTGATCGAAGCATCGGTGCGCTGGCGCAAGATGCTTGGCGGCGGCATGCGCCAGTCGGGGATGATGGCCGCGGCCGGGCTCTACGCCCTGGAGCACCAGTTCGACCGGCTCGCCGACGATCACCGCAATGCCGAGCGCCTCGCCGCCGGACTGGCCGAGGTCGGGGGTGTCAAGGTGCTGCGCCAGGCCACCAACATGGTCTTCCTCGAGGTGCCCGAGGCGCACTGGCAGGGGCTCGGCGAATGGCTGCGCGAGCGTGACATCATCGCTTCGGTGGGCAGCCGCACGCGCCTGGTGACCCATCTCGAGATCGGCGAGAAGGAGATCGACCAGGTGATCGCGGCCTTCACCACCTACTTCGGGCGCTGAATCCGCCCGTCATCTTAGTTCTGTCGAGGAGAGGGCATGAGCACCATCACCTGCATCGAGGATCTGCGTCGGCTGGCCAAGCGCCGGGTGCCGAGGATGTTCTACGACTACGCCGATTCCGGCGCCTGGACCGAGAGCACCTATCGCGCCAACCAGACCGCGTTCGAAGCGATCAAGTTTCGTCAGCGCGTGATGGTCGACATGGACGACCGCAGGCTTGCGACCGAGATGCTCGGCCAGCAGGTATCGATGCCGGTGGCGCTGGCCCCTACCGGGCTGACCGGGATGCAGCACGCCGACGGTGAGATTCTCGCCGCCCGTGCGGCGGAAAAGGCAGGCGTCCCCTTCACCCTGTCGACGATGAGCATCTGTTCGATCGAGGACGTGGCCGAGGCGGTGTCCAAGCCGTTCTGGTTCCAGCTCTACGTCATGCGCGATCGCGACTTCGTCATCGACCTGATCGATCGCGCCAAGGCGGTGGGCTGCTCGGCGCTGGTGCTCACCGCCGACCTGCAGATCCTCGGCCAGCGCCACAAGGACTTGAAGAACGGGCTGACCGTGCCGCCGAACCTCACTCCGGCGACGCTGCTCGATCTGGCCACCAAGTGGCGCTGGTGCTTCGCCATGGCGCGGACCAAGCGGCGCACCTTCGGCAACATCGCCGGCCACGTCAAGGATGCGACCGATCTGAGCTCGCTGTCGAAGTGGACCGCCTCGCAGTTCGATCCCTCGCTTTCGTGGGACGACGTCAAGTGGATCAAGGCGCGCTGGAACGGACCGCTGATCATCAAGGGAGTGATGGAGCCGGAGGATGCCGAGCGCGCGGTGGACGCAGGCGCCGACGCGGTGATCGTCTCCAACCACGGTGGGCGCCAGCTCGACGGTGCCTGCGCCTCGATCGAAGCGCTGCCCGACGTGCTCCAGGCGGTCGGTTCGCGCACCGAGGTCTACGTCGACGGCGGCGTTCGCTCGGGGCAGGACGTGCTGCGCGCGGTCGCGCTCGGCGCTCGCGGGGTGTTCATCGGCCGCCCGTTCCTCTACGGGCTTGGCGCGCTGGGCGAGGAGGGGGTGTCCCGCTGTATCGAGATCATTCGCAACGAGCTCGACATCAGCCTGGCGCTCTGCGGCCTGCGCGACATCGCGGATGCCGATCTCCGTATCCTCAAGCCTGGGAGCTATCCGCTGCCGGCCGAGAAGCTCGACGACGAGGTGAGCGTATGAGCGTCGAGATACGTCCCGCCGTCGAGGCGGACTTCGACGCGATCTGGTCTTTTTTCCAACCGATCGCCGCCGCCGGCGAGACCTATGCGCTCGACCCCGCGATCGACCGGTCCGACGCGCAGCGCTACTGGATGGAAACCCCGAAGCGCACCCTGGTCGCAGTGGAGCGAGACGCCGACGGCCGCGAGACCGTGCTCGGCAGCTACTACATCAAGGCCAATGCCCAGGGCCCTGGCGACCACGTCTGCAACTGCGGCTACATGGTCGCCTTCGAGGCGCGCGGGCGCGGCATCGCCGGGCGGATGTGCGAGCACTCCCTGGCGCTGGGCCGCGAGCTCGGTTTCCGCGCCATGCAGTTCAACTGCGTGGTCTCGACCAACCAAGGCGCGGTGCGGCTGTGGCAACGCCACGGCTTCGAGATCGTCGGCCGCCTGCCCGGCGCCTTTCGCCATCCGCGCGAAGGCCTGGTCGACGCCTACGTGATGTATCGCATGTTGTGAGAGGTCCGATCCGTCTGTCTTTTTGCATGAATGGACGCAGTGAAAAGGCGGGAAGTTCGCGATGGTCGTACCCAAGCCGTCGCTTATTCCGTCCTCCTCGCCTCGTCTTCCACCTTAGGAGTGAGCGATGAAAGCAAGTGCGCGCAACGTGCTGAAAGGCACGGTCACCGGCGTCAAGCTCGGCGCCGTGAATGCTGAAGTCACACTCGATCTGGGCGGTGGCACGCAGTTCGTCGCGATCGTCACCGTCGAAAGCGTCCACAGCCTCGGCATCGCGGTTGGCAAGGAAGCGATCGCCTTGGTGAAGGCTCCTTGGGTAATGCTGATGACGGAAGGCAGCGATATCCGGCTCTCCGCTCGCAACTGCTTCAAGGGGGAGGTCACCCAGGTAACCGACGGGGCCGTGAATGCCGAGGTCATCGTACGGCTGGCGAATGGCAGCGAGATCCATTCCATCATCACCCGCCAGGCCGTGGCTGAGCTCGACCTCGCCGTCGGTGTCGAGGCCACGGTGGTGATCAAAGCCTCGCACGTCATTCTCGGCGTCCCGGCCTGAGCCGATCAGAGCAGTACGCCATCGTGCGCCTGCCGCGGCATCGGCGCGGGTCGATCGAGCAACTCCAGCGTGGAGATCTCGATGCCGCGGCAGATGGCGTCCAGGGGCAGGTCGTTTGGCCGGGTGTCGAACGGGTCGGCGATCTGATCACCCAGCGCGTCCAGCCCGAAGAAGGTGTAGGCCAGTACGCACACCGCGAACGGGGTGAACCAGCCGAGGCTGTCCACCAAGCACAACGGCAGCAGGAAGCAGTAGATGTGTACGATCCTGTGGAGCATCAGGATGTAGGGGTAGGGAATGGGAGTGTTCTTGATTCGTTCACATCCCCCCAGCACGTAGGATAACCGGGTCAGCTGCTGATCTATTTCGACCTGCACGATGGCGTCGGCCCCGCAACGCCGCGCCTGTCCGGCGAAGCGTCGGCCGATCAGGCCGAGCAGGGCGTTCGGTGGATTTTGCTTACCCAGCGTTTCCTGCCTGGCGGCATCGTCCAGCAGCCGTTCGGCATCCGCGCTGGGAGGCACGCCGCGCAAAGCATCCTTCAAGACATAGCTGAAGCCCACCGGCGTGTTGGCCAGCGACAGGCGCTCCTGCGCGCTCAGCGCCGGCAGCAGGGTCAGGCTCTGGCGGGTGAGATTGCGTGTGACGATGAGCAGCTCACCCCACAGTGTGCGAGCCTCCCAGAAACGCTGGTAGGCGACGGTGTTCCTGAACGCCAGGAAGATCGCCAAGGTCAGCCCCCATAGGGTGAAAGGCGTCGCGGTCAATGTCACCTCGTGGAGGTAGAGCGTGCCATGGGCCGCGACCACTGCGGAGCTGATCAGTACGGTGAACAGAACCTTCCGCCAGATGGCCGGAATGATGGAGCCCTTGATCGAGAACAGCAGGATCCAAACCGAAGTGTGCCGGGGGTGAATGATCATCCGGTGAGGGGCCTCGTATGCGGGTTTCGGCGGGCCAGCCTCTTGCTGACTATCGATCACCATAGCGTCGGGGCAGGTGAACGCAAGGCGATCGCCATCGTCGCGCTGCATGCTCCAGATGCCCAGCCGTACCAGCGATGAGAGTAGTGGCGAACACCCGGCGATCGCTGGAACTGCGTGATGGAGCTCGGGCTATGGGGATTCGAAACGCACGTCTTCGCCGTCGGCGCCGAGCTGGCGGATATCGATCGGTCTTCCTTCGGCGTCGAGGCGCACCAGCCCGATGCCGGCTTTGTTGACCAGCCGTTCGCCGGTCGAGCGGTGGTCGGGCAGGCGCGGGCGAACTTCGAAGCGGCGGCGACGGGTGAACAGGTTGAGCGGTGACCAGGGGGCGTAAAGCCAGCGGTTGAGCCGGTCGAAGGTGTCGAGCAGGCGATCGGGGAATTCGTTCTTGATCCCGCTGCTGGTGATTTGCCACACCGAGGGTGCGGCGTCGCGCCCGCGCAGGTTGATGTCGTAGACGAACGAGTAGTGCACGTCACCCGAGAGCACGACGAAGTTCTTCGGCGTGCCTCGATGATAGAAGATGTTGAGGATCACATTGGCGCAGCCGGGGTGGGCCATCCAGTTCTCGGCGTCGACCAGCAGCGGCTTGCCGACCCAGGTGAACGCTTGCTGGATCGTCTCGATCAGCTTGACCCCGAAGATCGGCGCCGGCGAGACCATCACCACCGCGTCGCTGCCGAGCAGCGCCTGCTGGGTCTCGGTCAGCGCTTCCCAATCCATCAGCCCCGAAGGGTGGTCGGGATTTCGCTCGCTCTTCCAGCGCTGGGTGCGAGTATCGAGCACCAGTAGCTTAGGCTCCCCCTGCACTTCGTACTGCCATCGATCGAAATGCAGCAGCCGCTCGATCAGGGCGTCCTGGGTCGCTTCATCGAAACGATCGGTGTGGGTGAAGGCGTCGAGCAGCTCGTCGTCGAACGACTCCGGCGCGTTGCCCCAGCCCTGGAACAGCAGATAGGCGAGCAGGGCGTTGCCGATGATCCGCTTCGAGAATGGATGCTCGTAGGTGAGCTTTTCCCATGCGGCGGTGAGGTTCCAGTCGTCGGAGACGTCGTGGTCGTCGAAGATCATGTAGTTCGGCAGGTGCGCGAGTACCCGGCGCACACTGGTGAGCTCCTGGACGAACCGCGCCAGTACGGGTTCGTCCTTGCGATAGCTGGCGAGATCCTCCTGCGCAAGCGTCGGCGGCGTCGGGTCGATCAGTCGCCAAGGTACCGGCGACCAGACCAGCAGGTACATGGCGATCATCTCGGCCAGCGAGATCAAGTGGTTGCTTGCGTTGTCCGAGGTGAACACCGGCTTGCGGGTGCCGCCGAAGAAGCGCTGGCGCAGGTTGTGCCCTTCCCGCGTATGGGGCAGCAGTCGCTCGCGGTGGTAGTAGCTGCAGCGGTGGCAGGCGACGTCGCCGTTCGGCATCAATTCGCGGCTGTCATCGATCGTCGCACCTTCGAAGCGCTCATGGTCGAGGCCGAGTCGGGCGATCAGCGCATGGATCGCCGCCAGGGTGACGCCGGAGACGTCGTCGACGTAGACCTGGTCGCCGCTGTGGATCAGCGCGGCGGGCCATTGGGCGTGGTCGTCGCGGCGCTCGGCCAGCCAGCGGTCGGCGCGGGCGAGGCCGTCGGCGGCGGGGTGGTGGGGCTTGCGGCACGAGCCATGCAGCAGGGTATCGAACCGCAGGCTGCGTTTGACCCTGGGGCGGCGCTCGCCTTCGTAGAGTAGCTCCGCCCCCCAGTCCGCGATCCGCCCCGGCTCTTCACCACCAAGCACGTTCAGATCGTAGGCGAACAGGCTCGACTCCTCGGCGAGGGCCTCGGGCAGCGCCACCTCGATCAGCTGCAGGTAGAGATGCTCGCCCAGGCGCAGCTCACGGCGCTGTCCGGCATCGAGAGAATAGTCGGCGAGCAGGGCATCGGCATCGGTGTAGAGCTCGAGATGCAGCTCCAGCGAGCGGCTGGTGGCAAGCCACAGCGCGATGTGCGTATCGGTGAGACGGCGCAGGATAGGGCCTGCGAGCACGTCCGGTAGGGCGGCGGCAGTGCTCGCGGCACGGTCTTCGGGCACGGTGTAGCGGCTCCATCGAATTGAAGGCGAGGGCGGTCGCATCCACCTTGGGTCACAGGGTGGGGGGCTTTCCAACCGGAGTCATGGACATTCTAGAGGCTTGAGGCTTAAGGAAGCGTTGCGAGGGGCCGCGAGGAAATGACGTATACCGTTATCTTGGGTTTTTGGCGCAGGCCGTGGCCCGGAGGTCAGTGGGTGCTATGGCGTTGATGGAGGGCGGGGCATGGCCACTGCGGAAAGTGCCTCGGCGATGCCTTGGCGGCTGCGGCGATGCCGGTCGCGAGTGACGCGGCCGGCATCGCGGTCGAGCGAGGGGTCAGAGCTCCGCGGGCGCGGGCTCGGCCGGGGAGACGTGCTGCTCTGCCTCCACCCTCAGTGCGACGCCGCGTCCGCGGGGATCGGATACCGCGATCGGGCTGCCGCTTTCGACCTGGATCGCCTGTAGGTCGCCCATTCGCCAGCCCTGGGGCTCGACCCGATAGCCACGTCGCTCGAGCTCGGCGACGGTGTCGGCGTCGAGCGGTGCGGCGGGGTCGGTATAGATCAGGTCCTTCGGCAACAGCTGGTGGTGGAATCGCGGCGCGGCGAGCGCCTGGTCGAGCGGCAGGTCATAGTCATAGAGGTTGTTCATCGCCTGGAAGATCGAGGTGAAGATCCGCGAGCCGCCTGGAGTGCCGATCACCAGTTCGACCTGGCCGTCGCGGGTGACGATGGTCGGGGTCATCGAAGAGAGCATCCGCTTGCCGGGAGCGATGGCATTGGCGTCTCCGCCGACCACGCCGAAGGCGTTGGGGACGCCGGCACGGGCGCTGAAGTCGTCCATTTCGTTATTGAGCAGGAAGCCGGCGCCGGTGACCACCACGCCGCTGCCGAAGCTGAAGTTGAGCGTGTAGGTATTCGAGGCCGCGTTGCCGAAGCGATCGACGATCGAGTAGTGGGTGGTCTGGAAGTGCTCGAGGCCGGGCTGCACTTCCTCGGTGGGTGAGATCGTCCTCGGCCTCACTTCCCCGGCGCGGCGGTCGAGGTAGTCACGGTCGACCAGCTGCGCGGTGGGCACCGCGGAGAAGTCGGGGTCACCCAGGTAGTCGGCTCGATCGGCGAACACGCGCTTTTCGATCTCGCTGATCAAGTGGACGTACTGGGCGGAATTGAGCGCGACCCCCTGGAACAGGCCGCCCAGGCGCTCTTTCATCGTCAACAGCTGGGCGAGGCCGATGCCGCCCGAGCTCGGCGGGGTCGGGGCGTAGACGGTGGCGCCGCGCCACTCGAGCGCGATCGGCTCGCGCCAGTGGGCGCGATAGCCGGCAAGATCGTCGAGGCCGATGTTGCCACCGCCACGCGCCATCTCGGCGACGATCAGCTGGGCGGTCTCGCCACGGTAGAAGTCATCCGCCCCCTGGGTCGCGATCCGCTCGAGCGTCGCGGCCAGCTCCGGTTGGCGGAAGGGGCCTTCTTCGTCGAGGCCCGAGAAGTAGTCATGGAAGTTGGTCCGGCCGCGGAACTTCTCGGTCTCGTCCTCGCTGTACTGGTTGGCGCGCTCCGCCGGCTCGATGCCATCGCGAGCGAGCGCGATGGCGGGCCGCACCAGCTCGGCCCAGGGCAGGCTGCCGAAGCGCTGGTGCGCTTCCCACATGCCCATTACCGTTCCCGGCACCCCGGAGGCGTGATAGCCGATCAGGCTCTTGTTCTCGATCACCTCGCCGTCCTGGTCCAGGTACATGTCGCGGCTGGCGGAGGAGGGCGCGATCTCGCGGTAGTCGAGGAAATAGGGCTCGCCTTCGAAGTAGACGGTCATGAAGCCACCGCCGCCGATGTTACCGGCCTCGGGATAGCTTACCGCGAGGGTGAAAGCGGTCGCGATCGCGGCGTCCACCGCATTGCCGCCTGCTCGCAGTACCGCGGCGGCGGTTTGGGCGCCATAGCGATCCGGCGCGGCCACGGCACCCGCATCCAGCGTGGTCGCCGCCTGGACGGAGATGGTGGCACCGAGGCCGGGCAGCGCAATCAGCGTGCAGGTCACCAGCGCTAGCATCCGGCGGGCGGCTGGACGAGACGGAAATGATCGAGTCATGCTGCGATTCCCTGTGTTATGGCTTGGTTGTCGATGATCCCACTGGGCTTCGCGCCCGAGCTTTCGAGGGTATATGACACCGCGTGAAACGTTACACGGTTGGCGGGGCCAATCTCAGACTGCTGACAGAATAATTGAAGATGCCACGATGGCTTCCAGCCGCCTCCGAGAGCGCGCTGGACGGCAATCGATTGCACCGGGGTTTGCGACATGGATGTCGCAAAAGGCGCGCCCGGACAGGGACGTCCATGCGCGCCGACCCGAGGGCAAGCGATTGATCGGCCAGGGTTTCGCGCTCTTGTGGCGGCGCGTCCCCCAAAAGGGGGAGCGCGAGGGGTCCGCCCCTCGCATCTAAGCGAGCAAGAGGCGCGTTAGGGCCCAAACGGTTCTCGACTCGCTAGGATTGAGAGCGTCGCTGGGTCAAAAGGGGTTTGTCATTAATCTGCGGTTGGCGGAGCCAACCTGGAAAAAGGAAAAATTCATTCCTTCCGGGCCGAACTATTTGTTACAAACGGTTTCATACTCTCTGGGCAACGATGGCGCCCCTCGTTTACTTCCATCGCCGCGGAGCACGACGTGGATGAACTCACTGCTTCACAACATCGATAGCGAGCTCGATGCCGTTCTGGATTCCCGGCCTCCCCAGGCCGACAGCTATTCGCAGCGTGGTCCCCGGCGCATCGTACTGATGCGCCATGGCGAGCCGGATGCTCGTTTCGACCAGCGGATTCCCGCCGCTGAGCTGCGCCAATGGGTGGCGCGCTACCATCGCGCGGGGCTCAAGCGCCACAGCCACTGCAGCGAAGCCCAGGCCGTCGCCGACGACTGCGTCGCGGTGGTCTGCAGCGATTTGCCGCGCGCGATGGAGTCGGTGCAGCGGCTCAAGCGCTGCGAGGCGCTGGTGCTTTCCGATCCCGCCCTGCGCGAGATCGAGTTTCCCCATGGGCCTGGACGTTGGCCGACACCCGCGCTGCCTCCCGCCGCCTGGCTCGCGCTGTTCCGGGTGCTGTGGCTGTTCGGCTATCGCGGCAACGCGGAGTCGCTCGGTGAGGCGCGGCGTCGTGCCCGGCATGGGGCTAACACCCTGGCGCAGCTCAGCGAGCGGCACGACTCGGTGCTGTTCGTCGGTCATGCGATGTTCAACGTGCTGGTCGCCCGTTCGCTGCTCAAGCAAGGATGGCGTGGTCCTCGCCGCCCGGGTAGTCGCCATTGGCGGTATGCGATCTACGAACGCTGAGCGACTCGTCGCTCAGCGGTGATGGTGGCTGCGGTGGCTGCGCGGCACCACCCAGTGCCCCGGGCGATAGCGCCCATCGAGCGCACCCAGTGCATGTTCGAGCGTCAGGGCGGCGATCTGGTCGTAGCGCTGGCGCAGCGATTCGACGCGCTGGGGCAGGAAATCGAGCAGCCGGTCGTCGCCGAAGGTGGCGAGGCGCAGTGCGCTCAGGCGCGGGTCGAAGAGACTGCCATAGCGCGTGGTGAGCGCCTCCAGCGCGCCTTCGAGCAGGGTGTAGGAGGCGGTGATCAGGGCGTCCGGCAGCCCGTCGCGTTCGAGCAGCTCGGTGATCGCCGCGCTGCCACTGGCGCAGTCGTAATGGGTCGCTGAAATCCGCACTACGCTGGCATCGAGACTCTCCATCGCGGTGTCGAAGCCGCGGCGCCTGGCACGGCTGATCGAAATCTGCGCCACCGCGTCGAGCCACACCACCTTGTCCACCGCTTCATCCACCGTTCTCAGGGTCAGCGTGCGGGCGCCTTCGCAGTCGTCGCCGACCACGCAGGCGAAACGCTCGGGATCGAGCGGACGGTCCACGCCGATCACCGGCATCCCCTCCGCCATCAGCTCGGCGTAGAATCCGTCGTCTTCGCTCAGGCAGGAGGCGGTGATCAGCGCGTCGCAGCGACGTGCCCGCAGGCTCAGCGCCAGCTCGCGCTCGGTGTCCGGCTCGTCGTTGGTGCCGCCGATCAAGAGCTGGTAGCCGGCCCGGCGCGCGCCGAGCTCCAGCTGCTTGGCGAGCCTTGCATAGCTTGCGTTGGCGAGGTCGGGCACCACGAATCCGAGGGTGCGGGTCACCCCCCGGCGCAGCGCGGCTGCCTGGATATCGATGCGATAGCCATGGGCATCGACCACGGCCATGACCTTTTCCACCGTCGCCTCGCTGATCCGATGGGTCTTGGCCTTGCCATTGATCACATAGCTTGCGGTGGTGCGCGATACGCCGGCCAGGCGTGCGATCTCGATCAGGGTGAGCGGTTTCATCGAGCGGTTTCCGATCGTGGAGTGGGCGGTGGCGACCATGGGAGGGCGCGGATTCGACCAATGTCGGCCTCCGCGCCAGTTGCTAATCATGCGCTTAGGCCTGAGCATTGAACTTCAAGATGAACCGATTCAGCTATTCATCGTTCGGCGCATGGACCTGTCGCTCTCCCCATGGTCTCTTCGCTGCCCGTGATCCCTCGGGCTCTCCCATTGGACGGACATATGCTCACTCTTTCCTCCAACGCAGTGAAACTCGCGCGCGTAGCCCCCGATTGGCGCGACGCACTCCGCCAGGCCGGCACCGCGCTGGTCGATGACGGGCTGGTCGAGTCTGGCTATGCCGAGGCATTGTTCGACCGTGAAGCCCAGGGCTCGACCTATCTTGGCGCCGGCATCGCGATTCCCCATGGTACCCCACAGAGCCGCGAGCATGTGCGCGAGACCGGGGTCCGGGTGCTGCAGTTTCCCGCCGGTGTCGAATGGCACGATGGCGAGCGGGTGTTCCTGCTGATCGCGATCGCCGCTCGTTCCGATGAGCATCTCGAGATCCTGCGCGCCCTGACCCATGTGCTGGATCGCGATGGTATCGGAGAGCGGCTCGCCGCTGCCGTCGACGCCGACGAACTGGTCGAGCTGCTCGGTCGCGAGCAGTCCGAGGCGCGCCTCGATTCGTCTACTATCGTCACCGGTGTACCGGCTGCCTCCAGGCTCGAGCTCGCCGCTGCGGCCGCGGGCAGGCTCTACGCCGCGGGCTGCGTCAGCGCGGAGTTCATCACCGCCGCGCTGGTCGAGCCGCCGGTTTCGCTGGGCCAGAAACTCTGGCTGATCCGCGGCAAGCGCGGCGTGCTCACGCCGGCGCTGGGCTTTGCCAGCGCGGCTGCCGCGGTCGAGGATTGCATCGGGGTGTTCTGCCTCGCCGAGCGTGAGCGTGAGCACGTGCCGCTGATGGAGCGGCTGATCACGCTGCTCGAGGAGGGCAATGGCGAGGCGCTGGCGCGCGTCGGTGCCGAACAGATCCTGGCTCGCCTTGCCGGGCAGAGCAGCGCCGCCGAAATCGGCAAGGTGCGGGTACGCAACGACCATGGCCTGCATGCGCGCCCGGCCAAGCAGCTGGTCCAGGTCGCTCGCCAGCAGCCGGTGCCGGTATCGGTGCGGCTCTCCGACGGCGGTGCGCCGGCGGTGCCGGCGAGCAGTCTCACCAAGGTGATCAACCTCGGAGCGCGGCGTGGACAGATGCTGATCTTCTCCGCCGAGGGCGAGGGTGCGAAGGCGGCGGTCGAAGCGATGGTCGAAGCGGTGCGCGGCGGGCTTGGCGAGGTGGTCGCGCCGTTGGCCGACACCACCGAGGCGAGGCCGTCGCGCAACCACACCCATGCGAGGCGGGTGGTGCCGCCGCCCGAGACCGATGTGCCTCATGCCGCGGTGAGTGCCTCACCCGGACTGGCGGTGGCCGAGGCCTTCGTGGTCCGGCCGCCTGAGTTTCGCTATCCGGAGCGTTTCGATGATCAGAGCAGCGTCGAGGGCGAGCAGCAGCGGCTGCGCGAGGCGATCACCACCTCCGGCGAGCAGCTGCGCGAGCTGATCCTGCGCGCGCCGGACGGCGGCGAGGTCAGCGAGATCCTGTCGATGCACGAGGAGATTCTCTTCGACGAAGAGCTCGAGCGCGCCGCGGTCGAGTCGATCACCGAGGGTGCCAGCGCCGAGGCGGGCTGGTGGAAGGCGATCGACGCCTCGGCCCGCGCCCAGGAGCAGCTCGCCGACCGGCTGCTCGCCGAGCGCGCGATGGACCTGCGCGATGTCGGCCGGCGGGTGCTGGCCTCGCTCTGCGGGGTCAGCCTGCCGCCGGCGCCCGATGACCCCTACGTGTTGGTGATGGACGATGCCGGGCCTTCCGACGTCGCCCGGCTCGATACCTCCAGGGTCAAGGGGCTGCTCACCGCCAAGGGCGGGGCGACCTCGCACAGTGCGATCCTGGCCCGCGCTCTGGGAATCCCTGCGGTGGTCGGCGCCGGCGAGCAGGTGCTGGCGATTCCCCAGGGTAGCGAGCTGATCGTCGATGGTGACCGTGGGCGCTGGGTGGTGGGGCCCTGCACTGAGCGCCGTACTCGCACCCTGCTCGCGCTCAAGGAGCAGGAACTGCGTCGCCGCAAGGCCTTCGACGTGCGCTTCGAGCCCGCGCTCACCCGCGATGGGCATCGTGTCGAGGTCGCCGCCAACCTGGGCAGCACCGCCCACGCCCAGGATGCGGTCGAACATGGCGCGGAGGCGGTCGGCCTGCTGCGCACCGAGTTCGTCTTCATGGCCCACTCCGAGGCGCCCGATCTCGACACCCAGATCGGCGAGTACCGCCGCGCCTTCGACGCGCTCGGGCCCGAACGCGCGCTGGTCGCGCGGACCCTGGACGTCGGCGGCGACAAGCCGCTCTCCTATTGGCCGCTGCCCCATGAGGAGAACCCGTTCCTCGGCCTGCGCGGGATCCGCCTGGCGCTGACGCGCCCAGAGGTGCTCGAGACCCAGATTCGCGCGCTGCTGGTCGCCTCCCAAGGGCGGCCGCTGCGGATCATGCTGCCGATGGTCAAGGACGTACTCGAATTCCGCGCCGCGCGCGCGATCGTCGATCGCGTGATCGCCGAGCTCGGCGACCCGATCCTCGATCTCCAGCTCGGGGTGATGGTCGAGGTGCCCTCGTGCGCGCTGCTCGCCGAGACCCTGGCCGAAGAGGTCGATTTCTTCTCGATCGGCACCAATGACCTGACCCAGTACACCCTGGCGATCGATCGTGGCCATTCGCTGCTGTCGGCTCAGGCCGACGGGCTGCACCCGGCGGTGCTGCGGCTGATCCGTACCACCGTCGCCGCCGCCCACGCGCGCGGACGTTGGGTCGGCGTATGCGGTGAACTCGCCGCCGACCCGCAGGCGGTGCCGGTGCTGGTCGGGCTCGGCGTCGATGAGCTTTCGGTGTCGGTGCGCCAGGTGCCGATGGTCAAGGCCCGGGTGCGCGAGCTCGAGCTCGGCGCCGCCCGCGCGCTGGCCGAGCAGGCGCTGGCGCTGGGCGATGCCGGCGCCGTGCGTGACCTGGTGGAGCGCAGCTGATGGCCGATGTGCTCTGCCTGACCCTGAACCCTGCGCTCGACCTGAGCATCGAGCTCGGCGAGCTTCACCCCGGCGCGGTCAACCGCGCCGAACACAGCCGTCTGGACGCGGCCGGCAAGGGCCACAACGTCGCTCGGCTGCTGGCCGCGCTCGGCCACCGCGTCTGTGCCGGCGGTCTGCTCGGCGCCGACAACGATGCTCCCTTCATCGCTGCCTTCAAAGACTGGGGAGTCGAAGATGCCTGCCTGCGCGTGCCTGGTTCGACCCGGGTCAACGTCAAGCTCAGCGAGCGCGATGGGCGGGTCAGCGACATCAATGGGCCGGGGATTGCGGTCATTGATGCGCAGCTCGACGACTTCGAGATCCAGCTTTCGCACCGGCTGCATCGGATCGATGCCTGTGTGATCGCAGGCAGTCTGCCGCCCGGCTTCGCACTCGAGCGTTTCACCCGGCTGGTGGCGCTGGTGGTGGCCCATGGCGTACCGGTGTGGCTCGACACCAGCGGCGCGGCCTTGGGCGCCGGCATGGAAGGGCGGCCGACGATGGTCAAGCCCAACGAGGACGAACTGGCCGAATGGCTGGGCGTGTCGCTGGACCCCGACGACCGCCCCGCGCTGGTCGATGCCTGCGAGCAGCTGCTCGACTGCGGTGTCGACGAGGCGGTGGTGTCGCTCGGCGCCAAGGGCGTGCTGTGGCGCTCCCGTGAGCAGGGGCTGCTCGCGGCCTACCCGCCGTCGGTCGAGGTGAAAAGCACCGTGTGCGCCGGCGATACCCTGCTCGGTGGGCTGCTCCACGCACGCCTCGCCGGCTTCGACGCCGAGCGCTCGCTCGCTTTCGCCACCGCGCTCGCCGCTGAATGCGTGCGTCACGTCGGCGTCGGTGATCCATCTTGTGATGATTTTTCCGCGCTGGTTGCGGCTACACGGGTCGAGCGTCTCGACCCGTCGCCGTGCCCGGAGCGTACGACCACTGCTCGCGCGCCGCGCGACGGTGAGTCTTCGCAGAGGGAGTGATGGAAGTGAAAGCAATCATTCTGACCGCCTGCCCCAGCGGCATGGCGACCAGCTACCTTGCCGCTCGACGGCTCGAGCGCGCGGCACTGCGGCGCGGCTGGGAGGTAGAGGTGGAACTGCAGGGCGAACTCGGCGGGGGCCTGCGCCTTTCGGCGGATGCGATCGCGGCGGCCGATCTGGTCCTGGTCGCCGCCAGCCGGACGGTCGATCTCTCCCGCTTCGAAGGCAAGCGGCTCTACCGCGATGCGCTCGAGGCGGCGCTGCCCAACCCCGATCGCTTCCTCGATCGCGCCGAGTTCGCCGCCGATATCTGGCATGACGATGGTGAGCGCGAGACCGCGGCGCCGGTCGAGAGCGGCGGATCGAGTGGCGCGCGCAGCGTGGTCGCGGTCACCGCCTGTCCGACCGGTGTCGCACATACCTTCATGGCCGCCGAGGCGCTGGCGGAGGCGGGGCGTGCGATGGGGCTTTCGATCAAGGTCGAGACCCAGGGATCGGTGGGCGCGCAGAACAAGCTGGAGGCGGATGAGATCGAAGCCGCCGATGTGGTGGTGCTGGCCTGCGATATCGATGTCGATAGCGCACGCTTCGCCGGCAAGCGGATCTACCGTACCTCCACCGGAGCCGCGCTGAAGAAGCCACGCCAGACGCTCGAGGCTGCGCTCGCCGAGGGGGCGGTGGAGTCCGCCTCCGCCACGGGCGGTGCGTCCAGGAGCACGGGGCAGAAGAAGGGCGTCAAGGAGCGTGGGGTCTACAAGCACCTGCTCACCGGGGTCTCGTTCATGCTGCCGATGGTGGTCGCGGGCGGACTGTGCATCGCGCTCTCGTTCGTGTTCGGGATCACCGCCTTCGAGCAGGAAGGGACGCTCGCGGCGGCGCTGATGCAGATCGGCGGCGGGACCGCATTCGCCTTGATGGTGCCGGTACTGGCGGGCTACATCGCTTATTCGATCGCCGACCGGCCGGGTATCGCCCCCGGCATGATCGGCGGCATGCTCGCAAGCTCCCTGGGCGCTGGCTTCATCGGCGGTATCGTCGCGGGGTTTCTCGCCGGCTACTGCGCCCTGGCCTTGGTGCGCTGGGTCAAGCTGCCCTCAAGCCTCGAGTCGCTGAAGCCGATCCTGATCGTGCCGCTGCTGGCGAGCTTGGTCACCGGCCTTGCGATGATCTACGTGATCGGTACCCCGGTCGCGGCGCTGCTCGATGCGCTGACCGCGTTCCTGAACTCCATGGGCTCGACCAATGCCGTGCTGCTCGGGCTGCTGCTCGGCGCGATGATGTGCGTCGATCTCGGCGGTCCGGTCAACAAGGCCTCCTATACTTTCGGCGTCGGGCTGCTGTCCACCCAGACCTATGCGCCAATGGCCGCGATCATGGCCGCCGGCATGGTGCCGCCGATCGCGATGGGGATCGCGACGCTGATCGCCAGGACCAAGTTCGCCGCCGCCGAGCGCGAGGCGGGCAAGGCGTCGCTGGTGCTGGGCCTGTGCTTCGTCAGTGAAGGGGCGATCCCCTTCGCCGCCAAGGACCCGCTGCGGGTGCTGCCGCTGTCGATCATCGGCGGCGCGATCACCGGTGGGCTGTCGATGCTCTTCGGGATCACCCTGATGGCGCCCCACGGCGGGCTGTTCGTGCTGTTGATCCCCGGCGCGGTCAACCATGCGCTGCTCTATCTGGTGGCGATCCTGGCCGGCTCGCTGTTCACCGGTATTCTCTACGCGCTGATCAAACGCCGCCCCGACGCAGTGGAGACCACCGCGACCGCGCCCACCGGCGCGGCGGTGCCCAGCGCTTCGCACTGACCCCCTCGCAAGAACGCGCCCCTGCGACATGAGTCGCGGGGGCGCGTTGGTTTCCGAGTGGAGAATGCTCAGCCCTCGTGGCCGAGCTGCTCGTCCGGTACTTGCGGACCGGCGCCTGGTGCCTCGCGGTTGAGGTGCAGGAAGTGCAGGTGGCGCTCGTACTGGTCGAGGATGTCGTTGATCACCTGCTCGCGGGTGTAGCCCATCAGGTCGTAGCCCTGAGTGCCCTCCAGCAGGTAGACCTCGAGCCGGTAGTAGTTCGCGTCGACGCGCTGGCTGCGTACCGCGAACGATGGCGAAGCGTAGCGGCGCGGCCACAGCTGGTAGTTGAAGTCCTGCTCGTCGCCCATCGAGACGTGAAGGTCCAGGTGCGGCATGCCGCTCTCCTCGATCACACCCTCGGTGAGATGGACCGTGGCGCCCTGGCGCTCGAGCTCGCCCGCTACTTCCTTCATCGCCGGGCGATAGATCTCATCGATCGCGCGCAGGGTCTGGCGGCGGCCAGGGTAGGTCATCGAGCGCGACAGTCGCTGGCGCCAGCTGCGGCTATGCCCGCGTTCGTCATTGAGGCGCCCGGAGAGCAGGCCTGCGAGGCTGCCCTTGTGGCTATCCTGGCGGAACGCTTCGATCTTGAGCGACTTGTACAGCCCGATCATGATGAAGAAGATCACGAACGAGAAGGGCAGGCCCATGATGATCGTGGCGCTCTGCAGTGTCGGTACGCCGCCGACCGACAGCATCGCCAGCGTCAGCAGGCCGATCGCCACCGACCAGAAGATCCTCAGCCAGTTGGGCGCATCGCTGTTGGCGTCTTTGAGGTAGGAGGTGAAATTGCCCAGCACCAGCGAACCCGAGTCCGCCGAGGTGACGTAGAACAGAAGCCCGGTGACGGTGGCGAGCGAGGCGCTGAAGGAGACCCAGGGGTACTCGGCGAGCAGAGAGTAGAACGCCCGCTCGGGATGGTTCATCGCTACTTCGCCGAAGGCGTCGTTGCCATTGAGCACGATATCCAGCGCGCTGTTGCCGAATACCGAAAGCCAGATCAGGGTGAAGATGAACGGAATGATCAGCGTGCCGGCGACGAACTGGCGAATGGTGCGCCCGCGCGAGATGCGCGCGAGAAAGAGGCCGACGAACGGCGCCCAGGCGATCCACCAGGCCCAGAAGAACAGGGTCCAGGAGTTCAGCCATTCGACGGGGCGGTCGAAGGCGAAGGTGTTCAGCGTCATGCCGAGGAAGCCGTCGAGGTAGTCGCCGACGTTCAGCACCAAGGCGTTGAGCAGGAAGATGGTGTCGCCGGCGAAGAGCACGAACAGGATCAGCAGGATCGCGAGCAGCACATTGAGCTCGGAAAGCCGGCGAATGCCCTTGTCGACCCCAGAGACCACCGAGATCGTCGCCATGATCACCGAGAGCAGGATGAGCGCGGCCTGGGCGGAGAGCCCCTCGGGAACGCCGAAGAGGAAGTTGAGCCCGTAGTTGAGCTGGACCACGCCGATGCCGAGCGAAGTGGCGATGCCGAAGATGGTGCCGAGCACTGCGGCGGTGTCCACGGTATGGCCGATCGGGCCGTGGATGCGTTTGCCGATCAGCGGGTAGAGCGCGGAGCGGATGGTCAGCGGCAGGTTGTAGCGAAAGCTGAAGTAGGCGAGCGTCATGCCCATCAGGGCGTACATTGCCCAGCCAGTGACGCCGTAGTGGAACATCGTCCATACCACGGCCTGGCGCGCGGCCTCGTTGGTGCCTCCCTGGCCCTCTGGCGGGGCGAGGAACTGGGTGACCGGCTCTGCCACGGCGAAGAACATCAGGTCGATGCCGATCCCGGCGGCGAACAGCATCGCCGCCCAGGTGAACAGGCTGAACTCCGGTTTCGACTGCTCTGGCCCCAGCTTGATGTTACCGAAGCGGGAGCAGGCGACCACGACGACGAAGACGATGTAGAGCGTGGCCGCGAGGAAGTAGTACCAGCCGAATCCTTCTGAGATCCAGCCGAGCAGCAGGTCGATCGTATGGTTTGCGGAGGTGGGGGCGATGATCGACCAGATGGCCAGGGCGATGATCAACGTCGATGAACTGAAGAACACGACAGGATTGAGCCGGTCTCGTTTAGCGACCTGGTTATCTTGGCTATCAAGCATAGGGTGTATCCGATCGGTTGCTGGAAGACACCCTGTATCGGCGCTCGGAGCCCGCACACCCGTCATGGCGGGTGTGCGCGGTCGTTCCAGCGACGTGGGTGTGTTTTATTGATCGTTCAATCAATAAAAATACTTGATTGTAATTACCTGTTCAACCTCGATTCCACTTATGGAACGAATTGTTTCGCCTCAGCTGAACCCTGCGAAAGTACCACACCAATCGACATTAAGGTTTCCTATACTGGTAGTGCGGAGGGCACGAAGCAGGCTCGTGGCCCAACCATCATAGGTCGTGGTCGACGAGCTGCCCAGGTGAACGAGGTGCTCACTGCGCGTTACTCGCCCTGATCGTTCGCCAGTCGACTGAGGAGGTGGATGATGGACGCTTTCATCGATACCCTGATGACCTTTCCCGTGTTCCTGTTCGCCGCTCTCTCGGCCATTTCGCTGCTTTATTGGGCGCTGGTGGCGACTCGTCTGGTGAAAGCCGAGCTGTTCGATCCCATCAGTCTGAAAGAGCGCCACCTGGCATGCGTATTTCGTTCGCTGGGCCTTGGCGGCGTGCCGGTCAGCCTGTCGCTGAGCCTGGTCTGCATCCTGGCGACGGTGATCAGCTTCCTGATCCAGGCGTTGGTGATGCGCTGGTTCGATCTTGGCATGATGGGGATTCTCGTCGGCATCGTCGAGATCTGGCTGGTGACCACCATCGCGATCCAGCTCGCCCGCCCGCTGGTAGGCATGTTGCGCCCGCTCGCGACCAGGCTGGGCGCCACGCGGTGCCGTCTCGGATCGCGGGTGGAGGTGATCGGTCAGGTCGGCCCGGACGAGTATGAAGCGCGACCGCTCGATGGCACCGACGGTAAGACCCTGCGAGTGAGTGCCAAGCCGCCGACCCGCTTCGCGCTTGGCGAGCGACTGGTGCTGGTCAAATGCCTCTCCCAGGGGCGCGGTGGAAACTATCGTGCAGTGAGTGAAGCGAGTTTCGTCGATGAGCAGCTGCACCAGCGTTCGCACGGCGGTGGCAGGGTGGCTTGATTGGGGAGTCGGGGAAAAAATCGGGGAGAAAAAAGGCGCGCCCTGGGGCGCGCCTCAGACTGCTGACAAAGTATTCCAAGATGTCACGATGGCTTCCAGCCGCCTCCGAGAGCGCGCTGGCCGGCAATCGATTGCCCCGGGGTTTGCGACATGGATGTCGCAAAAGGCGCGCCCGGACAGGGATGTCCATGCGCGCCGACCCGAGGGCAAGCGATTGATCGGCCAGGGTTTCGCGATCTCGTGGCGGCGCGTCCCCTGTCAGGGGGAGCGCGAGGGGTCCGCCCCTCGCATCTAAGCGAGCAAGAGGTGGGTTAGGGCCCAAACGGTTCTCGACTCGCCAGGATCGAGAGCGTCGCTAGGTCAAAAGGGGTTTGTCATTAATCTGGCGCGCCCTGGGGCGCGCCTTTTTGCGGGGTTGGGGTCGGATCAGCCCTGACTGGGCGGGAGCTCCGCCGGGGCTGGCCCGGCTTCGCCGTGATGCATCGGGCGCGGCGGCTGGGTCAGCGCCTCGAAGGCGGCGAGCTGGTCGGCGTCCAGCACCTCGGCCAAGGCTTCGTGGCGCTGGGCCAAGAGCTGCTCGAACGCGGCCTTGCGCGCTTCGCGACGATCACCCTTGTCCTCGCCCTGCTCACGCGGGCCGGGCTTGTCTGCGCGCTGCGGATGCTGGGCCTTAAGCCCTTCGATGAAGGTGCGCTGCGCGCTCACTACCTGTTCGCGGCTCGCCGGGTCGAGATTCCAGCTTTCCATCAGCGGGGTGAAACGCTGCTCGAAATCCTGCGTCAGGCGTTCAGGATCGAGGCGCGGGCGCTCCGGCCCGTGCTGCCCGGGCATCGGCCGCTCGAGCATCAGATAGGCGCGCTGCTGTTCGGCATCCAAAATCTGTGCGAGGCGCGTGCGCTGCTGTTCGAGCAGTTCGTCCATCGCTTGCCGGTGCGCTTGCGGTGAAGCCGCTTCGTCGCGCTGATCGCGCAGCTGTTGGCGCTGAGCGCGAAATTCCGCATCGGCGCTAGACAGGGCGCTAGTCTGATCGGCATCGAGATGCCAGCTCGCCACCACCGCCTGCTTGAGCGGGTTGCCTCGCGACATCTGATCATCGGTAGGCGACTGGGCTTGAGCGAAGGAGGAAAGGGTCGCTGCGGCGACCGCCAGGGCAAGTAGGGTCTTCTTCATGCTGATACTCCTCGGTACTGACGCCTCATGGCGTTGGTGCCAGTATCCGAGGGAGTGATGCAACCAGTATGCAGTCAGCGTGGAAGAATCCCCATCAATGGTGCAGCAATTGGTCACCACCGGACGATACTGGTGCATTCGGCTCAACGTGGTTCGGGGCTGTACTTGTAGCCGACGCCGTAGACCGAGTGGATGATCTCCCTGGTAGGCCAAGCGTCCGCGATCTTCTTGCGCAGCTTCTTCACGTGGCTGTCGACGGTGCGCTCGGAGACGATCCTGTGGTCGCGATACATCTGCTCCATCAACTGCTCGCGGGAGTAGATCCGCCCCGGGTTCTGCATCATCACGCTGAGCAGCTGGAACTCGATCGCGGTGAGCCCGAGATCCTGCCCGTCGGCGAGCGCGCGCCAGCCCTGCGGGTCGAGCACCAGCCCCTGTTTGGCCGCTACCTCGGGACCCTGCTCTTCGCTGCTCTCCATTCGACGCAGCAGCGCCTTGCAGCGCGCCAGTACCTCGCGCGGACTGAACGGTTTGCAGATGTAGTCGTCGGCGCCGATCTCGAGGCCTAGCAAGCGGTCGATCTCCTCCACCCGGGCGGTGAGCATGATGATGCCGATCTGGGGCGAGCGGTGGCGTATCTCTCGACACAGGGTCAGCCCATCTCGTCCTGGCAGCATCACGTCGAGCAGCACGAGCTTCGGCGCATGATGCTCGAGCCACGGCAGCACTTCGTCGCCGTGGGCGATGTGGGTGGCGGTGTAGCCCGCGCTCTTCAGGTAGTCGGAGACCAGTTCGGCAATCTTCGGCTCGTCCTCGACGATCAGGATGTCACTCACCTCGTTCACCTCTCGTGCGATCCGCGCTGACGCCCGCGCGTTGGTAATCTTGACGAAACATGCATTCACTCGACCAGCGGCAGGTGGACGGTCCAGCGCAGGCCACCCAATGGCGCGGCGGAGGCCCGCATCGTACCGCCATGGAGCTCGACCAGTGCCTGTGCGATCGAAAGCCCCAGGCCACTGCCACCGCGCTGGCGGTTGCGCGAGGCATCCAGGCGGAAGAGCCGTTCGGTCAAGCGGTCGAGGGCATCGACCGGCACGCCGGGTGCCGAGTCCTCCCAATTCACCACCGCGTGGGTGCGCGTCGCCTGGAGCGTGACCCGAATGCGCCCGGGCGTGTCGGTGTAGGCCTGGGAATTGTCCAGCAGATTACGCCACAGCTGGCGCAGCCGATAGGGTGCCCCTTGGATGTGGATACGCTGTTCGATCCGGGTCTCGAGTTCGAAGCCCGCGTTCTCCAAGGCATGGCGGCGCTCCTCGAGCTGGGTCGAGAGCAGCTCGCCGAGGTCGAGCCGCTCCAGCGGCGCGTCCAGGCTGTGGGTGTCGGTCTGGGCGAGCAGGCGCAGGTCGTTGACCAGCCGGCTGAGCAGCTCGACCTCCTGGCTCAGCGAGCGCAGATTGTCGACGTTCATCGGCCTGACCCCGTCCTGCATCGCCTCCAGCTCGCCGCGCAGGATCGCCAGCGGCGTACGCAGTTCGTGGGCGATGTCGGCACCCCAGCGGCGCCGAGCCGCGCGATTCTGCTCGAGGGTGCGGGCGAGCGTATTGATGTCGCTGGACAGCCGCGACAGCTCGTCCTGGCCCTGGGTCGGCAGCCTGACCCGATAATCGCCGAGGGTCAGCGACTGCGCGGCCAGCGCCATCAAACGCGCGCGCCTGCCGAGCCATAGCGCGATCCCCGCGGCGAGCACCAGTGAGGCGGGCAGCAGTGCGAGCAGGATCACCGCCAGGTTGCGCAGCTGGTTACGCAGGAAGATCCGGTCGAGGGTGGTCGAGACGTGCTCGGCGGTTGGGTAGCCGAGCGCACCGACGGTCTCGCCGGCGACCACGATAGGCACGCGTTCGAACGCCTCGTTGGGCGGTCGCCGGCCCTCGAGACGGCGGCCGTCCGCGTCGTAGAGCACGAACTGGCGCGGATCGGAAAGCGGCGGGATGAAGGGCGGCGCATTGTCCGGTGGCTCCGGCGGCATATCCAACGGATCACCCGGGCGCGTGCCCATCGAGTCGCGCAGGGTCTGCTCCCAGGCGCCTCGGCCGCGCAGCCACGACCAGCTGCGGTCGACCGACCAGCGCTCGCCGAGCACCTCCACCAAGGCCTCGACCTGATGCTGCTGGCCGCGCTTGATGTACTCGAGGAACCCTTGGTCGATGCTGCGTGCGACCGAAAAGTAGATCACCCCGCTGATCAGCAGGTTGACCAGCAGGATGGTGAAGAACAGCTTGATGCTCAGGCGACTCAGCATGGCGGCCATCGTTGACGGTGGAAGCACGGCGAACCGGGTTGCGGTTGGCACAGTCTAGGGGATGCCGGCGACCGAAGTAGCACAATCAATGTGCAAGACATCGCTCAGCCTGTGAACGCCAGCAGCGTCAGCATCAGCGGTGGCGCCAGCGCCGAGAGCAAAAAGCCGCTGACCAGCGCGACCGGCACGCAGGAGAGTCCGCCGGCGCGTCGAATCAGCGGTAGGGTGACGTCCATCGCGGTGGCGCCGCAGTAGCCGATCGCGGTGCCTGGGGTATGGCGGATCAGCAGCGGCAGCAGCAGCACCGCGAGCAGCTCGCGGGCGAGATCGTTGAAGAAGGCGATTCCCCCATGGAACGCGCTGAGCTGGTCACTGATCAGGATGCCTGAGAGCGAGTACCAGCCGAAGCCCGAGGCCAGCGCCATGCCTTGGTGCACCGGCAGCCCGAGCAGCGGCGCGGCGATCGCTCCCGCGACCAGCGAGCTGAACACCAGGGCGATGGCGATCCGCACGCCGAGCGTGTTGAGCAGCACCCGCTTGAGCGAGATGTCGGCGTGGCGCAGTTGGTGGCCGATCAGGCCCAGCAGCAGGTAGAGCGCGGCTTCGGCAGCGCTGCCCGCATGCTCGGCGAGCGGCGGGAGGAGGAGCCCCGCGAAGGTGCCGGCCGCCACGGCGAGAAGCAGTATCACCGAGCCGCCCAAGGAGGCCGCAAGCCCCGAGCTGGGGACGAAGGCGCTGGCGTCCTGCTCGCTGGCGCCGCGCCTGCCCACCAGCAGCCACAGCGCGGCGAGGTTGCAGACGGCGAGGATCACGAACAGCGTCGCTGCCTGCAGGCCGATGCGCCCGAGCTGGCGACCGAGGTCGTCGAGTCCGGCGAGGCTCGCGCCCATCAGGGCGAGGATCAAGTAGACGATGAGCTCGAGCAGCCGTCCGACGGCGTGTTCGAAACGCGGACCGCGCGGCGGCAGCAGATAGCCGAGCAGCAAGGGGAGCAGCATCAGAAGCAGACCAGCACTCATCCGGGTCGATCCAGGCAGTGGTAAAGAGATAGGGGGAGGGGGTCAGCGATCACCGAGCACGTCGAGGAAATCGTCGCGGGCGCCCTCGACCTGGGCGAACGAGGCGACTCGAGCGGCTTCGGGATCACGTGCACGCAGCGCATCGAGGATCGCGCGATGGCGCGGTAGCGACTGGCTTTCGCGATCGAGCCGGCGGCTCGATACCTTGATCGACTCCCCAAGCGCCTTGGACAGCATCTGGCACAGGTGGGCGAGCAGGTCATTGTGGGTGGCACGGGCGATACGGACGTGGAATTCCAGGTCCGGTGCAAGCCGGTCGCGTCGCGAGCGGGCCCTGCTCATCTTCGAAAAAGCCGACTCGATCGCCTCGAGCTCGTCGCTGCTGGCCGCCGTCGCGGCCAGCGCGGCGGCGGCGGGCTCGATGATCAAGCGCACCGCGAACAGATCCTCGAACAGCCCGGTCGAAAGCTCCGCGCCGACCATCCAGCCGAGCACGTCCGGGTCGAGCAGGTGCCATTCGGCGCGTGGGCGAACCACCGAGCCGACCTTGGGCTTGGCATGCACCAGCCCCTTGGCGCCCAGTACCCGCAGCGCCTCGCGCAGCACCGGCCGGCTCACGCCATAGGTGGCGAGCATCTCGCTTTCATGTGGCAGGCGCTCGCCCGGCGCAAGCTCGGAAGTCACGATCCGAGCGCCAAGATCGCGAATGATCTCGGCATGGCGATGCTTGCGGGCGGGTGGGCTGGAGGACATCGATACGGATACTCGTCGGCTCGACTCGGAGGCTGGCCGCAAAGTCTAGCACGGGCTCGTCCGGTTTCAGCGTGGGGCGTCGATCGCGGCGGGGGTGAAGGCGGTCAGCCACAGCTGGCTGTCGAGTGCGTCATGCTTGTAGTAGTCGACCTTGACCATCAGTCCGGGGTAGCGGGGATCGACGTAGAAGTCGAAACGCCGATCTGGATGGCGTGGGTCGCGTGCCTCGACTTGCACCGTAGGCCAGCGGCCAAGCGCGGTGTCGATGGTCGGGGTGGCGACGACGCGGTACTCGAGGCTGCGGGTGCGCTGGCGGTGGTCGAGATAGTCCACCCGGCACGGCGTCGTCCGCTCGCCTTGGCATTGGGGATCGTCGAGGCGGCGGCCGATCTCGATCAGCGCGGTCTGCCGGTCGGGCAGGCCTTTGCTTCGCTCGGGATCGAAACGATAGTCCTTGCCGAAGCCGAACAGCCGGTAGCGGCTTTGGAAGTCATCGGCGACCAGGCGATCGCCATCCTCGTCCAGGTGGAACTGCCCATACTCGCGCCCGCTCGCGATGCTGGCCGAAGCCGTCATCAGGCTGCTCCACTCGCCGTCGCTCCGACGCTCCAAGCGCTGCTCGACGGTCGCCTGGGGCCAGCCGCCGGCCTTGAGCCGATACTCGGCAGTGAACGGGTAGGGCGGCCGCGGTTCTGCATGGGCCATGCTCGCAAGCCCGGTCAACAGCATGGCGAGCCCCAACGTTGCGGCGCGAGGCGGTCGAATCATCGGTGCGCTCCCTGCGGTGGGGTGGGGGCAAAGGCGTGGACGTCTGCATGCTCTGACGCCGCCAAGGCGTATGGGTTCACTCATGAGTTTTCGAGCACTGCCCTTTCGGTCCTCGCCGGCCTCTGCTTAGAATCGATCGAAGGGAGTCCCCGCCGATCCGATCGAGGAGCAATGAAGATGGAGTGGCGATTCGCACGACGAGCACTAGGCAGCGTGAGCTCAGCGGTTCGAGAGATTCTCAAGGTCACCGAGCGTCGCGAGGTGATCTCCTTCGCCGGCGGCCTGCCCGCGGTCGAGAGCTTCCCGCTCGAGGCGCTGCGCGAGGCGAGCCGCCGGGTATTCGAAGGTGACGACGCCGAATCCGCCCTGCAGTATGCGACCACCGAGGGCTATGCGCCGCTTCGCGAGTGGATCGCCGCGCGACTTTCGCGCGATGGCGCACGCATCGACCCCCGCCAGGTGCTGCTGACTACCGGCTCCCAGCAGGCGCTCGACCTGATCGGCAAGGCATTGATCGACCCGGGCGACCGGGTGCTGGTCGAGACCCCGACCTATCTTGGCGCGCTGCAGGCGTTGCGGCTCTACGAGCCGGATTTCGTCTCGCTGCCGAGCGACGACCAGGGGCTCGAGCCGAAGGCCTTGAACGAGGCGCTGCTCGACGGTGCCAAGTGCCTCTATACGATCCCCAACTTCCAGAATCCCACCGGGCGTCGGCTGCCGCTGGCGCGCCGGCAGGCGCTTGCGGCGCTGGCCGAGCGGCGCGGGCTGACCCTGGTCGAAGACGATCCCTACGGCGAGCTCGACTACCAAGGAGCGCATCTTCCCAGCCTGCTCTCTTTGGCACCGCACAACACCCTGTACCTGGGGTCGTTCTCCAAGGTGCTCTCTCCGGGGATGCGGCTGGGCTACGTGGTCGGTCCGGTCGAGGTGATCGACAAGCTGGTCCAGCTCAAGCAGGCGAGCGATCTCCACACCGCCGGGCTTACGCAGCGGATCGTCTTCGAGGCGGTCAAGGACGGACTGCTCGAGCGTCACCTGCCGCAGGTGCGCAAGCTCTATGCCCGGCGCTGCGCGGCGATGCTGGACGCGCTGGCGCGGCACATGCCGCAGGGCGTGCGCTGGAATCGCCCCGAAGGCGGGATGTTCATCTGGGTCGAGCTCCCGGCGGGAGTGGACGCCAGCCTGCTGTTCGAACGTGCGATCGCGGAAGAAGTCGCCTTCGTGCCCGGCGCGCCTTTCTATGCCAACCACGCCGAGCTCAACACCCTGCGGCTCGCCTTCGTCACCGTCGATGAGCTGCGTATCGACGCGGGCATCGCGCGTCTCGGCGCGCTGCTTGGCGAGATGCTCGAGGCAGAGCCGGCAAGCGTCGTAGGGCTTGAGATCTAGAGACGCTCAGGCTCGATCAGGCCGGTTTCGCCGGGCCAGAAATGAGTGCGAGCCCAAGCCTGCTGATGCTGGCGCATCAGCCGGGCGGTGAGGCTGCCGCGGTCTTTCGCGCTTTGTTCAGCGCACCAGGCAGCTGAGCGGTTCGCCGGCATGGAGTGCGGCGAGGTTGTCGAGGGCGCGCTGGCGCTGGGCGCCCTGGGCCTGGTGGGTGAGCGGTGCGATATGCGGGCTGAGCAGCATCCGCGGGCTGCGTTTCAGCGCCTCCGGCACCTCGGGCTCGTGCTCGAACACATCGAGCGCGGCGCCGCCGAGGATGCCCTGCTCGAGTACCTCGATCAGCGCGGTCTCATCGACCACGTAGCCGCGCGAGACATTGACCAGATAGCCTTCGCTGCCCAGCGCAGCCATCACTTCACGGTTCACCGCATGGCGGTTGTAGGCCCCGGCGCGCACCGTGACCATCAGCACGTCGCACCACTCGGCCAGCGCCTCGAGACTCGGCAGGTAGCGATACGCCACGTCGGGACGCGGTGCGCGACCGTAATAGCCGATCTCCATCTCCATGGCCTGCGCGCGGCTCGCCACCCGGCGGCCGATCTCGCCCAGCCCGTAGATGCCCAAGCGACGGCCGACCAGTCCAGCGGAGAGCGGCAGCGCGGAGAACCCATTGCCCTGCCAGCGGCCGTCGCGCACGTAGTCGTGGGCGGCGACGATACCCCGTACCCCGGCCAGCATCAGGCCGGTCGCGTACTCGGCGACGCTCGAGGCGTTGGCGTCGCCCGCATTGGCCACCCGCACCCCGCGCTCGGCGGCAGCGTCGAGATCGATACGATCGAAGCCGGTGCCGTAGCAGACGATCAGCTCCAGCGCGGGCAGCGCATCGAGCAGTGCTGCGTCGATCGGCAGCCCCCCTTTGGTGATCATCGCCCGCACCTTGTCGCTTCCCGGCGGCAGCGCCGAGGGCTCCATGCGCGCTAGCGGACCGAGCAGCCGATAGCGGCTTTCGAGTTCGGCGATGAAGTCGGCGGGAAGCGAGAAGGTCATCAGCACGTTGGAGGGCATGGTCGGCCAAGGCTCCTGGTCAGGTGGGCTGCGTCGACGCTCGGCGCACGCGGGCGGGTGTGGATATTTCGATGGTATACCAGTGGTATGGTATTTGCACCGCAGTGCGTAAAGGGGAGCGGCAATGCCCGGCACTGCAGGCTTTCACCGCGCCTTGCGGCGAGGTTGGCGGGCTGTGGCGGTGCAGGCCGATCGCAGTTTGGCGCCATGTTGGTGCAATGCGCGGCTCCTTCTCTCGCTCTGTTCTCCATCATCCAGCTGCATGAGGCCAGTGCAATGTGGCAGGCCAGTCCTCCATCCGACCCGCGGCTCCTCGCTGAGCGACTGTTCGGCGCGCTCGCCGAGATCGGCTGCGATCCGCCGGGCATCACCCGCGACGCCTACGGCGACGGCGAGCAGCGCGCCTTCGAGACCATCGCCAGCGCAGCGCAGTCGCTCGGCGGCTCGATCGAGCGGGACGCGGCGGCCAATCTCTACTGCCGCTTCGCCGGTGCCTCCCCCGCGCTGCCGATGTGGGTCAGCGGCTCTCATTTGGACTCGGTGCCCCACGGCGGCAATTTCGATGGTGCCGCCGGGGTGATCGCACCGCTGTGCGCGCTGGCCAAATTGGCCGCCGAAGGCCGGCGTCCGCTGCGCGACGTGGTGGTCGCCGCTTTTCGTGCCGAAGAGAGCACCTGGTTCCCGCTCTCCTATCCTGGCAGCCGCGCCGCCTTCGGCATGCTCGACGCCGAGGCGCTGCGGCTGACCCGGGCCGATAGCGGCCGCTCGCTGGCCGATCACCTTCGCGATTGCGGTGGCGATCCCGAGCGGGTCGCCGCTGGCGAGGCCTGGCTCGACCCCGCTCGCCTGCACGGCTTCATCGAGCTGCACATCGAGCAGGGGCCGCTGCTCGAACATCTCGGCGTGCCGCTCGGGGTGGTCAGCGGGATCAGCGGCAGCTTTCGCTATCGCCGTGCGCGCCTGCTCGGGGCCCATGGCCACTCCGGCGCGGTGCCGCGCGAGCTGCGCCAGGATACGGTGTTCGCCTTCGCCGCGCTGGTCGGCGAGCTCGACGCGCTGTGGAGCGATCTCGAGCGCCGCGGCGAGCGGGCGACGATCACCTGCGGACAGGTGCATACCGACCCGACGGTGGATGCCTTCAGCAAGATCCCTGGCGAGCTCGGCTTCTGCCTCGATGTGCGCAGCGAGCGGGAGGAGACGCTTGCCGAGATCGAGCAGGCGCTAGCGGCGATGCTCGCCCGGATCGAGCGCGAGCGCGGCGTCAGGGCTGAGCTTGGCGAGCGCACCTCGAGCAGGGCGGCGCGGATGGATCCGACGCTGCGCCGACTGCTGCGCGAGGCGGCCGAACGAGCCGGGCTTGCGCCGCCGACGCTGCCGAGCGGTGCCGGACACGACGCGGCGACCTTCTCCCATCAGGGGGTGCCGAGCGCGATGCTGTTCGTGCGCAACCAGCACGGCAGCCACAACCCTTTCGAAGCGATGGAGCTGGATGACTTCTTCGATGCGAGCGCGGTGCTCGCCGAGGTCCTGGCGCAATGAGCGCTTCGACGACGGCCGTCGGCGCCAGTGCGCGCCGCCGGCAGGGCAGTGTAGACAACCATAACGACGATCCTGGAGTTTTCATGCGAACGATCTTTGCCAACCGCCTGATCGGCGGCGCGCTGCTTGGCGCGAGTCTCGTCACCACCGCCCAGGCGGCCACCACCTGGACGGTGGTCACCCCGTGGCCGGAGAGCAATTTCCACGTCAAGAACCTGCGTGACTTCGCCGAGCGGGTGGAGGAGGTCACCGATGGCGAGGTGATGATCGAGGTCCATGCCGGGGGAGATCTCGGTCTCAGGGGGCCTGAGCTGCTCACCTCGGTGCGCGACGGGATCATCCAGGGCGCCGACATGCTGCTCACCCAGCAGGTCGGCGATGCGCCGCTGCTCGGCGTCGAGTCGGTGCCCTATCTCACCCGCAACCCCGAGGACGCCGCGCTGCTGCGGTCGATGGCCTGGCCTTACTACGAAGGCGTCGCCGCCCAGTTCAACCAGAAGTTCCTCTATACCGTGCCGTGGCCGGGGCAGGGGGTATTCAGCAATCGTCCGGTGGAGAAGGTCGACGATCTTCGCGGGCTGCGGCTGCGCACGGTGGACAAGAACGGCACCGACTTCTTCAACGCGCTGGGCGCTTCGCCGATCCAGATGCCGTGGGGCGAGGTGATTCCCGCCTTCGCCTCCGGGGCGATCGACGGTGTCGCCACCTCGAGCCCCTCGGGCGTCGACGGCAGCTTCTGGGACTTCGCCAAGTACTTCAACAAGCTCGATTGGCAGCTGGCGCCCGATGTGCTGAGCGTCAACCTGGACGCCTGGAACGCACTCAGTGAAACCCAGCGTGCGGCGATCGAGTCGCTGGCGGCCGAGCGCCAGCCGGTCTACCAGCAGACCTCCAAGGACGAGGACGACAGCGCCACGGCGCTCCTGGTCGAGCGGGGCATCGAGGTCAGCGCCCCGGACGAGGCCTTCTCCGCGGCGCTGTCCGAAGCGGCGCAGCCGCAGTGGCAGGCCTTCCGTCAGAGCGCGGGGAGCGACGCCGATGCGCTGATCGGAGCCTATCTCGAGGCGCGTGATCAATGAGCGAGCAGCCTGCCACCGCCGTCGCGCCCAGCGGTCTCGACACGCTGGTTCGACGGTTGGTGCGGGGCGGCCACCGGCTGAGCCAGGCCGCCGCGGCACTCGCTGCGGTGGCGATGGCCTCGCTGTTCGTGCTGATGCTGGCCGAGATCGTCGCCCGCAACCTTTTCTCCCGCAGCCTGGGCTTCAGCTGGGAGATCAGCGGCTACCTGCTTGGCGCGGTGATCTTCCTCGGCAGCGGCTGGACCCTGCGTAACGGTCGCCACATCCGCATCATGCTGCTGCTCGAACACGCCGGTCCCCGGATGCGGCGGGCGCTGGACCTGGTCGCCACGCTGATCGCGGTGCTGGTGGTCGGCCAGCTGGTCCATGCGTTCTCGATCATGACCTGGCAGAGCTGGGCCAACGGGGTGGTGTCGAGCACCTCCGAGCAGTTCCCGCTGGTCTGGCCACGGCTCGCGATCCTGCTCGGGCTGGTGGTATGGGAGATCCAGCTGCTGCTGCGCGTGCTGGTGCTGTGCGTCGCGCCGAGGCTGCTGAATTTCGATGAACGCCGGCTGGAGACGATGTCATGAGCGCGATTCTGCTGACGCTTCTGGGCTGCATCCTGCTGCTGCTCTCGGCGGGGGTGTGGGTGGGGGCGGGCCTTGCCGGGGTCGGTGTGGTGCTGCTCGAGGTCTTCCGGCCGATGATGCCGGTCGAGCGGCTGCTGTCGCAGACGGTGTGGAACACGGTCACCGGGCCTGAGCTCGTGGCGCTGCCGCTGTTCATCCTGATGGGGGAGATCCTCTTCCGTACCCGGCTGACCAAGCTGCTGTTCGACGGCCTCGCTCCCTGGGTCGATCGCATCCCCGGGCGGCTTCTGCACACCAACATCCTGGGCTGCACGCTGTTCGCGGCGATCTCCGGATCATCGGCGGCGACCACCGCGACGGTCGGGCGGATCACCTCGAGCGAGCTGATCGCCCGCGGTTACGATGCCCGTACCGCCGCGGGCGGCCTGGCCGGCGCCGGCACCCTCGGTTTCTTGATTCCGCCGAGCACGATTATGATCATCTACGGGGTGCTGGCCCAGGTCTCGATCCTCAAGATGTTCATGGCCGGGATCGTTCCAGGGCTGCTGCTGGCGCTCTGCTTCATGCTCTATACCGGCGCGACCGCGATGATCTACCCGCAGCGGCTGCCGCCGCGCGAGGGTGCGCGCCCGGCGTTCAGGGACTACGTACGCGCGCTGGGCCAGCTCGCCCCGGTGGTGCTGTTGATCGGCTTCGTCGTCGGCAGCATGCTCGGCGGCTTCGCTACGCCCACCGAGGCGGGGGCGATAGGTGTGTTCGGCGCGCTGGTCGTCGGCGCCCTGCAGCGCTGCCTGAACCCACGGACGCTGTGGGATGCGCTGCTCGGCGCGGCGCAGGTGACCAGCATGATCGGGTTGATCATCGTCGGCGCGGTGTTCCTGTCGGTGGCGATGGGTTTTCTCTCGATCCCGCGCACCATCTCCGGGGCGATCAGCGATCTGGGGCTTTCGCCCTTCATGCTGATCCTGCTGCTGCTGGTGTTCTACATCCTGCTCGGCACCGTGCTCGAGGGCATGTCGATCATCGTCATGACCCTGCCGATCACCCTGCCGCTGGTGATCCAGGCCGGGTTCGACCCGATCTGGTTCGGGGTGTTCCTGATCCTGGTGGTCGAGATGGCCCAGATCACTCCGCCGGTGGGTTTCAACTTGTTCGTGATCAACGGCATCACCGGCTTGAGCATCGCGACGCTTACGCGCGCGGTACTGCCGTTCTTCGTGATCATGGTGCTGTTCACCTTAGGCCTTGCGCTGGTGCCGGAGATCGTCACGTGGCTGCCGAATCGGCTGGGTTGAAGGTGGCGGCGATCGACTACCGGCTGGTGCCGATCGGTGACGGCGGGGTGCTGGTCGACTGCGGCGAGCGTATCGAGTCCGAGGTCAACGCCTGGGTTCGCGCCGCCGCGCGGGCGATCGAGGAAGCGAAGCTGGCAGGCGTACTGGAACTGGTGCCGACCTATCGGTCGCTGGCGGTGTTCTACGACAGCTGCGTGGTGCGCCAGGCTGAGCTGCTGGCGCGCTTGCCGGCCTTGCTCGATCGGATTGCCAGCGTGCCGGGCGCGGCCCGGCGCTGGCGGATCCCGGTCTGCTACGGCGGCGAATATGGCATCGATCTCGAGCCGCTGGCCGAGCGCCATGGACTCTCCCCGGCGCAGCTGGTCGAGCGCCACGCAGCGAGGATCTACCGGATCTACATGATCGGCTTCATGCCCGGCTTCGCTTACCTCGGCGGGCTCGACCCGAGTCTGCATACGCCGCGGCGCGACTCGCCGCGATCGCTCACGCCGGAGGGCAGCATCAGCATCGGCGGTGCCCAGACCGCGGTCGCTTCGGTGGCGGCGCCCAGCGGCTGGCACCTGATCGGACGCACACCGGTGCGTACCTTCGAGCCCGAGCGCGAGCGTCCGTTCCTGCTCGACGCCGGCGACGAAGTACGCTTCGTGCCGATCGAACATGCGCGTTTCGCCGCCTTCGAAGCCTGCGCCGAGGAGGATTGGCAATGGAGCGAGGCAGTATGAGCGTCAACGGTCGCTGCCGGCTGAGAGTGCTTTCGCCTGGACTGGCCGCGAGCCTCCAGGACGCCGGTCGTCCCGGGCTGGGCGCGTTCGGCGTGCCGCCCTCGGGCCCGCTCGACGAACTGAGCTTCACCCTCGCCAACGCCCTGGTGGGCAACCCGGTCGGCGCTACTGCGCTCGAGTTCAGCCTGGTCGGTCCTCGCCTGCTGGTCGAGGGCGCGCCCTGCGTGATCGCGGTGTGCGGCGATGCGCGAGTCGAGATCAATGGCGAGGAGTCCGATGCCTACCGCAGCCACTGGCTCGAGCCGGGGGATCGATTGAGCCTGCCCCGGCTGCGCAGCGGTGCGCGCGGCTACCTGGCGATCGCTGGGGGCTTCGCCGCCCGCAGCAGCCTCGGCAGCCGGGCGACCCTGCTGCGCGCTGGGCTGGGCGGGCTGGACGGCCGTTGTCTCGTCGCCGGCGACCTGCTCAAGGCGCAGGAAACGGCGGCGCGCCACCGGCTGCGTCGCTGCGACCGGCTGCTGCCCCAGCGCGACCGGCGGCCGATCCGGGTGGTGCTCGGCCCCCAGCATGACTATTTCGCCCCCGAGCAGCGTGAGCGGTGGCTTGCAAGCGAGTATCGAATCGGCGCCTCCTCGGATCGCATGGGCTATCGCCTGGAAGGGCCGCCGATCCAATGTGCCGCGGGTCACAACATCGTCTCGGATGCGATCGCGACCGGCAGCATCCAGGTGCCGGGCAGCGGAGAGCCGATCATCGCGATGCATGATCGCCAGAGCACCGGCGGCTATCCGAAGATCGCCACCGTGATCCGCGCCGATCTGATCCGCTTGGGCCAGCTCGCCCCCGGGGACCGGCTCGGCTTCGAGGCGGTCTCGGTGGAGCAGGGGGAGGATATCTGGCGCGGGCGCTCGCGCGAGCTGGCGCGGCTGCTTGAGAGGCTGGGCTGAGGCGCGATGCGAGTACGCTCAGACCCCGCGAGCGCCAAGTGGATCAGGCGGATTGCAGGCGCTCGATCCGGCTGAGCGGGAGGATCTGGTGGCCGGCGGCTTCGAGCCGCTTACGCAGGACGCTTGCCATCGGCACCGCCGAGGGGCCATCGCCGTGGACGCAGATGCTGTCGATCGGGCAGGGCAGGCGATTGCCCTGGGCGGTGATGATCGCGCCTTCCTCGAGCATGGCGAGCATCCGCTCGGCGGCCTGGTGCGGATCCTCGATCATCGCGCCGGGCTGGCCGCGGGGCAGCAGCAGGCCGCGTTCATCATAGCCGCGGTCGGCGAACACTTCGGCGGCGATCTTGAGCCCGCCACCGCGCGCCGCGCGTTCGATCGCGGTCAGCGGCGCGGTGAGCAGCATGAGCGTCGGGTCGACCTTGAGGATCGCCGCGACCACCGCCTCGGCCAGCTCGACATCGACGAAGGCCATGTTGCCGAGCGCGCCGTGGGTCTTGACGTGGGTCATGCGGTGGCCGGCGGCCTCGGCGATCGCCCGCATCGCACCGAGCTGGTAGATCACCATACGTTCGATCTCGGCACCGCTCTGGCCCTCGATCCGCCGCCGGCCGAAGCCCCAGAGGTCGAAAAAGCCCGGATGGGCACCGACGTCCACCCCCCGGGCGAGTGCGTCCCGTACGGTGCGATCCATCACCAGCGGGTCGCCGGCATGGAAGCCGCAAGCGACATTGGCCGAGCTCACAAGCGCCAGCATCGCTTGGTCGTCGCCCATCTTCCAGGCGCCGAAGCTTTCGCCCATGTCTGCATTGATGTCGATCTGCATGCCATTCTCCGGGGTTGTCGTCGTTCGTAGTCTTGTGAGCGCGAAGAAGAAATCGGAAGCTCGGGAAAGCTTTGGTATACCATGGATATACCATTGGCTCCGGGCGCGCTCAAGGCGCATGCACGGGTTTCTCGATCCGCCAGGGAGAGCACATGAAACAGATCGACCTCACCGAGCTGAACCGCCAGGTGCAGCCGAGGAGCTTGGCCGACGAGGCCTATTTCCAGCTGTTGAAGATGATCCAGTGCGGTGACCTGAGCGGCGGCACCCTGCTGCAGGAGCGTCCGCTGGCCGAGGCGCTGGGAATCTCGCGCACGCCGGTGCGCGAGGCGTTGAACAAGCTCGAGATCGAAGGCTTCGCGGTGCGTGGCGGGCGCGGGCTGCTGACGGTCAAGGAGCCGAGCGTGCGCGAGTACCTGGAGATCCTGCAGCTTCGCCGGCTGCTCGAGGGCGAGGCGGCGGCGTTCGCCGCCGAGCGCCTGGAGATCGAGACGATCGACCGCCTGATGGCGGATGTCGCGGCGCTGATCGACGATCCCCATCCCACTCCCGAGCGCCACCACAGCGTCGATGACGCGCTGCACGGCACGATCGCCGGCGCGGCGAACAACGCCTTTCTCACCCGGCTGATCATGGACCTGCGGCTCAAGACCTACGTATTCGACTTGAACCGCGTGCCCGAGCGCTTCAAACCCGGCTGCCACGAACATCTCGGCATCCTCAGCGCGCTGCGCGAGCGCGATGTCGAGCTGGCGCGGCAGCGGATGAGCGAGCATATCGACAACGTCAGGCTCAGCATCATCAAGCGACTGACCGCGCTCTGAACCCAGGCGCCCGAGCTCAGCCGGTGGCGCGGCGCAGCAGCCGTCCGCTGCGTCCCACCGAGCGCCCCTGCTCGAAGCCGACCTGGCCGTTGACCACCACCAGCTCGATGCCTGGCGACTGGCGACGCGGATCGGTGAAGGTCGCGACATCTTCGACGCGTTCGAAGTCGAACAGCACCAGGTCGGCGTAGGCGCCTTCGCGCAGCACGCCCCGTCCCTCCAGCTGGAAGCGGCCGGCGGACAGGCCGGTCATCTTGCGTATCGCCTCGCTGAGCGGGAACAGCTTGAGCTCGCGGCAGTAGTGGGCGAGCACGCGGGGAAAGGTGCCCCATAGCCGCGGATGAGGGTTGGGGTCGGATGGCAACCCGTCCGAGCCGACCATCGACAGCGGATGGGCGAGCACCCGGCGCACGTCGGCCTCCTCCATGCTGTGGTAGATCGCGCCAGCCGGACGCAGCCGCTCGGCCGCCTCGAGCAGCGATACTCCCCACTCCTCTGCGATGCCGGCAAGCGTGCGCTTGGCCATCTCCGGATGCGGGTCAGACCAGGTGACCATGATCTCGAATTCATCGGTGACCCGCCAGGTATCCAGCGTGGTCGAACTCGCCGCATAGGGATAGCAGTCGCAATTGCACGGCTGGGCGCTGGCACCCTCTTCGAGCCGCTTCAATGCCTCGGCCGAGCGGCCCCAGTTGGCCGCGCCCATGCATTTGAGATGCGAGATCACCAGCGCAGCCCTGCCCGCGCTTGCGGTCGCTAGCGACTCCTCGATCGAGTCGATCAGGCCCGCGCCCTCGTCACGCATGTGGGTGGTGTAGATCCCGCCTTCCTCGCCGACCACCTTGACCAGCGCTTCGACCTCGCTCGATGGAGCCTGGCGGGCATTGGTATAGGCGAGGCCGGTACTGAGCCCGATCGCCCCCTCGCGCAGCGCCTCGCGCAGGCGCCCGGCCATGATCTCGATCTCCGCCTCGGTGGCCGGGCGGTCGAAGGCGTCCATCACCCCGGCGCGCAGGGTGGTGTGGCCGATCAGCGCCGCGAGGTTGAGGCTCGGGCGGGCCTGCTCGACGGCTTCGGCGTAGTCGGAGAAGCGCGGATAGCAAAACGCTTCGCGCCGGCCGAGCAGGTTCATCGGATCGGGCGGGTCCGCTTCGAGCACGATCGGCGAGGCGCTGATCCCGCAGTTGCCGACGATCACCGTGGTGACCCCTTGGGAGATCTTCTCGAGCATCTCGGGCGCGGCGATCGCGCGGTTGTCGTCGTGGGTATGCACATCGATGAAGCCCGGGGCGAGGCAGAGCCCGCGAGCATCGATCTCCCGCTCGGCGAGCGCGTCGTCGAGTTCGCCGATCGCGATGATCCGATCGCCGCGCACGGCGAGATCGGCGACGTAGGGCATGCCGCCCTGGCCGTCGACCAGGGTGGCGCCGCGGAACAGCAGGTCGTAGGACTTCGAGGCGTCAGTCATTCTTTTCGATCCCCCAGAACACGGGTGATGGGCCTTCGAGCGGTGCGCTCAGCTCCTTTCGCCAAGCCGAGACGTCGCGGTACTGGCCGAGCGGGATGTAGCTTACGGTGTCGTAGGCGTGGGCCTGGATTCGGGTGGCGATCTCGCGGCGCTCGGTCTCATCGGTCGCCTCGGCGAACTCGACCCGCATCTGGTCCATCTCCGGGTCGGTCGGCCAGCCGAACCAAGCGCCCTCGCGGCCGCTGCCGTTGAGCATCGGGTTGACCACTGGGTTCCACACCGTCTGGATGTTCCAGTAGGTGAAGAACATGTTCCAGCCGCCTTGGTCCGGTGCGCCCTGGTTGGCGCGCCGGCTGACCAGGGTCTGCCAGTCCATCGGGGTCAGCTGGACGTTGAAGCCTACGTTGCGCAAGGCGCTGGCGGCGACCATCGGCGGCGGCGCCTGGGTGGCGACATCGGTGGCCTGCAGGATCACCACCGGGGTGCCGTCGTAGCCGGCCTCCTCGAGCAGCGCGCGAGCCTCGTCGGGTCTACCGCCCTCGAGCAGCGATTCGGCACCGACATCGGTTTCGAGCGGTGTGTCGCAGCCGAAGATCGCTCCGCAGGTCCGGTAGTACTCGGGATTGCCGATCAGTGCGTCGAGTACGTCCTGCTGGTTGAGCGCGAGCAGCGCGGCGCGGCGGATACGCACATCGTCGAACGGAGGATAGAGGAAGTTCATCCGCCCGCCGGTCTGGTAGCCGAGCGGATTGAATACCCCGACCTCGAGCGAGTCGTCGTTCTCGACCAAGGGCAGCAGGTCGATCGGCACTTGTTCGATGAAGTCGACGTCGCCGGAGCTCAGCGCGTTGATCGCGGTCTGGTGGTCCGGCATGGTCAGCCACTCGACCCGGTCGACCATCACCCGCTTGCCGCCGGCGGTACCGTCCGCCGGCTCCTCGCGCGGCACGTAGTCCTCGAACTTCTCGTACACCACCTTGCTGCCGGGCACGAACTCGTCGGCGACGAACTTGAACGGGCCGGAGCCTGTGAATTCGCTGATCTGCTGGCCGTAGGGCGTTTTGGCCACCCGTTCCGGCATCATGAAGGCGGCGACCGATGAGGGCTTGGCGAGGAGATCGAGCACGTAGCCGAAGGGCCTCGACAGCTTGAGCACCAGGGTGCGGTCGTCCTCGGCGGTGAGGCTCTCGACGTAGTCCATCATCATCTGGCCGCCGATGTCGTACTGTGCCCAGCGCTCAAGCGAGGCCACGCAGTCCCGCGCGGTGACCGGCGTGCCGTCGTGCCACTCGAGCCCGTCGCGCAGACGGAAGGTATAGGTCAGGCCATCATCCGAGATGGTCCAGTCGGCCATCTGCGGACGCGGCTGGAACTCGTTGTCCATCCCCACCAGGGTGTCGTAGATCATGAAGCCGTGGTTGCGGGTGATCTGCGCGGTGGTGGCGATCGGATCCATCACCCTGAGCGCCGAGGACATCACCGCATGGATGGTCGACGCGTTGGCGAAGGCCGAGGGGGTCGCCAGCGCAGCAGCGACCGCCAGCGAGGTGAGGCTGCGTCGCAGCACGGGAGGAAGAAAAGATGGCATCGGCCGAGGCTCCAGGAAATTGTCGTTGTGGTTGTCTTGTCCAGTTCTGTCGTTTTGCGATCCGACGCCGGGATCAGGCGTCGTCGTGTTCCGGCGGCGCCTCGGCGCCGGTGCGCGAGGTGATCAGGCCGTAGTGCTCGATCCGCCGGTGGCGGGCGAAATCGAAGATGGTGCGCTTGCCGAACTGGCAGGCGTCGAGGTCGCAGCGATGGCTGATCAGCTCGTCGCCATGGGTCTCGGCCCGGGCGACCACGAAGCCGTTGGGGTCGACGATGATGCTGCCGGCCATCAGCGGGAAGCCGTCCTCCACGCCGGCCTTGGCCACCGCCACCGCCCAGGTCGCATTCTGGTAGGCCCCGGCCTGGATCGAGAGCTCGGAGTGGAACAGGCGCTCGCGTTCGCCCTCGGTGCGATTTTGCGAATTCACCGATGGCGTGTTGTAGCCCAGCGCCACCAGCTCCACCCCCTGCAGGCCCATCATTCGCCAGGTCTCGGGCCAGCGCCGGTCGTTGCAGATGCACATGCCCATCACCGCACCGAGGTTGCGCCACACGCCGAAACCAAGATCGCCCGGCTCGAAGTAGCGCTTCTCGAGGTGCTGGAAATCGCGCTCGGTATCGAACTCGACATGCCCCGGCAGGTGGATCTTGCGGTACTTGCCGACGATCCGGCCGGTCTTGTCGGTGAGGATCGAGGTATTGAAATGGCGTCCTTCGGGGGTCAGCTCGGCATAGCCGAAGGAGATCGCGATGCCATGCTCGCGGGAGAAATCGAACAGCGGCTGAGTCACCGGGCCCGGCATCTCACGCTCGAACCAGGTATCGACCTCGGCCTGGTCCTCCATGTACCAGCGCGGAAAGAAAGTGGTCAGCGCAAGCTCCGGGAACACCACCAGGTCGCAGCCGCGCTGCGCCGCTTGGTCGAGCAGCGTAAGCATCCGCGCCACTACCGACTCCCGGCTGTCGTCTTTGTTGATCGCGCCAAGCTGTGCTGCGCCGATGACCAGTTCTCGCATGTGGTTCTCCTTGGATCGAATCGAAATTAGTGGCGCGGGACCTGTGAGTCACCGCGCTCGAACAGGCTGATCAATCGCACCAATGGCCATAGCATCAGCAAATAAATCACTCCCGCCGCCACGATAGGCGAGGAGTTGTAGGTCAAAGAGCGCGCCATTTCGGCGCGATAGAGCAGATCGGCGAGCGAGACCACGCTCGCCAGGGACGTGAGCTTGATGACCTCCACGGTATTCGAGAGCAGGTCGGGCGTTACCTTGCGCACCGCTTGGGGCAGCACTACCCAGAGCAGCGTCTGCAATGCGCTCATGCCGCTTGCACGCGCGCTTTCGCTCTGGCCAGGTGGGACGGCCAAGAGCCCCGCGCGGTAGACCTCGCCGTAATAGGCTGCGTTGTTGAGCGCGAAGGCGAGCACCACGGCTAGAAAAGGCGAGAGCTGAAGACCGGCGAAGGGCAGCCCGGCGTAGACGAAGATCAGCAGCACCAGCGGTGGGAGGGCACGGAACAGATCGACCAGGGCCAGGGTCGGCCAGCGCAGCCAGCGTCGCTCGCTCAGGCTCGCCAGCGCGACCAGAAGCCCTAGGGAGAGCCCGAGCGTGACTACCACGACGCTGAGCGTGAGGGTGATCCAGAGCCCCTGCAGCAGCAGTGGCCATGCCTGGACGATGATCTCCAGATCGAAGAACTGGGCTCGCAAGGCTTCCATCGCTCAGCCCCTCTTCCATGCCAGGCGCGACTCAGCCCAGCGGGAGAGCACCACCAGCGGCAGGAAAATCGCCAGGTAGGCCAGCGCGCCGAGGGTCAAGGGAGTGGCGCTGCCGGAGAATGACTGAGCGCTGCTCGCTTGGTTGAGGATTTCCGGCACTCCGATCACGGTGCCGAGCGCGGTCATCTTGGTGATCGCGATCGCCCGGTTGGTCAGCGAGGGCAGCGCGATGCGCAGCGCCTGGGGCAGGATCACCCAGCAAAGCGTCTGCACGAATCCCATGCCGCTGGATCGAGCGGCTTCCCACTGGCCCGGGCGGATGGCGCGGATGCCGGCCCAGCACGCCTCCTCGACGAAGGCGGCGAGCACCAGCGAGAGCGTCAGCCAGAGCACGGTGAAGGCCGAAAGCTCGAGACCCGCGTTGGGCAGCCCGAAGTAGAGCAGCAGGATGGGCACCAGGGGCGGCAGGGCCCGCCAGAAGTCGGCGAACAGCACGATGAAGAAGTTGATCGCCGGCCACCTCCGGCTGCGCAGGCAGGCGAGCAGCAGGCCCAGCACGCCGCCGCAGACGATGATGGCAACGGCGAGCAGCGCGGTGAGCGCCATGCCTTCGATGATCATCGGCCAGTAGCGAGCGATCATCGCGGGGTCGAAAAAGGTGGTGAAGAAGCGATCGATCGACATCGGCTCAGGCCTGGACGTCGCAAGAGAAGGAGTGGTCGTCCTCGACGAAGCCCGCGTAGCCCGGCTGGCCGTATCCCGGCTGCGGCGTCACCGCCGCGCTGCCGGGTGCCGGTTCGGCGTCGAACCACTTCTGCGCAAGCTCAGCGATGGTGCCGTCGATCTTCAGGCACTCGACCACCCGCTCGATCCGGGCACGCAGCTCCTCGTCGCCCTTGCGGAAGGGAAAGGCCCATACCCGCCCGGTGGGAACCAGCAGCGAGAGCTCCACCATCGGATTGCGTTTCACCGCATAGGCGGCGACGGTGTTGCCGGCGAGGTTGGCGAAAGCGCGGTTGCTGGTGACCGCCTGCACCGCATCGCTGTTCGAGCCGTAGCTTTCCACCTTCCAGCCGTATTCGCCAGCATGCTCGCGCGCCCAGGCGTCGTAGGAGGAGCCCTTGTTGACCGCGATGGTGCGGCCCTCGAGGTCTTCGAGCCGGGTGATCGCAGCGGCCCCTTTCTTGACCACGAACTGGTAGTCGGTATCGAGATAGCCTTCGGTGAACAGCAGGTTCTCGGACAGCTCAGGGGTGATCGTCGTCGGGGCGGCGAGAAAGTCGTAGGTGCCGGCCTGCAGACCCGGGATCAGGCCCGAGAACTGCGCCGCGGTGATCTCGATCTCGGCGCCCAGCCGCTCGCCGATCACATTGATCAGATCGACGTTGAAGCCTTCGACCCCGCCGCTCATCGTCGGCATCGCGTGCGGTGCGAAAGTGCCGTCGAGGGCGACGTGGTAGCGCTCTCCGGCCGCATGGGCGGTGAGCGGGGCCAGGCAGAGCAATGCAGCGCACGAGAGTAGGGCAAAGTAGGGCTTTGGCACGAGATGTCTCCGTTGTTGTCGTTATCGTCGGTGGCGTGGTAGCGCGGCTAGTTAGATTCCCCGCTGATGAAAGCGGCGGTGCGGGGGTCCCGGGGGGAGGTGAAGAGCTGCTCCGGGGGACCTTGTTCGATCACCTTTCCATCGGCCATGAACACCACCCGGTCGGCGACCGCGCGGGCGAACTGCATCTCATGGGTCACCACCAGCATGGTCATGCCTTCTTCGCGCAGGCGGCGCATCACCGCGAGCACGCTGCCGACCAGGGTCGGGTCGAGGGCGCTGGTGGGTTCGTCGAACAGCACGATCTTGGGGGACATCGCGATCGCCCGGGCGATCGCCACTCGCTGCTGCTGTCCGCCGGAAAGCGTGCTCGGCCAGGCGTTGGCGTGCTCGCGCATGCCGACCCGCTCCAGCGCGTCGAGGGCGACAGCCTGCGCTTCCCGCCGCGGTAGACCGGCAACGCGCTTCAAGGCCAGGGTTACATTGCCGAGCGCCCGCAGATGGGGGTAGAGATTGAACTGCTGGAACACCATGCCGATCTGGCGGCGTACCCGATCGATCGAGACCAGCGAAGAGGTCAGATCCTGCCCATCGAATATCACCTGCCCGCCGCAGGCTCGCTCGAGCTGGTTGCACAGCCGCAGCATGGTGCTCTTGCCGGAGCCCGAGGGGCCGATCACGCACACCAGTTCGCCGGGTTCGATACGCAAATCGACCGCTTCGAGCACCACATGGTCGCCGAAGCGCTTGTGCAGTTTGATCAGCTCGAGGATGGGATAGGGCGCCTGCGGCGAGGCAGCCGCGCGCTGCGCCGGGTTCGCGGCGCTCATCGCGCGTCGACCAAGCGTCGTATCAGGGTGTCGGCGGGCCGGCTCCGGCGCGCCTCGATCACTGGCTCGGGGGTGGCGCAGGGCAGGAATTCGCCGCTACCGCGCTCGACCAGCAGCTCACCTTTGTCGATCACTATCCGGCCGCGGTTGATCACTGTTTCTGGCCAGCCGACGATCTTCATGCCCTCGTAGGGGGTGTAGTCGACCGCATCGTGGAGTTCGTCGACGCTGATCGTCACCTCGCGATCGGCATCCCAGATCGCAAGGTCTGCGTCAGAGCCTATGGCTATCGTGCCCTTGCGCGGATAGAGCCCGTAGGTGCGAGCGTGGCGAGTCGCGGTGAGCTCGACGAACTGGTTGATCGAGATCCGACCTCGACGAACGCCCTCGCTGAACAGCAGCGGCATACGCACCTCGAGCCCTGGCAGGCCGTTGGCCATTTCGCGAAATCCCGTCTTCTCGCCTTTCGGCAGTTTGCCGCTCTCATCCCAGCGGTAGGGCGCATGGTCCGAGGAGTAGAGCGTGAGGGTGCCGTCCTCGAGCCCGCTCCAGACCGCCTGTTGGCTCGCCTCGTCCCGGGGCGGCGGGCTGCAGCAGTACTTAGCGCCTTCGACTCCGGGGCGGTCGATATCCTCGGCGGTGAGGAACAGGTACTGGGGGCAGCTCTCGGCGATGATCCGCGCGCCCTGCGCCTGGGCGCGGCGCACGCACTCCACTGTCTCGCGCTCGGAGACGTGCACGATCACCAGTGGCGTATCGAGCAAGCGCGACAGGCAGATGGCTCTGTGCGCGGCTTCGTTCTCGGCGAGCCCGGCATGGGCGACGGCGTGGTACTTGGGCGCTTGGTGCCCGAGCCCAGTGAGACGATCGGCGAGCCAGCGGATCACATCGTCGTTCTCGGCGTGGACCATCATCAGCGCGCCTTCTCGATCGGCCACCGACAGCAGTTCGAGGATCGAGTAATCGTCGAGCTTCATTCGCGCATAGGTCATGAACACCTTGATCGAGGTGATGCCGTCGCGAATGGCCTGAGGAATATCGTGCTTGAGCGCTTGCTCATCCACCCGGGTGACGATCAGGTGGAAGGCATAGTCGATCACCGCCTTCTCGCGGGCCCGACGCGCGTAGTCGTCGAGCACCTCGGGGATGTCGTCCTGGCGGTGCTGGGCGGCGAACGGGATGATCGTGGTATTGCCACCGAAGGCGGCGGAGACCGTGGCCGAATGGAAATCATCGGCGCATATCAGCCCCATGCCGGAGAGCTGCTCCACATGGCAGTGGCTGTCCACGCCTCCTGGCAGCACCCAGCGCCCGGCCGCATCTATCTCGCGCTCGCCGGCGGCCAGACCTTGCTCGAGGGCGACGATCACGCCGTCCCGAATGCCGATGTCGGCATCGAAGCTGCGCTCCGCGGTAGCGATTCGGGCATTGCGAACCACCAGATCATAGTGTTGCTCGGCCATGATCGTGCTCCTGTTGCGATGGTTAGCCGCTGAAGCGGCGATGGAGATCGATGAATCGAGTGTGCGAGATGCCAGCCGCGGGTGTCTTATGCTTATTCGTCGACCGCCCTTAACGCTCGGTTAGCACCAAGGTCTGGATGGCATCTCGTCGAGGACGGCGCAGATCGGCCTACTCGGTTTTGCGCATGTTCCAGAACGACGGTACCGGTGCCTCGAGGACGCCTGTGACCGTATTGCGATAGGCGGCGGCGGTGGTGATCTCGCCCAAGGGCACGGTGACCCCCTCGTCGAGCATCACCCGCTGCAGCTGCTGCGCGTAGGAGACGCGCGCCTCCTGCGTGTCGGCGAGCAGGAACTGCGTGCGCAATGACTCCACCTCGGGCACGTTCGGCCAGCCGAACCAGCCCTGGTCACCGCTGGCGGATACCCCGTAGTTGCGCAGCGGATCCATGATCTCGCTGACGTGCCAGGTGGTCGCGAAGATGCTCCACCCGCCGCGGGCCGGAATGTCGCGATTGGACCGCCTCGACAGCATGGTCATGAAATCCATCGACTCCACCGAGACATTGAAACCCGCCTGGCGCAGCTGGTCGGCCATCACCACCGGCAATGCCGACGACATGGCTACGTCCGTCGCCTGGAGGATCAGTACCGGCTGATTGTCGTAGCCGGCCTGTTCGAGGAGCTGCCTGGCCTTCTCTGGATTCGCTTCGACGACCATCTCGCTCAGCGCGTCGCTTTCGTAGGGCAGGTCGCAGCCGAACAGCGCCGGGCAGGTGCGGTAGTAGCCGGGGTCACCTACCTGGGCCCGCAGAGCCTCCTCCTGGCCGATGGCGTACATGGCCGCCTGGCGGATCAGCTTGTCATCGAAGGGAGGCTGCGACTGGTTGAAACGATACATCGCATGGTTGCCCATCTTGTCGAGCACACGGGTGGTGATCCGATCGTCCCTGTCGAGCAGCGGCACCAGGTCGAACGGGACCGATTCGAGGTAGTCCACATCGGCGCTGAGCAAGGCGTTCACCGCAGTCAGCCGGTCCGGCATGACCAGCCATTCCACCCGATCCACATTGACCACCTTGCCTCCCGCCATGGCGCTGGGTGGCTCGTCTCGCGGGACGTAGTCCTCGTTTTTGACGTAGACCGCCCTGACGCCCGGCTGGAACTCAGCGGCAACGAACTTGAAAGGCCCCGAGCCGACCTGCTCGGTGATCGCTTGTGAAGCCGGTGTCGCGGCAATCCGCTCGGGCATCATGAACGCGGGCAGGCCGCTGGGCTTGGCCAGCGCCACGAGGAGCGCCTCGGTGGGCGTGTTGAGCACGATCTGGAAGGTGCGCTCGTCGATCGCATCGATCGAGTCGACCAGCGGCATGAGCATGCGTGCCATCTGGTCCTGCTGCCCCCAACGCTTTATCGAGGCGACGCAGTCCCGCGCCAGTACCGGGAGACCATCGTGCCAGCCGAGGCCGTCGCGAAGCGTGAATGTATAGACCTTGCCGTCTTCGGATACTTCCCACCGCTCGGCCATTTGTGGACGAATCTCGTTCTGTGCGTCGGTGGCCAGCAGCGTGTCGTAGACCATGTAGGCGTGGTTGCGGGTCTGGTGGGATGCGGTCAGCACCGGGTCCAGCACGGTCACTTGGCTCGCCATCACCGCGGTGATGGTCTGTGCCGACACGGGGGTCGCCGCGACCAGGGTCAAAGCGGCGGCGATGCACCCGTGACGCAGTCGGCGGGTCATCGTTTTGCATGCGACAGCCATTGTGTTCTCCCTTGTTTTTATTGGCACCACGAGCGGTCGTTGTGTTGATTCAGCCCTGCGCCGTTCAGACGACATCGAAAGAAAGAGGCGACATTTCGGTCCCGCGGCGATGCGCCACCAGGTCGCGTTCGGGAACCTTCCGCTCCGCGCGCCGCTGCGCTTCATCCACTTCTTCAGCGGCCTTGCGGTAGTCCAGCGAGGTGACCTCTCCCTTGTGCACGACCCGTCGGCCATCGATGTACACCGTATGTACGGCGCGGTCGGCTGCGGCGTAGACCAGGCTGCGCAGCGGGTCGCGCGAGGGACGCATGAGGTGGTGGGTCATGTCCACCATCACCAGATCGGCCTTCGCGCCCACCGCCAGCCGGCCTATGTCCTGGCGGCCCAGCGCGTTCGCCCCGCCCAGGGTGGCCGCGTTGAACACCTCGCTGGTGGTCACCGCGTGGGGTGTTTCAGCCACCAGACGTGCCAGGTAGCCGACATTGCGCATCTCCTCGATCATGTTGTGCGGATAGGTATCGGTGCCGATGCCGATGTTGATCCCGGCGCGGCGATAGCGGCCGAAGTCGCGCAGCGCCATGCCGCGGCGGATGAACACCGTGGGGCAGTGCGCCACGCTCGCGCCGGTTTCGGCGAGGATCGAGAGATCGGTGCTGGTGCTCCAGTGGGTGTTGGGATGATCGTCGAGGAAGATCGCATGGCCGACGATGCTGCCTGGATCCAGCACGCCGAGGCTGTGCAGCCATTGGATCGGGGTGAGGCCGTGACGGCGGGTGATTTCGTGGAATTCAGGCAGCGACTGGGCGGCGTGGGTCTGCCAGCCGATACCGCGCCGCCGGGCCTCGGCATGGCTGGCCCGCAGCAGCTCGGGCGTGCAGGTGTCGATCTGGGCGGGCACCAGCATGCCGGCGATCCGGCCACAGCCGTGGGCCTCGGCCTGGTCGATCAGCGCTAGCGCGCGCTCCATGCCGGCGATGCCGGCGTCTTCGTCCCAGGCGTATTCGACCACGTGCCCATTACGGGTGAACCACTGTGCGGAGCGGAACATCGGCGCGATGTAACCACGTAGCCCGCTGGCGGCGATGATGTCTATCCAGTGCTCATGGGCGTTGGACATGTCCACCACCGTGGTGACACCCGACATCAGCAGCTCCGCCGCGGCCAGGGTCAACTGCGCCGGCGCCGACGCCTCGTCTTTCATGGTCGGCATGTATTCGTACAGATTGGAGCTGTAAAGCCCGACCGATCCGGTCTCGTCGGTGTATCCCTTGTTGAGTGGCTCATGGCCGAGGTGGCTGTGGATGTCCACCAATCCCGGCATGGCCATCATCCCGCGTCCATCGACCGTCTCGACGACATCGGCACCCGCCGGATCGAAGTGCCGTCCGATGTAGCTGATCCGGTCGCCGGTGAAGGCGATGTCGGCTCCCCTCAGGTACACATGGCTCTGTCGGCTATCGTCCCAGGCGACTATGCAGTCGACTTGCTTGATCAGCGTGGTCTTCATCGATCGACTCCTTGCGATGTGGTTGTTCTGTCAAGGCCTGCAAGCGATGTGATCTGGCACTGGCCAGCCGTGGAGCCGCGTGGCCGAAACCGCTTCAGTGCTCTGCTGCGGGGTGGGCACGATGTGGGGCGAGCCCGGCTAGATCGATATCCTCGGGCGGAACTTGGGGCAGCGGGGCCGAGATGGAGAGGGCCTGGGTGATGAGTCCCGGTTGCCACGCTATCGGCGCGCTGACGAATGCGCGCGCCGACGTGACGCTCTGCCAGAGTGTGGAGCTGTTCGCTGATTGTGGTTGTCGTCTCGGCACCGAAGCGCAGAGATTGCGTTGCCCCATGGCCTGGAGTGTGCGAGATGCCCTTTAAGGCTGTCTCATGCCTTTTTGTCGACGATCTTTAACGCAGGGTTAATCGATTGGCAGGGGGCGGCCAGTATCTCCCTGAGCTCGGTGGTCAGGCCGAGCGCCAGCCGCGACAGCGGTTCGCGGCTGAAGTGCACCAGGCTGATGGTGAGGCGCTCGGGTGGTGTCAGCGACAGCGTGGCCAGTGACGACCTCGGCCACAGCCGCGGCGACAGCTCATCGACCAGCGCATAGCCGGCACCGCTGCTGACCAGCGCGCAGGCATGTTGTGGGGAGTCGACCTCGATCATCGGCTGATACGCCAGGCCTGCGCGTTCGAAGATGCGTTTGACCAGATTACCGAAGGGTGTCTCCGTGCCATAGCCGACCAGCGGGAAGTCGGCCATGCGTTCGAGGGTCGTCGTCGAGCTCCTGGTCTGGGCCAGCGGATGGGTGGCCGGGCAGATCACCGTCATGTGCATATCGTGAAGCGGTAGCGTACTGATGTTGGGGTGGTCGATGGGAAACAGCGAAATGCCCAGATCGGCCTGCTGGTCGAGGATGCGCTCGCGCAGCAGGGTGTGGCGCAGGCACTCGAAGCTGACGCGAACGCGCGCGTGGTGGCGTCGAAAGGCGGCGATCGCGCTGGGCACCAGCCCGTGCCCGAGGCTCGGGCTGCAGACCACCCGCACTACGCCCTGGCGCTGCTGGGCGAGGTCCTGGAGCGTGTTGTTGACCCGCTGCACGTTGCGGTAGACGTTCTCGACGTCATGGAACAGCCTTCGGGCCTCGGGGGAGGGATAGAGCCGCCCTTTGGTCCGCTCGAAAAGCTGAAAGCCGATGCGCTGCTCGGTGTGAGAGAGCATGCGGCTGACCGCCGGCTGGGAGACCAGTAGCAGCTGCGATGCGCCGCTGATCGAACCGGTGATCATCACCGCTCGAAAGACTTCGATCTGCCTGAGGTTGAGCGATTGCATGGCATTCCCCTCGACTCGATTAACTCGCTGTTAAGCATTGAGAATGAAAGCGCAATATCCATGCCACTCCTTCGCCGATAGGCTGGACCAACCTGGCGGTGTCCGGCCTCGCGAGCGCTGGCCTCGCCATTGTCGAATCGAGAGAAAGAGGAGACTCGCATGTCCCCGGGCGTCATCCATGTCATCAATCCCAATTCGACGACGGCCGTGACCGAGGGCATCGACGCCTCGCTCGGTGCATTGCGCTTCCCTGGCGGGCCGGCGATCGTATGCCACACCCTCGAGCAAGGTCCCGCTGGGATCCAGAGCGAGGCCGACATCGCCGCGGTGATGGCGCCTCTGATCGCGCGGGCGCGAGGCTTCGGCGACGAGACGATCGCGATCGTGATCGCCTGCTACAGCGATCCGGGGCTCGCGGTGCTTCGTGAGCAGTCGAAGTGTGCCGTATTCGGCATCGGCGAGGCCGCGGTGTTGCGAGCGCTGGCCGCGGGCCAGCGTTTCGGTGTGATCGCCATTCAGCCAGGTTCGATCCCGCGCCATTTGCGCAGCTACGGTGCAATGGGAGTGATGAACCGCTTCGCCGGGGAACGGGCGCTGGGGCTCGATGTGGTCGAACTGAGCGATCAGTCCCGAACCTGGGCGCGGCTGCTGGAGGTTGGCGAGCGACTGCGCGATGAAGACGGCGCCGATGTATTGATCCTTGGCTGTGCAGGGCTTGGCAGCCATCGTCTTGCGTTGGCACAGGCGCTCCGGGTGGCGGTGATCGACCCTTGCATCGCGGCGGTGACGATGGCCCTGGGCGAAGCCCGGTAGCGCTCGAAGCAGGCGTCGCCTGCGCGCCGCACGGATGCTTGCATCGGGCCGGGCCTATGCGCCGCCATCGCTTAATCCCGTGTTATGCGCATGGAGGCTGGCGAAGGCTTCGCGCAGGCGCTCGACCAGTGACTGGGCCTGCTGGGAGAGCGGTTCGCGGCGCAGGTGGACGAGATTGACGGTGAGGTGCTCATCGAGCGGGCGCACCCGCACCGGGGAGAAGGCGGTGGCGAGTGCGAGCGAGAATTCATCGACCAGTGCCCAGCCTGCGCCCTCGCGCACCAGGGCGCAGGCGTGGTGGGGTGAATCGACCTCGATCGCCGGGCGATAGTCGATGCCTGCTCGTTCGCTCAGCCGCTGGGCGAGGGTGCCGAACGGCGTGCCGGCGGGATAGCCGACCAGTGGGCGATCGGCGAAGGGAGCGAGCGCTGCCTGGGCGCTCGGGGCTTGTTCTGAAACCGGCCACTGCTGTGGATAGACCAGCGCCATGCGTAGGGTATAGAGCGGGATCGCTTCGATGTTGGGGTGGGTGATCGGAAACAGCGAGACGCCGAAATCCGCCTGCTGGTCGAGCAGGCGGTCACGTAGCAGCACGTGGCGCAGGCATTCGAGGCTGACCCGGGTGTCGGGATGGTCGCGGCGAAAGGCGCAGATCGCCCCCGGCAGCAGGTGATGGCCGAGGCTCGGGCTGCAGACCACTCGCACTACCCCGTGGCGCTGCTGGACCAGATCGAGCAGCGTGGCGTTGACCCGCTGCAGATCGCGGTAGACGTGCTCGACGTCGTGGAACAGCCGTCGCGCCTCGGGAGTCGGGTAGAGCCGCCCCTTGATCCGCTCGAAGAGCAAAAAGCCGACGCGCTGCTCGGTGTGGGAGAGCATGCGGCTGACCGCCGGCTGGGAAATCAGCAGCAGCTGCGAGGCGCCGCTGACCGAGCCGGCGGTCATCACCGCGCGGAATACTTCCAGCTGGCGAAGGTTGAGCGACATCGTTCGTATAACCTTGAGTTAATCGATGCGCATTCCTAAGCAATATCCGTACCGTGAACGGATCGGCGGCCTGGCGCAGTCAGTGCTTCTCGAAGGTGCATTGGCTGCACTCGTCCAGTGCGCAGGGTGAGGCCCGTGCGCCAGAGTTGGGCTGCACTGCTGGCTATTGGCGGGGGCGCGGAAAATCCGGGGGCGCCGGGCGGGAAAAATCGATCTCACGCTCTTCCTCCAGCCAGATGCTGGTCGTCGCAGGCTCAGTGCGGACGATCAGCCTGCCGGCGCGAAAGCCGAAGCGTACCGGCACCATCCGGGTCAGCGCATCGACCACGCTGGTGGCGGGCAGTACGTTGAAGCTGGCGGGATGGCCCTCGGCGAGCGCGTAACGTTCTCCCAGCCCGAGTACCCGCGCGCCCTGGGTGGTGACGAAGTCGAGGCTTTGGATGATGTCGTCATGGCCGGTCAGGTGGGTGACGTGGATCCCCATTTGCACGATCTGCAGGACGTTGGTGTGCAATAGCGGATAGAAGGGATCGGCCAGGTTGTCGTGTCCGAAGGCCACCGCCAGCCCGGCGTTCCTGAGCTCCCTGACCCGGGTCAGGCCGCGGCGTACGGGGTAGCCGTCCTCGCGCCCCTGGAGATGGGTGTTGACGAAGGGGTTGGCGACGAAGTTGATCCTGGCCTTGCGCAAAAGGCCGATCAGCTTGCTCGCGTAGGCGCCGTTGTAGCTGCCCAGTGCGCAGGTGTGGCTGGCGGTGGTGCGCGGGCCGAGCCCGCGGCGATAGGCTTGCGCTGCGACCACCTCGAGCCCGCGGGATTGGTCGTCGTCGATCTCGTCGCAGTGGATATCGATGAACTTGTCGTACTTCTGCGCCAGGTCGAAAGCGGCCGCGATCGAGGCGGTGGCGTCCTCGCGGGTGAATTCGACGTGGGGGATCGCGCCGACGCCGTCCGCGCCGCGCTTGAGCGCCTCCTCGAGCTGAACGAGGCCGTTGGGATGGGTGAAGATGCCATCCTGGGGAAAGGCGACGATCTGCAGCTCGACCCACTCGGCCATTTCGGCGCGCAGTTCGAGCAGCGCGCTCAGCGAGCGCAGTTCGGGGTCGCCGATGTCGACGTGGGTGCGCACGTACTGGATGCCCTGGGCGATCTGCCATTCGAGCGCCTGCCGGGCACGGCGCTTGACGTCGGCGTGGTCGAGGTCGCGCTTGCGCTCCGCCCAGATGTCGATCGCCTCGAACAGGGTTCCGCTGGCGTTCCAGCGGGGCTCCCCGGCGGTCATCGCATAGTCGAGATGGCAGTGGGGCTCGACGAAGGGGGGCAGCGCGAGGCCGCCCTCGGCATCGAACGTTTGCGCTTGCCCGCGGGCGAGGTTTCCCGCCGCGGCGATGGCCTCGATCACGCCGTCGCGAATCGAGATGTCGACGAGGCCTTCGCGGTCGAGCAAGCGAGCATTGGTGATCAGCATTGCAACACCTCGTGGCTTTTCGATGATGGCGCTACGCCGAGGAGGAACGACGCTCGAGTATCCGGTTCAGCGCCAGGCCGCCGGCGGTGTGAGCGGCCAGCGCGAAGATGATCGCGTTGAGCGGCGGGATGCCGGGCAGCAGGTTGGCCGCCGCGCAGCCTATTGCCCAGGAGACGATCGCCATCCAGTGGACGTCCTTCATCTTTGCGTGCTCCAGCGCCGGGTAGCGTCCGCGCGCGAGGATGAAGTAGTCGCTGATCAGCACCGCGCCGATCGGCGGCAGCGCCGAGCTCAGGAAGGTCAGCCAGCCGACGAAGTTGTCATACAGCCACACGGACAAGAGGGTGCCGACGGCGCCGTTGAACAGCACCAGGTAGCGTTTCGGGTAGCGGGTGATGTTGGCGAAGCCCAGCGACGCCGCATAGAGCGCGTTGTCGTTGGTGGTCCAGATGTTCAGGCCGAGCACCAGGATGGCGAGCACGATCAGCCCCTGCGCGAACAGGACCTGCGAAACGTCGGCCTCGCCGTAGACCAGCGCGCCCACCGCGCCGATGCTGAACATCAGCGAGTTGCCGAGGAAGAAGGCGATCACCGTGGCGATCACCCCGATACGGGTGGTGCGCGCGAAGCGCACGAAGTCGGGGGTCAGCGTGGCGCCGCTGATGAACGAGCCGATGCAGACGGTCAGCGCAGTGGCCATCGACAGGCGCTCGACCGGTTCGATCTCCATCAGCGCGCCCAGGCCGCCCGCGGTATCCACAGCGACCCCCATCGACCAGACGCCGAGCACGACGATCGACGGCACCGCGAAGAACCCCAGTATCGCCAGCGCCTTGAAGCCCAGGTAGGCGGTCGAGGTCATCAGGATCCCGCCGATCACGATCAGCAGATAGTTGTTGATCCCGGTGGCGGCGTGGATCGGCAGCGCGAACATCGCGATGCCGACGCCGAACCAGCCGACCTGGGTGCCGCCGAGTAGGAACGACGGCAGCCAGGAGCCGCGCACACCGAACGCGTAGCGGCTGATCAGGTGGGTCGAGAGGCCGGTACGGCTGGACATGATCGCGAGCGCGCTGGCATAGGCGGCGAGCAGGGCGTTGCCGAGCAGCACGGCGATGATGAACTGAGTCATGCTGAGGCCTTGGCCGAGCGTTCCGCCCGCCCACATGCTGGCGGAGAACAGGGTGAAGCTGACCATCACCGAGAACATCACGAAGAAGCCTCTTCGCGCGTGCGCCGGGACCGTCGAGAGCTCGTAGTCGTGGGATGCCGAGGGTTCTTTCATGGGATGCGAGCTCCTGTGGTCGTAGTGGGGTGTCGGTCCATGCCGGGTCAGGTCATTCGCAGGTTGTAGCCCGGCGGGTGGAGGCGTTCGAGCGCCGCGGCGACGCTCAGCACCGCATGCTCTCCGAGCGCCTTGCCCACCACCTGGATGCCGACCGGCATGCCCGCCTGGGTCAGCCCGGCGCAGACGGACGCGGCCGGCTGTCCGGTCAAGTTGAACGGATAGGTATAGGCGGCCCAGGTCACCAGCTCTTCGTCACCGTACCCCGGCGGCAGGTCTTGCCCCGCATCCAGTGCGGAGATCGGCAGGGTGGGGGAGAGCAGCAGGTCATAGCGAGAGAAGAACCGGCGCATCCGGTCGCGCAGCTCGTAGCGTTCGAACACCGCGGCGTAGTAGTCATGCAGCTTCTGTGCCAGGGCGATATCGAGCACCTTCACCACCGCCGGGTCGAGCAGCTCGCGCCTTGTTTCCAGCACCGCTTTAAGCCGCGTTCCGACCCCGGCGTAGAACTCGGCGCGCCAGAGTCCGGCCGGGTCCTGGTCGAATACCGTGTCGACCTCCTCCACATGCGCGCCCTGGTCGCTCAGCGCTTGGGCTGCCCGGGCGGTGATCTCGACCACTTCCTTTTCCGGATGGGCATAGCCCAGGCTCGGGCTCCAGGCGATACGCAGACCCTTCACCGGTGCCTCGGCGGCGGCGGCGAAGTCGGGCGCCGGCCCCACCAGCGAGAAGGGGTCCCGTGCGTCGTAGCCCGCGATCGCCCGGGCCAAAAGCGCCGCGTCACCTACGTTGCGGGCGAGCGCGCCGACGTGGGCCAGGGTCGGTGTGGCCGAGGTCGGCCATACCGGGACCCGGCCGAAGCTGGCCTTGAATCCGACCAGCCCGGTGAAGGCGGCCGGAATCCGCAGCGAACCTCCGCCGTCGGTGCCGAGGGCGAAGGGGGTGATGCCCGCCGCCACCGACGCCGCCGCGCCCGCGCTCGAGCCGCCAGGCGTCTTGTCCAGATCCCAGGGATGGCGGGTGATGCCGGTCAATGGCGAGTCGCCCACCGGTTTGCAGCCGAACTCGCTGGTGGTGGTCTTGCCGATGATGATCGCCCCCTCGGCCCTCACTCGCTCCACGGCCGGTGCGTTGTACTTGCCGAGGTTGCCGCCCATGGCGCGCGAGCCGGAGGCGTAGGGCAGGCCTGCGATGCTGATCAGGTCCTTGACCGAGATCGGCAAGCCGTGCAGCGAGCCGAGCGGTTCGCCACGGATCACCGCGCTTTCGGCACGCCGGGCGGCCGAAAGCGCCTGCTCGGGCAGCAGCAGGCAGAAGGCGTTGAGCGAGGCCTGGGTGGCCTCGGCCCGCGCCAGCGCGCGCTGGGTCAGTTCCACCGGCGAGATCTGTCGCGCAGCGACGAGCCCCGCCAGCTCCCGAGCGCTGATGAAGTCGAGTGAGTCGGTCATCCGTTGCTCCGAAGCCTGGGGCGGGTCACTGCTCGATGATCGCGAAGGCGCGCACCGGAGAGCCGGAGCCGCCCTTGAACTTGAGCGGTGCGCCGAAGAACTGGAACTCGCCCTGGCCGATCAGCGACTCCAGGTTCACCAGCCACTCCCAATGGCTCATGCCGAGTTCGCGGCAGAGCCGATGCTGGGCGAAGTCGTCGTCGGTCGGCTTGTCGGTGGAGGGGCCCTCCACCCCTTGCATCATCGAGCCGCGCTCATAGAGCCAGCGCGTCGCCTCGACCGTCAGCAGCGGGTTTTTCCACACCGAGTCGAGGCGTGGATAGTTGCGCTGATGAAAGCCGGTGCACAGCAGTACGATATGCCCGTCGATCACCACCCCGGCCTCGGCCTGGGCCGCCTCCAGGTCTTCCACCCCGATCTCGCCGAGGTCGGGGATGTGCCTGAGGTCCAGGCACACCGCCTTGCCGATGAACATCTCGAGCGGCATCTCGTCGATCGGCGCGCCGTCGGGCTTCACGTGGCGGAACGCGTCGACGTGGGTGCCGACGTGGTCGAGCATGGCGATGAAGTTGGTCTGGAAGGTCATCGCATCACCCGGCACGCCCAGCCCCAGCGCCTTGGAGCTCTCGTGGCTCAAGTGGGTGGTGAGCACCGGGCGCTGGAACAGCTTGTGCGCCGGCATGTTGTCTTCGATCAAAAGGCTCAAGTCGATGATTCGCTGGGACATGGTTTTTCCTCGATCAGGGGAGTTGCGTGTCGGTGGTAACGACGTGCCGTCACCGGGCGACGGCTTTCTTGCCTAGGAAGGCGTCCATCACTTGCGGGTTGGCCGCGATCTCCGCGCTTGGTCCCGAAAGGCCAATGGCGCCGTTGTCGACCACGTAGGCGTGGTCGGCGATGGAGAGCGCATGGGCGGCGAGCTGCTCGACCAGCACGATGGTGAGCCCCTCGCGGTTGAGCTGTGCGAGCACCTCGATCAGCTGGGTGACGATCCTCGGTGCGAGGCCGAGCGAAAGCTCGTCGATGACCAATAGCTCCGGCCCGGCCATCAGTCCCCGGGCGATGGCCAGCATCTGCTGTTCGCCGCCGGACATCGATCCCGCCTGCTGGCGCAGCCGTTCCTTGAGCCGTGGGAACAGCGCCAGGACCCGATCGAAGCTGGCGCGGGCCTTTTCGTGCTTGAGCCCGCCGTGCACGTAGGCGCCGAGGATCAGGTTGTCCTCTACCGTCTGGTCGGGAAACAGCCGCCGGCCCTCGGGCACCATGACCAGGCCGCGCTTGGCTTTGCCGTGCGCGGGCAGGGCGGTGGTGTCCTCGCCGCGAAACAACACCTTGCCCGCCGATGGCCGCACCAGCCCGGTGGCGCCTTTGACCATCGAAGACTTGCCCGCGCCGTTGTTGCCGATGACGGCGACGAGCTGGCCGCGGGCGACGCGTAGGCTTACGTCACGCACCGCGATCGCCGCGCCATAGCGCAGCTCCATGCCACGAATCTCGAGCAGCGTTTCGCAATCGCTCATGGGTTTGCCTTGGCGGTGGGTTGGAGATCGCCCTGGCCGCCGAAGTAGGCCTCGATCACCCTAGGGTCGCGCTGGACGACGGAGGGCGGGGCGCTGGCGATGACCTGGCCGTAGTCGAGCACGGTCACGGTGTCGGCGACCGCCATGATCAGTTCGACGTGGTGCTCGATCAGCAGCACCGTGATACCCAGCGCCGCGATCTGGCGGATCATCGTCGCGAGCTCGTCGATCTCCTGGGTGGTCAACCCTGCCGCTGGTTCGTCCAGCAGCAGGATGCGCGGCCGGGTGGCGAGCGCGCGGGCGATCTCGAGCCGGCGCTGGAGGCCGAACGGTAGGAACCGTGCCTCGTCGTCGGCATGCGTCGCGAGACCGACGAAGTCGAGCAGGGCGATGGCGATCCGCTGTGCCTCGCGCTCTTCGCGGCGCATGCGCGGGCTGCGCACCAGCGCCTGGGCCAGGCCGTAGCCGAAGTGCTGCTGGCAGCCGACGATGACGTTCTCCAGCACGCTCATGTCGCCGAACAGCTCGGTGTTCTGGAAGGTGCGGGCCATGCCGAGCCGCGATATCTCATCCGAGCGCTTGCCGCTCAGCTGCTGGCCTGCGATCTCGAACTCGCCCGAGGTCGGACGATAGAAGCCCGAGATCGTATTGACGAAGGTCGATTTGCCCGCGCCGTTAGGGCCGATCAGCGCGTGTATCTCGCCCGGCTTTACGCGTATCGAAGCCTCGTCCAATGCCGTCAGGCCGCCGAACTTGACGGTCAGCGCCCGCGTCACCAGCTCCGCCCTGGAGGTGTCCTGTGCCGATGGCCTAAGCGTATCGGTGACGGTCCGGGCATCGACCGGCTCGGACCTGCGTGGATGGGGACGCCAGCGTTTCAGCGCGCTATCTAGCGTACCGAGGATGCCCTGGGGAAGGGCGAACATGACGATCAGCAGCAGCGCGCCGTAGGCGAAGGTCTGCCAGGCGGCGAGCTGCTGCAGGTATTCCGGCAGGTAGGTGAGGAGGTAGGCACCCACCACCGGGCCGAAGGTGGATCCCGCACCGCCCAGGATCACCATCAGCAGGAAGCGGATGCTGTCCGAGAAAGTGAAGATGTCGGGAGATATATAGGCGTTGAGAAAGCTGTAGAAGGCGCCTGCGATGCCGGCGGACATCGAGGCGATCACGAACGCGAGCGTACGCAGCGTGGTCACGTTGATGCCGAGCGCGCGCGCGGCGATCTCGCTCTGCGACGAGGCGCGCATGGCGCGTCCGTAGCGTGAAGCCTTGAGGTTGTGGGTGAGCAGGGTCGCGGCGAAGAGTGCGATGGCCAGCACCGCGTAGAAGGCGTAGCCCGAAAGTTCGACCCCGAGCAGGTTGGGGGAGGGAATCGAGCTCAGTCCGGTGGTGCCGCCGGTCAGCGACTGCCATTCGATCGCCACGTTTTCGATGATCAGCCCGAAGGCGATGGTGATCACCGCGAGGTAGACGCCGCGCACGCGGACGGTGGGATAGGCCAGGATCGCGCCGAACAGCGCCGAGACCAGCGCAGCGGCCAGGCTCGCCATGACGATATCGAAGCCGAACCGCGTGGCGGTGATGCCGCCGGTATAGGCACCGAGGGCGAACAGGCCCGCCTGTCCCAGCGATACCAGCCCGGTCAGGCCGATCAGCACATTGAGCCCTACGGCGATGATGCCGTAGATCAGAAACAGCATGAAGATGCGCAGCTCGTACTCGTTCGAGGCAGTCAGGGGCACGATCAGAAGGCCCAGGGCGAAGAGCAGAAAACCGAGGGTGTGCAGGTGCTTCATACCTTGACCACCTCGCGTTTGCCGAACAGCCCCTGGGGGGCGATCAGCAGCACCAGGATCATCAGGCTGAAGCCGACGATCTCCCTGGCTGCGGTCGAGATGTAGCCTTCGACGAACTTCTCGATCACGCCGAAGAGCAGGCCTACCACCAGCACGCCAGGCGCACTGGTGATTCCGGCGATGATCGCTACCGCGAACCCTTTGAGTCCGAGCAGCACCCCCATGGTCGCCGACGCCTGGACCACCGGGGCGATCAGGATGCCGGCGGCGGCGCCGAGCAGGCTGGCGAGGCCGAACGACAAAGCGACCACGGCGTTGACGTTGATGCCCATCAGTGATGCGGCTTGCTTGTCGTGGGCGATCGCCTGCATCGCGCGCCCCACCAGGGTGTGGCGCTGGATCAGCTTCAAGCCCAGCGTGGCGAGAACCGCCACCAGCGGAATGAGCAGCTCCTGTGGGTAGACCCCGGCGCCGAGGATCCGTACCGCGCGCTCGACGCCGGGCGAGGGGAGCGGCAGCGAGTAGCCATTGGTCTCGATGGTGGCCAGGCTCTCGATCATGATGCCGATGGCGATGGTCGCCAGCATCCAGCCGATCGAGCCCGAATGGGCGGCGAAGGGGCGCACGGCGAAGCGCTCGACCAGGGTGCCGAACACCCCTCCCGCGGCGATCGCGAGCAGGCAGGCGAGCCACAGCGGCAGCCCGGCGGCCAGCAGCATGATGGTCAGCAGCGCGCCGATCGTCAGCGTATCGCCGTGGGCGAAGTTCACCGCCTTCGCCGATGACCACATGATGTGGAAACCCAGCGCGACCAGGGCATAGATACCGCCGATCGCAAGGCCCGACAGGATGTACTGCATGATCGTGGACATGACTTACCTCGCAGGCGCCGGTGGGCCGAGCCGCTATTGGGATCCGTGTATGGCGGTGTCGCGGTATCAGTCGCCGGTGTCGTAGGGGGAGCCCGCGAAGGGGATCAGCACGCCGTCGTGCCAAGCGGTGAGCAGGTAGTGTTCGGGCAGCAGCGCGTCCTGCCGCTCGGGGTCGCTGGCATCGAAGGCCGGTCGGTAGGAGGCGATCAGGCCGTCGCGATTGACTTCGTAGAGCGCCTGGCGCACGGCTTCCCAGTCGTAGCTGCCGGCGATCTCGATCGCATCGGCGAGGATGTGGACGGCGTCATAGGCATTGGCGATTCCCGACCCGGCGCGAATCTCCCGGGGGTCGTCGATGCCATAGTCGGCCTTGAGCCTGGCGAGCACGGATTCACCCAGCTCGCTCTGCTGGCCCATGAATGAGTAGGTCTGCATCACCCGCACGCCGTTGGCGAGCGGTCCCGCCAGCTCGCCGAGGTTGCCGCTGATGCCCCAGGCACCGATCATCGTCGGCATGTAGCCGACCCTGTCCATCGAGCGCAGCAGCTGGTTGCCCTCGCGATCGAGTGCCCAGACGATGACCACCTCCGCGCCGGCGTCGCGCGCACGCATCACCTGCGGGGTCATGTCCTGATCGTTCCAGTTGAAGGTCTCGGCGGCGACCAGCGCCACGCCCGCCTCGCTCATCGCGGCATTGACATCGGGCAGTGCGCCGTTGCCCCAGCCGGTGTTTTCGTAGAAGAAGGCGATCTTGCCCGTCGGCGAGACTTTCAGCGCTTCTTCGACCAGGAAGCGGGCAACCCACTTGTCCTTGGCCGAGACGCGGAACATGAAGTTGGGATCCCGGCCGTTCTCGACCACCGAGGTATTGGCCGCCCACACGCCGATATAGGGAATGCCGATCGCATGCACCGGCTCGACCTGGGCCACCGCTGCGGTCGAATGATAGCCACCGAGGATCGCGATGCAGTTGTCCGCGAGCGCGATGCGGCGGGTATTGTCGACCGCACGCGGCGGCGCGCCGGCGTCGTCGTATTGGATCAGGCGCAGTTCTTCGCCGAGTACACCGCCTTGTTGATTGATCTCCTCGATGGCGATTTCGGCACCGGTTCGAATCGCCTGACCGCTGAAGGCCGCGGGACCGGTGATCGCGGCCGAATTACCGATGCAGGGCTGCTGCGCGTCAGTGGCGGCGAGACTCGGCGAAGACAATAGAAGAGTGGCCACGGCAAAAGAAGAGCCGTATATCAGCTGCGATGTCTTGTTTGTAATAATATTCATCGGGGTTCTCTGGTGTTTTATTTATGATTGTTGGAAGTCGATACTGGACCAGATATATGCCCCCATCTAAACGGGATTAAATAAAAAGCGCAAAGACGAGTTTTGGATATTGTCTATAGGTTAATCCTATGTCTTTTTTTTCGGGCCCGTTCAAGCGCCTGGCCGGCGGGGTCGCGACGCCCGCTGGGTGGCGAGCGGTGAACGGCTCAGGTGCGCTTAGTGTTGTCCGGGTTGCTCAGCCGCGCCTGCCATTTTCCCGCCTCGACCAGGCTCGCCATCACGTCCGCCATGGTCTGGGCCACGGCCTGGCTGCCGCGCACGTTGAGGGTGAGTTTCGACACCACCACCGATAGGCGCCAGGAGGGCGTCGGATCGACGATCGGAATCGCGATCATCACTCCGCGCTCGATCTCTTCCGAGAAAGCGAACGACGGCATGATCGCCATGTATCGCGATTCGCAGACCATCTTCACGGTAGCGGGGAGGCTGTCGCAATCCAGGGCCTTGAACGAGACGTCGTGCCGGGCGGCGAACTGCTTCATCACCGTGTTCATCATGTTGGGGCGCCCGGGCAGAACGATCGGCAGTTCGAAAACGTCCCTGAAGGGAATCGACGCGAGATGGCTCAATGGCGCATCGGGACGCATGAACAGCATGAAGTCCTCGGTCAGCATTTCGGTCCAGCTGACGTGTTCATAGGCTTTGTGATTGTAGAGCAAGGCGACGTCGAGTCGGCCGGCCTGGATGAGATCGTCGAGATAGGCCGTCATCGCCTCGACGATATGCAGCTTTATATTCGGATAACGTTTGTTCAGTGTCTCGAAGAGTGGAAACGAAAGCCCCCGGCACGCCGATGTAGGCAGCCCCACCGAGACACGCCCGGCGGGGTTGGCCGACTTCTCCCAGATCACGTCCTTGGTGTGTTCGACCTCCTGTACGATGCGTTGGGCGCGGGTATAGAACTCCTTGCCGAGCTCGGTGAGGGTGACGCCGCGCGCGTGCCGTGCGAGCAGCGCCACGCCGAGCTCTTCTTCGAGGTTCTTGATCTGCTGGCTGAGGGAGGGCTGGGCGACGTGCAGGATCTCCGACGCGCGGGAGAAGTTGCCGCTGTCGGCGATCTGGATGAAGTACTTCATCTGCTTGATATCCATCTCGACCTCTTGCGCTATGTCTCGTTGCGGGACTCGAGGACGATGCGCGCCAGCACGCAATGGGTGCCGCCAACGACTTTTGGTGCCGAGTGGCGCGATGGCCGGCAGTATCGTTCGCGGCGAGGCTTGAAGCAGGAGTGGCGGCCCCCGGAGAAGAGCACCCGAGGATATCAGCTTTCTTTGCCCGGCCCGGTAAGTGAACTGAAGCCCACCGGGCCGCAGCGCGTCAGTAGCCGGCGTTCGCGTCGACGCTGGGCGGGGCCTCGCCGCGCTCGAAGGCGTGGATGGTGTCGATCAGCTGTCGCGCCGCCTCCTCGACCGGGGTCGGGGCGGCGGCGTGGGGCGTGATCAAGAGCTTCGGGTGCCGCCAGAGCGGCGACTCGGGCGGCAGCGGCTCGGCCGGGAATACGTCGAGCGCTGCGCCGCGCAGGTGGCCAGCATCGAGCAGCTCGACCAGTTCGTCCAGCACCACCGCGGTGCCGCGCCCCGGGTTGATCAGCACCGCGCCCTGGGGCAGGCGGGAGAGGGTGTCGCGGTTCAAAAGACCCCGGGTGGCGGGGGTCGAGGGCAGGATGTTGACCAGTACGCGGCTGCGCGCGAGCAGCTGATCGAAGCCTTCGTCGCCATGCAGGCATTCGACGCCCTCCAGGCGCTTCGGGCTGCGGCTGTGGGCGCGCACCGGGAAGCCGTGCCGGGCGAGCCCTTGGGCGACCTGGGCGCCGATCGCACCGAGCCCGAGCACGCCGACCGGCCAGGCGGCGCGGGACTGGGGCAGGTGCAGCTGCCAGCGCGCCTCGCGGCTTTGTCGCGCATAGCGATCGAAGTCGCGGGAGAAGTGCAGCAGCGCATAGAGCACGTAGTCGAGCATCAACGGGGCCATGCCGGCATCGCGCAGCTTGACCACCGGTACGGCCTTGGGCAACGCGGGGCTGTCGAGCAGCGCGTCGACCCCGGCACCGAGGTTGAGGATCGCCTTGAGCGACGGGCCTTGGGCCGCGAGCAGCGCCTCGGGGGGGCGGAACACCGCCAGGTAGTCGGCGGGCGCCGCGCCGGCACTTTCGTAGGTCAGTACCTCTGCATCCGGGAAGGCCGCCTGGAGCAGGCGTTGGTAGGCTTGTGCGTCGGCGTCGTGGATCACTATCCGCATCGGTTGTTCTTCTAGGCTATGCAAGGGGACACGGGCCAGGGGCGCCGCGGGAGCCCCAAAGATGGCCGGCGCGCGATGCGTGCGTCAAGTCTGGCGAAGGCTTTGACCTCATCGAGAGGCTGGGTGCAGACTCGAGTGAGGGACACCTCGCGAGGCGCTCCCCACAACGATAATTTTCCGGCCGAGCGAGTAGCGCGTTGAACACGACTTTTTCCTCTCTGCCTTTTGAGCGCCGGGAATACCAGGGCCGACTGGCCAAGGTGCGCGCCTCGATGGCGCAGGCGGGGCTCGATCTCTTGATCGTATCCGACCCTTCCAACATGGCCTGGCTGACCGGCTACGATGGCTGGTCGTTCTACGTCCATCAATGCGTGCTGGTCGGGCTCTCGGGCGAGCCTGTGTGGTACGGGCGACGGATGGATGCCAACGGTGCCCTGCGCACCTGCTGGATGGACCCGGCGCAGAGCATCACCTGGTACCCGGACCACTACGTGCAGAATCCCGACATGCATCCGATGGAGTACCTGGCCCAGTCGATCCTTCCCGAGCGTGGCTGGCACCAGGGCACCATTGGTGTGGAGATGGACAACTACTACTTCTCCGCCAAGGCGTTTTTGAGCCTGACCCGCGAGCTGCCCAAGGCGCGTATCGAGGACGCCAACGGGCTGGTCAACTGGTGCCGGGCGATCAAGTCCGAGACCGAGATCCAATACATGCGCCGCGCCGCTGCCCTGGTCCAGCACATGCACTCGGTGATCCTCGACATGATCGAGCCGGGGCTGCCCAAGAGCCGGCTGGTCGGCGAGATCTACAAAGCGGGCATCGGCGGCGCGGGCGAGCACGGTGGCGACTATCCGGCGATCGTGCCGCTGCTGCCGACCGGCCGTGATGCGGCGGCGCCGCACCTGACCTGGAGCGACGCCCCGTTCGTCAAGGGCGAGGGGACGTTCTTCGAGATCGCCGGCTGCTACAAGCGCTATCACACGCCGATGTCACGCACCGTGTTCCTCGGCCGCCCGCCGGAGGCGTTCATTCGCGCCGAGGCGGCGCTGGTCGAGGGCATCGAGCGCGGGCTCGAGGCGGCCAAGCCGGGCAACCGCTGTTGCGACATCGCCATGGCGCTTGGCGCGGCGATGGACAAGTACGGGTTCGACCGCGGCGGCTCGCGCTGCGGCTATCCGATCGGGATCAGCTATCCGCCCGACTGGGGCGAGCGGACCATGAGCCTGCGGCCCTCGGACGAGACCGTGCTCGAACCGGGCATGACCTTCCACTTCATGCCCGGGATGTGGATGGACGACTGGGGGCTCGAGATCACCGAGCCGATCCTGATCACCGAGCACGGCGCTGAGCCGTTCGGTAGCTTTCCGCGCCAGCTGTTCGTCAAGTGAACGGCCGGGCGTTTTCGATCAACGACCAAGGAGATGGCATGCGAGCCAGTCCGATCTCTACCAGCGTCGATTTCGACGCCGATGGCGTCCAGCATGGCTTTCTCAATCTGCCGATATCGGTCGATGAGTCCGCCTGGGGGGCGGTGATGGTGCCGATCACCGTGGTCAAGAACGGTGAAGGGCCGACCGCGCTGCTTACCGGTGGCAACCATGGTGACGAGTACGAGGGAATCCTCGCGCTGACCAAGCTGGCGCAGCGCCTCGATGCCGCCCAGGTGCGCGGCCGGGTGATCATCGCGCCGATGATGAACACCCCCGCGGTGTCGGTGGGGCGGCGCACCTCGCCTTTGGATCGCGGCAACATGAATCGCAGCTTCCCGGGCGACCCCAGCGGCGGCCCGACCGCGCAGATCGCCGATTACTTCAACCGCGTGCTGGTGCCGATGTGCGACTACGCCCTCGACCTGCACTCCGGCGGACGCACGCTGGACATCATTCCCTTCGCCGCGGCGCACCGGCTCGATGACCATGGGCAGGAGGCGCGCTGCCTGGCGGGGGCGCTTTCGTTCGGCGCGCCTTACGTGGTGATGATGCATGAGCTCGACGCCGTCTCGCTCTACGACACCGCGGTGGAGCGCCAGGGCAAGACCTTCGTCACCACCGAGCTCGGCGGCGGCGGCACCGCGACCCCGGCGAGCCTCGAGCTCACCGAGCGCGGGGTGCGCAACTTCCTGATCCACAGCGGCAATCTCGAAGGCGAGTATCGCCATCCCGGCCGCCAGACCTATCTCGAAATGCCCGATGCTTCCTGCTACGTGCAAAGCGAGCACAGCGGCATCCTCGAGCTCACCTGCGCCCTCGGTGGCGAGGTGCGTAAAGGGGAGCTGGTCGCACGGGTGTACGACCCGAGCCGTACCGGGGCAGCGCCTGCCTGCTACTACGCCGGCCGCGATGGCGTGGTGCTGGCGCGTCGCTTTCCCGCGCTGACCGCGATGGGCGACACCATCGTGGTGATCGCCGAGCGGGTCGATCGTCTCGAGCGTGGCTGAATGCGCCTCGATCGCTTCGACCTGCGCATCCTCGAGATCCTCTCCCGCGAGGGGAGGATCACCAAATCGAAACTGGCCGAGCGGATAAACCTCTCGGTCAGCCCCTGCTGGGAGCGGGTCAAGCGTCTCGAGCGGGCCGGAGTGATCGAAGGCTATGGCGCGCGTATAGCCGGTAGTGTGCTGGTGCGGCGCACCCCGGTGTGGATGCAGGTCGAGCTCGGCTCCCACGCGCTGGAAGCGTTCGAGCGCTTCGAACGCGCGATGCGCGACTGCCCAGAGGTCACCGAATGCGTCGCGGTGGGCGGCGGCGTCGACTACCTGGTCAAGGTCGAAGCCCGCGACATCGACCAGTACCAGCGCCTGATCGACAGCTGGCTGACCAGCGGGCTGGGCATCAGCCGCTACTACACTTACATCGTCACCAAGACGGTCAAGCGCGAATCGCCGCCGCTAGTGTTCGAAGAACAGTAGTGGCGCAGTTCGATCCGAACGGATGGGGTTGCGGGGCAGACCTTGGCGCCAACTTCCCACCCGTTCGTCCCGAGCGGCGGTGATGAGGCCGTGGTTCGACACGGGCCTCCATGATGTCTTGCGAGATTGGCCCAAGTCGGCGAAGGCCCGGCTCACCACGAACGGATGGATACACCCGTTCGTCCCGAGCGGCGCCGATACGCGCCAAGACCGGATACCGGCTCGGCAGTGAAGGGCGCCAGTCGAGGGATCGGGCGGCGGCGGTGAGGCCGTGGTTCGACACGGGCCTCCATGATGTCTTGCGAGATTGGTCCAAGTCGGCGAAGGCCCGGCTCATCACGAACGGACGGATACATCCGTTCGTCCCGAGCGGCGCCTGTACGCGTCAAGTTCGAACACTGGCTCGGCATTGGGGGCGCCAGTCGAGGGATCGAGCGGCGGTGATGAGGTCGTGGTTCGATTCGGCTCGTTCCTCGCCGGCTATCCGAGCATCCTGAGTAAGCGAAGCGCATCGAAGGACACGAACGGGATCGCCAACCCCAACCCGTTCGTCCCGAGCGGCGCCCGCACGCGCTGAGGCCAAGCACCGGCTCGGTAGTAACGGGCGTCAGTCGAGGGATCGAGCGGTGACGATGAGGCCGTGGTTCGACTCGGCTCGTCCCCGGCGGCTTTCCATGAACCGGCCCGCAGTATCGCGAGGAAGATGGGGCTCGCTACGAACGCAGTCGCGTAGGAGCCTCTGGGTCGAGCACCTCCACCTCGACGTTGGTGTCGGCAACGAACGGGGTCAGAAGCTCAGGATCCCGTGCGGTGGTGATCAGCGTCCAGCTTCTGTTCAGCAGTGACCAGTATTGCTGCCGGTCGCGTCCGAGCTTGCTGGCATCGGCGAGCACGAACACCTGGGCGGCCTGACGGATCATCAGTTCCTTCAAGTAGGCTTGTTCCGCGCTCGCCTCGCAGAGCCCGCGCCCGGCGACCACGCCGTCGGCGCTGACGAACGCCTTGTCCGCGCTGAGCCGTTCGAGCATGGTGATCGAAGCAGGCCCCACTGTGGACATGCTGCCCACCCGCAGGTCACCGCCGAGCACGCTGACTCGCCCTTCGGGTAGCTCGCGCAGCAGCGGCAGGGCGAGGAGATTGTTGGTGATCACATGCAGTCCGCGCCGTTCGGGCAAAAGCTTGGCCAGCGCGGCGGTGGAAGTGCCGCCGTCCAGCAACAGGGTGTCGTGATCATCGATACGCGCCAGTGCGGCACGAGCAATGTGCGCCTTCTCCGAGGAGAACTGCTGGCTGCGCTGCTCCAATGACTGTTCCGGCTCACGGGTGCCTATGTGGGTCGCTCCTCCATAGGTGCGCAGGATCAAGCCTTCCTGCGCCAGTGCGGTGAGGTCGCGCCGCACCGTGGCCTCGGATACGCCGAGGTGGGCACAGAGCGACTCGACGTTGGTTTTGCCACTGTGGACCAGTTCTAGAATCGATTGGCGACGCTTGGCGACTTTCATTGCCGGCCCCGTGAGAATGAACGACCCACTTTAGCCCAATTCTTTTCGTTGGGTCATCGATGGAGGCCTCGCCGAGTCTTCGATGAGCCGCGTACCATTGCATCGATGGTGTAGAGATCAGCCTCCTGTCTGTGCCTGCGCGGTTTTCCACACATGTGTCCAGCCTGGGACCAAGTGCGCGGCGCGCTCGACCGCCAGCACCAGGCTGCCTTCGCGGGCGATGCCCTTGCCCGCGATATCGAAGGCGGTGCCGTGGTCGACCGATACCCGCACCACGGGCAGGCCTACGGTGATGTTCACGCCGTCGTCGCCATAGACCGACTTGAACGGTGCATGCCCCTGGTCGTGGTAGCAGGCGATCACGAACTTCCACTTGCCGCGTACGGCCTGGGGGAAGAGCGCATCGGCCGGGATCGGGCCTGCGGCCAGGATGCCCTCCGCATTGGCCTCGGCCACCGCCACGGCGAGGATGTCGGCATCCTCGTTGCCGAAGAGCCCATTCTCCCCCGCATGCGGATTGAGTCCGGCGACGGCCACGGGCGCGTCGGCGCGATCCAAGGCCCTGGCGAAGGAGCCTGCCAGGCGCAGCACGGCGCGCATGCGGGCAGGGGTCACGTCCTCGATGGCCTGGCGCAGTGAGACGTGCGTGGTCGCATGGAAGATGTAGAGATCGCCGGCCGACAGCACCAGCGAGAAGGTCTTCACCCCGAACTCGTGGGCCAGCAGCTCGGTGTGGCCGGGCCACTTGTGGCCGGCGGCGTGCATGGCGGCCTTGTTCAGAGGCGCGGTGACGACGCCGTCGATTTCACCCGCTCGCGCCAGCGCGCAGGCGGTGGTGACGAAACGCACCGAGCCGTCGCCGGCTGCGGGGTCGATCTGGCCCGGCTTCACCTCGGCCAGCGAGGGGCCAGCCTGCAGGACCTCGATGGTGCCGGGCGCGTTGGTGGCGTCGGCGGGTTTCTCGATGCGACGTACCAGCGCGGGGTCGCCCCCCAGGCGGGAGACGGTCGCCTTCATCACGTCTACGTCGCCGATCACCGTCAGCCGCGCTTTCTGGCGCAGTGCCTCATGGTTCATCAATAGCTTGGCGGTGATTTCCGGGCCGATGCCGGCGACGTCGCCCAGGGTGATGGCGAGTCGTGGAAGGCGGTCGGGGGCTTGCGTCATCATTTGAATCTCCGGTTACGGATCGCGCGTACCGCGCGTACCAATATGTCCTCGCTGCCGAAGCCGCCGGCCTTGGTCACGACAGGCAGGCCCGCGGCCGAGCCGCCGGTCATCTTGCCCAGCGGCACGCCGCCCATCACTTCGTCGACCAGGGCGATGCCGCTGGCCCCCAGTGCCAAAAGGGTCTGGCGCGCGCCGTCACCGCCCGTCGCGACCACCCCTGCGGCGCCGGTCTGCATCACCAGGCGTGCGGCCAGCGCTCCCAGGCGCTCGGCGACGGTGTCGGCATCCAGGTCGTCGTGGCACCCGTCGGGGGCCAGTACCAGCAAGGTCTCGATGCGCGCGGGCGATTGGGCCAGTTCCGCGACCAGCGGCGCGGTCCAAGCTTCCCAGCGGCCGAGCTCGGCCAGCTGCTCGAGCGTCGGCATCCACACCGTGGCGCCGTCGGCACGCAGCGCCCGGGCCTGAGCGCGGGCGGCACTGTGCTGCGAGGTGACGACCACGATCACCGGGGAGCGCTGGTCGGCATCGGCCCATACGCGGGCGAGCGGCGCGGCGAGCCCGCCCGCGCCTACGGGCACTACGCGCTCGCCCAGTTCAGCGATGGCGCGCGCCAGATGCTCGAGCTCCTCGTCATTGCGCGCATCGACCACCACGACAGGCCCTGCCTGTACGATGCGTGCGGCGAGCGCCTGCGCCGATTCGCCCGCCTCGGGCACCACATGGCCGCAGCCCAGCAGGGTAGGGATGTGGCTCTCAGTGACGGGTGTCACCGGATCCGTGGCCGCGGAGGTCTCGGTCACGGGTCGGCCCTCGACGGTGAGCACTCCCGCCTCGACCGTACGGCCCGTGGCCGGAAAGGCCGGGCAGACCACGGCGATGGCATCGTCGCGCCAGGCAAGGCGTGCGGCTTCGATCTCCGCCTTGAAGGCGCCGCGCAGGGTGGAGTCGACCTTCTTGTAAAGGCGTGTCACCCCCGCCGCGCGCAGGCGTACCACGTTGTCCCGCACCGTGCGCGCCGCCTCGGCATCGCAGAGGGCTCGGCTTTGCGTGGTGACGGCCAGCACCTCGACGCCATCGGCGTCCACAGCGGTGCTCAATGCTTCTCGGGCGCCCTCCACCGACAAGCGGGTGGTCCAGCCCGCGTGCACGAACTGCACCGCGGTATCGCTCGCGCCGGTCAGGTCGTCGGCGACGATGGCAATGATGGGTTTCAAAGTTCGGACTCCAGCTTCAGCAGGGGATCGTCGGCTTCCGTCACCGGCTTGAGTTCACCCGCACGCTTGAGGAAGTACGACGCGATGATCGGCGCCATGATCGAGCTGATCAGTACGCAAGCGGCCACCTGTGCGGTCGCCGTGCCGACGTACTGCTGGAAGGTGGGGTCGGCGGCGGCCACCACGGCCGGAGTGGCGATGGCGTTGCCGGCGGTCGTGCCCGCGGCGAAGCCCAGGCCGCTCTTGCCGCCGCGGCGCAGGATGAAGCGGTAACCCAGGTACACCAGGCTGCCGGTGATGGGGCTGATGATGAAGCCCAGGACCAGGCCGCTGACCCCTCCGCTGATGACCGAGCCCAGGTCGATGGCGGTGCCCAGGGCGAAAGCGAAGAATGGGATGACGATGTTCGGCACCGGTTTGAGCACCTCGCGCCATCTGGGGTCGAGGTTGCCGGCCAGCACGCCGAGCAGGAAAGGTATCAGTGCGGCCACCAGCGCTATCAGCGGGATATCGGCCAGGCCCGACGCACCGAGGAACAGCAGGCTGAAGAAGGGGCCGTCGTTGATGGCGCTGGCGACGTAGGCGCCGCGGTCGCGGGCATCGCCGTACTGGCCGGTATAGGCCAGCCACAGGCCGCCATTGCTGTTGTCGAAGGCGGCCAGCATGGCCAGGATCGAGATACCCAGGACGCCGTCGAGTCCGACGTAGGCGCCCAGCAGCACGATCAGCGTGGCCGGGACGATGGTCTTCATCAGTAAGATGGTGCCGGCGGTGGCCAGGATCGGCCCGCCGGTGCGGGTGTTGACCTGCGTGCCGGTCGCGAAGATCAGCAGGGCGATCAACGGCATCGCGCTGTCCTTGAAAAGCGCCGTCGTGAAGCCACCGATTTCCAGCGTGCCGGGTGCGAAAGTGGCCAGCAGCGAGCCCAGGATCAGCGGCACCAGCATCAGGCCGCCAGGGATTTTCTGCATGGTGCCGAACAATGGCGAGCGGGAGGTAGCGTCAGTCGTCACAATCGGATTCTCCAGGAGGATGCTGCTGAAACGGCCCAGGCTGGATGCGGCCGCGCTGTCAGCGGGGAGGCAGGCTGCGGTTACGGCGTCGCGGCTTTGCGCCGCTCCCGGGCGAAGGGCGTGACGAGCGCGGGGTCGATGCCAGTGGATTGCATGATCAGCCTCTTTTTGATCGATGTGATCATTACTCTGTTTTTTATGATTGAATTGATCAATGTATCCATTGGTATTGATTCAATCGGTCATTTTTGCGATCGAGCCCTGCCCGGCCGCTGTCGCGGGCTTTGGATGAGCCGGGCTCGAACGCGCTAAGACCAATGAATGCCGTCGCGGCGATGGATGCCGATTCAAGGGCTCGCTCAAATTGAGTGCGCAAAGCCTTTCTGGTAATCTGAGCCCCCATCCAGGCCCGCCATGTCGAACCTCCCCGTTCCATTCGTGCGGGCTTTCGGGTCGGAAGCTTCCGATCCGCGCCGAATCAGCTTTCGCAACGCCTCGTTCCTCCACCCCCTCGCCGCGTGCGCCTCGCTGCGAAGGGAATAGACCTATGGGTTCTCCATGACGCGATACATCTTCGTGACCGGTGGTGTGGTGTCCTCGCTCGGCAAGGGCATCGCCGCCGCCTCGCTGGCGGCCATCCTCGAAGCCCGTGGCCTCAAGGTCACGATCTTGAAGCTCGATCCCTACATCAACGTCGATCCTGGGACGATGAGCCCGTTCCAGCACGGCGAGGTGTTCGTCACCGAAGACGGCGCGGAGACCGATCTGGATCTCGGCCATTACGAGCGCTTCATTCGCTCCAAGGTGAGCCAGCGCAACAACTTCACCACCGGCCGGGTCTACGAGCACGTGCTGCGCAAAGAGCGCCGTGGCGACTATCTCGGCGGCACCGTGCAGGTGATTCCGCACATCACCGATGAGATCAAGCGCCGGGTGGTGGCCGGTGGCGAGGGCTTCGACGTCGCCCTGGTCGAGATCGGCGGTACCGTGGGCGACATCGAGTCGCTGCCGTTTCTCGAGTCGATCCGCCAGATGCGCGCCGAGCTCGGTGGGTCGAGGGCGCTCTTCATCCATCTCACCCTGGTCCCCTACATCAAGACCGCGGGCGAGACCAAGACCAAGCCGACCCAGCACAGCGTCAAGGAGCTGCGCTCCATCGGTATCCAGCCGGACATCCTGCTGTGCCGCAGCGAGGTCGAGATCGAGGAGAGCGAGTGCCGCAAGATCGCGCTGTTCACCAACGTCGAGGAGCGGGCGGTGATTCCGCTGGTCGATGCCGACACCATCTACCGCATCCCGCTGATGCTGCATGAGAAAGGTCTCGATGAGATCGTCTGCGACAAGCTCAAGCTCGAGGCGGCGCCGGCAGATCTCACCGAGTGGGTCCATGTGCTCGATGCCAAGCTCAATCCGCTGAAGACCATCAACATCGCGATGGTCGGCAAGTACATGGAGCTGCTCGATGCCTACAAGTCGCTCAACGAGGCGCTGATCCACGCCGGTATCCAGACCCGGGTGAAGGTCAACATCGACTACATCGACTCGGAAGAGATCGAGCGCGTCGGCGTCGAACGCCTCGAAGGCAAGGATGCGATCCTGGTGCCGGGCGGCTTCGGCTCGCGCGGGGTCGAGGGCAAGATCGCCACCGCCCGCTATGCGCGCGAAAACAAGATTCCGTATCTCGGTATCTGCCTCGGCATGCAGGTCGCGGTGATCGAGTACGCCCGCCACGTAGTGGGCTGGGAAGATGCCACTTCGACCGAATGGACCTTCGATACCAAGCATCCGGTGGTGGGCCTGATCACCGAATGGATCACGCCGGAGGGCAATATCGAGACCCGTAGCCAGGATTCGGATCTCGGCGGCACCATGCGCCTCGGCGCCCAGACCTGCCGGCTCAGCAAGGGTTCGAAGGCGCGCGAGGTCTACGGCGCGGACGAGATCGTCGAGCGCCACCGCCATCGCTACGAGATCAACGACCAGTTCGTCGCCGAACTCGAGCAGGCCGGGCTCACCTTCTCCGGCAGGAGCGTCGACAACTCGCTGGTCGAGATGGTCGAGCTCAAGGACCACCCGTGGTACCTGGCCTGCCAGTTCCACCCCGAGTTCACCTCGACGCCGCGCGATGGCCATCCGCTGTTCACTGGCTTCGTCAATGCGGCACTCGCCCACCGTGCCGCTCGCCAGGCGCGCCAGACCGTGCGGGAGGAGTGAGAATGAGCGACAAGGCCCCACAGCGGGTGATCGAGTTCGCCGGCCTCTCGGTCGGCAACCGGCTGCCGCTCACCCTGTTCGCCGGGCTGAACGTGCTCGAGTCGCGCGAGCTCGCGCTCGAGACCGCCGCCGCCTTCGTCGAGGCGACCGCCAGGCTCGGCATGCCGTACGTGTTCAAGGCCAGCTTCGACAAGGCCAACCGCAGCTCGATCCACTCGTTCCGCGGGCCGGGCCTTGAGAAGGGACTCGAGATCCTCGCCGAGGTCAAGGCGCGCTTCGACGTGCCGCTGATCACCGACGTCCACGAGCCCTGGCAGGCCAAGCCCGTCGCCGAGGTTTGCGACGTGATCCAGCTGCCGGCGTTCCTCGCCCGCCAGACCGATCTGGTGGTGGCGATGGCCGAGACCGGCGCGGTGATCAACGTCAAGAAGCCGCAGTTCGTCGCCCCCCACGAGATGCGCCACGTGATCCAGAAGTGTCGCGAAGCGGGCAACGAACGGGTGATCCTCTGCGAGCGCGGCTCGAGCTTCGGCTACAACAACCTGGTCGTCGACATGCTCGGCATCAGCGAGATGCAAGAGACCGGATTCCCGGTGATCTTCGACGTCACCCACTCGCTGCAGCGCCCCGGCGGGCGCTCGGACAGCGCAGGCGGTCGTCGCCAGCAGGTCACCGAGCTCGCGCGCGCAGGCGTCGGTGTAGGCCTCGCGGGGCTCTTCCTCGAAGCCCACCCCGATCCCGACAACGCCAAGTGCGACGGCCCCTGCGCGCTGCCGCTCGACAAACTGGCTCCGTTCCTCGCCCAGATCAAGGCGCTCGACGATCTGGTCAAGGGATTCGATCCGCTCGAGATCGATTGATAGCGTTCCAAGCCCCTCCTCGTGAGGGGCTCTTTTTTGGTATGTTGCTTAGTCCTGGCCATCTTTTTTTCCACGTCGCCCAGGCGGCGTTCTTCCAGCAGAGGATGCGCAGTAATGGCAAAAATCGTCGATATCCGTGCACTCGAGGTGCTCGACTCGCGCGGCAACCCGACCGTCTACGCTGAAGTCGTGCTCGAGGGTGGCGTGAAAGCCAGCGCGTGCGCGCCGAGCGGTGCTTCGACCGGCTCGCGCGAGGCGCTCGAGCTGCGTGATGGCGACAAGTCGCGCTATCTCGGCAAAGGGGTGACGAAGGCGGTGGGTGCGGTCAACGGCGCGATCCGCGAGAAGCTGCTTGGCTGCGAGGCATCCGACCAGCGTACCCTCGACTCCCTGATGCTCGAGCTCGATGGCACCGACAACAAGGGCAACCTGGGGGCCAACGCGATCCTCGCGGTGTCCCTGGCGGCGGCCAAGGCGAGTGCGATCGACAAGGGCGTCGAACTCTACGAATACATCGCCGAGCTCTACGGCCAGCCGGGCAAGTACTCGATGCCGCTGCCGATGATGAACATCCTCAACGGCGGTGAGCATGCCGACAACAACGTCGACATCCAGGAGTTCATGGTTCAGCCGGTGGGGGCTGCGAGCTTCGCCGAGGGACTGCGGGCCGGCGCCGAAATCTTCCATGCGCTGAAGAAAGTGCTCTCCGCCAAAGGCTTGGCCACTTCGGTGGGTGACGAGGGGGGCTTCGCGCCGAATCTCGAGTCCAATGCCGAGGCGCTCGACGTGATCGAGCAGGCGATCGCGGACGCGGGCTACAAGCTCGGCGAGGACGTGACCCTTGCGCTCGACTGCGCCGCCTCCGAGTTCTACAAGGATGGCAAGTACGTGCTCGGCGGCGAGAACAAGTCGTTCGACTCCGCCGGCTTCGTCGATTACCTGGCCGCACTGGTCGACAAGTATCCGGTGGTATCGATCGAGGATGGGCTGGACGAGTCCGATTGGGACGGCTGGAAGCTGCTTACCGACAAGCTCGGCAGCCGCGTGCAGCTGGTCGGTGACGATCTGTTCGTCACCAACACCAAGATCCTCAAGCAGGGGATCGAGAAGGGCATCGGTAACTCGATCCTGATCAAGTTCAACCAGATCGGCTCGCTTTCCGAGACCCTGGATGCGATCAAGATGGCCCAGGACGCGGGCTATACCGCGGTGATCTCGCACCGCAGCGGTGAGACCGAGGACACCACCATCGCCGATCTGGCCGTGGGCACCTGCGCGGGCCAGATCAAGACCGGCTCTCTTTCACGCAGCGACCGGGTCGCCAAGTACAACCGCCTGCTGGTGATCGAGAGCCAGCTCGGCGGCAAGGCGCCGTATCGCGGACGCGAGGAAATCAAGGGGCAGTAAACGGGGCCGGTAGAACGGGCTCCGGTTCACCGCAACGGCCACCTTCGGGTGGCCGTTGCGCTTGCGTGCTCCGCTGGCTCAGTTCGAATCGCGTCGTCGTCTCGCACTCCCATCTCACGCTACTCGCCCGCGCCAGTCGCGATCGTGGATTAGCCCAAGGTCTCGTTGACCCTCGGTTAGCAAGGCGCGGAGGATGAAATGCATATCCTCGCCCCAAGCCTTGTGCATTTCATCCCCCGCGCAGTGCGAGGAGGGCGCAGCGGTGTTCTGGCGCATTCAGGCCAAAGGCGCGTGCGGTACGACAGGATCGTCGTCTCCGTACAGGGAAGGTGCCTAGGGATGTCGGATCAAGGATGAGGCCGTGGAAACGCTTGGACGCCGAGGTGGTCTCTGGGCCACCTCTTCACTCTACATTGACTGGCGACTGACACGGGGGTGTCACCTCGCCAGGCTAGTCTGGTGAGGCTGCGATCTAGAACACGAGGAGGCCACGATGGGTCTCCCGGACGGCAAGGAGGCCGAGGCGTGGCCGTTCCAGGGAGGGTGTGGAACTAGTGGCAAGCGCGACACCGATGAGCGATCGGTGTCGTTTTTTTTGCGTTTCAACGTTCGCCTTTTGGGTGTGGCGGGACGGCCGGCGTCGATTTGCGCAGAGGCTTCGACGGCGCCAGCGCTTCGACCTGGCCGCGCAATGCCTGGATGGTGTCGATGAACGCCCGCAGGCCCGCCGGCATATGGCGATTGCCGGGAAAATACAGCGACAGCCCCGGTATACGGGGACACCAGTCTTCCAGCACGCTCACCAGACGCCCGTCATCCAGCGCGGCATGGGCGTAGGGTTCGGGCACGTAGGCCACGCCGAAACCGCCGATGGCCGCCTCCACCATCAACGAGCTGCTGTCGAGCGTCAGCGTGCCGGGCACGTCGATCTCCACGGTTTGCCCGCACTTGCTGAATTCCCAACGGTAGCGTTTGCCGCTGGGCAGGCGCTGGCGGATGCACTGGTGCTGGGTGAGCGCGTCGGGCACTTCTGGTGCCGGTCGCTGCGCCAGGTAGCGGGGTGAGGCCACCGCCAGAAAGCGGATGTCCGGCCCCAGCGGTATCGCCACCATGTCCTTGGGCACGGCCTCACCCAAACGAATGCCGGCGTCGAAGCCCTGCTCGACGATATCCACCAGGCGTCCTTCGGCGACGAGATCCTGGTCGACGCCGGGATAGCGTGCCAGAAACTCGGGTACCACCGTGCGCAGCAGCAAGCCGATCGCGACATCGTTGCCGTTGATGCGCAGCTGGCCCTGTAGATGCCCCTGTTCGCCGGTGACGTCCTCGAGCGCGGCATCGAGATCGTGCATCAGCGGATCGAGCCGGCCGAGCAGGCGCGTTCCCGCTTCGGTCAGCGCCACGCTGCGCGTCGTGCGGTGAAACAGGCGCACGCCCAGGCTGTCCTCCAGACCACGAATGGCATGGCTCAGCGAGGGGCGGGCGATGCCCAGGAAATCGGCCGCGCGACGAAAGCTGCGGTGCTCGGCGACCGCGATGAAGGCCCTGAGGTCGGACAGCGTTGGTTTGCTCATTGGTAGATTTTATGCACCAACCCATGTGGTTAATTGGTTCTTATCGTAACAATGATATGGCCGTAGCATCCAAACCCAGCGCTTTCCTTCTCTCCTATCTTGGATGCCCGTCATGAACAAAACCTGGTTCATCACCGGAACATCGGCCGGCCTTGGCCGCCTTCTCACCGAACGTCTGCTCGCCCGTGGCGATCGGGTGGCCGCCACCGTGCGTCGTCTCGAGGCACTCGACGATCTCGTCGACACCTACGGCGACAGGCTCTGGGTCGCCAGGCTCGATGTGACCGATGCGGCCGCGGTGCGCAGCGTGGTCGATCGCGCCTTCGCCGAGCTCGGACGCATCGACGTGGTCGTATCCAATGCCGGCTACGGCGTGCTCGGCGCGGCGGAAGAAGCCTCCGACGAGCAGGTTCGCCACGTCATCGATACCAACCTGGTTGGCTCCATCTCGCTGATCCGAGCAGCGATCCCACGCCTGCGTGAGCAGGGCGGCGGTCGCGTGCTGCAAATCTCCTCGGAAGGCGGGCAGATCGCCTATCCGGGATTCAGCCTCTACCACGCCTCCAAGTGGGGGATCGAGGGCTTCGTCGAGTCGATGGCCAAGGAGCTCGCTCCCTTCGGCATCGCCTTGACCCTGGTGGAGCCGGGGCCCACCGCGACCAATTTTGTCTCCGGCGTGGTCCGGCCGCCGACGATGGCGGTCTACGACGCCACCCCCGCCGACGACGTGCGGCGCGGCATCGATTCGGGTGCGTTCCCGGTCACCGGTGACGCGGGCAAGGTGGTGGATCGGATGATCGAAATGATCGACGAGGGCACCACACCGCTGCGCCTGACGCTCGGCGCGTCCGCCTTCGACGGTGTCCATGCGGCGCTCCAGCAGCGGATCGAAGCGCTCGAAGCGCAGAAAGCCATCGCCTATTCGGTGGAACTGGACAAATGAACGAGGCCAGGGCCACGGCCACTCTCGCTCTCGTCGCGCCGGAAGCGCGCGAAATCGCGGCGACCTTCCCGCGTTTCGTGCCCGACTCGCTGGCCCCCGATGCGTATTGACGCGCTTCCGACGAGGCTGCACAACGCTTGCTAGGAGTTACCTCATGACTACTTTACAGACACCCATTGGCTCCGGTTTCGGAGCTACCACCACCGCGCAAGAAGTGCTGGAAGGACGCGATCTTTCCAACCTCACCGTCATCGTCACCGGCGGACATTCCGGCCTGGGGCTCGAAACCTCACGAGCGCTTGCCGGCGCCGGCGCGCGCGTCATCGTCGCCGCGCGCGATGAACAAGCCGCGCGTGCGAAGACCCGCGATATCGCCAACATCGAAGTCGAACGCTTGGATTTGTCCGAGCTGGCAAGCGTGCGCGACTTCGCCCGGCGTTTTCTAGAAAGCGGCCGACACATCGATATCCTGGTCATGAGCGCGGGCATCATGGCCGCTCCCGAAACCCGTCTCGGGCCCGGCTGGGAGGCGCAGTTCGCCACCAATCATCTGGGTCACTATGCACTGGTCAATCTGCTCTGGCCGGCGCTCAAGGGCGGTGCCCGGGTCGTGGCCGTCTCGTCGGCGGGGCATCACCTGTCGGGAATCCGCTGGGACGACGTGCAATTCGAGCGTGGCTACGACAAATGGCTGGCCTATGGGCAGTCGAAGACCGCCAATGCGCTGTTCGCCATCCATCTGGATCGACTGGGCCAGCGTGAGGGTGTGCGGGCGTTCTCCCTGCATCCCGGCTCGATTCTCACCCCGCTCCAGCGTCACCTGACGAAGGACGAGATGGTCGACGCCGGCTGGATCGATGCCGATGGAAATCTCGCCGATCCGACCTTCAAGACGCCGCAGCAAGGCGCGGCGACCCAGGTATGGGCCGCGACATCCACGCAGCTGGCGGGCATCGGCGGCGTGTATTGCGAGGACTGCGAGATCGCTTTGCTGAATGAAAGCGAATCGCCCGCCCTGGTCGGTGTCCGGCCCCATGCGGCCGACCCCGAGCAAGCCGAACGCCTCTGGGCGCTGTCCGCCGAGCTGACCGGAATCGACGCCTTCGCCACGCAGTGAGACGCCGGGTCTCGTCGCCTTCGGGGCGTGCGGGGGCTGATGAGAACGGCGGCGTCATGTTCGACCCGGTGGATCCGGCCTAGTGGCCACTTACGGCGTAAGCGGTGCGGATATCGCGCCTGCGGGCTATGTCCTCGGGGGTTGCTCGAGATCTTGCCGGGTCGAATGCAGGTCCCAGATACCCATGACCTGGGAGATGGCCGCCTCCATGGCCCGGAGTCCGACACCGTCCCTGGCGAGGGTGGAGAGGCCGATCAGGAAGCTGTCGAACACGGTGCTCAGCGCACTCGGATCGGTATCACTCTTGAGTTCACCCTCGGTGATGGCCCTTTCGATGCAGGCCTTGATGCCGGCGCGAGTGCGTGCGCGTGAGCGGGTCAGCGGTTTCGTGACGGCGGCGAGCTCGGGGGAGGGTGCGCTCATCACGCCCAGGCCGACCATGCAGCCTTTGGGATGCCCGCGTTCGCACTGCATTCGGGCCGAACGCCTGAGCGCCAGCGCCAGTGCTTCCCTGGGCGCGAGCGCCGTATCCCACAGGCATTCGGTGACCTGTGCGTAGGTGGCCAGGTAGCGCGCCGTACACTCCTGGTAGAGCGCTTGCTTGGATCCGAAGGCCGCATAGAAGCTGGGCGCCGAGATGCCGCCGCCGATGGCGGCCTTCAGCTGGCTAAGCGAGGTGGATTCGTAGCCCTGTTCCCAGAACAGGTGCAGCGCTTGTTCGATCGCCGCGTCTCGATCGAAGGTGCGTGGTCTGCCCATTTGCGCCATGGTGCACTCCTTTCTTGCGATATAAATACTAATCGATACATAAATCGTTGACAACCGCCGGCCCGCTTCCTACATTTGTATCGTTCGATACGTATGTTGGTCGATTTCTCTGCGCCTGTGGATACGGATACTTTTCGTTCATATATGTACCGATCGGTATTTATGTTGGGATTTTCGCATCGCCCTGGAACGCTAGATCACCTCAAGGAAAAAACGTGAGTTCTCCAACTTCTTCCACCGCTGAGGCGACGACTGAACGGCTGCCACTCGCCGCCCTGCTGGCGTTGGCGATGACCGGCTTCATCTGCATCGTCACCGAAACGCTCCCCGCCGGCCTGCTGCCGCAGATATCCCAAGGATTGGACGTGAGCGCCTCGCTGGCCGGGCAGACCGTGACCGCTTATGCGTTCGGCTCGGTACTGGCGGCCATTCCGCTGACCATCGCCACCCGCGGCTGGCGGCGGCGCAGCGTGCTGCTGCTGACGATCTTAGGCTTCCTGGTGTTCAACTCGATCACCGCGCTGTCGTCGAACTACTGGCTGACCCTGGCGGCGCGCTTCTTCGCAGGCGTTGCGGCGGGGCTGGCCTGGAGCCTGCTGGCCGGCTACGCAAGGCGCATGGTGCAGCCGCACCAGCAGGGTCGGGCGATGGCGGTCGCGATGATCGGCACGCCCATCGCGCTTTCGCTCGGCGTGCCGCTGGGGACCTGGCTGGGCGGCGCCGTGGGTTGGCGAAGCGCTTTCGGCATCATTTCCGCGCTGACCCTGGTGCTCATCGTCTGGGTGTTGGCCAAGGTGCCCGATTACCCCGGCCAGTCCGGGCGCGAGCGCATGGCGTTGCGCAAGGTGTTCACCACGCCCGGCGTACGCCCTGTACTCGCCACGGTCATGGCCTGGATGCTGGCGCATAACATTCTCTACACCTATGTCGCGCCGTTCGTGGCGCAGGCCGGGCTGCTCGATCGCGTCGACGTCATTCTGCTGGTGTTCGGTGCCGCCGCGCTGATGGGAATCGGGCTGATCGGTCGTCTCGTCGAGCGCCACCTGCGCAGCGCCGTGCTCGCCTGCCTGGCGACATTTTTCATCGTCTCGCTGCTGTTCATCTGGCTGGCGACCGTCCCGGCCGCGGTCTACATCGGCGTGGCGGTATGGGGACTGACCTTCGGCGGTGCCGCGACCCTTTTGCAGACCGCGCTGGCCGACACCGCCGGCGACGGTGCCGATGTGGCGCTATCGATGAACGTAGTCGCCTGGAACAGCGTGATCGCCGGTGGTGGCATCCTGGGCGGTGTGCTGCTCGACCGCTGGGGCGCCCACACCTTTCCCTGGGCGCTGATCGTGCTGCTGGCGATCGGCTTGCTGATCGCATGGTCGGCGAAGGCGCACGGGTTCCGTCCCGGCCCGCGGACCCACTCCGCCGGGCACTGAGCCGGCGCCCCACCCGAGCGCATGTTCATATCGCTTGCGCTCTTCTCCCAACCCAACGGGACCTCACTCCCATGTTTCGAGGTGTTCTCAACACGCTGCTGCTTGGCGCCACACTGGCGCTGGCCGTCCTACCGCGCCACCGATGTCTCTGCGCTGCTCTACGAGCTGGCCATGCGGTTCAGCGGCGGTGAGCGACTTCCTGCAGGCTCGCTGAGTCGCGTACTAGCCGTTATCGAGACTTTTCAGATAGGCGCAAAACATGTCGGCCATCGCATCGGCATAGGTGTCGATCTCCGCTCGAGTCCGGGGCGTTTGCGAAAAGCGCTTGCCCACCACGCTGAAGGTGGTGGTGATCAGCCCTCCCGCCAGTGCTCGGGTGACGGCGGATACGTTGGGCAGCAGCTCCTCCATGAACCGTTCGAGGGCCCGGTCAGCCGAGGCGCGCGCTTGCCGCGCCTCGGGGGCGTCGCGATAGAGCGGGGCTGCATCATTGAGGGCCACACGTATCTTCGCCTCGTCGCACTCCGAATGGATGAAGGCATGGACTAGGGCGCGCAGGCGATCGAGCGCCGGTGTCCCGGCATCCTCGAGGATGTCGCGCAGCATGTCGGACGTCCGTCTCCATTCGTCGGCCTGGAGCTGGAAGAGAATCGCCGCCTTGTTCGGGAAGTATTGATAGACTGAGCCGATGCTGACCCCGGCCTTCTCGGCGACCCGGGCGGTGGTGAAACGGGTGGCGCCTTCCTCGGCCAGGACTTGAACCGCCGCTTGCAGGATCGCCGCGACCAGCTCGGTCGAGCGGGCCTGCTTGGGTTGCTTTCGAGAGGAAATCTGGGGGCGAGTTTGGTTGGTCATGGGGGCATCGGGCGCGAAGACCACGGCGAGTAGAAAACCATGGCGAGTAGACAGAGTGAGCAGCGGATCGATCACGCTATCAATGCGATTGATTGATCGCATTCTAGATCGGGGTGGTCGATACCTCAACCGGGCCACTCGCATGAGCGCTGCAATCCCACCTACAGCCTGGCGTGGTCCAGAGGCGCCGTAGTGCCGCGCTATCGTGGGTCCGCTTTTGTTGAATGAAAACCTGAGCCATGCCGCCTAAACGACCCCGAAAGACCGTCTTTTTACGAATGAAACATCTACAAATCAAATGATTAATTGGATGGCGCGAGGCAGGAAAACGCGACCTCCAATGCGAATATCGAAGCCGGATGTCTGGTCGTATCATTCATTCAAATGCGATGAATTGATCACGTTCAAGCCTGGCCCCTAGCGGGGCGCTCGACCTCGGACCGGACACCGCCATGACCGCCACACTGATCACCTCACCACTGGCACCCTTGCTCGAGCGTCTGTTCGCTCAGGCCGATGCGGCGACCAGCCCGGCACTGGCCGGAATCTCGCGCGAAGAGCGCGAGCGCCTGATTCACAGCAAGACCGAGTACCTCGACTTCTATGGACGGCTGAAGGATCTCTGGCTTCCCGTGTCGCGCGAAACCGGGACGCTGCTCTACCTGCTGGCGCGCAGCACCGGTGCGCGCAGCGTCGTCGAGTTCGGCACCTCGTTCGGCATCTCCACGTTGCACCTGGCCGCAGCGCTGCGCGACAACGGCGGCGGTCGTTTGATCGGCAGCGAGTTCGAGCCCTCGAAAGTGGCGCGGGCGCGCGAGCACGTGGCCGAAGGCGGTTTCGCAGATCTAGTCGAGATTCGTGAAGGAGATGCATTGAAGACGCTGGCGACCGATCTTCCCGACACCATCGACCTGCTATTACTCGACGGCGCCAAGGCGCTTTACGGCGACATCCTCTCGCTGATGGAGAGCCGCCTGCGACCGGGCGCGCTGATCGTCGCCGACAACGCCGACGACAGCCCCGACTACCTGGCGCGAGTGCGTTCGCCGGCCAGCGGCTACCTGTCCGTGCCGTTTTCGCAGGACGTCGAACTCTCCATGCGGGTGGGCTGAACCAAGCCCCGCTCTGCTCTCGGCGATCGGACGAGGGTAGCAAAACGCAAGCCTTGCCTTGGTCACGACGAGCTTCTTGTTCGCCATCAATCCTGAATTTCCGGGAGAAAGCCATGCACGTATTCGTAACAGGAGCCACCGGCTGGGTCGGCTCGGCGGTTACCGACGACCTACTGATGGCGGGCCACCGGGTCACCGGCCTGGCACGCTCCGACGACAAGGCCGCGGCGCTCGCCGCCACCGGCGCGAAGGTCGTTCGCGCCACGCTCGATGATCTCGACGCCCTGCGCGACGCCGCGGCGGCGGCGGACGCGGTGATCCATACCGCGTTCGATCATGATTTTTCCAAGTTCGCCGAGAACGCGCAGCAGGATCGTCGCGTGATCGAGGCGCTCGGAAGCGCGCTGCGCGGATCCGGTCGCCCGCTGGTCGTCACCTCGGGCCTCTCGGGGCTGGCCCGCGGTGCGATCGAGTCCGACCCACCCGCTGCGACCGGCTTGCGAAAGTCGGACGCGACCGCACTGGCCTTGACTCGACGCGGCGTGCGCGCGGCGACCGTCCGCCTCGCTCCTTCGGTGCATGGGCTTGGCGATCGCGGGTTCATCCTGACCCTGATCCGGCTGGCGCAGGAGACGGGAGTGTCGGCCTACATCGGCGAAGGTCAGAACTGCTGGTCCGGCGTGTATCGGCAGGATGCCGCGCGCGCCTATCGCCTTGTGCTGGAGCAGGGTGTGACCGAGCAGGCCTACCACGTGGTGGCCGACGAGTCGGTGCCGTTCAAAGCGATTGCCGAAGTGATCGGCCGCCGCCTCGGCCTGCCGGTCGAATCGCGCGGGCGTGAGCATTTCGGCGGATTCGCCAACATGGCGGGCGCGGATATGTCGGTATCCAGCGCACGCACCCGAGAGATGCTGGGCTGGATGCCGCAAGGCCCCGACCTGCTCGCCGACCTCGACCAGCCCGGCTACTACGCAAAGGCCCAATCGATCCAAGCGCCTTCCACCCCAGAAGGCCCGCGATGAAGCTGGAAAACCTCCTGACGCGCAGGATCTGCGCCTCGATCGGACACCCGCGCAGGGCTTCCTGTGCCTTGATACCCCGCAGGCTGCTGGCGGGCGCGGTCATCTCGCTGCTGGGTTCGGGCGTGTATGCCGCCGCCGAGGGCGTCGGTCCGGCGGCCACGTCGCAAGCCGGCGGCGCTGACGGCGGCTTGGCTTTCGGCGCTCCAATTGGCTCCGGCGCGGAGGTGCTCGATCGGGCGCGTGCCTTCATGGCGACGCTCGACGATGAGCAGCGCGCCGCCCTGATCCAGGCGTACACCTTCGACAACGCCGCGAGGTGGCACACCTTTCCCCAATGGGGGCTGCGCCAGCGTCAGGCTCGGCTCGGGCTGGCCTTGGGGACGCTTTCCGATGCGCAATGGAATGCCCTGGACGCGCTGCTTGCGGCGGCTACCGGCAGCGGCGGTGACGAAGGTTTCGATGAAATCCAGCAGCACCTCGCGATGGACGATTGGATTCGTCGCAACGGCGGCCGAGAGGGTTACGGCAGGGGCAATTTCTACATCGCGTTCCTGGGGGCGCCGTCGGACAGCGGCATTTGGCAGCTTCAGTTCGGCGGACACCACCTCGCGCTGACCAATACTTACCGCGATGGGGTGCTGGTCGGGGCAACGCCTTCGTTCCGAGCGATCGAACCCCACACTGTCGTCGAACTCGACGGGGTCACCATTCGGCCCCAGCGCGACGAGTGGGAGGCGTTCGTCTCGCTGCTTGCCTCGCTCGACCGGGGCCAGATCGACGCCGCCGAGCTTGGCAGGAGTCAAAGAGTGCTCCTGTTAGGGCCCGAAGTAAGGAACAAGGACTGGAACTTCCCGGCCAGGGTAGAGGGCATCGCAGCGGCGTCGCTGAACGAGACGCAGCGCGCGCTGCTGCTGAAGGCGATCAGCCTGTACGTGAATGACATAGCCGACGCGGACGCTGAGTTGATTCTTGCCCGCTACGAGCGTGAACTCGACACCACGTATCTTAGTTTTTCCGGTTCGCCCTCGCTCACTCGCACCGGGGACTACGTCCGTATCGATGGGCCTTCGGTATGGATCGAACTGGCCATGGACCCGGCTTACTCCACCGACCAGCCCCACGTCCACGCCGTTTGGCGGGACAAGCGTACGGACTATGGCGGCACCCGACCCGGTATGTAGTTCTTTACAGGGCCGCTACGTAACGGGCGGCTGGCTAACTCCCGGCTATGAGAGGCTGGTTGATCGAGCAGCATCCCTGATTCAGCTTTCGGCCTGATCAGGATCGGGTGGCGTCAGGATATATCCTCGGCCATGCAGGGTCTTTATCAGCGAATGCCCATAAGCATCCTGTAATTGCTTGCGCAGCATATAGATATGGGTTCGCAGGGTGTTGGCATCGACATCGCGTCCGGGCCACAACCTCGAGCTGAGTGAGTCATAGGAAACGAAATCGGGATAGCTTCGGATCAAGGCCTCGAATATATGCGCGGCGAGCCCCGACAGCGCGATCGCTTGCCCTCCATTCAGTCGAACTTCCAGATTGCCTGGATTGAACCTCAGCGATTTCGCTCGCAGTGGCTGCGCATCATGATGCCTGCGTCGATGAAGCGCATTGATACGCAAGGCCAGTTCGCGCAGGGGAAAGGGTTTGACCAGGTAATCGTCACCGCCGCTCAGGTAGCCTTCTTCCTTATCCTCGATGGTCCCTTTGGCAGTCATGAATATGATCGGGGTTTGGTTATTCATGTCCTTGCGCAGCCTGCGGCAAATCTCGAAGCCCGACAGGCCAGGTATCATGACGTCGAGTACGACGACATCGTAGACCTGGGTGTCCAGCAGATGCAGCGCCGTCATGCCACCCTGTGCAAGGTCTAGCTCATACTCCTCTTCTCCGAGGAATTCATATAGATTCTCCGCCAGTTCGGTGTTGTCCTCGACGATGAGCACCTTGGTCTTATTGATCACGAAAACCTCCACGCAAGGCAAAGCGCTGGTAAGGCATCAAAACGTTCATTTCATGAACATCAGGCGCAGTTTCGTTCCTTCTACCGCCGGATTGTCCAGATCCAACAATCTCCATCTCAGTCGCTCGCAAATCAATGTGGCGATGAACAGCCCGAGGCCGGAGGCCGGCATCCCGCCTCGTTTGATGCCCGTGGTCAAAAAGGCGCGAGAGTCCTGGGGCAATCCGGTGCCCTCGTCGTTGACTTCCATCCATTCATTCTCGACACGGATGTTCACCGAGCCGGTGGTGTGTTGCAGAGCGTTGTTCAGCAAGTTGCGTACCAACATCTTGAGCAGCACCGGGTCGGAGGTCACCACGGGCTCTGCATTGCAGATCACTCGGACCCGCTCCCTCGCCTTATGGGCATCTCCCGTTTCTTCGAGAACCTCCATGACGATGGCGCGGACAGGAACCGGGGTCATCGTCTGATCGCCATATTTCGTCAGCTTCAAAATGGCCTCGACACTGGCATCCATTTCATCCACCGCACGGCGAATACGCCGCATGGCCTTGATGTCGGTCAGCGACGTATTGCCCCTTGACTCAATGCCATCCATCGCGCCGGAGATAATCGAAATCGGTGTGCGTAACTCGTGACTGGCCATGCCGAGCAGGGTTTTTTCACGCTTCACGTAGGACTCGATTTCATCGAGAAACCTATTGAAGGACTTGGCGACCACCTGCAGTTCCTTATCCACATCTTGCTCGGAAAGCCTGGCCATCGTCGCCGCCGGCTCCATCTTTTCTATTTCTCGGGTCAAGAGCGTCAGGGGGGCGATCAACTGCCGGATCGTGAGCTGAACCAGAATGATGGCAAGTACGACCATGACGAGACTCATGGCTGCGATCATTCGTTTGAAAAGTTCCTCGTTATTTTCATGCAAGCTATTGTCTTTAGCCAGATACAAACGCCCACCCGGAACTTCGATGTTGTTTACCACATAGTTGAGGCCGTTGACATTCTTCTCGCCGCTGTAGGGAAATGGCATCTGATTGAAAAAATCAGGGATATCCGCCTCTGCCTGCTGCTCGGCGGGAACCCAGAACCCGTGGACGGTCGCGGTCCGCCAAGTAAAAGTGCTTTCAGGGCCAACCTTGCTCAACAAAAACTCTCGCTCTCTTTGCATGTCAGAAACGAGAGCAACGTCTTCCATGGAGTTATTTACGATCAACATGCTCGACAAAGCAGCGAGAAGTGTCAGCAGCACGATGCCTATGCCCGAATACCGTATCCGCTGTTCTATTGATTTCATTCTCGGATCCTGGGGGTGGATAAGCCGCGTCGATGTTCAAGCAGTGAAGCGCCCATGGCCGCTGCGGCGCTACCTGCGCACCAGCGCTTCGGCCTGCGGCAAAAGTAACCGTACTGCGCTCGCTCGCCAAGCGTCCTGGGGTATGGCGCACCACTCATTCATACGGGTGTCATGATTTTGATGTTTTTTTGTTGTTTTCTCGATGTGAGTTTGAGAGGGGCTCACCCATGGTATTGGACCATCCGCCAAGGGCAGCGCCAAGCAGGCCCATTGTCGCAAGCACACCGACTTGACGAAGGTCACCCCATTGTCCTCATCCACTGTGCCGCATACTCGGCCCACACGTTACCTGGTATTTTTGGCTGCGATCATTTCACTCGGTGCAGTGGTGACTACCATCGCCGCGTGGCCATTTTTGTACAGGTGGTGGATAGAGCGACCATTTATCGACTATGAAGACCGGGTTATCGTCTTGTCCCGTGATTATCATGCGGACATCGACGGCTTGGAAATCCTTGATATCGATAACCTCTCGGGAATCACCTACGACCCAGATAGAAATACGTTGATTGCGGTGACCAATCAATCACCCGAAATCTTGGAGCTATCGCTGGATGGCCGGTTGCTGAGACGCATCCCCACCAATGGCCTGCAGGACCCTGAAGCAATCGAGTATCTCGGCCGTGGTCGATACTTGGTGGCCGATGAGCAGATACAGGCACTCGTCGAGGTGCATATCGACGACGATACTTCGCTCGTCGATGCCGGTGGAAGCGCGAGACTGTCGATAGGAATCGAACTCAACGGTAACAAGGGCTTCGAAGGACTATCCTACGACCATGATGAGCGCCGTATTTTCGTAGCGAAAGAAAAAGATCCATTGAGGATTTATGAAGTCGGCGGTTTTCCGGTAGAGGAAAACGAAACGCTCGATATTCATATCCTGCGGGATGCTGGATATGATCAGAGACTGCCCATTGGAGATGTCTCCGGCATTCATTTGGATGCTACGACCAAGCATCTGCTGATCTTGTCCGATGAGTCTCGCCGTATAATCGAAATGGACAGGCACAAACGCGTGATCAGGAGTCTGCCGCTGCTGGCGGGGCGGCATGGATTGATGATGGATATCCCCCAGGCGGAAGGCATCACGATGGATGATCAGGGCAACATTTATCTGGTGAGTGAGCCGAATCTGTTTTATCGCTTCACGCTCAGCGCTGGAGATTGACCCCCGACCGCTATCCAAATCTTCTCCGCCCGCATTCTCGATCGTCTATCCCACTTATCCTACTTGTTCCACTGGGCTGCATGGCAGCCCAGTGGCGATGGCACCGAGGAAGGGGAGCGGTCTCCCTCGCCTCGATCCTCCCTCACCCAAGTCCATCCTTGCGGGCGTCCAGGGCTCTTTCAACGCCATCTGGTTTGATGAATTCTTGAGCTCGGCTCGATGTTTGTCTGTCAAGTGGTCAAGTAGATTTCTTGGCCATGGATCAAGAGAATTTCTCATTCAAAGGCTTTGCCGCCCATCGTCATCCAGCTTGGTTGGCGAGATTGGCCCGGTTCCTGGCGGCCGGCGGCGTGGCGACCCTCCTGCACTGGGGGGCGATGGCGCTGCTCGTCGCCTCGGGTGTTCAAGCCTCGGGCGCTACGGCCTTGGCGATGGCGGCCGGGGCAGGGGTTAATTATTTCTTGCAGCGCCGCTATATGTTTTCCCGTGCGTGCGGGTTTTCGCTTGGCGTCTATTTGCTTTCCGTAGGCATGGCTTGGTCGGTCAACCTGGTCGCATTTCAACTCCTGCATACCAGCGGCATCGGGATCGTGCTGGCTCAGCTCTCGAGCACCGCGCTGGTTGCGCTGCTCAATTTCCTCTTCTTGCAAAAGTTTGCGTGCCGATGAACGGCGTGGGTTCGTATTTCTTCTCGAGATTGTGATGATGAGCGAACACTTTTCAGCTGCTGATGCGCTCCTTCGCGGTGAGTCACCAATGAATTTCCTCTTCAGTGACATGGAGCGGGTGGTGGTGAGCGTGGTCGTGCCCGCTTACAACGAGATCGCTGTGCTGGACATATGTCATCAGCGTTTGCGTGGCGTCATGGAGGGTATTGGACTGCCTTATGAGCTGCTTTACGTGGACGATGGAAGCAGCGATGGCTGCGGCGAGGCGCTGGTGGCGCTGGCGTCGCAGGACAGCCACATGCGGGTGATTCGGCTCAGCCGGAATTTCGGCAAGGAGGCGGCCATCACGGCAGGTCTGGATCACGCCAGGGGGGAGGCGGTGATCCTGATCGACGCCGACCTGCAGGATCCGCCCGAGCTGATCCCGGACATGCTCGCGGCATGGCGGAGCACCGGTGCGGATGTCATCGCGATGCGCCGACGCCGTCGATCGGGGGAGAGCTGGTTCAAGCGCAGCTGCGCGCATCTGTTCTACCGCATTTTGAACCGCTTGAGCGAGTTCCCGATCCCTCAGGACACGGGGGATTTCAGACTGCTCAGCCGCAGGGTGGTGGAGTCGATCAATCGCTTGCCGGAGCGCAGCCGCTACATGAAAGGCCTGTTCGCCTGGGTCGGCTTCCCCACGCATGAAATTCTCTACGACCGCGAGCCGCGTGCGGCTGGGCGCAGCAAATGGGGCTTCTTCGGTCTTTTGCGTCTGGCGCTGGAGGGGGTGACCTCGTTTTCCGCGGCGCCTTTGCGCTGGGTCACTGGTTTGGGGCTGGTTACCGCGGTCTCAGGCGCCGTGTTCGGCCTCTGGATCGTGGTGAAGACCCTCCAGGGCTATCCGGCCCCATCCGGCTATCCATCCTCCATTGCGATGATGACGTTTCTGGGAGGCATCCAACTGTTCTCCGTCGGTTTGCTGGGGGAGTACGTCGGCCGGATCTATCTCGAGACCAAGCAGCGCCCTCGCTACCTGGTGCGTGACATCGACGAAGCGCCCGGCAAGCCTTCATCTCGCAGGGAAAACAGCCCGGAGCGTTTCGATAATGAAGAGGCTTGATCTGCGCCGTCCCGCAGTCGCCATGCTGGCGATTGCGCTGGGGATGCTGGGATTGCGGTTCGTCAGCATGGTATGGGTTCCCTACATCGATACGACAGAGCCGCGCTATGCGGAAATCGCAAGGCTCATGGCGCTCAGCGGCGACTGGGTCACGCCGTGGTTCGAGCCAGGCGTTCCCTTCTGGGGTAAGCCGCCGCTCTCTTTCTGGTTGCAGGCGCTGTCGATCAAGTTGTTCGGACTGTCGGAATGGGTCGCCCGGCTCCCCGCCTGGGTGGCCACCGCGGTGACCCTGTGGCCCATTCATGCGCTCGCACAAGCATGGGCGGGCCGGCGGGCCGCGGCGGCGGCCGTGCTGATCTACGCGACCTGCGCGCTGCCCTACCTGATGGCCGGAGCGGTTCTTACCGATCCCTTCCTGGCACTGGGTACCACGCTGTTCATGGCCGGGCTGATACTGCCTCAATGGCACTGGCGCCTTTTGGCCGCCGTAGGGCTGGCGATCGGCCTGCTCGCCAAAGGACCACTGGCGCTGGTCATCGTCGCGGGCCCGGCGGTCATGTGTCTGTTGGCATATCGTCGCCGGGTATGGCCTGCGATATCGGCTCGAGGATGGCTGGCCGGTTTCGTGGTAGTGGCATCCCTGGCGGTGCCTTGGTACGTCATCGCGGAGAGCAGGACGCCAGGGTTCTGGGACTACTTCCTGCTCGGCGAGCATGTGCAGCGATTCCTGCAATCCGGATGGTCTGGCGATCTGTATGGCACCGCCCATCGGCAGGCCATCGGGGTCATCTGGTTGGACTGGCTGGTCGCCACGCTGCCCTGGAGTCCTCTCGCCCTGGCGATGCTCGCCGCTGCGCTGCGCCATCGGCGTGGCCGCGTGGCCTTGCTGCGCCTGATCCGCAGACCGATGACCGGCTACCTGATCGCTTGGGCGCTGTTCGTTGTGCTGTTCTTCACGCTGTCCAGCAACATCCTCTGGACCTATGTGCTGCCGGCGTTGCCCGCGTTCGCCATCCTGACGGGGCGGGCGCTGGTGCTCGTCGGACGGCGCTTGAAGTCGAGACGATCACCCGCACTGCATGCGATTGGCACCGCGCCAGCCTCGTTCGTTCCGGCCTTGGCGCTGCTCGCGACGATTGCGATCTGCACCCACCCGGCAGCGGTCAAGAGCGAGAAGGTGCTCATCCGCCAGGTGATGTCCATGGCGCCACCGGGTGCCACGCTGTGGTTCGTCGACAGCAGGTCCTTTTCCGCCCGCTACTACTCGCGAGGGCAGGCAGCGCTGGTGTCGAGCGAAGCGCTGCCGGCGCTGGTCGCCAGCACCGAGGGCTCGATTTTCATCGCCGCCCGGCCTGATGTCATGGCTCGTTTGCAGACCGTCTTGCCATTGACTGAGTTGCCGCTGGCGAACAGCCGTCAGTACCGGGTAGGCAGGATTCGCTAGGGGCGGCTGCCGGCGACGCATCGCCCGAGCCCATCAATGCGTGGCGACGGCGCGCAATGTGGAAGCCGCCCGCGGTGCGTTCCGCGAGCGGTGCTGCCGGCAACCCGATCGGCGATTACGTGGAGGTCCGGAGCAAGACCGAAGCCATGTACAAGGGGTGCAACCACCAGCGGCCTGGCGACCCGGCCAAGCCATCGTTCGACTGGCGAACGCGAAAACCCCGCCGCTGCAGTTAGGCCATCATATTCGGCAGCGAACGAGCCTGATTTCGCATCAATGGTCCCAAGCCCGTCCGCGCGACTAGCGCGGGGTTTTTTATCTCGGTGGGGCAGGCGTTAGCGTTCCAGGTACTGGAACTTGCCCTCTACACCGTCCCACTTCTCGGCGTCGGGCAGTGGATCCTTCTGCTCGCTGATGTTGGGCCACTCGTCGGCGAGCTCTGCGTTGAGTTCGATGAAATGCTCCTGTCCCGCCGGCAGCTCGTCCTCGGAGAAGATCGCCTGTGCCGGGCACTCGGGCTCGCAGAGCGCGCAATCGATGCACTCGTCGGGATGGATGACGAGGAAGTTCGGCCCCTCGTAGAAGCAGTCGACCGGACAGACGGAGACGCAGTCCGTGTACTTGCAGCGGATGCAGTTCTCGGTGACGACGAACGCCATGGTGTTTCTCCTCGAATCATTACGGCCCCGATGGGTCGGGATCGGACGGCTGCTGCGTCGCCTCGCCCGCTTGGTATCGAGTCTGTTCTGGCGTCCGCGTGGGTTTTCCGGTCGGGGCCGATATTCTAGGGGTTGTCCACTTGAGCGTCGAGCATCCCCCGGTGGCGCCACCGGGGGAATGCTTCAAAGCCGTTCGCGCAGCGCATAGAGCGCGTCGAGCGCTTGCCGCGGGCTGAGTCCGTCGATATCGAGTTCGGCCAAGGCCTCGACCACAGGATGAGGCGGGGCCGAGAACAGGTCGGCCTGCTGTGGCGCACTGAGATCGCGCGGGCGCGGCCTGTCGACCTCCTGGGCTTCTAGGGTGGTGAGCTTTTCGCGTGCGCGCTCGATCACCCGGCGAGGCACGCCTGCGAGCTGGGCCACCTGCAGGCCATAGCTCTGGCTCGCCGGCCCCTGCTCGACACGGTGCATGAAGACGATGCCGTCATCGTGCTCGGCGGCGGTCAGGTGGAGATTGTCGACTTCGTCGAGCTGCTCGGCCAGCGCGGTCAGCTCGAAGTAGTGCGTGGCGAACAGGGTGAAGGCGCGAAGCCGGGCCAGCTCCTCGGCGCTCGCCCAGGCGAGAGAAAGACCGTCGAAGGTGCTGGTGCCGCGGCCGATCTCATCCATCAGCACCAGGCTCTCGGCGGTGGCGTTGTGGAGGATGTTGGCGGTCTCGGTCATCTCGACCATGAAGGTGGAGCGCCCGCCGGCGAGATCGTCGCTCGAGCCGATGCGGGTGAATATCCGGTCGATCGGGCCGATCTCGACGCGCTTGGCCGGCACGAAGCTGCCGGTGTAGCAGAGCAGCGCGATCAGTGCGTTCTGGCGCATGTAGGTCGACTTGCCGCCCATGTTGGGGCCGGTGATCACGCACATCCGGTGGTGGTCGTCGAACACCAGGTCGTTGGGCACGAAAGGATGCTCAGAGACCTGCTCGACCACCGGGTGGCGGCCCTCGAGCACCTCGATGCCGGGCGCCTCGCGCAGCAGCGGCCGGCTGAAGTCGAGGCTCAGCGCACGTTCGGCGAAGGCGTTGAGCACATCCAGTGCGGCGAGCGCCGCCGCGCTCGCCGAGAGCGCGCTGAGCTCGACGTTGAGTGCGTCGATCAGGCTTTCATAGAGCAGCTTCTCGCGCGCCAGCGCCCGCGCCTTGGCCGATAGCGCCTTGTCCTCGAACTGCTTGAGTTCGGGGATGATGAAGCGCTCGGCATTCTTCAGCGTCTGGCGACGGATGTAGTCGGCCGGCGCCTGGCGCGCCTGGGCGCGGGGAATCTCGATGAAATAGCCGTGGACGCGATTGTAGCCGACCTTGAGGTTGCTCAGGCCGGTACGGGCCTTTTCACGGCCCTCGAGCTCGATCAAATAGTCGCCGGCGTGTTCGCTCAATCCCCGCAGTTCGTCGAGCTCGGCATCGAACCCCTGCTTGATCACCCCGCCGTCGCGGATCACCGCCGGCGGATTGTCGATGATCGCATCGGTCAGCGTTCGCTCGAGCTGCGGGTAGGCGACGATATCGACGCGCAGCTCATCGAGCACGCTGCCACTATCGAACTCGGCGAGCATCGCAGCGAGCGTCGGCAGCTCTACGAAAGCATCGCGCAGGCGCGCTAGGTCGCGAGGACGGGCGCTGCGCAGCGCGACGCGGGCGAGGATGCGCTCGACGTCGCCGACGCGCTTGAGGCTGGCGGCGAACTCAGCCATGGCCTCGCGCTCGAGCAGCAGCGCCACCGCCGCTTGGCGAGCCTCCACCGCGGCTCGATCGCGCAGCGGGCGATTGAGCCAGCGGCGCAGCAAGCGCCCGCCCATCGGAGTCGCGGTGGTATCGAGCACCGCGGCCAGGGTGTTTTCTCCGCTGCCGCCCAGGTTGATGTCGATCTCGAGGTTGCGCCGGCTGGCGGCATCGATCACCACCGCATCGTCGCGGCGTTCCACCGTGAACTTGTTCACATGGGGCAGGGCGCCGCGCTGGGTGTCGCGGGCATAGTCGAGCAGCGCCCCCGCCGCGCGCACGCCATGGTCGAGGTGCGCGGCACCGAAGCCCTGGAGGTCCTGGACCTTCAACTGGTCGCAGATCAGCCGCATCGCGGTGTCATGGTCGAACAGCCAATCGCTCTGCCGGCGCAGCCCGCGGTACTTGTCGAGCCCCTCCGGCAGCGCGAGTGAATCGGGGACCAGAAGCTCCGCCGGCGCCAGGCGCTGCAGCTCGGCGAGCATCTCGACCTCTCCCTCCACCTCGAGCGCGCCGAAACGACCGCTGGCGAGCTCGATCCATGCCAACCCCCAGCGCCGCGATTCGCCCGGCTCGCCTGGCTTGAGCGAGGTAGCGCTCAGCGCCACCAGCAGGTTGTCGCGGCTCGCATCGAGCAGCGCCTCATCGTGCAGCGTCCCGGGAGTGACGATGCGCACCACCTGGCGCTCCACCGGGCCCTTGCTGGTCGCCGGATCGCCGATCTGCTCGCAGATCGCCACCGACTCACCGAGTCGCACCAACCGCGCCAGATAGGCCTCGGCGCTGTGATAGGGCACCCCCGCCATCGGAATCGGCGCGCCGTTGGAGGCACCCCGCTGGGTCAGGGTGATATCGAGCAGCTGCGCGGCCTTCTTGGCATCGTCATAGAACAGCTCGTAGAAATCGCCCATGCGGTAGAAGAGCAGCACGTCACGATGCTCGCGCTTGATCTTCAAGTACTGCGCCATCATCGGCGTATGTTTGGATAGGTCGCTGGAAGCCACGTGGCCACTAGGCTCCTGATGGTTCAATCGGAATCGTGGGGCGCTGGTAGGGCCGGGCTGGGACGCCTGACTCGACCGCGCCAAATGTGCGCAAGGTTAACACGCGAGAAGCGGGCGCTGGAGTGTATGTCCGGCAGGGAAGCGTCAGGCTCGGCTGCATGAGCATTATGAGGAAGCGAAGCGCATCGAGAGACACGAACTGACCAACAAGCCCGTTCGTCCCGAGCGGCGCCGATACGCGCCAAGCTTGAGCACCGGCTCGGCAATGGGAGGCGCCAGTC
>NZ_JHYY01000013.1 GCF_000621205.1 Halotalea alkalilenta DSM 17697 | reverse complement strand
ATATAACCCCAAGTGGTCAGGTCATCGAAAGACGAAGCAACGGATACGACGAGACGATCTCGGCCAGCATGATCCACGAATCAGCGAAGTTTGCCTGGATAGGCGGGCTTTGCGCCAGAATATGCTTGACGACCATAGCGAGCGGGTCCCACCTGACCCCATGCCGAACTCAGCAGTGAAACCGCTCAGCGCCGATGGTAGTGTGGGGTCTCCCCATGTGAGAGTAGGTCATCGTCAAGCATTCATCCCGAGGACCCCCGCACCGATTGGTGCGGGGGTTTTCACTTATGGGGCGCCCGGCGAGGGGTGCCCGGCGAGGGGCGGCGGAAAAGGGCCGGAGCGCTCAGGGTGGCAGCGTTGACGCCGCTGCCGAGGGGTTGAATACTGGCGAGCGCTTAACAGCCATCACGCGCTGAATCAGTGCGGCCGAAATCACAATAAAGCGAAGGATTCCCCGATGTTGCGACTCGCCCTTTTGACCCTGTTATTGGTCTCCAGCCTTAACGTGATGGCACGTGATCTCGACGCCATACTCGATAGTGGCACGCTCCGAGTCGGCACTACGGGAGACTACAAGCCTTTCACCTATCGGGATGAGGGGGAATATCAGGGTTTCGACATCGAGATGGCCGAGCTCATGGCCGGCAAGATGGGATTGAAGCTCGAGTTCGTCGAAACCAGTTGGCCGACGCTGATGGATGATCTCAAGGCTAATAATTTCGATATCGGCATGGGAGGTATCAGTCGCACCATCGCCCGACAGCTCGAGGCTCGCTTTTCCATTCCCTACCTGACCTATGGCAAGACCCCGCTGGTACACGCCGACAATGCCGGGCGTTTCACCTCGCTGGGAGACATCGACCAGGCTGATGTCAGAATCGGGGTCAACCCAGGGGGCACCAACGAGGCATTCGTGAGGGAGAACATCCAGCGAGCCGAGGTCGTTTCGATCGAGAACAACCTGGATATCCCGCCAGCCGTCGCGGCCAAGAAGGTCGATGTGATGATCACCGACAGCCCGGAGGCGATTTTCTATGCCAATAGCGATGACCGCTTGGCCGCCCCTTTGGCCAACCAGCCTTTCACACGCAGCCAGCTCGCTTACCTGATGGCCGCGGATGCTGAGCGCTTGCAGGATACCGTCGACTTCATCCTGGAGAGCATGGAGCTGACCGGTGAATTGGATCAGCTGCGCCACAAGCACATGCTGACCGATTAGCACTCCCTTCGAAAAAGAGCGAGCGTCGGAGCCGGGCCGGATATCGCAGCCAGGATGGTGCCCGCGCCATCCTGGCTGCGCGTCCATGGAGCAAGGTCTGGCGATAGTGCACCGATTCCGCGCAGGGCGGCACACCGTCATAGGCATGTCATGAGTTCGGTGCACAAAAATCGAATTTGAATTGCATATCATTCATCCGCCCGATAGGTGCGCGACTGGACGTTCGCCTGGGCAGTAGCCTCGCGCCATTTCTGCGCCGTCTGCTGTTCCACTCTCCGTCCTCTCTTCTGCCCGAACTCCCACTACAGTAGCGCTGCGCGAGAACTGGCACGCTTCCTGCTATTCAAGCTGGGATACCAGATTGCATGGCAGATGATCGAATGGATGACTTTCGCGGCTGGACGCTCGGCGAATGGCGCGAGCGGCAACTCGATGGACGGGGGCTCGAGCGTCTCGAAGCGCTGCTCGCGAGCCTCGCAGACGATGACACCGCTTGGATCTCCAGGCTATCGACCGATGGGTTGAGAGCCCGTTGGCAAGCGCTCGAAACGCGCCGTGCGGCCGGAGAGCAGCTTGCGCTGTTCGGTGTGCCGTTCGCGGTGAAAGACAATATCGACGTGGTTGGCTTCGACACCACCGCCGCCTGCCCCGAGTTCGCCTACGCTCCCAGCGAGGACGCGGAGGTGATTGCACGGCTCCAGGCGCAGGGTGCGATCGCGATCGGTAAGACCAACCTCGATCAGTTCGCCACCGGCCTGGTCGGCACCCGCTCTCCCTACGGCGCGGTGACCAATGCCTTCGATCCACGCTACGTCAGCGGTGGTTCCAGCGCCGGTTCTGCCAGCGTAGTCGCTCGCGGACTGGTGCCGTTCTCGCTTGGCACCGACACCGCAGGCTCTGGCCGGGTGCCTGCTGGGTTCAACAATATCGTCGGGCTCAAGCCGACCCGCGGCTGGTTCTCCAACTGTGGCCTGGTGCCCGCCTGCCGTAGCCTCGATTGCATCTCGGTATTCGCGCTCACGGCCGAGGATGCCGAGGCGGTGGCCGAGATCGCCGGTGGCTACGATCCGCAGGACCCCTATTCGAGGCGCCACCCCGGCACTGCCCCGGGGGCGCTGCCGATCGCGCCCAGGCTCGGCATTCCCGACAAGCTGGAGTTCTTCGGCGATACCCAGGCCGAAGCGGCGTTCGCGGCGGCGGTTTCGCGTCTCGAGGCACTCGGCGCCGAGCTGATCGAGATCGACTATGGCCCCTTCGCCAAGCTTGCCGCAGAGCTTTACCAGGGCCCATGGGTGGCCGAGCGCACCGTCGCCGTAGAAGCGCTGCTCGAGACCGACAGCGAAGCGATCGAACCGACCGTGCGTGGCATCGTCCAGGAGGGCTTCACCTACAGCGCTCTGGATGTGTTCAAGGCCGAGTATCGTCGCGCCGAACTGAGCCGCACGATCGGGCAGGTCCTCGACGACCTCGACGCCTTGGTAGTACCGACTTCACCTACCATTCGCACCATCGCCGAAATGGCCGAGCAGCCGGTGGCCTACAACGCCCAGTTCGGCACCTATACCAACTTCACCAATCTGGCCGATCTCAGCGCCCTGGCCTTGCCCGCGGACTTTCGCAGCGATGGCTTGCCCGCCGGCATCACCCTGATCGCCCCGGCCTGGCACGACCGTGCGCTGACCCATTTCGCTCGCCGCTGGCAGCAGGCGCTGGCTGCACCGCTGGGGGCCACCGGGCGCCCTGCTCCGGGCGTTGCAAAGGTCGAGCAGGCTGCCGGCTGCGTACGCGTCGCAGTGGTCGGTGCCCATCTCACCGGCATGCCGCTCAACTTCCAGCTGGTCACCCGAGATGCACGGCTGGTCGAGCAGACCCTGACTGCCCCACGCTATCGCCTCTACGCCCTGGCCGGCACCGTGCCGCCGAAGCCTGGGCTTGCACGCTGCGCGGATGGGGAGGAGGGCCGCGCGATCATCGTCGAGCTGTGGGACGTACCCACCGCGCGCTTCGGCGAGTTCGTCGCCGAAATTCCCGCGCCTCTCGGCATCGGCAACCTCGAACTCGAAGACGGCCGCTGGGTCAAGGGATTCATCTGCGAAGGCGCTGCACTGCCCAGCGCCCGAGACATCACCGCCTATGGTGGTTGGCGCGCCTTCATCGCCGACCCCAATCGCTGATCCGCCCCGAGCAGGAGACATCATTACCATGTTCACCCGAGTCCTGATCGCGAACCGTGGGGAGATAGCGGTCCGCATCATCCACACCTTGAAGCGGCTGGGCATAGAGTCGGTCGCGGTCTTCGCCGAGCCCGACCGCTATGCGCGTCACGTCGAACTCGCGGACCAAGCGGTTTCGCTCGAGGGTGAGAGCGCGGCGCAGAGCTATCTGCGTGGCGATAAGATCATCGCCGCGGCGAAGGCGTGCGGCTGCGAGGCGATCATCCCAGGCTACGGTTTCCTGTCCGAAAACGCTGAATTCGCCACCGAGTGCGCCGCCGCGGGCATCGTCTTCATCGGTCCCACGCCGGACCAGATGCGCCGCTTCGGGCTCAAGCACACCGCCCGTGAGATCGCCGAGCGGGCGGGCGTGCCGCTGGCGCCGGGCAGCGGCCTGCTCGCCGATCGCGACCAGGCCCTCGCGGAGGCCGAGCGGCTTGGCTATCCGGTGATGCTGAAGAGCACCGCTGGAGGTGGCGGCATTGGGCTGACCCGCTGCGCCGATGCCGCCGAGCTCGAAGCGGCGTTCGATTCGGTGACCCGCCTGGGCCAGAGCTACTTCAGCAACGCCGGTGTATTTCTCGAGCGTTTCATCGATCACGCCCGCCACGTCGAAGTACAGATCTTCGGCGACGGTCGGGGCCGTGTGGTCGCGCTGGGGGAGCGCGATTGTTCGCTGCAGCGGCGCAACCAGAAAGTTGTCGAAGAGACCCCGGCGCCCAAGCTGCCTGCCGCCACTCGCGAGCGGATGTGCGAGGCCGCGGTGAGGCTCGGGGAGGAGGTGGCCTACCAGAGCGCGGGCACCGTCGAGTTCATCTACGATCAAGCCCGCGACGCCTTCTACTTCCTCGAGGTCAACACCCGGCTGCAGGTCGAGCATCCGATCACCGAGATGGTCACCGGCTTCGACCTGGTCGAATGGATGCTGCGTATCGCCGCGGGTGACGCCTCGGTGCTCGACGCCACGGTCGCGCCGAAGGGCGCGGCGATCGAGGTGCGCCTCTACGCCGAAGACCCGGCGAAGAACTTTCGCCCCTCAGCCGGCGAGCTCACCGAGGTACGCTGGCCCGAAGCCACCTCCTGGCTGCGCATCGATAGCGGGATCGGGCGCGGAAGCTCAGTGTCGAGCCACTTCGATCCGATGATCGCGAAGTTGATCACCTTCGGTGCCGATCGCGAAGAGGCGCTGGCGCGGATGCGACAAGCGCTCGATGCCACTCGCATCCAAGGTATCGTCACCAATCTCGACTATCTGCGCGCGGTGGTGAGGGATCCCGACTTCGAGCGCGGCGAGGTCTCGACCCGAGCCCTCGATACCTTTGCCTTTTCCCCTTTCGGCGTCGAAGTGATCGCCCCCGGCACCTACACCACGGTGCAGGACTATCCCGGCCGGCTCGGCCACTGGGACGTCGGCGTGCCGCCCTCGGGACCGATGGACGATCGTGCCTTCCGCCTGGGCAATCGAATCGTCGGCAACCACCCCCACGCCGCAGGACTCGAATGCACGCTGGTCGGCCCCTCCGTGCGCTTTCACGCAGAGGGCGTCATCGCCCTGACCGGCGCCCCGTGCGATGCCTACATCGAGAATGCCGAAGGCGAGCGCCGCGAGGCCGCGTTCTGGGCGCCGGTCGCAGTTCGGACCGGCGATACCCTGGTGATCGGCAAGGCGCAGGCGGGCTGTCGTACTTATCTCGCGGTGCGCGGTGGCTTCGACGTGCCGAGCTATCTCGGCAGTCGCTCGACCTTCGTGCTCGGCCAGTTCGGCGGGCATGCGGGGCGCACGCTGCGTGCGGGGGACTGGCTGCCGATCGGCCGCGAAGGCGTGGAGGGCGACTCGCCGGCGCCGGTCGCTGCGCCACATGCGCTCGACGCAAGCCTGCTGCCCGAATACGGCAACGAGTGGCGCATCGGTGTTCTCTACGGGCCGCACGGCGCACCGGACTACTTCACCTCGGAATCGATCGAGCGCTTCTTCGCCACCGACTGGGAAGTGCACTACAACTCCAACCGCCTCGGCGTGCGGCTGATCGGGCCGCGCCCGACCTGGGCGCGCGACAACGGCGGCGAGGCGGGGCTGCACCCGTCCAACGTCCATGACTGCGAATATGCGATCGGCGCGGTCAATTTCACCGGCGACATGCCGGTGATCCTCACCCACGACGGTCCAAGCCTCGGTGGCTTCGTCTGCCCGGTGACGATCTGCGAGGCCGAGCTCTGGAAGGTGGGCCAGCTCAAGCCGGGCGACACCATCCGCTTCGTCCCGATCAGTCATCAGGACGCGCTCGAGCTGCGTCGCGTCCAGGAAGCCGAGATCGAGACCCTCTCCCCGGTCGCCGAGGCAGCCCGGTTGGAGCACTGCGCGGCTCCAGCGCTCGAGGCCGACGAAGACAACCGCTCGCGTACGCTGCTGGCGTACCTGCCGGAGCTGCTCGATCGTCCCGAGATTCACTATCGCCGTGCCGGCGACCGCTACGTGCTGATCGAATACGGTGACAATCTGCTCGACCTGCGCCTGCGTTTTCGCCTGCATGCGCTGATGGAGGCGATTCGCGCCGGCGGCTTCGCCGGGGTGACCGAGCTCGCCCCGGGCGTGCGCTCGCTGCAGGTGCGCTTCGATCCCTTGGTGATCGCGCAGGACGAACTGATCGAACGGCTGGTGGCGCTCGAGGATGGTCTTCCACCGATCGAGAGCATGCGGGTGCCCTCCCGGATCGTACATCTGCCGCTGGCGTTCGAGGATTCCGCCACCCTAGGTGCGGTCGAGCGCTATGCCGAGACCGTGCGCGCAGAAGCCCCCTGGCTGCCCAACAACGTCGACTTCATCGCCCGGATCAACGGTCTGGATTCGCGCGAGGAGGTGGAACGGATCGTGTTCGACGCCAGCTACATGGTGCTCGGCCTCGGTGACGTCTACCTCGGCGCGCCCTGCGCGGTGCCGGTCGATCCGCGCCATCGCCTGCTCAGTTCCAAGTACAACCCGGCCCGCACCTTCACCGCCGAGGGCACGGTCGGCATCGGTGGCATGTACATGTGCATCTACGGCATGGACTCGCCAGGCGGCTACCAGCTGGTCGGGCGGACGCTGCCGATCTGGAACAAGCACCTGCTCAACGTGCAGTTCGAGCATGGCGAGCCTTGGCTTTTGAAGTTCTTCGACCAGGTGCGCTTCCATCCGGTCTCGGAATCCGAGCTCAATCATCTGCGCGAGGAGTTCCGCCACGGACGCCACGCCATCGAGATCGAACCGACCTACTTCGATCTCGCCGACTACGCTCGCCTGCTCGAGCAGCACGACGCCGAGATCAAGGGTTTCCAGCGCCACCAGCGCGCGGCCTTCGAGCGTGAAGTGGCGCGCTGGCAGGAGGCCGACATCGCCCCACCCCCGGCGGTGGTCGAGCGTCCCGAGGTAGAGGAGCAGATCGATGGGCGTGCGCTGCATGCGGAGATCACCGGCAGCGTCTGGAAAGTACTGGTCGAGCCTGGACAGCGGGTCGCCGCGGGTGAGCCGCTGATCGTGCTCGAGGCGATGAAGATGGAGATCGCGCTCAACGCCCCGGTGGCCGGACTGGTCAAGGCGGTGCGCTGCCGGCCGGGCCAGCAGGTCGCCGCTGGCGAGGTACTGGTAGTGATGGATGAGGAGGAGCGCGCGTGAGCGGCGCGCGTCACGGCTTCGCCCGCGAGCTGCCTGCGCGGGAGCCGTTGGCCGAGCAGGTCTACCAGCGGATCAAGCGGATGCTGTTCGATTTCGAGCTGATGCCCGGAGACCGCTTCAGCGAGAACGACGTCGCCGCACGCATGGAGGTTTCGCGAACGCCGGTACGCGAGGCGCTGCATCGGCTTGGCCGCGAAGGCTACGTCGAGGTGCAGTTCAAGAGCGGCTGGCAGGTGAGGCCGTTCGACTTCGCCTATTTCGAGCAGCTCTACGACCTGCGCATCGTGCTCGAATGCGCCGCCGTCGAGCGGTTGACCAACCTGAGCGACTTGCCCGAGATGGTCGACCGGCTGGCCGAGATCTGGTGCGTGCCGAGAGATCAGCGCCGTAGCGACCCGCAGCTCGCCGAGGTCGACAAGGCGTTCCACATCGGCTTGGTAGAGGCCTCCGGGAACGCCGAGATGGCGCGGGTGCACCGCGATGTCAGCGAGAAGATCAGCATCATTCGCCGGCTCGACTTCACCCAGCTGCCGCGCATCGAGGCGACCTACGACGAGCACGGGCAGATCCTCGAAGCGCTGAGGCGCCATCGCGGTGAGCATGCCAAGCGGCTGCTCGAGAGTCACATCGAGATCAGTAAGGCGGAGGTGCGCAAGATTACCTTGCACATGCTGCAAGCCGCGCGCGAGCGGTTGCGCGATTGAGCCTGGCCCGGCGCCTTGGAGGGGAGGGCGCCGATGTTCGACGACACCCCTAACCACAAAGAAAACAGAGGTGACAAGCGATGATCACGCGTGCACTGATGCGCAACTCGACCCTTGCCCTGGCAATCGGCACGGGCCTGGGACTGGCGGGTCCGGCGAGCGCCCAGGACCAAGGGCCGATCAAGGTCGGCATTCTCCATTCGCTCTCCGGCACCATGGCGATCAGCGAGACGGTGCTCAAAGACGAGATGCTGATGCTGATCGAGCAGCAAAACGAGCGAGGTGGCCTGCTCGGGCGCCAACTCCAGCCGGTGGTGGTCGACCCGGGCTCGAACTGGCCGATGTACGCCGAACAAGCGCGCCAGCTGCTGGCCCAGGACCAGGTCGACGTGATCTTCGGCGCCTGGACCTCGGTTTCGCGCAAGGCGATGCTGCCGGTGGTCGAGGAGCTCAATGGGCTTTTGTTCTACCCGGTGCAGTACGAGGGCGAGGAGTCCTCGCAGAACGTCTTCTATACCGGTGCGGCGCCCAACCAGCAGGCGATCCCCGCGGTCGACTACCTGATCGACGAACTCGGCATCGAGCGCTTCGTGCTCGCCGGCACGGACTACGTCTACCCGCGTACCGCCAACCGCATCCTCGAGGCCTATCTCAAGGACGAGCGCGGCATCGCGGACGAAGACATCATGATCAACTACACCCCGTTCGGACACTCGGACTGGCAGAACATCGTCGCCCAGATCCAGCAGTTCGGTTCCCAGGGCAAGCCGACCGCGGTGGTCTCGACGATCAACGGCGACGCCAACGTGCCGTTCTACCTCGAGCTCGCCAACCAGGGGGTCGATGCCTCCGACATCCCGGTGATCGCTTTCTCGGTCGGCGAGCAGGAGCTCTCCGGCATCGATACCGGTCCCTTGGTCGGCCATCTCGCCGCATGGAACTACTTCCAGAGCATCGACACCGACGCCAATGCGGAATTCGTCGATGCATGGCAGGCCTACACGCAGGACGATGCGGCGGTGACCAACGACCCGATGGAGGCGCACTACATCGGCTTCAACATGTGGCTCGAAGCGGTGCGCAAAGCCGGTACCACCGATGTCGACGCGGTCAAGGAGGCGATCATCGGCGTCACCGTGCCGAACCTCTCTGGCGGCTATGCCGCGATGATGCCCAACCACCACATCACCAAGCCGGTGTTCATCGGTGAGATCCAGGACGATGGCCAGTTCCAGGTGGTCTGGGAGACGCCTTCGACCGTCGCCGGCGACGAATGGTCGGACTTCCTGCCTGGCTCGCGTGACCTGATCAGTGATTGGCGCGCACCGCTGCGCTGCGGGAATCTCAACGTCCAGACCATGAGCTGTGGCGGCAGTACCGCTGCGCAAGAGGCCGAGGCCGCGCTCGCCGAGTGAGTCCGTTGCGGGGCGCTTGCGCCCCGCGCGGTACCCCACGGAGAAAACCGATGAAGCTTTTCCCCCTGCCCTTATTCGCCTCCTCTGGCGCAAGGCTGTTCGCGCTGCTCGGGCTCTGTGCTTGCCTGATGGTCGTCATTCTCGGCCAGCAGGCGCATGCCCAGTCGCCCGATGACGCGGCACTGCTCGAGTCGCTCGGCACCGGTTCGTTCAACGACAAGAGCGAGGCGATCAACTCAGTCGCCGCGAGCGGGACGCCACGCGCGGGCGAATGGCTCGAAGCGATGCTCGACGGCCGTCTCCAACTCGCAGGCGACGGGACGCTGGTGATCGTCGCCTCGACCAGTGGACGCTCCCTCGAGGCCAGGGCGGCGCTCGACGGCGCGCCGATGGGCACGATCGAGCGGCGCGAGCTCAAACGAATTCCGATCAACAACGCACTGCGCGTACAGCTGCGCGGTGCGATCGCCACTCTCGACCTTTCCGCCGAGGATCCCGCCGTGCGTCGCGCCGCAGCGGCCGGGCTGTTCGGCCGCGTCGACGACGACCTCGTCAGCTTGATCGAGGCGCGGCTCGAGGGTGAAGAAGACGAGAGCGTGCGCGCCGCGCTCGAGCGAGCGCTGGCGTTGCCCAGGCTGGAGCGCGGTGATGTGACCGCGATCGAAGCGCTGCGTGGCAGCCAGGACAACGCCGTGCGCCTCGCCCTGACCCGCGCGGCGCAGAGCGGCGATGCGCAGATGGCCGCCGCCGCGCAGCAGGCGCTGGGGGAGATCGAGCGACGTGCCGAGATCAATCGCTGGCTGCAGCAGCTGTTCTTCGGCCTGAGCATGGGCTCGGTGCTGGTGCTGGCGGCGATAGGGCTTGCGATCACCTTCGGTGTGATGGGGGTGATCAACATGGCCCATGGCGAGCTGATCATGCTCGGCGCCTACACCACCTGGATGCTGCAGCAATGGCTGCCGGGCCAGCCGGGGCTCGCGGTGCTGCTGGCGATCCCGGCTGGATTCCTGGTCTCGGCACTGGTCGGCATCGTGCTCGAGCGTGGCGTGATCCGCTATCTCAAGGGGCGCCCGCTGGAGACCCTGCTCGCCACTTTCGGGGTCAGCCTGATCCTGCAGCAGCTGGTGCGCACGATGATCTCGCCGCAAAACCGCAGCGTGGTCACGCCGGAATGGATGAGCGGTTCAGTGATGGTGATCGACGGCCTGTCGCTGACCCTCAACCGGCTCTACGTGATGCTGTTCGCAGCCCTGGTATTCCTTGCGCTGCTCGCGGTGATGCGCGCCACCCGGCTCGGGCTCGAGGTGCGCGCGGTGACCCAGAACCGCGCGATGGCCCGGGCGATGGGGATTCGCGCCTCGCGCGTGGACCTGCTCACCTTCGCCCTCGGCTCCGGGGTCGCCGGGCTCGCCGGAGTGGCGCTGTCGCAGCTCACCAACGTAGGCCCGAGCATGGGCCAGAACTACATCATCGATTCCTTCATGGTGGTGGTGTTCGGTGGGGTGGGGAATCTCTGGGGCACGCTGGTCGCCGGGCTCTCGCTCGGGATCGTCAACCAGTGGCTCGAACCTTGGGTCGGTGCGGTGCTGGCGAAGATCGCGGTGCTGGTGTTCATCATCCTTTTCATCCAGAAACGCCCGCGCGGACTCTTCCCGCAGAAGGGCCGTGCCGCGGAGGGTTGACCGATGTCGGAAGATTTCGCCGCCAAGCGGGCCGGCATGGCCCATGGCTGGCTGGTGCGCCCCTGGCATGAGCGTTCCACCCAGGTGTTCCTGTTCAGCGTCTGCGCGGCGCTGGCGCTGGTGACCATGCTCCACCTGGCGCTGCCGGCGGGCCATCCGCTGCACGTCTCCGCCTACACCGTGAACCTGCTCGGCAAGTATCTCTGCTATGCGCTGCTCGCCGTCGCCCTGGACCTGGTGTGGGGCTATCTCGGGGTACTGAGCCTCGGGCACGGGGCGTTCTTCGCCCTCGGCGGCTACGCGATGGGGATGTACCTGATGCGTGGTATCGGCGAGCGGGGCGTCTATGGCAACCCGGAGCTGCCGGACTTCATGGTGTTCCTCAACTGGGACCGGCTGCCGTGGTACTGGCATGGCTTCGACATGTTCTGGTTCGCCCTGGTCATGGCGCTGCTGGTGCCAGGGCTCCTGGCCTTCGCGTTCGGTTACTTCGCCTTTCGTTCGCGGGTCTCGGGGGTCTATCTCTCGATCATCACCCAGGCGCTGACCTTTGCGTTGATGCTCGCCTTCCTGCGCAACGAGATGGGCTTCGGTGGCAACAACGGGCTCACCGACTTCCGCGAGCTGCTTGGTTTCGACCTGCGCCAGGGGTCGACCCGGCTGGGGTTGTTCATCGCCTCCGGCGTCGCGCTGATGTTCGGCTACCTGGTCTGTCGCGCGTTGATTTGCAGCCGTCTCGGTCGCGTCGGGGTGGCGGTTCGCGACGCCTCGAACCGGGTGCGCTTTCTCGGCTACCGAGTCGAACGCGTGCAGCTCTACGTGTTCGTCGTTTCGGCGATGCTGGCCGGGCTCGCCGGCGCCCTCTACGTGCCCCAGGTGGGAATCATCAACCCCAACGAGTTCTCTCCGCTGTTCTCGATCGAACTGGTGGTGTGGGTCGCGCTCGGCGGTCGCGCGACGCTCTACGGCGCGGTGATCGGCGCGCTCGTGGTCAACTACGCCAAGACCTGGCTGACCAGCGCGATGCCGGATGCCTGGCTGTTCGTCCTCGGTGGCCTGTTCGTCGCCGCCACTTTGCTGCTGCCCCAAGGGATCGCTGGGCTGCTCGCACAGCTGCGCAGGCGCAAGAGCGCCAAGCGGGACGAGGATCGGGAGGCGTTGACATGAAGCCGCTCTCCTCATTGATCCAGCGGGACCGGGTGTTCGACTTCCTCAAGCCCCGTGAATCACCGGTCGACGTGCGTCATGGGCCGATCCTCTATCTCGACGAGGTCAGCGTCAGCTTCGATGGATTCAAGGCGATCGACCGCCTGTCGCTGACCATCGACGACGGCGAACTGCGCTGCATCATCGGTCCCAACGGTGCGGGCAAGACGACGATGATGGACATCATCACCGGCAAGACCCGCCCGGACAGCGGCGAGGTCTGGTTCGGCACCCGTCATGACCTGCTGCGCCTCGACGAGCCGCAGATCGCGACGCTCGGCATCGGTCGCAAGTTCCAGAAGCCCACCGTGTTCGAGGCGCTCAGCGTGTTCGAGAACCTCGAGCTCGCGGGCGCCGGCGACAAGCGGCTGTGGCCGAGCCTGGTCGCCCGGCTCGATGCCCAGGCGCGCGAGCGGATCGAGGAGACGCTGGAGCTGATCCAGCTCACCGAGCAGCGTGATCGCGCCGCAGGCGTGCTCTCCCACGGGCAGAAGCAGTGGCTCGAGATCGGCATGCTGCTGATGCAGCGCCCGCGTCTTTTGCTGGTCGATGAGCCGGTGGCGGGAATGACCGAGCGAGAAATGGCGCGTACCGCCGAGCTGCTGCGTGGCTTGGCCGGACGCCATTCGGTGGTGGTGGTCGAGCACGACATGGGCTTCGTGCGCTCGATCGCGAACAAGGTCACCGTGCTTCACCAGGGGAGGGTGCTGGCGGAGGGGACGATGGATCAGGTATCCAAGGATTCCAGGGTGGCGGAAGTCTATCTCGGTGCCCCTGAAGAGGAGCTCGTACGATGAGTTCGCCTGCGTTGCTATCGATCGACAAGATCGAACAGTTCTACGGTGAGAGCCACACCCTCTGGGGGCTCGAGCTCGAGGTGGCGCAGCGGCAGTGCACCTGCGTGCTCGGCCGCAATGGGGTGGGCAAGACCACGTTGCTGAAGGCGGTGATGGGCGAGGTACCGATTCGCGGCGGCAGGATTTCGTTCGATGGCGCCGACATCTCTCGGCTGCCGATCGAGGCGCGCCCGCGTCTCGGTATCGGCTACGTACCCCAGGGGCGGCAGATATTTCCGCTGCTCAGCGTCGAGGAAAACCTGCGTACGGGGCTGGGCATCGGGCGATCCAAGCGGATTCCCGAGCGGATCTACGAACTCTTCCCGGTGCTGCTCGAGATGCGCGGGCGGCGCGGCGGCGATCTCTCCGGCGGCCAGCAGCAGCAGCTGGCGATCGCCCGCGCCCTGACCCTGGCGCCTCGGCTGCTGATCCTCGACGAGCCGGGAGAGGGTATCCAGCCGAACATCGTCACCGAGATCGGCCGGGTACTGCGTCGGTTGATCGACGAGGACGGGCTCACCGTGCTGCTGGTCGAACAGAAGCTTCCGTTCGCCCGCCGCTATGCCGATCGCTTTGCGCTGATCGATCGCGGCCGCAACGTTGCCGAGGGGCCGATCGGGTCACTCAGCGACGAACTGGTCGCCCGGCACCTCGGGGTTTGAGCCCGGCCCGCAAGCGGTGGCGCGCTCGTTGCGTCACGCGGTGCACCGTGGGGCGCAGCGCCCGATCGCGCTCCGCGCTCCGGCCCGGTCGAATCCGGCGGCGCGAGGCGCTATCATGGGGGCTCGCGCGTTCATTCCCTGTGTGCAGGACCTGCCTTGGTGACTACTCCTACCTCGAAGCGCGGCAAGAAGCCTCGCGCCGCCGCTGCTACCGCCGCTCCAGTCGGTCAGGTGCAGTCGCTGTCGCGCGGCATGAAACTGCTCGAGTACATCGCCGAGGCGAACGGCAGCATCGCGTTGACCGAACTCGCCCAGCGCGCTGGACTGGCCAATTCGACCACCCATCGGCTGCTCACCACCCTGGCCCAGCAGGAGTTCGTCAGGCAGGTGGGTGACCTTGGCCTGTGGGCGATAGGCCCCCGGGCGTTCATCGTCGGCGCCAGCTTCCTCGACAGCCGCAACCTGCTGGCGATGGTCCATCCGAAGCTGCGCACGCTGATGGAGCGCTCGGGCGAGACGGTCAACCTGGCGGTGCTCGATCGGGTCAATTTCGATGCGATCATCATCGATCAGGTGCAGTGCAACCAGCTGATGCGGATGTCCGCCTCGATCGGCGGCAAGCTGCCGATGCACGCCTCCGGGGCGGGCAAGGCGCTGCTCTCGACGCTTGACGACGAGCGCCTCACCCAGCTGCTCCATCGCAAGGGCATGCACGCCTACACGCCGCACACGCTGACCACGCCGAAGACGCTCAAGGCCAACCTGTCGATGATCCGCAAGCAGGGCTTCTCGTTCGACGATGAGGAGCACGCGCTCGGCCTGCGCTGCGTCGCCGCTTGCTTGTTCAACGAGTATCGCGAGCCGTTCGCGGCGATCTCGATCTCGGGACCTGTGTCGCGGGTCACCGACGACCGGGTGATCGAGATCGGGGCGCTGGCCATCCAGACCGCCAAGGAGCTGACCCGGGCCTGGGGCGGCGGCGCTCCCGAGGCGAGGGTCGCGCTGCACTCGTCCTAGGCTGCGCTCATCGCAGAAAACTGGCTGCGCTCAAACCTCGGCATCCGGTAGCACCTTGCGCAGGAAGGCGCGGGTGCGCGGGTCCGCCGGTCGGGTGAACAGCTCGCTCGGCGGGCCCTGTTCGACGATCCGCCCTCCCTCCATGAAGATCACGCGGTCGGCCAGATCGCGAGCGAAGCGCATCTCGTGGGTCACCACCAGCATGGTCTGGCGCGCCAGCGCCAGGTCCTTCATCACCGCCAGCACTTCATCGACCCACTCTGGGTCGAGCGCCGAGGTCGGCTCATCGAACAGCATCAGTGCCGCATTGGCGGCCATTGCGCGACCAATTCCGATGCGCTGCTGCTGGCCGCCCGAGAGCGCGCTCGGATAGCTCGTCTCGCGGTTGGCGAGCCCGACCCTGGCGAGAATCTCCCTGGCACGGGCATGGGCCTCGCGCTTGGGCAGGCGGTCGACGATGATCAGCCGCTCGGCGATGTTGTCGAGCGCGTTCTTGTTGGCGAATAGCGCATAGTTCTGGAACACGAAGGCGGTGCGCCGCCGCAGCGCGAGGGCCTGCCGGCGGTCGCAGTGGGCCAGATCGAGCGTCAGTCCATCGATCGTAAGCCGCCCGGCGTCGGGGCGTTCGAGCAGGTTGAAACAGCGTAGCAGGGTGGACTTGCCGGTACCGGAAGGGCCGATCACCACCACGATCTCGCCCTCGGCGATATCCAGGTCGATGCCGTCGAGTACGGTGTTGGCGCCGAAGCGCTTGGTCAGCCCGCGAAGTTCGATCATCTGAGGCTCTCATTCACTGGATCATGCTCCGGTCAGCGACGGTAGGCGCGGCCGAGCCAGCGCTCGAGGCGGCGCTGGACGAAGGAGAGCGTCTCGACCACCACCCAATAGATCACCGCCACGGTGAGGAAGGCTTCGAAGTAGAGGAAGCTGCTGGCGGCTTCCTTCTGGGTCGCGCCCATCATCTCGGTGACACCCAGGGTGAAAGCGAGCGAGGTCGACTTGATCATGTCGATGAAGTAGTTGACCAGCGTCGGCAGCGCCACCCGCACCGCTTGGGGCAGCACGATCCGACGCATCATCTGTGCCTGGGTCATGCCGATCGACAGCGCCGCGTCGGTCTGGCTCCTGTCGACGCCGACGATCGCGGCACGGATCGATTCCGCCATGTAGGCCGAGAAGTGCAGGGTCAGCCCCATCACCGCCGCGGTCACGCCGTCGATCCGGGTCATGAAGGAGAGCACCTGGGGCAGCCCGTAGTAGAACAGGAACAGCTGCACCAGCAGCGGCGTGCCGCGGAAGAACGAGATGAACAAGCCCGTCGCCTGGTAGAGCACCGGGGTGCGCAGCACCCGTACTATCGCCAGCAGCGAAGCCAGTACCAGCGCCAGCGCCATGGCGATGGTCGCCATCTGCAGGGTCAGCGGCAGGTAGCCGAGCAGGATCGGCGCCAGCACCAGCATGTAGTCGAAGTCGAGCGACACCGGTCAGGGCGCCTGGGTGATGTCGATGCCGATCCAGCGCTCGGAGATCTGCTTGAGCGTGCCGTCCTCTCGCAGCTCGCTCAGCGCCTGATCGACCCGGTCGCGCAGCGCGCGGCCCTCGTCGTCGTTACGAAACGGCAGCGCATTCTCGATCCGCGAGAAAGGCTCGCCGGCGAGTTCGAGCGGCAGCGGCGAGGATTTGATCAGCTCGCTGATGCTCGAGCGATCCATCACGAAGGCGTCGACCCGGCCGAGCGCGACATCCTGCTCGATCCCGCTGTCGTAGGTGCGGATATCGATTCGGTCGGCGTTGGGGAGCTGGCGCAGCAGCTGCTCGTAGTTCGAACCGAGGTTGACCGCCACGCGCTTGCCGTCGAGATCCTCCGGGCCGTGGATCGAATCGTTGCCCTTGCGCACGCCCAGCTGGGCGCCGTCATAGACATAGGGCTGGGTGAACAGGTACTTGGCCTCGCGCTCAGGGGTGATGGTGATCTGGTTGGCGATGGTATCGATCCGCCCGCTGTCGAGCATGCCGGCGAGGCCTGAGAAGCTAGCGGTGACGAACTGCACCTCGTCGCCGAGTTTCTCGCCCACCGCGTTCATCACATCGACCTCGAACCCCTGGAGCTGATCCTGGCGCACGAAGGTGAACGGATAGTAGCCACCCGACATGCCGACCCGGATGGTCTCGGCCTGGGTGGTGGGAGCGAGCAGGGCCGCACTCGCGGTCATGGCGAGCACGGCGGCAATGTGGCGCAGTCTCATCGATGGGGTTCTCTCTTCGTTCCAAGGGGAATGGGGACACTTGCCAGTCTGGCATGAATGGGCGGCACTCTAACGTCCCCTTCACGAAAGGACTAAGAATGAAATTCCATATGCTATTTACCTTCTTATATCCGCTCGACCCAGCTGGAACCGGCCAGGGCGACTTGGCTCAGGAGCGCGCTTCAAGCTCCGCCTGCGCTGCGAGCGCGGGTGGATGGCGATGTCGCAGGCGCTGCGCCTGCGGGTAGGCGAAGACATCCTCGATGTGGCCCTGTTCGATGCGCTGTTGCAGGCCGCGCCAGTAGTCGGCTCGGAACAGCTCGCCATGGAGGCGCCCGAAGTGGGCCTTGAATGCCGGGGTGGTGAGCAAGAAGTGGCGGAACTCCTCGGGGAAGACGTCATCGGCACCGACGCTGTACCAGGGCTCGCTGGCGAACTCGTCCTCCGGATAGCGCGGCGGCGGGATCTCGCGGAAGTTGATCTCGGTCATGTAGCGAATCTCGTCGTAGTCGTAGAACACCACCCGGCCATGGCGCGTGACGCCGAAGTTCTTGGTCAGCATGTCGCCCGGGAAGATGTTCGCCGCGGCGAGCTGCTTGATCGCCAGGCCGTACTCCTCCACCACGCCCAGCGCCTGGGCTGGGTCCGCATCGCGAAGATAGAGATTCAGTGGGGTCATCCTGCGTTCTATATAGAGATGCGAGATCACCACCTGATCGTCGCTTTCCTCCAGCTTGCTTGGAACCTCCCGGCGCAGTTCCTCGAGCAGTGCCGGCGAAAGCCTGCGCTTGTCGAAGACGAAATGTTCGTACTCCTGGGTGTCCGCCATCCGGCCGACACGGTCGTGCTCCTTGACCAGCCGATAGCACTCCCTGACGCGTGCGGGGGTGACCTCCTTGGGTGGGGCGAAGCGGTCGCGTATCACCTTGAACACCCGCTCGTAGCCTGGCAGCACGAAGACCAGCATCACCATCCCCGCGGTGCCGGGGGCCAGTTCGAAACGCTCCTCGCTGCTGGCGACGGCGGCCAGGTACTCGCGATGGCACTCGGTCTTGCCGTGCTTCTGGCAGCCGATCGCCGAGTAGAGCTCGGCGGTGGTCTTGCTCGGCAGGATCTCGCGCAGCCAAGCGACCAGGGCCGCCGGCAGCGGCGCATAGACCATGAAATAGGCACGGGCAAAGCCGAAGACGATGCTGGCCTGGGCGCTATCGGTAAGGCAGGCGTCGACCGAGAGCCTGCTTTCGGGATCGATGTGGATAGGCAGCAGCAGCGGATGGGTCTCGCCGTTGCCGAGCCTCAGCTTGGCGATCAGCCAGGCGGCCTTGTTGCGAAAGAAGAGCTCGTTGCATGCCTCGATCCGGGCACCGGTCAGTGATTCGCCGAAGCGCTCGGCCAGCGTCTCGGCCACAAGCCCCGCATCGCGTTCTAGGTCCTCCCAGGGCTTGCGCAATGCGAGCCCTTCGAGCAGCCCGCGCAGCGTTCGTTGCAAAGCGTCGCCGACGGGAAGCTCTCGGGCCAGCGGACGAGGGAATTCCTCGAAGCGCGCGCGGGGCTGGGAGCTCTCGAGAAACATGTGGGTCTGGTCCAGCTCGCGGTGGTCGAACAGCCGGCAATGCACCGAGTTGAAGAAGCTCTCGGCGATCTCGAAGCGGGGATAGTCCGGCAGCAGTTCGGTGTAGAGCTTCTTGATCCTTGGCATGCGCGAAAGCGGCACGCACTTGCCGCGCATGATCCGGCGCAGCTGCTCGACCACCAGACCGACGTGATGGTCGTAGAGATGGATGCGCTTTTTCATCGCCGCCTGCACCGCGTGCCAGTCGCGCGACTCGAAGCGGCGCTGGGCACCGGCGGTCACTTCGAGGAAGCGTCCGTACTGGGCATCGAACCCTTGCAGGATGGTCTGCGCGATCAAGTGTTCCAGCTGCATTCCTCGTCCTCCCTGAGCGCAACGGCGAACGCCGGCCCGATGGAGGGGCGGCGTTCGTACAGGAGCCATCGACTTGTCCCAGCTTCACCCGCCGAACCAGTGGGCGAAACCTAGAACTGTTCGGCTTCGGTCGACCGATCGAGCGCGGTCACCGAGGAGCTGCCCCCTTGGATCAGGTTGGTGAGCTTGTCGAAGTAGCCGGTGCCCACCTCCTGTTGGTGGGAGACGAAGCTGTAGCCGAGCGGTTGGGCGGCGAACTCCGGCTGCTGGACCTTCTCCACGTAGTGCTTCATCCCCTCGCCACGCGCATAGGCATGGGCGAGATCGAACATGTTGAACCACATGCTGTGAATGCCGGCCAAGGTGATGAACTGGAAGCGATAGCCCATCTCGGCAAGCGCCGCCTGGAAGCGGGCGATAGTGGCGTCGTCCAGGTTGCGTTTCCAGTTGAACGAGGGCGAGCAGTTGTAGGCCAGCAGTTTGCCGGGGAACTTGGCGTGGATCGCCTCGGCGAAGCGCTGCGCTTGGTCGAGATCCGGCTTCGAGGTCTCGCACCAGACCAGGTCGGCATAAGGGGCGTAGGCCAGCCCGCGGCTGATCGCCTGGTCGATGCCGGCCTCGGTGCGGAAGAAGCCCTCGGCAGTGCGCTCACCGGTGAGAAACGGTCGGTCGTTGGGGTCGCAGTCCGATGTCAGCAGGTCCGCCGCGTCGGCATCGGTGCGGGCGATGACCAGCGTACTGGTGCCGAGCACGTCGGCGGCGAGGCGGGCGGCCACGAGCTTCTGCACCGCTTCCTGGGTCGGTACCAGCACCTTGCCGCCCATGTGGCCGCATTTCTTCACCGCTGCCAGCTGGTCCTCGAAGTGCACGGCGGCAGCGCCGGCCTCGATCATCGACTTCATCAGTTCGAAGGCATTGAGTACCCCGCCGAAGCCGGCCTCCGCATCGGCGACGATCGGCAGGAAGTAGTCGATGTAGTCCTCGTCTCCCGGGCGCTTGCCGCTGGCCCATTGGATCTGGTCGGCGCGGCGGAAGGTGCGGTTGATCTTGTCGACCACCGCGGGCACCGAGTTGGCCGGGTAGAGGGATTGGTCCGGATACATTTCACCGGCTAGGTTGGCATCGGCGGCGACCTGCCAGCCGGAGAGATAGATCGCCTCGATACCAGCCTTGGCCTGCTGCAGCGCCTGGCCGCCGGTGAGTGCACCGAGGGCATTGATGTAGCCCTTGCGCGAATCTCCATGGAGCGCGGTCCAGAGGCGCTCTGCGCCACGGTTTGCGAGGGTGCAGGCAGGTACCACCGAACCACGCAGCTCGATCACCTTGGCGGCGTCGAAAGGGCGTTGAATGTCCTGCCAACGGGGAGTGTCCCAGCTCTGCTGGAGCCTATCGATCTGCTGCTGGAGTGTGTCGGTCATCCGTCGGTCTCCCATGTGGATCGTTTGGTTTCCGTAATGTGGAATATGTTTCTATTTTATTTCTTCTGACCTGAGTGGGCCGCTCATACGTCACGGCCGTGGATGGCGGTGAGCTCCGGAAATGCCGCCAATTTTCCAGCATATAGGCTGGATAAGGCATATTTTCTCGTAATTTTCTTGCTGTGACAGCGATTCTTACACTCTGTCGTTGTCGACAAATGCAGCCTATACGATCGAGTTTTAAAATAAAAATGGTTTCCGAAAATAGAAATCTCTGCCGCTGTAAATCAAATTATCAATGAGTTACCGGCCATCGTTGGTTGCTTTAGCAGCGTTTCGGCGGGTTTGGTCGTGATTGTCGACAACCTTGGCGGGCAAAGTCGGAAAGATTAGCAATCCTTCGGACGCTGGAGGTGGGATGAATCGCTGGTTGGTTAGACCAAAGGATAGGTCAGGGAGATGCGCTGGTTAGGTTCCATCACATTGGTTATGCTCGGCTCCACGACCTTGGTCGCCCCTGCGGTCAGAGGAGGGTCTGTGAGCGTAGCCGTCATCGAGTGGGGGAGTGACAGGCGTCTCGGTGCACGTTTCGATGGCCGCGGCACCAATTTCGTCTTGCAAGCGCCCGACGCCGACTGGGTCGAGCTTTGCCTGTTCGACGCCGAAGGAGTCGAGACCCGATACCGCCTGCCAGGACGCAGCGGCGCTTGCCACCATGGCTATCTTGCAGGCGTGGCGCCGGGACAGCGCTACGCTTTTCGTGTCCATGGCCGCTGGGCGCCCGACCAAGGATTGCGCTTCAATCCCGCCAAGCTGTTGATCGACCCCTGCGCGCTGGCGCTCGTCGGCGAGGTGCTCGATGATCCGCGCCTCGAAGATGGCGCCGCATCCCCCGATCCTCGCGACAGCGCGCCCTGCTTGCCGCGCTGCCTGGTGGTCGATACCGGTTTCGACTGGGAGGGTGATCGCCCCCCTCGGGTGCCGTGGTCCGATACGCTGATCTACGAGGCCCACGTCCGTGGCCTGACCCAATCCTTCCCCGGCGTCGAGCCTAAGCTGCGCGGCAGCTACGCCGCGCTCGGCGAGGCGGCGGTGATCGATCACCTCAAGCGTCTCGGCGTCACCACCCTCGAGCTGCTGCCGGTCCAGCATGGCACCGACGAGCCCCGGCTACGCCGTTTGGGATTATCCAACTACTGGGGCTACAACGTGCTCGCCCCGTTCGCGCTCGACCCCCGGCACGCCAGTGGACGAGACGGCCTGTCGCCGCTCGACGAGTTCCGGCTGGCGGTGCGCGCGCTTCACGCGGCGGGGATCGAGGTGATCCTCGATGTGGTGTTCAACCATAGCGCCGAGCTCGATGCCGAGGGGCCGACGCTATCGCTGCGCGGCATCGACAATCGCCATGCCTATTGGCTCGACCAGCGTGGAGCGCCATGCGACTGGAGCGGCTGTGGCAATGCCCTGCGGCTCGATCGAGGGGAGGCGGTGCGCTGGGTGATGGAGTGCCTGCGCAGCTGGGTCGAGCTCTGCCACGTCGACGGTTTTCGCTTCGACCTGGGCGTCGCCCTTGGACGCACACCCGGATTCACCGCCCAGGCGCCGCTGCTCAGCGCGATTCGCCAGGATCCCGTGCTTTCGGCCTGCAAGCTGATCACTGAGCCTTGGGACCTGGGCCCCGATGGCTATCGCCTCGGCGGCTTCCCTTTTCCATTCGGTGAATGGAACGACCGCTTTCGCGACGCGGTGCGGCGGTTCTGGCTCACCGGCGATATTGCCCGCGACGAGTTCGCCACCCGGCTGGCGGGTTCCAGCGACTTCTTCGATCATCATGGTCGGGCTCCCTGGACCTCGATCAACCTGCTCACCAGTCATGACGGGTTCACGCTCCACGACCTGCTCTGTTTCGACCAGCGCCACAACCAGGACAATGGTGAGCAGGGGCGGGATGGCCACGGCAATAACTTCTCCGCCAATCATGGGATCGAGGGCTACACCGCTGACGCGGCGACAGCCGAGGCGCGGGATTGCTCCCGTCGCGCGCTGCTCTCCACCCTGCTGCTCGCCCACGGCACGCCGATGCTGCTCGGTGGGGACGAGTTCGCCAATGGCCAGAGTGGCAACAACAACGCCTACTGTCAGGACAACCCGATCGGCTGGCTGGATTGGCCCGAGCGGCCGCCTGCGCTGATCGATTGGCTCGCGGCGATGGTGCGGCTGCGCGGCGAGCTGGTCGATGCGCGGGGGCGCGACTGGTGGTCTCCCGACCAGGTCGCCTGGTTCGATGGCGACGGGCGCGCGATGAGTGCCGAGGCCTGGCGGGACCCGGCCGGCGAGACCCTGCAGCTGAGCCTGGGCGAGCGGGCGCTGCTGATCTTCCATCGTGGCGTGGCGTCCATCCCGCTGATGGTGCCGCCGATGTGGCAAGCGCGCCGTTGGCGCGTGGCGAGCGCCTGCGAGGCGCTGATCGAGGACGAAGATGAGGCGTGGCGGGTGCCGCCGCGTGCAGTGGTAGTGCTGCTCTCGATGGACTGAAGTGGCGCTGCTTGGCTTTGAGTTTCTCCATCCGAACCATGAAGAGGGCGGCGGGTATGAACGACTTCGATTATCAACCCCCATCACTAGCGGTGGACGCGCTGCGACGTTCGATCGCCTACAAGCTTGCGTTCTCGATCGGACGCGACCCGGTGAGTGCCAATTCCCTCGAATGGCTCGAGGCGACCCTGCTGGCGACCCGCGACCGCATGGTCGAGCGCTGGCTGCGCTCGAACCGGGCCGAGTCCAACCTGGAGACCAGGCAGGTGTACTACCTGTCGATGGAGTTCTTGATCGGGCGCACGCTGATCAACGCGCTGGTCTCGCTTGGCTTGTACGACGAGGTCAAGGAGGCCCTCGCGGGGCTCAACCTGGATATCGACAAGCTCGCCGAGGAGGAGCCCGACCCAGGGCTCGGCAACGGTGGCCTGGGCCGGCTCGCCGCCTGTTTCCTCGATTCGATGGCGACCCTCAGCCTGCCCGCGCGTGGCTACGGGATCCGCTACGAGTACGGTATGTTCCGCCAGCGGATCGTCGATGGCCAGCAGGCCGAGGTGCCTGACAACTGGCTCGAGTACGGCAACTCCTGGGAGTTCCCGCGCGACAACGTGCGGTTCAAGGTGCGCTTCGGTGGCCGCCTGCAGTTCGAGGGTGCCCGCGCGCGCTGGATGGAGGACGAGGTGATCATCGCCCGCGCCTTCGATCAGGTGATCCCCGGATACGACACCAGCGCCACCAACACCTTGAGGCTTTGGTCGGCGCGCGCCAGCAACGAGATCAACCTCGGCAAGTTCAACCAGGGTGACTACTTCGCCGCAGTGGCCGACAAGAACCAGTCGGAGAACGTCTCCCGGGTGCTCTATCCCGACGACACCACAAGCTCCGGGCGTGAGCTGCGGCTGCGCCAGGAGTACTTCCTGGTCTCGGCGACGATGCAGGACATCCTCCAGCGCCACTTCCTATACCACCAGCGCTACGACAACCTCGCCGACAAGATCGCGATCCACTTGAACGACACCCATCCGGTGCTGGCGATCCCTGAACTGATGCGGCTTTTGATCGACGAGCACGGCTTCGCCTGGAACGATGCCTGGGCCGCGACCGAGCGGATCTTCTCCTACACCAACCACACGCTGATGAACGAGGCGCTGGAGACCTGGCCGGTCGATATGCTCGGGCGCATCCTGCCGCGTCACCTGCAGCTGATCTTCGAGATCAACGAGCATTTCCTCGAGCGGGTGCGCGCGCAGGTGCCGGGCGACGATGGATTCGCCTCGCGGGTCTCGCTGATCGACGAGGGGAACGGGCGCAGGGTACGGATGGCCTGGTTGGCGGTGGTCGCCAGCCAGAAGGTCAACGGCGTCTCGGAGCTGCACTCGAAATTGATGGTCGAGTCGCTGTTCGCCGATTTCGCCAGGCTCTTTCCCACCCGCTTCGTCAACGTCACCAACGGCGTCACTCCCCGGCGCTGGCTCGACTGCGCCAACCCTGGTCTTAGCCGGCTGGTCGACAGCCGGATCGGCAAGCGCTGGCGGCTCGACCTGGAACTTTTGGTCGGACTCGAGCCGGCGGTGGAGGTGCACGATTTCATCGACCAGCTGCGTGAGATCAAGCGGACCAACAAGCAGCGCCTCGCCGACTACGTCAAAAGCGAGCTCGGGATCGAGATCGACCCCGACTCGATGTTCGACGTCCAGGCCAAGCGCATCCACGAGTACAAACGCCAGCTGCTCAACCTGCTCCACGTGCTGGCGCGCTACAACCGCATCCTCGACGATCCGGACGGCGATTGGGTACCGCGCACGGTGATCTTCGCCGGCAAGGCGGCTTCGGCCTACCACGCGGCCAAACAAGTGATCCGGCTGATCAATGACGTCGCCACGGTGATCAACGCCGATCCTCGCGCCAACAAGCTGCTCAAGGTGGTGTTCATACCCAACTACGGGGTCAGCCTGGCCCAGCTGCTGATTCCAGCCGCTGATCTTTCCGAGCAGATTTCGCTTGCCGGCACCGAAGCCTCGGGAACCGGCAACATGAAGTTCGCGCTCAACGGGGCGCTTACCATCGGCACGCTCGATGGGGCCAACGTCGAGATGCGAGAGCGTATCGGCGAGGAGAACATGTTCATCTTCGGCAACACCGCCAAGCAGGTCGAGGAGCTCAGGCGCAACGGCTACAACCCGCGCGACTACTATGTAAAGGATCCCGAACTCTTCCGCCTGCTCAACCAGGTCATCGGCGGCACCTTCAGTCCGACGGAGCCTGGGCGCTACCGGGACTGCTTCGATCTCAACGACAACTACCAGCTGCTCGCCGACTTCAGGAGCTACGTCGAAACCCAGGAGCAGGTCGATGTGCTCTATCGCGACCCGGCCGCCTGGACCCGCAAGGCGGCGCTCAACATCGCCCGGATCGGCTATTTCTCCTCGGATCGAGCGGTGGCCGAGTATGCCGAGCGGATCTGGCAGGTCGAGCCTTTGCGGCTATGAGGTCGAGAGCGGGATTGCAACCCGCCGCGATGGCCTCCATCTTGGAGAGATGAGTGCCGCTGTGGCAATGATCCCATCCCATTACTGGAGGTCTCATGTACCCCGATATTCAGCTGTTCATCGACGGCGAATGGCGTGACGCGCAAAGCGGCAAGACCATCGATGTGGTCGATCCCGCAAGCGAAGAGGTGATCGGACGCATCAGCCACGCCGAGCGCGGCGATCTCGATCTCGCGATCGAAGCGGCGAACAAAGGTTTCAAGGAGTGGCGCGACACCTCGGTAATGACCCGTTACCAGGTGATGCGCCGCGCGGCGCAGCTGCTGCGCGAGCGTGCCGACAAGATCGCCGCGGTCATGACCCTCGAGCAGGGCAAGCCGGTCGACCAGGCCAAGGGCGAAGTGCTCGCCGGTGCCGATGTGATCGATTGGTTCGCCGAAGAGGGGCGTCGCGCCTATGGCCAGGTGATCCCCTCGCGCGACCCCAACGTCCAGCAGTTGGCGGTCAAGCAGCCGGTCGGCCCTGTCGCGGCCTTCACCCCCTGGAACTTCCCGATCAACCAGGTGGTGCGCAAGCTCTCCGCCGCCCTGGCCGCCGGCTGCTCGATCATCGTCAAGGCACCGGAGGAGACCCCCGCCGCACCTGCCGAACTGATCCGCGCCTTCGCCGACGCGGGGGTTCCCGCCGGCGTGGTCAACCTGGTCTATGGTGTACCGGCCGAGATCTCCGAGTACCTGATCCCGCATCCGGCGATTCGCAAGATATCGTTCACCGGCTCCACCGCGATCGGCAAGCAGCTCGCCGCACTGGCGGGCAGCCACATGAAGCGAGTGACCATGGAGCTTGGCGGCCACGCGCCGGTGATCGTCTGCGCCGACGCCGACGTCGAACTCGCCGCCCGCGAGATGGCCACCGCCAAGTTCCGCAACTGCGGCCAGGTGTGCATCTCGCCGACCCGCTTCCTGGTCGAGGACGCGGTGTACGACACCTTCGTTGCACGCTTCCTCGAGGTGGTCGAAAAGCTCAAGGTCGGCCGCGGCGACGCCGAAGGGGTGACCGTCGGGCCGCTGGCCAACGAGCGGCGCATCCCGGCGCTCGAGTCGCTGATCCAGGACGCCCGCGAACACGGCGCCAAGCTGCTCGCCGGTGGCGAGCGGCTGCCGGGCAAGGGCTACTTCTTCGCACCCACCGTGCTTGGCGAGGTGCCGCTCACCGCACGGGTCATGAGCGAGGAACCGTTCGGACCGCTGGCGTTGATCAACCGGGTATCGAACCTGGATGAAGCGATCGAGGAGGCCAACCGCCTGCCCTACGGGCTCGCGGCCTATGCCTATACCCGCGGGTCGGCCAACGCGATGCGCCTTTCCCGCGAGGTCGAGACCGGGATGCTGACGATCAACCATGTCGGTCTGGCGCTACCCGAGCTGCCCTTCGGCGGGGTCAAGGATTCAGGCTACGGTTCCGAGGGCGGCAGCGAGGCGATCGACGCCTACCTCGTCACCAAGCTGGTCACCCACAAGGCGGTCTGAGCCAGAGGAATCCTCATCGGCGAGGGCGGTAAAGGGCGGTAAGAACGGGGTCGGTGCCTATGCGCCGGCCCCGTTTCGCTGAAGATCGAGTGAAAGGTGACTGATGAGTGCTGACATCCAGCAACCCGCCCGCATCCAGGAGGGATGACGCATATCGGCGTCGGTGAGATGCTTGATGGATTCGGCCGACGTTCTACGACCAAGATCAGATCGCGAGGAACTCCCAGCGCCTATGGCCAGACAGCGCAATGCCACTATCGCCGACATCGCCGAGCGGGTCGGGCTGACGTCGATCACCGTCTCCCGGGCGCTGTCCAAGCCTGAGCTGGTCAAGGCTTCGACCCGCGAGCGAATCCTCTCGGCCGCCCGCGAGCTCGGCTACGTACCCAACGCCTTTGCCCGCGGATTGAAGCAGAGCGACAGCCGGCTGATCGGGATCGTCGCTGCAAGCATCGACAACCCTTTCTACATCGAGATGATCAAGACCATCGGCAAGGAGGCCAAGCGACGCGGCTACGCGATCATGCTGTTCGACACCGATGGCGAGGAGCGGCTCGAGGCCACTGCGATCGAGACTTTGCTCAGCTATCGGGTCGCCGGCATCATCCTTTCGCCGGTCTCGGATGCCCTCGACTATCGCCCGGAGTATCTCGACGCGCTGGTCGCGAGCCAGGTCGCGGTGGTGCATCTGGACCGCGCCCTGGCGCGTACGCCGTTCGATGCGGTGGTGCTCGACAACCGGGAGGCGGGCTGGCGGGCCGGGCACTACCTGCTCGAGCGGCTCGCCGACGGTGATCTGCTGCTGGCGGTAGGGGGCCCTGCCCGGTCGCGGATCACTCTCGAGCGGCTGGCAGGGATCCGTCGGGCGATCGAGCAGAGCCGCCGCGAGATCGTGCTCGATGTGGTCGAGAGCGACTACACCCTCGAGCCCGCTCGCGAGGCGGTCGATGCCTATCTGGCCGGAGGGGCGAGGCCGCAGGCGGTGTTCTGCTTCAACCAGCTGATCACCTTCGGCGCACTGCAGGCGCTCAAGGCCTACGGTTATGCTCACGATGACCTGCCGCTGGTGTGCATCGACCGGCTGCCCTATCTCGACATCTTCGATCTGCGCGTCCCGAGCATCGTCCACGACGGCCGCCAGGCCGGGCTCGAAGCGCTGGCGCTGCTGTTCGAGCGGCTCGAATCGCCGCGTGCGCCGAGCCGCACGGTGACCGTCGTAGGCGAGCTGGTCGACTAAGAGCTCGCTGCAAAAACCGGTCCCTCGACAGGCGTCCGTGTTTGCCACGCCGGATTCCGAGCTTGGCGCGGGACGCCGCTCGGGATGAACGGTTGGGGGTTGGCGCTGAGGCCAGGTTCCCCGGTTCTTGTCTCTCGATGCGCTGCTTGCTTGAGATGCTCGGACCACGCTCGTTCAGGGCGCTCGCAAACGCCTCGAACCACGGCCTCGTCAACGGCAGGTATAGCCGCCGTCGATCGGAAGCCTGACGCCGCTGATCATGCTCGCCGCGTCGGAGAGCAGGAAGAGGATCGGCGCCGCCACCTCCTCGGGCCTGGCGAAGCGGCCCAGTGGGATCTGGGCCAGCATCGGCGCGGCCTTGGCCGGGTCGCTCCAGGCCTGCCGCGCCATCGGCGTCAGCGTCACCGTCGGGTTGACCGCGTTGACCCGGATGCCATGCGGGCCAAGCTCGATGCATAGCACCTGGGTGATTGCATCGAGTGCGCCTTTCGAGGCGCAGTAGCCGAGGTGCTCCGCCAGCCCGACCAGACTGCCCTGGCTCGAGACGTTGACGATGCTGCCTCCGATGCCGGCCTCACGCATCCCGCGCGCCACCGCGCGGGCGGCCACCGCCGACGCGCGGGCATTGGCAGCGAACAGCGCGTCGAGGTCCTCGGCGGCGAAGGAAAAGACACCGCCGAGCCGAGTGATACCGGCGCCGTTGACCAGGCCGTCGAAAGGCCCGAGCAAATCGATCTGTGCCTCAAGCCGCGCACTATCGGTGAGCTCCACCTGCCGCGCTGTGCAGCCGAGCGCGTCTAGCCGGTCGAGCGCGTCGCGATTTCTGCCCAGCGCGACGACCCGTGCGCCGGCCTCGAGCAGCGCCTCTACGGTGGCAAGGCCGATGCCGCTGGTTGCTCCGGTGACCAGGATGCGCCGTCCCACGAGGTCGATGTTCATGGCTCGAGCAGCACCTTGATCGACTCGGCCGCCGCGGCCATCTTGAAGCCCTGCTCGAACTCGGCCAGTGGCATGCGATGGGTGACGATTCCCTCGGTGGTCACCAGTCCCCTGGCGAGCAGGTCGATCGCCACTGGGAAGGTCGCCGGTGATAGATGGGCACCGCGCACGTCGAGCTCCTTGCGATCGCCGATGATCGACCAATCGACCGTGGTCGGCTTGCCGAACACGCTGAATTCTACGAAACGACCGAGCTTCCTGATCACGTCGAGCCCCTGGATCACCCCGCTCGGCGCGCCGGTCGCCTCGATGTAGACGTCGCAGCCGTAACCCTCGGTGAGTGCGCGGATCTCGCCGCCGACGTCGTCGCGCGAGGGGTTGAGCACCACATCGGCACCGTAGCTGCGGGCGAGTTCGAGCCGGGCGTCGAGCATATCGACCACGATCAGTTTCTTTGGCGTCTTGAGCCGCGCTACCTGCACCATGGCCAGCCCGATCGGCCCTGCGCCGGCGATCACCACGATGTCGTCGAGCTGGATATCTCCGCGGTTGACCGCGTGGATGCCGCAGGCCAGCGGCTCGATGAATGCCGCCTGCTCGAGGCTGAGCGAATCGGGAATGCGGTGCACCCGGGCGTTGGCCGGCACCTTGAGATATTCGGCCATGCCGCCCTCGGCGACGCCTTGCTGGAAACCGAGGATGTCGTGCACCTCGCACATCCAGTAGTGACCGTCGCGGCAGTAGCGGCATTTCTCACACGGCACGATCTGCTCGGCGATCGCGCGTTCGCCGAGGTCGAAGCCGAAATGCTCGAACGCGCCTTCGCCGAGCTCGACCACCTCGCCGAAGAACTCATGACCCGCCACTACTGGCGCCTTGACCCAGCTCGGCTGCTTGTCTCCATCGCCCCAGAACATCGCCGCACCGCTTTTGCATTTGACGTCGCTGGCGCAGATACCGCAGGCATTGATCCTCAGTATCATCTCCCGTGGGCCGGCCTTGGGACGCGCAATACGCTCCAGCCGATAGTCTTCGGGACCGTGGCAGACCACGGCCTCCATCTGTGTCGGGAGCTGTCCCGACGGCAGTGATGCGGTGTTCGAATTCATCTCGTGTCCTCATGATCGGATGGTGAAAGGGAAGGTAGGCTCAGCTCGCGCGCCCGCGCTGGATCAGAATCGCGAGCAGGATGATCGCGCCCTTGACCACGTCCTGGAGGTAGGGAGAGACGCCGAGCAGGTTGAGACCGTTGTTGAGGATCGCCAGCAGCATCGCGCCGACCAGGGTGCCGAGGATGACGCCTCGGCCGCCGCTGATCGCCGCACCGCCGAGTACCACCGCGGCGATCGCGTCGAGCTCGAAGCCGGTACCCGCGTTGGGCTGGCCGCTCATCAGTCGCGAGGCCAGCACCAGGCCGGCCAGCGCCGCGGTGAGACCGCTGATGGAGTAGACCATCAGCTTGTAGCGGGAGACCCGGATCCCGGTCAGCCGGGTCGCTTCCTCGTTGCCGCCGATCGCGTAGACGTAGCGACCGGCGGGGGTGTGGTGCAGCACCACCCAGGCGATGGCGTAGACCGCCAGCATGATCAGGATCGGCACCTGGATGCCGAGCAGGGTGGCGCGCCCGAAGAATGAAAAGCCGGCGGGCAGGCCAGAGATCGGATAGCCGCCGGTATAGATCAACGCCAGGCCTTTGCAGATCCCCATCGTCGCCAGCGTGACGATGATCGGCGGCATTCGAGCGAAGGCCACGCAGGCACCGTTGAACGCCCCGATCGCGAGCCCCAGGCCCAGGCCGCCGGCGATCGCCAGCCCAATCGGCAGCCCTATCACCATCAGCCCGGCCATTACCGTGCCGGTCAGCGCCATCACCGGGCCGACCGATAGGTCGATGCCACCGGTGAAGATCACGAAGCTCATCCCCACCGCGATGATGCCGATGATCGCACCCTGTCGGGCGACGTTGGTCAGGTTGGCGGTGGATAGGAAGTTGTCGTTGATCAGCGCCATCAGCGCGAACACGATGACGAAGCCAATCAATGGATAGAACACCGGCGAGCGCAACAGGCGTGTGAGCCGCGAGCGGCCGCGTCGGGGTGTGGAAGCGGTGTGGGTGGTAGTCATTGGGCGCCCCCTGTGGCGTGGGCCATGATGGTGGGTGCGTCGATCTCCTCACCTTCTAGCTCGGCGACGATGTGGCCCTTGCGAAACACCGCGACTCGATCGCTGAGGCCGATGATTTCGGGCAGTTCGGAGGAGATCAGCAGGATCGAGACACCGCGCTCGGTGAGCGCGCGAATCAAGGCGTATATCTCGGTCTTGGCGCCGATGTCGATGCCGCGGGTCGGCTCATCGAAGATCAGCACACGCATACCGCGCTCGACATCCTCGACCCGGCCGAGCCAGCGTGAGATCACCACCTTCTGCTGGTTGCCGCCGCTCAGCTCGCCGACCACGCTGTCGGCTCCGGGCGCTTTGACCCGCACCTGATCCATCAGCCGCTCGACCTCGGCGTGCTCACTGCCGCGATCGATCAGTACGCCTGCGTGGCGAAAACGGCCAAGCTGGTTGAGGGTGATGTTGTCGAGGCAGCTGAATGGCAGGATCAGCCCCTGCTGTTTGCGGCTCTCGGGCAGCAGGCCGATGCCGAGCGCCAGGGCGTCGGCAGGCGCGCGGATCTTCGCTTCCCTGCCGTCCACTCTCATCTGGCGGCTCGCCGGCAGCGCACCGATCAGCCTCAGCGCCAGTTCGCTGCGCCCTGAGCCGACCAAACCGGCGAAGCCGAGTATCTCGCCATGCCTGAGTCGTACCCGGTCGGTCTGGGCGCTTCCCGGCGCGGTTATCCCGGCTTCGAGCACCAGCGGTGCGTTGGCTGCGAGCGGTGGGCGCGGTGGGAACACGGTGTCGACCCGACGCCCGACCATCATCTCCACCAGAGTCGCGGCATCGCTCGCGGCGACCTCGCGGGTACCGATGTAGCCGCCGTCGCGCAGTACCGTGACCCGGTCGCAGATCTCGAAGATCTCCTCCATGTGGTGGGAGATGAAGATCATCCCCACGCCCTCTCGCTTGAGCGCGCGTACGATCGCGAACAGCCGCTCGACTTCGCTCGGGGTCAGTGGCGCGGTCGGTTCGTCGAGCACCAGCACCCGGGCGTCGAGCGACAGCGCCTTCATGATCTCGACGAATTGCTGGTCCGCCACGCTGAGCGCAGCGACCGGGGTATCGAGATCGAGCTCAATGCCGAGCCGCCCGACCAGCCGCTCGGCGTCTACGCGCATCCGCGAGCGCTGGATCAGGCCGAAGGCGTTACGCGGCTCGCGGCCGAGGAAGATGTTCTCGATCGCGGTGAGCCACGGCACCAAGCTGAACTCCTGGAACACGATGCCGACTCCGGCGGCGGAAGCTTCGCGGTAGTTGCGAAATTCCACCCGGGCGTCATCGAGGCGAACCTCTCCCGCGTCTGGGCGATGAATGCCGCAGAGGATCTTCATCAGCGTCGACTTGCCGGCTCCGTTCTCACCGAGCAGCGCCAGCACCTCTCCTGCCTCCAGCGTCAGGCTCACTTCGCTGAGGGCGGCAACGCCGTTGAACGATTTGCTGATGCCTTCGAGGCTGAGCAGCGACATGGCGAAATCCTCGTCTACCAGCTGAAGTCGGCAGCGTTGTCTCGGGTCACCAGCTCGATATCGATCGGTACTTCGGCGGCGACGGTTTCGCCGCGGTGCGCGGCCAGTGCCAGGTCGAAGGCCTGTTCGACCATCTGGCGTGGGTGCTGGGCGGCGATGGCGATCAATGGAGAGTCGGCCTCCTGCATCGCCTGCACCGCCTCGGGGTTGCCGTCGACGCTGGCAAGCTTGACCTCCAGCCCGCTGGCCTGGATCGCGGTCAAAGCGCCGAGCGAGCCGACGTCGTTGACGCTGAACATGCCGTTGAGGTCGGGATGCGACTGGAGGATGTTCTCGGTCACGGTCATTGCCTGGGTGCGATCCTGGCGACCGTTCTGCTTGGTCACGACCTGGATACCATCGAACTCACCCAAGGCCGCTTCGCAGCCTTCGACTCGTTGGAGGATCGGCACCACCGGGATGCCATCGAGGATCGCTACCTTGCCCTCACCGCCGAGCTGCTCGGCGAGGTAGTAGCAGGCCTGGTAGCCTGCATCACGGTTCTTCGAGCCGACGAAAGCGGTGATTGGACCTTCGGCCTGCGCATCGACCGCGATCACCGGCACGCCGGCCTCCTCGGCGGAGAGCACCGCCGACTGGATACCGACCGAATCGGTAGGGTTGAGTAGCAGGACGTCGATGCCACGCTGCAGCATGTCCTCGACATCGTTGATCTGCTTGGCCACGTCGTGGCGGGCGTCGGTGATCACCAGGGTGGTGCCGCTGGCCTGTGCCCTGGCTTCCAGCGCCCGCTGCATGGTGACGAAGTAGACGTTGTTGAGCTCCTGGAACGACATCCCGACGGTGACCGGGGTGTCCTGGGCCTGGGTTTGAACGCTCGCCAGCGCGGTGGCGCAGAAGACGCCGTAAGCGAGCATTCGGGCGAGACGGCCAGAGAGTTTGAGAGATGTGCGCTCGTGCATGCCGGTTCCTCTTTTTTCTCATCGTGTGCGAAAAGTCCGGTTACGAAGAGGGTTGGTCTATTGAATGTTCGGTGAATTGTGCTCGATAGCCTTGGGAGTAGGTGCTCGATGTGAGAACGTTTTCTCTGTACAAAGTGTGGTATTTCAAAAAAATGTTATCGTTGTCATTACATATTTAGTTCTTGCCAAAGCCCGCTGTCAATTGGATAAGGACCAAAGTATCAAACGATATTTATTATACTTTTGTTTCATGGGTCATGATTTTGATGATTTGCTTTTAGGATTTATGAGATCGAATGTCGGATCCGTTGATTCTGCTCATATGATTTGATTGATATTTTTATTTTCGAGAAATGACTGAGGTATTGAGGCGTCATTTGATTGGATGTCATCGGCTCTTTGCAGTCCGGATGGTTGCTGCCGATTGGAGCGATGGCCGGGAATACAGGCATGCTCCAAGCGGATCGGCTCGACGCAGCGCCGGCGGTTTGGCGATGATGATGGCGTGAGCCGGGGCGAAGCGATGCGGCTCGGATCGCGCTGATCACCAAGGGAGAGAGTGATGAAGCATTACATCGGTGTCGATGTTGGGTCCGGCAGCGTGCGGGCCGGGGTGTTCGACGCAAACGGGCGGTGTGTCGCCCACCAGAGCGCACCGATCAGCCGCTGGCGCCCGCGTCCCGGTTTCGTCGAGCAGTCCAGCGACGAGATCTGGCGTCAGTGCGTGGTGGCGGTGCGAGGGGCGGTCGAGCGCTCGGCGGTGGAGGTGGCGTCGATCCGTGCGATCGGCTTCGATGCGACCTGCTCTCTGGTCGCGGTCGATCGCGAGGGGCGCCCGGTCTCGATCTCGCCGGATGACGACGATCGGTGCAACGTGATCATGTGGATGGATCACCGTGCGGTGGATGAAGCGAGGGAGATCGCCGCCACCGGCCATCCTGCGCTCGACCATGTCGGTGGCGAGGTGAGTCCTGAGCTCGAGCTGCCGAAGCTTCTGTGGATGAAGCGCAACCGTCCGGATCAGTTCGCCCGCGCCGATTACTACCTCGATCTCGCCGACTATATGGTCTTCCACGCTACCGGCGTGGCCGAACTGAGTGCCTGCACGCTGGTATGCAAATGGCTCTATCTCGCCCACGAGGGGCGTTGGCCGAAGGATCTGCTCGACCAGATCGGGCTCGACGAGCTCTATCGCCAGCCTTATCTCGAACAGCGGGTGCTGCCGCTCGGCAGCCCCGCCGGGACACTCGCGCCCGCGGTCGCCGCCGAGCTCGGGCTTTCGCCGGCGACGGTAGTCGCCACAGGGATCATCGACGCCCACGCCGGCGCGCTGGGGATGCTCGGTGAGTCGCCGGAGGGGCGTCTTGCAATCATCGGCGGGACCTCCGCCTGCCATATCGCGCTGAGCGCCGAGCCGCGCTTCGTGCCTGGGGTATGGGGCCCCTACTTCGGTGCGGTACTACCGGACGCCTGGATCAACGAAGGAGGGCAGAGCGCAGTCGGGGCGCTGATCGATTACGTACTCGAGGAGAGCGCAACCTGGCCGGAACTCAGGGCCGAGGCCGAACGCCAAGGCGTGAGTCATTTCGATCTGCTCAACCAGAGGGTCGCGAGGCTCGAGGCCGAGGAGCGCTGGCCGACCCGGCACCTGCACCTGCTCGGGTACCATCACGGCAACCGCTCGCCCCGCGCCGATCCCAGCCTGCGCGGGATGCTTTCCGGACTGACCCTCGAGCAGGGCCTCGATGAGTTGGCGCGGCGCTACCTGGCCACGCTGCAGTCGATCGCCTACGGCACCCTGCATATCATCGAGGCGCTGGAGGCCCAGGGCCACGTGATCGAGCGATTGGCGATCTGCGGTGGCGCACTGAAGAATCCGCTGTGGCTGCGCGAACTGGCGGACGTCACTGGCCGGCCGATCGAGCTGCCCGGTGAGCCGGAGACGGTGATGCTCGGCGCGGCGATGCTCGCCGCCGCCGCTGCGGGAGACTTCCCCTCGCTGCGTGAGGCCGCGCGAGGCATGTTCAGCGCTGGCGGCACCATCGAACCGAGAGCCGAGACGCGCGGCTTCCACGCCGCCAAGTACCGCGTCTTCCACCAGCTCTACCTCGATCAGCTGCACTATCGCGAACTGATGGCAGAGTGCGACGGCTGACGGTGTTCAGCGCTGGGCGCAGCAGTGCTTGTACTTGCGCCCACTGCCGCAGAGGCAAGGGGCGTTGCGCCCTTGTTTGACCGCTCGCGCAGGATCGAATATCTCACCGTCGAGATAGCGCCAGCGCCCCTCTTCGCGCACGAAGCGCGAGCGCTCGTGCAGCGACTCCTCGACCGCTTTGGCACCGAGCGGCGCAGGGGGCGAGAAGGTGGCGCGAAACTCCACCGTCGCGCGCGCGCCTTGCTCGTCGACCGCCAGCACCTCGAGGCGCCGCCAGTCGAGCTCGCGTCGTGAGAGCGCAGCGGCATCGAGCCCGGCCTTGGCCGGCGCGTCGTCGTGCCAGGTAGCGAGCAGATAGTCGCCGAGCCCGCCGAGGGCGAAAGCCGCATAGCGCGAGCGCATCAGCGCCTCGGCGCTTTCGGCCTCGCGCTCACCCTGGTGCAGCGGTCTGCAGCAGGTGTCATAGACGAGGCCGCTGCCGCAGGGGCAGAAGGGAGAAGTGGTCGTCATGGATGCTCCTGCTGTCGATGCGCGCATGGTAGGCAGTTTCGTCGGCTGGTTCGAGCCGGCAGAGAGCGAAGTACGGGCCCCGCAGGGCCCATGCGAAGGTGCCTCAGTGGTGTCCACCACCGCTCTCTTCCTGACCCGCGATCAGCGCGGTCTCGCTGAGGTCGACCTCGCGCACCAGCTTGCGCAGCAGGTCGTCGTTGATCCGGTTACGGCTGCGTAGCCGGTAGTACTCGGCGCGCTCGGCCTGCAGCGCCTGCTGGAGCAGCTCGCGCCATACCTTGCGTTCGTACTCGGCACGCTTGCTGGCCGATTCGGTATCGTCGATCGTCACCCGTTCGCGATAGAGATTCATCAACTGGGTGCTCTGCTCGGCGTAGATCAGGATGCGATCGTCCTTTTCCATCGGCTCTGCAGGGCTGCCCGCATCAGCAGCGCCGTTGGTGTCGGAATGCTCGGCGGTCAGCGCTTCGACCCGGGCGTGGCGATACTCCTCGACGCGCCGGATCGCCGCTTCCGAAGCACGCTTGCGCGCCCTGGCTTCTTCCTCGTCGAGCCGGGTATCGGGCGGGAGGTCGAGGTCCTTGAGCAGCAGCGGCAGGCCGATGCTGCCGCTGAGCAGGGTGAGCAGGATCACGCCGGTAGCGATGAAGACCAGCAGCTCGCGCCCAGGGAAGGGAGTGCCATCGAGCATCGTCTGGGGAAAGGAGAGGGCGGCGGCGAGCGTGATGGTGCCACGAATGCCGGAGATGGTGGTGACGAGCATCAGTCGTGCGGGGAACGGCTGGACCTTGCGCTGGCGGATCCTGGCCGCCAGCCGCGAGGTCCAAAGTGCGCCGAACACCCAGATGAAACGCAGCACCATCAGCGCCGTGGTGATGATGAAGACGTAGGCGCACAGGCGTAGCAGCTCGAACTGGCTGCCGTCGTGAATCGAGTGGCTGAAGGCGCCGCCGATGATGTCGGGGAGCTGGAAGCCCAGCAGCAGGAACACCAGCGAGTTGAGCACGAACTCGATGATTTCCCACATGCTGCGGGTCTTGAGCCGGGTCTGGATCTGATCCTGGCGCTTGAGGTCGGTGTAGTTGACCACGAGCCCCGCCGCCACCGCGGCGAGGATGCCCGACATACCGAAGTGTTCGGCGAGGAAGTAGACCGCGAACGGCATCAGCAGCTGCAAAAGCACGATCTGGGTCGCCGATTGCTCGCCGCCGTGCCGGTCGATCAGCCGGGTGCGGACCACGCTGAACAGCCAAGCGCAGGCGCCACCCAACAGCAGGCCGCCAAAGGCGATGAAGAGGAAACTGGTCGATACCTCGCTGAGCGAGAATGCGCCGGTCAAGGCCGCCGCCACCGCGAACTTGAACGCCACCAGTCCCGAGGCGTCGTTCATCAGCGACTCGCCCTCGAGCACGCGCATGAGCTTGGGCGGCACGGGCAGCCGTCCCGAGATCGCCGAGACCGCGACCGCGTCGGTGGGCGAAAGCACGGCGGCGAGGGCGAAGGCGATCGGCAGCGAGATCACCGGCAGCATCCAGTGGATCAAGTAGCCGACCCCGAGCACAGTGAACAGCACCAGTCCGAAGGCGAGGGCGAGAATCGGTCCGCGCAGCGCCATCAACTCACGCTGGGGGAAGCGCCGGGCATCCGAGTAGAGCAGTGGGGCGATGAAGAGCAGCAGAAACAGTTCTGGCTCGAGGCTGACGTGGATGCCTTCGGCCGGCCAGGCCAGCGCGGCGCCGAAGGCAACCTGCACCAGCGGGGTGGGCAGCGAGGGGAGAAAGCGAGCCGCGACCCCGGTGGCCGAGGCGACGAACAGCAGGATGAGAACGAGAGAAACGGTTTCCATTACTTAGCGGACGTCGAATCTTGTGCGAGGGAGAGGGCCGTGACCGGACGTGGTAACGGGCACCATTAAACAGCGATTAAGCTTATCACGCGAGAGGAGGATATCGACCAAAGCGCCCCCCGATGCAATCGAGAGGGCGCGGTACGCTGGAGAGCGGGCTCAGGCATGCTGCTTGCGATGCCGGCCCTCGTGGATTTCCTCGATGGTCTTGGCGTTGAACGCGGGCAGGTCCTTGGGCGTGCGGCTGGTGACCAGCGCGTTCTCGCACACGACTTCACTGTCTTCCCACAGCGCGCCCGCATTCTTCAGATCCTGTGCGACAGAGGCGACCGAGGTCATCTGGCGGCCGTCGACCACACCTGCGCTGATCAGCGTCCAGGGGGCATGGCAGATCGCCGATACCGGCTTGCCGGCCTCGAAGAACGCCCGCACGAAGGTGAGCGCCTCTTCGTTGGTGCGCAAACTGTCCGGGTTGATCACTCCGCCGGGTAGCACCAGCGCGTCGTACTCCTCGGGCCTCGCCTCGCCGAGGGTGCGATCGACCGGATAGTCGCCGCCCCAGTCGGTCTCGGCCCAGGCCCGGATGGTGCCGCTCTTCGGTGCTACCACCTCGACCTGGAAGCCCTCGTCTTCGAGCGCCTTCTTCGGCGAGGTCAGCTCGACCTCCTCGAAGCCATCGGTGGCCAATATTGCGACACGTACGTTTTCATCACTCATCACAACCACTCCTTAGTTGTTGCCGTTCGGCGTTGACGATCGACCTCCGTCAGGACGCGCGCTCCCGGCGCGTCCTTGGCTTCTCAGCGTAGGAGCATATCCGTTAGGACGCGAACACCGACCGGCGAGTCTGTCCAGACCCGATCACGTTCTCGATGCAACGATGCAAAGCTCGCGAGCGCAGGGTCGAAATGCGCACCCGGGCGTGTAGACTCGGGGCGGACGCGGTCCCGGGGATCGCGCGCGAAGGCGTGGTGTAAGGAGAGTTGGATGTCTACCCCCTTGATTGCCCTGGCGTTCGCCGCGGTGGCGCTGGCCGCGCTCGGTGGTGCCATCGTCGGTGCCTGGCTTGGACGCGCAGCGCCCAAGCGTGAACTGGTGGAGGTGCGCGAGCGGTCGGCGCGGTTGGAAGAGGCGCTGGAGCAGAGTCGCGAGGCCCACCACGAAGCGGAGCGTCTGCTCGCCGAGCGCGAGGCGCTGCTCGAGCGCGAGCGTGACCAGGGCGAGGCGCTCAGCGTGCGACACCAGCGCCTCGAGCAGGAGTGCGCCCGGCTGCGTACCCGCTGTGCCGAGCTCGAGACCGGGATGGAGCGCGACCAACGCCACCACCACGAGCGGCTGGCGCTGCTGGAGCAGGCCCGTGACCAGCTCAAGGGAGAGTTCGAGCGCTTGGCTGGCAAGATCTTCGAGGAGCGCAGCCAGCGCTTTTCGGTACAGAGCCGCGACGATCTCCAGGCACTGCTCGGCCCGCTGCGCCAGCAGCTGCAGGAGTTCCGCGGCCGTCTCGATGGGATCAACGACCAGGAGGTGCAGCGCCAGTCCGCGCTGCGCGCCCAGCTCGACCAGCTTAGCGCGCTGAACCGCCAGATGAGCGAGGACGCCAGCAACCTGACCCGGGCGCTGAAAGGGGATCGCAAGCTGCAGGGCAACTGGGGCGAACTGATGCTCGAGACCGTGCTCGAGCGCTCCGGGCTGCGCAAGGGCATCGAATATCGTCGCGAGGTGGCGATTCGCGCCGAGGATGGACTGCGCCGCCCCGATGCGGTGATCCAGCTGCCGGAAGGACGCCACCTGGTGGTCGACGCCAAGGTCTCGCTGGTCGCCTACAGCGAGTATCTCGCCGCCGAGGACGACGCCGCCCGGGCGCAGGCGCTGCGCCAGCACCTGCGCTCGCTGCGCAGCCACCTCGAGGGGCTGGCGGCGCGCGACTACCCGCGACTGCCCGGGCTCAACTCGCCGGACATGGTGTTCATGTTCATGCCGATCGAGCCGGCCTTCGCACTGGCTTTCGAACACGACGAGCGGCTGTTCCAAGACGCCTTCGCGCGCCATGTGGTGATCGTCACGCCCACCACCCTGCTCGCCAGCCTGCGCACCGTGGCCAATCTCTGGCGGCTAGAGCGGCATAACGAGAACGCCAGGCTGATCGTCGAGCGCGGCGAGAAGCTGCTCGACAAGTTCATCGGCTTCGTCGACAGCCTCAACGATGTCGGTACTCATCTCGAGCGTGCCGGCGCTAGCCATCGGCAGGCGTTGAAGCGGCTTTCGGAAGGGCAGGGCAGCCTGGTCAGCCAGGCCCGCGCGCTCAATCGGCTCGGCGTGCGGAGCAGAAAACCCCTGCCCGAGGGAGAGGACGACGAGGACGAGACGAACGCCACGCCCGAGCCTTAGTCGGGGGCTGAACCGATCTTGAAAGCATCCGCATGGCGGCCCAGCTCCCCGGCCTGACCGACTAGGCTGGAAGTCGTGTGCCGGCGCGATCGCGCCGGCCTCGTCCAATAAGGTTCGCCATGCCTATCGCCGTTGCATCAGCGCTGGTTTCCCTCACTCTCTCGAAGGTAGGCAAGACCCTGCTCGCACTGCCGCTTTGGCTCGCCGGCGCCTCCTTCGCTTGCGCCGGCTCAGCGGGCGAGACCGGAAGGAGCCTGGGCCAGGGCTGGCCAGAGCGATTGGCTCCGCTGGTCGCCCAGATCGATCAGGAGTTCCCAGGCGAGCTCGGCTTCTATCTGCGCGATCTGGACAGCGGCGAGTACTTTTCGCTGCGCGCGCAAGAGCAGTGGTACCTGGCTTCGATGGTCAAGCTGCCGGTGGCATTGGCGCTGCTCGACATGGTCGACCGTAGCGAGGCCAGCCTCGATGAGCGCATGACGCTCAACGCCTCGGACTATGTCGATGGCGCCGGCGAGACCAACTGGCACGGTCCCGGCGCCCAGCTCAGGCTGGGTTGGCTGCTCGAGCAGATGATCATCCGCAGCGACAATACCGCGACCGACATGCTGATCCGCCGGATCGGCATCGAGCGGGTCAACGCACGTCGCGCCGAGCTGGTAGCGCACGGCTTCGGCGAGATCACCACGCTCGCAGACGTCCGCCGGCGTGCCTACGCGGAGTTCCATCCCGGGGCCTCGTCTCTGTCGGGGCGCGACTTCATCGAGATTCGCGGTGAACAGGATGAATCCGCGCGGCTGGCGAGCATCGCCGAGCGGATCGGGGTCGCTCGCGACAGCTTCGCGGTGAGCGATCTCTCCAGCGCATTCGAAGCCTACTACGCCACCGGGGCGAATTCAGGGCGGCTCGATGCCCATGCGCTGCTGCTCGAACGACTGCAGCGCTCGGACGCCTTGTCGACCCCATCGACCGTGCATTTGCTCGGGGTGATGTCGCGGGTGGTCACCGGCGAGCATCGGCTCAAGGCAGGCTGGCCCGATTCGGTCGGGTTCGCCCACAAGACCGGCACCCAGCGCGGGCGCTTCTGCGACGGCGGCATCGCGAGTCGCACGGTGGGTGAAAGCACGCGCCGGCTGGTGGTGGTGGCCTGTACCCGGGGCTCGCTTTCGCTTGCCGATGCCGAGCGTGCGATGCGTGAACTCGGCGCCGCGGCCTGGCGAGCAGGGGCCTTCGACTGAGCCAAGGCGGCGCAGCGAAAGGTGAACGAGCGGTACCGCCCCAACTGCTTGCCCGGTGAAACCCTGTCTTGCGCTGAATCGAGATCAAGGATGCCCAATGTACGCGAACCGTCCGCTGCAACGTTTTTGGTGGTATCTGCTGCTGCCTTGGCTGCTCGTCACTAGCGCCTGCGCCGAGCAGGAGGATCCCGATCGCTGGCAGGCGCTCCTCGACCAGCGGCTGCGAGCGCTGGCGGACGAAGCGCCCGGTGAGCTGGGGGTCTACGTCAAACGGGTGCGCGAGGAGGAAGCGGTGTCGATTGGTGCCGGGCAGCGCTGGTACCTCGCCTCCACGGTCAAGGTGCCGGTGGCGATCGTCCTGCTCGAGCTGGTCGAGGAGGGGGAGATCGGCCTCGATGAAGCGCTGGTACTGCAAGACGACGTGCGGGTGGATGGCGCTGGCGAACTGATCTGGCAGCAGACCGGCGGGCGCTACGATGTCGGCGATCTGCTCGAGCGGATGGTGACCCACAGCGACAATACCGCCGCCGACATGCTGATCAGCCGCATCGGTGTCGAGCGACTCAACCAGCGTCTCTCGACGATCGGCGACCGGCTTGGCATCGGGGCTCCGGGATTCGGCCCGATCACTACGCTCGCCGAGGTTCGCTACCAGGTCTATCGGCGCCTGCATCCCGACGCGGTCGGGCTCGATCGCCAGCAGCTCGCCGAGATCGCCGCCGCTGCGATCGGCCCGCTGCGGGTCGACGCGGTGGCCCGCGCCCTGGGGGTCGAGCGCGCCGAGCTCGAGCTGGACGACATCGACGCGGCCTATGCCGATTACTACGCCCAAGGGGACAACAGCGCCGCGCTGGCCGATGTCGCACGTCTTTTCGAAGGCCTGGTGGAGGGCGAGCTGCTGAATTCCGAGCACAGGGCTCTGCTGTATCGGCTGATGAAGATCGACCGTTATGAGGCCTATCGGCTGGAGGGTGGCCTCGACGAGGCCACTGAATTCATCCACAAGACCGGAACCCAGCGCCAGCGCGCCTGCCACGCAGGGGTCATCGACCCATCCGATCCCGAGCGCGCGATCGTAGTGATCGCCTGCACTCAGGACATGGACGAGGCGAGCCCTAGCGAGGCGTTGCTCGAACGGGTCGGCGCATCGATCGAAGAGATCCTGGTCGCACCCGGGCGGCAGAGCTGATCAGCCCCGCGCCGCCTGCCATAGCCGCACCACTTCCTCCGTACGCGCGGCCAGCGCTTCGAAGGTGCGCGGCAGTGCCTGTTCGAGGCTCATCGGGCCGTCGGCGAGGGCGAAGGCGGCGGTGACCCCTTGCTGGTGCGCGCCTTGCCAACCTGGGCCGAGCTTGCCGACCAGCGCTACGCAGGGGATGCCGAGGCGTTTGGCGACCCGCGCTGCGCCGATCGGCGTCTTGCCGCCGAGGCTCTGGGCATCGAGCCCGCCTTCGCCGACGATGAGCAGATCCGCCCCCTCGAGCAGCGCCTCGAAGCCGAGCTGCTCGATCACCAGTTCGATGCCCGGACGCAGCCGCGCCTGGAGGAAGGCGCGGGCGGCGAAGCCCATGCCGCCCGCCGCCCCGGCGCCGGGCAGTTCTCGGTGGTCCTCGCCGAGCGTCTCGGCGGCGACCTCGGCGAGCTTCATCAGGGCGGCATCGAGCTCGGCCACCGTCGCTGGGTCGGCGCCCTTCTGCGGCCCGAACACCGCACTGGCGCCGCGTTCGCCACAAAGCGGGTTGTCGACGTCCACTGCGGCCTCGAAGCGTACCCGGGCGAGGCGAGGATCGAGCCCGTCGAGCTCGATCCGTGCCAGCTTCGCCAGCGTCGCACCGCCCGGCGGCAGCGGCTCGCCGTGGGCGTCGAGAAAGCGTGCGCCGAGGGCCGCGAGCATCCCGCTGCCGCCGTCGTTGGTCGCACTGCCGCCTAGGGTCAGCACCAGGTGCTCGACGCCTTCGTCGAGCGCGGCGAGGATCAGCTCGCCGAGACCATAGGTGGAGGTCACCCGGGCATCGCGCTCGGCCGGGGGCAGCCGTTGCAGGCCGCTGGCTTCAGCGAGTTCGACGATCGCACTGCGCTCGCCCTCGCGCTCGATCAGCCCCCAGCGCGCCTCGATCGGGCGCCCGAGAGGATCATGCACCGATGCCCGGCGTTCCACTGCGCCGGAGGCCGCGAGCACCGCATCGAGCGTGCCTTCGCCGCCATCTCCCAGCGGGCACTCGACCAGCTCAGCGTCTGCGCAGGCGGCGAGCGCGCCTGTGCCGATAGCCTTGGCGGCCTGCTGCGCTGAAAGCGCATCCTTGAAACTGTCGGGGGCGATCACGATGCGCATGGCGGGGCATCTCCGGTGGTTGAAAGGTGGTCGAGCGAGTGCTCAAGCGGGTGCATCACGTAGCTTGTTCCTCAAGTGGTAGCGCAACAGGACGCCGAGTTCGTGGCCGTCGCGTCGTTTGAGGTGGCGCAGGATGGATTCGTGCTCCTCGATCGCTTCGCGCCACTGCTGCGGGTCCATGCGCATCGAGAAGCGCATCGCCCGTACCCGGTGGTTGAGACCTCGGTAGACTTCGATCAGCGTCTCGTTGTGGGAGGCGAGCACGATCCGCTCATGGATCGCACGGTTGATCGCGAAGTAGTCACCCGCATTACCCTCGCGGTAGTACTCGAGCAGCTCCTGATGCAGCGCCTCGACTTCGGCGATTTCGGCATCATTGGCGCTCTCGCAGGCTTCTTCGCCGGCCAGCCCCTCCAGCGCGGCCATCACCGCAAAGGCCTCTTGCAGCTGCCGGCGGGTGAACACCGCGACCCGGGAGCCACGATTGGGCAAAAGCTCGATCAACCCTTCATTGGCCAGTGCCTTCAATGCCTCGCGCAGCGGCGTGCGCGAAACACCGAGCAGTTCGCATAGCGCTCGCTCCTGGATCTTCTCTCCCGCGGCCAATTCGCCGCTGCCGATCATCGCCCGCAGCCGTTCCGATACCTGGGCATGCAGGCTGGTCGCACGGATGCGCAGCGTCTTAGCCGTCTCGTCACTGGCGGTCAGCGGCTCAGACACGTCTGAGTTCCGACAGGTATTTCGCTGCGCGTTCGACGTAGGCGGCGGCGTTGAGGCGGATGCCGGCGAGTTCCTCCTCGCTCAACGTCCTGATCCGGCGCGCTGGAGCACCAAAGATCAGCCCGCCGGGTTCGAAGTGCTTGCCGCCGGTGACCACCGCGCCCGCGCCGACGATGCAGTCGTCGCCGATCACCGCGCCGTTGAGCAGCGTGGCATGCATGCCGATCAGGCAGCGGTTGCCGATGGTGCAGCCATGGATCATTGCCAGATGGCCGATGGTGACCTCCTCGCCGAGCGTGACCGGAAAGCCTGGATCGACATGGATCACGCAGTTGTCCTGCACGTTGGAGCGCGCACCGATGGAGATGGGCTCGGCGTCCGCACGCAGCACCGCGTTGAACCAGGCGCTGCTCTCGGGACCCATGGTCACTGCACCGATCAGTTTCGCTCCATCGGCGATGAAGCTGTTGGTCGCCAGACGAGGCCGCTCGTCACCCATTTCATAGATCGACCCAGCCACTGCGTTCTCCTTCTGGTTGCCATGTGGGTGCCCTTGGCTCGCACGGGCCCCATCCATCCTAGTGCGCGAGGGTCTGGCTGCACAGACATTCGGATTACGCATTAAGTATGAGGTGCCATTCAACTGATTGATTCGTAGTTGATCTTATTTTCCTCGACGTTACCCCCAAACTATCGTCTAGATCGCATTTTGAATTTTGAATTCATTATCCTCTCGAGTGTTGAAGGCGAGCTGATCACGGCTGGCCGACCAGGAGGAGGAGTGACCATGCCAGCGCAGCGGCCGGGAAGCGTCAGGGTGCGGCACGACGAAGGGGTGGCCTGGGTCGAGTTCGACCGTCCCGAGGCGCGCAATGCGATGACTTGGGAGATGTATGCCCAGCTCGAGGAAGTCTGCGCCGACTGCGGGCGCGATGCGGCGGTGGAAGTCGTGGTGCTGCGCGGCGTAGGAGGTGCTGCCTTCGTCGCCGGCACCGATATCGCCCAGTTCGAAGCGTTCGAGGACGGTGCCGCGGGCGTCGCCTACGAGCGCCGGATCGATGCGGTGGTCGGTGCGGTCGAGCGGATCGAGCAGCCGACCATCGCCATGCTCGAGGGATTCTGCGTCGGCGGAGGTGCCGCGATCGCATTGGCCTGCGACTTCCGCTACGCCGATCCCGCGCTGAAGTTCGGCGTGCCGATCGCCCGAACCCTCGGCAACTGCCTGTCGGTGACCAACGTCGCTCGCCTGGTCGAAGCGCTTGGCGTGGCACGCAGCAAGGAGGTGCTGATGATGGCCCGGCTGCTCGATGTCGAGGAGGCACTGGCCTGCGGGGTGGTCAACGAGCGCTTCGAGTCCGACGAGATCGACGCTGCGCTGGCGGCGCGGATCGAGCGCCTGCGCCGCCACGCGCCGCTGACCCTGCGTGCCAGCAAGCAGGCGATCCAGCGGGTGCTCGACGCACGCCGTCCCGGCCAGGAGGCCGGCGACGACCTGATCGAGGCGTGCTATGGCAGCGAAGACTTCGCCGCCGCCGTCTCGGCCTTTGTCGAAAAACGTCCCTACCAATGGCGCGGTCGCTGAGCGCCGAGGAGATCAAGATGCTGCCACTCGAAGCAATGAAGGTGCTCGACATTTCGCAGATCATGGCCGGCCCCTACTGCACCATGGTGCTGGGCGACATGGGCGCGGAGGTGATCAAGATCGAGAAGGCCAACGGTGGCGACGACAGCCGCCAGATGGGGCCCTACGTCAATGGTGAGTCGACCTGTTTCGCGCAGATCAACCGCAACAAGCGAAGCGTAGCGCTGGATCTCAAGGACCCGCAGGCGCTCGAGGCGTTCTACCAGCTCGCCCGCGAGGCCGATGTGGTGGTCGAGAACTACCGTCCCGGAGTGACCAGCCGGCTCAAGATCGACTACGCCACGCTGAAGAAGATCAACCCGGGGATCATCTACTGCTCGATCTCGGGCTACGGCCAGACCGGCCCCTATCGTGGCAAGGGCGGTTTCGATCTGGTCGCGCAGGGCATGACCGGGCTGATGTCGATGACCGGCGAGCCCGGTGGGCGTCCGCTCAAGACCGGCATCGCGGTCTACGACATCGGCGCCGGGATCACCGCGGTCTATTCGATCCTCGCCGCCTACGTGCACAAGCTCAACACCGGGGAGGGGCAGCAGGTCGACGTGGCGATCGCCGAATGCGGATTGCCGTGGTTCACCTGGGAGGCGGCGGCCTACTTCGCCGAGGGGCGGGTGCCCGGGCCGACCGGATGGCGCCATCGGGTCTCCGCGCCCTACCAGGCGCTCAAGGCACGAGATGGCTATCTGATGCTCGGCTGCGCCAATCAGCGGACCTGGGAGCGGCTCTGTGAAGAGGTGCTGGAGCGGCCCGAACTCATCGCCGATCCGCGCTTTCTCACCAACAGCGATCGCGGCGCCAACGTCGAGACGCTGGAGCGCGAGCTCGAAGAGATCTTCGCCAGCCGCGACGTTTCCCAATGGCTCGAGCGCTGCGACCGGGCGGGCGTGCCGGCCGGTCCGATCAACGACTTCTCCCAGGCGCTCGAAGACCCGCACTACCGCGAGCGGGAGATGGTGATCAAGGTCGATCATCCTCGGCTCGGCGAGCTGTCGATGCTCGGTTTCCCCGCCAAGTTCTCAGCCACGCCGGCACAGGTACGACGTCCCGCACCGCTGTTCGGCCAGCATACCGAAGAGGTCCTGGCCGAGCTCGGGCTTTCCAACGATGACAACGATGCGCTCAAGGGCGCAGGACTTACCGTCTAGACCAAGCTTCGCATCCACTTCGCCCCTTCGGGGCGCTTTCCAACGCCGTTTTCGCTCCGCCATCGCCGAGCGGCTCGGCCTTGCATGAACCGTAAGAACCGGAAAGCGGCCCCGGATCGAGAAGTATCCATGACGCAACCGCGCCCGAGAGGGCGAATCGGCACTCATTCGTCGCGCCTCGGTGGACCGCTGGCGTCGTGGGGAATGGCCCCATGACTGCGTCGCGTGCCACTGCGCGGACGGTCGAAACGATCGAGGAGAGCAACATGAACAGGTTGTTCAAAGTCAAAGCCACCAGCATGGTGCTAGTGATGCTGTGCTTGATGTACTTCATCACCTACGTGGATCGCGTCAACGTCAGTACCGCGGCCGGGCAGTTCAGTGCCGAGCTGGGGCTGACCAATACGCAGCTCGGGTTCATCTTCTCCGCTTTTGCCTACCCCTACCTGGTGTTCCAGTTCATCGGCGGCTGGGTCAGCGACCGTTTCGGTGCCAAGCGCACCTTGATCGTCTGCGCCTTCATCTGGGCCACGGCGACGGTGCTCACTGGTCTGGCGGGTGGCTTCCTCAGCCTGGTGGCGGCGCGGATGCTGCTGGGTTTGGGCGAGGGTGCGACCTTTCCCGCCGCGACCTCCGCCATGTCCGCTTGGGTGGCGAAGGACAAGCGCGGCTTCGCTCAGGGCGTCACTCACTCCGCCGCGCGATTGGGCAACGCGATGGCGCCGATGATCGTTGCCGCACTGATGACCGCCTACGACTGGCGCTTCTCTTTCTACCTGCTCGGCGGATTGAGCTTCGGCTGGATCGTGCTTTGGTATGCGACCTATACCGAGAAGCCGGCCGATCATCCGCGGATCACCCAGCAGGAGCTCGACAGCCTGCCGCCGCCAAAGCCCGCGCGTGGGCCCGATGCGCCAGGGACCTGGATGAGGCTGTTCCGTCGGATGCTGCCGGTCTCCAGCGTCTACTTCTGCTACAACTGGATCCTCTGGCTGATGCTGAGCTGGATCCCGATGTACTTCATGCACAACTACCAGCTGAACATCAAAGACGCGGTGCTCTATACCTCGGGGGTGTTCTTCGCCGGGGTGCTCGGTGACTTGCTCGGTGGGGTGCTCAGCGACAGGATTCTGCGCCGTACCGGCAACCTCAAGCTGGCACGCAGCTATCTCGTCGCCGTGTGCATGGGCTTGACCGGCCTTTCGCTGATTCCAGTGCTTTTGTTCCAGGAGCCGATGTACTCGCTCTTGTTCCTCGGGCTGGCGCTGTTCTTCAACGAGATGATCGTGGGGCCGATGTGGGCGGTGCCGATGGATATCGCCAACGACCGCGCTGGCACCGCGAGCGGGATCATGAACGGTACCGCCGCGACGGCGACGATCATCAGTCCCGTGCTGGCGGGGTATCTGATCGATCAGACCGGCAACTGGAGCCTGCCGTTTCTGGTCTCGATCGGCGTACTCGCCTGTGGGGTGCTGCTTACCTTCACGATGAAGCCGCAGCGGGCCTTCGATGCCAACGCGACCAGCAAACCGGTCATGCGCACCGACTTTTCCTGAGGTCCGTGGCCTTGAGCAAGCGAGGCAAGCCCGCCGAGCGTTCGGCGGGCTTCAGATTAATGACAAACCCCTTTTGACCCGGTGTCGCTTTCGATCCTGGCGAGTCGAGAACCGTTTTCGCTCCAACGAGCCTATCGCTCGTTTAGATGCGAGGGGCGGACCCCTCGCGCTCCCCCTGAAAGGGGACGCGCCGCCACGAGATCGCGAAACCCTGGCCGATCAATCGCTTGCCCTCGGGTCGGCGCGCATGGACATCCCTGTCCGGGCGCGCCTTTTGCGACATCCATGTCGCAAACCCCGGTGCAAGCGATTGCCGTCCAGCGCGCTCTCAGAGGCGGCTGGAAGCCATCGTAGTATCTTCAAATACTTTGTCAGCAGTCTGAAAGCCCGCCGAGCGTTCGGCGGGCTTTGGCGGGCTTTTGGCCTGGGCAAGTGTGCGCTCAGCGGATCAGATGCAAATAGTGCAGGTGCTTCTCGTACTGATCGAGCACATCGCTGATCACCTGCTCCTTGCTGTAGCCGATCAAGTCGTAGCCCTGGCCGCCTTCGCGCAGGAACACCTCGGCCCTGTATTCTCGCCGCTCCTCCTGCTTATCGTCGCGGCGAACGCCGCCGAAGCCGAAGGAGGGGGCGGCATAGGCGCGGGCGCGTACGCCGTAGACGAAGTCGTCCTCTTCTCCGTGCTGGACCCTGATGTAGCTGCGATCGTCCTCCTGGGTCAGCTTGACGTCGAGGCCCCGTTCCTCGAAGGCACGGCCGACCTCTTCCAGCGCCGGCGTGACGACCTTGCCGAGGAACTCGCGAACCTGCTGGCGGCGCGGGGTACTGACCAGGGTCTCGAGCCGGCCCTGCCACGCCTTGGACCTGTGCACGCCATAGTTGGCGGTGACGGCACCGCTTTGGAAACTCAGGCTGTCCCGCTTGTGGGCATCGATTTGCAGCGCTCGCAGCACGCCGTAGCAGACCACCAGCAGGATCATGGTGAACGGCAGGGCGGCTGCGATCGAGGCCGCCTGCAGCGCGCCCAAGCCGCCAGCGACCAGCAGCGCCATGGCCACCACCCCGGCGCCGACCGCCCAGAATATCCGCTGCCAGGTCGGCGACTCCTCACCGTGCTTGGTGGTCAGCATGTCGATCACCAGCGCGCCGGAATCGGCCGAGGTGACGAAGAAGGTGGCGATCAGCACCAGGGCGACGATCGAGGTGACGCTCGCCAGCGGCAGGTGCTCGAGGAAGGCGAACAGCGCGAGCGAGGTATCGGTCTGCACCGCGGTGGCCAGGTCGGTGAAGCCATCGACCATCAGCATGTGCAGCGCGCCATCGCCGAATACGGTCATCCAGATGAAGTTGAATCCGGTGGGAACGAACAGCACCCCCATGATGAACTGACGAATGGTACGGCCGCGCGATACCCGTGCGATGAACATGCCGACGAACGGAGACCAGGAGATCCACCAGCCCCAGTAGAAGATGGTCCAGGCGCTCAGCCAGCCCTCGGAGGTGGCATCCTGGTCGTAGGCGTACATGTTGAAGCTGCGCTCGACGACGCTTGAGAGGTAGTTACCGACGTTCTGGGCAAAAGTCTGGAACATGAACATCGTCGCACCCGTGACCAGCACGAACAGCAGCAGCGCGATCGCCATCCACAGATTGAGCTCGGAGAGCCGGCGTATGCCGTTGTCGAGCCCCGCGACCACCGAGGCGGTCGCGGCGGCGGTGATCAGTGCGATCAGCACCAACTGGATCAGCAGGCTGTTGGGCAGCTCGAACAGGTGGGTGAGACCCGAGTTGATCTGCAGGACGCCGAGGCCGAGCGAGGTGGCGAGGCCGAACATGGTGCCGAACACGGCGAAGACGTCGACCGCGTTGCCGATCGGGCCATAGATGCGGTTGCCGATCAGCGGGTAGAGCGCGGAGCTTATCCGCAGCGGGAGGCCATGGCGGAAGTGCGAATAGCCGAGTGCCAGCGCGACCACGGCGTAGACCGCCCAAGGATGCAGCCCCCAGTGGAAGAACGTCGACTCCATCGCCAGCCGGGCCGCGGCTGGGGTGGAGCCCTCGCCAGTCGGCGGCGAGAGGTAGTGGGAGACCGGCTCGGCGACACCGAAGTACATGATCCCGATGCCCATCCCAGCGGCGAACAGCATCGCGAACCAGGAACCATAGCTGTACTCGGCTTCTTCATGGTCGAGACCGATCTTGACCTTGCCATAGCGGGTGAAGGCGACGACGAAGCAGAAGATCAGGAACACGCCCATCGACAGCAGGTAGAACCAGCCCATGGTATCGGTGATCCAACCCTGCACTGCGCCGAACACGTTGCCCGCGAACTCGGGCGCGATCACTGCGAAGAGAACGAAAGCGAGGATGACCAGGGCGGAGCTGTAGAACACCGGTGGATTGATCGAACTCCTGGGTGAGGATGAATCGGCCATACACTTTTCCTTGTGCATTCCAGCGGGGCACGGAGCCTGGACGGTGCTACCGGCATTTAATGGCGAGACCGCCCAAGTGAATGTTCGCCCCACCTTCGGTGAATTGACGAAAACCGAATCATTCTAGGGGCCGGATACGTCAACGTCATTCCCGCCTCTTCGCCGTGCAGGCGCGGCGCATCGACTCGAGCGTAGTAGGGATGGCTCAACGGCGGGTGCTGTAGCCGGAAATCGGCGGTTGGTGATAATTCGGTGGGAAAGGCGGGTTGTAAAGGTAGGGTTAAGGATGTGCGTGGCAGGCGGCCCCTTCGCCGCCTGCCACACCGTTGCTGGTTCAGAGCAAGAACGAGAGGATTAGTGTCCAGATACAGACGTAGACCAGCAGGCCGAGGCTGTACTTGAGCGTGATCCGCATGATCTCGGACTCCTTGCCGACCTGGTTGACCGCAGCCGCGGCGATCGCGATCGACTGCGGGGAGATCAGCTTGGCCATGACCCCGCCGCTTGTGTTGGCGGCGACCAGCAGCGCCTGTGAGGTACCGATCTGTTGAGCGGTGACCGCTTGGAGGTGGGCGAACAGGGTGTTGTTGTTGACCACCGAACCGGTGATGAACACTCCGAGCCAGCCGATCACCGGCGAGAACAGCGGGAACACCTGACCCGACTCGGCCAGAGCCAGGCCCATGGTCGAGGAGGCGCCGGAGAAGTTGGCGATGTAGGCCACCGCCATGATCAGGCAGATCATGGTCAACGGCTTCCACAGCTCGAGAAACGCCTGGCGCAGCTGGCCCGCGCTCTGGCGCAGGGTGATCGACGACGAGAAGGCGGTGGTCAGGAGCGCGCTGATCAGTATCGCGGTGCCCGAGGCGCTGATCAGGTTGAGGTTCCACATCGCCGGCAGCGCCCGCGCCGCGGTGGCGATCGGCGGCAGCTCCTCGATCTGCAGGTGCAGTGCGGGCATCGCGAACGGGATGGTGGTGAAGGCGAGCGGACCGCCGGCGGCGAACAGCGCCTTGAACGCAGGCAGGCTCCAGGCCAGGATCACCGCGGTGAGGATGTAGAAGGGCGACCAGGCGCGGATCACCTCGGGCAGCGACCAGCGCTTGTCGCTGATCTCGGGAGCCCCTTCCTCGCGGTAGATGCGCCGGGGCGTCCAGTACTGCATGAATAGCGCAAGCGCGCCCATCGACAGCACCGGCGGAATCACGTCGACCAGCTCCGGACCGAGCAGATAGAGGATCAGAGACTGGCTGGCGCTGAACAGCACGCCGATCAGCAGCAGTATCGGCCAGGTCTCGCGCAGGCCGCGCACGCCATCGAGGATCACGATCAGCAGCGCCGGCACGAACAGGGTACTGAGCTGGATGATCGCGATCATCATCAGTGCCAAGGCATCGAGCGGCACGCCACTTTGCTGGGCACCGACCAGCACCGGGATACCGATCGCGCCATAGGCGCCGGAAGCGGCGTTGGCGACCAGGCAGAGCATCGCCGCCTTGAGCGGTTTGAAGCCGAGCTCGACCAAGAGTGCCGCGCAGATCGCGATCGGTACGCCGAAGCCCGCCGCGCCCTCGAGAAAGGCGCCGAAGCAGAAGGCGATGAGGATCACCTGAACGCGCTGATCGTTGGAGATCGATGCGATACTGCCGCGAATTACCTCGAACTTGCCGCTCTTGACCGCGATCTTGTAGAGCCACACCGCCATCAGCACGATCCAGCCGATCGGCCACATGCCGCTGAGGATGCCGAAGAAGGCGGCGGAGGCGATCTTCTCGAACGGCATGCCGAACAGCGCTATGGAGACCACCACCGAAAGGCCGAGGCTGAGGATCGCGGCATTGAGCCCCTTGAGCTTGAGCAAGGTGAGGCTCGCGAGGAAGAAGATGATCGGTATCGCGGCGAGCAGGGCCGAGACATAAGCGTTGCCGATGGGATCATAAAGATGCTGCCACATGCGAAGGTTCCTTGTCCCGGTTGTTGGAGTAGCGTGTCGAAGCGCAGGGCTCAGCGCCCGGTTCTGACCGCATTGGGGCTTTCGCGACCGTCGAGGAAGTCCTCGAGATTGCCGAGAGTGGTCTCGGCGATCTCGCGCAGCGCCTCGTGGGTGAAGAACCCCTGGTGGCCGGTGATCAGTACGTTGGGAAAGGTCATCAGTCGCACGAACAGATCGTCATCGATGAATTCCGCCGAGCGATCCTGGAAGAACAGCGGCCCCTCCTGCTCGTAGACATCGATGGCCAGCGCGCCGAGCTGGCGATGCTTCAGCGCGCTGATCACCGCACGGGTGTCGATCAGTGCGCCGCGTGACGTATTGACCAGCATCGCACCCTTCTTCATCTTGGCGAGCGAGTCAGCGTTGATCATGTGGTGAGTGTCATCGAGCAGCGGGCAGTGCAGGCTGACCACGTGCGCCTCGGCGAGCAGCCGATCCAGCTCGACCAGCTCGCCGGTCTGACTGAATGCATCGGCGGGAAAAGGATCGTAGCCCAGCACCCGGCAGCCCATGCCCTTGAAGATCCGCGCGGTGGCGAGGCCGATCTTGCCGGTGCCGATGATGCCGACGGTCTTGCCATGCAGCGTGGCGCCAAGCAGGCCGTCGAGCATGAAGTTGCCCTCGCGAACCCGGTTGTAGGCGCGATGGGTATGGCGATTGAGGGTCATTACCAGCGCCAGGGTGTGCTCGGCGACCGCCTCCGGGGAGTAGGCCGGCACCCGGGCGACGAATAGCCCCAGGCGCTCGGCCGCGGCGATATCGACGTTGTTGAATCCGGCGCAGCGCAAGAGCACGGCCTTGACGCCGCTGGCGGCGAGCTGTTCGAGTACTTCGGCGTCGAGCTGGTCGTTGACGAATACACAGACCGCGTCGCTGCCGGCGGCGAGCGGGACAGTCTGGCGCGACAGGGCCGCCGTCTGGTAGATCAGCGTGACTTGACGATGCGAGAGCCGCTCTTGAGCCACCGTGTCGAGTGAATTCTGGTCGTAGGGGTGTGCACTGAAGACGGTGACTTGCATGAGCGTATTCCTCGTTTGCGAATGATTCGCCCGCAGGCCGTTCGAGCTGGGCCCTAGGTATAACCGTTTTCACAGTGTGGTTAAAAGACTACGAGCTTGAAAGTGGCGCAATGTCGCGCTCTTCGTTCTTCGTTCTTCGTTCATCGGTCGCCTATCGCGCGAGGAGTTTCCCGGGTGTTTCCGTCGTCATCGCAAAGGCTATCCTTGTTCCGCCGCGCCGCTTGGTCGGCATTGCTCGCAGCCTCGCTGTTGGCGCCGAGCCAAGTGGTTCAGGCCCATCCTCACGGCTGGGTCGATTACCGTGTCGAAGTACGCTTCGATGACCAGGGAAGAGTAGTGGCCCTGCGCGAGGTGTGGAGGATGGATCCGTTCTACAGCTTGACGCTGATCGAGGAGATGGCGGCCGCCGGTAGCGACGAGGATGGCCGCCTGGAGCTCGGCCAGGATATCACCGAGACCCTCGCCGCCGGGCGCTACCTGACCCATCTCTATGCCGGCAATGTCGATGCGGGCCCGGAGCTCGGCCAGGGCGAGGTCGACGAGGTCCACGTCGAGCGCCAGGGCAGCCGTATCCTGGTCAGCTTCGAACTTCCGCTCGCCGAGCCGCTGCGCCCGACCAAGCAACGGCCGCTGCGCTACCAGATCTACGATAGCTCCTACTACATCGAGTTTCTTCACGACCCCGACGATGTGGCGATATCACTGGTCGACGCACCCGAGGGCTGCGAGTCACGGGTGATCCCGGCCGATCCCGACCCCGCGCTGGTCGCCCAGGCCGCGATGATCGACGTCGATGGCCAGGCACCCGATGGGCTTGGCCGCTTCTTCACCGATACCGGAGAGATCCTATGCTCCGCCGATTGAGCCCCTGGGCTTCGCTGTTGCTGGCGTTGGTCATCGGCATGCCATGGTGGCTTTCGCTGCTCGAGCGCGCCTACGGCAGCTTGGTGGTGTGGATTCTCGGCTGGCAGCGGGACTTCCACCGCCAGCTGGTCGAGACCTTCACTTCGCTGGCCGAGCGGCCCAGTGGCGAGATGGTTTGGAGCATGATGGCGCTGAGCCTGGCCTACGGCATTTTCCATGCCGCGGGCCCGGGCCATGGCAAAGCGGTGATCGCGAGCTACCTGGTGACCCAGCGTACCCGGCTCGGTCGCGGCATCGCGCTTTCGATGCTAGCGGCCGCCGCCCAGGCGCTGGTGGCGATCATCACCGTTGCGGTACTGGTCTTCGGTTTCGGCTGGCTGGCCTCGAAGGCGGTGGCGAGCAGCCGCTACCTCGATGCGGCGAGCTTCGCCATGGTGGCGACGCTCGGTGCGTGGCTTGCGGCTCGCGCGGGGCTTCGTCTCTGGCGGTTGCGCCGCGCAAAGTCCCGGGTCCAAGCCTTCGAATCGCAGCCGCTGGGCGATGTCGCTGGCTTCCAGCTCGTTCCGCCAACGCTCGCAGCGCGCAGCGGCATAGGGCTTGCGCCTTCGGCGCATGCTAAGCATAGCGACGCTTGCGCCTGCTGTGGCGTAGGCCATCACATCGATCCCGCCCGGCTCGAAGGGCACTGGCGCGACGACGCTGCGGCGGTACTCGCGATCGGTCTGCGTCCGTGCAGCGGAGCGCTGCTGGTGCTCAGCGTCGCCGCGCTGCTGGGGCAGTGGCTCGCGGGTGTCCTCGCGGTGCTGGCGATGGGGCTCGGCACCGGGTTGACCGTTTCCGCACTGGCGATCCTCAGCGTCTACGCCCGTGACCTGATGCTGCGTCTCGGCGTGCGGGATGGCACTCGTATGCTGCGGCTCTCCCATTGGCTTGCGATGGCGGGAGGCGTGGTGCTCTGCCTGCTCGGCACGCTGCTGCTGGTGGCGTCGCTCACCCGGCCGGAGGCGGGTTCACCTTTCGGATTCTGATCGATGGATTGTGAAAAGAACGTGGTTTGGCGGGATCAAATTGATAGCCCTTATCATTTGCGTTCTAATTCATCTTCAGTTTCATCTAGGGATTTCAAGCCGCAGCATAGCGGCGCTGCCCTGGTCCGACGATCAGTCGATCGATCCTGTCCGATAAGAGACTCAAGGGAATGCGAGCAATGAGAGATTCACGTCTAGGTAAAGGAGGGGCGCTGTCAGGCGTAGCACTCGGCCTCATGGTGATGCACGCCTCGCCGCTGGTACTGGCCCAGCAGGCCGACGATGACACCGCCGGGCAGTCCGGGTCGGTGGTCGCGTCACCCGAGGGTGGCAGCCGGCTGGATACCATCACCGTGCAGGGCAACCGTCTCTATCATATGGCGCCCTCGGAGCAAACCAAGGGCTATGCGGTCGATGCCGCCACCGTCGGTACCAAGACCCCGGCGGCGCTGCGTGACATTCCGCAGTCGATCAGCGTGGTGACCCGTGACGCGATCGAGGACCAGAACTTCCATACCCTCGACGAAATGGCGCGGCGTACGCCTGGGATGCGGGTGCTCAACAACGACAACGGCCGTTCTTCGATCTACTCGCGCGGCTACGAGTACGACGAATATAGTATCGATGGCCTGCCGGCGCCGATGGCCAGCATCGCAGGCTCGGTCCCGCAGCTCGGCGCTTTCGACCGGGTCGAAGTGATGCGCGGTCCTTCAGGGCTTTTCAACAGCACCAGCGAAATGGGCGGGATCGTCAACCTGGTGCGCAAGCGCCCGACCCCTGACTTCCAGGGCAGCTTCACCGGCAGCTACGGCAGTTGGAACCAGCGCTATCTCGAAAGCGATATCTCCGGACCGCTGAACGCCTCCGGCAGCGTGCGCGGGCGGATGGTGATCTCCAACACCGACTCCGACGGCTTCGTCGACAACAACGACAACGAGGCCAACAGCTTCTACGGCGCGCTGGACATCGACCTCGACGACGCCACCGAGCTTTCGCTGGCGTTCCTGCGCCAGACCTACGACATCGACGTCAACAACGGGGTCGCCACCGATACCAGCGGCAATCTGCTCGATTACTCGCGTAATACCGCCTTCGGCGCCGATTGGAACGCTTTCCAGAGCCAGTCCAACGACTGGATCGCCGAGCTGACCCACCAGTTCGACAACGGCGGCTACGGCCGGGTGGCCGCGCGCTACTCCACGCGCAACGCCGACTTCAATTACGCCTATGGCGGCAGCGGCGTCTCGGCCAGCGACACCCTCACCGTCACAGGCCTCGGCGCCAAGGTGGACGAGCGTTCGCTTGCGATCGATGCAAGCTACAGCCAGCCGTTCGAGGCCTTGGGCAACGTCAGCGAGTTCGTCGTCGGTACCGACTACAAGCGCTTCGAGCAGGACTACGAGCGCTCCGCCGCGCGTGCGCTCTACAGCAACGTCTCCGTGGATGGCATCAACGACGTTGCCTACGTCGATATCCTGGGCAATGGCCGCAACGGCGCCAGCGGCTACACCTACACCAACACGCGCTCTTCGGTCGAAGAGTACGGTCTCTACTCCAAGATCACCTTCCGGCCGATCCAGCGCCTGGCACTGATCGCCGGTGGCCGGGTCAGCTCCTACGACGTCCATGCCTACGAGCGTACGCAAGGGCAGGGCGATACCTATAGCGATGATGCGAAGTTCACCGGCTATGCCGGCGCGGTCTTCGATCTCGACGACCATCATTCGCTGTACGCGAGCTACTCGCAGGTGTTCAAGCCGCAGACCGATCTCGACGACAGTGGCCGGCTGGTCGAGCCGCGCGAGGGCGATCAGTACGAGGCCGGGATCAAGGGCAGCTACATGAATGGCCGGCTCAACGCGCGCGCCAGTCTGTTCCGCCTGTACGACGACAATCGCGTGGTCGCCTCCGCTGATGTGGACGATCGCAACGCAGCGGCGGGCAAGACTCGGATCCAGGGGGCGGAGCTCGAGGTGTCGGGGGACATTACCCCGCAGTGGGGGGTGATCGCCGGCTACACCTACATGGATACCGAGATCAAGGAAGCCAGCTCCAATGACGCGGTCTTCCTGCTGATGCCGAAGAATACCGTCAACCTCTGGACCCAGTATGCCTTCCAGGGCGGGATGCTCGATAAGTTCAGCGTCGGCGGCGGGGTCACCGCGGCCAGCAGCTTCAGTTCGTCCCAGGGCATCGATGCACCCGGCTACGCCACCGTCGACACCATGGCGGCCTACGACTTCACCCCGAACCTGCGCGGCCAGCTCAACGTCAACAACGTGTTCGACCGCAAGTACTACGAGCGGGTCGGCAGTTTCGGCACCTTCAACATGTACGGTGCGCCTCGCAACGTAGTCGCCTCGCTGCGCTATCAGTTCTAAGCTCGGCCGGCCTGGTCCCCCAGGCCGGATGCAACGACCGCGCCCAGGCCAAAGCCTGGGCGCGGTCGTTGCATCCGAGCGTCAAGCGCTCCCGTAAGCTGCCGCTCGTTCAGGCCGAGGCGACGTCCGTTCCCGCCTGCTGCACGAAGAACGAGGCGCCGCGCGGTTTCTGCGGCAGCTTCAGCACGTTCGCGGTGGTCCTTACCGTGCCGCTCTCCTCGCCGCTGACGATCACCCCTTGGTGCTGGCTCGGCAGTGGGTTCTCCCCATAAGGCAAGGCATCCTCCGCGGCATAGACCGTGATGAACAGCGTGCGTGGCAGGTCGGAGTCGTTGGGCTTGGAGGCGTGCAGCAGCCGGGTGTGCATGAAGCAGACCGATCCCGCCGGACCGAGGCACTCGACCGGCGAGGCGCACGCTCGTTCGATCACCTCTTCATCCACCGCGCCGGTGAAGCGATCTCCCCGCCAGTGGGAGTGAAGCGGCCCGTGATGGCTGCCCGGGATCACTTGCAGCGGACCGTTCTCAGCGGTGACCTCGCTGATCATCAGCAGCGCCGTGACCAGGTCATCGTTGCTGTGCGGGGTGAACAGGAAGTCCTGGTGCCATTTCACCTCGGTGGCGGTTCGTGGCAGCTTCGAATTGATCTTGCTGTGATGAAAGCGTACCCCTCCCGCACCGATCAGCTGGCCGACCATCGCCGCCATGGGGGAATCGAAGGCGGCGGTGAGATAGGCTGGCGAGACCTCGGTGGGTGAACTGACCCGGCGCAGCGAGGGGTGATCGAAGGCGTGATCGCGCTCGAGATCGAAGCGGGGGCGTCCGTCCAGGGTGCTGCCGTAGGCAGCCTGGTGCTCCCTGCTCTGTTCGACCCAGGTCGAGAACTCGCGCTGCAGTTCAGCGATTTGGCCGCTGTCGAGTACGTTCTCGACCATCAAATAGCCATCGCGATGAAAGGCATCGATCTGCGCTTGGTTCAACATGTGGCCTCCGAAAGGGCAGCGGCGGGGATCGATATCGAGGCTAGGGCAATGAAGGGGGTGGATAAACAATCAAATTCCGCTGCTCGCGATCAGTTTTTGCGATCCAGTCGGTAAGCGCGAACGACCATCCACGACCGTCACCCGCAGGGGAAGCTCGGGGGAGCGGCTCAGAGTTCGTCCATCACCCGGTGTCGTTCCTGGTGATAGGTTTCCTCATCGAGGGTGTATTTCCAGTAGGGCACGGCATAGAGCATCGGCTTGCGCAACGAATGGCGATCGCGCAAGTGATCGCGCAGCGCGATCACCGCTGCGTTCTCGCCGCCGACCCAGGCGAACAGCGACGCCTGCGATGGGATGTCGAGCGCAATCGCCGCATCGAGCAGCAGGCGCGATTCGCTCGGGCTCTTGGCTTCGCGCACCAGCCAGCGCAGCTCCACGCCGCTGGGATGACGAAGCTCCTGGCGCTCGGCCGGGTCGGGGATCTCGATCAGCGCGCAGCCGCGTGCGTCTTCGGGCAGTCGCTCCAGCATCGCCGCGATCGCCGGCAGCGCGGTCATGTCGCCCGCAAGCAGGGTCCAGTCGGCCGGCTTCAGCATCGGCATCGGCCCGCCCGGGCCCGCGATGCCGATCCGATCGCCAGGGCGCGCAGCGAGCGCCCAGCGCGAGGCGGGCCCTTCATCGCCGTGGGCGACGAAGTCGACGACCAGCTCGCCTTTGTCCCGGTCGCAGGCGCGCACGCTGTAGGTGCGAACGATCGGCCGCTGGCTGGCCGGCGGCCAGACCGGCCCCTGCTCGCCGAGCGTCGGCAGGCTGGGCTCGCGCTGGCCGGGGCGGGGCAGCATCAGTTTGATGTGGGCGGCGTAGGCGTTTTCGTCGAACGCGTCGATACCCTCGCCGCCAAGCACCACGCGGATCATCCTCGGGCTCAATCGCTCGGTGCGCAGCACCTCGAACAGGCTGGGGGCGCGTTTCTTGCGCGGTGCCGGAGAGCCGGCAGGGCGACGGAGGTGTTGCATCAAGAGGGCTCCGGGAGATGGGAGAGGCCGAGCGGGGAGGTAGGGTACTATCGTTGAGAAGGCTTATCAAAGCGCGCCACTCAAACCTCGCGGCGGCTTTCTCCCGGCTGATAGACTAGTCCGATCGACGTGCGGGGGATCAGTCGCCTCATCGACCCGGTACGTGCTCATTTTTCGCCTGCTTCGAGGAACCCGCGAATGACGCTCAAGGCCATTTTGTTCGATTTCGATGGCACCCTGGCGAACTCCGAGGAAGCGCACCGCGGGGTCTGGAACCGAATTCTCGCCGCTTACGGCACCGAACTGGGTGAGCAGGAGTACAAGCGCGACTATGCCGGCCTGCCGGTGCCGGCCGGTGCGCACAAAGTCTGCAAGGCGCGGGGACTCGAGGTCGACGAGCTCGAGCTGGTCGAGCGCAAGACCCGCCTGACCGCGGAGGTGTTCGCGAGCGTCCCGGTCGCGCTGATGCCGCATGCGCGCGAGGCGCTCGAATGGGCGCGCGGGCGTGGGCTGCGCCTCGCCCTGGTGACCGGCACCGCTCGCGCCGAGCTCACCCCTACCCTCGATCACCATGGTCTGGCCGGGTTCTTCGAATGCGTGGTGACCCGCGATGACGTAGCGCACAGCAAGCCCGACCCCGAAAGCTACCTGCGGGCGCTCGAGCTGCTCGGGCTGCCCGCCTCCGAGGCGCTCGCGATCGAGGACACCTGCCATGGGGTACAGGCTGCGGACGCCGCCGAGCTGGAGGTGGTGGCGATACCCAACGACTACTCCCGCGATCACGACTTCGGTGAGGCGAGCTTCATCGCCGACGGCTTGCCCGATGCAATCGAGTGGATCGAGCGTGAGCGGCTCGGGGGAGCAGTCGAGCGATGAACGCTGGAAGACGGCTCGAGGATCGAAGCCAGGAGGCGACCTCGCGGGTCGCCGGGCCGAGCGAGCTGCCGGTGACCCTGGCCTTCGGCGCGGTCGACTACGCCAGCGTGCTGGCGACGCCTGCGTCGCTCGAGGCATGGGCGCTCGGCTTCAGCTATGGCGAGGGCCTGATCGACCGCCGCGACCAGGTCGAAAAGATCGAGATCGATCACCTGCGCCATGGGCTCCTCGTGCGTCTCACCGTCGGCGGGCGGATCGAGCAGCGCGCCCAGGAGCAGCGCCGGGTAGGCTCCTCGACCAGCAGCTGCGGGCGCTGCGGTTCGGCCTCCGAGGCGTCGATGATGCTCGGGCTGCATCGGCTGGCGCCGAGCGTGGCACCCGATGTCACGGTGCTCGAGGCCGCGCTCGAATGGCTCGAGCAGGAGCGCCGGCCAGGGCTGCACGTGGCGCTCGGGCTCGGCGCCGAGGGTGAACGCTTAGGCGTTGGGGTCGATATCGGTCGCCACAATGCGCTCGACAAGCTGATCGGCCAGGCCATGCTCGATCAGCGGCCGATGCCGAGCCTGGTGATGCTTTCCAGCCGCTGCAGCCTCGAACTGGTGCAGAAGGTGGTGCGGGCGGGCATTCCCGCGCTCGCCACGCTTTCGGTGCCTTCCGACCTGGCGGTGGAGACCGCGCGGCTGTGCGGGCTTCAGCTCATCCACTGCTATCGTGGCGAAAGGCTGGTGCTGCTCAGCGGAGAGCTGGGGTGAGCGATGCCCCGTTCGAAGCCGGGCTCGATGCCTGGCTCGCCCGCCTGATCGATCCACCGTACTCGCTGGCCCCGCTCGAAGCCGTGGTACTCGCCCGGCTGCTCGTCGCTGAGCGCGGATTGACCAGCGGTCGGATTGCTCGCGATCTCGAACTTGAGCACGCGCTGGTTCGACGCGCAGCCGATGCCTTGGCCGAAAAGGGCTGGATCGAAGTGGACCGTGGCCGGGAACGCAGCGCACAGCTGAATCTCTCCCTCGCGCCGGCAGGCCAGGCGCTGCGCCTCGCTTGAGCGTGGCGCAAACGAAAACGCCCCGGGGAAAAACTCCCCGGGACGCATCTTCCGAAGGCTCCGTGAGCCTTATTGGGCGGCGTTTTGGATCGCCTCTCCGCCACTTTCGATGTCCTGTCCCGCACCATCCACGGTGTTGCAGCCGGCCAGTGCGCCGGCGCCGAGCAGGGTGAGGCAGGCGAGGGCGAGATATTTCTTGATCATGAGGTCCATTCTCCTTTTTCTGGTGAATGTCGCGATTCCAGCACGACTCTCCTTACCATAGCAGGCTGGGAGCATTCCTTCGGTTACCGTTGGTTGCAATCCTTTGCCGGTGACCCGTTTTCGCCCAGCGCGATCTCCAACCAATCCCCCAGCGCGCTCGTCCTGCGGTGCTCGGCGGCACTGGCGTCGCGCCGTTGGAACAGCGTCAGGCTGGCCCCCGTGGCGACGAACCCCCAGGGGGCGAGTAGCCGCCCCTGGACCAGCGCCTCTTCGATCAATAGCCGCGGCGCGATAGCGATTCCGAGCCCGGCCTCGGCGGCTTCCAGCAGGTAGTAGAGATGCTCGAAACCCTGTCCCTGGGTCAGCTGTCTGGGATCGAGCCCGACCGCCGCCGCCCACTGTGGCCATGCCTGAGGCCGGGAGGCGGTGTGCAGCAGCGGCTGGTCGAGCAGCCGCTCGAGCGGCGCCTGCCGTCCGGCGGCGAGGCCGATGCGTTCTGCGGCGGCGCGGGAGAGCACCGGGCCGATCCACTCCGGTGCGAGGACTCGCGCTTCGGTCTCGAACGGCCACGGGGGGGAGGCGAACAGCAGGCTCGCATCGACCCCATCCCCGAGTGGCTCCAAGCCATGCTCGCTCGATACCACCTGCAGGCGCAGCTCGGGCAAGGCTTGGTTGAGCCGGTCGAGACGCGGGATCAGCCAGCGCGCGAGCAGGCTGCCGGGGCAGGCGAGGGCGAAGGGCGCGCGCGCGCGTGAGCGCTCCAGTGCCCGGCGCGCCTCGCGCAGCCGCTCGAACGCATCTGAGCAGGCGTAGGCGAAGGTCTCGCCTTGGGCGGTGAGTTCGAGCCTGCGGCCGCGGCGAATGAACAACTGAGTGTCGAGCTCGCTTTCGAGCGCCTTGAGCTGGCGGCTCACCGCGCCATGGGTGATGTTGAGCGCCTGCGCCGCCGCGCTCGCCGAGCCCAGGCGGGCGGTGGCTTCGAAGGCGCGCAGCGCGGTGAGCGAGGGAAGGTCGTCGCGGGGCATGGTGGCAGCGTCTCGAACGAGGAGTTTCGATGCGGGTGAGCTTGTGAGCATAACTCACAAGCCCACCCGTTTTTATCGATTTTCATCGCCGCCCGGCTGCACTAAGGTGGGATCATTCTTCGCTCCGGGCTCCACCGCCGGGGCGTATGTCGAGACATGCTCGCGCGTATTCGCGCAGCCCTTCCGAGAGGCTATCGCCATGACCACCAACGCCACGCCCGTACGCAGCGGCGCAGGCCCCGACGCCGACGGTTTCTTCGGCGATTTCGGTGGCCGATTCGTCGCCGAGACGCTGATGCCGCTGATCCTCCAGCTCGAGCAAGCCTATGAAGCGTCGAAGACGGACCCTGAGTTTCGTCGCGAACTGGCCTACTTCCAGCGCGACTACGTCGGCCGTCCGAGCCCGCTCTACCACGCCGAGCGGCTGAGCGACGCCCTCGGTGGGGCGAAGATCTACTTCAAGCGCGAAGATCTCAATCACACCGGCGCGCACAAGATCAACAACTGCATCGGCCAGATCCTGCTGGCGAAGAAGATGGGCAAGCGGCGGATCATCGCCGAGACCGGGGCGGGTATGCACGGTGTCGCCACCGCCACGGTGGCCGCGCGCTTCGGCATGCAGTGCGTGGTCTACATGGGTGCTACCGACATCGAGCGCCAGCAGCCCAACGTGTTCCGCATGAAGCTGCTCGGGGCGCAGGTGATCCCGGTCACCGCCGGCACCGGCACGCTCAAGGATGCAATGAACGAGGCGCTGCGCGACTGGGTCACCAATGTCGACGACACCTTCTACATCATCGGCACCGTCGCCGGGCCTCATCCCTATCCCGCCATGGTGCGCGACTTCCAGGCGGTGATCGGCCGCGAGACCCGCGAGCAGATCATCGACAAGGAAGGGCGCCTGCCCGACTCGCTGGTGGCTTGCATCGGTGGCGGGTCGAACGCGATGGGCCTGTTCCATCCCATGCTCGAGGACGAATCGATCAGAATGATCGGCGTCGAGGCGGGCGGTCACGGCATCGAGACCGGCGAGCACGCGGCGAGCCTCAACGGTGGTGTGCCGGGGGTGCTGCACGGCAATCGCACCTATCTGCTGCAGGACGACGACGGCCAGATCAAGGATGCCCATTCGGTCTCGGCTGGGCTCGACTACCCGGGCATCGGCCCGGAGCACGCCTTCCTCTTCTCCTCCGGGCGGGTCGAGTACGTCTCGATCACCGATGACGAAGCGGTCGATGCGTTCAAGACCTGCTGTCATCTCGAAGGCATCATCCCGGCGCTCGAATCGGCCCACGCGATCGCCCATGCGGCCAAGCTCGCACCGACCCTGCCGAAGGACCATCTGATGGTGATCAACCTCAGCGGACGCGGCGACAAGGACATGGCGAGCGTCGCTGCCTATCTCGAAAAGCGCGGCGACACCGAGGTATTGCCCGATACTGCCGAAGACGCGCGCGATGTCGACGACCTGCAGTTCGGCCAGGGATCCAACCAAGGGGAGACGCACTGATGAGTTCGCGGATCACTGCGCGCTTCGACGCGCTCAAGCAGGAAAACCGCGCCGCCTTGGTGACCTTCGTCACCGCCGGTGACCCGAGCTTCGATGCATCGCTTGCGATCCTCGAGGCGCTGCCTGGGGCCGGCGCGGACATCATCGAGCTCGGCATGCCGTTCACCGACCCGATGGCGGACGGCCCGGCAATCCAGAAAGCCGCGCTGCGCGCGCTCGCCGCCGGCCAGACCCAGATCAAGACGCTCGAAATGGTGAAACGCTTCCGTGAGCGCGACACCACCACGCCGATCGTACTGATGGGCTACTACAACCCGATCTACCGCTATGGCGTCGAGCGCTTCCTGGTCGATGCCAAGGCCGCCGGGGTCGATGGCCTGATCGTCGTCGACCTGCCGCCCGAGCACGATGCCGAGCTCTGCCTGCCGGCCCGGGAGGCGGGCATCGACTTCATTCGCCTCGCCACCCCGACCACCGACGATAAGCGGCTGCCGAAGGTGCTCGAGAACACCTCGGGTTTCGTCTATTACGTCTCGGTCGCGGGCGTTACCGGCGCCCGCGCGCCTACGCCGACCGATGTCGAGCGTGCGGTAGGGCGGATCAAGGAGCACAGCCAGCTGCCGGTGGCGGTGGGTTTCGGCATCCGTCGAGCGCAGCAGGCCGAGGAGATCGCTCGCTTCAGCGATGCGGTGGTAGTGGGCTCCGCCCTGGTCGATTGCATCGAAGGCGCGGTCGACACCGCCACAGCGGTGGCCGAGGTCAGCCGGCTGACCCGTGAGCTCGCCGAGGGCGTGCGCGCCGCGCGGCGCTGAATCGCGCCGGTTCGTTGATCCGCTGCTAAGCTGGGCAGGGTCGGCCGGTGTCGCCATTAGCGCCCGGCCATCATCAAGGAGGCTAGGAATGAAAGGAACCCTCGTAGGTGGCGTGGTGCTGGCCATGGCGCTCAGCGCCTGCTCTTCCACCCCCGAGCAAGAGATACCGGGCGCGCCTCCCGGCGTCGAGTATCTCTCCCCATCGAACCAGCACCAGGGCACGGGTGCCAGCGGCGCACAGCCGAGCGATACGCAGCAGACGCAGACCGGCGCGCCCGACCAGCAGTGCGATGCCGGCAGGGTCGAGAGCTATGTCGGCCAGACCGGTAGCGATGCGCTCTACGCGGAGATCCTCGCACTCAGCGGCGCGCGCCAGCAGCGCGTACTGGCGCCGCACACCGCGGCGACCATGGACTATCGTGATGACCGGCTCAACATCCGCACCGACGACAAGGGCGTGATCAACGGCCTCGACTGTGGCTGATCCGACCCAGTAGCACCGAAGCGCCCGGCCGATTTCGCCGGGCGCTTTCAGACTGCTGACAAAGTATTTGAAGATGCCACGATGGCTTCCAGCCGCCTCCGAGAGCGCGCTGGACGGCAATCGATTGCACCGGGGTTTGCGACATGGATGTCGCAAAAGGCGCGCCCGGACAGGGATGTCCATGCGCGCCGACCCGAGGGCAAGCGATTGATCGGCCAGGGTTTCGCGATCTCGTGGCGGCGCGTCCCCCTAAAGGGGGAGCGCGAGGGGACCGCCCCTCGCATCTAAACGAGCGATAGGCTCGTTGGAGCGAAAACGGTTCTCGACTCGCCAGGATCGAGAGCGTCGCCTGGGTCTAAAGGGGGGTTGTCATTAATCTGAGCGCCCGGCTGATTTCGCCGGGCGCTTTGGCGTTCGATGCACCGTGCCGCGGTCGTCTCGGATCGCGCGTTCAATGACCCACGATCGGCGGGACTCGCGCTTCAAGCGTTCGGCTCGAGCCGCTCTTCAGCACGCGACGGACGCCGTGACAGCCCCAGGCTGCGCTTGAGCCGGCGCGACAGTGCCATCTCGACGTAGGTGAAGCTGAGCCACGAGCCGACGGCGATCACCGGCAGGCACAGCGCCAGGGTCAGGTAAGGGTCGAGGCCGAGCCGACGGTGGAGCAGGTAGGCGCCGCACCACAGCACGATGACGTGGAGCAGGTAGACCGAATAGGACCAGTCGCCGAGGTGCTTGAGCACGCGATTGCCATCGAACAGCTTCTCCATGCTGATCAAGGCGGCGACCAGTGCGGCGCTGGGCAGGCCCCAGGTCAGCAGGCGATAGGGATGCTGATCGTCGAACTGCAGGATCATCGCTACGGCGCCCGCCGCGATCACCGCGGGGACCAGCAAGGCCCAGCCCGAGAGGGCCGGCAGCCAGCCGCGACGGTAGATCGATGCCAGACCGATGCCGAGCAGGAACTCGTAGATCACCGGGTTGGTGTAGAAGCTCGAGATGAACGGCTGGTGGGCCAGCCAGCCGCCGAGCAGCACCACCAGCAGCGTCGTGACCCACACCCGGTGGCGCCGCCCGGCAAGCAGCGAGAGCGCGAACAGAGCGTAGAACATCATCTCGAAGTTCAGCGTCCAGCCCACCGGGAGGATCGGATAGAAACCGAAGCCGGCCGGGTTCTGGGTCGGAATGAAGAGCAGCGACTTGAGCAGCGCCACTGGATCGAGACCGTAGTCCGGCATCATCCGGGCGTCGAAGTAGATGATCGACGCGGTGATCAGGGTGAAGATCCAGTAGGCGGGAGCGATGCGGATCAAGCGTTCGAGCATGAAGCGAGGGGTGTGGATCGATTTGCCTGCGCTGGCCAGATAGATCACGAAGCCGCTGATCACGAAGAAGATGTCGACGCCGACCTGACCACGGGTGGAGAGCATCTGCCCGGTCAGGCTTTCGGCCTTGAAATTGAAAAACACCTGCATGAAGTGGTGGAAGACCACGAGCCAAGCGGCGAAGGCCCGCAGTGCCTGGATCGAAACCAGCATAGGCGATGAGTCCCTTGTCTTTCTGATTCGTCTGATCCCTCGCGGGCGGCGCTCGGATGCCGCCACCGCGTTGAACTTTCGCAGTATGGACCGCGGTTGGGAGGGATCGATCGCCGGAATTTCAACTCGACACAAAAAAGCAACGCGCCGTTAACCGTCGCTTGGCTCGACAAGTACGGGTCCGCGCGGCGTAATAGGGCATCACATGCAAAGCGGAGCAGTGGCCATGGCATGGCTGCAGTACAGATTCGCGTCCGAGGTACTCGGCATCGACGCCTCTCTCCAGGCGCTGGTGCCGGAGCAGGGCGATGGCCCGTGGCCGGTGCTCTACCTGCTCCACGGGCTCAGTGACGACGACAGCGCCTGGTGCCGGCAGACCGCGATCGAACGCTACGCCGCCGAGCGCAATCTCGCGGTAGTGATGCCGGCCTGCGGACGCGGCTTCTACACCGATATGCGCCACGGCCCGCGCTGGTACGCCTTTCTCACCGAGGAGCTGCCGAGGCTCGCCGAACGGCTGCTGCCGATCTCGCGTCGTCGCGAGGAGACCTTCGTCGCCGGGCTTTCGATGGGCGGCTATGGCGCCTTCAAGTGGGCGCTGCGAGAACCGCAGCGCTTCGCCGCCGCGGCCAGCCTCTCCGGCTCGCTCGATATCGTCGCGGTCGCGCAGCGTGTCGACCCGCCGCCGGATTTCGGACTGATCTTCGCCGATCGCGATCCGCGTGGCGGCGAGGACGACCTGTTCGCGCTGCTCGATCGCTATCGCCAGCTGCCTTCGGCCGCGCCCAGGCTCTATCAGTGGTGCGGTACCGAGGACTTCCTCCATCGGCCCAATCTCGACTTCCGCGACGCGGCTTTCGACGCCGGGCTCGAGCTGTGCTACGAGGAGGGCCCGGGGGATCACCAATGGCGCTATTGGGACCAGCAGATCCAGCGCGTGCTCGATTGGTTGCCGCTGCCGGGCCGCTGATTGCCGTTAACCTTCGCTTCGAACCACGACACCAGGAACTCGCCTAGATGCTCAACGCCACCGTCGCCCCGCGCGGTCTCGCCGTCGCTCCTCACAGCCTCGCAGCGCAAGCGGCGCTCTCGATCCTGCGCGAGGGTGGCAACGCCATCGAGGCGATGGTCGCCGCCGCCTCCACCATCGCGGTGGTCTACCCGCATATGAACGGGATCGGCGGCGATGGCTTCTGGCTGGTGATGCCGCCCGACGGCGAGCCGGTGACCATCGATGCCAGCGGTCCGGCAGGCAGCCTCGCCACCCTGGAGCGCTACGCCGGGCGCGAGCGGATTCCGTTTCGCGGCGCGGATGCTGCGCTGACCGTACCTGGTACCGTCGACGGTTGGCGGGTCGCGCTCGAGCTCGCCGGTGAGCTCGCCGAGCGGCCACCGCTGCCGCTGCCCCGGTTGCTCTCGGATGCCATCCACTACGCCTCCCAGGGCATGCCGGTGACCCACTCCCAGGTCGCCGCGACCCGGGCCAAACGCAGTGAACTCGAGCACATCCCAGGCTTCGCCGAGAGCTTCCTGGTCGATGGCCGAGTGCCGCAAGAGGCCAGCCTGTTCAAGCAGCCGAAGCTTGCGGCGACGCTGTCACGGCTCGCCGCGAGCGGGCTCGACGACTTCTACCGCGGCGAGCTGGCAGGCTCGATCGCCGCCGATATCGGCCGGCTCGGCATGCCGGTGACCGCCGCCGACCTCGCCGGCTACCGGGCACGCCGTGGTACGCCGTTGAAGCTCGCCCACAGCACCGGTGAGATATTCAATCTCGCCCCGCCGACCCAGGGGCTGGTCTCGCAGATGATCCTCGGCATCTCCGACCGACTGGGGCTCTCCACGGTCGAAGCCGACAGCGCCGATCACATCCATGCGCTGGTCGAGGCGACCAAGCGCGCCTTCGCGGTGCGCGATAGCCAGATCACCGATCCCGCCTGCATGCGCATCGATCCCCAGGCATGCCTTGAGAGCGCGGCGCTCGATCGCGAGGCGGCGGCGGTCGACATGGCGCGGGCGGCGCCCTGGGGAGAGGGCAAGGGGCCGGGCGATACCATCTGGATGGGCGTCATCGACGAATCCGGCCTCGCGGTATCGTTCATCCAGAGCATCTATCACGAGTTCGGCAGCGGTGTGGTGCTGCCGGGCAGCGGGATCAACTGGCAGAACCGGGGCGCCTCGTTCAGCCTCGACCCTGGCCATATCCTTGCGTTGGCGCCAGGCAAGCAGCCGTTTCACACCTTGAATCCCGCCGCCGCCCGGCTCAGCGACGGCCGCACCCTGGTCTACGGGACCATGGGCGGCGACGGCCAGCCCCAGACCCAGGCCGCGGTATACAGCCGCTACGCGGTGTTCGGCCAGGGGCTTCAGCAGGCAGTGAGCGCACCGCGCTGGCTGCTCGGACGTACCTGGGGCGACACCAGCGACAGCCTCAAGCTCGAGTCGCGCTTCCCCCAGGCGGTGGTCGAAGCCCTGGCCGAACGCGGCCACGAGGTCGAGCTGCTGGCGCCGTTCAGCGAGACCATGGGTCACGCCGGCGCGGTGGTTCGTCACCCCAATGGCGTGTTGGAGGGTGCCTTCGACCCGCGCAGCAACGGTGCCGCCGCGGGGTTCTGAGCTCGCAGGTCAGGCCGCCAGTACCGGCCAGAGCGAGGCGAGCAGCAGCGCGGCCATGGTCAGGTTGAAGGCGCGCATCCGCGAGGGCGTCTCCAGCCAGACCCGCAGCCGTTCGCCGGCCCAGGCCCAGCAGCCGACGCTTGGCAGGTTGACCAGGCAGAACAGTGCGCTGATCAGCAGCACGTTGAAGGCGTAGTCCTGTGCCGGGACGAAAGTCGTCACCGCGCCGATCGCCATGATCCACGCCTTGGGATTGACCCACTGGAACGCAGCGGCGCCGAGGCTGCTCAATGGGCGCGCGGCGCCGAGCTCGGCCGGCCTCGGCGGCTGAGCCGGGGCGCTCGCCAGCCGCCAGGCGAGCCAGACGAAATAGCCCGCCCCGAGCCAGCGCAGCAGGGTATCGAGCAACGGCCACCGAGTGAAGGCGGCACCCAGGCCGAAGCCGATCATCGCCACCATCAGCGCGAAGCCGAAGCTGATCCCGAGCATGTGCGGCACGCTGGCGCGAAAGCCGAAATGCACGCCGGAGTGAAGCAGCATCAGATTGTTCGGCCCCGGCGTGATCGAGGCGACGAAGGCGAACAGCACGAACGAGAGCAGCAGGCTGGCAGTCATGGCGGTGATTCTTTTGTATGGGTTCAATTTTCGATGAATGGCCCAATTTTTCTTTTTATTGCGCCCTTTTTTTGAGCATAATCGAGTCAATTTCCAACGCAATCGGATTATTGTCACCATGACGATGTGGACGCCGCTGCTCGCTCCCGACAGGCCCCGCTACCGTGCGCTATGCGAAGCGATCGGCAAGGCGATCGCCAGCGGAGAGCTGCGCGAGAACGACAAGCTGCCGCCGCAGCGCCAGCTCGCCGATCGTCTCGGGGTCACCGTCGGTACCGTGACGCGCGGCTATGCCGAGGCCGAGCGCCGGGGGCTGGTCGAGGCCCGGGTCGGCAGCGGCACCTATGTTTCCTCCAGCTCGATCTCCTCGCGCCAGCAGCTTCTGGTGCCCAACGCCTTCGAATACCCGCCTTCGACGATTGATCTGAGCCACGCCCATGCGCCTCCCCACCCCGAACGTGCCGCCGGCCTGGCGCGTGCGATGGAGCGTATTCGCGCACGGGCGGAGATGCTCGAAGCGTCGATCAGCTATCAGCGCGAGCAAGGGCTGCTCGAACACCGCCAGTGCATCGCCGGGTTCATGGGCGAGATCGGCCTGCCGGTGGATGCCGAGGAGCTGCTGCTCACCCAGGGCGGGCAGCACGGTATCTTCGTCGCCCTGGCGGCGATGCTGCGCGCGGGCGAGCGGGCGGCCAGCTGCGAGCTGACCTACCCTGGCTTCCAGGGCGCCGCGCGCCAGCTCGGGGTCAAGGCGCTCGGGGTGGGGGAGGACGCGCAGGGCATCGACGTGGCGGCGCTCGAGCGGCTCCACGCCCAGCAGCCGCTGAAGCTGATCTATGTGATGCCCGATCAGCACAATCCGACCGGACGCTGGATGTCCGAGGCGCGCCGCTGCCATCTGGTGGAGGCGGCGCGGCGTCACGATTGGTGGCTGCTCGAGGATGGGGTGCTCTATCTGCCCCAGGCGCTCAGGGGCTCGCCGCTCTACCGTCTCGCTCCCGAGCGTACGCTCTACCTGTTCTCGTTTTCGAAGATATTCGGCGGTGGCCTGCGCCAGGGCGTGATGCGGATGCCCGACCAGGCGGCGACCCGCCTGCGCGGGGCGCTGCGGGCGCAGAGCTGGATGACACCGCCGTTGATGAGTGCGCTGGTCTGTGCCTGGATCGAAAGCGGTGACGCCGCGCGGATGCTCGAATGGCAAAATGCCGAGCTCGAGGCGCGCTACGATCTAGCCGTCGAGCGCCTGGCCGGCTACTCGCCGCGCGGCCAGCGCGGTTCGACCTTCCTCTGGCTCACCCTGCCGCTGGACCAGCGCGCCGGCCCGCTGCTCGAGCGGCTCGCCGCCGAGCGGATCCTGTTCACCCCCAGCGAGCCGTTCTGCATCGGCCACTCACCGGCGCCCCAGGCGGTGCGGCTGTGCCTGGGAGCCGCGCGCGACCGCGAGACGCTGGCTCACGCCCTCGACCGCCTGGTGGCCCAGCTCGAGACCCCGCAGGAGCTGCCGCTCGAGCCGCTTTGATCGATCAGCCGTAGCGCTCTTTCCAGCGCTGGAGCTGGATCTCGTCCTTGAGCACTTCGAGCACGTCGATCAGGGTCTCCTCCAGCCGGCCGTCGCTGAGCGCGGGGTCTGCGAGCGCGCGATCGAAGACGTCGCCGACCAGCCGTTCGGTGGCCTGCTGGAACTGATCCGACGACAGCGCCTGGTTGGAATCCCGCACCAGCCGTTGGATCACATCGATCAGGCTGCTTTCGAGGCTGCGCGCCATATGGTCGCCGAATGGCAGGGCCTTGAGCGTGCGCAGGCGCGGGTTCTCGTCGAGTACCTTGCGGGTGCTCGAGATCAGGTAGCGCTCCAGGTCGCCGCGATGCCGGTCGCGGGCGAAGGCGACCAGCCCGTTCAGCCGCTCGCTGATCAACCCCACCAGCACATCGCGGCGTGGCGCGAGCACTTCGTCGACCATCCGCCTGGGTAGACTATCGCCGAGGCGGATCTCCTCCTGGGCGCTGGTCATCAGCTTGATCGCGACGCGATCGGCAAGCTCCTCGAGCGCGACCTGGTAGTACTTGTTGAAGAAGCGATAGATCCGCCAGTCGCGGATCTCGATCACGCCGCGCCTTTGCAGTCGCGCGACCAGGCCGATCACGCGCAGTATGCGCAAAAAGCGCAGGCCCGCGATCGGCAGGCTGCCGAGCACGTCGTACCAGTGCACGAAGGGGTAGAAGAACCAGCGGTGGTAACGCCGCTCGATGATCGCCATGGTCCAGCCGCCGATCAGGTCGATGACGAAGATGGCGACGAAGATCAGATCGATGCGGGTGGCGTTGGCCGAGAGCCATCCACCCGCTGCGTTCAGCGAAGGAGAGGCGGTCGCCAAAAGCGCCGGCAGCGCGGTCCAGCGGTAGAGCGTATCGAACAGGATCAGGCCCAGGCTCAGGCAGACCACAACGATGATGATCGCGTCCCACAAATCGTGGAAGCGCGCGCGGGCCGGGCTGACCGGCGGGGGCTGGTAGGCCTTGAAACGCTTGCGTGCTCGCTCGCCCAGGGCGGGATCATAGCCGCGGCGGTAGGGATCGGGGGGCTGCATGGGCGCGTGCCTCTTCCTTGAGAATTGGATTCAAGCGCTGTCGCGCCAGGCGCCCTTGCGCCTGCGCAGGTAGATCGCGCCGAGGCTCACCGAGCGGGTCAGGGTGAACAGGCTGAAGGCGAGCCACAGCCCATGATTGCCGAAACCCTGCAACAGGTACCAGCTCGGCAGGTAGATCGCCAGCGACAGCAGTAGAGTATCGCGCATCGCCTTGGTTTCGGTGGCGCCGATGAAGACTCCGTCGAGCAGGTAGCTCCACACCGCGATCAGCGGCATCAGCGTAAGCCAGGGCAGGTAGTCGCGCGCGGTCGCACGCACCTCTTCGATGCCGGTGAGCAGGTCGATCATCCACGGCCCGGCCAGCGCGAACGATGCCGCCGCAGCGATCGCGGTGTACAGCGAGAAGCGCGCGCAGGCGCGTACCGCAGCGGCGAACTGGTCGAACCGGCGTGCCCCCACCGCGCGCCCGGTGAGCGCTTCGGCGGCCTGGGCGAAGCCATCGAGGGCGAACGAGGTCAGCATCACGAACTGCATCAGTACCGCATTGGCGGCGAGCACGGTGGTGCCCGCCTCGGCCCCGCGCGAGGTGAAGAACGCGGTAGCGAAGAGCAGGCACAGGGTGCGTACGAAAAGGTGCCGGTTGACCTGGAACAGCGCGGCGTAGCCGGCCAGTCCGCGCAGCGCCGCAAGCGTGAAACGCCCAGCCAGCTCGCGGCCGCGCGAGCGGACCAGCCACGCCGCCAGCGCGAGGGTGGCATGGTCGGCCACCAGGGCCGCCCAGGCGACCCCGTCGCTCTTGAGCCCGACGCCGAGCACCAGCGCCAGGGTCAGAGCGATGTTGAGCAGGTTGCCGAAGACCATCAGGATCAGCGTCGCCCTGGCATTCTGCTGGCCGAGGAACCAGCCGATCACCACATAGTTGGCCAGCACCGCCGGCGCCGAGAAGATCCTGATTCGCGCATACTCCGCCGCCAGCGCCTGGACCTCGGGCTCGCCGCCGATCAATCCCAGAGCGAATGGGATCAACCAGGGCGAAAGCACGATCAGCACCATGCCGATCGACGCCGCCAGCGCCAGCGACTGCAGCAGCAGCGCGCGCACCGAAGCGGCGTCCGAGCGCCCATGAGCCTGGGAGGTCAGTCCGGTGGTGCCCATGCGCAGGAAGCCGAAGGCCCAGAACAGCAGGCTGAACAGCGTGGTGCCGAGGGTCACCGCACCAAGGTAGCGCGCATCCGGCAGGTGGCCGATCACTGCGGTGCCGATCAGCCCGAGCAGCGGCACGCTGACGTTGGAGAGGATGATCGGCCAGGCCAGACGCCAGACCGAGGGGGAGGAGGCCGCAGCGGTGGAGGATGAAGGAGAAGGACGCGCCAAGAATACCTCTGGATCGATAGCGGCCGAGGCGCCCGCTCCCCGACCCATAGCGGTCAGCGAGCGGGACGCATCGTCAATTCAGTGCAGGGCATTCTAGACGCTGGAGGGTTCTGGCGCTCGCCTCTCGTCGGCTTCAACGCAGCCGGGTCAGTAGCCCGGCCATCAGGCGCGCACGCTCGATCAGGCTCTCTACCTCGATGTGCTCGTTCAGGGTGTGCAGTCCCTCGCCGCGAACGCCCAGCCCGTCCAGGGTGGGAATGCCCATCGCGCCGGTGAAGTTCCCGTCCGAGCCGCCGCCGACGCTGTTGGCGGTGATCTCGAAGCCGATTTCGCCCGCAACTTCCCGGGCCACGTCGAACAGCGCCATGGTCTCGGGAGAGGGTTCCCAGACCGGCCGGGTCACCCCCCTGGTCACCTCGAATTCGACGCCATTGGCCTCTCCCGACAGCTCGAGCATCATGCGCACTCCCCGCTCGAGGTCGGACTGCCGCTTGGCCATGCTCAAGGCCCCGGCATCGCAGCTCGAGGACACGCAGTTGACCCACTGCCCCGCGCGGATCACGCCGACGCTGAAAGTGCAGTCCTCGGAGGTCATCGCCTCTATCTGCAGCAGCCGGCGAGCCATCTCCGCGATGGCGGAGCGGCCCTCGGCCAGCAGCGAGCCGGCATGGCTCGGGCGTCCGCGGGTTTGCAGGCCGAACCGGGCGATCGCGTAGCGGCCGGTGATCACGCCTCCGTCGGGCATCGCAGGCTCGGGAATCAGCACGTAGCGGTGCTTGGCCGCTTCGGTCTCGATCAGCTCGCGGGTCGAGGGGGTGCCGAACTCTTCGTCTGGGGTGAAGAGGAAAGTCACCGGCAGCGGCGTCTCGATGCCCGCCCGCAGGAGCTGCTTCATGGCTTCCAGGCTGGCGTAGTTGCCGCCCTTCATGTCCATGATCCCGGGGCCGTAGCACAGCGCTCCCTCGCGCCTGAAGGGCAGTTTGTCCAGCGTGCCGAGGGGATGGACGGTATCCAGGTGGCCCGCCACCAGTATCCCGGGGGCGCCGGGATTGCGGTGCGGGAAGCGTGCCCTGACCGAACCGCCGAACCCCTTGCGTCCGGGGATGCGCTCGATACTCGCGCCGGCGGCTGCGAGGTCGTAGCTGGCCAGGTCCATCATCCGGTCCACCGCGGCGGCGTCGGTGGTGGGGCTTTCGCACTCGACCCAGGTCTTGAGTCCGCTCAGCATCCGCTCGAGATCGAAGGGAAGGTCAATCGGTGACATCATCGGTTCCTGTATCTTTGCCCCATCACCTGTGCATGCAAGGGAAGGGAGGGTGGCCCTGACGCTCGGTATGGTGATTCAGCCAGGCCGCTGCGCTCGTCGTATGCCGACGGCCGCATTGGGAGCTGACGCTGGTATCGGTGGCTCAGGCTTCATTCGCTGGCCGGATGGTGGTTTCCATCTGATTGAAATTATTGTTCTATTATTTTAGTATCAGAAAAATATCAGAAAGGGAAGACGATGCGCGCAACTCAGCGCCTGCCGGCGCAGGAAAAGGACAGCAAGGGCGGGCTCGGCATGCGACTGCGACTGCGCCGCAAGGTGCGCAACATGTCGCTGCAGGAGGTTTCCAGCCTCGCTGGCATCTCCATCGGCCAGCTCAGCCAGATCGAACGTGGCCTGACCATGCCATCGATCAACTCGATGACGGCGATCTGCGCGGCGCTGGAGATGCCGGTGGCATGGCTGTTCGACGATGCGGGAACCTCGCAGGACGACCCCGACGATGGCATCGTCGTGCGTCATCGCCGGCGCCGGATTCTCGATCTCGGCGAGAAGAGAACGGTCAAGGAGCTGCTGACGCCGGACGCCTGCACCGGGATCCAGATGTGCCGGATGACGCTCAAGCCCGGTGGTAGCACGGGCGATACCCCCTACAACCATCCTCAGGGATTCAAATGCGGCACCGTGCTGTCGGGGACGGTGATGCTCGAGGTCGATGCCAAGCCTTATCGCCTCGAGGCGGGCGACTCCTTCGCCTTTCCCGCCACCTGCATGATTCGTTTCTGGTGCGTCGGCGATGAGAACGCGGAGATGATCTGGGTGGCGAGCCCCGCCTCTTACTGACCCGAGCCGGCGCGGGAGTCGCCGGCTCGCTCGTTTTCCTCGCGCCCTGCGCGCCGCTTTACCTGCCTCCTTGCGCTGCGTCCGGGCGCCTGCATCCGAGCTATGGGCGCGCAAGGGCTGGTCCTTCGATCACTGCCTGTTTTCTCTTTCGTGAAATTTCATACCAATAATTTCACTCTTTACAAAAACTCGAGACTCCGGTATCAGTTAGCAAGCAGCCACGCGACATCCATCGCAGGATCTCGCTGGTGCAGACCCTCACGGCCAAAATTCCAATAAGGACAACTTCGTGACGATGGCCTTGACCAAGCACTCATCCCGGCGTCGCGGCAGGGCCGTCTTGCGGTTCGACCGCACGGCGCTGCTGATCCTGCCGCTGATCGCCTTCATCGCGCTCTTCTACCTAACCCCGGTGTTCAGCATGCTGCTGCGTTCGCTGGAGAGTGGCGAAGGCTGGTCGCTATCGGCGTTCAGAGCAGTGCTCTCCGACGGCGCCTTCTGGCGGGTGATGCAGATCACCATGACGATCAGCCTGATCACCACCGTGCTCTGCCTGCTGCTCGGATATCCACTGGCTTACTTCATCGCCCGGACCAGGACCAGCGTCGCCAACATCCTGCTGCTGCTGGTGCTGATGCCGTTCTGGACCTCGATCCTGGTTCGCACCTACGCGTGGATGGTGCTGTTGGGCAGGCGGGGAGTGATCAACGATACGCTGGTCAACATCGGCCTGCTCGAGCGCCCGATGCAGCTGCTCAACACGCGCACGGCGGTCTACATCGCGATGGTCCATGTGCTGCTGCCCTTCGTCGTGCTGCCGCTCTACGCCACGCTCAAGTCCTTCGACTGGCGTCTGGTCGACGCCGCCAAAGGCTTGGGCGCGGGTCCTTTCGCCAGCTTTCGCCAAGTCACCTTGCCGCTGTCCATGCCGGGTGTCGCCGCCGGTGCGGTGCTGGTCTTCACCCTGTCGATCGGCTTCTACATCACCCCCGCCCTGGTGGGCGGGCCGCGGGACATGATGATCGCCCAGCTGATCGAGACGCAGGTGCGCGGATTCAACTGGAACATCGCCGCGGCGATGGCGGTGGTGGTGCTGGCGGCGGTGCTTGTGATCTGCGCGCTGTTCGCCCGTATCGTTGCGCTCAACCCGTTGATGAGGCGATAGATGAGACGCTTGGCAGGCTTTTCCCTCGGGCTCGTATCGGCGTTGATTCTGGCCTTCCTGATCGCACCGATGGTGATCGTCATCATCTTGTCGTTCTCTTCGGCGCGGTTCCTGCGCTTTCCTCCTCCGGGTCTCAGCCTGCAGTGGTACCAGGAGTTCTTCTCCTCCTATGCCTGGACCAGCGCCGCCACCATGAGCGTCGGTGTCGCCGTCGCGGTGACGCTGTTGTCGCTGGCGCTGGGGATTCCCGGCGCGATAGGCCTGATGCGCGGCCGCTTTCCCGGGCGTCGGCTGGTGGCGGCGATGATCCTCTCGCCGATCATCGTTCCGGGGATCATCGTCGCGATCGGGCTCTACTACACCTATGCCGACTATCGGCTGATCGGTAATCCGATTGCGCTAGTCATCGGCCATACCTGCCTGGCGGTCCCCTTCGTGGTGATCACCGTCGCCAACGCGCTCAGCGGGGTGGATCCGCGCCTCGAGCAGGCCGCGCGCAACCTGGGCGCTTCGCCTTTCGCGGCGTTTCGCCAGGTCACTTTCCCGCTGATTCGTCCAGGCGTCCTGGCGGGCGGGGTCTTCGCCTTCGCCACCTCCTTCGATGAGCTGCTGATCGCACTGTTCGTCTCTGGCTCGGACGCGGTCACCCTGCCGCGGCGGATGTGGGACCAGATCCGCTACCAGTTGGAACCCACCATCGCCGCCGCCTCCAGCCTGCTGATCGTCGTCACCCTTGGCTTGATGATCGTCGCCGAGCTGCTCAGGCGGCGCACGGAACGCCTGCGCACCCGGGAGCAGGAACGCACCTGACCACCGAGGCCGCTCGGCGATCATCGGTCGAACAACAACCACAACGAGGATGTCCAGATGTCCGATGCCAGACTCCGCATCATCAACCGGCTCTTTGCACTGATGTCGTCGCAGCCGCCCCACGTCGCCGACTTCACCCGTCGTCAGTTCATCGGTGCGGCGGCCAAGCTCGGCCTGACCACCGCGGCCGCGACCCAGATGACCAGCATGTTCGCGCTCCCTGCCCTGGCGCAGGAGGTGACGCTGCCGGAGATCACCACGGTGCCCGACGCGCTCAAGGGCAGCGGCGAAGTCCGCTATTGCTCCTACGGCGGCGCACTGCAGGAGGCTCAGCGCAGGGCCTATCTGCAGCCCTTCACCGAGCTGACCGGGATCCGCGTGATCGAAAGCGAGGGGCCGGATTCGGCCAAGATCCGGGCGATGGTCGACACTGGCAATTACGAGTACGACCTGTGCGAGTTCGAAGGCGCATCGGTGCTCAACCTCCAGACCAAGGGCGATTATTTCGAGGAGTTCGACTACTCCCTGTTCGATACCGCCAACATCCCCGAGCACTATCTGAAGAAGCACTATTTCCTGATGCTTCCCTATGCCCAGATCATCGCTTTCCGCCCGGACGCCTTCGATACGCCACCCGCCAGCGCCGAGGATCTCTGGGATACCGAGAACTTCCCAGGCCCCAGGTCGCTGCAGTCCGGCGGCGGCGGGCTGAGCCCCGACCTGGAGATCGCCCTGATGGCGGCGGGTGTACCTCCCTCCGAGGTCTATCCCATCGACATGGACAAGGCCTTCGCCAGCCTCGAGAAGATCAAGCCCGAGGTGGTCAGGTGGTGGGAGGCGGGGGCGATTCCCGCCCAGCTGCTCAGCGACGACGAGGTGGTGATGGCCACGGCCTGGAACGGACGCATCGATGCCGCCCAGCGCGCGGGCGCGCCGATCGAGATCATCTGGCGCAACCAGCTGCTGCGTAACGATTGCTGGGCGATCCTGAAGAACGCTCCCAACCGTGAGAATGCGTTGAAACTCTCGGCGTTCATGAGCATGGCGGCACCGCAGGCGCGGCTCTCCTCGCTGATCTCCTATGGCTTCATCAACGATGGCGCCGAGGCGCTGCTGCCGGCGGAGCGGCTCAAGATGCTGCCGACCTCGAGCGAGTACATCGATGAGCTGATTCCCTACGACGACGTCTGGTGGTCGCAAAGCTACGACGAGCTCTCGAGCCGCTGGGCCAGGTTCATCCTCAGCTGAGCAGCGTACGTACCGTGCGCAAGGCCTGCCGCCAAGGGCGGCGGGCCTTGCGCGGGATCATCTTTCGACCGGATCGAGAAAAGTACAAGAGAAGGGGGCCGGCATGCAGCGGGCAGGTATCACCGAGGTGACGGGCAAGCGCGCTGGAGCGGCGATCAAGTTCGAGGGTATCCACAAGCGCTATGGTTCGAGCGTGGCGATCGAACGGCTCGACCTGGATGTCCAGCAAGGAGAGTTCATCAGCCTGCTCGGTCCGTCCGGCTCGGGGAAGTCGACGCTTCTGATGATGCTGGCAGGATTCGAGCAGGTCAGCGGCGGCCGGATACTCATCGATGACTGCGACGTCACGCTGCTCCCGCCGGAGCGGCGCGGCATCGGCATGGTGTTTCAGAACTACGCGCTCTTTCCGCATATGACCGTGGCCGAGAACATCGGCTTCTCGCTGCGCCAGACGCGTACCTCCAAAGCGGTCATCCGCGACAAAGTCAGCAAGATGCTCGACCTGGTGCAGCTGTCGGGCTTCGAGAACCGCTATCCACAGCAGCTTTCGGGAGGGCAGCAGCAGCGTGTGGCGATCGCGCGCGCGGTGGTCTTCGACCCCCCGGTGCTGCTCATGGACGAGCCATTGAGCGCGCTCGACAAGCAGCTGCGCGAAGCGATGCAGCTGGAGATCAAGAGCCTGCACGAGCGCTTGGGCATCACCTTCATCTACGTGACCCACGACCAGCGTGAAGCACTGGTGATGTCGGACCGCGTGGCGCTGTTGAACGACGGCAAGATAGAGCAGATCGGTAGCCCCCGCGATCTCTACGACCGTCCATGCAGCCGGTTCGCCGCATCGTTCATCGGCGAGGCCAACTTCCTCGGCGTTGAGGTGGTCGGCGCCGCGGCAGCGGGGTACTACGATGTGCGAATGTTCGATCGTACCTTCACCGCACGCGGCGGCGACGGCTCGAGGCGGGGTCCGGCGCAGTGCGTGCTGCGCCCGGAGAAGATCCATCTCACCGCAGCATCCGATGCGCTCGATGCCACTGGGGGCCAGCTCGAAGGGACGGTCACTTCCGCCCTGTTCCTGGGCGAAAGCCTGCGCTACAGCGTGGAGGTCGACGGCTGTTCGCTGACCGTATCGCAGCCGCACCGCAGCGGTACGCAGACCCTGGCACCCGGCGAGCTCGCCAGGTTGCACTGGGCGGTGGACGATTTCCTCTTGGTGGTGTGAAGGCCCCGTGCCTGGCGCATGGCCAGGCACGGACCTTGATGTTTCAGTGCTTGAACAGGTCGCCCGCGCGGCCGAGCAGCATCCGCGCTTCGGCGCCCACGCGCCAGAACGGCTGGAAAGGCATCGGCTTGAGCCGGGTGCGAATCGGAAAGTCCTGCTCGTCACTCCCGTTCGAGACGATCCGCCGACTGATCAGCCTGCCGGCCACGGTGGCCATCGCGATGCCGCGGCCGTTGTAGCCCAGCATCAGCTTGGCGCCGGGCTCGGGCTCGGTCCAATGCGGGTAGTGGTCCTCGGTGATCGCCACCTGGCCGTACCAGTGCCAGGGCCAGGAGACCCCCTCGAGCTGGGGCCAGAGTCTCTCCGCGTAGCGGATCAGGTGGGCGTAGTCATCGAGGCTGGTGGCGTCGCGCTGGGGCCCGCGTCCACCCATCACCAAGCGCCCGCCATCATCGACGCGGTAGTACACCACGTCCCAGGCGGACTCATAAAGCGCCGCGCCGGATGGCATCAGCGTGCGCAGGATCTCATCCGGCAACGGTTCACTCGCGGTCACATAGGTGTAGATCGGCGCGATGGTACGCTTGAGCTTGGGCCATAGATCCCCGGTGTAGCCATTGGTGCCCACCACCACCTGGGCGGCCTTGACGCTGGCCTTGGCGGTGCGCACCACCCAGCCCGTTCCCTGGCGCTCGATCGACTGCGCCGCGCTCTGGCCGTGCAAGCGCGCGCCGGCGAGGGTCGCGGCGCGGGCGAGGCCCCGGGCGTATCCCAGCGGGTTGAGATGGCCACCGCGGTGATCGAGCATCCCACCCAGATAGCGCCCGGTACCGGTGAGCTGTCGCATACCCTCGGCCGAGACCAGCTCGACCGGCATGTCGCGGCGGATGCACTGAGCCGCCAGCGACTGGATGTCGCGCAGCCCGGCGCTGTCCACCGCCGCCCGGATGGTGCCGGTGCGCCGGGGAGCGCAGTCGATCTGGTGCTTCTCGACCAGATCGAAGACCTCGGCTGGCGCCGCGTAGGAGAGCTCGACCATCCGTTTGCCGAGTTCGGGGCCGAAGTCCCGCTCGACCTGGTCGGGGGCCCATTTAAGCCCCGGGTTGACCTGCCCGCCGTTGCGGCCCGAGCAGCCATGGCCGATGTCATGGGCTTCGAGCAGCACGCAGGAGAGCCCGGCTTCGGCGAGATGCAGCGCCGTCGACAGGCCCGTGTATCCGCCGCCGACGATGACCACATCGGCGCTGACGTCTTGGTCGAGCTGCGGGCTTTCGGGGGGCGCGATCGCTGTTTGACGATAGAGATTGTTGATGCCGAACCGATCGTTGTCTTTCATCATGGGCTCGTGGTGAGATCGCCGCTCGTCGGCGATATGGGCAAGATATCCAGGCTGTGATCGTTCAGAGCGCGCGGCTCATCACTGCGCGCTTGCGTAGCCGGTGATGCCCTTGATCTCGAGGAACTCATCGAGGCCGAAGTCAGCGTATTCCCGGCCATTGCCGGAGCGTTTGTAGCCACCGAAGGGCGCTGCTGAGTCCCAGGCGGGGTAGTTGATCGCAACCGTCCCTGCCCGCAGCCGCCGGGCGACGCTACGTGCGCTGTCCAGGTCGTTCGACTGCACATAGGCGGCCAGTCCGTACGGTGAATCATTGGCCAAGGCGACGGCGTGCTCGACGTCTTCATAGGCGATCATCACCAGCACCGGGCCGAATATCTCTTCCTGCGCGATGCGCATCCCGGCGGTGACTTCGGTGAAGATGGTGGGTTTGACGTAGTAGCCCTGCTCGAGTCCCTGGGGTTTACCCAAGCCGCCGATCGCCACCGTCGCGCCTTCTTCGATCCCACAGGCGATCCACGACTGGACCCGTTCGAACTGTAGTGCGCTGATCAAAGGGCCGATGGAGGTATCGGAAGCCTTGGGCGAGCCGACCTTCACCCCGGCGGCGGCCTCTACGGCATAGCCGACCGCTTCCTGGTAGTGCTGGCGCGGTACCAGCATCCGCGTGGGCGCGTTGCAGGACTGCCCGGTGTTGGAAAAGCACGACAGCACTCCTTGCCTGACCGCGCGTTCGAGCCCCGCCTCGCTGGTCAGGTCGGGAAGCAGGATATTGGCCGATTTTCCGCCCAGCTCCTGGTGAATCCGCTTCACCGTATCCGCGCCCGCCTTGGCCACCGCGACGCCCGCCCGGGTCGATCCGGTGAACGAGACCATGTCGACTTCGGGATGGCGGGAGAGCGCTTCGCCGACCTCGACGCCGGTGCCATTGACCAAGTTGAAGACCCCGGCCGGGACGCCCGCGCTATCGAGGATCTCGGCGAACACCAGTGCATCCAGCGGGGCGATCTCGCTCGGTTTCAGCACCATGGTGCAGCCTGCCGCCAGTGCCGGCATCACCTTGCAGGTGATCTGGTTCAACGGCCAGTTCCAGGGCGTGATCAGCGCCACCACGCCGACGGGCTCCTTGACCACCAGCGTCGAGCCGCGCGATGACTCGAACTCATAGTGCTTCAATACTTCGATCATGCGCGTGATGTGGGCCTCGCCGATGCCGACCTGCCACTCGAGGGCGAAGCCGAGCGGAGCGCCCATCTCTTCACTGACCCGCAGCGCCAGCTCCTCGCGCCGCGCGCGATACTCGACCAGGATGCGTTCGAGCAGCGCCAGGCGCTGCTCGCGGCTCCACTGGGAAAAGGTGGGGAAGGCGTTGCGCGCCGCGGTGACCGCTCGGTCGACGTCTTCTTCGTTGCCCAGCGCGATCCTTGCGATCGGCCGTTCGGTCGCCGGATCGATCACCTCGGTGGTCTGCGAGGAGCGAGCCTTGCGCCATTCACCATCGATATAGAAGCTGTCGTGGATATTCATTCGTTGTTGTTATCTCCGGGAGGAAAATCCATGCCTTTCGCTATGGGAAAAATGCTCATTCGATCATCGATCATATGAGCTTTCAAAACCCTCTTGGGTGAGGATCGGCTCACTCTAGCGTGAGTCCAGGCGCAACTGAATGGGGGCGTGGATGAAGCGTGTTCCACCCGCCCCAGTTCTCCAAGTTCACTGACGCCACCTGTAGCTCCATTCCCGGGTCGAGTGACTCATATGGCTCATCGCGACTCCCTTAGCCTGAGCCGCAGCGACGGCTCGATTCCGCCGGATGCATACCCCTCCATGAGCGAAGCCGACAGCAGTTCCAGTCCTCATAGCCACGCCCCGCACCACCATCACGAGGCGATCTCCAAGCGCCTGAAACGCGCCGAAGGTCATTTGCGCAGCGTGTTGCAGATGATCGAAAGCGGGCGCAACTGTGTCGATATCGCCCAGCAGCTTTTCGCCGTCGAGAGGGCGATCACGCAGGCCAAGCGGACGCTGATCCAGGATCACCTCGATCACTGCCTCGAGGATGTGGTCGGCTCTTTGCCCCGTAGCCAACGAGGGCCGATCGACGAGTTCAAGACCATCACCAAGTATCTTTGACGTGTTATCTCGTCCAAGGCATGTCGGGCCGCCACGACCATCGGAGCGCCTGCAGATTACGAGCAGATCGCCGTCACTATTTCGTTCGACGCGGCGGATCACCCGGATTGGCCCCGGTACGAGGCCGGGCTGTCCGCTGGCTCCCTAGCCGTTGGTGCACTCACCTGGCTGTTCGAACCGCTGACCGCCGATCGAGCGGTGAAGATGATAGAGCTGGATGAAGGTCGATGGATGAATGGCGAGGATAGGAGCGCGCCTTTCGCCCGTTAGCCCACGCTGGAGACGATCAGCTGGTACTTGGCGTAGAGCTGGTCTTGGCTCTCGGCGTGCTGGGGGTCGTGGGGGATGCAGTCGACCGGGCAGACCTGCTGGCACTGGGGTTCGTCGAAGTGGCCGACGCATTCGGTGCACAGGCCCGGATCGATGACGTAGATCTCCTCGCCTGGCGAGATCGCGCCGTTGGGGCACTCCGGCTCGCAGACGTCGCAGTTGATGCATTCGTCGGTAATCATCAATGACATGGCTGATCACCCCCTGGCCTGTGCATGTCGATCACTCGCCGCGCTCCGCGGCCTCGTCGGCGAAACGTACGCTCAGCGCCTGGGCTACGGCGGCGGGAACGAGGCGCGAGACGTCGCCGTGCAGGCGGGCGATTTCGCGGACGATGGTCGAGGAGATACAGGCGTTCTCTGGTGCCGGGGCCATGAACAGGCTCTCGGTGCCGGGCAGCTGGATGCGGTTGATCTGGGCCAGCTGCAGCTCGTAGTCGAAGTCGGCGCTCGAGCGTAGCCCGCGCAGCAGCACGCGGGCCTCCTGCTCGATGAGGAAGTCGGTGGTCAGGCCGTCGAAGCCGATGACCTCGACGTTGGGGATCCCCGAAAGCACTTCGCTGGCCAGCGCCACGCGCTGCTCGAGGCTGAGCGCTGGGCGCTTGCGCGGGCTGGCGGCGACCGCGACCAGCAGGCGTTCGAACAGCGGGGCCGCTCGCTCGATCAGGTCGATATGGCCATTGGTGATCGGATCGAAGGTGCCGGGATAGACGATAGTGGTCATGGCGGCTCAGTGGCGAACGTTGCGCGATGGGCGGGCGGCGGGAGTCGAACCCGCGTCCGCACCGCTAGTCGAGGCTGCCGAAGGGGTTGTCGATCTCGAGCGAGATCGGCTTGGCGTAGCCTGGCAGCTTGATCGACTGGTCATCGATCATCAGTTCCGGCCCTTCGAGCACGCCCTCACCGAAAGTATAGCGTGGCTCGAAGCGACCGCCGAGGGAGCGCTGTTCGAAGGCGCTGGAGGCCTCGCGGACCTTCTCGCGTTTGCGCCGCCAGGCGCTCATCGCCGCCTCGCCGTGGCGCTGGGTGAGCAGCCGCTCGGTGACCCGCGGCGAGAGCAGCGGGGCGCTGGCGTTGTTGCCACCGAAGCCCTTGGCGTTGATGAAGGCGACATCGGCGTCGAGTTCGAGATGCTCGCGGGAGAGCACCAGGCGTTCGGCGAAGACATCGTCTGCGACCTCGTCGAGGGTCGCGATGCCCGGCATCAGGCGGTGATGGAAGGTGCCGATGGCGCTGGCGATCTGGTCGCCGGCGGCACTGCCCTGTGAATGGCCGATGTAGGCCTTGATCGCCGCGATCGGCCAGCGCTCGATACTGAAAGCCGCGGCGACCTGGTCGAAGACGTGGGATTCGGTGGTGCGGTTCTTCGGCGTGCTGGTGCCGTGGGCGTGGACGAAGCTGCGCCGTTGCACCGCTTCTTCACCGAGGATCGCGCGGGCGAGGCTGACGCTCTTGGCCATGGTCACGTAGTTGCCGACCCCGGGGGCGGAGATCGAGCGCTTCCAACCATCGGCATTGACGAACACCTCGGGCACCGAGCCGAGCAGCTCGGCGCCGAGCTCCAGCGCCAGGGCATCGTCCATCACCAGCACGAACTGCGCCGATTCGGCGATGGTGAAGCCGCAGTTGCGCGCGAACGGCCGGCAAGCGCGCTGGTAATCCTGATCGGTCAAGAGCTCCAGCGCGTCGAGCGCCTTGAGGCTCTGGTCGTCGGCCAGCGCGCTCATCACCCGGAAGCCCTCGATCACCTCCGCGGTGACCGGTGCATCGGCGGTGCCGACCATCGCCACCCGACGGCGGCCCGCGCGAATGTCATCCACCGCCATGCGCAGGTTGTAGAGGAAGGTCGCGCAGGCGCCCTGGAGGCCCGCAGTGGCGCCGACGCTGCCGAGCACGTAGGCATTGAGGAAGTCGGCGGGCATCTGGCCATAGCCCAGCGGCATCTGCTTCGAGGTCGCGCGGTTGCCGGTGACGAAGCTCTGCAGCAGTCCGCCCCAGCCTTCGCGGTCGAGCTGGCCGGTGGAGTTGCTGGCGTAGACCGCGACCTGGTCGGGGGGCAGGCGGTCGGCCACCTCCTGCCACTCGAGCCCGCTCTGACCGAGGCAGTCGGAGGCGCCGAAGATGGTCATCGCCAAGGCCCGCGGATGATGCACGCTGCGATAGAAAGAGGTCGGCTCGAAGCCGCTCGGCAGCTGGCCTGCACTGTTGACCAGCGGCTGGCGATGGTCGGGGAGCAGCACCTCGAGCGCGCCCTGGGGCACGCGGACTTCGACGTGTCGGGCGTCGATTTCGACCACCTCCCACTGCGCCGGCAGCTGCTCGGGCAGTTCGCGCCGGCGCAGGCGAAAGCTCAGCGGCGCGTCTAGCTCGAGCTTGGCGGCACGATTGGCGACGATGCCCTGGGCATCGTAGGTGGGCGGCTCGATCCGGCGGATCAAGGTATGGGATACGATCCGTTCGCGGTAGCGCTCGACCAGCTCGGCGGGCGTCAGTGCCCGGTCTTCGGCATCGATCCACTGGCCCTGGTCGTCGAGCTTCGCCAACGCCATCAGCGAGGCCAGCCCCAGCAGAGTGCGCTCGCGTTCGTCCTGCGGCAGCGCGTCGAGCACCGTGCGGCGAAACGCCTGATGCCCTGAAGTCCTGCCGGCGGCGTTGACCCCGCCCATACCGACGATCACCGGTAACTGTGACAAGCCGCTACCCTCACTCGTGCTTCGCGGCGCCGGTCCACCTACTTTGGAGCGACGGCGACGAGGCCAGTGGCCTGCTTCCAGGGCCCAAGCCTATCGTCGTCCAGATCCTTGGCGTGGCGTCATCGACGTGCCGCGTGAATTGCGAACGTCGCGCACCTGAGGCGTCGAGGTGCCCCAAGAAGGTGCGCGGATGTAATGTTGTGATGATAACATCGCGGCCGCGAGCCCGTCATTCGAGCCGAGCGATATTTCGAACAGTGTTTCTGATTCTTTCGTCAGTCAACGGCGGGGCCTGGTCCCAAGCCCCGCGCAAGAGGTCCCTCCGCCGATGCAGGCCGACTCGACGCCGATCCACAGCTCCCAGCACGGCCCTCACCAGGGTCTTGCCCAGCGCGTCGAGCGCGCGCTGCGAACGCCGTGGCAGCGGCCGTTCGCCGAGCATAGCAGGGTCGCCTTCGCCAGCGCCCAGGCGTGGCTGGACGCGCGGCCGGGACACCCCTTGGTACTCGACTCCGGCTGTGGCGTGGGACTTTCCACCCGCAGGCTCGCCGAGCGCCATCCTGATGCGCTGGTGATCGGTGTCGATCGAAGCCTCGACCGGATCAATCGCGATCACGGCCCGCTGCCCGGCAATGCCTGCCTGATTCGCGCCGACCTGGTCGATTTCTGGCGCCTTGCCCTGGAGGCGGGCTGGGCGCCGCGGGCTCATTACCTGCTCTATCCCAACCCCTATCCCAAGCCGGGGTTGCTCAAGCTGCGCTGGCACGGGCACCCGGTCTTGCCGAGCCTGCTCGGTCTCGGTGGCGAGCTGGAGCTTCGCTCCAACTGGAAGATCTACGTCGAGGAGTTCGCCATCGCCGTCGGGCTGGTCACCGGGTCGGCCCCCACGGTCGAGGGCTTCATGCCCGAAGGTGCAGCGCTGACGCCGTTCGAGGCCAAGTACCAGCGTAGCGGCCACGCACTGTGGCGGCTGCGTGTCGGGCTCCAACGTTTGGGTTGAACCGGGTCGATCGCATTGTCGCTCGGCTCATGTACACTCCGACGTGCCGCTTTGCATCGATTTCGTCCCGACCCAGCGCGGCACTTTCGTCTGCAGAGGAGTCGCCGAGTGTTCCTGCGCCTGATCCGTTTCACCGCCCGGCGTTCGCCGTGGGCTCCCTCGTTGCTGTTGCTCGGTCTCTCCCTTGGCGCACCGGTGCTGGTCCAGGCCGCCGGGCTGCCGACGCTCCAGGCGTTGGCCGAAGGCCGTTTCGACATCAGCGCCGAGGTGCGCATGCTCGACGACGGCCGTGTGCTCGGCGAGCTCGACCCGCGACGCTCGCTTGCCCCGGCTTCTCTCTCCAAGCTCTACATCGCCGCCGCGGCGCTCGGCCGCTATGGGCCGCAGCATCGCTTCGTCACTCGCATGGTCAGCGACGGCGAGCAGCGCGGTGCGACGCTGCATGGCGATCTGGTCCTCGACAGCGGTGGGGATCCGGCGATGACCACCGAGCGCTACTGGACCCTGGTCGAGCAGCTGGCCGCGCGCGGTATCGAGCGCATCGACGGCCGGGTGCGGCTCGCTCAGTGGCAGTTCGGCCCCGAGCCGTGCGGGGTGGCGGACCGCTGCAGCGCGCGTGATGCGACGATGAGCTCCTACGATGCGCGGCTTTCCCCGCTGGCGGTCGACTATGCGGCCTGGTGCGTGCAACTGCTGCCGACGCGTCCCGGGGCTTCCGCACGGGTCGGCGGCTGCTTCAGTTCTCGGCCGCTGGTCACGGTGAGCGGCGAGGTAAAGACCGTCGCCGAGGGCCAGCCGACCCGGCTCAGCGCGCGGCGCACTACCGCCAACGGTCGCGACACCCTGACTATTTCCGGGCAGGTCTCGATCGCCGACGGGCCGCAGTCGGTCTACCGCTCGGCCTCCGACCCCGCCCAGCAGACCCTGGCGACGCTCGAGATGCTGTTCGCCCAGAGCGGGATCCGTGTGGCGAGGGGCTTCGCCATCGATGCGACCCCGCCGCCGGCGGGCGCGCGCGAGTTCGCCGCGGTCGAGAGCCCGCCGCTGCAGATGGCGTTGATGGACATGCTCAACTACTCGAACAACTTCATGGCCGACGTGCTCACCATCGGGCTCTCCGCCAGCCAGCCACCGAGCCTGGCCAGCGGAGCCGCCGCGCTCGAGCGGTTCGTCGACACGGTCCCTGGTCATGGTCCGGTGAGCCTCGCCAGCGGCAGCGGGCTTACGCCGGACAGCCGCACCAGCGCCCACGGGCTGGTTGCGCTGCTCGATGCGATGTACCGGCGTGCCGAGCTGTTCCCCACCTTCGTCAGTGCGATGCAGACTCCGGCCAACGGCGCGGCGAGGTTCATTCGTCGCGGCGATCCGCTGTTCCAGCGCAGCGTGATGGTCAAGACCGGCACGCTCAACCAGCCGGTGCCAGTGCGGGCGATCGCGGGTTACTTCCGCACCTCTTCCGGGCGTTGGGGCGCCTTCGCGGTGATGCTCAACGGCCGTGCGGCGACCCCCTACCTGGTCTGGCCCGATGTGCTCGAGGCGCTCTCCAGCGACCTCACCCCGCTGATCGAGAGATACTGACGGGCATTACCTGCCGTCATTCCGATTGCCGTCATTCACGCGCCGATGCCCTGGACAAGGGGCGTCGGCGCGCTGCGTTCTCCACCGTTGCAACGTAAGGGGTATTCCCTGGCGGAATGGGGTCATGCGCATTGATCGTTTGCCGCTACGGCGCGGGAGTCGTTTAGATGGAGCACCTCTCGCGCATGGCCGGCCGGTCGGGACGCCGGTGACGAGTGCGTTTCCAACATCCAACGATAATCAAAGAGGAGTGACGATGAAGCACTCGATTCGGCCGCTGGTGTTCTGGCCGACCTTCCTGGTTCTCCTTGCGGCGGTTGCCGCGAGCTACCTCAATCTCGATGGCTTCCTCGCCGTGAGCGGGATGATCAACGATTTCATCCTCGACAAGTTTTCCTGGCTGTTCAGCCTCGGCAGCCTCTACCTGCTGGGGCTCGCGGTGGTGATCTACGCATCCCCCCTCGGCCGGGTGAGGATCGGCGGCGCCCAAGCGACACCTTTGTTGACTCCTTGGCGCTGGTTCTCGATCACGCTTTGCACCACGCTCGCGGTCGGCGTGCTGTTCTGGACCACCGCCGAGCCGCTCTATCATCTCCATGCACCGCCCGAATCGCTGCACCTCGAGCCGGGTTCGCCCGAAGCGCGCCTGTTCGCGATGTCGGCGATGTTCCTGCACTGGTCGTTCACGCCCTATGCGATCTACGCCGTGCCTGCGTTGCTGTTCGCCCTGGTGTTCTACAACCGGCGGATGCGTTTCTCGATTTCGAGCCTGTTCGAGCCGCTGTTCGGTCCCGGGGTCAGGCGCTTCGGTGGGTTGATCGACTCGGTGGCGCTGTTCGCCCTGGTCGCCGGCATGGCCTCGACCTTGGGCACCGGAACCCTGACCATCGTCGGTGGCTTGAACCAGTACCTTGGCGGCACCACCACGCCTATGCGACTGGCGCTGGTGATCGCGGTGATCGTGATCACCTTCGTCGCCTCCGCCGCTTCGGGACTCAACCAGGGCATCGCCAGGCTCTCCTCGTTCAACGCCTGGCTGCTGTTCGCGCTGGGGCTGTTCGTTTTTCTCTGCGGGCCGACGCTTTTCATCTTGAGCCTCGGGGTCGAGTCGCTGGGCGCCTACCTCGACGGCTTCTTCCGCCTCAGCCTGTTCACCGGCGCCGCCGCCGGGGACGACTGGTCGCACTCATGGAGCATCTTCTACTGGGCGGTATGGTTCGCCTGGGCACCGGTCACGGCGCTCTTTCTGGGCAAGATCTCGCGCGGCTACACGGTGCGCCAGTTCCTTAGGGTCAACCTGGTCTACCCGGCGCTGTTCGCGATCATCTGGATCTCGATCTTCTCCGGCTCGGCCTTGCACTTCGACGCCTCGATGGCGCAGCCGAACGGCCTCTACAGCGTGCTCAACACCCTCGGCGTCGAGCAGGTGCTCTATGCCCTGTTCGGCCAGCTGCCGCTGACCTGGCTGATGATCCCGATGCTTTTGTTCATCGCCTACATCTCCTACGTCACCGCTGCCGACTCCAACACCGACGCGATCGGCAATCTCTGCACCCGCGGACTCACCGCCGATTCTGATCTCAACGCGGGCCTGCGGATGAAGATCGTCTGGGGCTGTACGGTCGGGGTGGTCGCCTGGGTGATGGTCAGTTTCGTCGGCGTAGGCGGGGTGAAGATGCTTTCCAATCTAGGTGGGCTGCCGGCAATGCTGATGATCCTGGTCGCCAGCGGCTCGCTTTGGCGCCTGATCCAGAACGCGTCCGATCTTGAACGGATCGAGACGGAAACGGTGGAAAAGAAAGACGCTGAATCGGTGGTCAAGGAGATAGCGTAAGTGAAGACGAGGACTGAGTTTCCCCATCGGGTGCGCGAGATCGAGCACACGTTGATCACGCTGGCCGACGGCACGCGGCTGGCGGCGCGGATCTGGCTGCCTGAGGATGCCGAAGAGCATCCGGTGCCGGCGATCCTCGAGTACCTGCCGTACCGCAAGCGCGACGGCACCGCGGTGCGTGACGAGCTGACCCACCCTTGGTTCGCCGGCCATGGCTATGCCTGCGTGCGGGTCGATATGCGCGGCAATGGTGAGTCCGATGGGCTGATGCACGACGAGTACCTGCCCCAGGAGCAGGCCGATGCACTGGAGGTGATCGAGTGGATCGCCTCCCAGCCCTGGTGCGATGGCAAGCTCGGAATGATGGGCATCTCCTGGGGAGGCTTCAACGGCCTGCAGGTCGCAGCGCTCAAGCCCGAACCGCTCAAGGCGGTGGTCACGCTCTGTTCCACCGACGACCGCTACGCCGACGACATCCACTACAAGGGCGGCAACATGCTGCTCGAGAACCTCGCCTGGGCGGCGACGATGCTGAGTTTCTCCTCGGCCGCTCCCGATCCGCTGCTGGTCGGCGAGCGCTGGCGCGAGATGTGGAAGGCGCGGCTCGACGGCATGCCGCTGCTCGCCGACACCTGGCTGCGCCACCAGACCCGCGACCAGTACTGGCGCCATGGCTCGATCTGCGAGAATTACGCCGACGTCGAGGCCGCGGTGCTGATGGTCAGCGGCTGGGCCGACTCCTACATGAACTCGATTCCGCGGATGATGGCGCATCTCAAGGGGCCGAAGAAGGCGCTGATCGGCCCTTGGATGCACAAGTACCCGCACTTCGCCGTGCCGGGCCCGGCGATCGGTTTCCTCCAGGAGGCGCTGCGCTGGTGGGACCAGCACCTGAAGGGAATCGATACCGGGGTGATGGACGAGCCTCCGGCGACTTTCTATCTGCAGGATGGCCTGCCGCCGGCGCCGAAGTACGCCCATCGCCCCGGGCGGTGGGTGAGATGTTCGGGCTGGCCGGCATCGTCGCTCGAGATCGAGCGCCGCTCGCTGCTGCTCTCCGACACCGGGCTTAGCGAATATGGTGCCGGTCTCTCCGAGCCGCGCCCGATCGCCTCTCCGCTTACCGCCGGCGCCCAGCAGGGCGAGTACATTCCGCTCTGGTTCGGCGCCGACTTCCCCACCGACCAGCGGCGCGACGATGGCCTGGCGCTCACCTTCGACACCGCGCCGTATCGCGACGGTCTCGATATCCTCGGCCAGCCGAGGGTCGAGCTGAAGCTTGCCAGCGCCACCGACTGCGGCCAGCTCAACGTGCGGCTGTGCGACGTAGCGCCGAGTGGCGAGAGCGCGCTGATCACCTACGCCACCCTCAACCTGCTGCTGCGCGACGACCCGAGCCGGATCTCGCCGGTCGAGCCGGGCAAACCGATGAAGGTGGGTCTCGACCTCGATATGATCGGCTACCGGCTGCCCAAGGGGCACAGGCTTCGGGTCTCGCTCTCCTCGGCCAACTTCCCGCTGGTGTGGTCACCCAAGCGTCGCGCCGATCTTACCCTGCTGCCCGGCGAGCCCAGGCTCGAACTGCCGGTGTCCAAGCTCGGCTACGTCGACGATCCCTTCGAGCCGGCCGAGAGCGCCACGCCCTGCGCGCTCGAGGCCCTGCGTCCAGCGGCGCCGAAGCGCACGGTCAGCGAAGACGTCGGCAGCGGCGAGGTCAGCGTGGTGATCGAGGACGACATGGGCAAGGTGCGTTTCCTCGACCACGGCCTCGAGGTCGACCAGCGCTGCCGGGAGGTCTACATCAGCCATCCCGACGATGCCTCGCGCACCCGTGCCGAAATCGATTGGCACTACAGCGCCGGGCGACGCGAGGGCGAGGGCGCGTTCTCGATCGAGGTCGACAGCCGCTACGCGCTCAGCTGCGACGAGGAGAACTTCCACCTCGAAGCCAGCCAGGTCGCGCGTGAAGGCGGGCGCGAAGTCCACCGCAAGACCTGGCGTACCACCATCCCCCGCAGCGCAATCTGAACCGGCGCCCGCATAGGAACGCCGCCGTCCCGATCAGGACGGCGGCGTTCTGGCTTTGCGACGGTAGTTCGGTCAGCGGGGCACGAGTCACCACTGTGCTAACCTGCGCTACCTTCCAGGCGAGGAGTCCAAGCCGATGTCGCCGAGCAGCGATCCGCTACCGCCGCTCAACTGCCTCAGCGCGTTCGAGGCGGCGGCGCGCTATCTCAGCGTGACCCGTGCCGCCGAGGAGCTGCACCTGACCCAGAGCGCGGTGAGCCGGCAGATCAAGCGTCTCGAGCAGGACCTCGGCCGTGGCTTGTTCTTCCGTGAGTCCGCAGGGCTTCGCCTGACGCCGGCGGGGGAGCGCTACTACAAGGTGGTGCAGCGTCTGCTGCGCGAGCTCGGCGAGGCCACGGTCGAGCTACGTCGAGCCTCCAATGAACGCCAGCTGACCATCGCCGCCAGCCCGACCATCGCCTCCTTCTGGCTCTCCCGGCTGATGCCGGACTTTCGCGCCCAGCATCCGGGGACCGCGATCCGTCTGCTGGTGGTCGAGGATCCTTTCTCGCTGGATCTCGCCGAGTTCGACCTGGGGCTTTATTACCTGCTCGAGCACGAGCCGCCGCCTGCCGGGGTCAGGGTGGAGCCCGTGTTCGAAAGCGAGAGCATCGCCGCGCTCTGCGCGCCGCACTACCTGGAGCAGATGGGGCCGATTACGGACTCGAACGAGCTGCTCGAGGCGCATGTACTACTGGTGCTTGAGGATCACTACAACGATTGGATGACCTGGCGGCGCTGGTACCAGCTGCTCGATTTCGACTGGCGCACGCCGAAGCACGCCCTGCGTGCCAACAGCTACCAGCTGCTGATCAACGCAGCGCTCACCGGGCAGGGCGTGACCCTGGGCTGGACCCGCCTGTTCGACCACGAGATTCGCCAGGGCCAGCTGGTGCTCGCATTGCCCGACCGGCTGCCGAGCCCGGGCGGCCTGTCCCTGCTGATCCCCGAGCATCGCCATCTCAACCTATCGATGCGCGAGTTCCGCCACTGGCTGGCCGAGCATAGTCGCTAGCGGGCGGCCGCGATGTCGTCGAGCGCGGGGAGCTCTTCGTCCAGTAGCTCGAGCTTGGCTGCGCCGAGATTCTCCCGTAGATGCGCGATCGACGAGGTGCCGGGGATCAGCAGGATATTGGGTGCCCGGCGCAGCAGCCATGCGAGTGCCACCTGCATCGGTGTGGCGCCGAGACGCTCGGCGATGGTCGACAGCGCGGACGATTGCAGCGGCGTGAATCCGCCCAGCGGGAAGAACGGTACATAGGCGATGCCGTCCCGGGCGAGATCGTCGATCAGGGCATCGTCATGCCGGTGGGCGATGTTGTACATGTTCTGCACGCAGACGATGGCGGTGAGCCTGCGCGCTTCGGCTACCTGCGCGGGCGTGACGTTGCTCAGGCCGATGTGCCGCACCAGCCCCTGCTGCTGCAAGTCGGCCAAAGCCGTCAATGGCGCTTCGATCGAGCCCTCGGTCGGTCCCTCCGCTTTGAACATGATCCGCAGGTTGACCACGTCCAGCACGTCGAGTGCGAGGTTGCGCAGATTGTCATGCACCGCCTGGGTCAATTCCTTCGCCGAGGAAGCGGGCAGCCAAGCGGAGTCCGCGCCGCGCCGCACGCCAATCTTGGTCACGATGGTGAGGTCATCGGGATAGGGGTGCAACGCCTCGCGGATGATTTGATTGGTGACATGCGGGCCATAGAAATCGCTGGTATCGATATGGTCGACCCCCAGCGCGACCGCCTCGCGCAGCACCGCCAAGGCTGCGTCGTGGTCCTTCGGCGGGCCGAACACGCCGGGGCCTGCGAGCTGCATGGCGCCGTAGCCGAGCCGCTTGACGGTGCGGGTGCCGAGCGTGAAGGTGCCGATCTGATCGATGCTGGTCATGTCGATTCCCCCTTGCCAAGTTGCGTCCAGGGCAGTATATGAAGGATCTCTCAGTTCTTGAATTCGCATTCCATGAGCACAAGCACATCGGCGCTAGAGCCGCGGAAATCCCCGGTTCAGGCCCGTTCCACAGCCACCGTCGAAGCGCTGCATGTCGCCACCGTTCAGGTTTTGATCCGGGAGGGTCTGAGCCGCTGCACGACGACGCGCGTCGCCAAGCGCGCGGGCATGTCGGTCGGTAGCCTCTATCAGTACTATCCAAACCGCGACGCGCTGCTCGTCGCAGTGCTGAACAAGCACCTGGACGACACCGTTGGCACCGTCTGCCGGGTTTGCCGCGAACATTGGGGCAAGCCGGCTGCCGAGATGGCCGCGGCCCTGGTCACCGCCTTTCTCACTGCCAAGCTGCGCGATCCCGAGGAATCCAAGGCGCTCTATGCGGTCGCGGGGGAGCGCCGCGGCGCCGAGCTGGCCGCTCGAGCGCATGCGCGCCTCGTGGAGGCGATCACGGCGATGCTGGCGAGCGCCCCCGATGCCCACTTCGACGATCCCGCCGTGGCGGCCGTGATCGCGCTGGACGCCCTCGTCGGGCCGGTGCGGACCGTGCTCGAAGGGCTTGCCCCGGCCGGGTTCGAGGCCTGCCTCGAAGCACAGCTGATCCTGCTCTTGACCGCTTACGTCCAGGCACATGAGCTTCCAGCGAAGCGGCGGCAACGCCGGAAGCCCGAGGCAGGTGGTTAGCCGTCGTAGCTTAGGCTTTCCGCCGCTTGGCGTCCGGCGCGCCTGGACGAAACACCCCGGGCCTTACGGCCCGGGGGTGTCGGAGCAAACCTCGATGGTCGAGGGCCAGGGCAGCTCAGCCCTGGTGGCAGCCTTCGGTCCAGCTGTCGACCAGTGCCTGGTGATCGGCGACCCACTGCTTGGCGTTTTCATAGGGATCGCTGCCCTGCTGCTCGTTGAGCAGCATCATTGCGCCCATCTCATCCGGGCTCCAGCTGAAGTTGTCGAAGATGCAGTAGGCTTCGGGATCGTCGTCCTCGAGGCCCTCGCGCACCACGGTGTCGATCTGCTCGGCTTCGCCGAAGGCGTTCTGCGGGTCCTCGAGGTACTTGAGATCCCAGCGCGAGAACATCCAGTGCGGGGTCCAGCCGGTGACCACGATCGGCTGCTGATTGGCGATCGCACTGCCGAGCGCGGCGGTCATGGTCGCGTCGCTGCCGGTGGTGAGCTGCAGGTCATCGAGTCCGTAGGCCTCCATCGCCTGCTCGGTGATGCTCATGATCCCGGCGCCTGGATCGATGCCGGTGATGGTGTCTTCGAACTCGTCGGCGTGGCTGGCAAGGTCTTCGATCGAGTTCACCTCCTCGACGTAGCTCGGCACCACGAGCCCCAGGCGGGTACCTTCGAAGTTCGGACCCAGGTTCTCGACCTGGTCCTCGAGCTGGCTGTAGTACTGCGCGTGGGTGGTCGGCAGCCAAGCGGTCATCATGTCGGCGTCTCCGAACGCTACCGCCTGCCACATCGCCGCCGCCGAGAGCGAGGTGGTCTCGACCTGGTAGCCTTGCTGCTCCAGTACCACCCTGAGCACGTTGGATGAAGCGATGTTGTCGGCCCATTCGACGTAGGCGATGTTCACCGTGCCCTTGTCCTGAGCCAGTGCCTGGCCGCTGAGCGCGCCGATCAGCGATGTTCCTAGCGTCTTGGTCAGTTGCATTGTCTTCGCTCCTTGCTCTTGGTTGTGATTGCGCGGCTTCATCGCGCGGCTTCGCGCCCCTTCATCGCCTGAGTGATGCGGTCGAGCAGCATCGCCAGGATCACTACCGCGATGCCGGCCTCGAAGCCGGCACCGGGCTGGAGCCGCTGGATCGCGCTCCAGACCTCTGCCCCGAGGCCGTTGGCGCCGATCATCGCGGCGATCACCACCATCGACAGCGCCAGCATGATGGTCTGGTTGATGCCCGCCATCACGGTCGGCAGTGCCAAGGGCAGCTGCAGCTTGAGCAGTTTCTGCATTCGGGTGGAGCCGAAGGCGTCGGCGGCCTCGGCGAGCTCGGTGGGCACCTGTCGGATGCCGAGTGCGGTGAAGCGGATCGCCGGTGGCATCGAGAAGATCACCGTGGCGAAGATCGCCGACACCGCGCCGATGCCGAAGAACGGGATCGCCGGGATCAGGTAGACGAACGCCGGCATGGTCTGCATGAAGTCGAGGATCGGCATCACCACGCGGTTGAAGCCGTCCGAGAGCGCGGCGAGCACTCCGATCGGCAAGGCGATGATGATCGCGACCAGGGTCGCGATCACCACCAGGCTCAGCGATTGGATGGTCGGCTGCCAGAGACCTAGGTTCCAGATCAGCGAGAGCCCGAGGATCGCGAAGACACCCAGCCGGTAGCCTGATATCCGCCAGCAGAGCAGGGCGATCACCACGATCATCGCCCAGGGCGGCACCGCCATCAGCAGGTCGTTGAGCGATGAAATGTTGCTGCGGGTGAAGCGCGAGATCGCACGGGTGACATGCGAGTAGTGGCCGGTGAGGAAGTCGAGGCCAGCTTCGATCCAACCGCCGAGAGGGATGCGTGGCACATCGATCATGATGAGACTCCTGTGGCCGAGGGGCCGTCGAGCGGTGCCAGGCTGGGCACCGGCTCGGGGGAAGGTGCTTCACGGCCGACCTCGGCGAGCTGGGCCAGTACCGCGCCGCGCACCACAACACCGCGAAGCCGGCCCTCGCCATCGACCACGGCGATCGGGTAGCTGCGTTTGTTGAACATCGGGAAGAGGTGATGGAGCGGTTCTTCGGGCAGCACGCGCGGTACCTCGCGCTCGATCAAAGTCGCCAGCGATGGTGCCTCACCGGCGCAGGCGCGGACCACAGCGCCTCGCTCGAGGATGCCGGCGAGCCGTCGCTCATCGTCGACCACGTAGAGGGTATCGACACCGCCCTCGTCCATCCGCGCGAGCGCTTCGCCCGGCGTGTCGTCGAGGGTGACCGGGGCCACGGGGCGTCGCATCGCCGCCTGAGCGGTCAGCACTCGGCTCATGTCGACCCCTTCGACGAAGCGCTCGACGTAGGCGTTGGCGGGACGGGTGAGGATCTCTTCGGGCGTGCCGACCTGCACGATCTCGCCATCCTTGAGCAGGATGATCCGATCGCCGATGTTGAGCGCCTCATCGAGGTCATGGGTAATGAACACGATGGTCTTGTCGAGCTCGCGCTGCAGTCCGACTAGCTCCTGCTGCATGTCGCGGCGGATCAGCGGGTCGAGGGCGGAGAACGCCTCGTCCATCAGCATCACGCTCGAGTCGCTGGCCAGCGCCCGGGCGAGGCCGACGCGCTGCTGCATGCCGCCGGAGAGCTGGCGCGGGTAGGCGTCCTTCCACTCCTCGAGGCCGACCCGTCTGAGCGCGTCGAGCGCCTTCTCCTGGCGCTGGGCTTTGGGCATGCCCCGAATCTCGAGGGCGTACTCGGCGTTGGCCAGCACGCTGCGGTGGGGGAACAGGGCGAAATGCTGGAATACCATCGAGAAATGGCGACGCCTGCACTCGCGCAGGCGCTTGGCGTCCATCCGGGTGATCTCGTCGCCCTCGATCGAGATCTCGCCTTCGCTTGGTTCGATCAAGCGGTTGAGGCAGCGGATCAGGGTCGATTTGCCCGAGCCGGAGAGCCCCATGATCACCAGCAGCTCGCCGCTTCTGACCTCGAAATCGATGTTGGACAGGCCAAGGGTATCGCCGGTGCGCTCGAGGATCGCGGCGCGATCGAGGCCCTGGTCGCGCAGCGCCAGGGCGCGGTCGGGATGCTTGCCGAACACCTTGCTCAGCTTGCGCACCCTGATCCTGACCCCGTCTTGCGATTGCGGATCGTCGCTCATGACAGATTGCCTTGCTGGATCGATGCGTCATCCCCTCGAGGCACGACAGCGCGGCTCGGGTGACGGAATTTCTTTCTCGCTCAAGGGGTTGTCATCGATTCTTGGATTTCGAAACGAGCGATCCATCATAGGTATTTATGGAATTCGATTCAAATCGAAACAAAATGTGTGATTAAGGCGCCGGTGGCGATCAGCCTGCGCTCATCAGCCAGGGACGACCAAGCGGCGGCCATGCAGCTTGCCTTCGATCATCTGGTTCGATGCCTGCTCGAGCTGGTCGAGCGTCAGCGTGCCCGCGTCGATCTCAGCGAAGCGGGCGGCGGGCAGCCTGGCGAGCCTGTCCCAGGCTTCGAGGCGCAGGGCGTACGGGGTCTCGACGCTATTGATCCCGAGCAGTGATACGCCGCGCAGGATGAAGGGGGCCACGGTGGTGGCGAGTTCCATGCCCGCGGCGAGTCCGATCGACGCGACCGCACCCTCGGGGCGGATCTGCGGCAGGATGGCGCTGAGAATCCCGCCACCGGCGTTGTCCACCGCCGCGGCCCAGCGCGCTGATCCGAGCGGGCGTACGTCATCGGCGAATCCTTCACGGGGCAGCACCTCTGTGGCGCCGAGCGCGCGCAGCCACTCCTGCTGCTCGGGTTTGCCGCTGAGCGCATGGACCTCGTAGCCTGCGTCTGCGAGCAGGGCGATCGCCCAGGCGCCGACCCCGCCGCTGGCGCCGCTGACCAGCACCGCTCCCTGGTCGGCGGCGATCCCGGCGCGCTCAAGCTTGAGCAGCGCGAGCATCGCAGTCAGCCCGGCGGTGCCGAGCAGCATCGCGCGGCGTGCATCGAGCCCCTCGGGCAGCGGTACCAGCCAGTCGGGATCGACGGCCATGCGCTCGGCATAGCCGCCCCAATGGCGCTCGCCGATGCCCCAGCCGGTCGCCACTACCTGGCTTCCCTCGGGATAGCGCGGATCGGTCGATTCGATCACCCGGCCGGCCGCATCGATACCCGGCACCATCGGATACCGGCGCACTATCTTGCCGCGGCCGCTGACCGCGAGGGCGTCTTTGTAGTTGAGCGCCGAGTACTCCACCGCGAGGACCACCGGGGCATCGGGCAGTCGCTGGGCCGGTAGCTGCTCGACACGCACGCGCGGGGCGGTTTCATCGACGAGCAAGGCGCGAAAGTGCGTCTGGGCAAGGGGCATGTAAATCTCCTGGTAGCGCGACGTGGAATGATGTCTGGTAAGCTTTTTGACTGGTATGCGGGACGCCTGCGTGGGGCCTTGGGCCCTCTGGCATCCCACCCTCTAGGAATTCCAAGGTGTCGGAAATTCGCGACGCTTGCCATCGGGCATTAGGACCAAGGCCGAAGGTGCGCGCGGCGTTCGTTTCGCTCATCAATTCATGCAACGGGTCATCGCGCGGATGAAATCAGCTAACACCGGCTTCACTCGACTTCTTCATTCGACTCGCTACTCCTGGTACGGCCTGCGCTCCGGCTGGCGTTTCGAGGAGGCATTTCGGCTCGAGGTGGTGCTGCTGGTGGTGCTGTTCCCCGCCACCTTCTGGCTCGCCCGCTCGTTCACCGACTGGCTGCTGCTGGTCGGCAGCGCGCTGCTGGTGCTGATCGTCGAGTTGCTCAACTCAGCGATCGAAGCCGTGGTCGATCGCGTCGGCAGCGAGTACCACGAGCTTTCCGGCAGGGCCAAGGATCTCGGCTCCGCCGCAGTACTGATCAGCGCGCTGTTCGCCGCCCTGGTGTGGGGCGGGCTCCTGCTGGTGAGGCTCGGCTTCGCGCCGTTCGGTGGCTGAGCACCTGCTAGACGCGGCGCTGCGCCTCCATCGCTTCCTCCAGCGCCTGATAGATCTTCGGCGACTGCGACTGGGCGACATTGAAGCGCAGGAAGCGCCCGGCGCTCTGCGACAGACTGAAGACGTTGCCCGGTGCCAGCACTACCCGCTGCTGCAATGCTCGCTGGGCCAGTCGTCCAGCGTCGAGACCCTCCGGCAGCCGGCACCAGACGAACATTCCACCGCGTGGCTCGAGCCATGGTTCGATACCGAGCCGGCGCAGCCGCTCGAGCGTTGTGCCCATCGAGTCCGAAAGCCGCTTGCGCAGCCCTTCCATGTGCTTGCGATAGGCGCCGTTGCTGAGCAGGGTGTGCAGCAGCTCGGCGGAGAAGTGCCCAGACTCGAACGCGGTGGCGAGCTTCAAATCGACCAGCCCCTCGATCCATTCCCCGCGCGCGGCGATGTAGCCGACCCGCACCGAGGCGGAGAGGGTCTTCGAGAAGCTGCCGGTGTGGATCACCCGCTCGAGGCCATCGAGCGCGGCGAGCCGGGGAGAGGGGCGAGACTCGAAGTCGGCGAAGACGTCGTCCTCGATGATCTTGAGCTCGAAACGCTCGGCGAGGCGCAGCAGTCGGTGCGCTACGTCGAACGAGATCGATGCGCCGGTCGGGTTGTGCAGGGCGGCGTTGGTGATGTAGAGCTTCGGGCGGTGCTCGACCAGGCAACGCTCGAACGCGGCCAGATCCGGCCCTTGGGGGGTGTAGGGCACGCTGACGACCTGGGCGCGGTGGGCGCGCAGCATTGCCTGGAAGCTGAAGTAGCAGGGATCGTCGACCACTACGGTGTCGCCTGGCTCGAGCAGGAAACGACAGAGCAAATCCACCGCTTGGGTGCCGGATTCGGTCAGCATCAGCCGTTCGGGCGGGGCGATCACCCCGCGTTCGCTGATCCGGTGGGAGAGCAGCTGGCGCAGCGAGGGCGAGCCCTGCGGCGTGCCGTAGGCGGTCAGCGGCGCCAGCGCCTGACGCGACAGCGCGCGCAGTGCGCGGCGGATCTCACGCTCGGGCATCCACTCCTCGGGTAGCCAGCCGCAGCCCGGCTTGAGCATGTCGGCACCGGCCTCGAGCGATTGACGCGTCACCCATACCGGGTCGATCTCGCGGTCGAGCCTGGGCCCCACCTCGCTCAGGCGTAGCGGTGGCAGCTGTTCGCCGACATAGAACCCTGAGCCGCGCCGCGCTTCGATCAGCCCCTCGGCGACCAGCCGTTCGTAGGCCTCGACCACGGTCGACTTCGACACCCCGAGCGACTCGGACTGTGCCCGGATCGACGGCAGCCGGCTGCCGGCGCTGAGGCTCCTGCCTTCGATACGCTCGCGGACTTGGGCCATTACCCGGGCCACCAGCGTCTGGCCCGGCTCTCCTCGATGGGTCGAAGTCATCGCAGCGTTCCCCATGGCGAGTGTACTGGTCGAGCGACCAGTACGGTTCGGTTGAATCGTACTGGCACTGTACCTGTCCCGTCGGCCTGGCGTCAGCCACCATCGTCGCATTCACCGCCATTCGTGCGGTGTGCCTGCCATCGCCGCCGAGGAGAACGATTAGATGTTTACGACTTCCGCCGAAAACCAGCAGCGCGCCGAGCGCATGCGACTCAAGGTCGGTCTCGCCGAGATGCTTAAGGGCGGCGTGATCATGGACGTCTGCAGCGTCGAGCAGGCCGAGATCGCCGAAGCCGCTGGTGCCTGTGCGGTGATGGCGCTGGAGCGGGTGCCGGCGCAGATCCGCGCCGAGGGCGGGGTGGCGCGAATGGCCAATCCGCGGCTGATCAAGTCGATCATGGCGGCGGTGTCGATCCCGGTGATGGCCAAAGCGCGCATCGGCCACTTCGCCGAGGCCGAGGTACTGGCGAGCCTGGGGGTCGATTTCATCGACGAGAGCGAGGTGCTGACCCCGGCGGACGAAGTCCATCACATCGACAAGCACGGCTTCGAGATTCCCTTCGTCTGCGGTGCGCGCGATCTCGGCGAGGCGCTGCGGCGAATCAACGAAGGCGCGGCGATGATCCGCACCAAGGGCGAGGCCGGCACCGGCGACGTGGTGCACGCGGTCAAGCACATGCGCCAGATCATGGCCGAGATCCGAAACCTCGCCGGGATGCGCGAAGACGAGCTCTACGTCGCCGCGCGCGACCATCGGGTGCCGTTCTCGCTGCTTCAGCAAGTCGCCGCCCAAGGCCGGCTGCCGGTGCCGAACTTCTCCGCCGGCGGCATCGCCACCCCTGCGGACGCCGCGCTGATGCGCAGCCTCGGCGCCGAGGCGGTATTCGTCGGCTCAGGCATCTTCATGAGCGACGGGCGCACCTTCGCCCCTCGAGAAGAGGCCGAGCAGCGCGCACGGGCGATCGTCCGCGCCTGTACCCACTTCGATCAGCCTGAGGTGGTCGCCGCCTGCTGCGAGGAGTGCGACGGCGCGATGAAGGGCCTCGCGGTAAGTTCGCTCGAGGATCGCGAGCTGTTCCAAGGACGCGGCTGGTGAGCGTGCGACGCATCGGCGTGCTCGCGCTCCAGGGCGCCTTCGATGCCCACCGCCGCGTGCTCACAGGCCTCGGTGTCGAGGCGCCGCTGGTGCGTAGTACCCGTGACCTCGAAGGGCTCGACGCCATCGTACTGCCCGGCGGCGAGTCGACCACCATGCAGCGATTTCTCGCCCGTGACGGACTGTTCGAGGCGCTGGGCGAGTTCGTCGCCGCAAGGCCCGCGCTGGGAACCTGCGCCGGGTTGATCCTGCTCGCCCGCGAGGTCGAACCGCACCAGCCGAGCCTTGGCGCGCTCGATGTGACGGTGGCGCGTAACGCCTATGGTCGCCAGCGCGACTCGAAGGTGCTGCGCAGCGAGACTCGCCTGCCCGGCGGGCCGCTCGAGATGGTGTTCATTCGCGCACCGAGGATCACCCGTCTCGGCGCGGGCGTGGAGGTACTTGCCCGGCGCGGGGACGACCCGGTGCTGGTGCGCCAGGGGCATGCCATCGGCTGCGCCTTCCATCCCGAGCTTGGAAACGACGATCGGGTGCATCGGCTGTTGATCGAGGCCTGTGCGCATGTATGAGCGAGTGATGGCCCAGGCCGTTGGCTCAGCTGAGCCGCTCCAGGTAAGGCGGCAGGTCGGGGTCGGGCAGTACCGAGAGTACCTTGATCCGCTTGAGTGTGCGTTCGCGGGCGCGTTGCAGGTGATCGCGCAGGTTGATCACCGCCGAGTCCACTGTGCCGTGGAGCAGCGACTCCATTACTAGCCGGTGCTCGACCAGGGTATTGGGGTCGATACCGGCATTGAGCACTTCGACGAAGATTCTGCCGATGTTGATTGGGTTCTGGCACTGCCGGATCAGCTTCGACATCTTCAGATTGCGCGGGCGGCCGAGACAGATGACGTGAAGGTCCTGTTCCAGCCGTTCGATCTCTTCCCAGCCGGTCGCGTTGCCACGGCGCTGAATGGTGGTAATGCGTTCGAGCATCGCGAGCAGCGTCTCGCGCGGCAGCTCGGCGGCACCCTGGCGCAGGGCTTCCGGCTCGAGTAGCGCGCGCAATTCGTAATCCTCGGTGATCGCTTGGGCGGTCAGGGGGCCTGCGAGCCATTGCGCATAAGGCCTTTTCTCCACCAAGCCGCGGTCGTGCAGACGCATCAGCGTCTCGCGAATCACGTGGCGGCTGACCCCCAGATATTCACAGGCACGCTGTTCGTCGATGCGGTAATGGCCGAATGCGATGGCGTTGCCGACCTGTTTGGCGAGCTCGTCGAGGATCCGTTCGCCGAGCGGCCTGACGTCGATCAACTCTTCGGCGGGATCGAGGCCGAGCAGTTTGCGCGACAGCGGCAGGCGCAGCGGTGCGAGCTCGACTCGCTGCGGATTGACTAGGTAGCCGCGCCCATCGAAACGCTGGATCAAACCTTCTTCGTGCAGCAGCGCCAGCGCCTGGCGTACCGGCACCCTGCTGGTGCCGAACAGCTGCCCCAAGGGGGCCTCGACCAGCACGAGTCCTGGCGCGAGGCGCCCATCCAGCATCGCCTCCCGCAGCGCATCGCGAATCATCTCGTAGCGCGCTGTGGCACGGGGCTCATCTGCACAGGGGCTCGCTTTCATCTAAATCCGTAGGTTTGAAGCGGGGCGGTGATTATCGCATAGCCGCTGGGCTGGTTCATGATCGGTTGCTCGCCCCATGGTGGTGCATCGATGGAGTGCGCATGCCCTCTTCTTTGAATAAATGTACTTATTGGAAAAACGATCACCATCGGTGCTTTGTCTTCTTTGGCTGTTGGCTGTCGATAACCGCATGATTCCGGCGGTTTACAGCAGTGACAGCACATGCGCTGCCAATGTTGGCATGCTGCCTGCATGAATAAAATGTATTTATTTCGTAAATATCCATTAATGCATGCTCAGGCTGTGGTGTCGTCTCCGCTGCGATGGATTCCGCCGCCGTTCCTGACAACAGGCTGGCGATGGAGCCGACGCGAACTTGCGACCAGCTCGGGCTTGCTTCTCGCTGGACGAAGAGGTCCGGTGCTTCGTCCAGCGCCCGCTCCCGACCGGAAATGGGACTGTAGTGATGACCAAGGAAATATTCGTTTCTATCGGCGTGGACGTCGATGCGGTGGCCGGATGGCTAGGCTCGTACGGCGGGGAAGATTCGCCGGATGACATTTCGCGCGGGCTGTTCGCGGGGGAGGTCGGGGTGCCGCGCCTGCTCGAGCTGTTCGCCAGGTACGAGCTGCGCACGACCTGGTTCGTTCCTGGTCATTCGGCTGAAACCTTTCCCACGCAGATGAAGGCAGTGGCCGAGGCAGGGCATGAAATCGGCATCCATGGCTACAGCCACGAAAATCCCATCGCGATGACTCCCGAGCAGGAAGAAATCGTGCTCGACAGGTCGATCGAGCTCATTTCTCAGCTGTCGGGCAAACGGCCCACCGGTTATGTCGCGCCTTGGTGGGAGTTCAGCCGAGTGACCAACGAACTGCTGCTGAAGAAGGGGATCAAGTACGACCACAGCCTGATGCACGACGACTTCCATCCGTATTACGTCCGGGTCGGCGATCGCTGGACCAAGATCGACTATAGCCAGCATCCGGATACCTGGATGAAACCCTTGGTGCGTGGTGAGCAGACTGATTTAGTCGAGATCCCGGCCAACTGGTACCTCGACGACCTGCCGCCGATGATGTTCATCAAGAAGTCACCCAACAGCCATGGTTTCGTCAATCCACGCCAGTTGGAAGAGATGTGGCGCGACCAGTTCGACTGGGTCTATCGCGAGTACGACTACGCCGTGTTCCCGATCACCATCCATCCCGACGTTTCCGGCCGCCCACAGGTGTTGCTGATGCTCGAACGTTTGATCGAGCACATCCGCGCTCACGCCGGCGCGCGCTTCGTCACCATGGACGAGATCGCCGACGACTACCTCCAGCGTCGACCGCGCCAGCGCTGACCCGCGTCCCACTCTTCTTCACGAGGCAAGCCACAATGACAACTCAAGATGCTTCGACTCATCCCAGCGCCGAGCACGCCCCATGGGCACCGGACCGACTATCTTCCAAGGATATCCGCTTCGCGACTTGGATCGCGTTCTTCGCTTGGGTCTTCGCGGTATACGACTTCATCCTCTTCGGTACGCTCTTGCCGGAGATCGGACGCCACTTCGGTTGGAACGAGACCGAGCAGGCCGAGATCGCGACTTGGGTCGCCCTCGGCGGCGCGGTCATCGCCTTCGCGATCGGGCCTGTGGTCGACCGTCTGGGGCGCCGCAGCGGCATCGTGATCACCGTGGGCGGGGCCGCGATCTGCTCGTTGCTGACCGCGATCGCCGGCGGCTGGGGCAAGGGCGCGATGATCGGCATTCGCTCGGTCGCAGGTCTCGGCTATGCCGAGCAGACGGTCAACGCCACCTACCTGAGCGAGCTCTATGCTTCCACCGACGACCCGCGGCTGCAGCGGCGCAAAGGATTCGTCTACAGCCTGGTGCAGGGGGGATGGCCGGTCGGCGCACTGCTGGCTGCGGCGCTGACCGCGGTACTGATGCCGATCATCGGCTGGCAGGGGAGCTTTATCTTCGCTGCGCTGCCTTCATTGGTGATCGCGGTACTTGCGATGAGACTCAAGGAGAGTCCGCAGTTCGAACTCCACCGGCGTATCGCGGGGCTACGTAAGGAGGGTGGCGAGAGCCGGGCGCGTGCGCTGGCGGACGCCCATGGGGTGGACTACGAACAGCACCGCGGCGCGGGTATCGCCGCAGCGTTTCGCGGCCCTTCGCTGCGCGCCACGCTGGTTCTCGGCGGTGCCTTCCTGCTCAACTGGTTCGCCATCCAGGTGTTCAGCGTGCTCGGTACCACGGTGATCACCCAGGTGCACGCAGTCTCGTTCGAAAACTCCCTGCTGATCCTGGTGCTCTCCAACCTGGTGGGCTACTTCGGTTATCTCACCCATGGTTGGCTCGGTGACCGCTATGGTCGTCGCAACGTCATCGCGGTGGGATGGATGCTGGGGGGCGTGGTGTTCACCCTGATGCTCCAGGCACCGGACGATTTCACCACCATCGTCGCGCTCTATAGCCTGGGGCTGTTCTTTCTCATCGGCCCCTATGCCGCCGCGCTGTTCTTCATCAGCGAGAGTTTTCCGACTTCGATTCGTGCCACCGCAGGCGCACTGATCGGGGCAATGGGACCGGTCGGCGCGATCCTCGCCGGATTCGGCGCCACCTCCGTGCTCAGCGCCGGAGGTAGCTGGCACGAAGCGGCGCTGTGGTTCGGTGCGCTGCCTTGCCTGCTTTCAGGCATCGTGATGTGGGCGGCACGCCATGTCGACCCCAGCAGCCTCGGTGAAGGAGTGAGCCGATGATTGGCGAAACCAGCGTCGTTGCCCTGATCACCGGCGCCGCCAGCGGTATCGGCCAGGCGCTGGCGGTGGGCTATGCCAGGCAGGGAGTGCGTGTGGTCGGCGGCTATTTTCCGGCGGACCCGCATGATCATCGGGTCACCGTGGGCGAGGTCGAGCGAGCCGGCGGCGAATGCTTGATGCTGCCTCTGGATGTGACCGACAGCGGCTCCGTGGATGCACTGGCCGATGCAGCGCTGGACCGCTTCGGCCGGCTCGACATTGCCGTGGCCAATGCCGGCTTGCTGCGCAGTGCACCGCTGTTGGAGATGAGCGACGAACGCTGGCACGAGATGCTCGATGTCGACCTGACCGGGGTGATGCGCACCTTTCGAGCCTGTGTCCGCCACATGGGGCGAGGCGCCTCGCTGGTGGCGATATCTTCTATCGCGGGCGGCGTCTACGGCTGGCAGCAGCATGCCCACTACGCTGCGGCCAAGGCTGGCGTGCTGGGACTGTGCCGCTCGCTCGCGGTAGAGCTGGCGCCGCGGGGAATTCGTTGCAATGCGGTGATTCCAGGTCTGATCGAAACTCCCCAGTCGCTGGATGCGCAGCATTCCCTCGGCCCGGACGGGCTGGAGAAGGCGGCTCGGTCGATTCCGCTCGGTCGGGTCGGGCAGCCAACTGAGGTAGCCGATCTGGTGCGCTACCTGACCGGTAGCGAAGCCAGCTACCTGACGGGCCAGAGCATCGTCATCGACGATGGGCTCACCGTGCGTTGGCCCGATTGAGGTCAGCGCCCCATTTGCTGGAGGAAGACTGGTGCCATCATCGCACACCCCAATGAGCTCGCCGTCGTGTTCTCAGCTCTCCACCAGGCGGGCCGTCGTCACTGGTGCTGCCAGCGGTATCGGTGCCGCGATCGCGCGGGCATACGCGCTCGCCGGCGCGCGCCTGGTTCTTTCGGACCGCAACGCTGTGGAACTCGCGCGCAGCGCCGCGGCCTGCCGCGATCTCGGTGCCGAAGTGATCGAGGTGACCGCCGACGTCGGCAGCCGCGAGGGCGCTCGCGCAGGCGTCGAGGCATGCGTGAAGGGCTACGGTGGTATCGATGTGTTGGTCAACAATGCGGGCCTGCTGACCCAGGCGCGCTGCCTCGACCTCACCCAGGCGATGTGGGACGAGATGCTGCGCGTCGATCTGACCAGCGTATTCGTCTCCAGCCAGTGCGCGCTGCCCTTCATGATCGACCAGCGCTGGGGCCGCATCATCAACCTGGCCTCTCAGCTTGGCATCAAGGGGGGCGCCGAACTTTGCCACTATGCCGCTGCCAAGGCCGGGGTGATCGGTTTTACCAAGTCCCTGGCGCTGGAGGTGGCCAAGTACAACGTGCTGGTCAATGCGATCGCACCGGGGCCGATCGAGACACCGTTGGTCGACGGCATCAGCCAAGCATGGAAGCGCTCCAAGGCCGCGGAGCTGCCGCTGGGGCGCTTCGGCCTCGCCGAGGAAGTCGCTCCGGTCGCAGTACTGCTGGCGTCGGAGCCCGGTGGTAACCTGTTCGTCGGTCAGACGCTCGGCCCCAATTCCGGCGACGTAATGCCCTGATATAGGGAGGAAAGGATATGTGCGGACTTTGCGGTCTGCTGGGCGAGCAAGCGCACTGGAGCGACCCGCTCGGTGAGGACGCGCTGTGGCGTCGCGAACGGGCGCGCAGGATCCACGCGATCAATCGAGCGATTGCGCCCTCGCGCCTGAGCGTCACCGACTTCCAGGGCGTTGCCTATCTGCTGCAGGGAGCGACCGGGCGCCAGCAACTGGCGAGCGGTCTCGACGAGCTCTGGCGCGCGGCCGAGGCGCTGCTCGGGCGCGCGCTCGACCCGTTGTCACCGGCGATCCTGGACCACCTGGAAGCAGCTCCATGAGCATTCCATTCAATCTGGTCACCGGTTTTCTCGGCAGCGGCAAGACCACCCTATTGAAGCGTCTGCTGACCGGCGAAGCGCTGGGCGATACTGTGCTGCTGGTCAACGAATTCGGCGAGATTGGCATCGATCACCTGCTGGTCGAGGAGATCGCGCCGGATGCCGTGCTGCTGCCGAGCGGCTGCGTTTGTTGCTCGGTCCGCGGTGATCTGAAGCAAGCGCTGCTCGAGCTGGACGCGAAGCGGGCGCGAGGGGAGCTGCCCGCGTTCCGGCGTGTATTGCTGGAAACCACCGGGCTTGCCGAGCCGGCGCCGATCCTGGCAACGGTTGCTACCGATCATCAGCTGCGCGGGCGCTATCGATTCGGCTTGATCATCACCGTGGTCGATGCCCAGCACGCGGTGACCCAGGCCGCCCTGCATCCCGAGTGGCTCGCCCAGGTGGCGGCGGCCGATCGTTTGCTGATCAGCAAGGCAGACGTGGTCGACGCTGACGCGATCGACCAGCTGCGACAGCGTCTGTCACGGCTTAATCCCGCCGCCGTGCAGGCATTGACCACGGAGATCGACGACCATGACGCGCTGCTGCTGGACGCCGGCGTGCACGGCCCCGATCCGGGCGGCGAAGTGGCGCAATGGCGTCTTTTTTCCCCGCCTAAGGCAAGTGTCCACGGGGAGGCGCAGGTCTGCTGTCTCGAGTTCGATCGACCTTTGGACTGGATGCTCTTCGGCGTCTGGCTTTCCATGCTGTTGAGATGCCATGGTCAGCGAATCCTCAGGGTCAAGGGGATTCTCGATGTGGCCGGGTCGGCGAGCCCGGTGGTGATCCACGGCGTGCAGCATTGCCTGCATGCGCCGGTGCATCTGGCCGCTTGGCCGAAAGGCGAGCGGCATTCACGGTTAGTGTTCATCGTTCGTGGCCTCGAGGTCGCCGCGCTACGGCGCTCCTTCACTGCGTTTCTCGGCCGAGCGGAGCATGCGTTATGACCACTACGCTGCGGGTACTCGGCACCTCGGTCACTCTGCTCGAAGCGATACGTCTGCGCGCCGAGCAGGAACTGGGTATCGAGTTGATCTACCAGATTCACGACGTGCAGCAGGCCCAGCGGATCGCGGTGATGGATCCGCACAGCTACGACCTCTACGACCAGTGGTTCCACAACGTCGATTTCGTCTGGCCAGCGCGTGCGATCCAGCCGATCGACATTCGACGGATCGCGCTGTGGGACGAAATCAACGATCTGCCCAAGCGCGGTCGTCTGCATCCCGGCGATCGCCTCGCCGTTGGCAGCCTGCCCTGCGATCGCCTGTTCGTCCAGCACGATGGGACGCTGGGCAGCCAGCCGAGTTCGCTGATCAGCATGCTGCCGCTGACCCACAACGCCGATAGCTTCGCCTACCGGCCAGAGTGTCTGCCACTCTCGCTGCGGCAAAGCGAAGAAAGCTGGGCCTGGCTGGTCGACGAGGATTGGTGCGGTCACATCGCCTTGCAGAGCGACGCGGCGATCGGTGCCCTCGACGTTGCCTTGGCGCTGCAGGCCAGTGGCTGCCTGCGCTTCGGCGATGTCGGCAATCTTCGCCTCGACGAGATCGATCGACTGGCCGACCTGCTCATCGAGCGCCAGCGGCACGGTCATTTCGCCGCCTTCTGGTCGGACGATCATGAGGCCGGGGAGCTGATGCTCGACCCCGAGGTGCACATCCAGAGCCTTTGGTCGCCGACGCTGATGCGGCTGCATCGCGCGGGGATCAGCTACCGCCTGGCGGTTCCAAAGGAGGGATACCGGGCCTGGTTCGGGGGGCTCTGCTTGTCCCGGTGCGTGCAGGGCAAGGTACGTGATGCCGCGTACGCCTATCTCAATTGGTGGCTATCGGGCTGGCCGGGCGCGATGATGGCGCGCCAGGGCTTCTACATTTCGAACCCTCCGCGGGCCCGGGACTACCTCTCCCCAGCGGAGTGGGACTACTGGTATGCGGGCGCCCCGGCCAGCGAGCAGCTCTACGGCAGCGATGGGATGGCGTTGATCGATGCCGGAGAGCGACGCGAAGGCGGCTCCTATGCGCAGCGCATGGCACGCATCGGGGTCTGGAACTCGGTGATGGACGAGCACAACTATCTGGTTCGGCGCTGGGGCGATCTACTGCGCAGTGCAAGGCCCACGGCCTGAGCTGGGCGGCTGTCGGTAGGCCCGACTCAAAACGGGAACAGCCAGGGCACCAGCGCCACGCTGATCGCCATCACGATCAGGGTGAAGGGGACTCCGATCTTGACGAAGTCGACGAAACGGTAGCCGCCGGGGGCGACCACCAGGGTGTTGACCGGCGATGACACCGGGGTCATGAACGCCGCAGAGGCGGCGAGGGCGACGATCATCGCGAAGGGATAGGGCGAGGCGTCGAGGCGCTCGGCGAGGGCGATCGCGATCGGGGCCATCAGCACTGCGGTGGCGGTGTTGGAGATGAACAGTCCGATCACCGCGGTGAGGGCGAAGAGGCCGGCGAGGATGGTGCGCGGTCCGAGCCCGCCGACGGTGTCGACCATCAGCTCGACCATCAGCGCTACCCCGCCGGTTTTCTGCAGTGCGATCGCGAACGGCATCATCCCGACGATCAGGATCAGGCTCGGCCAGTGGATCGAGCGGTAGGCGCTCTCTGCGTCGATGCAGCGGCTCGCCGCCATCAGCAGGCAGCCGATCAGCGCGGCGATCGCGTTGGGCACTGCGTTCGAGACCATCAGCACGATGGTGAGCGCAAGCGCCAGCAGCGCCAGCGGTGCCTTGCGGCGGCTGGGGGCGACGTCGTCGATCTCGGCGGGCAGGCCGAAGACGACGAAATCGCGCGAGTCGCGCTGCAGGCGCGAGATCCTGCGCCATTCGCCCGCCACCAGCAGCACGTCGCCGCTGCTGATCGGCTCGTCGATCAACGATCCGGCGAGTAGTTCTCCATTGCGCAGGATGCTGACCACGCTGAGCCCGGTGGTGCTGCGAAACGCAAGCTCGCGCAGGCTCTTGCCGAGCTTTTCCGAGTCGGGCAGCGGGGTGATTTCGGCCATGCCGATCTCCTCGACCCGATCGCTGAAATAGTCGCCGCGCAGGATCCTCGGCTCGAGCCCGCACTCGGCGCAGAAGGCGCGGACGCGGTCCTCATCGGCGGCGTCGACCAGCAGGGTGTCGCGCTCGCGCAGCTCGAGGCCCGGGAACACGGCGACGATCACCCGGCGCAGCCGGCGCTTGCGCTCGATCCCGATCGCATTGATCCCATAGCGCTCGCGCAGTGCGAGGGTGTCCATCGGCTTGCCGATCATCGGCGAGTCCGGTCGCAGCCTGAGTCGCCAGGCGCGTCCGCTGAGGCGGTAGCGCTGAATCAGCTGGTTCAGCGTGCTGCGGTTGCCCAGTGGCCCGGCGACCAGCCCGCCGTCGCCCGCCAGCCAGCGGCGCGCGATCAGCATGTAGCCGACCCCCACCAGCAGCACCACGACGCCCAGCGGGGTGATCGAGAAGAAGCCGAAGCCCTCGAGCCCCGCGCGCTGCAGTTCGCTGTTGACCACCAGGTTGGGCGCGGTGGCGACCAGGGTGGTCATCCCGCTGATCAGGCCGGCGAAGCTGAGCGGCATCATCAGCCGCGAAGGGGCGGTCTTGATCCGCGCGGCGACGCTGAGCACCACGGGTACGAAGATCGCCACTACGCCGGTAGAGCTCATCACCGCACCTAGCAGCACCACGCAAGGCATCAAAAGGATCAGTAGCCGCGTTTCGCTCTGGCCCGCCCCGCGCACCAATAGCCCTCCCAGCCGATGGGCGATGCCGCTGCGCACCAGGCCTTCGCCGATCACGAACATCGCCGCGATCAGCACAACGCTCGGATCGGAGAATCCCGCCAGCGCTTCCTCGGCGCTCAGCGTGCCGCTCGCAGCCAGCGCCACGATCGCCAGCAGCGCGATCACGTCCATGCGCACTCGGTCGCTGACGAACAGCGCGACGGTGAAGCCGAGCAGCGCCAGTACCCAGATCAGCTCCGCGTTCATCGGCGTCGCTCGGCATCGACTGCTGCGTGCAGCGCCGACGGAACGTGAAGTGCGCGCAGGCAGCCGGCGACTACGCGGATCGGCTGGTCAGCGCAAAAGTGGGCGGGAGAGGAGATGTCGGGCATGGGCTCTCGCGGGGCAGTGGCGGTCGGGTTGGAGACGACGCGCTAGGCTAGCGCTCGTCGATGGCGAAGCGGGCGATCGAGCTCGCCATCCAGCGCCCGATCAGGATCACCGCGAACAGCCGCATCACCTGTAGTGCCGCGACCAGGCCAACGTCCGCCTGGGTGTCGATGGCGATGATCGTCATCGAGTCCAGCCCGCCGGGGCTGGTGGCGAGGTAAAGGCTCAGATAGTCGGTGGCGATGAAATGCAGCACCAGCCAGGCCGAGAAGGCACAGAGCGCAATCAGCAGCAGCGAGGCGAAGACCATCCAGGGCAGCGAGCGCATCACGTAGCGTACCGTCGGGCGGTCGAAGCGCAGGCCGACGTAGCAGCCGATCGCGGCGTAGGCGATCGCGAGCAGCGGGGCCGGCAGGTTGATCTCCACCAGTCCGAGCAGGTGCAATGGCGTGGCCAGCAGCACGGGCCCGAGCAGCGCGCCCGCAGGCAGCAGCCGCTGGCCGATCAGCGAGCCGACCACCAGCACCGCCAGCGAGGCGGCGACGGGAAACAGCTCGAAGCCGTAGACGCTCTCCTTGACCGCGCTGCCTTCGCCAGTGCTGAAGACGTGACCGACCAGCGCACCGATCAATACCACGCAGATCACCCGCACGTACTGCATCGCGGCGACGATGCGCGGATCCGCGTCGTTTTCCTCCGCCATCGCCACCATCGCCGCCGCCGCTCCAGGGGTGGTGCCCCAAGCGGCCGTGGTGCCGGGCATCCCGCCGTAGCGTACGCTGACGACGCCGACCAGGTAGCTGAACGCCAAGGTCAGCGCGGTGGCGGCCACCATCAGCGGCCAGTGGCCGACGATGGTGGTGAGCACGGCGATGCTCAGCGTCTGGCTGATCAGCATGCCGACCGCTCCCTGGCCGAGCTTGAACCACAGCCGCGGCAGGCGCAGCGAAATACCGAGTATCGCGAGCACGATCGCCACCACCATCGGACCGATGAACTGTCCGGCGGGCATGTGCAGAGCGTCGAGGGTTTGACCAACCAGCGCGCTAAGCGCGATGAGGAGTAGCCAGCGCAAGGGGATCGGAAGACGGGATAGATCGAAGCGGGTCGCCAAGGGAGCATCTCCTGGTTGCCGGGCGATCATAGCATGCGGGTATATCCTCATCACTGCGCGGGCCGCCGGCGCTGCGCAATCGGCAGCGGGGTGCGCTCGGGGAGTCGCTCTCGATCGCCTGCCCGAGCCGCTATAGTCGATCCGTTTGGCCTCTTTTCCATTCGGGACATCACTACAATGACAACGATGCCAAAAAGGATGGTCGGCGCCGCGCTGCTGGGGTTCACCCTGGCGGGCATGGCATTTTCCGCCCAGGCGCAGAGTGCCACGCTGCGCCTCGAACTCGGCTGGCTGCCGAGCGGCGACAAGGCCTACGTCTATACCGCGGCGGCCCAGGGCTTCTACGCTCAAGAGGGGCTCGAGGTCGAGATCAACTCGAGTCGCGGCTCCAATGACGCGCTCACCAAGCTGGCCGCCGGCAGCGCCGATGTCGCCCTGCTCGGGATGCCGGCGCTGATGGCCGCCCGGGTCGAGAACCAGCTGCCGGTCAAGGCGATCATGTCGGTGCACACGCTGCAGCCGGACGCGCTCTTCACCTATTCGGGCAGCGGCATCGATTCGCTGGCGGCGACCGTCGGCAAGCGGGTGGGGACCTCGGCGTTCACCTCTTCCAACACCCTCTGGCCGGTGATGCTCGAGCACAACGGCGTCACCCCCGATCAGGTCACCCTGGTCAAGGTCGGCCCCGGCACCCTGGGGCCGATGCTGGCGCGCGGCCAGCTCGATGCGATCATCAACTGGATACCGGACGCGCCCAGGGTCGCCCAGCTGCTCGAGCAGACCAGCCGCGAGCTGGTCGCTCTGCCCTGGAGCGATGCGGGGCTAGATGGCTACGGGCAGGTAGTCGCCGCCCCCGAGGCGCTGATCGAGAGCCACCCCGAGCAGCTCGAAGGCTTCGTACGCGCCACCTTGCGCGGGCTGGAATACGCCAATGCCCATCCCGACCAGGCGGCTCAAGCGCTGGTCGCGGCGGTGCAGGAGGCGGATGCCGAGGTGATCGAGGCCGAGTACCGGGCGGCGATCGGGCTGATCGATACGCCCATCGCCCAGCGCGACGGGCTGGGCGCGCTCACTCCCGGGATGCTCGCGGCCAACTGGCGCTGGGTCAGCGCCTCGATGGACTACCCAACCGACCGGCTCGATCCCGACAGCGTCGTCGACCGGCGCTTTCTGCCCAATAACGTCCCACCTGTCCAGGAGTGACAGTGATGCCCGCCAATCATCCAACGCCCGGCGAAGCCACGCTCTCGCCGGGCGACGCCGAGTGGCTGCGCCATGCCATCGAGCTTTCGCACACCGCCCGCCAGCGCGGCAACCGCCCGTTCGGCGCAGTGATCGTGTCGCGGCAAGGGGAGGTGCTGGCCCGCGCCTGGAACAATACCTTCGAAACGCGCGACTGCACCGGCCATGCCGAGACCACCGCGGTACGCCTGGCCTCGCCGCGCTTTGGCCGCGAGACGCTCGGCGAGGCGACGCTCTACTCTTCGGCCGAGCCCTGCGTGATGTGCGCCGGCGCGATCTTCTGGGCCAACATCCAGCGGGTGGTCTATGGCATCGATGCAGTCAGCCTGCGGCGTTTTCGCGGCGAGCGGCTCGACCAGCGGGATGTCGAGTTGTCCTGCCGCGAGGTGTTCGACGCATCGCCCGGAGTGATCGAGTGCATCGGCCCCGCACTGATCGAGGAGGCCGCCGCGGCGCACCAGGGCGTATGGAAGGAGTGAGCGTCGCGCCAGCTATCCGCGCGGCGGTGCTCACCACTGCCGGCGGTCGCCCTGGCCGCGGGCGACGATCTCCTCGTTGAGCGCTCGAGCATAGGCGTCGGCGGCGACGGGGAGGAAGCGGCCGTTGCGGGCGTAGACGCCGAGGTCGCTGTAGATCGGCCCGCCGAGACGTACCGGAACGAAGGCGAGCGTCTCTTTCTCGAGCTCCTCGAGGATGCCGATCCGGGTCTGGAAGGCGATGCCGACCCCGCGCTTGGCCATTTGCTTGGCGAGCTCCACCGAGCTGACCCGGGCGACGCCGTTGGTCGGCCGCTCCTGGCCGCTGAACAAGGGGGCGACCAGCTGATAGAGCGACAGCTCCGGGGTGGGCAGGATCATCGGATACTGGCTGCAGGTGATCAGGTTGAGCTCGGCGTGGCGCGCGAGCGGATGGTCCGGGCGCATGATCGCGCCGAGCTCGAAGTGGGCGATCGCCAGCTGGCGCAGATCGGCATGGCGCTTGAGCGAGAAAGCGACGCCCAGGTCGGCCTGGCCCTTGGCCAGCGCCTCGGGAATCTGCTGGGAGCCGAGGATCGCGATATCGGTCGAGATGTTCGGGTAGCGCTCGCGCATGCGCTCGATCACCGTGGGCATCAGGTCGCTGATCAGCCCTTCGACGATCGCCAGCCTCACATGGCCGCTGCGCAGGCCTCGCAGCGCACCGAGCTCCGAGCGGGTGCGCTCGGTATCCTGCATCACTACCATCACGTGGCGGGCGAAGATCTCGCCGGCGGTGGTCAGCTTGAGCCCGCTGGGCAGGCGTTCGAACAGCGGCGCCTGGATTTCGTCCTCGAGCTTGATGATCTGCCGGCTGACCGCCGAGGAGGCGACGTTGAGCCGTCGCGCCGCCTCGCGGATCGAGCCGCAGCGGCGGACCATGTCGAAGTAGTGGATCGCGGCATTGTGCACGCGCAGGGTCTGCTTCATTGCGCTGCTCCCAGTATCAGCGGGTCGCCCAGAATTCGCGCTGCATCCGCGCGGTCTCTTCGGTCAGTTCCTCGATCGGCCCGATCAATTCCACCGGCTTCTGGCCATGATCGAACACGTAGCGCGATGAGACGCTCATGGTCGGGTTCTCGCCATGATCGCCGGTGGCCTCGAGCAGCTGGTGCTCGTGGAGGCCGAACACCACCCGGCCGATGTTGGCCCAATAGATCGTGCCCGAGCACATGCAGCACGGCTCCACCGCGGTGTAGAGCGTGCAGCGCCAGAGGTAGTCGGCGCTGAAGTTGGTCGCCGCGATCCGCGCCAGGGTCGATTCGGCGTGGTTGACCGTATCGATGTTGCACTGCTCGAGCAGCACCGTCTCGTGGTCCGGTGCGACCAGCACCGCGCCGAACGGATGGTGGCCCAGCGCGACCGCGCGCTGGGCGACCTGGTTGGAGCGGCGCAGGTGGCGGATCACCTGCTCGCGGCTGGGGGCGCTGCGCGGCGCCCCGGTGGTTGCGACACAAGGTTCCTGAGTCATTTCGGGCTCGTCATTGAGCGGCGGTATCGAGGAAGCGGGAGTCGATCAGCGCGGCGGGATCGATCGCGTCGATCGCGTAGCCGTCGGACTCGGCAACCCACCGCCAGGCGGTGGCGAGGCGCTGAGGCTCGAAGACGCCCAGCCCTTCGGTCTGGGAAATCTCGTTGTCGATCAGCGGGAAGGAGGCGCGCAGCTGGCCCTCGAGAATCGCCGGGTCGCTCTCCGGCACCACCTTGGCGAGGCCCGCCGCGGCCTGATCCGGATGGGCGATGGAGAACTCGATCGCCTCACGGGTGGCGGTGATGAAGCGTGCGAGCACCTCGGGGCGCGAGTCGATCATCCGCTGGCTCGCCATCAGGCTGTAGGCGTAGCCTTCGAGGCCGTGCTCGGAGAGCGGCAGCACCTTGAGCTTGCGCCCCGCGGCCTCCATCAGCGCCTCGGCATCGGGCTGTTTGGTCACCCAGTTGAGGTTCATCTCGACCTGGCCCTGGGCGAGCATCGGCGCGAGGCTCGCCGGCGAAACGTTGACCATGTTCACCTCGTCGGGATCGAGCCCGGCCTGGCGCAGCACCCCGGGCCACGGCGCGCTGGTCATCGAATAGGCCATGCGTTTGCCAAGGGTCGAGGCGAGGTCGGTCACGCCCGAGCCCTCGTAGGTGAATACCGCCTCCGGCGGCTTGGAGTAGATCGACATCACCGCTTTGACCGGTGCCCCGCCCTCGGCGTAGGCCTCCATCAGCGCATTGATGCCGGCGGCGCCGATGTCGGCGTTGCCGGCGGCGACCTGGGTCACCGCATCGGGCGAGCCGCGGCCGGGCGCCAGGGTGACGTCGAGTCCGGCGTCACGGTAGATGCCTTCGGCCACGCCGGCATAGAAGAATGCCTTGTCGCCGGTCGGCAGCCAGTCGAGCTGGACCCTTACCGGGTCGAGCTCGGCGGCTTGGACTGGCATCGCGGCGAGCATTGTGCAGGCGGGTACGGCCAGCAGGGCGGAAATCAGGCGGCGCAGGGTCATGGAAGAATGGTCCTTGGTCATCGGGCGGTGGATGGATGCAGGAAGAGCACGGCGGCGTCGAGGGCGGCGGCGAGATTCGGATGCAGCGGGGCGATGATGCTTTCGCTGATCATCAGGTTGTCGAAGCCGTCGAAATCCTCGATGCGCAGGCCGTCGTCGACCACCCGCGAGCGGTAGTCGCCGGCGCAGTCGCTCCAGGCGAACACCGGCAGTCCCCGGGCGAAGGCGTAGCCGACCTCCCAGATCGTGCCGGCATCGGCGGACGGACCGCGAAACGGTGACAGGTTCGCCACTACCAGCTCGGCACGGTCGAGCAGCGCGAGATTCTTGTGGAAGATCGCCGCGCGCATGGCTGCGCCATCCGCCAGCGCCGGCAGGCGATTGTCCATCGGTGTCATCGCCTCGAACCCGCGCGCCGTCGCCTGGGCATGGGCCTGCGCGGCGAGTGCCTCCGCCTCGGGGTAAAAGACCTCGGGGCCAGCGAAGTAGATCCGTTCAGCCACGATGCTCGCTCCACGGGAAGAGACGCCGCTGCAGCTGGGTGATCAGGCCGTAGAGCACCAGGCTCGAGGCGACCAGGATCACCAGTGCGGCGAAGGCGACCGCGATGCGAAACGAAGAGGTCGAATAGAGGATCAGGTAGCCGAGCCCGCGCTCGGCGGCGACGAACTCCGCCACCACCGCGCCGACGATCGCCAGGGTGATCGCCACCCGCAGTGCGCTGAACAGGTGCGGCAGGGCGTAGGGCATGCGGATCTGCCAGTACTCGCGGTTGCGCGATGCGCGCAGCGAGCGCGAAAGCTCGGTGAACTCCGCCGGCACCGAGGCGAGTCCGGTGGCGGTCGAGATCACGATCGGGAAGAACGAGATCAAAGTGGTGATCACTACCCGGGGCAGCACCCCGGCGCCGAGGGTGACGACGATGATCGGCGCGATGGCGACGATCGGGGTCGACTGGATCACGATCAGCCACGGCATCACCACGCGGGAGACCAGCTTCGAGCGGGTGATCGTGATCGCCAGCGGCACCGCGATCGCAGTGGCGATGGCGAAGCCCAGCAGCGCCACTTCCAGGGTCGCCCAGGTGTGTTCGAACCAGCGCGATGGCGACAGCGTCGTGAAGGCGGTGAGGATCGCGCTCGGCGCCGGCAGCACGAAGGCGGGAACCTGGAACAGGTCGCAGCCGAGCTCCCAGGCGAGTACGACGAAAATGAAGGCGATCAGCGAGGCATAGCGCGTCGCGATTCGCTTGAGTGCGCTCATGCGCGGGCCTCCTCGCCGCCAGCCTCGAGCGGTGCGCGGCTGAATACCTTGCGGCGGATATCGTTGGCCAGCTGGTTGTACAGCGGATCGGACAGGGTATCCAGCGTGCGCGGACGTGCCAGTGGCACATCGATGATCTCGGCGACCCGGCCGGGACGAGCGCTCATCACCACGATCCGGTCGGAGAGCAGCAGCGCCTCCTGGATCGAGTGGGTGACGAATACCACGGTCTTCGGCCGCTCGCTCCAGATCCGCAGCAGCTCGAAGCTCATTTCGTCGCGGGTCAGCGCATCGAGCGCCGAGAACGGCTCGTCCATCAGCAGGATGTCGGGATCATGCAGCAGCGAGCGGGCGATCCCGACCCGCTGCTGCATGCCGCCGGAGAGCTCGTTGGGCCGCTTGTGGCCGAACTCCTTGAGCCCGATCATCTCCAGCAGCTCACCGGCGCGTCGCTTCTCCTCCGCGGTGACCCGGCCGTACTTGTGCTTCATCGGGAAGGTGATGTTGTCGGCGACCGAGAGCCACGGCAGCAGGGTCGCCTTCTGGAACACCATGCCGATCTCGTCGCGCGGCTCGGTGACACGCTTGCCGTAGATCGAAAGCGTACCGCTGGTCGGCAGCAGCAGCCCCGAGACCAGCCGCAGGATGGTCGACTTGCCGCAGCCGGAGGGGCCGATCAGCGAGACGAACTCATGGCGCTCCAGCGCCAGGTCGACGCCGTCCAGCGCGATCACCGGGCTTCCGTCGCTGGAGCGGAAGGTCTGGCCGACCCCTTCTAGAGTGATCACCGCGCGCTCGTGGGCGTCGGCACTCATTGCTCGGCTCCGAGGAAGCGGGTGTCGACCAGGCTCGCCGGGTCGAGCGCATCGCGATCGAAGTCCATCGAGTCGGCGATCCACTCCCAGGTGGTCGAGAGCAGGGCAGGGTCGAAGGCGCCGAATCCGTCGCGTGCGGAGATCTCGTTGTCGATCAGCGGCAGCGAGTTGCGCAGCTCGCCCTCGAGCACGGCGAGATCCGCCTCCGGCACCGCTGCCTTGACCGCCGCCGCGGCCTGGTCGGGATGGGCGGAGGAGAATTCGATCGCGCGGCGCGAGGCCTCGACGAAGCGCCTGAGCACCTCCGGGCGCTGCTCGATGGTTCGCTCGGAAGCCATCAGCGAGAAGCCATAGCCCTCGAGGCCGAAGTCGGAGAGCGGCAGCACCTGGAGCTGCTTGCCGGCCTGGGCCAGCACCGACTCGGACTCCGGCGCCTTGGTCACCCAGTTCAGGGTCATGTCGACCCGCCCCTGCGCCAGCAGCGGCGCCATGCCGCTGGGATCGGTATTGATGACCGGAATCGAGTCGGGAGCGATGCCATTGCGCTCGAGCACCGCCGGCCACAGCGCATTGGAGGAGGAGAAGGTCGGCATCGCGAGCCGCTTGCCGACTGCGCTTTCAAGGTCGGTGATCCCCGAGCCCTCGACGGTGAAGATCGCATCCGGCGGCTTCGAGTAGATCGACATCACCGCCTTGACCGGCACACCGCCCTCCGCGGCGGCTTGCATCAGCGAGCCGATCCCGGCGGTGCCGACGTCGGCATTGCCGGCGGCGAGCTGGGTGACGGCATCGGCCGAGCCACGCCCGGGGCGAATGGTGACCTCGAGGCCGGCGTCACGGTAGAAGCCTTCGGCAACGCCTGCATAGACGAAGGCCTTGTCGCCGGCGGGCAGCCAGTCGAGCTGTACGCTGACCGCATCGAGCGCATGCGCGCTAGGGCTCAAGCCGAGCAGCAGCGAGAAGCCGAGGCCCGAGAGCAGGGCAGCGCCGGCGCTGCGGCTTGGAAGCGTCGAATTATGCCGCGAAGTCATGGTGTCTCCTGATCTTTGGAAATGACGGTGGGCGCGCCCGGTATGCCGCGATCCCACGGATGGCGAAGGCCAGTGCAATTTGCTTACCAACTGCGCCATGGGCGCAGGGCGGTGGGCCAGGGAGGAGAGCGTAACCGCTGCTAACCCCAAAGCGTTCGGATAATTGCGATTTGTCGATCACGATGATGCTGAATTGGCATCACGGCGTCAGCGTGCGGGTGCAAGCGACGAAGCGGGGGACTATGGGATTTGGTTGTCTCAGTTTGGTGCAATAATTTCCTCCGTAGTCCATTCATGCCTCAGTTTGGCGCTCGAGAAAACAGGCATCAGCCAACTGCCGCCGAGAGCCATCCCTGGCGCGGGTTCAGGCCGCGGTCAGGCACTGCAGGGCCATGGCCGCGGCGGCGGTGCGGTTTTCCACCCCCAGCTTCCTGAATACCTGCTCCAGGTGTTTGTTCACCGTGCGAGGGCTCAAGGAGAGGATCTGGCCGATTTCCCGGTTGGTCTTGCCCTGGGCGATCCATAGCAGCACTTGTGCTTCGCGTCGGGTCAGGCGCAGCTGGGTCTGGAGCACTTCGCTCTCCTCGTCCGCGCCGTGCCTCTGCAGCCGGAAAAGGTGATCACCTGGGGTGGCCTCTCCCAGGTAGCGCAGGCGTAGATCGCAAGGCAGCAGATTCAACGCCAGCTGGTCGCCTGCTCGAGGCGCGCGCAGCAGCCACTGGCGAATGTGCTGCGACAGTCTCGCCAGGCGCTCCTGGCGCTGCTCTTCGCTGCCTCCCAGGCGGCTTTCCGCCAAGGGTGTCGCCCATCGCCAGCGGCCGGTCGTATCGGTGGAGAACGAAGCCTGGCCGAGCTGGTCCAGCGCGATGCGCGCGCTATGGGCGAGGCGGGCATTGTTCAGGTGCACGCGGATGCGCGCGATGAGCTCGCAGGGGCGCACCGGCTTGGTGACGTAGTCCACTCCTCCCGCCTCCAGTCCGCGGATCACGTCCTCCGACTCGGTGAGCCCGGTCATGAAGATCACCGGGACGGCGGCGAGATCCGGTTTGCCTTTCAGCCGGCGGCAGGTTTCGAAGCCGTCCATGTTGGGCATCATCGCGTCCATGAGCACCAGGTCGGGAACCATCTTTTCCGCGATGCTGAGCGCCTGGGCGCCCTCCAGGGCCAATAGCGCGGTGAGCCCGGCCTGGTCCAGCGCGTGGTGGATCATGCCCAGGGAGTCCGGGGAGTCGTCCACCACCAGAATCAGATCCTTGCGGGTGGCGGCGGTCATTGGTGCGACTCCAGTAGTCGTATCAGTTCATGGAAATCGAATCGGTTCATCGCCGACTCGAGGGACATCGCCAGCGGTGCGGGAATCAGCCCACTCTGGCGCGCTTGCAGCAGGCGCTCTCGCAATCCGCGCAGATGACCGATCTCGGCGAGCGCGATTAGTTCGTCACGTAGATCGCCGTCGAGCTCCCGCACCTCCTCGAGCGTGAGGCCGGCGGGGGCGGTGTGGCGTTCGTACCGATGGGTCCAGCCCAGCTCGAGCTGCCGGGCCAAGGTGTCGAGCAGTGCCCCCAGCTTGAACGGCTTGATCAGGTAGTCGTCGTGCAGCCCTTGGGACAGGGCCGCGGCGTGATTTTCCCGCGCGCTCGCGGAGATCATCACCAAGGGCGCGCGGTATCCCTGCCGGCGCAGCAATCGCGCGGTTTGCCAGCCGTTCATTTGCGGCATGGCCACATCCATCAGCACCAGGTCCGGCGGGTTGTGCAGTGCCAGATCCAGGCCGCAGCGGCCATCCGGCGCTTCGATGACCTGGAATCCCAGCGGGGTCAGCATGTCGCTGATCAGGCCTCGATGGGTAGGGTCGTCGTCGATCACCAGCAGCGTTTTGCGCTCGCCGTCGTAGCCGTCGATAGGGCGATCCGACGCTCGTGGCTGCGTCCCTTGGGTGACGCTCGAGAGCATCACCGAAAGGCGGAACTCGCTGCCCTTGCCGGGCTGGCTCGAGACCTGCAGGTCGCCGCCCATGATCCCGGTCAGTAGCTGGGTGATGGTGAGTCCCAGCCCGGTGCCGCTAACCGCCGGTACCCCGGGCTTACGAATCCGCTCGAACGGTCGGAAGATGCGCTGCATGTCCTCCTCGGCGATCCCTATCCCGGTGTCCTTGACGGTGAACTCCGCCACCTGATTGCGGTAGCGGAAGCTCAGCGTCACTTTGCCCTGGTTGGTGAACTTGATCGCATTGGAAAGCAGGTTGATCAGAATCTGGCGCAGACGCCTTTCATCGGTGGTGACCCATTCGGGAATGCTCCCCTGGTGGTGGAATTCGAAGCCGATGCCTTTTTCCTGCGCCTGCAGGCGGAACATCGCCACCAGCTCGTCGATTAGCGACCGTACCCGGACCCGGTTGCGATAGAGCTCCAGGCGCCCGGCCTCGATCTTGGATATCTCCAGCAGCCCCTCGATGAGATCCGAGAGATGCCCCGTACTGCGGCGGATGGCGGCCACCGCCTCCCGGCGATGTTCGGGAATCAGCGGGTCGTGCTCCAGCAGCTGGGCGTAGCCGAAAGCGGCATTCAAGGGTGACCGGAGCTCGTGGCTGAGCCCGGTGAGGTAGCGGCTCTTCGCTTGATTGGCGGCTTCCGCCAACTCCTTGGCCTTTTGCAGGGCGAGATCGGTTTTCTCATGGGCCTTGATCTCCGCCATCAGCATCCGGGTTTGTCGATGGGACTCCTCCTGGGCGACCACCCGGCTCTCGTGGGCGAGCACGAACAGCCAGGCCACCACGCCGCTGATGATCACCAGAATGGCGAAGACTTTCGCCAGGGTGGCGATCATCAGTTCGCTCACCTCCGGCGACGTGGCGGGGAGCTGGTAGAAGACCAGAGCGAAGAAGCCTGCGATCACCAGGATGATCAGCATCAGCAGGCTGATGAAGTGTCCGATCCTCGAATTGATGTGTTGGAGCGCTCGTTGCGGCAGGGCCATGCCCAGCCAGTCAATCAGCTGCTGCTGGAAACCCGCATGCTGCTTGCAGGCATCGTTGCAGCGTGCGTCCAGCGAGCAGCACAGCGAACAGATCGGGCTGTTGTAGGCCGGGCAGAAGGCCATGTCTTCGTCGTCGAAGTGGTGCTCGCAGATGCAGCACGGGCGGCCCCGGGTGGCGGTGGCCGGCTCCGGGGTGCGGGCGATGTAATAGCGCCCGCGGGTATGGAGCGCGATGGCCGGAGCGGCGATGAAGGCGGTGAGCAGCGCCAGGAAGGAGGCCAGCGCCGCCGGTACCTCTCCCCACAGGCCCAGGCGTGCCGCCAGGGCTACGGCCGTGGCCAGCAGCATCGAACCGAAGCCCACCGGATTGAGATCGAAGAGGTAGGCGCGCTTGAACTCGATGTGCTTGGGGCTCAGCCCCAGCGGCTTGTTGATCACCAGGTCCGCCACCAGCGAGCCGATCCAGGCCATCGCTACCATCGAGTAGGTGCCGAGGATGGCTTCGAAGGCGCGGTAGATGCCGATCTCCATCAGCACCAGGGCGATCATCACGTTGAACACCAGCCACACCACGCGACCCGGATGGCTGTGGGTGAGGCGCGAGAAGAAGTTCGACCAGGCGATCGAGCCTGCGTAGGCGTTGGTGACGTTGATCTTGAGCTGCGAGAGCACCACGAAGATGCCGGCCATCGCCATCAGCGTGGCGGGGTGGGAGGTGATGTGGCCGAAGGCCACCAGGTACATGTGCATCGGCTCCTGGGCTTCGCTGCGTGACAGCCCATGGGAAAAGGCCAGTACCGCGAGAAACGAGCCGGCCAGGGCCTTGATCGCGCCGACGATCGCCCAGCCGGGGCCGCCGCTCAGCATCGCCAGCCACCAGTGCAGGCGCTTGCCGGCGGTGGGCTCCGGCAGAAAGCGCAGGAAGTCGACCTGCTCGCCGATCTGCGCCACCAGTGCGAACATCACCGTCGCCCCGGCACCGAACAGCAGCAGGTCGAATCCTCCCCCGACGTTGTCGAGCCCGTCGAAGTCCGACCAGCGTCCGAGCGATGCGGGGTCCTGCAGCAGGATGAAGACGAAGGGCGCCAGCTGCAGGACGATCCACAGCGGCTGGGTCCAGATCTGGAAACGGCTGATGTAGGTGATGCCGTGGGTGACGATTGGGATCACCACCAGGGAGCTGATCACGTAACCCCAGGTGAGTGGAATGGCGAACAGCACCTCCAGCGCCAGCGCCATGATCGCCGCTTCCAGGGCGAAGAAGATGAAGGTGAAGGTGGCGTAGATCAGCGATGTCAGCGTGGAGCCCAGGTAGCCGAAGCCGGCGCCGCGGGTGAGCAGGTCTATGTCCACCCCATAGCGGGCGGCGTAGTAGCTCACCGGCAGGCTGAGCAGGAAGATCGCAAGGCTCACCACGATGATCGCCGCGACCGCGTTGGTGAATCCGTAGTTGAGGGTCAGGGCCCCGCCGATCGCTTCCAGGGCGAGGAAGGAAATAGCGCCGAGCGCGGTATGGGCTACGCGTCCAATGGACCAGCGGCGCGCCGATTTGGCGGTGAAGCGCAGGGCGAAGTCTTCGAGGGTCTGGTTGGCTACCCACTTGTTGTAGTTTCGCCTGACACGGAAGATCCGCTGCGGGGTAGTGGTCCGTTCTCTTCCGGTTCTGTACGGCAAGGTCGCAACCCTCCGCATGATGGCGCTTTTGTTATTGTCCTTGGCCTTGGGCGTATCGCGGAGCCTGCGACCGAGTGCAGGCTGCGCCCTGGTTATAAGCGGAAAAGATCGCAGAAGCCATTAAACGACCAGGAGGTATCTCCAGTTCGCCTATGCATCTTCGTTGGGTACCTGCGAAGCCTAGGGGCTGAAGGTGCGGTGCGGTATGCGTCAAATGACGTAGTGGCCTGGAGTATTTCCCGCATGGGCCGATCGGGGCGCGGTTCCCATACTGGCTAGCCGAGGGACTCAGAGTGATTCCCATCGAAGACGCTGACCAGGGGACAACCATGAAAACGATCCAATACCCATGTTCGCCGACGCCGTGGCGCAGCCTGACGATGGGACTGATGGCACTGCCGGTGGCGCTTGCGCTGTCCACCTTCGCTCTCGCCAACTCGCCCACCGAAGAGATCAATACCACCGGCCTTGCGGTCACCGACGATACGGTACGGGTCGGTATCCTGCACTCCCTGACCGGCACCATGGCGATCAGCGAGACCGGATCGGTGGAGGCGGAGCGGCTGGCGATCGAGCAGATCAACGCCCAGGGCGGAGTGCTGGGCCGCCAGATCGAGCCGATCATCGAGGATGGCGCCAGCGACTGGCCGACCTTCGCCGACCGTACCCGCAAGCTTTTGACCCAGGACAAGGTGGCGGCGATCTTCGGCGCTTGGACCTCCGCCTCGCGCAAGGCGATGCTGCCGGTGCTCGAGCGTGAGAACGGCTTGCTCTACTACCCGACCTTCTATGAAGGGCTCGAACAGTCTCCCAACGTGATCTACACCGGCCAGGAAGCCACCCAGCAGATCCTCGCCGGCATCGACTGGGCATGGAACGAGCAGGGCGCTCGCACTTTCTACCTGATCGGCTCCGACTACATCTGGCCGCGCACGTCGATGAAGATCGCGCGCATCCACATCGAGGACGTGCTCGGCGGCGAGGTGCTGGGCGAGGACTACGCACCCCTCGGCCACACCTCCTTCGGCTCCAACATCAACCGCATCCGGCTGCGCAATCCCGACGTGATCTTCGCCGCCGTGGTCGGCGGCAGCAACGTGGCGTGGTTCCGCCAGCTCAATGCCGCCGGGATCAACGCCGAGAACCAGAAGCTTTTGACCATCTCTGTCACCGAGGACGAGGTGCTGGGCATCGGCGGTGAGAACGTCGAGGGCTTCTTCTCCTCGATGAAGTACTTCCAGAGCCTCGACAACGACAACAACGCCGCCTTCGTCGAAGCCTTCAAGCAGCGCTGGGGCGAGGATAGCGTGATCGGCGACGTGACCCAGGCCGCCTATCTCGGCCCTTGGCTTTGGAAGGCCGGGGTGGAGAAGGCCGGCAGCTTCGACATCGATGCGGTCTCCGCCGCCATGGCCGACATCGAGCTGACCACCGCGCCCGAAGGCTACGTCAAGGTGCACCCGAATCGTCACCTATGGAGCCAGACCCGGATCGGGCGCTGGAACAATGATGGCCAGGCGACGGTGGTCTGGGAGTCCGAGCCGATCGAGCCCAATCCTTTCCCGGAAGGCTATCAGTAAGCCGCGCCCCTGCCTGCGGCGACCCCCGCGTCGCCGCGGCCCACCGAGACGTTTCGCCTAACGCTGCCTGCTACAGGGGGAAGCCACCATGGGTGGATTCAGCGCGCAAGATCTAACCGCCATCTTCGTCATGCAAGGCTTCGCTGGATTGAGCTTCTTCAGCGTGCTGCTGCTGATGGCACTGGGGCTGGCGATCATCTATGGCCAGATGCGGGTGATCAACATGGCCCATGGCGAGTTCATGGTGATCGGTGCCTATGCCTCCTACCTGCTCTCCGGCGCCCTGCGCCATTTGCCGGCGGGCACGGATATCGCGGTGCTGCTGGCCATTCCAGTGGCGTTCCTCGCCGCCTTCGTGGCCGGCTATCTGATCGAGTGGCTTCTGATCCGACATCTCTATCACCGGCCGCTGGATACCCTGCTGGCCACCTGGGGGCTGGCGCTGATCATGCAGCAGGGCTTTCGCTCGGCGTTCGGTGCCCGTGAAGTGAGCGTGCCGGTACCGGACTGGCTGCGCGGTTCCTATCGCCCGACGATGATCATCGACATCCCGCTGAACGGCCTGGCGATCATGCTGCTCACCGTGCTGGTCACCGCCGCGGTGTGGTGGTTCCTCTATCGCTCGCGCTGGGGGCTGAGGGTGCGATGCACCACCGCCAACCGCGAGATGAGCGGCGCGGTGGGGATCAATACCAAGCGGGTCGACCGCATGACCTTCGCGATCGGCTGCGGCATCGCCGGTATCGCTGGAGCGGCATTCACCACCATCTCCTCCACCGGGCCGACGAGTGGATCGCTCTACATCGTCGACACTTTCCTGGTGGTGGTCTTCGGCGGCGCGGGCAGCCTGATCGGCACCATCGCCTCGGCCTTCTCCATCGCCCAGGCCCAATCGGTGATGGAGTTCTTCATGGGCGGATCGATGGCCAAGGTGCTCACCCTGCTGACGGTGATCGTCATCCTGCTGCTTCGCCCGGAAGGGCTGGTGGCCAGCAAGGTCCGGCGCTAAAGGAGCACTCTTGCGATGATCAAGCTTCCCGGTTTTCTCCGCGGCCGCCACGGCGGCCCCCTCGGCATCCTGATCCTGGCGGCGGTGCTGCTGGTCGCGATGCCGGCACTGCTGGATCTCTACCGGCTGAACCTGGCCGGGCGCTACCTGACCTATGCCTTCGTCGCCGTCGGGCTGGTGCTGTGCTGGGGCTACGGCGGCATCCTGAGCCTCGGCCAGGGGATCTTCTTCGGCGTCGGTGGCTACGCCATGGCGATGTTCCTCAAGCTCGAGGCCTCCGATCCAGAGAGCACCCGCATCCAGACCACGCCGGGGATTCCCGACTTCATGGACTGGAACCGGATCACCGAGCTGCCGTGGTTCTGGGTGCCGTTCGAAAGCCTGGCCTTCACCCTGGTCGCGGTGCTGGTACTGCCGGCCGCATTCGCCTTCGTGATCGGCTATGCGATGTTCAAGCGCCGGGTCAGCGGCGTCTACTTCGCCATCATCACCCAGGCGCTGGCGGTGGTGCTGACCATCCTGATCGTCGGCCAGCAGGGCTATACCGGGGGCATCAACGGCATCACCGACCTGCGCACGCTCAAGGGCTGGGACATTCGCGACGAGTCCGCCCAGTACCTGTTCTATTACCTCAACGCAGTGCTTCTGATCGGCTGCGTGCTGCTTGGGCGCTGGGTGCTCAACGGCAAGTACGGGCGCATTCTCACTGCGCTTCGCGACCGCGAGGACCGGGTGCGTTTCTCCGGCTACGACGTGGCCGATTTCAAGATCTTCATCTTCTGCCTGGCGGCGTTCATGTCGGGGATCGGGGGGGCGATGTTCACCCTCCAGGTCGGCTTCATGTCGCCCTCCTTCGTTGGCATCGTGCCCTCCATCGAGTTCGTCATCTTCGCCGCCGTGGGCGGTCGCCTGTCGCTGCTCGGCGGGGTTTACGGCGCGCTGCTGGTCAGCTACGCCAAGACCCTGTTCGCCGAAGCCTATCCCCAGCTGTGGCAGGTGATGATCGGCACGGTGTTCATCCTGGTGGTGCTGGTGCTGCCCTATGGGCTTGCCAGCGTCTACCAGCGCTACGGCAAGCGGGTGCTCTCAAGGCTCAAGGGTTCGCGCCGTGCACCACCGCCGCCCCCGTCCTCTCTACCGCAGGACAGCGCCACGGAGGGACGGCGATGAGCTCGAACACCGATTTTCTGCTTGCCATCGAGGATCTCACCGTCTCTTTCGACGGCTTCAAGGCGATCGAGGGCCTGTCCTTCTACATGGACAAAAACGAGCTGCGGGTGGTGATCGGCCCCAACGGCGCGGGCAAGACCACGCTTTTGGACCTGATCTGCGGCAAGACCCGGGCCACCGAGGGGTCGATCAAGTTCAAGGGTAAGGAGCTCACCCGCATGAGCGAGCACCGCATCGTCTGGGAGGGCGTGGGTCGCAAGTTCCAGAACCCCTCCATCTACGAAGGGCTGACGGTGTTCGACAACCTCGAAGCCTCCTACCCTCGGGGGCGTGGCGTATTCGGCGCCCTGGCCTTCAAGCGCGACGAGGAGGTCGTTGAGCGAATTCGCCAGGTAGCGCGGGAGATCCAGCTCGACGACAAGCTGGAGCAGGAGGCTGGACTGCTGAGCCATGGCCAGAAGCAGTGGCTCGAGATCGGCATGCTGCTGATCCAGGACCCAGAGCTTTTGCTGCTCGACGAGCCGGTGGCCGGGATGAGCCTGAGCGAGCGCTTGGAGACGGCGCAGCTGCTCAAGACCATCGCCAAGGGTCGCTCGGTGGTGGTGATCGAGCATGACATGGCGTTCGTGAAATCCCTGGGCGGCAAGGTGACCGTGCTGCACCAGGGGAAAATACTCGCCGAGGGGGCGATGGAGGCGCTGCAGCAGGACCGGCGCGTCATCGACGTCTATCTGGGTCATTGAGAGGGCACCGCGATGCTGGAAGTGAGGGATCTACGAGTGAGCTACGGCCAGAGCGAGGTCATTCATGGCATCGACTTCTCCACCGCCGCGGATGAAACCCTGGCGATCATGGGCCGCAACGGCATGGGCAAGACCACGCTGTTCAAGTCGCTGATCGGCATCCTCCCGGCCAGTTCGGGCAGCATCGTGCTCGACGGCCGCGAGCTGAACGAGCTGCCCAGCCATGAGCGGGTAGCGGCGGGCCTGGCCTATGTCCCGCAGGGGCGAATGATCTTCCCCAGTTTGACCGTGATGGAGAACATCGAGTCGGGACTGGAGACGGTCAAGACCAAGAAGGTGCCGGATGAGATCTTCGAGCTCTTTCCGGTGCTGCGCGACATGCGCGGCCGCAAGGGGGGCAATCTCTCCGGCGGGCAGCAGCAGCAGCTGGCCATCGCCAGGGCGCTGGTCTCTGAGCCCAAAGTGCTGCTGCTGGACGAGCCGACCGAGGGCATCCAGCCCTCGATCATCAAAGACATCGCCCACACCCTCAACGAGATACGCCGGCTGAAGAAGATCTCCATCGTGGTATCGGAGCAGGTGCTCAGTTTCACCATGTCGATCGCCGACCGCCTGGTGGTGATCGAGAAGGGCAAGTTCATCCACGAGGAGGAGGGCAAGAGCGCCAACCAGGAGAAGATCGCCAGCTACTTGTCGGTTTGACCATTGCGTTCGAGGCGGTTTTTACGACCAAAAGCAGACCAAAAACAAAGAGGAACAGCTGATGCGTCATGGAGATATTTCCAGCAGCGACGACACCGTGGGCGTCGCGGTGGTCAACTACAAGATGCCGCGCCTGCATAGCCGCGACGAAGTGCTGGCCAATGCCCGCGACATCGCCGAAATGATCAAAGGCATGAAGATTGGCCTGCCGGGTATGGATCTGGTGGTGTTCCCGGAATACAGCACCATGGGCATCATGTATGACCGAGACGAGATGATGGCCACCGCCGCCACCGTGCCGGGCGATGAGACTGCCATCTTCGCCGCCGCCTGCCGGGAGGCGAATACCTGGGGCGTGTTCTCGCTCACCGGCGAGCGTCACGAGGAGCACCCGCGCAAGGCGCCCTACAACACGCTGGTGCTGATCGACAACCTCGGGCAGGTACGGCAGAAGTATCGCAAGTGCATTCCCTGGTGCCCCATCGAGGGCTGGTATCCCGGCGATACCACGTACGTCAGCGACGGGCCGAAGGGCATCAAGATCAGCCTGATCATCTGCGACGATGGCAACTACCCGGAGATTTGGCGCGACTGCGCGATGAAAGGGGCCGAACTGATCGTGCGCTGCCAGGGCTACATGTACCCGTCCAAGGAGCAGCAGGTGCTGATGGCCAAGACCATGGCCTGGGCCAACAACTGCTACGTGGCGGTGGCCAATGCCGCCGGCTTCGACGGCGTCTACTCCTACTTCGGCCACTCGGCGATCATCGGCTTCGACGGCCGCACCCTGGGCGAATGCGGCGAGGAGGAGATGGGCATCCAGTACGCCCAGCTCTCCATCGGCCAGATCCGTGACGCCCGCGCCAATGACCAGTCCGAGAACCACCTGTTCAAGCTGCTGCATCGCGGCTACACCGGGGTGCACGCCTCCGGCGATGGCGATAAGGGCATCGCTGACTGCCCCTTCGAGTTCTACCGCACCTGGGTAACGGACGCGCAGAAGGCCCAGGAGAACGTCGAAGCGATCACCCGCAGCACCATCGGCGTGGCGCAGTGCCCGGTGGGTGAGCTGCCGGTCGAGGGCAAGGAGCGGACCGCCGGCGGCTGAAACCAGACAAGGCGCGGGCCACGCCATTCATCAATGACCGGCTGGCGGAGCAGCGCCGGCAACTCGCCGGCGAACGCCACTCCCCGGTCTCTGAACGGCTCTCGCGCTTCCTGTTCGAGCCCGTGCAGCCTCAGGGTCCGCCAGACGATTGATCCTGGCATGGTCAGCGCACGTCCGGCTCACCGCTGTCTCCGAGCATGTTGGAGACGGCCACTTCCAGCGGTGGCAAATGATCCTCGATGACCGACTGAACGGTCTGGGGGGCGATGTCCCCTAGATAATTGTGAACCAGAACGTTGCGAAAGCCGCTGATTTGCCGCCAGGGAATGTCGGGGTATTGCGTTTTGATATCGTCGGGAAGCCGTTGTGTCGCCTCGGACAATGTCTGGAGATTGCGCAAGGCGGCGTCGAATAGCACTTCGTCCCGCCGAATATCGTCACGTGCGCGTATTCGCTCCAGTTTGCCGATGGTGTCCAGAATATGCCGGGCATAAAGCGACCAGTCCTAGGTCCTGCCTTGGCTCATATCTCTCTGGCCTCCGACAAGACCCGGCTGCGCAGGTGCCGATTCAATTCATGCTCGGGAATCAAATCGACCCGATGCCCGGTGATCTCTTCCAGGCGTTCGGCTAAGGGGAGCCACTGAGTGAACAGGTCGTAACCGGGCTCGAACTCGACCAGAAAGTCCACATCGCTATCGGGACCTTCTTCCCCTCGGGCCACCGAGCCGAACACCCGAATCCGACGTGCACCATAGCGGCGTGCGAGCGCTTCGATGGTATCTCGTTGTCGATGCAGTTCATCCAGCAGCATGTGAATGGCTCCCGACGGAATGCACTTTTGGCCAATGTATCGCATGTTCGGGGATGCCGGATTAATCGAGCCGTGACGCATGCCTTGGAGGGCGTTCCACCGATGCCGGGCAATACGTCGAATGACGTAGTCGCGGTGGTGCTTTCACCAATAGTGGCGTCGTCTGCGTTTGTCGATAGTGGGATGGGTGGGAAGGCGCTGCCGTCGTGCCGGTGGCTCGACCACGCCGCTTTCCATCGGATCAACGCAGCCCAAGGAACCCAGACCATGGCCGACACCATCATCAAGATCGATCTGAGCAGCTCGCCCTACGAAAACGAGCAGGTCCACAACCGCTGGCACCCGGACATTCCCATGGCGGCGATGGTCAAGCCCGGTGACGATTTCATCGTCGAGTGCCACGACTGGACCGGCGGTCAGATCCACAATGACGACAGCGCCGCCGATGTGCGCGACGTGGATCTCACCCAGGTGCACTTCCTCTCCGGCCCGGTGGGGGTGGAGGGCGCAGAGCCCGGCGACCTGCTGGTGGTGGACATCCTCGACATCGGTACCTTCGAGGAGAGCCAGTGGGGCTTCAACGGCTTCTTCTCCAAACGAAACGGTGGCGGTTTTCTCACCGAGCACTTCCCCGAGGCGCAGAAGTCGATCTGGGAATTCAACGGCATGTTCACCAAGTCACGGCATATTCCCGGGGTCGAGTTCGCCGGGATGATCCATCCGGGGCTGATCGGTTGCCTGCCCTCCCAGGCGATGCTCGAGGAGTGGAACCTGCGCGAGAAGGCGCTTTACGACAGCGAGCCCGAGCGGGTGCCCGCGCTCGCCACCTTGCCCTACGCTGGTACCGCGCACATGGGCAAGCTCAGCGGTGAAGCCAAGGCGCGCGCCGCAGCCGAGGGTGCGCGCACCGTGCCGCCCCGCGAGCACGGCGGCAACTGCGATATCAAGGATCTGTCGCGGGGGGCCAAGATCTACTTCCCGGTCTACGTGAAGGGCGCGGGGCTCTCGGTGGGCGATCTGCACTTCAGCCAGGGCGATGGCGAGATCACCTTCTGCGGTGCCATCGAGATGGCCGGCTGGATCCACCTGCGCGTCAACCTGATCAAGGATGGCATGGCCAAGTACGCGATCAAGAATCCGATCTTCAAGCCGAGCCCGATCACGCCCAAGTACGACGACTATCTGATCTTCGAAGGCATCTCGGTGGACGAGCAGGGCGAGCAGCACTACCTGGACGTGCACGTGGCCTATCGCCAGGCGGTGCTCAACGCCATCGAGTACCTCAAGAAGTTCGGCTACAGCGGGGCGCAGGCCTATTCTCTGCTCGGCTGCGCGCCGGTGCAGGGGCACATCAGCGGAGTCGTGGACATCCCCAACGCCTGCGCCACCCTATGGCTGCCCACCGACATCTTCGAATTCGACGTCAAACCCAATGCCGATGGTCCCGAACCGATGGTCCAGGCAGGCGTGGACCTGCCGTTGGCCAAGGACGAATGAGGAGAACGCCATGCCGCTATATGACTACAAGTGCGTGGACCACGGCCTGTTCCACGCGCTAGTGCCGGTGAGCGCCTCGGGCGAGCGTCATCCCTGCCCCGGCTGCGGGCTGGCGTCGCCCCGAGTGATCCTGCTCGCCCCCAGCGTGCTGGCGATGGCGCCGGAAAAGCGCCGGGCAATCGCGCGCAACGAGCGGGCCGCGCATGAGCCGCGCTCCGGCAGCCAGCACTCGGAGCGGGAACAAGGGTGCTGTCACCACGCAAGGCGCAAGCCCAACGTGTTCTATACCGCGCAGGGCGAGAAGCTGTTTCCCTCCGCCCGACCTTGGATGATCAGTCACTGACGCTTTTGGACCACTGAACGCCGGGCCGCGTGCGGCTTGCGCTCATCGTGCGGCTTCGGCGGCTTCTGCGTCTTCGGTGCGCTGGGCCGAGGGGGCTTGGTCCGCCTCCTCGAGCATCCGCGCGACCTCAGCGCCTACCCGGGCGACGGCTGCTTCCACCTGGGGGTCGAAGGTGGCGTAGTTGATCCGGAGGCAGTTGCGGTGCTTGCCCACCGCGGAGAACATCGGGCCCGGTGCGATGCGCACATTCTGCTCGGCGAGGCGCTGGTTCAGCGCGATGCTGTCGAGCTCGGGGGCGCACTCGAGCCAGAGCAGAAAGCCCCCCTGCGGGCGGCTGGCGTAGGTGGAGGCGGGGAAATGGGCGGCGACCGCATCGAGCATCGCGTCGCGGTTGCGCAGGTACTGCGCGCGGATGCGCCGCAGATGAGGGTCGTAGTGGCCTTCCTCGATGAAATCGGCCAGTGCCAGCTGGGCGTGGGTCGCGGTCGAGCCGGTGCCGACGTACTTCATGTGCATCGCGCGCTCGAAGTGTCGTCCGGGGGCGATCCAGCCGATCCGCAGGCCCGGCGCCAGGGTCTTGGAGAACGAACCGCACAGCAGCACCCGGCCATCGGTATCCAGCGACTTGATCGTCGGCTGGCGCGGAAAGGCATATTCGAGATCACCGTAGACGTCGTCCTCGATGATCATCACATCGAAGCGCTGGGCGAGGGCGTACAGCGCGCGCCTGTGCTCCAGCGGCATGCCGTAGCCGAGTGGGTTGTTGCAGCTCGGGGTGACCTGGATCGCCCGGATCGGCCACTGCTCGAGCGCCAGTTCCAAGGCGTCGAGGCTGATGCCGCGCGAAGGGTCGGTCGGTATCTCCATTACCTTCATGCCATAGGAGCGGATCGCCTGCAGCGAGCCATAGAAGCTCGGCGAGTCGACCGCGATGATCGCGCCGGGTTCACCCACGGCGCGCATCGCGATCGAGATCGCTTCGTGGCAGCCGGTGGTGATCACCAGGTCGTCCGGGTGCAGGTGGCTCTCCGCACCGAGCGCCAGCCGTGCGATCTGCTCGCGTAGCGGGCGCTGTCCCTGCAGCGAGTCGTAGTTGAGCGTGACCAGGCTCTGGCGCCGGGCGTGGCGGCTCAATGCCCGCAGCAGCGGACGCAGGGTCGGGGCATCGATGTCGGGCATGCCTCGACCAAGATAGAAGGTCTTCGAGTTGGGCAGCAGGCAGGTGCCTTCGCGCACCTGATCCCACTGCGAGACTTCGACTGGGCGCTGCATCGCGCGGCCGATCGAAGGCGGCGGTGGGCGTTCGCGGCGCGGGCGAACGAAGTGCCCGGAGCGCGGCCGTGCCTCGATCAGCCCGCCGGATTCGAGCAGCTGGTAGGCGTGCTGGACTGTGGAGATGCTGACCCGGTGGGCCTCTACCAGGTCGCGGACCGAGGGCAGCCGTTCCCCGGCCTGGTAGTAGCCCTCTTCGATACGGCTGCGCAGTTCGCAGGCAAGGCGTTCGTAGCGATTCATTGGCGCATCTCGACGGAGTGTGGGGGCGGCGATGGTGCGGGCGTCGTCGATCCCATTCTGTATCCATCCAACCCCGCTTGTAACGGTACAGATGCCGCTTTCACTCAGCATACAGAAGCCGTGCGAGGGCATCTGTATGGTGAAAAAAGCACTTTTTTGGCGCTGTGTTGGTTGAAGCCTTCTCTCTAGGCTGGACGCATCCCTTTCCGTCCACGGACGCACTGTCCACGGAGGCTGCCATGAATGCGCCCCTGCACTCCCCGAACCTGCCCTCGACCCCGCGCGCCCGGCTGATCGCGCTGCTAAAGCGTTGGCTGCGGCGCTCGACCACCCGCGCTCAGCTCGCCGCGCTCAGCCCAGAGCAGCTGCGTGATATCGGCATTACCCATGGTGAGGCGCTGCGCGAAGCGAGACTGCCATTCTGGCTTGCTGGCGAGATGCAGCAAACGCCCGAGTGGTGGGAGTGCCCGCCGGTCAAGCGCGGCGGCTTGAGCGAGCTGGAGAGCCGGCGGTGAGCCCGTCGAACTCCGGCCCGGCGCATGCCCGATGGCAACGCGCGGAGTATCGGGTCGACTGTGACCCGGCGGCGCTTGACCTTGCCCTGATCCATCGCTTCTTGAGCGAGCACAGCTACTGGGCACGCGGTATCCCTCGGGCGCTGGTGGAGCGCGCGCTGGCCAATTCGCTGTGCTTCGGGCTGTTCGACGAGCACCGCCAGCTCGGCTTCGCGCGGGTGATCAGCGATTGCGCCACGTTCGCCTGGCTGGCCGATGTCTTCGTCGTCGACCAGGCTCGTGGGCGCGGGCTCGGCAAATGGCTGGTCGAGTGTGTGCTCGCCCATCCGCAGCTCCAAGCCCTGCGCCGCTTCATGCTGGTGACCCGTGATGCCCATGGGCTGTATGCCGGCCACGGCTTCAGCGTGCCGGAAGTCCCCGCCAACCTGATGGCGATCGTCAAAACCGATCTCTACTCAGCCAGCGAGGATGGGATGCGATGAAGTACCACTACGCGCTGCTCGACGTGTTCACCGCAACGCCGTTCACCGGCAACCCGCTGGCGGTGTTCAGCGAAGCCGGCGGGCTCGCGCTATGAACCAATCCGTCGGCGTTCAATCGACCCGCTGGCGAGACAGCGTGTTGGCGAACTGCTGCTCGGCATTCTCGATGCCGTGATCACCGGCGATGTAGGCGGGGTCGAAGTCATCGGTCAGCAGCGCCTCGAAGCGCTCGGCGTCGAACGCCTCGATCCTGCGCGCCTCTTCTTCGCTGATCACCCTTTTGCTGGTCCCATCACGCAGCTGCTCGATCAGCGTAGCGCCCGCCACTTCGCCCTTGGCCACCGCCTTGAGCAACCGCTCGTAGGCCGGCTCGATCTCCAGGCACAGCGCGAAGGCGCGCTCGAGCTGGATGGCCGGATCGTCCTCGCGCTTGGAGCGGAAGGTCAGCCAGGTGAGGCGCTCGCGGAACTCGCTGCGCTCGATCGACAGGGCGGCGAGCCTGCCGCCGAGGCGGTCGGAGGGCGGCTGGTAGGGGTTGCCGCGCGGGAAGACCAGCAGGCGCAGGAGCGCGGCGAGCGCGCGCGAGGGGTGGTTGCGGATGAAGCCTTCCAGCGCCCCTCCCGCCGTGTGGAGGCAGTGCTGGACCGCCCAATCGAGATGCAGCCGCTCGTCTTCATCCACTTCGCTCGCGCGCTGGCGGGCGTGATAGTGCTTGAGCGCGGCGCTGGCGAGATAGAGCTGGCTGAGTACGTCGCCAAGGCGCGCCGAGAGCTTCTCGCGCCGCTTGAGCTCGCCGCCGAGGCTCGCCATTGCGAGATCGGCGACGACGAACAGCGAGGCCGACAGCCGTTCGATCGCCTGGAAATGACGCGCGGTGGGGCCCTTTAGCGGCGAACGGGCGAGATTTGCACCGAACAGCGCGAAAGTGAAGCTGCGCGCGGCGCGGTTGAGCGCGGTGCCGATATGGGCGCTCAGAAGCCGGTCGAAGCCGGCGAGGTCCTGGTCGGCTGCCGCGCGCATCTCCTCGAGCAGGAACGGATGGCAGCGCATCGCTCCCTGGCCGAAGATCATCAGGCTGCGGGTGAGGATGTTGGCGCCCTCGACGGTGATCGCCACCGGTACCACCTTGTAGCTCAGCCCGATCGGGTTGCGCGGACCGAGCTGCACCGCGCGACCGCTCATCACGTCCATGCCGTCGTTGATCACTTGGCGCATCAGCTCGGTCATATGGTACTTGGCGATGGTGGTCACCACCGAAGGGGTGAGGTGGTCGACCGCCGAAGCGGTCAGTGCGCGCGACGCCTCTAGCAGGTAGGTCTTGCCGGCGATGCGCGCCAGCGCCTCCTGGACGCCTTCGAAGCGGCCGATCGGCAGGCGGAACTGGCGCCGGATGCGGGCGTAGGCGCCGACCGAGCGGTAGGTGCCCTGGCCGGCGGCGGTAGCCAGCGCCGGCAGCGAGATGCCGCGTCCGGCGGACAGGCACTCGACCAGCATTCGCCAGCCCTGGCCGGCCATCGCCACGCCGCCGATCAGATGGTCGAGCGGGACGAACACATCGCGGCCGAGGATCGGCCCATTCATGAAGGCTCCGCTCGGATAGTGGCGCCGGCCGATCGAGACGCCGCGAGTGTTGGCCGGGATCAGCGCGCAGCTGATCCCGTAGTCGCGCTTGTCCGGATCGATCAGCCCGTCGGGGTCGCTCATCCTGAAGGCGAGGCCGATCACCGTGGCTACCGGTGCCAGGGTGATCCAGCGCTTGGAGAAGTTCAGCCGCAGACCGAGCACCCGCTCTCCCTCATGGTCGCCATGGCAGACCACCCCGGTGTCGGGCAGTGCGGTGGCATCCGAGCCGACCTCGGGCCCGGTGAGGCCGAAGCAGGGGATTTCGCGGCCCGAGACCAGCCCTGGCAGCCATTTCTCCTTCTGTGCCTCGGTGCCGTACTTGAGCAGCAGCTCACCCGGACCGAGCGAGTTGGGCACCATCACCGTGACCGCCAGCGATACCGATCGGGTGGCGAGCTTGGTCACCACCGCCGACTGGGCATAGGCCGAGAAGCCGAGACCGCCGTGCGCTTCGTCGATCAGCATGGCGAAGAAGCGGTTGTCGCGCAGGTAGCGCCACACCTCCTCGGGCAGGTCCTTGAGCTCGAAATCGGCCTGCCAGTCGTTGGTCATTTCGCAGACCGTCTCCACCTCTTCATTGAGGAAGCGCCGTTCCCGCTCGCTGAGCTCGGTGTAATCGAACTCGAGCAGCCTGCGCCATTCGGGACGACCGGAGAACAGCTCGGCCTCCCACCAGGGCTCGCCAGCCTCGATCGCTTCGCGCTCGGTGGCCGACATCGGCGGCAGCGTCTCGTTCATGTAGCGCATCATCGGCGCGCTCAGCCATCGCATCCGCACCGCTGGGATGGCGCACGCGGCCAGCGCCAGCAGGACCAGCAGGCCGAGCACTGCGAGCCAGGGGGCGAGGGCGCCGAATGCGAGCAGCAAGACCCAGAGCGCGGCCCAGGCGCCGATCGATTGGATCAGTGGGATGGCGAAGAACGCCAGTGCCCAGCCGAGGGCAACGAAAGCGACCAAGGCGATGAGAGTGATCATATGACGCTCCCCGATGATCAAAGAGACGATGGATGAAGAGCGCGCTCAGAGGGCCTCGAAGATCCCGGCCGCGCCCATGCCGGTGCCGATGCACATCGTCACCATGCCGTACTTCTGGCCGCGCTCACGCAGACCGTGGAGCAGCATCGCGGTGCGGATCGCCCCGGTGGCGCCGAGCGGATGGCCGAGCGCGATCGCACCGCCCAGCGGATTGACCTTGGCGGGGTCGAGGGTGAGCTCCTGGATCACCGCCAGCGCCTGGGCGGCGAAGGCCTCGTTGAGTTCGATCCAATCGAGCCGGTCCAGCGCGATCCCGGCCTGTTCCAGCGCCTTGGGTACCGCCGCCACCGGGCCGATCCCCATCACTTCGGGCGCCACGCCCGCGACGGCGAAGCCTTTGAACCGGGCGAGCGGGCTGAGATCGAACTCACGTACCGCCTGGGACGAAGCGAGCAGCAGCGCGGCGGCGCCATCGGAAGTCTGTGACGAGTTGCCCGCGGTCACCGTGCCGTCGCGGGAGAATGCGGGGCGCAGCTTCGCCAGTGCCTCGAGACTGGTGTCCGCGCGGGGGCCTTCGTCGGCGTCGACCAGACGCCGGCGCAGCGCCACCGCGCCGGTGGCTGGATCGGGATGACGTTCGGTGACCTCGAACGGCAGTGCCGAGCGCATCAGCTCGCCACTGGCCTGCGCGGCGAGCGCCTTCTGGTGGGAGGCGAAGGCGAAGGCATCTTGCGCCTCGCGCGGCACTTGCCAGCGGCGCGCCACCCGCTCGGCGGTGAGTCCCATGCCGAAGGCGACCCCGACCTCGTCACCCTGCATGCCGTCTTCGAACAGCCGCGGATTGAATGCCGGGCGGTGGCCCATCATCGGCACCTGGGACATGCTCTCGACCCCGCCGGCGAGCATCAGCTGCGCCTCACCGAGGCGGATGCGCGCGGCGGCGGTGGCGATCGCCTGCAGGCCCGAGGCGCAGAAGCGATTGACGGTCTGGCCGGCGATGCTCTGCGGCAGCCCCGCCAGCAGCACGCTGATGCGCGCCACGTTCATCCCCTGCGAGCTCTCCGGCATCGCGCAGCCGATCACGCAGTCGTCGATCCTGGCCGGATCGAGCTTGGGCGCCTGGGCCAGCGCCCCGCGCAGGCAGTGGGCGAGCAGGTCATCGGGGCGCACATGGCGAAAGGCACCGCGCGGTGCTTTGGTGACCGGGCTGCGGCAGGCGGCGACGACGTAGACGTCTTGGATCGATGTGGTCATGGCGGTTCTCTTTTCTCGTTGCCTGGTCGCTTACGCTTTCGCTCAGTTGCGCAGCGGTTTGCCGGTCTTCAGGGTGTGCTGGATGCGGGCCTGGGTCTTCTCACTCATCGCGAGCTGGACGAAGTGCTCGCGCTCGAGACCGAGCAGCCATGCCTCGTCGACCCGCTCATCGGCGTCGACCTCGCCGCCGCAGAGCACGACCGCGATCCGGTGGGCGATCTCGGCGTCGTGCTCGGAGATCGAGCGACCCTCGAGCAGGTTGATGATCTGGGCATCGAAGTTGGCGATCGCGGGGCGCCCGGCGACGCGGATCGTTCGCGCCGGCAAGGGTGGGCGGTAGCCCGCCTCGAACAGCGCCCGGGCCTGGTGGCGGGCGACATGGAGCAGTTCGAACGGGTTCATCACCACGACGTCCGCGTCGCGCAGCAGCCCCGCGCCTTGGGCTTCGCGCGCGGAGCCCGCTGGCAGGGCGCGCGCCACCCGCTCGAAACGAGGTGCCAGGGCAGTGAACAGATCGCCCTTGTCACCCTGGGCGTTGGCTGCGCGCAGCGCGAACTCCTTGAGCCCTCCGCCGGCGGGCAGCAGGCCCACGCCGGCCTCGACCAGGCCGACGTAGCTCTCGAGCTCGGCCACCGTACGCGCGCAGTGCATCTGCAGCTCGCAGCCGCCGCCCAGCGTCATGCCCTGGATGGCCGCGATCACCGGCACCATCGAGTACTTGAGGGTCTGGCTGGTGCGTTGGAATTCGGCGACCAGCAGAGAAAAGGCGTCCCGCTCGCCACCGGCGAGCATCGCCATCGCACCTTTGAGATCGGCGCCGTAGGAGAAGGGCGCTTCAGGGTGCCAGAGCACCAGCGCGTCGAAATCGCGCTCGGCGATCGCCACCGATTCGCGTACGCCGGCGAGTACGTCCGCGGAGATCACGTGCCCCTTGGTGGTGAAGCTCGCCACCAGGACGCCGTCGCCGTCGTGCCAGGCTCGCAGGCCGGCGTTCTCGAACACCGTCTCGCCCGGCGCGAGCGGATCGTCGAGCAGGCGCTCCGGGGCCCGCTGGCGGGTGTAGACCGGAAGCTCGCCGCGGTGTTCGAACCGGCCGGTGGCGGGGGCATAGCCGCTGCCCGCGCGGTAGACGCCGTCGACCTCGGTGACCCAAGCAGGCAGCGGGGCGTCGCTCATCGTCTTGCCCTGCGCGATCTCCTCCTCGATCCAGCCGGCGACGCGTTTCCAGCCCGCCGCCTGCCAGCTTTCGAACGGCCCTCGCTTCCAGCCGTAGCCCCAGCGCAGGGCGAGGTCTAGATCGAAGGCATGATCGGCGATCTGCTCCAGCTGTGCCGCACAGTAGTGGAACAGGTCCCGCAGACTGCTCCATACCAGCTGGGCCTGGGGATGATGGCTCGCACGCAAGGCCTCGAGCCGCTCACCCGGCTCCTCGAGCGCGAGCAGCGCTGCGACCTCGGGGGCGACGGTCGCCCTGGCCGGGCCGTATTCGAACGTGTCCGGGTCGAGCACCTCTATTTGGCCTGCGCGCTTGCGATAGCAGCCGGCGCCGTTTTTTTGCCCCAGTGCGCCTCGCTCGATCAGCCGTTCGGCCCAGGCAGGGGTGGAGAAGTGGCGATGCCAAGGGTCATCGGGCAGGCCGTTACGCATCGTCGCGATCACATGGGCGATGGTGTCGAGGCCGACCACATCCAGGGTGCGATAGGTCGCAGACCTAGGACGTCCCAGCGCTGGGCCCGTGAGCGCATCCACCTCGTCGAAGCCGAGCCCCAAGCGCTGTGCGTGGTGGACGATCGAGAGCATCGAGAACACGCCGATGCGATTGCCGATGAAGTTGGGCGTGTCCTTGGCACGTACCACGCCTTTGCCGAGGGCGCTGACCAAAAAGCTCTCGAGCCGGTCGAGCAGCGCAGGGTCGCTTTCGCTACAAGGGATCAGCTCGACCAGAGTCATGTAGCGCGGTGGATTGAAGAAATGCATGGCGCAAAAGCGCGCGCGCAGCCCGGCAGGCAGGGTGGCGGCCATCGCCGCGATCGAAAGGCCTGAAGTGTTGGAGGCGAGCATCGCCCGCTCGTTGAGATACGGTGCGATACGCTCGAAGAGCGCGCGCTTGAGCTCGAGCCGCTCGGCGATCGCTTCGATCACCAGGTCGCATTCCACCAGGGCCTCGATGTCGTCATCGTAGTCGGCCGGCGTGATCGCACCGGCCAGCCTTGGCTCGGCCAGCGGGCTGGGCGAGAGCTTGGCCAGGCGCGCGATCGCCTCTCGCGCGATCGCGCGTTCGTCCCCGCCTTCGGCCGGCAGGTCGAAGAGCAGGGTCTCGATCCCTGCGTTGGTCAGCTGCGCGGCGATCTGGGCGCCCATCACGCCGGCACCGAGCACCGCGGCTTTGCGAATCTCTAGTCTGGCAGGCATGGATAGCTTCCTTCTGTCGAACGACACCGATCCGGGCGTCGGTTTCAAACGTTCGTTTGAAACTATCGCTTCAATGTCACCTTGGGTAGTCGCCTAAAGGATGAGGTGGCGTGCCGAATGAGCGGCTTTTGCGCCGAAAACTGCGGATAAAGGCAATGAAACCGAGACTCGGTCGATGAGTTGGTTAGACTGGGGTTGGTACGAAAGGATGAGGGAAGCGCTTCGTTCCGGACTGGGAGCAGCGCTTTTGGAATGGATAGCGGTGCAGGTACCGCAGTACGTGTTCTGGCATTCCGATGGAGTACGGAGGCTGAAAGTGGCCGATGCGTCGCAGTTTTGCCGTGAGGCGTTGACAGGCGATCTCGAGGAGTCGACCCAGAGGCGTCTCGACATGCTGGTCCCGCCGGTGGCGGAGGTGGATGGGCAGGCATTTCGCCGCGTCGTCGCGGTGTCCCGTTTCGTTTTCGAGGCGCTCGAGCGCGATTCGACGCTGCTTGCGCGTCTCGCCGCGCGCGATGAGCTGCGCCAGGCACCGCCCGTGGCCCGGCTTGCCGCCACGCTGGCCGAGGCCTGCGCAGGCTGTGGCGACGAGGAGGCACTGGGCGCTGCGCTGCGCGGCCTGCGCCGCGAGTGGATGGTCGGCATCGTCTGGCGGGATCTCTGCCGCGACACCAGCACGGTGGAAAGCGCTTGGGACACCGCGCGTGCGGTAAGCGAGCTCGCTGAAGCGATGCTCGAGGCGGCGCTCGGCTGGCTCGAGGCTCACTTCGCCCCACGTTGGGGGCGCCCGGCACCGCTTGCCGACGCTACCCCTTCGCGACTGGTAGTGCTGGGGATGGGCAAGTTCGGCGCCGGCGAACTCAATCTCTCCTCCGACATCGACCTGATCTTCGCCTATCCATGCGAGGGCGAGACCAGCGGGGGCCGGCGCTCGCTTTCCCATCTCGAGTACTTCACCAAGCTCGGCCAGAAGCTGATTCGTGCGCTGGACGCGCCAAGCGCGGAAGGTTTCGTGTTCCGAGTCGACATGCGGCTGCGTCCGCTCGGGGAGGGCGGGCCGTTGGTCGGCAGCTTCGCCGCGCTGGATCGCTACTATCAGGACCAAGGGCGGGAGTGGGAGCGCTTCGCGCTGCTCAAGGCGAGGCCGGTGGCGGGGGACAAAGACGCTGGTCGCGAGCTGCTCGAAAGGCTCAAGCCCTTCGTCTACCGGCGCTACGTCGATTTCGGTGCGATCGAGTCGCTGCGCGAGATGAAGGCGATGATCAACCGCGAAGTACGCCGCCGCGGGCTCGCCGACAACATCAAGCTCGGTGCGGGAGGGATCCGCGAGGTCGAGTTCGTGGTCCAGGTGTTCCAGCTGATCCGGGGCGGACGCGACACCGAGTTGCAGACGCCGTCGCTGGCACGCGCCCTGCGCTGCCTGGCGCGACTCGAGCTGCTCCCCGCCCGGGTGGTCGAGGAGCTGGAGGCGGATTATCTGCTGCTGCGCGACCTGGAGCACGTACTCCAGGCGCTCGAGGATCGCCAGACCCAGGACTTGCCTGCGAGTTCGCTCGACCGTGAGCGAGTGGCCTTTGCGCTGGGCCGCGCTGGCTGGGGCGAGCTCGAATCGGAGCTCGTCGCGGTGCGTCGTCGCGTCCATGGCCATTTCGAGGCGGTGATCAGCGTGCCGCAGGAGCGTGCGCCGAGCGGCGACGAGCAGGCGCTCGCTGAGTGGCGGGCGCTGTGGGAGGCATCGCTGGATCGCGAAGAGGGCGAGGCGCTGCTCGTCTCACGCGGTTTCGCCGACCCTTCCCGGGTGCTCGCCCGGATCGAGGCGCTGCGCCGTTCGAAGGCGGTGAAGGGGATGCAGCGCATCGGCCTCGAGCGTCTCGATGCCCTGATGCCTATGCTGCTGGAGGCGGTCGCCGGCGAGCATCCCGATGGCGGCGAGCAGGCGGTGGAGCGCTCACCGGGTCTTCGCCGGCACTATTTCGACCAGCCGCCGGACATCGCGCTCGAGCGAGTGCTCGGGCTGATCGAGTCGGTGCTGAGGCGCACTGCCTATCTATCGCTTTTGCGCGAAAGCGAGGCGGCCCGGGTCCATCTGGTCCGGCTCTGCGCGGCGAGCCCCTGGATCGCCGAGCAGCTCACCCGTCATCCGGTGCTGCTCGATGAGCTGCTCACCCCGGCGACGCTCTATTCTCCCGCCGATCGCGAGCGCCTGCGCGCCGAGCTCGACCAGACCCTGGCGCGGATACCCGAGGACGACGATGAGGCTCAGCTCGAGGCCCTACGGGTGTTCAAGCACGCCCAGGTGCTCTCGGTCGCCGCATCCGACCTCGCCGGTGCGCGTACGCTGATGAACGTCAGCGACTATCTCACCTTTATCGCCGAGGTCGTGCTCGAGCGCGTGTTGGCGATGGCCTGGCGGGGGTTGGTGGCCCGCTACGGCGAACCCCAGGGCGGAGAGTCCTCGTGCGAGGAGGGACGCGCCGGTTTCATCATCGTCGGCTATGGCAAGCTGGGGGGCATCGAGCTCGGCTATGGTTCGGATCTCGACCTGGTCTTCATCCACGATGCCGCTCCCCAGGGCACGACCAGCGGGCCCCGGGCGATCGACAACGGGGTGTTCTTCACCCGGCTCGGCCAGCGGATCATCCATTTGCTCACCGCGGTGACCGCCAACGGCATGCTGTTCGACGTCGACATGCGGCTTCGTCCCTCGGGCAATGCCGGGCTGCTGGTCAGCTCGCTCGAGGCGTTCGCCGACTATCAGCATCGCCATGCCTGGACCTGGGAGCACCAGGCGCTGGTGCGGGCCAGGGCGGTGGCTGGCAGTACACTGTTGAGGCAGCGGTTCGAATCGCTGCGCCGTGAAGTGCTCGGCAAGCCGCGTGACCGGGAGCGGCTGCGCGAGGACGTGGTCACGATGCGCGCCAAGATGCGCGAACACCTCGGCAGCGGTGGACGTGACCCTGAGCGCTTCGACCTCAAGCACGATCCCGGTGGCCTGGTCGACATCGAGTTTCTCGACCAGTTCGCGGTGCTGGCACTCGGCGCCGAGGTGCCGGCGCTGCTCGATTACAGTGACAACGTGCGAATTCTCGAAACCTTGGAGATATCGCGTCAACTGCCGATAGAACACGCCGGGGCGCTGAGAAACGCCTATCTTGCCTACCGGGATATCGGTCATCTCAACGCGCTGGCCAAGCGCGATTCGATGGTGTCGGTGAGTGAGTTCAGCGCCCATAGACAGGCGGTGATCGAGTGTTGGCGTGCTTGGATGGAGCCAAAATAACCATGAAATCGCTACCAGCCTCCCGCGACGCCGTAGGCAAGCTTCCCCAGCGTGTGCTGGTGATCGATGACCATCCTGCGATTCGGATGGGCTATCGTGGCGTGCTCGCTGGGCTCGGCTTCGAGGTGGAGGAAGCAGGGGATGGCGGAGAAGGACTGCGGCTGTGTCGTGAGCACCATTATCATCTCGTGCTGCTCGATCTCGACATTCCGGGGCTCGGCGGGATGGAGTTCATCCGTCGCTTGCGCTATCGCGACGATCGAACGCCGATCCTGGTGATCTCGGGGATGAGCGCGGACGTCTATGGTCCACGCGTGGCCCGGATGGGCGCCCAGGGTTTTCTCTCCAAGCGGGAGTCGCTGCTTGGCCTGGAGCGGGCGGTATTGCGGGTATTGAATACGATCGTCGTCCAACCGTTCGAGTTCGAAGGCCCGCGCAGCGCTGAAACTCCGATGGACGAAGCATCCGCCGCCGATCTCGGGACCAACGAGGAGGAGCTCGCGGAAGAGCCGCTGGCCCGTCTTACCGATCGCGAAATGATGGTATATACCCTGCTTCGTCAAGGACGACGCAACAAGGACGTCGCTGAGCAGCTGTGCCTCAGTGAGAAGACCGTCAGCACCTACAAGCAGCGGCTGCTTGCCAAGCTGGGTGTCTCCAGCCTGCTCGAGCTCGAAAAACTGCTTCAGAAGTAGCGCTGGATCGGGACGCGCTCGCGCCAGCGGGGAGATGAATGGATGCGACAAACCTTGCGCGATGCTCTGTTCGAAGGGTGGGAAGTCCTGCCGATCGCCCTATTGGTCTTTCGGCGCGATTACGCTGTGGCCTGGGCCAATGCCCATGCCACCGATGTATTGGGTGAGTGCCCTCGATACCTGCCCGTCGCCGACTCGGAGCGGGCGGCGCGGCTGTTCGGTGGCACGGAGAATGCCCAGCAGGTGATCAGTATGATCGAGCAGCTGTTCGAGGACGAATCGCAGCAGCCGCGAATGCTCGAAGAGATGCTCTTCGGTGGCTTCATATCCGGCCCTTGCTGGGTGCTGCGTGCCGGGGAGGATGCCGCCGGCCCGCTCTACCAGCTGATCTGGCGCCCGTTCGACTTCAACGCTGAGCGCAGGTGGACTCCGGGACGAACGGCGCGCCTGGGTGATCCTCTGCTCGCGAACCTCGGCCATGAGCTGCGCACCCAGCTGAGCGCGGTGACCACGAGCCTAGAGCTGCAGCAAACCTTGCTCGAGGATGGGCGCGCCAGCCAGTTGGGAGGGATCGCCCTGACCACCTCCCGGGAGCTGTGCGGGCTGGTCGACGACATGCTCGATGCCTCCAGTGCGGTGGCCGGTCGGCTGCAGCTGCATTATGAGAACTTCGACCTGGTCCAGCTGATGGACGAGCTGAGCGAGCTGTTCGCCGGCCAGATCGAAGCCAAGGGACTGAGCTTCATCGTCGAGATGGGGGATGCCGAGCGTCTCGAGGTGCGCGGTGACCGCCGCAGGCTGCGACAAGTGGTCGCCAACCTGCTCAGCAATGCGCTCAAGTTCACCGAGCGCGGCGAGATAGTTCTGCGCCTGCACGCAGCGTTGAGCAGCGACGGTCGTCGTCAGCTGATTTCGCTCTGCGTCGAGGACTCCGGCATCGGTATCCGGGAAGCCGACCAGGAGCGTTTGTTCCAGCCTTTTTCGCGGCTGGTGGATGGCCAGACGATCGGTACCGGGCTGGGACTGTTCATCAGCCGCAGTCTGGCCGAACTGATGGGCGGACAGCTTTCGCTGACCAGTCGCCACGGCAGTGGCAGCACTTTCCTGCTGCGTATCGCGCTGGAGCACGCGGTGGTCGAGAGCTTCGAACCGCAGGTCTCGACCGCCGCCAGGCCCAGCCTCAATGGCCGACGGGTGCTGGTGGTCGAAGACCACGATGCCACTCGCATGCTGCTGCGCCACTGCCTGGAAAGCTGGGGCGCACTGGCGTACGAGGCTGCCGATGGAGATGCCGCGCGCAGCCTGCTGCGCAAGCATGCCTTCGATGTACTGATCACCGACTTGAACATGCCCCGGTTCAATGGCTTCCAACTGATTCGCCTGCTGCGGCGCTACGAGCGGATGCGGGCATCGAAGCCGCGGATGCTGATCGTGGTGCGAAGCGCCGGAGAAGCGCTGCTCGATAGACGGTTCGAATCGGAGGTGGATGCGGTGATCGGCAAGCATCGGTCCGTCGATGCGCTGGCCGATTGCCTTGCCCACCATCTCGGCAACGACCAGGGCATTACGCTGCCTGGACGCCTGGACGGGGAGCTGCTCCGGGTGCTCGGCGGCGGTAACGAAGGGTTCGTGCGTGAGTTCCTCAATGCGATGCGCGACACCAATCGCGAGGATTTGAGCGCCCTGGTCGATGCCTTCGACGGCGGCGAGCGAGTGACGATCAAGCGACTGGCTCATCGGCTCAAGGGCGGGGCCGAAAGCCTGCGCTTCGCTCCCCTTGCGGATCAAGCCGCGGCTCTGGAGCTTGCGCTGGAGGAGAATGACGACGCGACCTCGATGGGGGCCGACGTGGTTTCGTGCTATCACCGGGTAGTCGAACTCACCCTGCATCTCGAGCGGCTGATCGAGGAACGGTTGGCGAGCGCTGCATCGAGCGCCTACGACAGCGATCCTCTCGTCGAGGAGATACGCCTGGGTATCGAGGAGGGCCATTTCGTGCCGTTCTTCCAGCCCCAGGTGGACGCAAGCGGTAGGGTCTGCGGGGTCGAGGCGCTGGCGCGCTGGCGGCGCTCGGGCAACGAGGTGCTGCGCCCTGTGAGCTTCCTCGGCGCCTGCGCGCGCCAGGGGCTGCTCGAACCGCTGACCCTGGGCCTGCTCGATCAGACGCTGGAAACGATGGCCAAATGCCGCAGTGCGCGGTGGCCAAAGCTCAGAGTCTCCTGCCATTTGCCGCTCGAACTTGCCGACAGCCGCAGTTTCCTCGCTGGGCTCGAGGCCGCGCTCGCCCGTCATCGTTGGCCCGCGCAGGCGCTGGTATGGGAGGTCAAGGGAGAGGAGCTGCTCGCCGGCGGAGCGTCGACGCTGAATCGCCTCGCGCCGCTTCGCGCGCTGGGCTGCTCCCTGTCGATCGATGGTTTCGGCGCCAACGGCTTCGCGGTCGAAGAGCTGCTGCGCTTCGGGCCTGTCGAGCTCAAGCTGATCGGCAGCTTCATCGATGGCATCGCCGATAGCGAGCCGCGCCGCGCGCTGCTCCAGCTGGTGCTGAGGATGGCGCGGGTGGCGCGGCTCAGAGTGGTCGCCGAGGGGCTCGAGCGTGAACAGGATCGCTACTGGCTGAGCAAGCTGGGCGACGATTTGATCATGCAAGGGTATCTGATCGCCCATCCCATGGATGCGGACGAACTGCTCCGCTGGCGAGCAGCCGGCTGACCCGCGCGTCGACCGTCTGACCGCAGTAGAACCGTCCGTATCGACTTCAATGGTGACTGGCGCGGCCGCCCTGGCCGCGCTGGGAAGTGTCTTTCTTCGCTTTTTCCCCTCTGAGTTCGCCCGTTCGCGGCGCATCGCTTCTCTCGTAACGGAATGTAAGAAAATTCTGGTTTTGGACTCCCTGTCTGGTATTTGGGACGTGTCGTCATTATTTTGGCCATGGCTCAAGTCAGAGGACAGGCCGAGGCGTCTAGAACGCTGATCAGCGACACTCACTCCATGATGCCCCACACCTGTGAAGCCTCCTCTCTTGAACGTAACGCCAATGTCTCCCTGAGCGGGGAGGTATTCACCATCAATGAAGTGATCCGGAAGGTAGAACACCATGAACAAGACATTCGCCATGGGGTTGATGACCGCGGCTCTGCTGTCCTCGCCTGGTCTCGTGCTGGCAGCCACCAACGATGTTGGCGGCGGTCGCGTCGACTTCTATGGAGAGGTCACCGACGTATCCTGCACCATCTCGGTCAACGGCCAGGGCAGCGACGCAAGCGTCTATCTGGCACCGGTCTCGGTCGCCGAAGTCTCTACCGCAGGCGCTTTCTACAAAGCGACTCCCTTCACCGTGCGGGTTTCCGACTGCACGGCGGCGGCAAGCGGCATCGATGAAGGCAGCCTCAGCGTCAGCTGGATCGGCGGCAATCTGCTGCAGGGTGCCTCGGGCGATGCCGCGGGCTATCTGGCCAACTCGCTGGGCGCTGATGGCGCGAACATCCAACTGGCGCTTTCCACCGCTACGTCGCTGGACAGCACCACTCGCATCATTCCCGGTGGTGAGCAGGCACAAAGCACCGCTGATACCACCGAAGGCTCCTCGGCACTGTTCACCTATTACGTTGGCTATGTCACCCAGACGCCCGAGGCGGTCACCGCTGGCGGCGTCCAGAGCTACGCGACCTATCAAGTCGAATACAACTAAGCCAACGCCCATGGGCGCATGAATGCGCCCATTTTTTCATGCGCTGGTCATTCGTCGTGATTCGTTCTTGAGGTACGGCCATGAAATGGCTTTATTCATGCGTGCTTTTTTTATTCTGTCAGTATTCCCTGGCGGACAACATCGTTATCAATGGTACCCGCTTCATCTATCCCGGTGATGCTCGGGAAATTACCGTGCAACTGAGCAACAAGGCCGATCGCCCCGCTCTGGCGCAAGTATGGATCGATGATGGCAATGCGGCACTGACCCCTGAGCAGATTTCCGTCCCCTTCGTGATCACCCCGCCGGTGGCGCGGCTGGAAGCGAATGGGGGGCAGACGGTAAGAGTCCACTTCCAGGGCGCTCAGCTGCCCCAGGACCGGGAGTCCGTCTATTGGCTGAACGTACTGGACATCCCGCCCGCGCCCGCCGACAGCGCCGAGGACAACTACGTGCAGCTGGCGATTCGTTCGCGCTTGAAGCTGTTCTATCGTCCGGCCGGCCTGCCCAATCGCACCCAGGCGGTTCAGCAGATGACCTGGAAGGCGGTTCCAGGCGGGGTGCGTATCGACAATCCAACTCCCTTTTACATCACCGTTACCGAGATTTTTCCCGAGGCCGGAGATAAATCTCTTAGTCATGACGCCAATATGATCGCGCCTTTCTCTCAACGAGAGGTTTCTCTCGATTCTCCTCTTTCGGCGGGTCAGAAAATTCGTTTCATGAACATCAATGATTATGGTTCGAGTAATGACTCGATAGCGGTCGTTGAGTAAGAAATCGTCGATTTTCATGCGGGCATGAACGGGATCCAGGCATGGCGGGCATGATCAATTACACGCTCAAGAATATTGTTGCCCGGCTGGGTTTCGTTGTCATGAGCAGGTTTTCATGCAACGTCTGCGCTCCTGGCATCCTGCTATGGCTCGCGATGGCGGGAGTCTGCACCGCCCAGGCGGTGGCCGATACCGGGGGTGAGCCCGGTGCGATCGATCGCGATGAAGGCGATGCGCCAGCGGAAGATTCGAGTGCAACCGCGGCCGTGTTCAATAACGGCTTCCTCTTCGGTGACGCTGGCAAGGCCGATCTTTCTCGCTTTTCCACCACCAATCCGATCCTGGCGGGTCGGTACGAAAGCGATATCTACACCAATAGCGAGTGGAAAGGGCGCTTCACGCTGACCTTTCGCAACGTCGAGGGAGAGCCCCAGGCGACGCTGTGTTTTACCCGGCTGATGTTCGATCAGTTCGGGATCGACACCAGCCTGCTACCAGCGGTGCTGCGTGACGATCCCAACGCCTGCGAGCCGCTATCGAGCTGGATCGACGATCCGAACGCACGGGTGAGCTTCGACCCTTCCTCGCTGCGGCTGGATCTCATCGTTCCCCAGACCTATCTCCGGCGCCAAGCGAGGAACTATGTCTCCCCTTCGTTCTGGAGCGAGGGCATTACCGCAGCCAACGTCGGCTACAACTTCAACGCCTACAATACGCACTATAGCGCCTACCAGGGCGGTGATTTCTCCTCGGCCTACCTAGGCTTGGATATCGGCTTCAGCCATGCCGGATGGCTGTTCAAGCACCAGGGCTCGCTCAACTGGCAGGATGGCAGCGGCTACTCCGGCGGCACGCGCTGGGATAGCAATCGGACCTATCTGCAGCGCGGCATCGCATCGATCAAGTCGCAGATCACCCTGGGCGACGTCAGCACCAATGGGGAGTTCTTCGACAGCACCCGGCTACGCGGGGTCGACCTGCGTACCGACGACAACATGCTGCCCGATGGCATGCGCAACTATGCGCCTGAAATCAGGGGCGTGGCGGAAACCAACGCGCTGGTCACGATCCGCCAGGACGGTAATGTCCTCTATCGGGTGAACGTCACCCCGGGTCCTTTTCTGATCGATGATCTCTATCCCTCCGGTTTCGGTAACGAACTGCAGGTGACGATCTCCGAGGCGGACGGACGCGAGCGTACCTTCGCCATTCCCTATGCCTCGATCACCCAGCTCCTGCGGGTCGGCCATAGCCGCTACGCGCTCTCGGTCGGGCGGGTGGACTACGACTACCTGAGCGACGACTCCGCGCTCTACCAGGCGACCTACCAGCGTGGGTTGACCAACCTGTTCACCGGCTACCTGGGCAATACCGGGTTCGATGGCTACAACTCGGTGCTGCTGGGGACTGGTTGGAACACGCGCTGGGGCGCGATGTCGTTCGACATGACCCATGCGCAGACCGATCTCGCTGGGCGGTCGAGCTATAGCGGCCAGCGCTACCGCTTGAGCTTCAACCGGATGTTCGCGCGCACCAGCACCAACCTGGTGCTGGCCGCCTATCGCTATTCCACCAGCGACTACTTCAGCGTCAACGACGCTCTCTACGCGCATGAGTACGTCCGCCGCGGACGTGACCCGCAGACGATGCGGCGCGAACGCAACGGTTTGACCGCGACCGTGAGCCAGAACCTGCCGGGCGGATGGGGAGGGATCTACTTCAATGCGCGAATCTCGGACTACTGGGGAGAGGCGGGCACCCAGCGGGAGTACCAGATCAACTACAACAACATGCTCGGGGCGCTGTCCTACTCGCTCTCCGCGGGCCGGGTCAACGAGCGCTACGACGACAGCGGCACCCGTTACTACCTGAGCTTTTCCTACCCGCTGGGAACCGGCGGCGGGGCCAGCGCCAACCTGACCGGTGGCTTGGGCTTCGAGGATGCCAGGTACCAGGAGTCTCGCATCGGCATCAACGGTGCCGCCGGAGTGGACCGCAACATCAGCTACACCGCCTCAGTGAGCCAGCAGCGTGGTGGAGACAACGCAGGCTCGTTCGGAGCCACCTATCGCGCTCCCTACTCGACCTTGAACGGCAACTTCAGCCAGAGCCGCAGCTACCGCCAGGCTTCGGTGGGCGCGATGGGTGCCGTGGTGCTGCATCAGGGCGGAGCGACGTTCGCACCGCAAGGCACCGACACGATGGTGCTGGTCGAAGCGCCCGACGCCGAAGGCGCCCTGTTGCCGAGCGCCCCCGGGGCCCGGATCGACGCCAATGGCTATGCGCTGGTGCCCTATGTGCGTCCCTACCGCTTGAACACGATCGAAATCGATCCGCTGGGCACCTCGGCCAATGTCGAACTGCGTAACACGGTGCGCCAGGTCGCCCCCTTCGGCGGCGCGATCACCAAGGTGAGCTTCGCCACCGTCACCGGCCGCTCGATCCTGATTCGTGCGGCTCACGCTGGGACAGCGCCGTTGCCCTTCGGTGCCGAAGTGACCGATGGAGAAGGCCAGAGCGTTGGTGTAGTGGGGCAGGGCAGCACCATCTTCGTGCGCACCGACCTTATGCAAGGGCGGCTGGCCGTGCACCTGGGTGCGGGCGAGAGCGAACGGTGCGAGATCGAGTACGAGGTGCCCGAGGAGCAACGCAAGGGCGATGGCTACGTGATGCTCGAAGGAGTGTGTGAATGAATCGCTTGCTGGGAGTGGTGCGCATGCATCCGCTATCGCTGGCCCTTGGTGGTGCGCTGCTTTGCTTCGGCCTATTGGCCCAGGGGACTGCCCATGCGGCCTGCACCAGGAACGGCACGGTCAGAACCGCGGTAGTGGAGATGAACGTCGGTCGCGTCGTGGTACCGCAGGAGTCCGCCGTGGGCGATGTGCTGGTACGCCGGGAGTTCCCCATCCAGGCGAGCAGCCGAACGGTGGTGAGCTGTACCAGGTGGCAGTCCGATACCGCGGAAGGGGTAGTGGTGATTCCCGGCTTCGTGGCCCTCGGCGACTCGGTCTACCAGACCAACATCCGCGGAATCGGCATCCGGCTCAGCCGGCTGGGCGCTGGTGACAGCGTCGGCGATGTGCGCTATCCCCACTCGCTGCCGATCTCCGGGGGCTTGGGCGGCACCAGCTATACCCTGGCGGGTTCCAGGTTCGTAGTCGAAATCATCAAGACCGAGTCGTCCACCGGCAGTGGGGCGCTGACGTCGGGGACCTACAGTTCCTATCGGCTGAGCAGCAATCGCAACGATCCGATGCTCGAGTCGAGGATTTCCGGCGAGGCGATCACGATCATCTCGCCTACCTGTTCGATCCTTGGTCAGCGCAACCAGACGATCAGCCTGGCCGCCGTACCGCTCTCCGGTTTCAGCGGCGTCGGCAGCACCCAGGGAGAAATGCCGTTCTCGCTCGATATGCGCTGCAACGGCGGCTCTGGGATCTCGGGCACCTTCGCCGACGTCTATGTGAGCTTCGCCGGTAACGCCGCTCCAGGCACCAATGCCTCCCAAGGCGTACTGAGAAACGAAGAGTCCGGTGGCGACGCCGCCTCGGGCATTGGCATCCAGATGCTCGACGACCGCGGCCGTGGCAACACGCCGATCGCGCTGGGCGAGACCTTGAGGCTCGCCAGGCTCAATGCCAACGAGGGCGACAGCCCGGTGGTGATGCAGCTGTTGGCACGCTACTACCAAACCCAGCCCAATGCGCGCGCGGGCAAGGTGCACGCAATCGCCACCTATAACGTCACCTATCAATGAGCGGCGACGCGAGCGGCAAGATCACTCCTCTCACCTGAACTACGCTGGGTCAATTCCTCGCTGCGAAACGCCAGTGGGGAACCCAGCGACCGCGATGACGCACCCTATCGTTTCGCACCGCGCCTTCTAGCGCGGTGCTCGCATTTTCGGCGTACCCGGCGGCAGATCGGCGGCGAGGGATCGCCACGCTTAGCCGCACCGATTGGCTGAAGCCTCGTGCCGGGAATTTTCCTACAGAGCTGGCAAAAATTGTCGATAGTGGAAAATGAGGGCCCGGGCGGCGTCATCGCTGGGGCCGAGCCGGTCTATATCACGATAGACACCACGATAGACACCATAGAGGGCTGCATTCGACTACGGATAGGAAAGACAAAAAGAAAAGAGGCCATACAGCGGGTTGCGGGCGACTTCCATCAGTGACTGAGTTCGGAGGGGATAGCCATGAACATGCGTATGTACCTGAGCGTAGGCTTGGTCGCGCTGCTTGCGGGGATTGGGAGTACCGCGGTTCAAGCGGCGGGAGGCACGGTCCACTTCGGTGGCTCGGTCGTCGAGCCGACCTGCAGTATCGAGCTCGGGAGCCGTCACCTTTCTCTATCTTCTTGTCCGCAGCGCGCCTCGCTCGAGGTCGCGCGCCCCACCATCGTCGGTAACCAGAGCATCGCCATGCTGTCGGGCGCCAGTGCGCAGACCCCGATGATCGCCTACCGCTGGCAGGAAGTGCCCGGTGTCGGGCGCAGCGATACCAGCGGCGCACTGCTGGTCGTCGAGTATCGTTAGCGAGCGGAGTGTGGCCGTCAGCGTTTCGCCGGCAAAGACTGCGCCATCGCCCGAGGGGCCTGCGCGCTTTGCCGGCGTCTCAGCAGCCGCAGGAGGGCGCTGGCAGCGCGGGCATTCTGCCTGCCGACTCCCCGCGCTCTATCGGATGGCCGTCGCGTAGCCAGAAGTCCAGTCCGCCAAGCAGCTCCTTGACCTGAAAGCCTAGCGCGGCGAGCTTCAGCGCACCCTGGGTCGAGCCGTTGCAGCCGATGCCATCGCAGTAGGTGACGTAGGTCTTGGCCCGGTCCAGCCCCGCTGCGGTGGCTGGGCCCATGGTGGAGTGGGGCAGGCTCACTGCGCCAGGGATGTGGCCTTCGACGTAGCGGGCATGGGCGCGGGTATCGATCACCACGATGTCCTCTATGCCTGCGGCGAGATCGAGCGCGAGATCGGCGCTGTCGCAATGGTAGCGAAGCTTGTCGCGCATGAAGGCGTAGCTCTCGGCAGGCGAAGGCGGCGGGGCTTCCAGTACCAGTGAACGCTTCCCGGCTTCCTTCGAACGAGCGATCGTCGTCGAGAGCGAGCTGCGCTGCTGCCCCGAGGCATCGAAATTCTCCGCTGCCAGCCACTGCGATATGCCGGCGGCCAAGGTTGGCCATTCGGTATCGATGACCGAGAACCAGGCGGTATCGCGGTTGTGCCCCTTGACCACTCGATCCTGCCTGAATATCCCTTCGAAGACGAACCCCAGCCGGCTCGCCGCGCGCCGCGATGGCGCGTTGAGCGAATCGCACTTCCATTCGACTCGCCGATAGCCCAGGTCGAAGGCATTTTTCAGCAGCAGGAACAGGGCTTGCGTGGCGGCCGGAGTACGCGACAGCAAGGGTGAGAAGTTCAGATTGCCGATTTCGATCACGCCCTGCTCCGGCACGATGCGCAAGTAGCTGGCCACCCCGATCGCCTCTTCGTCGACGACGATGGCGAAGAACAGAGGGTCCCGTTCGCGTGACGATCGCTCGAGCCATTCCCGATAGCTTGTGAATTCACCGAAGGGCGGCTGCGGCAGATAGCGCCAGTTCTCCTCGGCACCGGCGAAAGCGTGCCACAGCGAATGGGCATGGCGCTCGGGGTCGAGCGGCTCCAGCCGGCAATAGCGCCCGAGCAGCGGTTCGCGCACTGGCGCGGCGGCGCCGCGCCAGTGCGCAACTGGAGCGCCGAGCGCAGCGGCTTGAGGCGATTCGGACATGGCAGGCTCCTTAGGTGGGACTCGTGGATGAGGCGCGTGGGTGGGATGGGGGGGCGGATTCAAACGAAATCGAGACGGTAATGGTCGAACGTGCTGTTCATACGCCAGCCGTGGCGCTCGTAGAGCTTCTTGGCGGGGTGGTTGTCGACCGAAGTGGCGAGCGTCATCCGCACTGCACCCCGGGCGACACCGAACTCCCGCACGGCTTCGAGCAATGCGCTGCCGATGCCGCTGCGGCGGCCGTCAGCTGCTACATAAAGGTCGTTGAGCAACCATGCCGGGCCGAGCTGTACGGTGGAGAACAGCGGGTAGAGCTGGGCGAACCCCAGCGCCTCTTGGGCGCGCCGGGCGAGCAGGATCGTCGAGTCCTGGCGGCTGAGCCGGTCATCGAGGAACTCACGACATGCCTCGGGAGCGCTGGGCTGGCCATAGAACACGCGGTAGCCGTCGAGCAGGGGTACCAAGGCGTCGAGGTGTTCGATGCCGGCTGGTACAACGTCTGATGAAGTGCTCATGGGGGCCTCATGGGCTGTCGTTGATGGTGTCCGGATCGGTGACCAGGCGTTCGATCACGCTCGGTGCCAGCCCGAGCCCCGCGAGCCCTTCGCGCACTCCCTGGCGGTCCGCGGCGGGCCGGTTCTGGCTCGCTTTGCGCTTGGCCTCGATCTGCTCGGGCTCGAACTCGAACCCTGCGATCGCCTCGAGCATGGCATCGATGTAGCGAGCGGGTGCGTCTTCGATACGCCATGGGGTGCCCGCGAGTGGCGCTTCGAACCGTGACGCAAGCGCTTCCAGCAGCTTTCGCAGGCGGGAGGGCGAAGTGAAGAAACGCACCCTGCCATGCAGATGGACCGCGCTGTAGTTCCAGGTCGGCACCGCTTCGCCTCGGGCCGCTTTGCTCGGGTACCAGCGTGGAGAGATGTAGTGGTGCGGCCCATGGAACACCGCCGTCGCCGGCCAGCTGCTCCCCTCCGGCGCGTCTGCACAGGCTTGCCACAGCGGATTGGCGCGGGCGATATGGCCGACCACGTGCACGCCTCCCTGGGGCAGGGCGTCGACCAGCAGCGGCAGGTGGTCGATATGGCAGCGGCCGTCGAGCATGACGATCAGCATCGCGAAGGGCGATTCGCTCATCATCGCGAGCTGGGTCGGCTCGGTGTGCTCATCGAAGAGGCGTGGTCGATACATGATGATTCCGTCGGCGAGGGGAGGCGATGCTTGGCTTCACTGTATCGACTAATATGGTTCTGGTGTTAGGGCCAATAACGGTCGATTCGATGGAACCAGTCAAGTCCTCCTCCGCCGCGGCCGAGGAGTGGATATGCGATGCCCTAGCGCTGGCGCTGGCGGATGAAAGTCCACAGGCGCTGCACCGCCGGCTCTATCTGCGGCTGCGTGAAGAGATCGAGCTCGGACGCCTCGCGCCTGGTACTCGGCTTCCTTCATCCCGGCGCTTGGCCGCGGCGCTGGGAGTGGGGCGAAACACCGTGATCAGCGCGCTCGACCAGCTGCTCCACGAGGGATTCGTTCGCAGCCGGCGCGGTGCCGGGAGCTATGTTTCCAGGCTCGAGCATCCTCTGCCGCGTGCCTCCGTCGCCGCGCCTGCGCCGGAAGATCGAGGTGATGCAGGACTCTCCTCGCGGGGTGCTGCGCTGCTGTCGCTCTCCTCCGGCGCGCGTGACGGTGGCACCACCTTCGTGCCCGGCCTGCCTGCTCTCGATCTTTTTCCCTGGCGCAGCTGGCGGGCGATCCAGGCGCGTCAGCTCAAGCATCCGCCGCGAGAGTGGCTTGGCTACCAGACCCAAGGCGGCCTGCCTCGGCTGCGCGAGGTGCTGTGCGACTACCTGCGCCTGTCGCGATCGGTACGCTGCGCCCCGGAGCAAATCGTCATCACCCAGGGGGCGCAGCAGGCCTTCATGCTGATCGCCCAGCTGCTTGCCGAGCCCGGCGACCTGGTGTGGTTCGAGGAGCCAGGCTACCTCGGCGCCCGCGCAGCCCTGCTCGCGGCCGGCCTGCGGCTTTCTCCCACCCCGGTCGATGCCGATGGGCTCGACCCGGCGCGAGGAGAGGGGCGCCCGAAGCTTGTCTACGTCACCCCGTCGTACCAGTATCCCTGCGGGGTGACCCTGAGTCTCGAATGGCGCCTGGGGCTGCTCGCCGAGGCCGAGCGCAGCCGCGCCTGGGTGATCGAGGATGACTACGACAGCGAGTTCCGCTATGGCTCCAAGCCCTTGGCTTCGCTCCAGGGCCTCGGCGATGGGCGACGAGTGCTCTATGTCGGCACCTTCAGCAAAGTGATGTATCCCGGGCTGGGGCTTGGATATTTGGTGCTGCCGCCAGCGCTGGTCGAGCCGTTTCGCACCATCTCCTTCCGGCTCGCCAGAGAGAGCCACTATCCGCTGCAGGCGGCATTGGCCGAATTCATCGATACCGGCGCCTTCACGCGCCATATACGCCGCTGTCGGGATGCCTACCGCGAGCGGCAGGCGGCGCTGCGTACGGCGCTGGCGCCGGCGATCGAACGAGGTCTCGAGCTCTCTTGCGGCGAGGCGGGGATGCATCTGCTCGCCACTCACCCCAAGGGCATCGACGAAGAGGAGCTGCAGCGACAGGGGGCGAGGGAGGACGTCGTGCTGCGGGGGCTTTCGCCGCTTCATCTGAGCGGTCACCGCCGAACCGGGCTGGTGCTTGGCTATGCGGCGGCGACGGTGGCGCAGATCGAACGCTCGGGCGCTTTGCTCGATGGCTGGCTGGCGCAGGGCGGTCGTTGAGCGGCAAAGGCCTTCTACACTGAACCGGTGAGTCGATCGCCACGTTTTGCAAGGAGGCAAGCACGCTACCCCGGACGCAGTGGCATTCGTCGTTGGTCCAGCAAGTCCGAAGGGAAGCCGGGGCTCCCCTCTTGTGCGGCTCAGCCGTCGGCGGCGATCTCCGCCACGATCTCGTAGGAGCGCAGCCGGTCCTCGAGGGAGTAGAAATCGGCGTTGATCATCAATTCGTCCGCATCGGTGGCGCGCAGCAGTTCTTTGAGTCCCTCGCGCACCCGCTCGGGGCCGCCGACGACTGAGGCGGCGAGGTTCTGGCGCACGTGTGCCTCTTCGTGGGGCAGCCAGTCGAGCTTCTCCACCGGCGGGCGGGCGCGGGTGGAATGGCCGCGGATCAGGTTGAGGAACTTCTGCTGGCCGACGGTGGCGTGGTACTCGGCAAGCGCGTCGGTCTCGGCGGCGATCACCGGCACGCCGAGCATCAGGTAGGGGGCGTCGAGCACTTCGGAGGGGCGGAAGTTGTCGCGATAAAGGCGTATCGCCTCGAACAGGTAGCCCGGTGCGAAGTGGCTGGCGAAGGCGAACGGTAGCCCGAGACGAGCGGCGAGCTGGGCGCTGAAGCCGCTCGAGCCGAGCAGCCACACGGGCACGCGGGTTCCCTGGCCGGGTATCGCCCTGATCCGTTGGCCCGGTTGGGGGGCGTCGAGATAGCGGATCAGCTCGTCGACCCGCTGGGGGAACTCATCGGCGGAGTGAGGGTCGCGGCGCAGCGCGCGCATGGTCGCACCGTCACTGCCCGGGGCGCGGCCGAGGCCCAGATCGATGCGCCCGGGGTAGAGCGTGGCGAGGGTGCCGAACTGTTCGGCGATCACCAGCGGTGCATGATTGGGCAGCATGATCCCGCCGCTGCCGACGCGGATGGTCGAAGTATGGCCGGCGACATGGCCGATCAGTACCGCGGTGGCGGCGCTTGCGATGCCATCGATGTTGTGGTGCTCGGCGAGCCAGAAGCGATGATAGCCGAGGGCTTCGGTACGACGCGCCAGCGCCACGGTGTTGTGAAAGCTCTCAGCGGCGTCGCCCTGGTCCCGGATAGGGGCCAGGTCGAGCACCGAGAGGCGCACGTCTTTCAATGCGGTCATCGAAAACCTCGTCTGCAAGGGGAGCGGCGTATCGACGCCGACGATGTTTTCGATATGGGGGTGATAGCGGCCAAGGCAAGCTCGCCCTGACTCCGCGAGAGAGAAAAGGCGACGAACGGAACCTGCGAACGGTGATGAGCGTATGCGCCCCGGCGGCTCGCCTCAGGGCAGCTCGTCTTCGGGTAACGGCTTGGCGGCGGCGCGTTTGCGTTTCTTTACCGCGCTGCCGATCTCCGCGTGCGCCACCTGGGTGCCGGCGGCGGCGGCGTAGCTGTCGTTCATCTGTGCGTAGTCGAGGCGCTTGTCGACGAAATAAAGCACTACCAGCTGAACCACCAGCAGCGCCAGGCAGATGATGATGCCTTCCAACATGATGAGCTGACCTCTTTTTCTCGCTACTTTTCTATCGCTACTTCGATTCCGCTGGGCTATTTCTTCCCAGAGCCATTCCTCAGGGCCGCGTCTCGGGCGGCCGATGGGCATGATGACAACTTTCATCGCAGATGAACACCCGCCCGCGTCCTCTGCATGCCGCGCGGTATCGACCTGGGGGGCGTCGAGCCCGTGGCTTGCCCCCGGTTCGAAGTCGAGGGATTCGCAGCCAACCAGAGACTCATGCCGAACCCGACTCAGCGCGGGGGCGGTCGCTTGACCTGGTATTCGCCCTCGATCACCCGCGGGCCTTCGCGCGGCTGTCGGGCACTCTGCTCGCCGGGCCATACCTGGCCCTGTCGCTCGGCCTGCTTGCGCAGCCGATAGCGTAGGAATGGCAGCATCAGCAGGCCTAGGGTGAACAGCAGCAGTGCCATCACTACGCCGACCATCAGCAGCACGCTGACCGCAAGCCAAGTGAATGTCGCTCTCAACCAATCGGCCGCTCCTTCGGGGCGCCGCCCTACGCCGCTGCCGGCGCGCCATTCGCGCGCCCGGCGCCAGGCTGGGTTGTCGCGAAGATTACGATAGGCGTTCGGATCGAACATGAGCTTCCTCGTTGTCGTGTGTCTCGCCTGCGGCTGCCGGCGAGGGATCGCATCGCGCTGGTCGATCATCACTCCAGATGATCCTTCGACCACGGCGAAGGGATAAGGGTTCGCCGACCGGCATATCTGGGAGAGCCTGGGCCCGACCCAACGGCGCCTGCACTCGGCCGCTGGAGTCGAGTTCGCGATGTGTTTTGTTCTTCGTTGATGGTGGTTTGTTGTCCGCCTTTGGTCTATGTGGGTAATTCCACATCACTGGAGTTTTTAAGATAAAAAATTGTTTTATATGGATTTTTATGTGTTTTTTATTTTTTCTTCGATACCCGGTGCCCAGCATTGAATCCCAGTCAGACCAAAAGCTAAAGGCGTTTTCGACGCCGATACCACACCATCGCAGCACATTCACCCCCGTAAGCGCCGCCTGGCGCGGAGGAGCGATCGATGCAGCGGTCATGGCTTCTAGTTGGCGTAGGGATAATGGCGGCCGGCGGCGTAGCGCAGGCGCAGACGCAGATCACCGTGGCGAGCGTCAACAACCCCGATATGGTGGCGATGCAGCGGCTCACCGGCGAGTTCGAGCAGGCGCATCCCGACATCAAGGTCAATTGGGTGGTGCTGCCGGAAAACGAGATACGCCAGCGGATCACCACCGACATCGCAAGCGGTGCGGGTCAGTACGACGTGGTCACGGTGAGCAACTACGAGACCCCGATCTGGGCCAAGAACGGCTGGCTGGTACCGTTCGAGTCGCTTCCCGAGGAGTATGACGAAGACGACCTGCTGGAGAACCTTCGCCAGGGCCTGAGCTTCGAAGACAAGCTCTATGCGCTGCCGTTCTATGGCGAGTCGTCGATGACCTACTATCGCAAGGACCTGTTCGAGCAGGCCGGGCTGGAAATGCCCGAGCGGCCGACCTGGAGCCAGATGGCGGAATTCGCCGAACGGCTCACCGACCGGGGCAACAGCCTCTATGGCATCTGCCTGCGCGGGCTGCCGGGTTGGGGCGAGAACATGGCGATATTCTCGACCATGGTGAATGCCTATGGCGGACGCTGGTTCGATGAGAGCTGGCAGCCGCAGCTAGACAGCCCAGCCTGGAAGGCGGCGGCCCAGACCTATGTCGACCTGCTCGAGAACTACGGCCCGCCCGGGGTGACCTCCAACGGCTTCACCGAGACCACGACGCTGTTCGCTGGCGGCCACTGTGCGATGTGGGTCGACGCCACCGTGGCGGCGAGCTTCCTTTCCAATCCCGATACCTCGCAAGTCGCCGACCAGGTGGGCTTCGCCCAGGCACCGATGGAGGTGACCGAGCGCGGTGCCAGCTGGCTGTATACCTGGGCATTGGCGGTTCCGCACTCCTCCAGCAACCAGCAAGCGGCGCAGACATTCGCCGAGTGGGCGACCTCGAAGCAGTACATCGAGCTGGCCGGGGAGCGCAATGGCTGGGTCAGCGTACCGCCGGGAACCCGCCAGTCGACCTACGAAAACCAGCACTATCGCGACGCCGCCAGCTTTTCGCCGTTCGTGCTCGAGGCGATCCAATCGGCGGACCCGACCCAGCCGACCCAGGACCCCGTGCCCTACAACGGCATCCAGTTCGTCGCGATCCCTCAGTTCCAATCGATCGGTACCAGGGTCGGCCAGATCATGGCGGGCATCCTCGCCAAGCAGACCACCGTGGACCAGGGACTGCAGCAGGCGCAGACCTTCACCCTGCGGCAGATGACCCAAGGCGGCTATATCGAGTGAGCGGCATGACCCTGGGCCAGACTCCCCCGGCCCAGGGTCTCGAGCTAGATGTGCGCTAAGCAATCATGTGCGGAGGAGCTATGCGATGAAGACTCAAACCGCCCACGCAGGGACGGTGGCGCCGGCTGGTGTCGCAGCGCGTCCCCGGCGCGGCAGGATCAGGGGCTCACATCATACCCACAGGACCACGGTGCGCTGGCTGCTGGCGCCGGCCGTGATCTTCCTGCTGGTGTGGATGCTGGTGCCGCTGGCGATGACGTTCTACTACTCGTTCGAGAACTACAACCTGATGATGCCGATGGATCGCGGCTTCGCCGGGATCCTCAATTACCAGCTGCTGTTCGACGACCCGATCTTCTGGGCCGCGCTCGGCAATACCCTGGTGCTGGTGTTCTTCAGCCTGATCCTGACCGTCGGCTTCGGTCTCGCCCTGGCACTGCTGTTCAACCGCACCTTTCCGCTGCGGGGGGTGGCGAGGACCCTGGCGGTGGCGCCTTTCTTCGTCATGCCGGTGGTCGCCGGGCTGATCTGGAAGAACATGCTGATGCACCCGGTCTATGGTCTCTTCGCCTGGGCGTTCAGGAGCCTTGGCCTCGAGCCGATCGACTGGCTCGCCCAGTATCCGATGAGCTCGGTGGTGATCATGATCACCTGGATGTGGACACCGTTCGCGCTCCTGGTGCTGCTCACCGGACTGCAGTCGCTGCCGGAGGACCAGCTCGAGGCGGTGCGCCTCGACGGTGCCAACCGCTGGCAGGAGTTCCGCTACATCGTGCTGCCCCACCTCGGCCAGGTGATCTACGTGGTGCTGATGCTCGAGAGCATCTTCTTCCTCACCTCGTTCGCCGAGATCTACACCACCACCAGCGGCGGCCCGGGCACCGCGACCACCAATCTGCCGTACTACATCTATCTCAACGCCTTCTTCCAGTACGACATAGGGACTTCCTCGGCGGGCGCGATCGCGGCGGTGGTGCTGGCCAACGTCTTCGCGATCTTCCTGATCCGCTTCGTTTCGGGCAACCTCAATGCGGGAGCGAACCGATGAGCACCCCAGTCGATATCGATCAGTCGCGCCAGGGCCTCGGCGGGGTGCTGTTGACCCTGCTGGCCTATGCGGTGGCGCTGCTGATGTTCTTCCCGCTGTTCTGGATGCTGCTGACCGCGTTCAAGACCGAACAGACGGCGGTGAGCCTGGTCCCCCAGCTGTTCTTCACCCCGACGCTGGATAGCTTTCGCGAGGCGATGGCGCAGGGTAGCACCTACAACCACTACGCCTGGAACTCGCTGGTGACGGCGGTGGGCTCGACCCTGATCGGGCTGGTGCTGACCATTCCCGCGGCCTACGCGATGGCCTTCTATCCCAACAAGCGTACCGACTTCACCCTGGTGTGGATGGTCTCGACCAAGTTCATTCCCGCCGTCGGCGTGTTGATCCCGATCTTCCTGGTCTACCGCTCGCTGGGCCTGCTCGATACGCGCTTTGGGCTTTTGATGCTCTACACCGCGATGAACCTGCCGATCATGGTGTGGATGGTCTACTCCTACTTCCGCGACATTCCCAAGGACATCATCGAGGCGGCCGACATCGACGGCGCCGGGGTGTTGCAGACCATGGTCCGGGTGATCCTGCCGCTGGCCCTGCCGGGGCTTGCCTCCACCGCGCTGCTGGTGACCATCCTGGCGTGGAACGAATCGTTCTGGAGCATCATGGTCACCAACCACGAGGCCTCGACGCTCGCCGCCTTCATCGCCTCGTTCAGGAGCGCCGAAGGGCTCTACTGGGCCAAGCTCTCCGCCGGCTCGGTGCTCGCGGTCGCACCGATCGTGGTGCTGGGCTGGTGCGCCCAGCGGCAGATGGTCCGCGGCCTGACCTTCGGGGCGGTGAAATGACTTCTCTCGCGCCGTCTTCTCCCATTCACTCAGCGAACCGGAGTCCGAGCCCATGGCCATCGTCGAATTGAAGAGTGTCAGCAAACGCTACGGCGACAAGGGCGCCAACGCCGTCGAAGGCTTCGACCTGCGCACGCTGGACGGCGAGTTCATCGTGCTGGTCGGGCCCTCCGGCTGCGGCAAGACCACCACCATGCGAATGATCGCCGGGCTCGAACTCAACACCGGCGGAGAGATCCTGTTCGATGAGCAGGACGTGAGCTCCGTACCGGCCAAGCATCGCGACATCGCCATGGTGTTCCAGTCCTATGCGCTCTACCCGCACATGAGCGTCTACGACAACATGGCGTTCAGTCTCAAGCTCAAGAAGCTCGACAAGGCGAAGATTCGCCAGCGGGTGCTGGAGGCGGCCAAGATCCTCGACATCGAGCATCTGCTCGATCGCAAGCCCCGTGCACTCTCCGGCGGGCAGCGCCAGCGTGTCGCGCTGGGCCGGGCGATCGTGCGCGAGCCGAGGGTGTTTTTGATGGACGAGCCGCTTTCCAATCTCGACGCCCGGCTCAGGGTCGAGATGCGTGCGGAAATCGTCAAGCTCCATCGCAGGCTCAAGGTCACCACCTTCTACGTCACCCATGACCAGGTCGAAGCCATGACCATGGGCGAGCGAATCGTGGTGATGCGCGACGGCAAGATCCAGCAGATCGGCAAGCCGAACGAGCTCTACGACTCCCCGGTCAACATGTTCGTCGCCGGCTTCATCGGCACGCCGTCGATGAACTTCCTCAAGGCCACGCGGCGCGGTGCGCGCATCGATGGCGAGGGGTGCGGTTTCGCGCCCGCGCAGGCCTTGCTCGACCAGGTCGACGAGGGAGCGGCGGTATGGGTAGGTGTGCGCCCCGAGCACCTCAGGCCTGCTCGCGCTGAACCGGCGGGTGGGGGCGCGGGGCGGCTTTCCGGCCGGGTCGAGGTGATCGAACCGCTCGGGGCGGTGACCTTGGTCCATCTACGGGTGGGCGAAACCAGGATCACCGCGCAGCTCGAGGGGCGGCCTCAGGTCGAGGTCGATGACGAACTGACGCTCGAGTGCGACGTCGAATCCCTGCATCTTTTCGATCTCGAGCGGGAGCACTCGCTGGGTCTCCAAGCGACACCGCGTACCGAGTCCTCCGTCGCTCTGGGCTGAACACCACCACATCCATGCCGGCGCTAGGCGTCGGCTCGTTCGGCGCGCTATCGCGCGCCTGGGGAGCAGATGATGCTGAAACTCGACGCCAGCGCTCTGGACGAGCTCGCAGGTCTCGCCAACGTCACGGTGCCCGGCTACCCGCGCGATCGTGTCGGGACCGGGATCGTCCACTTCGGGGTGGGCGGCTTTCACCGCGCCCACCAGGCGATGTATCTCGATACCTTGATGTCCGAAGACGAAGAGGCGCTCGACTGGGGCATCTGCGGGGTCGGCGTGATGGAAAGCGACCGAAGGATGAAACAGGCGCTCGAATCCCAGGACGGCCTCTACACCCTGGTGCTCAAGCATCCGGACGGTGCCATCGAGGCGCGCGTGATCGGCTCGCTGGTCGACTACCTCTATGCACCCGAAGATCCGCGTGCGGTGATCGAGCGGATGGTGGAGGAGCGTACCCGGATCGTCTCGCTGACGATCACCGAGGGCGGCTACAACTTCGATCCCAACACCGGCGAGTTCGACTTCGACGATCCCGGCGTCATCCATGACCTCAGCGACGCACCGCAGCGCACCACCTTCGGGCTGATCTGCGCTGCTCTCGACGCACGCAGGATCGCAGGTCGCGCGCCTTTCACCGTGATGTCCTGCGACAACATCCAGGGCAACGGCGATGTCGCGCGCAAGATGTTCCTCGCCTTCGCGCGGCGCAAGTCGCCGGCGCTGGCCGAGTGGATGGAGGCCGAGGTGTGCTTCCCCAACGCCATGGTCGATCGGATCACTCCGGTGACCACCGACGAGGATCGCCGCCTGGTGCGCGAGACCTTCGGCATCGACGATGCTTGGCCTGTGGTCTGCGAGCCGTTCACCCAGTGGGTGCTCGAGGACCACTTCAAGCTCGGTCGCCCAGCGCTGGAGCGGGTCGGTGTCCAGCTGGTCGACGATGTCGTGCCCTATGAGCTGATGAAGCTCCGGCTGCTCAATGCAAGTCACCAGGCGCTGTGCTACTTCGGCTATCTGTGCGGTTATCGCTATGCCCACGAGGTGTGCCAGGATCCGCTGTTCGTCGACTTCCTGCTCGGCTACATGGTCGAGGAGGCGACGCCGACGCTGGCACCGGTGCCCGGGGTCGATCTCGACCGGTATCGCCATACCCTGATCGAGCGCTTCGCCAATCCGGCGATCCGCGACACCCTGGCGCGGCTGTGCGCCGAGAGCTCCGACCGGATTCCTAAGTGGCTGGTTCCGGTGATCCGGGAGCGCCTGGCGTCCGGCGGCGACATCCGCCGTTCGGCGGCGGTGGTGGCGAGCTGGGCGCGCTACACCGAGGGGGTCGACGAGGAGGGCGAGCCGATCGAAGTGGTCGATAAGTTGAAAGAGAGCCTGATGGAACTTGCCGCGCGCAACCGCGAGGAGCCCGAGGCGTTCATCCGCAATCGCCGGCTGTTCGGCGATCTCAGCTCGGATCCGCGTTTCGTCGAGGCCTATCGCTGGGCGTTGGACTCGCTGCATCAGCACGGCGCGCGAGCGACCCTCGAGTCGCTTGAAAAACGAGTCGAGCGGTCGGCGTGAGGCAGGGCGGCGGCGATGCAGAATGGTTGGTTAGACTAAAGTTCACTACGTCATGTTCGCCGTCGTTCGCCAGCGCATGAAACAATTCCTCCATCAAGCCGACCAACGGGCCGGTGGCATGCGAGGTCGCTCATGTACATAGGCGTAGACTGTGGCACCCAGAGTACCAAGGTCGTGGTGCTCGATGGCGAACGGCTCGAGATCCTTGGCGAGGCCGCGCGTCCTCACTCGATGATCCAGGGCGATCACGGTCGCCGCGAACAGGATCCGGACGAATGGGTCTCGGCCTTCGAAGCGGCGCTCGCAGAGGCGCTGGAGCGCGCCGGCGTCGACGGTGGCGCGGTACGCGCGATCGGTGTCTCCGGCCAGCAGCACGGCATGGTCGCGCTGGATGCCGAGGGACGGCCGGTGCATCCGGGCAAGCTCTGGTGCGATACCGAGTCGGTGCGTGAGAACGACGCGCTGATCGAGGCGCTGGGCGGAGAGCGCGGCTGCCTCGAACGGCTCGGGCTGGTGCTGCAGACGGGCTATACCGCCTCCAAGGTCGCCTGGCTGCGCAAGCATCATTACGACGCCTATGCGCGCATCGAGACGCTGCTCTTGCCCCACGACTACCTCAACTACTATCTCACTGGCGAGCGGGTGGCCGAGTACGGCGATGCCTCGGGCACCGGTTACTTCGACACCCGCGAGCGCTGCTGGTCGCTCGACACCTTCGCGCTGATCGCGCCCGAGCTCGACCCCGACCGGGTGCTGCCGCGGCTGATCGAACCCGACGCCCCGGCCGGGCGGCTGCGCCCCGAGATCGCCCGCCGGCTCGGGCTTGGCCCTCAGGTGGTGGTCTCCTCCGGCGGCGGCGACAACATGATGGGGGCGATCGGCACTGGCAACATCGCCCCAGGCACCATGACGATCAGTCTCGGCACCTCCGGTACGCTGTACGCTGCGGCCGAGGGTCCGGCGATTTCCAGCAACGGGCTGGTGGCCAACTTCTGCTCGAGCCACGGAGGCTGGCTGCCGCTGATCTGCACCATGAACGTGACCTCGGCGACGACGCTGGTTCGCGAACTGCTCGGCTACGACATCGAGCGTTTCAATGCCGCCGCTGCCGATGCCCCGGTCGGGGCGGGCGGGATCACCGTGCTGCCGTTCTTCAACGGCGAGCGAGTACCGCCGCTGCCTGAGGCGATGGCCACCTTCGAGGGGCTCGGCAGCCATAACTTCACCCCGGCGAATCTTTGCCGCGCGGTGATGGAGGGGGCGACCTTCGGTCTGCGCTATGGATTCGACGAACTCAGTCGACTGACCGGGCACCCGGGCCGGGTGCGGCTCGTCGGCGGTGGGGCGAAGAGCGCCGTCTGGCGGCAGATGGTCAGCGACGTGATGGACGTCGAGCTGGCCTGTCCGGAGGTCGGCGAGGCCGCGGCACTGGGTGCTGCACTCCAGGCGATCTGGTGCGAGCGCCGGCAGGCCGGTGAGTCGCTAGACCTCGAAAGCCTTTGCGAGCGGGCGGTAGGGCTGCGCGAAGAGACGCTGACTCGACCCGATGCCGGGCGGGTGGCGGGCTATGCCGAAGCCTACACGCGCTATCTCAAGATCCTCGGACAGCGCTACCCGGTCACTCGAGCTGGATGACGCCAATCCACTGCTGAGCCGATCGCCTGCTAGACTGATGGCTCGACGTCTTCGTCGGGCCACACCCTTTGTCGCGAGAATCCCCATGCCGCATTGCGTGATCGAGTACTCCCAGACCCAGCCGCCACGCTTCGATCCCGCGGTACTGGTCGAGCTTGCGCACCGAGCGATGCTCGATGCCGGCTTGTTCGCACCCGAGGCGATCAAGACCCGGGCGATCGGCTACGCCGAGCAGCGTCTCGGGCTCGAAGGGTACGACTTCATCCATCTCCAGCTCAGGATTCTCGATGGGCGCTCGCTGGAGCAGCGCCGTGCGCTCGCCGAACACATGGTCGAGGCATTGGCGGCCGAGGCGGGAGCGCGCTGTTCGGTGACCTGCGAGGTGATCGAGATGGAGCGCGCGAGCTACGCCAAGCGGTTGACTTGAACCGGGTGCGCAACGTCCTAATGTAGTAATCATACGGATCATATAGTGTCATCGGGATGCATCGATGCGAGCGCATGCCCCGGTGATGAGATAGGATCGATAATCGTTATCGACGGTCTCGGAAGAGGCGCACGGATGGACACGGCGAACGGGGATGTCGTTATTTGACTACTTGCTTCGCGCTCCATTCGCGCGGGTGAGACGGCGCCAGGGCGGCCCGTTCCATTTCCGGACACCAACCAGGAGGCAGATATGACGACGCAGTTGGAATCGCTCAAGCAACTCTCCAAAGTGGTCGCCGACACCGGCGATCTCGAGGCGATCAAGAAGTATCAGCCGGTCGACGCCACCACCAACCCGTCGCTGATCCTCAAGGCGTTCGATCTGCCCGGCTACCAGGAACTGATCAAGAAGACCCTGGCCGAGGCGGCGAGTGAAGCCAGTGGCGATGAGCGCATCGATCATACGGTCGACAAGCTCTCGGTAGCGATGGGGGCTGAGATCTCCAAGATCGTGCCCGGCCGGGTCTCCACCGAGGTCGCGGCAAAGCTCTCCTATGACCAGGAGGCGAGCATCGCCAAGGCGCACAAGCTGATCGAGATGTATGACCGGATCGGTGTCCCCAAGGACAAGGTGCTGATCAAGCTGGCCTCGACCTGGGAAGGTATCCGCGCCGCCGAGGTGCTCGAGAAGGAAGGCATCCAGTGCAACCTGACGCTTCTGTTCAGCGACGCTCAGGCGCGGGCCTGCTTCGAGGCGGGGGTATTTTTGATTTCGCCGTTCGTCGGCCGGGTCACCGACTGGTTCAAGAAGGAGACCGGTCAGGACTACACCGCTGAAAACGATCCGGGCGTGCTGTTCGTTCGCGGGGTCGCCAAGTACGCGGCAGAGTATGCCTACGACACCGTGGTGATGGGCGCGAGCTTCCGCAACACCGGACAGATCCTGGCGCTGGCGGGGCTCAATCGCCTGACCATCTCTCCCCAGCTGCTCGAAGAGCTCGCTTCGACCGAGGGCGAGGTGACCCAGAAGATCACCGATACCGGCAGCGGCGCGAAAGGCAAGGTGGAGCCGATCAGCGAAGCGCAGTTCCGCTGGCAGCACGGGCTGGACGCGATGGCCAATGACAAGCTGGCCGAAGGCATTCGCAAGTTCGCCGAAGACCAGGAGAAGCTCGAAGGGCTGATCAGCAAGATGTTCTGATCCACGCTCCTCGAGGATGTACGACGCCGGGCCTTGGTCCGGCGTTTCTTTTTCTGCGGCTGGTTTTTCTGCGGCTGGCGCTCGGCTGACACCGCTTGAGCGCGATCAGGCACGGCCGACGACTGGCGGCACGTCCGATGCTGGCATGGCTTCCGGGAAAACATATCGAAGCGCATGGTGGCCGTGCCGCCGACGCTTGGTCATTGCAGCCCAATGCGCAGGTAACGGGCTGATCTTCACGGAGTTTCGCGCTTTACCCGAGTTTTTGGGTAATGAGAATTACACTAAGGTCGAATGGGGGGCGCTCAAGGCTTGGTCCATCCTGAATTTCGCAGTGATCATGGCTTTTCATGATTAATCGATTCAACTGCCTCGCAGAATGAATTTCCGCAGATGGTGCCACCAGGAACAAGTTTATGAGCTCCACTACCCAGGTTTCAGGTCAAACGAGGGGGCTGAGCGGCGTGCCGTTGGTCGTGATGATCTCCGTCATCGCAGCGCTCGGCGGGCTGCTGTTCGGCTATGACACCGGGATCATCGGCGTTGCGCTGCTCGGGCTCTCCCAGCAGTTCGTGCTCGACGACACCACCCGCCAGTTCGTGACCGCCTCGATCATCGCCGGGGCCCTGATTGGCTGCGTCGGTACCGGGCCGATCTCCGATCGGCTCGGCCGTCGCCGCACGGCGATGCTGGTCGGCCTGGTGTTCGCCGTCGGCTCGATATTCTCGGCGATGTCGCCGACCGTGACGATGCTGGTACTGTCACGCTTCGTGCTGGGCCTCGCCGCCGGCAGTGCGACCCAGATCATTCCCGTCTACATCGCCGAGGTCACACCGCCGGCGCATCGCGGCAAGCTGGTGGTGATGTTCCAGTTCATGGTGGTGTTCGGCATCACCTGCGCCTATTTCACCGGTTTCGTACTCGGCAACGAGTGGCGCTGGATGTTCGCCCTCGGCGTGGTACCGGCGGTCATCCTGATGCTGGGCATGCTGATGCTGCCGGAGAGTCCGCGCTGGCTGCTCAGCAAGGGGCGCGAGAACGAAGCGATGTCGGTGCTCCAGCGCGTTCGCTCAAGCACCGACAAGGCCCAGGCGGAGCTCGACGAGATCAAGACCGTCTCCAACCAGCCGCAGGGCACCTGGAAGGACCTTGCTCAGCCCTGGCTGCGTCCGGCGATCATCGTTGGTGCGGGGATCGCGATGTTCTCCCAGATCACCGGCAACAACGCGATCATCTACTACGCGCCGACGATCCTGACCAACGCCGGCTTCGGCGATAATGCTGCGGTGCTGGCCGCGGGCGGCGGCGGCATCCTGATCACCATCACCACCCTGATAGGCTCGCTGGTGATCGACAAGGTCGGGCGTCGGCGCTATCTGCTCTCGATGATCCCGGGATCGATCATCGCGCTTTTGATCATGGGCTGGCTGTTCCAGGGCGATGCCCCGGTGGACCCCTCGCAGCAGTGGCTGGTGGTCACCTGCCTGGTGATCTACATGGCGCTCAACTGCGGCAGCTTCGGGGTCTGCATCTGGCTGATCATCTCCGAGGTCTATCCGCTGTTCGTGCGCGGCAAGGGCGCCAGTATCGGCGCCTTCAGCCACTGGGGTTTCGACCTGATGGTCACCCTCACCACCTTGAGCATGATCGGGGCGATCGGCCTGAGCTACTCGCTGTGGCTGTACGCGCTGACCTCGCTCGCGGCGATGGTGTTCATCTACTTCCTGGTACCGGAAACCTCGGGGCGTTCGCTCGAGGACATCGAGCAGGCGCTGCGCGAGCGTCGCTTCTATCCATTCCAGCAGAAGCGCTGAGCCTTCCTACTTGCGGCACGAGAAGGTTGTCTTGCATGCTCTAGGAAGTTTTCACACGTCCGAGGACGGCGCCGGGAGGCGCCGTCCTCGCTCATCGCTCAGCGGAGACTCTCGTCGTGGCTTCCTCTTCATCATCCCGGGATGCGCCCCTGGTCCTTTCGATCCAGTCCCATGTGGCCTTCGGCCACGTCGGTAACTCGGCGGCGGTGTTTCCGCTGCAGCGCATGGGGATCGAAGTCGTCGCGGTCCATACCGTGCAGTTCTCCAACCATACCGGCTACGGCGAGTTTCGCGGCCAGGTGTTTTCAGCCGCCCACATCGAGGAAGTGCTCGAGGGCCTGCGCGCGCGGGACGTGCTTGAGCGCGTAGGCGCAGTGCTTTCGGGGTACCAGGGCGATGCCGGCACTGGCGAGGTGATTCTCGGCGTGGTCGATGAAATCCGTCGCCAGACCCCGAGTGCGCTCTATCTTTGCGACCCGGTGATGGGCGACGTCGGCCGGGGGATCTTCGTGCGCCCGGGGATTCCGGAGTTCATGAAGCGGCGCGCGGTCCCGAGCGCCGACATCATCACCCCCAACCAGTTCGAGTTCGAGTACCTGATCGATCGGCCGCTGGTCGATACCGAGGATGCGCTCAAAGCGGCGCGGAAACTGCTCGAGGCGCATGGTGACCGGCTCAAGTGCGTGGTGATCACCAGTCTCGCTACCGCCGATGTCGACAGCACCCGGCTGCGCACCCTGGCGGTAGAGCGCGATGCGGCCTGGTTCGTCGAGGCGCCGCGGATACCGCTCTCTCCGCTGCCCAACGGCATGGGCGACGTGTTTTCCGCGGTATTCCTCGGTGACTATCTGCAGCACGGCGAGACCGCCGGTGCGCTAGGCCACGCGGTCGCCACCCTGAGCGAGCTGATCGAGCGGACTCCGCAGGGGAGCCGGGACCTGCCCTTGATCCAGGCGCAGTCGAGCCTGTGCACGCCGAAGGTGAGCTACGAGGTCCAGCCCCTCGAGTGATGCAACGGCCTTGCCCATAGCCCGGTTATTCTTCAATGGAATAATCGGGCTATTTTTTATTGCTTAAAAAGCAGGAAGAAGGCGCGTCTAATGGGGCCTGTTGCCAATCCAACAGGGAGGAGCAGATGAACTTTCCCCACGACGGTCGCTATTTCGGCTTCGACGGCGCGGCGCTGGCGCTCGACACGCCAGCGCCTGCGGCTGCTCCCCGTTCGCGCCGCGAGGTGATCGAACTCGAGCGGCGCGGCGGCGGGCGTATGCCGCCGAGCATTCGCGCCACCGCACTGGTATTCGAAGATCCTCGCTCCCGCGCGCTGGAGCAGCGGATAAGGCTCTTCGCCGCAAGCGAGGCGAGCGTGCTGATCGTTGGCCAGACCGGTACCGGCAAGGAGCTCGTCGCCCGCCACGTCCACGCCTGCTCGCCTCGCGCCTCGGGGCCGTTCGTCGCGATCAACTGCGCGGCGCTGCCCGAGGCGCTCGCCGACGCCGAGCTGTTCGGACATGAAAAGGGCGCTTTCACCGGGGCGGTCGATGCTCGGGCGGGCTACTTCGAGTCCGCCCAGGGCGGCACCCTGTTCCTCGACGAGATCGGTGATCTCAGCCTCTCGATGCAGGTCAAGCTGCTGCGCGTGCTGCAGGAGCGCGCCGTGGTGCGGCTTGGCGCGCGCACCCCTCGACAGCTCGATGTGCGCATCGTCGCTGCCACCAACGTCGATCTCGAGCGTGCGGTGGCCGCCGGACGCTTTCGCGAGGACTTGTTCTTCCGCCTGAACGTGGCCCGACTCGAAGTGATGCCGCTGGCCAGCCGTCCCGGCGATATCGATCCGCTGGTCGATCATTTTCTCGCGCTCTATGCCCAGCGCGGCGGGCGACCGGTGCCCAGGCTTTCGGTTGCCGCACGCACCCGGCTGCACCGCTACGGCTGGCCGGGCAACATTCGTGAACTGGAGAATACGATTCATCACGCGGTGCTGCTCGCCCAGGGCGACACCATCGAGGCCGAGGATTTGATGCTCGCCGGCGTGTCGCTCAGCGACGGTCGGGGCGGCGAGAGCGACCGGCTCGAGGCGGCCCTGGAGCGGCTGCTCGATGAAGCGGTCGGGGAAGAAGTGGCGGCAGAGGGCGTATTCGAACGGGTCAATCACACCCTGGTGATGCTGGCGATGCAGCGTACCCGCGGCAACCAGGTCCACGCCGCCAAGCTGCTCGGCATCAGCCGTAATACCTTGCGCACCCAGCTGACCCGGTTCGGCTACCTGCCCGCGCGCGGGGAGCGATAGGCCGGGGCGCCCGAAGGGCACCCCGGCGGTAGTTCAAGCATGCTCGCGCTCGCTGGGGCGCGAGACGTTGGCGATGGTCTCGCCGAACGGCCCCATGTTGGCCCTGATCTGCTCGCGACGCGTATTCGAGTCCGCGCCGTGATCGAGTTCGAGCAGCGGCAGCACGCCCTCGCCGAAGCGATACGCCTCCTCCAGGTGCGGATAGCCGGAGAGGATGAAAGTATCGATACCGAGCGCCTGGTACTCGCGCATCCGCGCAGCCACCGTCTCGGGGCTGCCCACCAGGGCAGTGCCCGCGCCGCCGCGTACGAGGCCGACCCCGGCCCACAGGTTGGGACTGATTTCGAGCTTGTCGCGTCGGCCGCCGTGAAGCTTCGACATTCTTGCCTGGCCCACCGAGTCCATCCGCGCGAAGGCCTGCTGGGCCTGGGCGATGGTCTCATCGTCGAGATGCGAGATCAGGGCGTCGGCCGCGGCCCAGGCCTGTTCGTCGGTATCGCGCACGATCACGTGCAGGCGGATGCCGAAGCTCACTTGGCGTCCCGCCGCATCGGCGGCGGCCTTCACGGTACGGATCTTCTCGGCGACCAGTGCCGGTGGCTCGCCCCAGGTCAGGTACTTGTCGATGGTCTTCGCCGCGACGTCGATCGCCGCCTCGGAGGAGCCGCCGAAGTAGAGCGGCGGCCCGCCTTGCTGCACCGGCGAGAACAGCAGTTGCCCTCCTTCGATGCGCAGATGCTTGCCGGCATGGTCGACCGTTTCGCCGGCCAACAGGCGCTGGTAGACATCGAGGAATTCACGGGTCACTTCGTAGCGCTCGGCATGGGAGAGGAATACGCCATCGCCTTTGTTCTCGACCGGATCGCCCCCGGTCACCACGTTGATCAGCAGCCGCCCGCCGGAGAGCCGGTCGAGGGTCGCGGTCATTCTCGCCGCGACCGCGGGCGACTGCAGCCCGGGGCGCACTGCGACCAGAAAGCGCAGCCGCTCGGTCAGCGGCGCCAGGGCGGAGGCGACCACCCAGGAGTCTTCGCAGCTGCGGCCGGTGGGCAGCAGCACACCGTAGTAGCCGAGGCTGTCGGCGGCCTGGGCGATCTGGCGCAGATAGGCGAGATCCACGCCGCGTCCACCCTTGCTGGTACCCAGGAAGCGTCCATCGCCGTGAGTGGGCAGGAACCACAGCACCTTGGCGCGGCTGGCGGCGGGCACTCCTGTCGAAAGGTCGGGAACGGGCTGGTTGGACATACGTAGGTAACTCCTGGTTGGGTCGCGGATAGGCATGGCTCGAATAGCGGCGAGAGCGGTTCTATGGACGCCCGCATTGCGAGCTGGTGGCCCGACGACGGCGACCGCTCTCTTTCACTGCCTCGATGCATAGCGCATGCCATGTCCGCTTTTCTTGCATATCAATGAGTTGGGGCTCATTGCTCCGCGGCGTAGTGATAGATACCCACCAATACCGGCGGTGGGCTGCTTGATTTTCCACAGCGACGGTAGGCAGGGGATGCATGCCGCTGCTGTCGGATTTCCAGCGCCTGGTTGGCCGTGCTGGTTGGAATCCATACCGATGTTTTTCTGGATGTGGAATTTTTGTATTTAAAATCAATCATGTAGTGAGTGGCTCGGAAGTTGCTGTCAAGCATTCCCAACGCTTTCGAGGAATGCACAGCCAATGAGCACGCCATCCTTGCTGGATCGAACCGCGGCTGGTCTACGGCCGCTCGCCGACCGAGTGGCTACCGAGGCCGAGGCCCTGGAGATCGCTCATCGCCTCGCCGCGCAGTTCGCGCCCGGCGCCGCACAGCGCGACCGGGAGCGGCTGGCACCGGTGGCGGAACTCGATGCCTACTCCAAGAGCGGCCTGTGGGCGATCAGCGTGCCGCGCAAGCACGGTGGCCTCCAAGCCTCCTATCTCACCGTGGCCCGGGTATTCGCGATCATCAGCGCCGCAGATCCTTCGATCGCCCAGCTGGCGCAGAACCATTTCGGCTACGTCAATTTCATCGCCCTCAATGCCAGTGCGGAGCAGCAGCGCGAGCTGTTCGCCGCTGTGCTCTCTGGCGCCCGCATCGGCAACGCACTGAGCGAGAAGCGCAATGCCCGGGATGCAAAGACTCGAGCCCACGTAGGCGTGTTCGAGACCCGGATCACCGCGGTCGATGAGGCCCGTGCCCGGGTCGACGGGCGCAAGTTCTATTCCACAGGGGCGCTCTACGCCGACCTGGTGCCGGTCACCGCGACCAACGCGCAGGGGCAAGTGGAGGTGGCGTTCTTCGATCGCCGTACCCCGGGACTCGAGGTGGTGGACGACTGGCGCAGCTTCGGCCAGCGCACTACCGCCAGCGGCAGCGTGATCCTCGACGGCGCGGTGCTACCGCGCCGTCGGGTGGTAGCGGGTGAGCGGCCGGGCGGCGCCTCTTCGAACGGTCCGGTCTCCCAGCTGCTCCAGGCGGCGATCGATCTTGGCATCGGCGTCGGTGCCCTCGACGACACCCTCGATTACCTGCGCCATCGTGCCCGCCCCTGGATCGACAGCGGGGTCGAGCGGGCCTGCGAAGATCCACTCTCGCTGGCTCGTCTCGGCCGGCTCGCCACCCAGCGTGAGGCGGCGGACGCGCTGCTCGAGCGCGCAGCGCTGGCGGTCGACGAGGCCGACCGGCGGCTCGACGACGAGGCGGTCGACCTCGCCTCGGTAGCGGTAGCCAAGGCCAAGGTGGCGACCACCGAGTTCGCCCTCGAGGCGGCCGAGCGACTGTTCGAACTGAGCGGCACCAGCTCGACGCTCTCGGAGTTCGGCTATGACCGGCACTGGCGCAATGCTCGCGTGCATACCCTGCACGACCCGGTGCGCTGGAAGCTCCATCTGCTCGGCAACCACGTGCTCAACGGCGCCTCGCCAAAGCGCCACGCCTGGAACTGACGCCTGGAACCGATGATGAAAGAGATCCTGCTCAACGCATTCGACATGAACTGCATCGTCCATCAGTCGCCGGGGCTGTGGCGTCACCCGCGCGATCGTGCGCGCGACTATCGACGGCTGGATTATTGGCTCGAGCTTGCCCGCACCCTCGAGCGCGGGCGCTTCGATGCGCTGTTCATCGCCGATGTGCTCGGCGTCTACGACGTCTATCGCGGCGATGCCAGCGAGGCGCTGCGCGGCGCGGTGCAGGTGCCGGTGAACGATCCGCTGCCGCTGGTCGCGGCGATGGCGACGGTGACCGAGCATCTGGGGTTTGGGCTGACCGCCTCGCTCTCCTTCGAGCACCCCTATCCGTTCGCTCGACGCCTGTCGACCCTCGATCACCTGACCGACGGCCGGGTCGGCTGGAACATCGTCACCTCCTACCTGGAGAGCGGCGCGCGCAATCTTGGCCAGCGCCAGCAGCTCGACCATGACCAGCGCTACGACCTGGCCGAGGAGTATCTCGAGGTCTGCTACAAGCTCTGGGAGGGCAGCTGGGAGGAGGCGGCGGTACTGCGCGAGGCCGCGGCCAACCGCTACGCCGATCCGGCGCGGGTCCACCCGATCGACCATCGCGGACGCTACTTCGAGGTGCCTGGCATCCACCTGTGCGAGCCATCGCCGCAGCGCACTCCGGTGCTGTTCCAGGCCGGGGCCTCCTCCCGCGGTACCGCCTTCGCCGCTCGGCATGCCGAGTGCGTGTTCGTTGCTGCGCCATCGAAGACGGTGCTGCGCAAGGTAGTCGAAGGACTGCGCCACCAGGCCGAGATCGCTGGACGTGCGCCGGATGCGCTCAAGATATTCAACCTGCATACGGTGATCGTCGATGACAGCGATGCCTTAGCGCGTGCTCGCCATCGGGAATATCTCGACTATGTCGATCTCGATGGCGCTCTGACCCTGATCTCCGGCTGGACCGGGCTCGATATGGCCGGGTTCGATCCGCGCCAGCCGCTTGCCCATGTACACACCAACGCGATCCAGTCGGCGGTCGAGGCGTTTTCCAGCGCTGATCCCGGGCGGGTCTGGACCCCCGAAGAGATTGCCCGCTGGGTCGGGATCGGCGGCTATGGGCCGCTTAGCGTTGGTTCCCCCGAGTCGGTCGCCGACGAACTTGAAGCCTGGGTGGAGGAGACCGGCGTCGACGGCTTCAATCTCGCCTATGCGGTCACTCCCGAGACGTTCGAGGCGGTGGTCGACCTGCTGGTTCCCGAGCTGACCCGGCGCGGGCGCTACAAGTCCGAGTATCGCTCCGGCAGCCTGCGCCAAAAGCTGTTCGGCGCAGGCGATCGCCTCGCGGCTCCCCATCCCGGCGCGGGCTATCGCTTCCAGGCCCAGCGCGAACGGCTGGAGGTGGCGCGATGAGATTCGCCGCACGCTCAGCTCTGACCGCCTCGCTGATGCTCGCGCTGTCATCGGTCAGCGCCGCGGCGGCACCGCTGACCCTGGCGGTGAACAGCGACCCCAAGGCCGACTCGGTGCATGCCGCCGCCGAGGTGGCCCAACGGCAGGGGCTCGAGATCGAGGTGGTCGAGCTCACCGATTGGGTGACACCGAACACCGCGCTCGCCAATGGCGACTTCGACTTCAACTACTTCCAGCATCGGCCGTTTCTCGACGAGGCCAAGCGAAGCCTCGGCCTCGATCTGGTCGCGGTGGACTTCGGCATCGAGGACAAGACCTGCCTCTATTCGAGCAAGCACGCGAGCGTCGACGAACTGCCCGACGGCGCGACCGCTGCGGTCGCAGATGATCCGGTCAACCAGGGGCGCGGGCTTTTGCTCTACCAGGACGCCGGGCTGATCCGGCTGCGTGATGGGGTTGGCGACCAGGGCACCGTGCTCGACGTGGTCGACAACCCCCGGCGCCTGCGCTTCGTCGAGATGCAGGGGCCGCAGCTCGCCCGGGTGATTCCCGATGTCGACTTAGCCCAGAGCTACCCGATCCACGTCCGCGCAGCGGGCACCATCGACCCGAGCGACGCCCTGCGCTGCAACGGCGATACCGGAGGTAAATACGCGCTGATGTTCGTCACCCGGCCGGACAATCGAGACGACCCGCGCATCCATGAGTTCATTCGCATCTACCAGACCGCCCCAGAGGTGCGTGCTGCGCTCGAGCGTGCCTACGGCGACGCCGAGCTCTACGACCTGGCCTGGGAGCACCACCGCCTCGACTGATTCCACGGCAGCACCCACGATCACAGGGAGTTAGATCCATGCCCAAACGCATCATCCTCAACGCCTTCGACATGACCTGCGTAAGCCACCAGGCCGCGGGTACCTGGCGCCACCCCGACAACCAAGCGTGGCGCTACAAGGATCTCGATTACTGGACCGAGCTGGCCAGGCTGCTCGAGCGCGGACGCTTCGATACGCTGTTCATCGCCGATGTGGTCGGGGTTTACGACGTCTACCGCGGCTCGGTCGAGAGTGCGCTGATCGACGCCGACCAGGTGCCGGTCAACGATCCGTTCTTCCAAGTGCCGGCGATGGCGGCGGTGACCCGGCATCTCGGCTTCGGGGTGACCTCGGCGCTGACCTATGAGCAGCCCTATGCGCTGGCGCGCAAGTTCTCGACCCTCGATCACCTGACCAAGGGCCGGGTGGCGTGGAACGTGGTCACCTCCTATCTCAACAGCGCCGCGGTCAACCTCGGGCACAAACAGCAGATCTCCCACGACGAACGCTACGACATCGCCGATGAGTTCCTCGACGTCACCTACAAGCTGTGGGAGGGCTCGTGGGAGGATGACGCGGTGGTACGCGATCGTGAGCGTGGGGTGTTCAGCGATCCGCGCAAGGTCCATCCGATCGGCCACCGGGGTAAGTACTACGAGGTGCCGGGGATCCATCTCTGCGAGCCCTCGCCGCAGCGCACGCCGGTGATCTTCCAGGCCGGGGCCTCGCCGCGCGGGCGCGACTTCGCCGCCAAGCACGCCGAGGGGGTGTTCATCAGCCCGGCGACGCCTGCGCAGGCGCGCGAGGTCAGTGACGATATCCGTAGCCGCGCTCGAGCGTTCGGTCGCGACCCGCACTCGCTGAAGATATTCACGCTGCTGACGGTGATCACCGCCGAGAGCGACGCCGCCGCTGCGCGCAAGTTCGACGAGTACCAGCGTCTCGCCAGCGGCGAGGGGATGCTGACCTTCTACGGCGGCTGGACCGGGGTCGACTTCTCCGCCTTCGATCCCGACCAGCCGCTCGAGGCGATCGACAACGACAGCATTCGCTCGGTGCTCGAGCTGCTCGCCACCGCCGATCCTGATCGACGCTGGACCCCGCGCGACATCATCGAGCGGCGCAGCATCGGCGGCCTTGGCCCTGTGCTGGTCGGCGGCCCCGAGACCGTCGCCGATGCGCTGGAGCGTTGGATGGAGGTGGGGGGTATCGATGGTTTCAATCTCGCCTACGCGATCACTCCCGGCACCTTCGAGGATTTCATCGAGTTCGTCGTGCCCGAGCTCGAGCGTCGCGGACGAGTGCGTACCGACTACGGCGGCGAGACCCTGCGCGAGAACCTGCTCGACAGCGACTCCGCGCGGGTCGACCCGAGTCATCCTGCCGCGCGCTATCGCGGCGCCTTCCGCGATCGGGCCAATGCCACCGATGCCACCAGACCGTCGCAGTTCGCTCTCTCTACCTGAGCCCGCGACTCGCTTCCAGACCACCCAAGGAGCTCTTGCGATGACCATCCATTCAAGCTTCACCAACGCCGTCGACTACGACAGCCTGGCTGCGCGCTTCCGGCCGATATTCGCGCGGATCAGTCAGGGTGCCGAGGCGCGCGAGCGCGAGCGCAGCCTGCCGGTCGAGCAGATCGGTTGGCTCAAGCAGGCCGGTTTCGGCGCCGTGCGCGTGCCGCTCGAACAGGGCGGCGCAGGCGCTTCGCTGGTCCAGCTCGTCCGGCTATGGATCGAGCTGGCCGAGGCGGACTCCAATCTGACCCAGGCGCTGCGTGGCCACTTCGCTTTCGTCGAGGACCGGCTCAACGCACCGCCCGGGCCCGATCGTGAACGCTGGCTGGCACGCTTCGCCGATGGCCAGCTGGTCGGTAACGGTTGGACCGAGGTCGGCGCACCGGCCCTGGGCGAGGTGCAGACCAGGGTAACGCCAGAGGGCGAGCACTGGCGGTTGGACGGGGCCAAGTACTACAGCACCGGCAGCATCTTCGCCGACTGGATCGATGTCTATGCGGAGAGGGCGGATACCGGTGGCAAGGTGATCGCCGTGGTCAGCACCCACCAGCCTGGGGTCCAGCGCTCGGACGACTGGGACGGCTTCGGCCAGCGCACCACCGGCAGCGGTACTACGTTGTTCGAGGGTGCGCGGGTGGAGCGGGGCGATGTGATCGACTTCGCCAGCCGCTTCGTCTACCAGACCGCGTTCTACCAGCTCAATCTGGTCTCGGTGCTGGTGGGGATCGGCCGCGCCATCGAGCGCGATCTCAGTGGGCAGGTGCGCGATCGCAAACGGGTCTACAGCCATGGCAATGGTCCTAGGGCCGGCGAGGACCCGCAGGTGCTCCAGGTGGTGGGACAGATATCGGCGCAGGTCTATGCCGCCGAAGCCGTCGCGATCAGGGCCGCCGAGGCCGCCCAGCGGGTGTTCGATGCGCATCTCGCCGGCGACGTCGAGGCCAGGCATGCGGCCAACGTCGAGGCCGAACTCGCCTCCGCCAAGGCGCAACTGGTGGTCGCCGAGCTGGTGCTTCGCTCGGCCACGGAGCTGTTCGATGCGCTGGGCGCCTCCGCGGTGCGCGTCGATCAGCTGCTCGATCGCCACTGGCGCAACGCACGCACCGCCGCTTCGCACAATCCGCTGATCTACAAAGCGCGCATCATCGGCGACTGGGCAGTCAACCGTACCGAGCCGCCGTTGGTCTGGAAGGTCGGCCGCGGCTTTGGCCAGACGAGCTGAGACTCCTGCACGGCGCGGCACACTTGCCGCGCCGGCAGATTAGAGCGTGTTATGAACTTTGGACTTGTCCCGCTATCGTAACGGGATGAAGCCTGCTCGCCCGTATCCGACCGATGTTTCCGATGAGGAGTGGGCCTTTGCTGCGCCCTACCTGACGTTGATGGATCCACAGGCGCGGCAACGCAAGTACGATCTTCGCTTGATGTTCAATGCCTTGCGCTGGATGGCCCGGGCTGGCGCCCCCTGGCGGCTGATCCCCAATGACTTTCCGCCGTGGGAGGCGGTGTATCAGCAGACCCAGCGCTGGCTGCAGGCCGGCTGCTTCGAGGCCATGGTCAACGACCTGCGCTCGGTCTTGCGGGTTGCTCAGGGCAAGCAAGGCCAGCCCAGCGCGGTGATCCTGGATGGCCGCACGTTGCAGTCCACCTGCGAGAGCGGTCCACGTGCCGGCTACGATGGCTACAAGCGCAAGAAGGGCAGCAAGGTGCACATGGCGGTGGATACGCTGGGCCATCTGCTGGCCGTGCAGGTCACGCCGGCCAACGAGCAGGAGCGAGCTCAGGTGCGATCCCTGGCACAGGAAGTTCAGCACGTCACGGGAGAAACGGTAAAGGTGGCCTTCGTCGATCAGGGCTACACGGGCAAGGACCCGGCCGAAGCGGCGCAGGAAGAAGGCATCGAACTGCACGTGGTGAAGCTGTCGCAGGCCAAGAAGAGGTTTGTGCTGCTGCCGCGTCGTTGGGTGGTGGAGCGCAGCTTCGGCTGGGTCAATCGGTTCCGACGCTTGGCACGCGACTACGAGCGCTTGCCGGAAACGCTGGCAGGGCTGCACTTCGTGGTCTTCACCATCCTCATGCTCGGTAATGCCGCCACCCTGCTTCAAAGTTCATAACACGCTCTAGTACCGTGTTGAAGCACCCGGCCGCCTCTCTCAACAGGAGGCGGAGTCGGTCACTCAACGAATACTAGGAGATTTTCGACGTCCCCCCGCACTTGAGTAGCAGGCAGCTTTGGAGTCCAATCCCGAACGAGAAGGAGATTGGACGTGAAGAAGCGTTTCAGCGAAGAACAGATCATCGGCTTCCTGCGTGAGGCCGAGGCCGGCCTGCCGGTCAAGGAGCTGTGCCGCCGGCATGGCTTCAGCGAGGCGTCGTACTACCTGTGGCGCAGCAAGTTCGGCGGGATGAATGTTTCCGAAGCCAAGCGGCTCAAGGAACTCGAAGTCGAGAATGCGCGTCTGAAGAAGCTGCTGGCCGAGCAAGTCCTCGAGAACGAGGTGATCAAGGACGTACTGCGAAAAAAATGGTGAGCGCACCGGCCCGTCGTGAGCAGGTGCGCTACATGGTCGGAAAAGGACTCAGCGAGCGGCGCGCTTTGCGCGTGGTGGGCATGAGCGCCAGCGCACTGCGTTACACACCTCGTCCGGATCGCAATGTCGAACTGCGGGCGCAGATCCAGGCATTGGCGCATCGGCACAAGCGCTACGGCGTGGGCATGATCTATCTCAAGCTGCGGCAAAGCGGCCATGCCGTGAATTACAAACGCGTGGAGCGGCTGTATCAGCACGCGAAGCTGCAGGTGCGGAGACGCAAGCGCAAGAAGGTGCCGGTGGGCGAGCGGCAACCGCTGATCCGTCCGGTTGCGGCCAATGAAGTGTGGTCGATGGACTTCATCTTCGACCGCACGGCCGACGGCCGCGTCATCAAGTGCCTGGTGATCGTGGACGACGCGAGCCACGAAGCTGTGGCGATCGAAGTCGAACGCGCGATTTCCGGGCACGGGGTCAGTCGTGTGCTCGACCGCCTGGCGCTAAGCCGTGGCCTGCCGAAGGTGGTCCGAACGGACAACGGCAAGGAGTTCTGCGGCAATGCGATGGTGGCCTGGGCGCACGAGCGGGGCATGATGCTGCGCTTGATCCAGCCGGGCAAGCCGAATCAAAACGCTTACGTCGAGTCCTTCAACGGGCGCCTGCGCGACGAATGCCTCAACGAACACTGGTTCCCGACGCTGCTGCATGCCCGAAGCGAGATCGAGCGCTGGCGGCGGGAATACAACGAGGAACGACCAAAGAAATCACTCGGCGGGCTGACGCCCGCCGCCCACGCAAATCAACTGGCAGAAGCTCAGCTATAGTAACCCCGGGCTCTAAATGGTCCCGCTACTGAAAGCGGGGGGACGTCGTTTTTATGGCCGAGCAGGCTCGGGTTTTACAGAAGCGTCGTTTCTTGAAGATTGGCTATCACTACTACGAAAGTCAGCGCAGAGATAAAGAACTCCGCTATAGATCAAGACAGGTTCCAACCTTGCGTCTGTGCGGCGACTGGCTGCAGGCGGCAGGATTTCTAGTCGGGCAGAAAGTACGAGTCGAAGTAACGCATGATGGAATCATGATTACGCCAGACAAGTAGTCCGTATAAGGCCGTGAGCGGAAGAGCACCGCTCGCGGCTTTTTGCTTTTACAGGTCTAACGCCTGAATTAAGCCGCGCCGCGAAGCGGCGTCGGCTTGAATGAATTGTTATGTTTCAGTCGATTACTGTTTCCAGTAGACGCTTCCAGTTTGCACTGGTAAGGCCTTGATCACTTCGCGGAGTGCCTGCAAATGGTTAGAAGGCTCTTTCCATACGTAGCGATGCAACAGTTGCGGAACAACTGCTTCCGAGCCGTTCTTGTCTAGCACAAGCGTGATAATTGCAAACTTGTCCCCTTTTTTTCGCTTCTCCTGAAGAGCGTAGTCCACCTCGCTTGCGAGATAGTTCTCGTCCTTGTAGTTAGGGGTAACGAAGAAAACGGCCGCGCAGGAATCATTGAATCCTTTAAGTAGACTTCTCTCCAGCTCTGCGCCAGCCTGCATTGCATCTTCGTCTAGCCATGGATCGAAGCCGAGCAAAGCCAGTGTTTGCTTAAACTCCCGTACGAGCGGCTTATCCGCGCCCTTGTGGCTTAAGAAAATCTTCATTGGCACCAAGCCCATCACGAACTCATGTTGTTGCAGAACAGTTTCAAGCTCTTCGCCTATGTCTCCGTTGGGCGGGACTATGAATATCGCATCGGACGGCTTGAGCCCGAAATGCGATGTCAGGCGATCGCGGACCGTACGTTTATTGCTCTTTTCAATTGCTGCTACACCGACAAGGCCGCTATTGAGTTCACCAAGGCCACTAGACGTTGTAAAGGTTGTGTTTCCAGTGTGCTTAAGCACAACAATCAGCCAACCTTGAAAGCTTCCGATCTTCGTGTTGAAGCCAGAGATGATTGGCCAAGCTGCAGCAAGATCTGGGTGCTTTGCGGAAACGATGTTCTGATAGACCTCAACGATCTGCTGTTGGGGCGGCTTTTGTGAGTTGTCAACCACGAATTTCCCCCTGAAACATAACGCCTGAGTTAAGCCGCCCCGCAGCGGGGCGGCGACTGCGTGCTAGCGTAGCGTAAAGCAGGCTGGCGCTGCCACGATAATGCAGGAGCAGTTTTTCCGCCCTGTCCGGGCGCGCCTTTTGCGACATCCATGTCGCAAACCCCGGTGCAAGCGATTGCCGTCCAGCGCGCTCTCAGAGGCGGCTGGAAACCATCGTGGCACCTTCAAATACTTTGTCAGCAGTCTGACGGCGCGGCACACTTGCCGCGCCGGTTGCCTATCCTTTTTCTTACTAGCTTTTTGGCGTTCCGTCGCTCTCGTTTCGACAACCAATCGAAACGCCTCTTCACCCGCTTGGGCGAGACTTGACGCTTGGCTGCCGTTACCATGCGATGCCAACGGGCTGCGCCGCGACGGTGTTTCGCCGGTATCGGGGTGTGCCCTTGCGACGCTTGCTCTGCTGTCGCTATGGTCGCTTGGCGCCTTGATGCCTAGAATATGCTTCAGGACCGCGAAAACCTGCGGACGATGGCGGCAAGGCGTGGGGTGCACCCGAGGACACTCGGCCCATCGAGACGGTGGCGTCGCGGTGCCTGCATACATACTTATCGACTGTTGGAAAACTGGATTCTATGCGTTGGCAGGCGAGTGAGGAGAGCGCCGCGATCCCCATGAAGGTGGTGGGGCCGGTGAGGATCAAGGGTTCGGAGGTGGACGGTGAACTACCCCTGCCGCTTGCGACGTACGAGACGCCGCTTTGGCCCTCTACCCATCGAGGCGCGATCGCGTGCAACCGGGCGGGCGGGATCAACGCCGTGGTGCTCGACGATCGAATGACCCGTTCGGTGCTGCTCGAGGCGCCGGACATCTTCGAGGCGCAGCGGGTGATCAACGCGCTGAGCGGCAACCGCGCCGCGCTCGAGGCGGTGGTGGGCGAGACCAGCCGCTTCGCCAGGCTGCTCGACCTGCACACCCAGGTGGTCGGAACGCTGATCTATCTGCGCTTCGCGTTTCACACCGGGGATGCCTCGGGTCACAACATGGCAACGCTTGCGGCTGAGCGGCTGATGGACTGGCTGATCAGCGAGTATCCGCGTCTCGAGTACGTGTCGATCTCGGGTAACTACTGCTCCGACAAGAAGAACTCCTCGGTCAATGGCATTCTCGGCCGTGGCAAGTACGTGGTCGCTGACGTCCTGCTGCCGGCCTCGACGGTGCGCCGGGTGCTCAAGGCCGAACCCGAGCGGATCGTCCAGCTCAACATCAAGAAGAACCTGATCGGCAGCATCCTCTCGGGCGGGGTGCGCACCGCCAATGCCCATTTCGCCAACATGCTGCTCGGCTTCTATCTCGCTACCGGCCAGGACGCGGCCAACATCATCGAAGGCTCCCAAGGGGTGGTGCATGCCGAGCTGCGCGGCGCGGATCTCTACTTTTCGGTGACGTTGCCCAATCTGATCGTCGGCTCGGTCGGCAATGGCAAGTCTCTGGACTTCGTCCAGCGCAACCTGGAGCTGCTCGGCTGCCTGGACCGTGAGGCGCCTCCTGGCGCCAATGCGCGGCGCCTCGCCGTGGCCGCTGCGGCCGCGGTGCTGTGCGGTGAGCTTTCACTGCTCGCCGCCCAGTCGGTGCCGGGTGAACTGATGCAGAGCCATGTGAATCTCGAACGCCGTGATTCGACCAAGGATGAGGTAGATCGGTAATGAATATAGGTATCGAAGGACTGGCGTTCTCCACCTCCCGCTACGCGCTCGAACTTTCGGCCCTGGCCGAGGCGCGTGGTATCGATCCGCGCAAGTACGCGGTCGGCCTTGGCATCCAGCGGATGTCGGTCGCCCCCCCTGACGAAGATATCGTCACCCTGGCCGCGGCGGCGGCGCAGAAGGCGCTGGAGGGCATCGACCGCGACCAGGTCGAGATGCTGCTGTTCGCCACTGAATCGGGGATCGACCAGTCGAAGGCCGCGGGGATCTACGTCCATGGCCTGCTCGATCTGCCGCGACGCTGCCGTGTGGTCGAGCTCAAGCAGGCGTGCTATTCCGGCGCCTTCGCGCTGCAGTTGGCGCTGCCGTTCCTGCAACGGTATCCGGACAAGAAAGTGCTGGTGGTCGCCTCCGACATCGCCCGCTACGGCCTCGCCACCCCCGGCGAGCCCTCCCAGGGCTGCGGCGCGGTGGCGATGGTGCTCTCCGCCCAGCCCCGGCTGCTCGCCTTCGATGCGGAGTACGGCGTCGCCACCGACAACGTGATGGATTTCTGGCGTCCCAACTACTCCGACTTCGCCTTCGTCGAAGGTAAGTACTCCTCGCGGCTCTACTTGCAAATGCTCGAGGAGGTATGGGGGCAGTTCACCGAACGCTCCGGCTTCTCCTTCGAGGATATCGATCACTTCTGCTACCACACCCCGGTGCCGAAGCTGGTCGAGAAGGCGCACCAGAGCCTGGCCTCGCTCGCCGGGCACAAGCGGCTCGAGGCCGAGACCCTGGCACGCCAGGTCGGGGTCAGCCTCGACTACGGACGCCAGCTCGGCAACAGCTATACCGCCACGCTGTTCATCGGGCTGAGCGCGCTGCTCGAGCGCAGCGCGGAGGATCTCTCGGGCCGCCGGGTCGGCTTCTACAGCTACGGCTCCGGCTGTATCGCCGAGTATTTCTCCGGCCAGGTACTGCCGGGCTATCGCGACCATCTGCACAGCGATCACCATCGCGACCAGATCGAAGGGCGCGAGCTGCTCGACGTCGAGGCCTACGAGCGCTTCTACAGCGCGCCGCGCGCAGACGCCTCGGGTGAGTTGACCACTTCGCGCAATCTCACCAGTGGCTTCCGCTTCGCCGGCATCGAACAGCACCGGCGGATCTACGAACGTCCTGACTGAGCGCTGCATCCCTCGACGCCAGCGGCCGCCCCATGGGGCGGCCGCTGGCGTTTGTGCGATGGCTCGAGCGCCGCTGCTCCCGCTCTCCGGCTGTTGGAAAACGAGCAGCCGCTGTCGGCCTGGCGGGGAAAGCGCTGGCTCATGCAGAGGAGATGTTTGTGAAATCCATTTTAAAACAATAGGTTGTTATGTGGCATGGGACTTGCTGAAAGAGCCGTGCGCGGTCATCGCCGTGTGCTTCTCTTTCGCCTGCTTTGCGTTCGCCCTATGGAGCCCTTGCCATGTATCGACCAAGCGCCGCCTCGCGGCTCACGTTCACCCATTCGGACGATCCCCGTCCGTTCGCTGACTTGTCCCGGCGAGTGCTCGTCGCATGTGGCTGCGTGATGCTGCTGGGGATGAGCATGGCGGCGGCGCGGGCCGATGTGACGGTGGGGATCAACGGCGGACCGCAGGCCGAGGCGGTCTACAAGGCCGCGGAGCTCGCGGGCCAGCAGGGCGTGCCGGTCAGGGTGCTCGAGTTCAGCGATTGGACTACGCCGAACACCGCCCTGGTCAACGGCGATATCGACGTCAACTACTTCCAGCATCGACCGTTTCTCGCCAATGCCGAGCGCCAGGGCGGCTTCGATCTAGTCCCGCTCGCCTTCGGTGTGGAGAACAACATCGGGCTCTACTCGACCAGGCTCACCGACCCGCAGCAGGTGGAGGAGGGCGCCACCGTCGCGGTCGCCGATGATCCGGTCAACCAGGGCCGCGGGCTGGCGCTGTTCCAACAGGTCGGCCTGATCGAGCTCGAGCCCGGGGTGGGCGTCGATGCCAGCGTGCACGACATCGTCTCCAACCCGAAGAATCTTCGCTTCATCGAGCTGCCTGGGCCACAGCTGGCGCGCGCGATCGATGACGTGGCGATCGCGCAGGGCTACCCCCAGCACTTGCTCGCCGCCGGTACCAAGGACCCCACCGACGCCTTGGTGCTGACTCACGATCAGCACCACACCTTCGCGCTGATCTTCGCGGTTCGCCCGCAGGACGTCGATCGTGAAGACATCAAGACCTTCATCCACGTTTACCAGACCGCTCCCGAGGTGCGCGAGCTGCTGGCCGAGGCCTACGGCGATCCTTCGCTCTATGAGCTTGCCTGGCTCGACGACCAGGGCCAGCCGACCGTTACGCCAGCGTCGCTCGATGCGAGCGATGTAGCCGCCACGCAATAGGGAGAGATGCGATGAGTTCGAGCTATGAGCTGCGCACCAGCGGCGCCTCCTATGACCGGCTGCTGAGCGATGACGGCTTTGCCGCGTTTGCCGGTATCGAGCCGCATGCCGACGATGCCGTGGAGAGACAGGCACCGCGCGCCGGTGATGCGCACATCGTTTTCCGCGGTCTGTATAAGCATTACCACACTGCCAGAGGATCGGTGGAGGCGCTCAAGGGCATCGATCTCGAGATCGGGCGCGCGGAGATATTCGGCATCATCGGCCGCAGCGGCGCTGGCAAGTCGAGCCTGATCCGCACCATCAACCGGCTGGAACGCGTAAGCGGTGGCTCGGTGGAAATCGATGGGCAGGATGTGCAGCGGCTGAGTGGCAACGAACTGGTGCGACTGCGCCGCCGCACCGGGATGATCTTCCAGCACTTCAACCTGCTGCGCTCGAAGAGCGTGTTCGAGAACCTGGCGCTGCCCGCCCGCGCGGCGGGCCTGCCGCGCGCGGAGATCCGCCGCCGAGTCGAGCGGCTGCTGGCGCTGGTCGGGCTCGAGGGCAAGGCGGACGTATTTCCCTCGCGGCTCTCGGGCGGCCAGAAGCAGCGGGTCGGTATCGCCCGGGCGCTGATGCTCGACCCCAAGGTGCTGCTCTGTGACGAAGCGACCTCGGCGCTCGACCCCGAGACCACCCAGACGATCCTGGCGCTGCTGCGCGAGATCAACCGCCGGCTCGGTCTTACCATCGTGTTGATCACCCACGAGATGGCGGTGATCCGGGAGGTCTGCGACCGGGTCGCGGTGCTCGAGCACGGCGAACTGGTCGAGAGCGGGCCGGTCTGGCAGGTATTCGGTGCGCCGCGACATGATGCCACCAAGGCGATGCTCGCGCCGCTGGCCGTACGCTTGCCCGAGGACTTGGCCGCACGGCTGCGCGGGGCGCCGCAAGAGGGGCATGACACGCTGGTGCTCAAGCTCGACTACGGTGGCGTCGAAGGGCGCCAGGAGGGCGTCGGCCTGGGACGGATCCTCGCTGCGCTCGGCGATCGGGCGATGCTGCTGCACGGCGGCATCGACCGCCTCCAAGGGCATGCCCAAGGAAGCCTGCTGGTCGGTATCAAGGGTGGGGACGCACGAGCGGCGCTGGAGCAGGCCGCGCTGATCGATGCACGAATCGAGGTGGTGGGCTATGTCTGACGTCATGATCCAGGCGCTGTGGGGCGCTTTTCTCGATACCCTGACGATGGTCTCGGTGTCGGCGCTGATCGCGTGGTGCGCGGGTATTCCGCTCGCGGTGCTGCTGGTCACCACCGCGCGCGGAGGGATCTTCGCCGCGCCGTGGATCCACCGGCCACTGGCCTGGGTGATCAACGGCTTTCGCGCAACGCCGTTCATCATCCTGCTGGTCGCGCTGATTCCGCTGACCCGGCTGATCGTCGGCACCAGCATCGGCGTTTGGGCGGCGATCGTGCCGATCAGCATCAGCGCCACACCGTTCTTCGCCAGGGTAGTGGAGGTGAGCCTGCGCGAGGTCGATCCCGGCGTGATCGAGGCCGCCCAGGCGATGGGACTGAAGCCGTTCGCGATCATCTCGCGAGTGATGTTCCCCGAGGCGCTGCCCGGCATCATCGGTGGCTTCACCATCACCCTGGTGGCGATGATCGGCGCTTCGGCGATGGCCGGTGCGATCGGCGCGGGCGGACTCGGGGACCTGGCGATCCGCTATGGCTACCAGCGCTACGACACTACGGTGATGATCGCGGTGATCGCGATCCTGATCGCGGTGGTCTGCATCATCCAGTTCATCGGTGATCGCAGCGTGGCCTATCTGCGCAGTCGCTGAGCTTTGGCGGCGCAAAGTGAGATAGCGGCATGAGAGATACGCAGAAGTTATTAGCCAGCGATTGATTTGCCCTGGTCCGCGGGGCATAGTGAGTTTCGCCACCCCCGGGTGGCGAAGTTCTCAGGGCGGGGTGAAACTCCCCACCGGCGGTGATGGCGATCCTTCGTCCAAGCCCGCGAGCGCCCGTCAGCTGGTGTCGATGGGGTCAGCAGATTCGGTGAGATTCCGAAGCCGACGGTGATAGTCCGGATGAAAGAGAACCGATGTCGAATCCCTCCATGCGCTCCTAATGGGCGTATCCTCGTCATCCGTTTTTGCCCTGATTCTGGTCGTTAGATCCTTTCATCGTGATGAGGAAGCCATGAATCAGCCTGTCAATGCAGAACTCGCATCATCCACCGCTACACGCTTTTCGACCGGTCGCATCGCCTTCATCCAGGCGGGCTGGCATGCCGATATCGTCGACAACGCGCGCATCGCCTTCTTCGAGGAATATGCGCGCCAGGGATTCGATACCGCCAACATCGATCGTTTCGAGGTCGCGGGTGCGTTCGAGATCCCGCTGCTGGCCAAGAAGCTCGCCGCCAGCGGTGAGTACGCGGCGGTCATCGCCGCGGGGTTCGTCGTCGATGGCGGCATCTACCGCCATGATTTCGTCGCCGATGCGGTGATCAAGGCGCTGATGCAGGTGGGCCTCGAGACCGGTGTGCCGGTATTGTCGGCGGTACTGACCCCGCTGCGCTTCCATGAGCATGCCGAGCATCAGAACTTCTTCCGTGAGCATTTCAAGCTCAAGGGTGTCGAAGTCGCCAACGCCTGCATCAAGACCATCGAAACGCACGCCGCGCTGCCGGCCTGAGCCTGGTGAGGTTCCACCGCCACGGCGGCGCGCCGTGGCGGTGGCCGAAACCTGCTTTGGGTACGCTTCACTTGCTGTCGGATTTCCCCCAGCGCGCTGCCGATCCAGCTGGGATTGTGCTAGAGAATCAGCGATGGTTCGGTAGAAGTGTCGAATAATCAGCACGTTGAATCATTGGCATAGGGTTTGCCCGGCATTCGTGCAATGCACCCCAGGGGAGATCCGATGCCGACTTGCAAGCCGCTATTGCTCAACGCTTTCAACATGAACTGCGTAGGGCACATCAACCATGGCCTCTGGGCCCATCCGCGCGATCGCTCGATCGACTACCATTCGCTCGACTACTGGACCGGGCTCGCCAGAACGCTCGAGCGCGGCGGCTTCGACGGACTGTTTCTCGCCGACATCCTCGGCGTCTACGACGTCTACCAGGAAGGCATCGAGCTGATCCTGGCCGAGTCGATCCAACTGCCGGTCAACGATCCGCTGCTGCTGGTACCGGCAATGGCGCAGGTCACCGAGCATCTGGGCTTCGGGGTCACGGTCAATCTAAGCTATGAAACCCCCTACAGCTTCGCCCGGCGATTTTCGACCCTCGATCACCTCACCCGGGGGAGGATCGGCTGGAACATCGTGACCGGCTATCTCGACAGTGCCGCCCGGGCGATGGGGCTCGATGGCCAGCTGGAGCACGATCGCCGCTATGAGCGTGCCGAGGAGTTCATGGCGGTGGTCTATGCGCTGTGGGAAGGAAGCTGGGAAGATTCGGCGGTGCTGCGCGACAAGGCGGGCCGGCGCTTCGCTGACGGTGCCAAGGTCCATGAGATCGACCACCGCGGCGAGTTCTACCGGCTGCGCGGCTACCACCTGAGCGAACCTTCACGCCAGCGCACCCCGGTGCTCTACCAGGCGGGCAGCTCGGGCCGGGGCCAGGCGTTCGCCGCGCGGCATGCCGAGTGCGTATTCATCTCATTGCAGGACCGCGCCAAGGCGCGGGAGCTGGTGCGCAGTCTCCGGCGCCAGGCGGTCGAGGCCGGCCGCCGGCCCGACGACCTGAAGATATTCCTCGGTGCCACGGCGATCGTCGCCGACAGCGACGCCGAGGCCAGGGAGCGGCTCGCCGAATACCGGCGCTACGCCGCTCCCGAAGCGGGACTGGCGCACTTCGCCGCGAGTACTGGGATCGACTTCTCCCGTTTCGGCCTCGACGAGCCGATCCGACGCGGCAACCGCAATGCGATCCAGTCAGCGGTCGATAATCTCACCGCCGCCGAGCGCGCGGTGACGCCCAGGATGCTGCTCGAGCAGCATGCGCTCGGCGGACGCTACACGCCGCTGGTCGGCAGCGGGGCGACGGTTGCCGATGAGCTGGCCCGGTGGGTGGAGGAGGCGGACATCGACGGTTTCAATCTGGCCCGCACCGTGGTGCCGGAATGCTTCGACGCTTTCGTCGACCTGGTGGTCCCCGAACTGCGCGAGCGCGGCTTGGTCAAGCATGACTATCCGCTCGACGCCCAGGGGCGACCGCAAAGCCTGCGCCAGCGTCTGTTCGGCGCCGGTGACCGGCTGCCGCAGCGACATCCCGCCGCCGCCTATCGGCGCAGTGGCGCTGGCGCGCCAATGCCATCTTCGCCTGCCTCTTCGCAGGCGCTGCCATGATGGCGCGCTCGCCGCGGCGGCGTGAATGCGCGGATGTTCGTACGATGCGCGGGTCGGGGGCTAAACTTCGAGAAGCGAGCGATCCAAGCAAAGTGCGATGACATGCAAAGGAGTTGAGCAGTGAGTGATTCATGCCCCGGTTCCGTCTCCAGCGGTGCGGCTGCGCTGCCGGTGCTCGACCTGCGCGAGCTGGAGATTCCCGAGCGCCGCGCCGCCTTTCTCGCCGAGCTGGGGCGCGCGGCCCGCGAGATCGGCTTTTTCTATCTTATCGGGCATGGCGTGCCGGCGGAGAAATTCGTCCGCATCGAGGAGGTATCGAGGCGCTTCTTCGCCTTGCCCGACGAGGAGAAGCTTGCGATCGGCATGGCCAATTCGCCGCATTTTCGCGGCTATACCGCCACCGGCCATGAACTGACCCGCAACCGCCCCGACCGTCGTGAACAGATCGACATCGGCGTAGAACTGCCGGCGCTCGAACTGGGGCCCGGTGATCCGGTCTGGAAGCGACTGCAAGGGCCCAACCAATGGCCTGCCGGGCTGCCGGCGCTGCGCGAGGTGGCGCTCGACTGGTCGGCGACCCTGCGTCAGGTAGCGATCCGCCTGCTGCGCGCCTTCGCCCAGGCGCTGGAACAGCCCGCTGATGCGCTCGATGGGCTGATCGACAAGACCCCCGCCCAGCTGCTCAAGCTGATTCGCTATCCTGGTTCGAGCGATCCGGCGCTGCGCCAGGGCGTGGGGGCGCACAAGGACGCCGGTATCCTCACCCTGCTGCATCAGGATCACCATGGTGGGCTCCAGGTCGAACGGCCCGAAGGATGGATCGATGTGCCGCCGATCGAGGGCGCTTTCGTGATCAACATCGGTGAGATCCTCGAGCTCGCCACCAACGGCTATCTGCGCGCGACCATGCACCGGGTGGTCACCCCGCCTGAGGGCGTGGTGCGCTACTCGATCGGCTATTTCCTCTCGCCTTCGCTCGAGGGCAGCGTCCCGCTGCTGCCGCTGCCCGAGCATCTGGCCAAGCTGGCGCTGGGGCCGGAGAGCGACCCGGAGAACCCGCTGTTCCGCGAGATCGGCCCCAACGCGATCAAGGGGCGCCTGCGCTCCCATCGCGACGTCGCCGAGCGTCACTACCCCGAGCAGTATGCCGCGCTCGATCGTTTCGACCGACGCTGACGGAGCGCCCTGACCCCATCGTCGCGATCAATGCGCGGGAGCATGATTCGACCGGTTGAAATGCGACGGGGCCCTCAAGGGGCCCCGTCGCGATCGGATCCTGCTCAGTGCTTGGGCTGACCGCCCCAGTCCTGCTGCGAGGCGTCCGTGCGGCCTTCGGCCGGCGCGCGCTGCGGCGCGATGGACGACTGGCCGTCGACTTCGCTGGCTTGGCCTTCGATATCGGCGCGCATCAGGGCGTCGGCATCGACGGTCTCCGGGTTGTCGAGCACGTAGCGCAGTCGCTCGAGGTCGAGCTGGCCGGTCCAGCGTGCGATCACCAGGGTGCCGATGCCGTTGCCGGTCAGGTTGGTCAGCGCGCGCCCTTCGGACATGAAACGGTCGATACCGACGATCAGCGCGATCCCCGCCAGCGGGATGACGTCATCGAACGCTGCCAGCGACGCGGCCAGGGTCACCAACCCGGCACCGGAGACGCCCGCGGCACCGTTGGAGGAGATCAGCATGAACACCAGTATCCCGATCTGGGTCCAGATGGGCACGTCGATACCGAATGCCTGGGCGATGAAGATCGCCCCCATGGTCATGTAGATCGCAGTACCGTCGAGGTTGAACGAGTAGCCGGTCGGGATGGTCAGGCCGACCACCGACTTCGGCGCGCCCGCGGCCTCGAGCTTGGCGAGCATGCGCGGCAGCACGGTCTCGGAGGAGGAGGTGCCGAGCACGATAAGCAGCTCGTCTTTGATGTAGCGGATGTACTTGAACAGGCTGAAGCCGCTCCACCAGCAGATCGGCCCCAGGATCAGGAACAAGAACACCAGGCAAGTGATGTAGAAGCTGAGCATGAAGTGCGCCAGCGAGCCGAGGATCTGCCCGCCGTATTCGCCGATGGTGAATGCCATCCCGCCCATCGCGCCGAGCGGAGCGAACCACATCACGATCTTGATCACCCCGAACATCACCTTGGCGACCACGTCGAGTGCTGCGACCACCGGCTTGCCGCGCTCGCCGAGCATGGTGATCGCGCAGGCGACCAGGATGGCGAGCACCAGTACCTGGATCAGCTGGCCTTCGACGAAGGCGCTGAAGAACGAGGTCGGCACCAGTCCGAGCAAGAAGCCCGTGAGCCCGCCGCCAGCGGCTCCGCCAGCGGCGGCGATGGTGCTCTGCGCGGCCGAGTCGTCGAAGGTCGCGATGTCGAGGCCGAGCGAGACGCCCGGTGTCAGCAGGTTGATGGTGATCAGGCCGATACCGAGCGCGAATACCGTGGTGATGTTGAAGTAGATCACCGTTCGCATCGCCAGGCCGCCGGCCTTGGCGAGGTTGCCAAGCCCCGCGATGCCCACTGCGACGGTGGCGAAGATGGTCGGGGCGATCACCATCTTGACCAGTTTGATGAACAGATCCGCCAGCCACTTCATCTGCGAACCTACTTCGGGCAGGAAGAAGCCGATGAGGATGCCGATGGCGATGCCGACTAGTACCCAGAAATAGAGGTGGTGCCAGAGTGGTCGCCGACGAGGCGGCGCGGCGGCTAGGGTCGATGAACTCATGAGCGTACTCCGGGAGTTAGCCACGTAGGGATTGTTATTGGTGGAAGCGGTAAAAAGAGGAAGACATCGCCACGGACCGATCCGGTCACTGCTGCGAGGGGCGATTATCCGATTCAGTGGGCGAACTCTATGGAGCGTGCTCCTAAGTCCATAGCCGACTTTGGTCGAGACAAAACGAAAAGCAGGCGATGGTACCGGTTTCATAGCCGTTTTCGACGTTTACATAAGTTTAATAAAGACTGAGTAAAGCTTTGTCTCAAGCAGAGGGGGCGGCGGAGAGCCGTGGGGGCTTAAGATGATATGTTGTATCTTTATCGGCTCGATTCTTTCTGCCTCCACGCGGGGCTGCTGACACCCTCTTCGCCGCGACCCGGATAGTTCATCAGGCAGCGCTCGCGCTGCCCGGTGCCCACACACGCTCGAAGATCGTCCAAGGCGGCACCAGGCTCGCTGCAGATTAATGACAAACCTTTTTTGACCCAGCGACGCTCTCGATCCTGGCGAGTCGAGGACCGTTTGGGTCCTAACGCACCTCTTGCTCGCTTAGATGCGAGGGGCGGACCCCTCGCGCTCCCCCTGAAAGGGGACGCGCCGCCACGAGATCGCGAAACCCTGGCCGATCAATCGCTTGCCCTCGGGTCGGCGCGCATGGACGTCCCTGTCCGGGCGCGCCTTTTGCGACATCCATGTCGCAAACCCCGGGGCAATCGATTGCCGGCCAGCGCGCTCTCGGAGGCGGCTGGAAACCATCGTGGCATCTTCAAATACTTTGTCAGCAGTCTGGGGCAGCGCTCGCGCTGCCCGGTGCCCACCCACGCTCGAAGATCGTCCAAGGCGGCACCAGGCTCGCTGCTGATTTTCCCACAGTGCGTTTTCCCCACTGTGGGAAAAGCATCCGGAGATGGTCAGGGAAGAAAGAGGTAATCCTTTTAAATCATAACCTTGAATGTTGGCACGGGATTTGGACATGAATCGGTCGGTATCGTTTTAACCAGCCCGATCCAGGAGTCGCCCCCCGCATGTCCTCGCATTGCTCTACTCATCGCGCCAGCCAGTGGCGCATCGCACTGGCGCTGTCGCTACTCATCTTTGCGCTCTCTTATGCGCTTCCCGGCTGGGCGGCGCAGACGCTTAGCATTGGATTCCAGAAAGGCAGCGGTGTGCTCTCGGTGGTCAAGGCCCGGGGAACGCTCGAGAAACGCTTGGCCGACCAAGGTGTGCAAGTGCGTTGGCACGAGTTCCCGGCTGGGCCACAGCTGCTCGAGGCGCTCAACGCAGGCAGCATCGACTTCGGCTACACCGGGGCGCCGCCGCCGGTATTCGCCCAGGCGGCGGGTATCGAGATGCGCTACGTCGGCGCGATTCCCGCCGCGCGCGACGGTGAAGCGATCCTGGTCCCCGAGGATTCACCGATCCGTTCGGTGGCCGATCTGGAAGGCAAGCGGGTCGCGGTGCAGCGAGGCTCCAGCGCCAATTACCTGCTGGTCGCAGCGCTCGCCCATGCCGGGCTCGACTTCAAGGCGATCCAGCCGGCTTATCTGACCCCGGCCGATGCGCGGGCCGCGTTCACCAACGGCAATGTCGATGCATGGGCGGTATGGGACCCTTACCTGTCGTCCGCCGAGCACGACCTCGACGTACGCGTGCTCGCCGATTACTCAGAGCTGGAGCCGACCTACAGCTTTTACGAGGCATCCAGCGCTTTTACCGAAGAGCATCCAGCGCTGCTGCGCGAGGTGCTCGATGAGCTCGACCAGACAGCCGTATGGGCATCGAGCCATCGCGACGAGGTAGTGTCGATCCTGACCAAGGAGCTTGGCCTGCCGGAGGCGGTGATCGACGCCTGGCAGCGCAAAGTCGACTACTCCCTGGTGCCGATCAGCGACGCGGTGATCGATAACCAGCAGCGGGTCGCCAATGCGTTTTCCGACCTGCGGCTCATCCCCGCCCCGGTGGTGGTCGAGGAGGCTTTCTGGCGCAATGGCGACGACGGTTGAGCAACGCTTTTGGTCAGCCCCGTGATTCTCTATCCTTGGAGGCAACCTATCGAAGAGATGCCCGCTCATGTCATCACCCCTTTACCCTTCCTCGGAAGATGATCCGAGGGTCAATTGGGAGCTCGGCGAGACCGTCGCCGAGCTCCGGCAGCGACGAGAGAAGTGGCGGGCCGACCAGCGTCGCTCGAACGACCACGATGGTCGCGAGCTGCCTTCACCGAAGGTGATCCGCGACGCAGTGGGTTCGTTGACCCAGGCGCTCTTCCCGATGCGCCTCGGTCCCGCCGACCTGCGTGAGGAGAGCGAGGATTTCTTCGTCGGCTATACCCTGGACGTGGCGCTGAACGCGCTGTTCGACCAGGCTCGCCTCGAGCTCGACTATAGCGCCCGGCGTCGCGGGGTGAGCGAGTGCCCGCAGGAGCGCCGTGGCCGGGCGGAGGACATCCTCCAGGGCTTCGCCCGTGCGCTGCCGGATATTCGTGCTCGACTCGACGAAGATATCCTCGCCGCCTACCAGGGCGATCCCGCGGCGCTCAGCGTCGACGAAGTGCTGCTCTGCTATCCCGGCGTCGAGGCGGTCATCCACCATCGTCTGGCGCACTACTTCTACACCTCGGGGCTGCCGATGATCGCGCGGATCATCTCCGAGCACGCGCATTCGGCGACCGGGATAGACATCCACCCCGGTGCCACGATCGGGCGCAGTTTCTTCATCGACCACGGCACCGGCGTGGTGATCGGCGAGACCGCGATCATCGGCGACCGGGTGCGTATCTATCAGGCGGTGACCCTCGGCGCCAAGCGCTTCCCGGCCAATGAGGCGGGGCACCTGGAGAAAGGGCTCGAGCGCCATCCGATCGTCGAGGACGATGTGGTGATCTACGCAGGCGCCACCATCCTTGGGCGAATCACCATCGGTCGCGGCACGGTGATCGGTGGCAACGTCTGGCTGACCCGCAGTGTCCCCCCCGGCAGCAGTGTCACCCAGGCCTGCCTGCAGGACGGCCAGCCGATCCAGCAGATCAAGGAGCTTTGAGCGGATCTCCCCGCTCTAGATAGCGTCGGCACAGCGCTTCGGTCTCGGCGACCCAGCCGGGGCCGAGCGCGGTGACCGGATCGGTGCCGCGCCGCGTGCCGGTCCAGGCGAGCAGCTGCAGCCGGCGTTGCACGATCAAACTCGGCAGCGCGGCGAGGTCGTCAGCCTCCAGCCGGCCGATCCTGGCGTATCCCTCAAGCCAAGCGTCGATCCAGCGGTGTGCCTTCGGGTGGTGCTCATGGAAACTCAGCGCGCTGGCCAAATCATGCAGGAACCAACCGTAGCCGCAGTCGTCGAAATCGATGATTCGCGTGCTCGCGCCATCGATCAACAGATTGGCGAGCCTGGGGTCGGCGTGGATCAGCCCAAAGCGCTGCGGCCCCTCGCCATAGTCGGCGAGTCGTGCGCCGAGGGTGAGAATGCACTGCTCGATCACCTCGCGTCCCGCAGCGGAGAGCCACGGCGCGCGGCGCCAGTCGCCCCACGGTGCATTCGCGCCGACGGTGCCTGCATGATCCCAACGGGGTCGAGTGAAGCCCGAGGGAGGCGTCCAGCCGCGTGACTGGGCATGAAGCCGGGCGTTGAGTTCGCCGAGGCGGATGAACGAAGACGCCAGGTCCTCGTCCGGATGGGGTTCGTCTCCCTCTATCCACTCGAACATCACCACCGGCTGAATCGAGCCGTTGGCGAGTTCGAGCAGCTGCAGCGCCGAGCCGTCCACGCCGTCGAGCGGGCACGGCACTTCGAGGCCGGCCTCGTCGAGCGCGCGCAGCCAGGCAAGCTCGCTTTCGATCGCAGCGGGTGAGTGATAGCCCTGGCGATGCAGGCGCAGCACGTAGCGGCCGCCGCTTCGGGTGTCGATCCGCAGGGTCGCGTTCTCGGAGAGGCAGATCAGCGTCGCCGAGCCGCGAAGTGCGGGCGGGTAGCGCTCGAGTGCCCGCTGGGCGAGGCGTTCGATCTCGCCGACGCGATCGGCACGATGGGCGAAGGAGGGCATGGCGTTCGGTCCGTTGGGCCTTTGCGAAATGAAGCATCGATCGGGTTGCCGGCAGGCCGCCGGCCAGACGCGGCGAGGCTCTGGCTCGGGCGCGCATTCTAGCAGCTGTGCCGCAGCTGTCGCGCCGAGGTCGATCGGTGGCTTCCTCGCCGGAGCGTGATCGGCGAAGATGGGCGCCCGGCGCGTTGCGTCGTGATTCAACCGACAGGGATGCAGGTTAATGGATGCAATGCTCACCTCCCAAACCGTTTCCAAGCCGCCGCGTCGCGCTTTCGACGCGAGGCTCGGACTACTCTGCGCCGGGCTTTTCTGCGCCGTCGGTGCGCTCGGTGGCTGCAGCACCACGGCGAGTGCGGCGGGCGATGCCGTGGCCCGCACCGAGGCGAGCCAGCGTCCGGACGTGAGCGCCGCGCAGGCGGCCGCGCCGAGCGTGGCCGCGGTGCCTGCGGGAGTCTCGCCCGAGGCGCGCGAGGCGATGACCGAGGTCGATGAAGCAGCGGGTTTCAAGCGCTGGATCGGTGAGTTCCGTTCTTACGCGCTCGAGCGAGGGATCGCCCCCGGCGTCTTCGACGCTACCTTCGCCGAGGCGCGCTTCCAGCCCAGGGTGCTCGAGCTCGACCGCTCGCAGCCTGAGTTCACCCGGGCGGTATGGGACTATCTCGACAGCGCGGTATCCGACACCAGGGTGCAGCGCGGGCGGCAGATGCTCACCGAGCACCGCGCTACGCTCGAGGCGGCCGAGGCTCGGTACGGTGTACCGGCCGAGGTGATCGTCGCGATCTGGGGCATGGAGAGCAACTACGGCGCCAATTTCGGCAGCTTCTCCACCATCGATTCGCTCGCGACGCTCGGCTATGAAGGCCGGCGATCGAGCTGGGCGAGGGGCGAGCTGATCAGCGCGCTCAGAATCATCCAGGCCGGCGACATCGATCGCGCCCATATGGTGGGCTCCTGGGCCGGTGCGATGGGGCATACCCAGTTCATGCCCTCGAGCTTTCTCGAGTACGCGGTCGACGGCGACGGTGACGGGCATCGCGACATCTGGGGCAGCATTCCCGACGTGGTTGCGTCTACCGCCAACTATCTGGCACGCAATGGCTGGCGTGCGGGGCAGCCGTGGGGCGCAGAGGTGCGGCTGCCGGCCGGGTTCGACTACGCGGTGGCCGACATGGCCGAGCGTCGCGCGACCGAAGCCTGGCAAGGGCTCGGCGTCACCGCGCTCGAGGGAGAGACACTGCCGGCATTCGACCAGGCCTCGGTGCTGCTACCGGCCGGCGCGCGCGGTCCTGCCTTCCTGGTCGGCCCTAACTTCCGCGCCATCATGCGCTACAACAACTCGACCAGCTACGCGCTGGGCGTAGCGCTGCTGTCGCAGCGTCTCTCTGGCGGTGCGGGAGTCCAGGGCGACTGGCCGCGTGATCTGGTCATGCTCAGCCGCACCCAGGTGCGTGAATTGCAGACCCTGCTCGGTCAGCGTGGCTTCGACGCCGGCACCCCGGACGGGGTGATCGGGCCTGCCACGCGCGGCGCGATGCGCGCCTTCCAGCGCAGCCAGGGCCTGCCGGGCGATGGCTTCCCAACGCTTACGCTGCTTGAGCGACTGCGCGGGCAGTGAGTGTCCGGGCGCCTGGATGGACTCGTACCGAGCAGGGTCTAATGTTTGAATTGGAATAAAAAGAGGCGGGCTGAGTATTTCAGGTTATTAGCCGCCTCGTTCATCATCGTCATTGGCCGCCCGTATCCTGGGTGGGCCACCGGGTGGGTCAGAACGCCCGAGGATGAATCCGCATCCAAGCTCCAGGAGATCCCATGCCGCTCACCGCCGTGGTCAACTACTTCAACGCGCACCTCGATGACTTCAACCGCGCCGCGCGCCTGCGTGGCCGCGCGCGTTTCGACTACGATCCGCAGCGCTGTGCGGTTACCGCGGAACTCGACGGCATCACCCTGCGGCCGGGCCAGATAGCGCTCTACGACAGCGAGCTGAGCGCGCCGGTGGCGTTCGAGTCGCAGCTGTCGATCGAGGACGAGCAGGGGCGCAAGCTCAATGCCAAGGCGCTCTACTACACCGCCTGGGAAGCCGAGGAGGTGATCTTCCTCGACCGATTCCTGCGCGTGCTCCATACGCTCGACCACCTCGCTCGCCACCGGCCCGATGCGGACGGCAACGTAGTCCCGCTGATCCTCGATGTGCACTGGCGCCACGTCCGTGCGGTCGAGGCGTCGCACGGCCAAGTGTTCGAAAGCCTGCTCGCCCAGCTCGGCGTCAAGCCCGCCCAGATCGTCCTGCGGATGCAGGCCGAGGCGCTGCTCGAGGACCCTCACGTGCGCAATGCCGTACAGAGTTTCGAGCAGCGCGGCTATCGCCTGCTGGTCGAAGGACTTCCCATCGATCACCAGCACTGGCCGCTGCTGGAGCAGATGGGAGTCTCCTGGATCGCCGCCGACCCCGACTTCCTCCAGGCCGCGCTGCGCAACCGGCTGCTGCAGGCCAGGCTCGACCAGTGGATCCAGAGCGCCCACGCCGCCGGGCTCAAGGTCTGGCTGCAGTCCTTCGATACCCCGCGTGCGCTTGAGATCGCCTGGAGACTCGGCGCCGATGCGGTGAGCGGTGCACGGCTGAGCGAGGCCGCGCGCGAAGGCTGACTTCCCCTCCGGTCACGTCGTCTTCATCGATGCTTGCTTCCTCGCCGGGACGCTGCGCATTCGTTGTTGAGATACTGAGCCATAAAGTTGAGCATTCGTCCCAATAGCTTTCAAATTGGTTCAAAAAGTTCGGTGTTGGGGTAAAAAACCACTATCGAACGTTCGGTTTTGTAACAGGCCAATCCCCGATCATGCATCGAGCGGACGACGGGCATGAAAACGGAAACGGACGACGCGTTTTTCATGCATTCAGGAGCGTGGGGATTGTCTGTCTGGGGCGCTCCAGTCGAGTAACTTCATAAGTCACCGGGGAAGGGGAGACGATGAAGGATAGCGATTTGGCCGAATTCTGGCGGCGTACCGGATTGGATGAACGTCATTACTATCGCCGGGCCTGGGCCGATGTGATGCCGCCCGCCGCCGTTTCGGATCGAGCACCCTCGCCGAGCGTCGAGTCTTCTGCAAAGACCGATGCGCCCCCAATCCGCGCCGTACCCATGGCCGAGACGCCGTCTCGGCCTGAGGCCGTACCGGTTCGCGGGTCTTTCGCATTCAAAAGAGAAATTCTCGCAGATGCCGAGGACGTTTCGCCGACAGCGGAGGATACGCCGCTGGAGACGCTCCTCGAACGTATAGCCCTGAACCGCTCTCGCTGACGCGGCGCTGTCTGCCCGCGCCAGCCCCGGTCCCTCGCACTCGGGAAGCTCCGCTCTTGACCCATTCCTTGCCGTTCAAGGCGATGGCGACGCTCGTCGTGCTCGCCACGCTACCGGTGCTCGCTATTGGTATCACTGCGCCAATGAGCGTCCACTATCAAGCCGCCTTCGGGATGCTCAGCATTCTGGCCATGCTGATATTCTCTCGCTGGCTGGAGCGGTCGAAAGCGCTGTCGATCTTCCTGCTGCTGCTCTCTGCGCTGGTCTCGAGCCGTTATCTCTACTGGCGGGCCACGGAAACACTCGAGTTCGACGACCTGCTCAGCGCGGTGTGCGGCTATCTGCTCTTCGCCGCTGAGATCTACGCTTGGGTGATCTTGATCTTAAGCTACCTCCAGACCATCTGGCCGCTCGAACGGCGCAGCACTCCGCTGCCTTCGAGCCTCGACGAGTGGCCGACGGTGGACATCTATGTCCCGAGCTACAACGAGAGCCTGGATATGGTGCGCGATACCCTGCTCGCAGCCCAGGGTATCGACTATCCGCCCGAGAAGGTGCGGATCTATCTGCTCGATGACGGGCGCCGGGAGGAGTTCCGGCGCTTCGCCGAGGAGGCGGGCATCAGCTACGTCACTCGGACCGATAACGCGCACGCCAAGGCCGGCAATCTCAACCATGCCCTAGGCTATACCTCCGGTGAGCTGATCACGGTGTTCGACGCCGACCACATACCCACCAGGGGCTTCCTGCAGGCCACGGTGGGTGGTTTTCTCGAAGACCCCAAGCTCGCCTTGGTGCAGACGCCGCACTTTTTCTATTCGCCGGATCCGTTCGAGCGCAATCTCAGCGTCGGTGAGGAGATCCCCCGCGAGGGCGAAATGTTCTATGGCCCGGTGCAAAAGGGCAACGACTTCTGGAATGCGACTTTCTTCTGCGGTTCTTGCGCGGTGATCCGGCGTTCCGCGCTCGAGGAGGTCAAGGGCTTTGCGGTCGAGACCGTCACCGAGGATGCCCATACCGCACTGCGTTTGCAGCGCAATGGCTGGAACACGCGCTACCTGGCGTTGCCGCTGGCGGCGGGGCTCGCCACCGAGCGGCTGTCGCTGCACATCGGCCAGCGCATGCGCTGGGCCCGGGGCATGACCCAGATACTGCGCCTCGACAACCCGCTGCTCGGCCGAGGACTGCAGCCGATGCAGCGGCTTTGCTATCTCAGCGCGATGCTGCACTTCCAGTTCGGGCTGCCGAGGGTCATCTTCCTGCTCGCGCCGCTTGCCTACCTGTTGCTCGGCGCCAACGTGATCGCCTCTTCGGCTGCGATGATCCTGGTGTATGCCTTTCCGCATCTGTTCCACTCGGTCTATCTCAACTCTCGGATCAACGGTCGGGTGCGCTACAGCTTCTGGGCGGAAATCTACGAAACCGTACTCGCCTTCAGCCTGATACGTCCGACCTTGCTCACCTTGATCAGCCCCAAACGCGGCAGCTTCAACGTCACCGACAAGGGGGGCATCCTGCCCGAGGGGCTGTTCGACGCCAAAGCGGTCCTGCCGCACCTGATCAGCATCGTGCTGCTGTTCGTCGGGCTGTCTTGGGGCGTGATACGGCTGGTGTGGAACGACTACTTCGGGGTCGAGCGCGGAGTCATGCTGCTCAACATCTTCTGGGCCGGCTTCAGCCTGATCGCGCTGTTCGCTGCGGTGGCGGTGGCGCGGGAGACTCGCCAGCGTCGCAGTAGCGTGCGGGTGCCGGTGAAGATCCCGGTGGCGTTGATCTATCCCGATGGCGAGCGCAGCGAGGCGATGACCCGCAACCTCTCGATGGGCGGAGCGATGGTCGATCTGCCGTTGGAGCAGCGTCGCGTGGGCCAGCCCGTTCAGATCGAGCTGATCGGCGACGGTTTCCGGCTGCGTCTCGATGTCGAGCAGCGTGGCGCCAACCAGCGCGTGCTGCGCTTTTCCTTCACTTCGATGGGCATCGACCAGCGTCGGCTGCTGGTCAGAACGGTGATGGGGCGCGCCGATGCCTGGCTGTCCGAGCACCAGGTAGCCCCCGACCGGCCGATGCGCTCGCTTTGGGACGTCATCCGCGCGATCTATGGGCTGTTCTCGCGCTCCTGGCAGAATAAGAAGAACTTGGCCAATGGTGAGCGTTTCTCGCGCTGGGGAGGGCGTCTGCTGCTGGTGGTCTTCCTGCTGGCGCTGAGCTTCGTGGTTACCCGTACGGTGTTCGCCCAGCCGCTGCCCTCGCCCGGCTTCGACGCCGAGGGCAATCTGCAGGTGGTTACACCCCAGCAGCAGCCGACCACCGCCGACGCGCAGCAGGTCGAGGCGTTGCGCTTCGACGAACTCTCCGACGGCGGCTTGACGCTGCATGGCAATCAGGCGATCGCCGGGCTCGATTTCCCGATCCGGGCGGACCGCTTGGTGACCACGGCGCAGCTGCGCCTGTCGGTGCGCCATTCGCGCACGCTCTACTCCACCGAAGGTGGGCTCGAGGTGATGCTCAACGGAGTATCCATCGGCCGGCTGCCATTCGCCCGTACCGACGAGCTGTTCTTCACCGCTGAGCTGCCGATGGACCCGACGCTTTTGGCCTCGAACAACGTGCTGACCTTCCGCGTGCTCTCGGAGCATGGCGAGAGTTGCCAAGGGACGTTGGACGACAGCCTCTGGGTCCAGGTGGGGGCGAGCAGCGTGATCGAGACACGCACGCGCCGTCTGCCGCTGGCCTCCGACCTTTCGGTGCTGCCGTTGCCGTTCTTCGATCCGGCGATCCGCACCAGGGTGCTGCTGCCGGTGATGTTCGGCACCGCGCCCAGCGATGACACGCTGCGCAACGCCGCGCTGCTCGGCTCCTACTACGGTGGCCTGACCGAGTTTCGCGGTGTGCGCTTCGCGGTGTTCCGCGACAGTTTTCCCGACGGTGACGCGATCGTCCTGCCCGAGCCCGACGGCCGAGTGGCGGGAATGCAGCTGGCCTCCCCGCAGGGGCCTGAGTTGCGGATGATCGACAACCCTCGCAACCCCACCTACAAGCTGCTGCTGGTGCTCGGGCGCACCGCCGAGGAGCAGCGCATCGCCCTGATGCGGCTGTTCGACCGGCAGCGCCCCTTGCGTGGCGAGCGGCAGTTGATTTCCGCGGATGCTCCGGTCGTGCAGGGCGATGGTATGCCTCACTGGGTCGATACCCAGGCACCGGTGTCGCTGAGTCGGCTCGAAGGGGGAGAGGCGCTGCGGGTGGAGGGCTTCTTCCCGCGGGTGATCAACCTGAGCTTTCGCGCTACGCCCGATATCTTCCTCTGGCCGGGCGACAGGATTCCGCTCAATCTCGACTATCGCTTCCCTGAGGGCGATTGGATCGATGAGCAGCGCTCCACCCTCGATGTCACCCTCAATGGTCAGTACCTGGGCTCGCTGCCGATGCGCCAGCGTGGGCTGATGTCGAAGGTGCGCGAGCTGCTCGGAGATTCACTGCGCCAGGAGCGTGGCGTCATCGAGTTGCCCCCCGCGCTGATCTACGGCATCAACCGCCTGACGCTCTACTTCAACCTGCATCCTCGTAGCTCTCTCGATCCTTGCGAGAGCGGGGTGCCGACCCAGGTGATCAGCCGGGTGCTGCCTTCGTCGAACATCGACATGAGCCAGACCTATACCTTCACCGAACTCCCCAACCTGGCCTTTTTCGTCGGTGCTGGTCTGCCGTTCACCCGCCAGCCTGGGCTCGAGCACAGTGCGGTGATCCTCGATCCGTCTCCCGACGACGACCAGCTCGCCGCTCTGCTCACCCTGATGGGCCGGATTGGCGATGCCACCGGCAACCTGGCCAGCAAAGTCGAGATCGGGCGTGGCGAGCCGGGACTTTCGCGCTTCGCCGATCGCGATTTGATGGTGCTGGCCGACAGCCAGGCGCAGTGGCTGTCGTCACTGCTCTCCGCCGGACCGCTCGAGCTGCGCGACGATCGTTTCGCGTTGCAACCGATCGCCTGGTGGAAGCATGTCGTCTGGCTGTTCGATGGAGATTTCGAGCGGCGCCCGAGCGCTGCCAAGCGCGCGCTCGACGGCGCCGAGCATCAGCGGCTGCTCGCGGCCTTTTCCTCTCCCTACACGCCGGGGCGTTCGGTAGTGCTGTTCGGCGTCCAGCCCGGTGTTTCGCTCAATGCGCTGGTCGATGGTCTACGCCAGCAGAGCGTCGCCAGTGCGATCACCGACGATCTGGCATTGATCGATGGCAACCTCAACGTCGAGGCTTTCCATGTCGCCGACCGCTACACCCAGGGGCATTTGCCCTGGTACATGCTGGTGCGCTGGTACTTCGGCGAACGTCCGCTGTTGCTGATCGTCGCGATCGGTATCGCGCTGCTCGCTTGTACACCACTGATCCATTCGGGCCTGAAAGCGCGCGCTGCCCGTCGTCTGGGGGGCGAAAAGGGGAAATGAAACTTCGCTGGCTATTGCTGTTGCCCACCTTCTTCTCGATGGTCGAGAGCGCATCGGCGCAGGATGCTGTCCCCGCCGGGCCTGCCACGAGTGGATCGGCCACGCTCGATGCGCTGTTCCGGCAGTCGGACTACTGGCGCCAGCGCAATCGCGAGGACCTGGCCCTGGATGCGCTCAATCGGGTGCTCAGGGTCGACCCCGACAATGCCGAGGCGCTGTTCCGGTTCGCCCAGCTGGCGCTTGAATCCGGCGATACCGAGGGCTATCAGCGCTGGCGCGCCCGGCTCGAGGAGGTCGATGACGGCAGGCTGCTCGCACAGCTCGACCAAGAGCGCCGCGGCGCCGATGTATCCACCGATCAGCTCGAGCAAGCGCGTGCGGCGGCTCGCGAAGGTAACGCCGAGGTGGCGCTGGAGCGCTATCGGTCGCTATTCGGTGGCGGTGCCCCGCCCGAGAGGTTCGCGCTCGAGTACTACCAGACCCTGGCTGGCACGCAAGCAGGCTGGGAGGAGGCGCGTACGGCGCTTGAAGACTATCGGCGGCGCCACCCGACGGATCAGAACGCTGAGTTCGCGCTCGGACAGGTACTGACCTACCGCGAGGAGACCCGGCGGGAAGGGATCGCGAGCCTGATGCGGCTGAGCGGCAACGACCGCGAGCGCGCACGGGCGATTCGCCAGGCCTTGCTGTGGCTGGATGCCGATATCGACGACAAGCCGCTGTTCGATGCGTATCTGACCCACAACCTGATGGATACCGATGTACGTGATCACTTCCTGCGCTCGGTCGCCGAGGAGACGCCCGCCGACCCGCTGGCGCAGGAGCGCCAGCGCGGCTTCGCCGCCCTGGAGGCGGGCAGTGGCAATGCGGCCGCAGCGGCTTTCCAGCGAGTGATCGAAGCCCGGCCGAACGACGTCGACGCGCTCGGAGGGCTCGGTATCAGCCAGCTGCGCGCGGGACAGTTCGCGCGCGCCCGCGACAGCCTCGGCAGGGCGATGCAGCTCGATCCATCGAGCGCCGAACGCTGGCGGGCGGCTTTCCGCTCGGCGAGCCTCTATGCCGATCTCGCCGAGGCGCGTCGCCTGGCCGAAAGCGGAGACGCTACCGCGGCGCTGGCCCGAGTGGCGCCGCTCACCCGGGAAAGCGGCGATGGTGGCCGCGCCGCGCGCGCGTTCGAGGCTCAGCTGCTGCTCGATCAGCAAGAGTTCTCGCTCGCCGAGCAGCGCTACCGCGCGATGCTCGCCCAAGCGCCCAACGATGCCGACGCCCGGGTGGGGTTGGTCAACGCGCTGCGCGGCCAATCGCGCTGGCAGGAGGCGGAGCAGCTCGCCGCCCAGCTGCCCGAGCAGCTGCGCCAGCGGCTCGGCGACCCGAACCGGGCCCAGGTCGAGGAGCTGCGTGAGCTGGCGCGGCAGGCGGCCGAGCGCAACGATCTCGATGGCGCCCAGACGGCGCTCGAACAGGCGCTTGCGCTGCTCCCCGACGACCCCTGGACTCGGCTCGAGCTGGCCCGGATCTATGATCGCCAGGGGCATCCCTACCAGGCGAGCTTCACCATGATGCCGCTGATCGGTAGCCAGACCAGCGACGAGCGGCTCTATGCCGCGGCACTTTTCGCCAGCGAGCAGTCGCGCTGGGACGACGCCGAACGGCTGATCGGTCGAATTCCGATCGAGCGTCGAGACCCGGCCGCTGCGCAGCTCGCCGAGCGGATCGCGATCGAGGGCAGGCTCGCGGCGATTCGCGACCAGAGCGATCCTGGGCGGGCCCGACAGTCACTGATGGCGCTCTATCGCCAGCCGCCCGCCGACCCGGCCGAGCTGGGCAGCGTGGCGCTGGCGTTCAGCGATCTCGGCGATGATGGACTGGCGCTCGACCTGGTGCGTGGCAACCTTGGTCGCGGGATCCAGGTGCCGGTGGACCGCTACTACAACCACATCGTGGTGCTCGGGCGCTCGGGGCAGGGGCTTGAGGCCGAGGAGCTGCTGCGCAGCTTCGACCAGCTTCCGGGGCTGAGCGCCGCCGACCGCGACTCGATCGAGGCGCAGCGCAATGCACTGGCGCTCGCCGTGGCCGAGCGGCTGCGCGCCGATGGCGACCTCGCCGGGGCATACGATCAGCTCGCCGCGCGCCTGAGCGTCGCCCCTCAGGACCGCGATCTCCAGCTGGCGCTGGGCGATCTCTATCTCGGTGGCGACAAGGCGCGCGATGCCGAGCTGGTCTATCGCTACGTGCTCGGTCGCACGCCCAGCGACCAGCGCGCGCTCGCCGGGGCGGTCAACGCATCGCTCGCGCTCGGCGAGCCGGAGCGGGCCGAGGCGCTGTTGCTCGACCGCGCACCGCTGGAGTCGCCGGAGCTCGTGATCCTCGCCGCCCGTACCGCCCAGGCCCAAGGGCGCGAAGACGAGGCGATCCGGCTGCTCGAACAGGTTCGCGAACGCACCCTCGCCACGCGCCGGCCGCTGGTGGCCGCCGACCCGCTCGGAGGGGTACTGGGGCTCAACGCCAACCCGTTCCGCTCCGAGTCGGCGCGCAATTCCGCGCCGACGGCCTTCGTCTCGCCTGAGGCACGGCAATTGAGCGAAGTCGATCGCCTGCTCGCCGAGTGGCGAAGAGAGCGTGGGATCGAGATCGAAGCCTCGACGGATTTCCGCCTGCGCAGCGGCGAGCAGGGGCTCAGCGAGCTCACCGGGATCAGCCAGACCACCCGCTTCGGCGTGCCCCTCGCTCGAGGGAGGCTGGAACTCGCCCTGTCGCCGGTCTACATCAGTGCAGGCTCCGCTTCTTCCTCTTCGGCCAGCCGCTTCGGCAGCAACGCCCTGGTCGACGGTATCGACAATCTCAGCACTGCGCTTGGCGGCGTCGATGAGCTGCTCGGTGATATCCAGTCGTCGGCCACCGCGGTGACCAACGCCCTTGCGCTGCTCGAAGCCGCCGAGGCCGAGGAGTATCCCTCGACCACCCAGATCGCCAGCCTGCGCAACAGCTATGAAGCGGCGCTGAGCAGCTACGAAGACGCGATGGACCGCAACGTGCTGTGGGAGGCGGGGATACGCTTCGCTTCGTTGAGCGATGAGCAGCTGGCACTTTTGTCCGACTTCGCCGGGGTCGATCTGGATCCGTCGGCATTCGATATCTCGAGCTGGACGCCGGAGGAGTTCGCGGCCAACCGTGAAGCCCTGGCGAGCAGCATCGAGGCGTTGCAGAGCAGCCTTTCCAGCCGCTTCGCCGCTGCCGCTCGCGGTGCGCGCAGCCCCGCTTCGCTGCATGACAGCGGCGTCGGTCTCGAGCTCGCCTACAAGATCGGTGACTGGCGCTTCGACGCCGGCAGCACGCCGCTCGGCTTCGAGCAGAGCAACCTGGTCGGTGGGGTCCGCTGGCAGCCGCAGATCGCCACCGACACCCGGCTGACCCTCACCGCCGAGCGTCGTGCGGTATCCGACAGCGTGCTCTCCTATGCCGGGGTCAAGGACCCGGTGACCGGCGAGACCTGGGGTGGGGTGACCAAGAGCGGCGGCCAGGCGATGGTCAGCTACGATGACGGCGAGCTGGGCTTCTATGCCGGCGGCGGCGGTTACCACTACAGCGGCGAGAACGTCCAGAGCAACAGCTCGCGCAACCTGTCCGTCGGCGCCTACGTGCGGCCGATCAACGAGGAGCATCGCAAGCTGCAGGTCGGGGTCAACCTGGGGTATCAGGATTTCGACCGCAACAGCAACCATTTCACCTATGGCCACGGCGGTTACTTCAGTCCCCAGGACTACATCAATCTGGCCTTTCCGGTCAGCTTCACCGAGACGCGCGGCAAGTTCAGCTATATCCTCGAAGCGGCGCCGGGGTTGCAGAGCTTCGACCAGGAGGGAGCGGATTACTTCCCCACCGACGCGCGCAGCCAGCGCGCGCTCGAAGCGATGGAGACCGCGGGGCTCGTATCTTCGTCGAGCTACGATGGCGAGTCGACCTCGGGCTTCGGGGTCAACCTCGGTGTGGGGGTCGACTATCGGCTCTCCGAACAGCTGACGCTGGGCGGCAAGCTGGGTTACGACACCTTCGGCGACTACAGCGAAAGCCGGGGCATGCTTTATCTCAACTACCGGCTGGGAGGCGGGGATGGCGCAAAGTGAAGCAGCGTTGGCCGAGACGATCAGTCGCTACCATGCCGATCGGCGTCGGCAGGGCGGCTGGCTCGAGCTCGTCGCGCTGCTCGGTGACGAGCTCTGCGCCTCGGTCGGCGAGGATGACGCCGAGGCGTTCTTTCGCCATGTCGGGAGCTGCCTGGCGGATCGCCAGGCGCTGCCGGCCCAGGGCACCCTGGGCGAGCTCGAGGCGGCGCTGAATCGCTCGCTGGCCGAGCACGACTGGGGCTTCTGCCGGTTGATCGCGAAGAGCGATGCGATCCTGATCCAGCATTACGAACTGCCGTCGCCGCGCTCTCCGGCGCCCAGCTGGGCGAGACTATCGACCGCGCTGTTGGCGGGACTTTTCGAAACTTGGATCAACGGACAAGGTGGCAGCGCTAGAGTGACCGCACTGGCTGAAATAGAGGCCGGTGGGCGAGCGTTCAATTATGGCTAGTTGCCTGCGACGGTTGCTAAGACCGTTCTCGCTGCTGCTGGGCCTGCTGTTCGTGGCCGGCAGCACCCAGGCTGATATGGACGACCCTGGCTGGCGCGATTTTCTCGCACGCTTCGTGGTCGATGGCCGGGTGATCGATACCGCCAACCGGTCGATCAGCCATACCGAGGGGCAGGGGTGGAGCATGCTGCTCGCCGTGTACCACGGTGATCGCCAGGCCTTCGACCAGCTCTGGCGCTGGACCGAGGACCATCTGGCACGGGGTGACGTAGCGCTTTACTCATGGCGTTTCGACCCGACGACGACGCCTTCGGTGAGCGATCCCAACAATGCGAGCGACGGCGATCTGATGATCGCCTGGGCGCTCGACCGCGCGGCCCAGCGCTGGGGCGTGAAGGCCTATGCGGTGCGCAGCGCCGAAGTCCGCTCCGCGATCGGCGCGAACCTGGTTCGCGAGGTTGCCGGCAGCAAGGTCCTGCTACCGGCGATGGATGGATTCGAGCACCCCGATGGCCTGGTGATCAATCTCTCCTATTGGGTGATCCCCGCTTTCAAGCGTTTCGCCGAGCTCGAACCCCAGGGGCCCTGGCTTGCTCTGGTGGAGAGCGGGGGGAATCTGCTTGCGCGCGCGCAGTTCGGCGCCCAGAAGCTTCCCGCCGACTGGCTGCGTCTCGATCCTCGCGGTGGGTTGAGCCCGGCTGAAGGCTGGCCGCCTCGCTTCGGCTTCGAGAACATCCGCGTGCCGCTCTATTTCAGCTGGGGCAACCAGCGCGGCATCGGTACGCTCGAGAACATCGCGGTGTTCTGGAATCGTCAGGCGCTGCCACCTGCTTGGATCGACGTGACCAGCGGCGAGACCGCCCCCTACCCCCTTTCCGAGGGAGGGAGGGCGATCAAAGCATTGCTGATCGGTGATCCCGACGGCGTGCCGCAGGTCGCGGGACAGGACGAAAACTACTATTCGGCCATTCTGCTCCAACTGGTGCGGGTCGCGCTGCACGATCTCGGCGTAAGCTGAGCCGCGCTGCTCGAGTTCCCGTCAGGCCGGCTGAACGAGCCTGGCGGAGCGGCTCAGAGCCTAGCCAAGGCCACCTCGGTGGCCTTGACGAAGGCCAGCACCGGGCTGCCGACGGCGAGCTCGAGCTCGCGTACCGATCGGGTGGTGATCACCGAGGTGACGATGCCGTGAGGGGTTTCGACATCGATCTCGCTGAGCACGTCGCCTTCATGGATGTGCTTGATCCGGCCGCGGAACTGATTGCGCGGGTTGAGTGCGGGTTCGGATGACATATGACGACTCCTTGAATGGTTGGGAAAAACGGGCTCAGATCGCGATCGAGGCCGGTTCGATGCTGGTGATCGAGGCGCCGGCGTCGGCGCCGTCGCGTTCTTCGCCGGTCAGCCGCTCGAGCAGCGCCGCCTCGTAGGCGACCAGACGCGGGTCGGTGGGCGAGCGCGGCCGAGGCAGCTCGATGTTGAGGTCAAGATCGATCCGGCCATGGTCGAGCAGGATCACTCGATCGGCCAGGGTCACCGCTTCCGAGACGTCGTGAGTGACCAGCACCAGGGTGAAACCATGCTGGCGCCACAGCCGCTCGATCAGCCGGTGCATGCTCGAACGTGTCAGCGCATCCAGCGCGCCCAGCGGTTCGTCGAGCAACAGCAGCTGCGGGCTGTGGGCCAGTGCGCGAGCCAGCGCGACGCGCGAGCGCTGGCCGCCGGAAAGCTGGGAGGGCCAGTCCTGCTCGCGCTCGCCGAGGCCGACCTCGGCCAGCGCTGCCCTGGCGAGCTGGCGATCGACGCCGAGGGCCGCATTGTCGAGCACCCGCTTCCACGGCAGCAGCCTGGGCTCCTGGAACATCAGCCGGATCTCCCGGATCCGCTGGGAGAGCGGGGCGCCGCGCCAGGAGAGCGTGCCGCCATTGGCCTGGTCGAGTCCGGCGAGCAGCCGCAGCAGGGTCGACTTGCCGCAGCCGCTGCGCCCGATGATCGCCACTACCTCGCCTTCCCGGATATCCAGGTCGAGATTCGACAGCACCGGGGTATCGCCGAAGCTGCGCTCGACGCCTTGAAGCCTCAGCGCGACCGGTGCGGGCGCCTCGGCGGGCGCCGGTTCGGGCCGGCGCAGATAGGAAACGGAGGGGCTCATCGTTCACTCCTCGCCCGTGCGGGCGTCAGTCGAATCGGTGGACGGATGTCAGCGGTTGCGCTTGGACTGGAAGGCCGGGTGCCAGCGCAGCCACCAATGCTCCAGGCTCTTGGCGAGCAAGTCGGCGAGCTTGCCGAGCAGCGCATAGAGCAGGATCGACAGCAGTACCACGTCGGTCTGGAGGAACTCACGAGCGTCCATGGCCAGATAGCCGAGTCCATCGGTGGCGCTGATCGTCTCGGCGACGATCAGGGTCAGCCACATCAGCCCCAGGGCGAAGCGAACCCCGACCAGAATCGATGGCAAGGCGCCGGGAAGTATCACCTGCCAGAACAGGCTTGGTCCGCGCAGGCCGTAGCTCCTGGCCATCTCGATCAGCTGCGGGTCGACGTTCCTGATCCCGTGGTAGGTGTTGAGGTAGACCGGGAACAGGGTGCCGAGGGCGACGAGGAATATCTTCGCCGTCTCGCCGATCCCGAACCACAGGATCACCAGCGGGATCAGCGCCAGGTGGGGGACGTTCCTGATCATCTGCAGGCTGGTGTCGAGCAGCTGCGAGGCGGTGCGCGAGAGCCCGGTGAGAAAGCCAAGCGCAAGCCCCAGCCCGCCGCCGATCGCGAAGCCGACCAGCGCTCTCTGGGTGCTGGCCCACAGGTGGTGGGGCAGCGAGCCGTCGACGGTGAGCCGCCAGCCGGCCTCGATCACCGCCGAGGGCGCCGGCAGCACCCGCGCCGAGAGCCAGCCGCGGTCGGCGGCGAGTTCCCACGCGGCGAGCAGCAGCAGCGGCAGCAGCCAGGGAACGATCAGCTCGAAGGCGGCACTCAGCGAGCGGGACTGTTGGGAAGGTGGCGAAGCCATCGGTCTTTTCTCCTGTATGAGCGAATCCTGCTTCATAACGCCAGCCGCGACGTCCAGGCGGCGGGGAGAACGCTGCTTGGGGGGCCCGCGAGCTGGACCAGGAAGTGCTCCAGCGCCTCCTCGAGGCGGGCCGCGAGCGGCGGTTCGAAGCGATAGCCGATGACCTTGCCGCTTTCGTCCTTGCGCGAGGGCAGCTCGGCACTCGCGGTGTAGACGCTGGCGCCGAGCAGGGTCGCCTTGAGATTGCGCAGGATCGGTGCCAGCGCGTGTTCCGCCGCCTGTACGCTGGCCGCGGAGCCGCCGCTTGCGAGCACCAGCGCGGGGCGTCCGCGCAGGTGGCGCTCGGGGATCACCTCGAGCAGCGACTTGGTCAGTGCGGTGATCGAGCCGGTATAGACCGGGGTGGCGATGATCACTCCCCGGGCGCGGTCGATCTTGGCCAGGTACTCGCGAATCGCGGGATCGGAAGTGTCGACCCCGAGCAGCGAAGCGGCGCTGAACTGTTCCAGGCGGGCATGATCGCAGTCGATCCCGAGCGCCTCGAGGCGCTCGGCCAGATGCTCGGCGAGCGCGGAGGAGCGCGATGGGGCGGATGGGCTGCCGTGGATCACGACGACGTGCATGTGCTGCTCCTAGGAAACGGTGTCGCGGTTCAACGACGGAAGATCTGGTCGAACACCCCGTTGTCGCCGAAGTGCTGGCTCTGGGCCTGGCTCCATCCGCCGAAGACGTCGTCGATGGTCACCAGGTCGAGCTCGGGGAAGCGGGCCAAGTCCTCGGCCGGTACGCCTTGCGGATTGCGCGGGCGGTAGTAGTGGGCAGCAGCGATGCGCTGTCCCTCGGGGGAGTAGAGGTGCTCGAGATAGGCGCGGGCGGCGCGTTCGGCTGCTTCACCCTTGCGCGAGACGTTGCCTTCGACCAGCGCCACCGGCGGCTCGGTGAGGATGCTCAGGCTTGGCGCGACGATCTCGTACTCTCCTTCGCCGAGCTCCTCGGTGGCGAGGAAGGCTTCGTTCTCCCACGCCAGCAGCACGTCGCCCTGGCCGCGTTGGATGAACGTGTTGGTCGCGCCGCGGGCGCCGCTGTCGAGTATCGCGACGTTGGCGTAGAGCTTGGAGACGTAGTCGCGGGCATGCTCCTGAGCGGCGGCGACTTCTTGTTCGAAGGCCGGGTCGTCGAGCTTGGACAGATCGCCGAGCTGCTGCTTGAGCGCCCAGGCCCAGGCGGCGAGGTAGTTCCAGCGGGCGCCGCCCGAGGTCTTGGGATTGGGGGTGATCACCGAGACGTCGTCTCTGATCAGATCGTCCCAGTCATGGATGTTCTTCGGGTTTCCCTTGCGCACCAGGAACACGATGGTCGAGGTATAGGGCGTGGAGTTGTCGGGCAGCGCCTGCTGCCAATCCTCGGCCACTCCGCCGTTGCGCTGGGCGACCGCATCGATGTCGTAGGCCAGCGCCAGGGTGACTACATCGGCGGGGGCGCCTTCGATCACACTGCGCGCCTGGCTGCCGGAGCCGCCGTGGCTGGTTTGCACGGTGACGTCGTCGCCGCTTTGGGTGCGGTACCACTCGCGGAAGGCGGCATTGTAGTCCTGGTAGAGTTCCCGGGTGGGATCATAAGAGACGTTGAGCAGGGTGATGCTCTCGGCCCGCGCGCCTTGGGGCAGGATGAGTGCGGCGGCCAGGGCGAGTGGAATGACCAGCGATGGACGAAACGACATTTGTGGCTCCCTGAGGACAAAGCGATGCGGCGCTTCGAAGGCCGCGCAGTGGGAGCAGGTTAGGGGCTTCTTTAATAACCACTAAATACAGAGTTTTGGTTTTGTTATTCTCGTTTTGAATATGCCGATGTCCTCGTCATGCCAACGCCATGTCGGTGACACAAAACTGACATATGGCGTTGATAGGGTAGCACCACGTCGGAGGCATCCCCTCCGTCCACACTTGCCGGTTCTTCCTAGTGTCAGCTCTCCCTTGGAGATCACGAATGCTCAAGCGCACCTCTTTGCTGTTCGCCGCCACGCTGGCCCTCGGCGTTTCCGTTCAGGCCCAGGCGCAGTCCTCGACGATCACCGGTGCTGGCGCGACCTTCCCTTACCCGGTCTACTCGCAGTGGGCGGATGACTACCAGGATGAAAGCGGTGTCGGCCTCAACTACCAGGCGATCGGCTCCGGCGGCGGGATTCGCCAGATCACCGCGGGCACCGTGACCTTCGGCGCCTCCGACGCACCGCTCTCCGCCGAGCAGCAGGAGCGCGATGGGCTGGTGCAGTTCCCGATGATCATGGGCGGCGTGGTGCCGGTGATCAATGTGGATATCCCCGCCGGCGAGCTCAAGCTCGATGGTGAGACGCTCGCGGCGATCTATCTTGGTGAGATCGATCGCTGGAACGACGAACGCATCGCCGCGCTCAATCCGGATATCGAGCTGCCCGATACCCGGATCACCCCGGTCTATCGCTCCGATGGCTCGGGCACCAACTTCCTCTTCACCCACTACCTGAGCCAGGTCAGTGAAGCGTTCTCCAATACCGTCGGCGAGGGCAACTCGGTGGCATGGCCGAGCGGGGTCGGCGCTCAGGCCAACGGCGGGGTCGCCGCCCAGGTGGGCAACGTCAGGGGGGCGATCGGCTACGTCGAATACGCCTATGCCAAGCAAAACGATCTCAACGCCGTGCAGCTCGAGAACAGCGATGGCCAGTACGTAGCACCGAGCGCGGAGAGCTTCGCCGCCGCCGCCGCCAACGCCGATTGGGCGAATGCACCGGGTTTCGCACTGGTGCTGACCAACCAGCCTGGCGAGCAGAGCTGGCCGATCACCGGGGTTTCGTACATCCTGATGCACAAGCAGGCGAGCAACGCGGCCGCTTCTCGTAGTGCGCTCGAGTTCTTCGACTGGGCCTACGCCAATGGCGAAGCGGCGGCCAACGCACTCGACTACGTCAGCATGCCCGACAATGTGGTCGAACTGGTCAAGGCCAACATCTGGTCACAGATCCAGGCCGACGGCCAGCCGGTCTGGACCGGCGCAGAGTAAACAGGCCGTGCCGCCGGGACGCGCAGGCTGCGCGTCCCGGCGCTATCGTAGCGCCACGTAGTTGGCGCAGGGGAGACAAGCATCCAAATGGGTAGTCAGCCATGAGTAGCGAGCAGAGCCGCTCCGACCAGCCGCATCATCTCGGCGCCAATCGCCGCGAGCTGCGGCTTTTGGCCCGCAATGGCATGATCGACCGCTGGTTCGAGCGCGGTACCTGCAGTTTCGCGGTGCTGGTGCTGGCGCTCCTGGGCGCGATCATGCTGTCTTTGTTGATCTCGGCCTGGCCTGCGCTCGCCACCTACGGTGCGGACTTCTTCACCCAGACCCGCTGGTCGGCCAACCAGGAGGTATTCGGCGCCTGGCCTGCGATCTACGGTACCTTGGTGACCTCGCTGATCGCGGTGGCGATCGCGGTTCCGGTGTCGTTCGGCATCGCGATCTTCCTCACCGAGAAATGCCCGGCGGCGCTGCGTCGGCCGCTCGGCGTCACCATCGAGCTGCTCGCCGGCATTCCCTCGATCATCTACGGGATGTGGGGGATCATGGTGCTCGGGCCATTCCTGCAGTGGCTCGCGCCCGAGCTGTTCCCCGCCGGCACGGGCCTTGCCACCGCCGGGATCATCCTCGCGGTGATGATCATTCCCTTCATCACCGCGATCACCCGCGATGTGATGTCCACCGTGCCTTCGGTGACCCGCGAGTCGGCCTATGGGCTCGGCTGCACCACCTGGGAGGTGGTGCGCAGCGTGATCTTCCCCTCGGTGCGCGGCGGGCTGGTCGGCGGGGTCATCCTCGGCCTTGGCCGGGCGCTCGGCGAGACCATGGCGGTGGCCTTCGTGATCGGCAACAACTTGTTCCTCCATCCGACGCTGACCGGGCAGGGAACCTCGATCGCCGCGCTGATCGCCAGCCAGTTCCCCGAGGCCGATGGCATCCAGCGCTCGGCGCTGCTCGCGCTCGGGCTGGTGCTGTTTTTGATCACCTTCGTGGTGCTTGCGATCGCGCGCTACATGCTGATGCGCATCGAGCGCCGCGCACCTTGATCCCGATCCTCACCCTGACCCCGTACCGGACGATAAGATGAGAAACGAGAATTCCGTCTACCGCCGCCGCCGGCTGATCAACCGTTCGATCATGACGCTCTGCGTCAGCGCCGCGGTGTTCGGTATCGTCTGGCTGCTGCTGATCCTGTTCACCCTGGTGTGGCAGGGCACCACCGCACTGTCGCTCGAGGTGTTCACCGAGCGTACCCGGATGTCCGGCGGTGGGCTCGGCAATGCGATCATCGGCAGCCTGATCATGACCGTCGGCGGTACCGTGGTCGGCACCATCGTCGGGATCGCAGCGGGAACCTGGCTTGCCGAGTACGGCGGTAGATCCAGGCTCGCTACGGTCATCCGCTTCATCAACGACGTGCTGCTGTCGGCACCCTCGATCATCATCGGGCTGTTCATCTACGCGGTGGTGGTGCTGCCGATGGGGCGCTTTTCCGGCTGGGCCGGGATCGCCGCGCTGGCCGTGATCATCATCCCGGTGGTGATTCGCTCCACCGAGGACATGCTGAAGCTGGTGCCCAACACCCTGCGGGAAGCCGCGTCGGCCCTCGGTGCCCACCGCTGGTGGGTGGTGGTGCGGGTCTGCTACAGCGGTGCCCGCGCGGGGATCATCACCGGCGTACTGCTGGGCTGCGCGCGGATCAGCGGCGAAACCGCGCCGCTGATCTTTACCTCGCTGAACTCGAACCAGTGGAACTTCTTCAATCTCGGCAGTGAGATGCCCAACCTGCCGATGACGCTCTACCAGAACATGACGATCAACTCGTTCATCCCCCGACAGGTCGAGCTCGCCTGGGCCGGTGCGTTGATCCTCACTGCCGCCATCCTGATTCTCAACATCATCGCGCGCATCGTGTCGCGAGAGTCGAACAAGAGGTAGTCATGTCCTCATCCAACCTCAATGACGAGTCCAACCTGCCGGCCGGTGCGCAGGCGACGGCCGGCGAAAGACCGACCATCGCCAAGCCCCGGCTACGCTCGCCGGGTGGTGAGACGACGGCTGATGTCGCGACCCAGGCCAAGCTCGAGGTCGAAGGGCTCAATTTCTACTATGGCCAGTTCCATGCGCTGAAGGACATCAGCATGACGGTGCCCGCCAACCGGGTGACCGCTTTCATCGGTCCTTCCGGCTGCGGCAAGTCGACCCTGCTGCGCTGCTTCAACCGTATCCACGATCTTTATCCGGGGATGCGTACCGAAGGCAAGCTGCTGCTCGACGGCCAGGACATCAACGATGGCAAGGTCGACGTCAACCTGCTGCGGGCGCGGATCGGGATGGTGTTCCAGCGCCCGACTCCGTTCCCGATGTCGGTGTTCGACAACATTGCCTTCGGGGTCAAGCTCTACGAGCGGCTCTCCGCCCGCGAGATGGCCGAACGGGTCGAATGGGCGCTGCGCAAGGCGGCGCTGTGGGACGAGGTCAAGGACAAGCTGCGCCAGAGCGGCCAGGCCCTCTCCGGGGGCCAGCAGCAGCGCCTGTGCATCGCTCGCAGCATTGCGATCAAGCCCGAGGTGATCCTGCTCGACGAGCCGACCTCGGCGCTCGACCCGATCTCGACCGGCTACATCGAAGACCTGGTCAACGAGCTCAAGCAGGACTACACCATCGTCATCGTCACCCACAACATGCAGCAGGCCGCGCGCGTCTCCGACATGACCGCCTTCATGTACCTGGGCGAGCTGATCGAGTACGACCGCACCTCGAAGATATTCACCCAGCCGGGCAACAAGCGCACCGAGGACTACATCACCGGCCGCTACGGCTGATCTTCCGGACCGCTATGCTGGAAAAACGAACGCCGGCACCCTTCGTAGGGCGCTGGCGTTTGGGTTTCAGCGCGAAAACGGTAGGTCGAGCCGGCGGGCGAGGCGCTCGATGGCGGCTACCGCGCCAGGGGCCAGGGGCGTGAGCAGAATCCACGGCAGCAGCAGCAGCGAGATCGAAAGCGACCCCATGAATACGTCCTCGAGCCAATGGCCGCCACCGATGATCCGCGGCAGGCTGAACACTGGGATCATCGCAGCGGCGAGGATGGCGCAGGGGCGGTCGGCGAAGCGCATCATGAAGGCGGCGAAGACCATCAGCATCATGCCGTGGTCGCCAGGGAAGCTGTTGCCCGCGCTGTCCTTGGTGGAGAAGTCCACCAACTGGGTGATGAAGTTGACCGGTTCACCGAGCGACTGGAAGTAGAGCGTCGGGCTCGGGTGCCCGTAGGGTAGCTCGTTGTTGATCAGCGCGATCACCCCGGCCGAGAACAGCATCACGAAGCCGACCCCGAACCAATGCCAGAGCCGACCCTTGCGCCGGTCGCGGCTGACCGCGAGCAGTAGTACCGCGACCATCACCAGAAAGGATGCGGCATCGAATGTCCGCGTGTTGAGCGCTGCGACCAGGTTGACCCAGCCGAGGTTGTCCGCGGTCAGGGTCTGGTTGAACGCGTGGAATACCCAGGCGTTGAGCGCTGGCCAGAAGGGGGCCAGGGTCTGCCACCAGCTTAGCAGCAGCAGCAGGCCGATGAGGTTGAGCAGCAGGATGGGTCTGAGCGACATGGGCGGATCCGGGCGGGTCTCGAGGTCGAAAAAAGCCGCCATGGCAACGCGGCGTCGCCATGGCGGCCAGCTGGACGCGCAAGGCGTCGAGTAAGCCGAGCGCCCAGTCTATTCTAATATTTCCTTAATGAAAACACTGTTCGATTATGCGCGCCAGCCGCAATAGACATGCCCCATCGCGCTCTCACGCGATGGGGCATCGACCTGCATGGCGGCTGGTGGCTAGAGCGACTCGATCTTGGCGCGCTGGTCGCCGAGCAGAGCGATCGCCTGCTGTGCCTCGTCGAGGCGGGCACGTTCCTTTTCGACCACGGCGGCCGGCGCCTTGGCGACGAAGCCTTGGTTGCCGAGCTTGCGCTGGATGCCGTCGACCAGCTTGCGCTGCTGCTCGAGCTGCTTGTCGAGACGGTTGAGTTCGGCCTCCTTGTCGATCAGCCCGGCCATCGGTACCCGTACCTCGAGCGCCCCGACGCTCGCCAGCGCGGACACCGGCACTTCGGCGGCCTCGGTGAACGCCACGCTTTCGAGCTTGGCGAGCTTGGCGAGGAAGCGCTCGTTCTCCGCCAGGCGGCGGCGATCCTCGGCATCGCCGCCGCAGAGATAAAGCGGCAGCCCCTTGCCGGGCGCTATGTTCATTTCAGCGCGGATGTTGCGCACCGCGTTGATCACCTGCTTGAGCCATTCGATGTCGTCGACCGCGCGCTGGTCGGTCTTGTCATCGTCGGCCACCGGCCAGGCCTGGGTCATGATCGAGGCATCGGCTTCGAGCGCGCGGCCGGCGAGCGGTGCGACCCGCTGCCAAATCTCCTCGGTGATGAACGGCATCATCGGGTGCGCCAGGCGCAGGATGGTCTCGAGCACCCGTACCAGGGTGCGCCGGGTGCCGCGCTTGAGTTCGAGGCTCGCCTCGTCGTCCCACAGCACCGGCTTCGAGAGCTCGAGATACCAGTCGCAGTACTCGTTCCAGACGAACTCGTAGAGCGCTTGGGAGGCGTGGTCGAAGCGATACTCGTCGAGCGCTCGGGTGAGCTGGGTCTCGACCTGCTGCAGCCGCGAGATGATGTAGCGATCGGCGAGACTGAGCTCGACCGGCTCACCCTGCTGGCCGCAGTCTTCGCCCTCGGCGTTGGAGAGTACGTAGCGCGCAGCGTTCCACAGTTTGTTGCAGAAGTTGCGATAGCCGTCGAGGCGGCCCATGTCGAACTTGATGTCGCGTCCGGTCGATGCCAGCGACAGATAGGTGTAGCGCAGCGCATCGGTGCCGTGGGGCTCGATGCCATCGGGGAACTCGCTGCGGGTCGCCTTGGCGATCTTGCTCGCCTTCTGCGGCTGCATCATGTTGCCGGTGCGCTTCTCGACCAGCGAGTCGAGCTCGATCCCGTCGATCAGGTCGATCGGGTCGAGCACGTTGCCCTTCGACTTCGACATCTTCTGGCCCTGGCCATCGCGTACCAGGCCATGGACATAGACGGTCTCGAACGGCACTTGGCCGGTGAACTTGAGCGTCATCATGATCATCCGGGCGACCCAGAAGAAGATGATGTCGAAACCGGTGACCAGCGCGCTGGTCGGATGGAAGGTCGCAAGCTCCGGGGTCTTTTCCGGCCAGCCGAGGGTGGCGAAGGTCCAAAGCGCAGAGCTGAACCAGGTGTCGAGCACGTCGTCGTCCTGGCGCAGCGCGACATCGGCGGCGAGTCCGTACTTCTCGCGTGCCTGCGCTTCGCTGCGCGCCACGTAGACGTTGCCCGCCTCGTCGAACCAGGCCGGGATGCGGTGGCCCCACCACAGCTGGCGCGAGATGCACCAGTCCTGCAGGTCGCGCATCCAGGCGAAGTACATGTTCTCGTAGTTCTTCGGCACGAAGCGGATCGAGCCGTTCTCCACCGCCTCGATCGCCGGTTTGGCCAGGCTTTCGACGGCGACGAACCATTGATCTGTCAAAAGCGGCTCGATCACCGTGCCCGAGCGGTCGCCGCGCGGCACCTTGAGCGCATGGGGCTCGACCTTCTCGAGCAGCCCTTGGGCATCGAGGTCCGCGACGATGCGTGCCCGTGCCTCTTCGCGCGCGAGCCCCGCATAGACGGAGGGCAGCGCCGGGTCGAAAGCCTGCGACGGCTTGCCGGAGAAGTCGTAGATCTCCGCTTCGGCGCGGATCCTGGCATCCGGCGTCAGCACGTTGATCAGTGCGCTCTGATGACGCTTGCCGACTTCGTAGTCGTTGAAATCGTGCGCCGGGGTGATCTTCACGCAGCCGGTACCGAAGTCGCGCTCGACGTAGTCGTCCTTGACGATCGGGATCCTGCGGCCGACCAGCGGCAGCTCGACGAACTTGCCGACCAGCTGGGCGTAGCGTTCGTCCTCGGGGTGGACCGCTACGCAGGTATCGCCGAGCAGGGTCTCGGGACGGGTGGTGGCGACGATGATGTGGTCCTTGCCGTCCGCGGTGGTCGCGCCGTCGGCGAGCGGATAGCGAATGTGCCAGAGCGAGCCCTGTTCATCATGGGACTCGACCTCGAGATCGGAGATCGCGGTGAGCAGCGCCGGGTCCCAGTTGACCAACCGCTTGCCGCGATAGATCAGCCCTTCGTCGTGCAGGCGCACGAACACTTCCTGGACGGCCTTGTAGAAGCCTTCGTCCATGGTGAAGCGTTCGCGCGACCAGTCGACGCTCGCCCCCATCCTTCGCAGCTGGCGGGTGATGTGGCCGCCGGATTCGGCCTTCCACTCCCATACCTTGTCGATGAACGCCTCGCGGCCGAGGTCGTGGCGCGACTTGCCCTGCTCATGGGCGAGTTTGCGCTCGACCAGCATCTGGGTGGCGATCCCCGCATGATCGGTGCCGACCTGCCAAAGCGTGTTGTGTCCCTGCATCCGCTTGAAGCGCACCAGGGTGTCCATCAGCGTGTCCTGGAAGGCGTGGCCCATGTGCAGGCTGCCGGTGACGTTCGGCGGCGGGATCATGATCGAGTAGGGCTGGCCGTGGCCCGAGGGCGCGAAGCGTCCGTCTTTTTCCCAGCGCTGGTACCAGCGGGTCTCGAGCAGATCGGGGCGGTAGGTCTTGTCCATCGGTTCCATGCGGCGGCTCATGATGATCTTGGAGGACGCTCGGGGAGCAAATTTGGGGCGATTATACGCGTTTGGCAGGGCCTGCGTCGAAGCCTCGGTCGATGGCGGCGGGGCGGCAGCGAAGCCCCGGGGCGAGGAACGACGCGCCCTAGACCAGGCCGAGGGCCTTCAGCTCGTTTTTCATGTAGGCGTAGTAGACCGGGGCGGCGATCATGCCGGCGAAGCCGAAGATGGCCTCGAAGACCAGCATGGCGAGCAGCAGCTCCCAGGCGCGAGCGCGGATCTGGCCGCCGACGATGCGGGCATTGAGGAAGTACTCGAGCTTGTGGATCACCACCAGGTAGCCGAGCACGCCGAGGGCGATCCAGATCGACAGCGACAGCCCGACGATGAAGATCACCGTGTTGGAGATCAGATTGCCGACCACGGGCAGCAGGCCGCAGACGAAGGTCACCACTACCAGGGTCTTGGCCAGCGGCAGGTGGACGCCAGCGAGCGGCAGCACCACGAGCAGGAAGATCGAGGTGAGCAGGGTGTTGATCAGCGAGATCTTGATCTGGGCGAAGACGATCTGGTGGAAGGCCGCGGCGAGGCGCATCACCCTGGTGTGCAGGGCGGCGGCGAGGGGCTTCATCTCGTTCGGCGCCGGCGTCGGCAGCAGCGCGATCACAGCGCCGAGTACCATGCCGATCAGCACGGTGACGAACAGATGCACGGCATCGCGCCCCCAGCTCTGCAGCTGGCTGATATGGCCGCTCAGCCAGCGCTGCAGCAGACCGTGGAAGTCCTCAGCCGAGCTCGGCAGGTAGCGCACCAGTACGCTCGGGAGCTGCTGGCGGGCACGCTCGATCACTTCCATCATCTTGCCGAGCGTCTGGCCGGGATTGTTGACCTCATGGAGGATGAACGAGAACGCGCCGGTGAAGGCCAGGCTGAGGCCGCCGACGATCACCACGGCGAGCAGGCCGACGGCGATCCAGCGGGCGATGCGCCCGGAGATCAGGTGTTCTATCGGATGGGTCAGGCCGTTGACCAGTTCGAACACCAGCAGGCCGGCCAGCAGGCTGGCGAGGAGCTTGAATGGAAGGATCAGCAGCAGAGCAACGGCAGCGATCAACAGACTTGCAAGCTGGATACGAGAGAGAGCGGGGCTATTCATCGATCGCCTTGTCGAAACTCCACGAACGGAGGCACTGGTGACCGCGACGGGAATTCACGGCGCGAGCTAGTCTGCCGCAGTCGTCGCTCGTGCGCCAGCGCCCGGGACGCTCGGTCGGCTCGTACGACCGGGGGCGAGGTTCGCTTGCCGGGCGCTGTGAAGTCGACGAGAGTAGGGCGCCTTGGACCTTTCATCGATTCCCGTCCGATTTCCGCCAGGAGACCGCATGCACCTTTGCCATCGACTTCGTGACGCCGCCCAGCCGCATTGGGACGCCGCCATTCACCACCGTTTCGTCGACGAGCTGATCGAGGGACGTATCGACGATGCCGTATTCGCCCGCTATCTGGTTCAGGACTACTGCTTCTGCGACAGCTTCGTCAGGCTGATGGGTGCCGCGGTCTGCGCCGCCGACGACGCGGACGCGCGGCTCGTGCACGCTCGCCAGCTGGCAGTGGTCGCCGGCGACGAGCATCGCTACTTCCTCGACGCCTTCGCCGCGCTCGGGGTCGAGGAGCGGGAGTGGAGATCGCCCGCGCTGGCTGGGCCGACCCGTGAGTTCATCGACTTGATGGACGAAGCCTGTGCCTCCCAGGACTACGCGGTGATCCTGGTGGTACTGGTGGTGGCCGAATGGCTCTACCTGGAGTGGGCGAGCCGGGCCACCGCATCGCTGCCGCCGCGTCCCGAGCACCATGACTGGATTCGGATCCATGCCGACGCCGAGTTCGTTCGCTGGGTCGATTTCTTGCGTGGCGAGCTCGAGCGAGTCGGCGCCGGGCGCGAGTTCGAATCCCTCAGCACGCCCTTCATCCGCGCATCGCGGATCGAAGAGCGCTTCTTCGATATGGCGTACGACCGGGTTCGCGACTGAGTGATTCGATCAGGCGCCCGCGCGGTGCTGGTAGGTGGCATCGAGGCGCTGCTTGAGATAGTCGGCGCAGTGGACCGGTGCATAGCGCGGTGCCTGGTCCGGGGCGATCTGGCGTGGGTCGATCAGGGTCTCCGGGTTGGGTTCCATGAAGAAGGCGATCGAGTAGCGTTCCTGAGTCGGGGCACGCACCCGGTGGGGCGTCGAGAGGTAGATATCGTTGCTCCAACGCATCAGGCAGTCGCCGATGTTGCATACGTAGGTGCCGGGAATCGAAGGCCCCTCCAGCCACTCACCGTCTCGGGTACGCACTTCGAGACCGGGCACGCCGTCGGTGGCGAGCAGGGTGAGGTCGCCGTAGTCGGTGTGTTCCCCGGCTCCCGCATCGTGGCGCCCGGCTTGAATGGCGGCCGGATAGTGCAGCAAGCGCAGGGTGGCGATCGGCGCGGTGAGGTGGGGTGCGAAGAATTCTTCATCGAGGCCTAGGTCGATGGCGAACCCCCGGTGGATCAGGCGGCCCAGCTCGAGGCAGTGGTCGAAGTAGCCGAGCATCCGCTCGCGCCATCCGGGCAGCGCGGTGGGCCAGAAGTTCAGCCCGCGAAAAGGCGCTCCGGCGACGATGTCGGGATCGTTCGCGTCGAGCTCGAGGCCGAGATTGAAGGCCTCCTTCCGATCGAAACCCGCTTTCGGATCGAGCCGCTCGTCAGCCATCGCCACATAGCCACGGTTGTGGGGCGAGCGCTTGATCGACAACTGCTGCTTGTCTGCGAGGGGCTGAGCGAAGAAAGCCCGGGCGTCGGCGAAAGCGGCATCGATCGCTGCCCTGGGCACGCTGTGTTCGGCGACCAGGAAGAATCCGACTTCGCGGCTCGCCCGGCCCAGTTGGGCCGCCGCCGCATGGCGCCGAGCGGGGTCGGCGTGGGCCAATTCGGTCACCGCGATCAGCGGAAGGCTTTGCATGTGGTCGTTCCTTTTTTGGCTTGGTTGTGAGCGGATCGAGCGGACAGGTCGAGCTGGATGCGCCGCGCTCGGCCGGATGAGAATATCCATGGTTAAACTATCGTGGCCGGTCATTGGCAGCGCACGTGGCGCTGGCGCGGAGGAGCGATGCTGGCCAGCCTGTTTCGCTGAAAAGATACGGCGAGCGCTGGGTGGCGGGAATGGTTGGGATTGAGGTGAGGATATCCAGAATTAAACTAAATAACCTGCCGAGTTAGCTGCCATGCCTCGTTTGGAGAAGCTGGACGACCGTCGGGATGGCGCCGCGCTGCTGCTGACTTCGCTCGGCTACGCCTTTGGCTCGGTGGAGTATCTCGCCGGGGGGCGCTACGGCCCCGTACGCAGGACGTTCGTCACTCTGTATACCGTTACATTGGGCCGGGTGAGGGTGATCGTCGACGAGCGCCGGGTGGTCACGCTCGAGGCTGGTCAGAGCGTGCTGCTGCACAATCGACACTCGATTGTCTACGACTACGCCCTCGGGCTGCATACGCGCGCGGCCTGGGTCGAGACCCAGCCAAGTCTCGACGGGCGCACCCTTGAGGCGCTTTGCGCGCCGTTCTCCACTCCGCTGCGTGCTTCTCCACGACTGCTGGCGCTCTTGGACATGGGGCTCGAGCTCAAAGACACGGCGCAGCCGCGTTGCAACCAGCTGCGCAACGCCCTTGGCGCAGCCGCGCTCGCCGCCCAGCTGTTCGAGGCCAGCGATGCGCCGGTCGGCGACTCGGTGCCCGCCGTGGCGCGACTGGCGATGCGCTATCTGCAGGCGCATTGCATCGAGATGGCGGGGCTTCATGAGCTCGCCGAGCACGTCGGGGTGTCCGAGCAGCATCTGATCACTACCTTCAGGCGCGCCTTCGGGATCACGCCGATCCGCTATCTATGGCGTTTGCGGGTGCTCAGGGGCATCGCCCGGCTGCGTGGAGGCGATGAAAGCGTAGCGGTGATCGCCGCCGAATGCGGCTTTCAGAATCCCTATCACTTCTCGCGTCAGGTCAAGGCACTGACCGGCACGGCGCCGACGGCGCTGCGCCGTCGCGACGACTTCCAGCTCTCCAGCAGCTGTCTGCCCGGGGGCACGGAGATCCACTTCTGAGCGCGGTGAGCGCTCAGCCCTTCAACGGATGCGCCTTGACCGGGTAGCCGCGCGACTTGTAGGTCTGCCAGCAGGCGCGCTTGGCGGTGAGCACTTCCTGGTGCTGATTGATGATCTCGGCGATCCGCTCGAAGCGCGAGAACCATTCGGGGATATCCGGGTGCAGGTTGAGCAGCGCCTCGACGCCGGGCGCTGGAGGGCCTTCCCAGCCGATCGTCACCGGTACATCGTCGCGCTCATGGAGCAGTGCGTGGGGCAGGTAGCTGTCGGGGCGAAAGGTCCACAGTGCGTCGTCGATCCGCCTCGCCGCCGCTTCGTCTTCGACGTGGACGTGCAGGCGGTAGCCTTTGCGCTGGATGGTTTCGGCCAGGCGGCAGGCGAAGTCGAGGCGCGCCTCTAGGGTGGTTTGGGGCAATACGTAGAAATCGATCCGGGTCATGGCGCGACTTGCTCGAAAACGCGCGGGCTGGCCGCGCGCGAGGGTGTTGAAGGATCAGACCCCGCCGTCGATGTCGAGCACCGCGCCGGTGGTGAACGAGGCTTCGGAGGAGGCAAGCCAGAGGATACCGCCTGCGATCTCCTCGACTTCTCCGGCGCGGCCGAGCGGGATGCCCTTGGCCGACTGCTCCGGTTTGTCGGGACGCCCGCCGCTGGCGTGGATCTCGGTGCGGATCACGCCGGGACGCACCACGTTGACGCGGATGCCATCGCTTGCGAGCTCCTTGGCGAGCCCTTCGCTGAAGGTGTCTATCGCACCCTTGGAGGCGGCATAGTCGACGTATTCGTTGGCGCCACCGCGATGGGCGGCCGCCGATGAGACGTTGACGATAGCCCCGCCCTTGCCGCCGTGGCGGAGCGACATCCGCTTGATCGCCTCGCGGGCGCAGATGAACGGACCTGCGACGTTGATCCGCATCATCCGCTCGACGCGCTCGAAGCTCATCGCCTCGACCCGGCAGACCTGGTCGACGATGCCGGCGTTGTTGACCAGCACATCGAGGCGTCCGAAACGCGCATCCAGCGCGGCGAACATCGCCTCGATCTCGGCTTCGACGCCGATATCGGCCTGGATCGCCCAGGCCACCCCGCCTTTTGATTCGATCTCGGCGACCAGGCGCTCGGCGGCTTCGCGTTCGGCGCGGTAGTTGACCGCCACCGCGTAGCCGCGGCTCGCGGCGAGCCGCGCGGTGGCCGCGCCGATACCGCGTGAACCTCCGGTGATCAGCATCACCGGGCGGTCGTCGATCGCAGCGCTACTCATCTCATACCTCCTCGAGCGGACCGAGCTCGTCGGCTTCCAGCGCTTCGGCCTCGCGGTCGAACAGATACTGGGTGAGCAGTCCGACCGGGCGGCCGCTGGCGCCTTTCTTGCCGTTCCAGGCAGTGCCGGCGACGTCGAGGTGGGCCCAGGGATAGGCTTCGGCGAAGCGCGACAGGTAGCAGGCGGCGGTGATCGAGCCAGCCTTGCGTCCGCCTATGTTGCCAAGGTCGGCGAAGTTGGATTCGAGCTGCTTCTGGTAGTCGTCCCAGATCGGCAGCTGCCAAGCGCGATCCCAGGATTCGTCAGCGGCTTCGAGCAGGGCCTCGGCGAGCTCGTCGTCGTTCGAGAACAGCCCGCTGGCATGATCCCCGAGGGCGATGATGCAGGCACCGGTGAGGGTGGCGATGTCGACCACGCTGGCCGGCTGGTAGCGCTCGGCGTAGGTCAGCGCATCGCACAGCACCAGGCGGCCCTCGGCGTCGGTGTTGAGGACTTCGACGGTCAGCCCCTTGAGGGTTTTGACGATGTCGCCCGGCTTGACCGAGCGGCCGTCCGGCATGTTCTCCGCCGAAGCGACGATCCCCACCACGTTGAGCTTGGGTTTCACCGCGAGCAGCGTCTTCATCGTGCCGAACACGCTTGCCGCGCCGCACATGTCGAACTTCATTTCGTCCATGTCCGCGGCCGGCTTGATCGAGATGCCGCCGGTATCGAAGGTGATGCCCTTGCCCACCAGCACGTGGGGCGGCTGGTCCGCGGCGCCGCCGCGATACTCCATCACGATCAGCCGCGGCGGCTCGGCGCTGCCCTTGCCGACCGCCAGCAGGGCGCCGGCGCCCATCTCTTCTATCGCTTTTTCGTCATGGATGGTGACGTCCAGCGCGCCGTTGGCACCGAGCTCGACGGCGCGCTCGGCGAGATAGCGCGGGGTGCAGACGTTGCCCGGCAGGTTGCCGAGCTCACGGGCGTAGTTGATCCCTTCGCCGACCGCGGCGCCGAGCGCGAGGCTCTGCTCTGCACGTGTCTTATCGAGGGTATCGTCGATCACCAGGGTCAGTTCGGCCAGGGTGACCGGCTTGGGCGGTTCGCTCTTGCCGGCGGTGAAGCGGTAGCTGGCCTTGAGTGCGCTTTCGGCGGTGATCCGCGCCTGCCACTCGGGCTCGCGGTCATCGAGCAGGGGATCGGCGAAGGCGGCAGCGAGACGCTCGATCTTGAGCTTGCATGCCGCCTCGAGTGCGCTTGCGAAGGCACTGCGCAGGGCCGGCTCGGCGAACTTTTCCGCGTCGCCGAGGCCTATCAGGAGCAGTCGTTCGGCTTCGATGCCGGCCAGCTCCGGGAGCAGCAGGGTCGCGCCGGCGTCGGCGCTGAAATCGCCGCGATCGAGCAACCGCCCGAGCAGACCGCCCAGCGCGTCGTCTATCTTCTGGAAGGTAGCGGTCTGGCGAGGGGTGCTCGTGCCGGGCTTGAACACCGGCAACAGCAGGCATTGGGTCGAAAGGGTGACGGCGGGCGTGAGGCTTGCGTTGAATTGCATGACGGCTCCGTGGCGATACGCTTCGGCTTCTGCTCTCGCGGGCGGCGCGAGACAAGCGATGGGGGATTCTGGATAATGCCGCTGCTATGCGCTTGGGGACGACCCCAGCTTGGGATGGGCGGCCTCGGTCGTAGGACCGTCGGCAAAGGCGCCGCCGGTCGATGTCATCGGCTTGCCAGTGTACGCGATGGCGCGTCGCGCGCAATCGTCGAGTGCCCCGGGATCCCTTCCGGAACGGGGACGCATCATGCACATACGGGAGCCTGGTTTTGGTCGTATTCCGCTATTTGATTCGCGAGATCCTGATCACCATGGCCGCCGTCACGGCGGTGCTGTTACTGGTCATCATGGGCAGCCGCTTCATTCGCTATTTCGCCGATGCGGCGGCCGGCAGCCTGCCGGTGGGGCTGGTCGGCAGCCTGATGCTGTTCCATATGCCGGGCTTCCTGCAGTTGATCCTGCCGTTGGCATTCTTCCTCGGCATCATGCTGGCCTACGGGCAGCTCTACCTGAACAGTGAAATGACGGTGCTGCAGGCCTGTGGCTTCAGCCCACTCAAGCTGCTCGGCATCTCGCTGTGGCCGGGGGTGTTCACCGGCGTACTGGTCGGGCTGTGCAGCCTGTGGTTGACCCCACTGGGACTCGCCACCAACGAGCTGACGCTGCAGCAGCAGAGTGCCCAGGCCGATTTCAGCGCGTTGAGTCCGGGACGTTTCCAGGACTTCGGCAGTGGCCGTACGGTCTACGCCGAGCATCTGAGCGAGAACCGCAGCCGGTTGGAGAACGTCTTCATCAGCGAGGGGCAGGAGGGCTCCGATGACTCCTCTCACGTGGTGACTCGCGCCGAAAGCGGCTATCAGGTCAACGACGAGCAGAGCGGCCAGCGCTACCTGGTGCTGTCCAACGGCCACCGCTATACGGTCGAACCCGGTGGCAATGCCGCTGAGCGGCTCGACTTCGCCACCTATGCGTTCCGGCTCGAAAGCGTCGCCAGTGAACGTGATCTCGACGATGTCGAACTGCAGTCGACCGCCCAGCTGCTGACGCGCGATGACAGCGACGCTCGCGCTGAGCTGCAGTGGCGACTGAGCCTGGCGCTGATGATCCCGGTACTGACCCTGCTGGCGATGTCGCTGTCGCGGGTCGATCCCCGCCAGGGGCGCTTCGCCAAGCTGCTGCCGGCGATCATGCTCCATGTGGTCTACCTGAGCCTCTTGCTATCCGCCCAGGAGGCGATGAGGGACGGGGTGCTCTCGACCTACATCGGGGTCTGGCCGATCCACCTCGCTTTCCTGCTCCTCGGCCTGTGGCTGTTGAGGCGCACTTTCGGCCAGAGGAGGGGACGCTGATGTTCGATCGCTTCGACCGCTACGTCGCCCGCAATGTGCTGGCGGCGATGCTGATCACCCAGTTCACTCTGCTGTCGCTGGATTTCACCATTTCGTTCATCAACGAACTCGGCGATACCCGCGGCGACTATGGGCCTCTGTCCATCCTGGTCTATCTGGCGATACGCCTGCCATGGCGCTTCTACTCCTATGCGCCGGTGGCGGTGCTGCTGGGTGCGCTGCTGGGGCTCGGGGCGATGGCCTCGAGCAACGAGTTGACCGCGATGCGCGCCGCGGGGCGTTCGATCGGTCGACTGATCTGGGGGGTGATGAAACCGCTGGCGCTGGTGGTAATCGTGACCATGGCCGTGGGCGAATGGCTGGTGCCCCAGGCCGAGCAGGCGGCCAAGGCCTATCGCACCGAGCGTATCCAGGGGCAGGGGGCGATCAGCGCGGTCAGCGGTGGCTGGCAGATCGAGGGCCAGGACGTTTATCACTTCGGCGCGATCCGGTCCGACAACGTGCTGATCGGCGTGACTCGCTATCACTACGACGAGGATCGGCTGGTCTCGGCCAGCTACGCCGATCGTGGCATATGGAACGCCGACGAGCGGCGCTGGCGGCTCGAGGGCGTACGCGAGACCAGCTTCGAGGACAGCGGCACGGTATCCGAGCGTTACGACGTCCTCGACTGGCAGACCAGCTTCGATCCGCAGTTCCTGACTCTGGTGATCATGGACCCTGACACCCAGTCGATCGGTAGCCTCTGGCGTTTCGCGCACTACCAGGACGACCAGGGTGTGAACAGTAACACCAGTTGGCTCTACTTCTGGCAGAAGGTGCTGCAGCCGCTGGCGTTGGCGGGGCTGGTGCTGGTCGCCGCCTCTTTCGTGTTCGGCCCGTTGCGTTCGGTCGCTGCGGGGACGCGGGTCTTCTACGGCGTGATCGTGGGATTGAGCTTCAAGTATCTGCAGGACCTGCTCGCGCCGTCCTCGATCCTTTTCGGTTTCTCGCCGGTCTGGGCAGTGGTGATACCGATCTTCGCCTGCTTCGCTTTCGGCACCTACCTGCTCAGACGCACCGGTTGACCAAGGAGCGGCCCACCGGGCCGCTCCGGCCTCATTGTCCAATTCTCCTGCGTACTCTTCTTCGCATTGGCCCCGTTGCGCTCACCGCTGGGTGAGCGCCGCTGATCGATGCGCGTGGAAGTGCGGATGCTTTTTTGCAGCTAATGTGAATTTCTCTCAGTTGTCATTGAGTTCTTCTGCCAATTAGGTAGATTACGCAAATGGGTCCGAGTCCGCTCCATTCGCGATCGGTCCCGTCCAATCGTCGCCGGGGGAATTCATGTACGTCTGTCTTTGCAAGGGAGTGACCGACCGTCAGCTCAGGCAAGCGGTCGAGGAAGGTGCTTCGAGCTGGAAGGAAGTACGTGAAGCCACCGGTTGCGCCAGCCAGTGCTGCAAGTGTGCAAGGGTCGGCAAGGAGATCGTGCGGGACGCGCTGGTCGAACTGGAGCCGCGCTACGACCTCGCCTACGCGGTGTGACCATTCTTCGAAGCTGATTTCGCCATCGATTCAAGGCCATCGTTTCAAAGCCCCATCGGCGCTTCTTTCGCCGGTGGGGCTTTTGCGTTTTACGGCGCTGTTTTTCGTCACTATTCGCGGATTGATACCGGGTCGCAATCGGACGCTCTATTGAGTGGTAATAGGATTGATTATCGTCCTCGAACGTCGGGAAAAATGAGCGAAAATGTATGGAAAACAGGGGTAAGTTGTCAGATACTGCCGGTCTACGGGCGCTTGGCACCGCCCTACCGTGACGACTGAGACTTGGCAGAGGAACTGCAGATGAAAGGCGACCCGAAAGTAATCGAACACCTCAACGTCATCCTGGGTAATGAACTGGTGGCGATCAACCAGTACTTCCTCCATGCCCGGATGTACGAGAACTGGGGGATCGACGGGCTGGCGAAATGGGAGTACGGGGAGTCGATCGAGGAGATGCGCCACGCCGACCGGCTCACTCAGCGGATCCTGTTCCTCGACGGACTGCCCAACCTGCAGGATCTCGGCAAGCTGCACATCGGCGAAGATACCGTCGAGATGCTCAAGGCCGACCTCCAGCTCGAGTACGATGCGCACAAAGCGCTGATCTCCGCGATCCAGTATTGCGAATCGGTGGGCGACTACGTCAGTCGCGATCTGCTCAAGGAGATCCTCGCCGACGAGGAGGAGCATATCGATCACATCGAGACCGAGCTCTCGCTGATCGACAAGATCGGCCTGCCCAACTATCTGCAGAACCAGCTCAAGCCGGTCAACGAACAGCACATCAACGAAGACGCTCACTGACATCGCTGAGTCGCGCCTGCGGCCGCCCCATCGGGCGGCCGCTCAGACTGCTGACAAAGTATTTGAAGATGCCACGATGGTTTCCAGCCGCCTCCGAGAGCGCGCTGGCCGGCAATCGATTGCACCGGGGTTTGCGACATGGATGTCGCAAAAGGCGCGCCCGGACAGGGACGTCCATGCGCGCCGACCCGAGGGCAAGCGGTTGATCGGCCAGGGTTTCGCGATCTCGTGGCGGCGCGTCCCCTTTCAGGGGGAGCGCGAGGGGACCGCCCCTCGCATCTAAGCGAGCAAGAGGCGCGTTAGGACTCAAACGGTTCTCGACTCGCCAGGATCGAGAGCGTCGCTGGGTCAAAAGGGGTTTGTCATTAATCTGGCTTGCGGCCGCCCCATCGGGCGGCCGCTGCTATTCGGGGCCTGGTAGCGGCTACGGCCTTTGCGGCGTCCAGCGCCTAGCCTTGCTCGAAAGCCTTGACCAGGGCGAAGCGGGGCAGGGGGATGCCATCGCGCTCGATGGTTTGATTGAACATGCCGAGCGGTCGGCTCCAGAGATCGTAGTCACCGTAGAGCGCGCGGTAGACCACCAACTGCTCCTCGGTCTCGCTGTGGCGCGCGACGCCGATCACTTGATAGAGCGCGCCCTTGTAGTGGCGATAGATGCCCGGTCTGGGGATCGGATCGTTGGGAGGCATGGGGTTCCTGCTGTGATGATGGATGTTCAGTCTTCGAGCCTGCTCGAGAGCCGCTCGACCGCATGGGCGGCGGCGGCGAAGCCGAAGGCGCCGGTGACGAAGCTCGCCGCTCCATAGCCTGAGGCGCAGTCGAGCCGGGTCGATTCGCCGGCGCCCGGCTTGCGCGCGCAGACCTCTCCATCCGGTGCTGGATAGCGGCGCTGCTCATCGGAGCAGATGCAGGTGATCCCGAAGCGGCGCTTGGGGTCGCGCGGATAGCCGTGGTGGCGGCGCAGATTGCTGCGCAGCTTGGCGAGCAGCGGGTCCTGCTCGGTGCGCGACAGGTCGCGCCGTTCGATCCGGGTCGGGTCGAGCAGTCCACCGGCTCCACCGGTCACGGTGAGACCGAGCCCCCGGCGCTTGCACCAGTCGACTAGTGCGGTCTTGGCGGCAAGCGCGTCGATGGCGTCGATCACATGGTCGATGCCGATATCGAGGCGTTGCTCGAGATTGTGTGGGGTGATGAAGGCGCTGACCGGGTCGAGCTCGAGCTCCGGATTGATCAGCCGCATCCGCTCGGCGAGCACCTCGACCTTGGGACGACCGATCTGGCCATCGAGGGCGGGCAGCTGGCGATTGACGTTGGAGACGCAGACGTCGTCCAGATCGATCAGGGTCAGCCGACCGATACCGCTGCGCGCCAGCGCCTCGACTGCCCAGCTGCCGACGCCACCGACGCCGATCACGGCGACGTGGGCGCGGGCCAGCCGTGCCTGGGCGCGAGCGCCGATCAGCCGGCGGATGCCGCCGAAACGCAGCTCGGCGGCGTCGCGCTCAAGCGATGGGGCGAAGGAGGAATCACTCATCATCGATCCTAGGGATTGGTCTGCTCGCATACGGTGATACGGTCCCGGGAGAGATGCGCCTGCCAGCCGAACAGCTCCAGCAGGGCGGCGAAGTCGCTCTCGAGTGCCGCTTCGGCCTCGATTCGCATACCGCTGAACGGATGGGCGAAACCAAGTCGGGTCGCCGCCAGCAGCAGCCGGGCGCTGCCCGGGAACTCGGCGAAGTAGTGCGTCTTGAAATAGCGGTTGTGCACGCCCTTGCCATGCTTGGCATCGCCGATCAGCGGGTGGCCCGCTTGGCTCAGGTGTCGGCGGATCTGGTGGCGTCGTCCGCTCGACGGATTGGCCTCGATCAGCGAGTAGCGGCTGCTTGGGTAGCGGTCGATGGCGACCGGCAGCTCGATCTCGGCGAGCCTGGCTATCTCGGTGCAAGCGGGCATGGCGGGATTCTCCGCCTTGGGCCGAAGCCCATCCTCCTCGCGCAGCGGCCAGTCGAGCCTGGCGGCGAGCGGCGCATGGCCGCGGACCACGGCGAGGTAGCGTTTATCCACCCGATGTTCGGTGAACTGCTCGGAGAGCCTCGCCGCGGCTTCTGGGCTGAGAGCGAAGACCATGACGCCCGCGGTGGGCCGATCGAGGCGATGGACCGGGTAGACCCGCCGCTGAATGGTATCGCGCAGCTCCTGGAGCAGGATGCGGGGCGCATGGCGGTCCAGCGCGCTGCGGTGGACCAGTACGCCCGCAGGCTTGGCGACGACGACGATATCGTCGTCCAAGTGGAGCACACGAAGAGGTGTCACGAGGTTCACGACCAAAGGATGGCGCGATATTTTGGCGTCAAACGCAGGAGATGTACAGACACCGAGGCGTGAGCACCCGCCTTGGGCCGCTTGGGATGGCCCGCTGATCTATATCTGATAGAATCGCCACCCGCTGCCCCGGCAGGAAAGGTTCGGCCAGGCGGGGTCGCCGGTGAAGGAGTTGGATGCGTGGTCGACGCTGGGTGAGTGCGTCGTTCGACTCTAGGGGGAGCTATGCCGCATCTGGTGGTGCTCAGCGGCGCTGGCATCAGTGCCGAGAGTGGTATCGAGACTTTCCGCGCGGCGGAAGGCCTATGGGCCAATCATCCCGTCGAGGCGGTCGCGACACCGGAGGGTTGGCGGCGCGATCCAGAGCGCGTGCTCGGGTTCTACGCCGAGCGGCGCCGGCAGATCCGCAGCGCTCGTCCCAATGCTGCTCATCGTGCCCTGGCTGAGCTGGAAGGCGCTGGTTTCCGCGTCACCATTCTGACCCAGAATATCGATGACCTTCACGAGCGCGCGGGCTCCAAGGATGTGATGCATCTTCACGGCAACGTGATGAATGCTCGTTCGAGCGTCGATCCCCGCTTGATCTATCCGCTCGCCGAGGGTGAGGAGATCAATCTCGGTGACCTCTGCGACAAGGGCAGCCAGCTGCGTCCGCACGTGGTCTGGTTCGGCGAGCCGGTACTGCTCCTCGACGCCGCCCGTGAGCTTACCGCCGACGCCGACTTGCTGCTGGTCGTTGGTACCTCGCTCAACGTCATGCCGGTGGCGGGGTTGATCGATGAGGTGGCATTTCACGTACCGCGCCTGCTGGTCGATCCCAGAGCGCACGAGTTTGCCCCCCAGGGCGTGATGGCGCTGTCGCGCCGCGCCGCCGAAGGTGTTCCGCTGCTAGTCGATCACTGGCGCCGGACCCGGCGACTCACGCCCCCCGATATGTCCGCCGGCTGAGTCGGCGGGCTTTTCTTCTCGCGGCGGCGCCTTCTACGGTGCCGCCGCTTGGCATTCTCGAGGTCTTCTTTCGTCATGTTCGAATCATTCAACCGGATGTTCCCAGTGTGGGCGATCCTGGTCGCCGTGTTCGCGGTATGCCTGCCGACTCCGCTGCTCTCGCTTGCCGGGCTGGTTCAGCCGCTCTTGATGCTGATCATGTTTGTCATGGGGGTGACGCTCTCGCGCGAGGATTTCGCCGGTGTGTTCCGTGATCCCCGAGCGGTGCTGCTCGGTCTCATGCTCCACTACACGGTGATGCCGCTGGCCGCGTTCGCGATCGGTTGGCTGCTCGGTCTGCCGCCGGAGCTGATGGTCGGGATGATCCTGGTCGGCGCGGTATCCAGCGGCACCGCCTCCAACGTGATGACCTGGATCTCCGGTGGCAACGTGGCGCTGGCGGTCAGCCTGACCATCGTCTCGACCCTGGTCTCGGTGGTGCTTACGCCGCTGCTGGTCTGGCTGCTGGTCGGGCAAAGCGTCAGCGTGCCGGTATGGGCAATGCTTTGGAGCATCGCTCGACTGGTGTTGCTGCCGATCCTGCTCGGTGTGGCGGTGCACCGGTTCATCGGTGCGTATGTCGAGCGGATCGAGCCGATGCTCGCCAGTGTCGCGGTGGCCGCGATCCTGGTGATCATCGGAGTGGTCGTTGCCGCCAACGTCGGCCAGCTGGCGACGCTCGGGCCCATCGTCGCGGTGGCGGTGCTTCTGCACAACGGCGTAGGCCTTGCGGGAGGGTACTGGGGGGGGAGGCTGCTCGGGCTCGATGAACGCAAGAGCCGTACCCTCGCTTTCGAGGTGGGGATGCAGAACTCTGCACTGGCGGTCTCGCTCGCGACCCAGTTCTTCACCCCCGCGGCTGCGCTGCCTGGTGCGCTGTTTTCGGTCTGGCACAACATCTCCGGATCGCTGCTGGCAGGCTACTGGAAGCGCCGTCCGATCACCGGCATCAGCACGACCTCCACGGAATCTTCATGAATCGAGATCTTCCTGGCGGCGAGACGAGCGATCATCCTCGCCGGCCGTTCAAGGCGCGCGGCAGCGCGGTCGTGCGTTGCGAAGGCTGTCGTCTGCCGCAGCTCAACTGCTTGTGCCCCTACAAGGTGAGGGTGGAGGCGAGGGCGCGTTTCTGGCTGATCACCCATGCCCTCGAGCGGCACAAACCGACCAACACCGGGCGGTTGATCGCCGACTGCCTGGCCTCGACCGAAGTTTTCGGCTGGTCCCGCACCGAGCCGGACCCGCTGCTGCTCGAACGGCTCGCGGATCCGCGCTTCATGCCTTTTCTGGTCTTCCCCGACGATCAGCCCGACTACGCCGATCGAGTCGTCGCGTATCGCGCTCCGGATGACGAGCGCATACCGGTGTTCGTGATCCTCGATGGTACCTGGCGTCAGGCCCGCAGGATGTTCCGCCAGAGCCCCTACCTGGCCCGGCTTCCGATCGTCGCATTGCGCACCGAGCGGCTGACTCGCTATCGGCTGCGTACCCCGGCCTCCGCCCAGCACCTTTGCACCGCGGAGGTCGCAGCCGAACTGCTGCGCGTGGCTGGGGAGCATGAGGCGGCCGGGGTGCTCGACGATTACTTCGATGTCTTCAACGAGAGCTATGCGGCGAGCAGGGCCTATCGGCGTCTGGAGCGGCCATCGGCGGCGATGCGCCGCCAGCTCGAGCGGCTGGAAGCGCCCCGAGACGGCCTGGGCGTTTCAACCGCTCCTGCGGCGGGTTAGAGTGGGGCAAGACGGCGTTACGCCAGCTTTCAAGCGAGGAGCCAGCATGGGCATTGGAGTGATCACCACGATCGTCGCCAAGCCGGGGTATGAGCAGGAGGTCGAAGAGGCGCTGAGGGAGGTGGTGCCCCCATCGCGGATCGATGACGGCTGCGAGTTCTATGCGCTCAACCGTGACTTCAAGCGCCCCAGCGCGTTCTACATTCTCGAGCAGTGGCGTGACCAGGAAGCGATCTCGCGCCGCGAGGAGCAGAGTCACTTCAAGCGGCTGATCGAGGCGCTCGAGGGCAAGATCGAGTCGATGGAAGCCGCTCGGCTCGAAACGCTGCTTTGATCTGGTACATGAAAAGAGAAGGGGTGCTGCGCGCAGCACCCCTTCTCTTTCAGACTGCTGACAAAGCCCTGGCCTCACCGCCAGGGCTTTGTTTTGATGAAGGCATACCCTTTGCGAGTATGCCGCCGTGCTGCGAGAGCCCTCTCCTCATCAACATCAGCTCGAAATGGTCACGCTTGAAGAGCTGGTGCCGTCTGATCACCTGCTACGTCACATCGACGCCACCCTCGATTTCTCCTTCATCCGCGACAAGGTCCGCCATCTCTACTGCGCCGATAATGGCCGCCCCGCGCTCGATCCCGTCATGCTGTTCAAGGCCTTGTTCATCGGCTACTTGTTCGGGGTGCGCAGCGAACGCCAATTGATGCGTGAGATCCAGGTCA
>NZ_KK211230.1:210045-252825 GCF_000621205.1 Halotalea alkalilenta DSM 17697 | reverse complement strand
TGGATCTTGCCACCGTCGAGCAGCGCGATGCGGTCGGACATCACCATCGCCTCCTCCTGGTCGTGGGTGACGAAGACGAAGGTCATGCCGAGGCGCTGCTGCAGCCGCTTGAGCTCGACCTGGAGATCGCCACGCAGCCCGGCGTCGAGCGCCGAGAGCGGCTCGTCGAGCAGCAGCACGTCGGGCTCGTTGACCAGCGCGCGGGCCAGTGCGATGCGCTGGCGCTGGCCACCGGAGAGCTGGTGGATGCGCCGCTCGAGCAGCGCATCGAGCTTCATCAGCGTGGCGATCTCATCGACCCGGCGGTCGCGCTCGGCGGCCTTGATCCCGCGCATCCTGAGCCCGAAGGCGATGTTGTCGCGCACCGAGAGGTGCGGGAACAGCGCGTAGGACTGGAACACGGTGTTGACGCTGCGCCTGTGCGGCGGGGTATCGGTGACCTCGCGCCCGCCGATCTCGACGGTGCCATCATCGGCGACGTCGAGCCCGGCGAGGATCCTCAGCAGCGTGGTCTTGCCGCAGCCCGAGGGGCCGAGCAGGGTGAAGAACTCACCGGCCTCGATCTTGAGATCGACGCCGTCGAGGGCGATGGCGTCGTTACCGAAGCGCTTCGACAGCCCCTTGAGGGTGATCGACGAAGCCTCGCGGGTCGCCGCCCGGGCCTGCGCTTGCCGCTCGAGCCCCGCGGAGGAAGAGGACGCGGTCTTGGCTGTCATGTCAGCACCTCCAGATGTTCACGCAAGGTTGACCGCCATGTGGGCCAGCGGCTCGGGTATGTTTCGACGCATCGGCGGGTCGGTCGCCCTAGAGAAGATCGCGCAGTTTATAGAAAGTCGTCGCCAATGCCAGCAGCGGAGTGCGCAGACGCCGCCCGCCGGGGAAATCGCGGTGCTCAAGCCGTGCGAACAGGTCGAAGCGCTCGGCCTGCCCGGCGATCGCCTCGCCGATCAGCTGCCCGGCCAAACCGGCCAGCGCCATGCCGTGGCCGGAGTAGCCCTGGGCGAAATAGAGCTTGTCACCGTGACGGCCGAAGTGCGGCGCCCGATCGAGCGTGATCGCGACCTTCCCGCCCGAGCGATAGTCGATATCGAGCCCGGCGAGCGCGGGGAACAGCCGTTTTATCCGCCGCTTGATCCGCAGATCGAGCGCGAACGGCTGCCGCCCGGTGTAGCTCACCTGGCCGCCGAACAGCAGCCTGCGGTCGGCGCAGAGCCGGTAGTAATCGAGCACGAAGCGCGCATCGGAGACCGCCGCGTCGCTTGGCAGCGAGGCGGCGACCTGGGCCTCGCTGAGCGGCGCGGTGGCGACGATGTAGTTGTCGACCGGCATCAGCTTGGCGTCGAGCTCAGGCACCAGTCCGCTGAAATAGGCGTTGGTGGCCTGGACCACGAACTCCGCTTCGACGATTCCGCGCCGCCCGGATACCCGCAGCCGCCCGCCTTCGCCGGCGTCGATCTCGGCGACCCGGTTGCCGGTGTGCAACGAGGCGCCTGCGCGCTGCGCGGCGCGGGCGAGGCCGAGGGTGTAGTCGAGCGGATGAAGATGGCCTGCGTCATGGTCGAATACCCCGCCGAGATACGCATCGGTCACCACATGGGCGCGAAGCTGGTCGCGATCGAGCCAGTCGAGACCGTGATAGTCGTAGCGGCTCGCCATGCGTTCGATCCAATCGCGCTGGTGGCGAACGTGGCGCGGCCTGTTGGCGGCGTGGACATACCCCTTGCGGTAGTCGCAGGGAATCGAATGGCGCTCGATCAGCCGCTCGGTCAGCGCCACCGCCTCGCGGCTCATCTCCCAGATGCGCCGCGCGGCGTCCGGACCGAGCTCGCCCTCGACCCGTTCGATGCCGGTGCCGAGCCCGGTGAGGATCTGGCCGCCGCTGCGCCCGGAAGCGCCGTGGCCGATCTCCTGTGCCTCGAGCAGGACCACGTCGAGGCCGCGCTCGGCGAGGTGCAGCGCCGTCGAGCAGCCGGTGATGCCGCCGCCGATCACACAGACGTCGGCACGACGAAAGCCCTCCAGCACCGGCGTCGGTGCCAGGGTCACCCTGCGGGTGTCGCTGTAGTAGGAGGAGACTTCGTCGTATGCCGATCGGGAAGGCCGCGAACGCATCTAAACTCCATCGGTGCCGGCCTGGGCCGGTACGTGGCTACGGTTCGTCCGAAAAATACCTGCGTTCAGGCCCACCGGGACGACAGTACCCGGTCATCCTTCGCTCATCGACTTTCCGGTCGAAACCTAGGTTCGATTGTCACTGGATTGTGTCGCCTGGCGGAGCAAAAAGCCATCGCCCTGCGCCAGCCAGTCAACTCGCCCTGAGGCCGCTGAGGAAACGCTCGAGCACCCTTCCCGGCTCCCGCCCCTTGCGGGTAGCGGCGACGAAGGAAGTATCGAAACCGGGGCTCAGATGCGCAAGCGATCGCAGCAGGCCTCGTGCGACCCAAGGCTCGGCCATGTGATCGGGGAGAAAACCGATGTAGCAGCCGGTAAGGATCAAGAATGCCACCCCTTCGCGGTCGGAAGCGCTGGCGGTAGCGTTGAGCCCGGCGTAGCGGGCGCGCACCTCGCCGCTCACCGCATAGCTCGGCGCCACCGCGTCGTAGGCCAGCAGGTCGCACTCCTGGCCGTGATCAGCGGCGAACAGCGGATGGGTCGAAGCGCAGTAGAGGTTGGAGCGCTCCTCGTAGAGACTCAGGTAGTCGAGCCCGCCGATCGGCGCGATCCAAGGCAGCACACCGACATCGAGGCGCCCGTCGAGCACGCCGAGCTCGACCTCGTTGGGCGGAATCATCGAGATGTTGATCCGCACCTCGGGACCGCTGCGCTTGAGCCGCGCCAGCGCCTCGGTGACCCGCATCTGCGGCATGCTGAGCAGATTGTCGGTGATGCCGATGTCGAGCTCACCGCGCAGCTGCGCATGCAGGTCGTTGACCCCGTCGCGAAAGGTGCCGAGCGCCGCGAACAGCTCGAGTGCGGCGCGATGCACCTCGCGCCCCTCTTCGGTGAGGGCGAAGCCGGAGCGCCCCCGGCGGCACAGGGTCAGCCCGATCCGCGCCTCGAGATCGCTCATATGCACGCTGATCGCCGAGCGTCCGATGCCGAGCGGTACCTCCGCGGCGGTGAAGCCGCCGCACTCCACGACGGTGGCGAAGACCCGCAGCAGGCGGATGTCGAAGTCGCTGATCCTGCCCAGCACATTCTTGCGTTCACTCATACACGCTCGTCGCGAGGCAACCCCCGCCCTCCCCCGATCATCGATAGTTGGCCGCCGGCTCACGCAAGGGTTGGCATTTAGCTATTGTCTCCCGCGGCCCCTGGAGCGAGGCTAACTGGCGTACGCGGGTTCGCCGCGTTTCGATTCCCGATGAGGCCCCCATGAGCACCCCCACCGCGCAGCCGCACGTCTCGCCCTCCACCTCGGCCCCCTCCGCGTCTTCCACCGCTGCGCTCGGCAGCGCCTACTGGATGCCGTTCACCGCCAACCGTGAGTTCCATGACCATCCTTACATGGTGCATGGCGCCGAGGGACGCTACCTGATCGACTCGCGCGGCCGCAAGCTGTTCGACTCGCTCTCCGGACTCTGGTGCTGCGGCGCCGGGCACAATCGCGAGACCATCCGCGCCGCGGTCGAGCGCCAGCTGCGTACCCTCGACTACGCGCCCGCGTTCCAGTTCGGTCACCCGCTGGCCTTCGAACTGGCGGAAAAAGTCGCCGCCTTGACCCCTGAGGGACTCGACCACGTATTCTTCACCGGCTCCGGTTCCGAGAGCGCGGACACCGCGCTGAAGATGGCGCGCGCCTACTGGCGGCTCAAGGGCCGCCCGGAGAAGACCCGGCTGATCGGCCGCGCCAAGGGCTACCACGGAGTCAACCTCGGCGGCACCAGCGTCGGCGGTATCGGCGGCAACCGCAAGCTCTACGGCACGATGCTGGACGTAAGCCACCTGCCCCACACCCAAACGCCCGGCGCCGAGTTCAGCCGCGGCCAGCCGGAACGAGGCGCCGAACTCGCCGATGCCCTGCTCGACCAGATCGCACTGCATGATGCCTCGAACATCGCCGCGGTGATCGTCGAGCCGCTCTCAGGCTCGGCCGGCGTGATCGTACCGCCCAAGGGCTATCTCCAGCGGCTTCGCAAGATCTGCGACGATCACCAGATCCTGTTGATCTTCGACGAAGTGATCACCGGCTTCGGCCGCATGGGTCGCGCCTTCGGCGCCGATGCCTTCGGCGTGGTGCCGGACATCATGACGCTGGCCAAGCAGATCACCAACGGCGCGGTACCGATGGGCGCGGTGGTCGCCAGCCGCGACATCTATGCCACCTTCATGAATGCCGACCTGCCGCGAAACGCGGTGGAATTCACCCACGGCTACACCTACTCGGCCCATCCGGTCGCCTGCGCCGCGGCCCTGGCCACCCTCGAGCTTTTCGACCGCGAGCGCTTCCCCGACCAGGCCGCCGCACTGGCGCCCGCGTTCGAGGAGAAGATCCATGCGCTGCGCGGCAGCGGTCCGGTGGTCGATATCCGCAACTACGGCCTGACCGGCGCGATCCAGCTCGCCCCGCGCGACAATGACCCGAGCCTGCGCCCGCGCGACACCTCGCGCGCGCTGTGGGAGGCCGGCTTCCACGTCCGCTTCGGCGGCGACTGCCTCCAGTTCGGGCCGTGCTTCTCCACCACCGAAACCGAACTCGATCGCCTGTTCGATGCCGTCGGCGAGGTCTTGACCAAGCTTGACTGAGCCTCGGAGCAGCGATCGACTCGCCCACCTGCAGCTGCACATCGCCGCAGCGCTGTTCGGCCTTTCCGCGCTGATCGGCGCGGCGCTTTCGCTGTCCCCGACGCTGATCGTGCTCGGCCGCGGCGCCTTCGCGCTGCTCGCGCTATGGCTGCTGTGCCCGCTGCTCGGCAGCCGGCCGTGGCGCGAGGTGGGCGCCGCCACCGCCGGCTGGCTGCTGCTCGGCGGCGCGCTGCTGACGATCCACTGGCTGACCTTCTTTCTCGCCGTGCAGCTCGGCGGCGTGGCGCTCGGCACCCTCGGCTTCGCCTGCTTCCCGGCCTTCACCACGGTGTTCGAATGGCTGCTGCTGCGCAGCCGCCCGAGCCGGCGCGCGCTCTATGCGCTCGGTATGGTGAGCCTCGGCCTGGTACTGGTCACCCCGAACCTGGAGCTCGGCGACCAGGCACTCGCCGGACTGCTCTGGGGAGTCTGCTCGGGTGCGCTCTATGCGCTGCTGGCGATCCTCAACCGCGCTACCTCGGCAAGGGTCGCACCGCTGGTGGCGAGCTGGTGGCAATGCCTGACGATCACCCTGCTGCTCGCCCCTTTCGCGCTGCTCGAAGAGCGCCTGCCGACCGCGGTCGAATGGGGCCTGCTGGCGCTGCTCGGGATCGGCTGCACCGCGCTGGCCTATACCCTGTTCGTCCAGGCGCTGGGCAAGGTGCGCGCGAGCGCCGCTGCGGTGGTGATCGCGCTGGAGCCGGTCTACGCGATCGCCGCCGCCTGGCTGCTGCTCGGCGAGATCCCGGCCACGCGCACCCTGGCCGGGGGTGCCTTGATCCTGCTCGCGGTGGTCATCAGCGCACGCGCTGAACCTCAGCGCAGCGCCCGCGCCTCATCCTAAGCGCCGTAGACCGCATCGCGCAGCTCATCGACGAAACGGCCGCCCATCCCCTCGTAGAGGGTGTTGGTCAGGCCGATCACACTGAGCCGCTGCGCCGGGTCGACGAACCAGCTGTGCCCATAGACGCCGCCCCACCGCCAGCTGCCCCGGGTGGCGGGAGAGCCAGCGGCGCGCGGATCGCGCAGCAGCGCGAAGCCGAGCCCGAACCCCCAGCCCGGCATCCCCTCGAGCTCGAGCCCCTCGGTCTGGTCGCGCGCCATCTCGGCGACCAGCGCCGCCGGCAGCAGCTCACCACCGCCCTGACGCAGGGTCTCGAGCAGCCGCAGCAGGTCCGGCGCGCTACCGACCATGCCGGCACCGCCGGAAGGATAGGCCTGGGAGGACAACGCCCGCGACGGTGAGAAACGCACACCGCCGCCCTCGGGCGTCCCCACCCATTCACCGTCGGCCAGCCGGCGCGGTTCGGGCTGCGCATTGACGTAGGGCGTGACCAAACGCTCGGGATCGACCACGCGGAAAGCGGTGTCGTCCATGCCCAGCGGCTCGGTGACCAAGGCCCGCATCGCGGCATCGAGCGGGGCGTCGACGACCCGCTCGATCAGTGCGCCGAGCACGTCGATGGCGAGCGAATAGCGCCAGCTACGGCCCGGCGGATAGGCAAGCGGCACCGAGGCGATCCGGCGCAGGTTCTCGGCGAGATCGAAGTCCACCAGTTCGAGCCCGTCGCTGACCCCAGCGCGGGCATAGGGCCCGTCGTCATTTTGCTCGTGGAAGCGATAGCTCAGCCCGGCGGTATGGCTGAGCAGCTGGCGGGGAGTGATCACCGCCGCCTCGCCGCCGGCGAGGCGGGGATCGAACTCGGGCAGCCAGCGCGAGATAGGCTCGTCCAGCGCCAGCCGCCCTTCGGCGACCAGCCGCATCGCCGCGGTGCTGACGATGGGCTTGGTCACCGAGGCCAGGCGAAAGAGGCTGCGCTGCTCGACGGCGACCCCAGCCTCGCGGTCGGCGAGTCCGAAGGCGCGAGCGAAGCGGCATTCGCCATCGACGGCGACCAGGACCACCCCACCGACCAGACGACGCTGGTCGAGCGCCGAAGCGATCACCGGATCGAGTCGCCGGGCGAGCGCAAAGGCAGAGAGATTGGGGACAGAGCGATCGGCACGGGACACGGCAAGCTCCTTTCAAAGGATGGAGGGCAGAGGATGGATGGAACGTCCACCATAGCCTCTTCGCGGTGCCGCGAAAAAGCCGCAAGGATCGAAGCCTAGCGGTGGCAGCAGACCGGGCAGGCGGGATCGCGCTCGAGCTCGAAACGGCGCCACTCGCCCTTGAGCCCATCGAAGGTGGATATCCCGGAGGCGGGCTCGCCGGCACCGCTCAGCAGTTTCATCGCCTCGAGCGCCTGGCAGGCGCCGATCACCCCCACCAGCGGCGCGGCCACGCCGCTCTCGGCGCAGGAGAGCGCTTCGTCGTCGCTCTCCACCCCGTAGAGACAGGCATAGCAGGGCGCACTCGCGCGGCGCAGATCGAACACCGCGAGCTGGCCGGAGAAACGGATCGCGGCGCCTGACACCAGCGGCGTGCCGGCCATCACGCAGGCGCGGTTGATCGCGTAGCGGCTGGAGAACCGATCGGTACAGTCGAGCACCACCGAGGCGCGCCTGGCCTGCTCGACCAGCGCTTGGTCGTCGAGCCGCTCGACCAGCGCCTCGACCTCGCAATCCGGGTTGAGCTCAGCGATCGCGATCGCCGCGGAGCGCGCCTTGGCCTCGCCGATACGGGCCTGGGTATGGATCACCTGGCGCTGGAGGTTGGAGAGTTCGACGCTGTCGAAGTCGACCAGGGTCAGCCGCCCCACTCCGGCGGCGGCGAGATAGAGCGCCGCCGCCGAGCCGAGCCCGCCGAGGCCGATGATCAGCGCGCTGGCGTCGAGCAGGCGCTGCTGGCCCTCGATGTCGATCTCGGGCAGCAGCAGGTGGCGGCTGTAGCGCAGCAGTTGTTGGTCATTCATCGCGAATCCCTCGTCAACATCGAATGGCCCGCATCGGCTCAGTCGAACGCATCCAGCTCGGGCACGTCGATCGAGAACGACTCCTTGACCTCCTCCATCACCACGTAGCTCTTGGTCTCCTTGACCCCGGGCAGGGTCAGCACCACGTCGCCGAGCAGCTGGCGATAGGCGGACATCTCGGGAATACGACACTTGAGGATGTAGTCGAACTGGCCGGAGACCAAGTGACACTCGAGGATCTGCGGCAGCTTGGAAACCGCGCGGCGAAACTCGTCGAACACCGAAGGCGACTGGGTCTCGAGGCTGATCTCGACGAACACCAGGAGCTGGGCGCGCAGCGCCTTGGGGTCGAGCAGGGCGCGATAGCCGCGGATCACGCCGGCGCGCTCGAGCCGTTTGACCCGTTCGAGGCAGGGGGTGGTCGAAAGCCCTACCTTGGCGGCGAGATCGACGTAGGAGATGCGCGCATTCTCCTGCAGGTGGCGGAGAATGTTGAGATCGATGCGATCGAGGCTGCGGGATTTGTTCCTCATCGTCCTGGCCAGGCTGTGGTGGGAGTCATTCGCCGGGCGCCGGGCAGGTGCGCCGACCGAGGCTCACCCGCTCGCGACCGCCGAGGTCGGGATGGGTGGCCACTCGTTCGAATCCGGCCGCCATCAGCAGATCGCGCACCGCGCCGCCCTGCGCCATGCCGTGCTCGAGCAAGAGCCAGCCGCCGGGCAGCAGGTGGTGAACGGCATCCGTGACGATCCGGCGCAGGTCCGCCAGGCCCCCATCGGCCGCGACCAGTGCGGAGCGCGGCTCGAAGCGCAGATCGCCGAGCGCGAGGTGGTGATCATCCTCGGCGACATAAGGCGGATTGGAAAGAATCAGCCCGAAGCGTCGCGAGGCGAACCCGGGCGCTGAGAACCAGTCGCTGTGGACGAACTCGAGATTGTCGATCGCCAAACGCTCGGCGTTGCGCCGCGCCAGCGCCAGCGCCTCCTCGACCCGGTCGCAGGCGACCACCCGCCAGCCCGGCCGGGCGCGGGCGAAGGCCAGCGCGATCGCGCCGCTGCCGGTGCCGAGATCGAGCGCATCGCCCTGCTCCTGCTCGGCGAGGGAGAGCGCGAGATCGACCAGGCACTCGGTATCCGGCCGGGGAATCAGCGTCGACGGGCCGACTTCGAGCTCGAGGCCATGGAACTCTCGGTACCCGACCAGATAGGCTACCGGCTCACCGGCGCGGCGACGCTCGATCAGCGACTCGAAGGCGGCGCCGATGGCTGGCTCGAGCGCGCGGTCGCCCCAGGCGTAGAGCCAGCTGCGCGGCTTGCCGAGCAGCTGCGCGAGCAGCAGCTCGGCGTCGAGCCGGGGGGTCGCCGATGCATCGCTCAGGCGACCCGCGGCCTCGCGCAGCGCGGCGTCGAGGTTCATCGGCTCAGCTCTCCTGGAGCGCGGCCAGCTGCTCGGCCTGGTATTCGTGGATCAGCGGCTCGACCACCCCGTCGAGGTCGCCCTCGATCACATCGGCAAGCTTGTAGAGCGTCAGGTTGATACGGTGGTCGGTGAGCCGGCCCTGGGGAAAATTGTAGGTGCGAATCCGCTCGGAGCGATCGCCGGAGCCGACCAGCGAGCGACGGGTTTCCGACTGCTGGCGGTGGTGGGCATCTTCGGCGGCCTGCTTGAGCCGGGCGGCGAGCAGCGCCATCGCCTTGGCGCGGTTCTTGTGCTGGGAGCGCTCGTCCTGGCACTCGACCACGGTGCCGGTGGGCAGGTGGGTGATCCGGATCGCCGAGTCGGTGGTATTGACGTGCTGGCCACCGGCGCCGCTGGAGCGGAAGGTGTCGACGCGAAGCTCAGCGGGATTGATCGAAATCTCACCGACCTCATCCGCCTCGGGCATCACCGCGACGGTGCAGGCCGAGGTGTGGATGCGGCCCTGCGACTCGGTGGCCGGGACCCGCTGCACCCGGTGGGCGCCCGATTCGAACTTGAGCCGGCCGTAGACCCCGGTGCCCTCGAGCCGCGCGATCACCTCCTTGTAGCCGCCCTGCTCGCCGTGGCTTGCGCTGATCAGCTCGACCCGCCAGCCGCGCGCCTCGGCATAGCGCGAGTACATGCGAAACAGATCGCCGGCGAACAGCGCCGCCTCGTCGCCGCCGGTGCCGGCGCGCACTTCGAGGAACACCCCTCGCTCATCGTCGGGGTCCTTGGGCACCAGCAGGCGCTTGAGCTCGAGCTCGAGCGCCTCGAGCCCGGCGTTCAGCGACTCCAGCTCCTCTTCGGCCATCGCCTGCATCTCGGGATCGTCGTCCTTCGCCATCGCACGCGCGCCCTCTCGCTCCTCCTCGAGGCCAACGTAGCGGCGCCAGACCTGGACCAGCTCGTCGAGCTCGGCATACTCGCGGGAATAGCTGCGAAAGCGGGCCTGGTCGTGGATGACCTCGGGTTCGGAGAGCAGCGCCGAAAGTTCCTCGAAACGCTCCGCGGCACGCTCGAAGCGCGCGCGTAGTGAATCCTTCATCTAGGGGACCTGCTGAGAGTGGGCACCAATGGGGCAGTGCGCGCCGGGCTTCAGCGCGTCGATCTCCGCGGCGTCGAAGGCGTCGCTCGCGGCTTCGTCGAGCAGCAGCGCCTCGGCGGCGGCGATGATGTCCTGGCGCTCGGCACCCGAGGCGGCACGCAGCCGCGCGGTGGGACCATGGAGCAACTTGTTGGTGAGCTGGTGAGAGAGCCTGCGGATCACGTCCTGGGGGTCCTCGCCACGCTCGAGCTGGGCCAGCGCATGGGCCTCGGCGGCCTGGCGCAGCGCCTCGGCCTGACGACGGTGGCGCCGGATCAGCTGTCCCGCCCCGCGTTCGCGGCGATCGCGGTGCCACTCGTCGACCCGCTCGTCGATCATCGACTCGGCCTGGGTGGCGGCGACCTCGCGGCTGCGGCGGTTCTCGTCGATGATCTCGTTGAGATCGTCGACGGTATAAAGGAAGACGTCGTCGAGCTCGCCGACCTCGGGTTCGATGTCGCGCGGCACGGCGATGTCGACCATGAAGATCGGACGATGGCGGCGCACCTTCAGCGCGCTCTCGACCGCCCCCTTGCCGAGAACCGGCAGCGGGCTTGCGGTGGATGTGATCACGATGTCGGCGCAGGAGAGCGCCTGGGGCACCTCCTCCAGGCCGACGGCGACGCCGCCGACCTCGGTGGCGAGCCGCTCGGCGCGGGCCTGGGTGCGATTGGCGATGATCAGCCCCTGGATACCGGCCTCGCGCAGATGCCGGGCGACCAGGTCGATGGTCTCACCAGCGCCGATCAGCAGCGCGCGCGAATGAGATAGATCGTCGAAGATTCGCCCGGCGAGATTCACCGCCGCATAGGCGACCGACACAGGGTTCTCGCCGATGCCGGTTTCGGTGCGCACCTGCTTGGCGGTGGAGAACGCGTACTGGAACAGCTGCTCCAGCGGGCCGCCGAGCGTAGCGTAGCGCCGCGCGAGCTGATAGCCGCCTTTTATCTGGCCGAGAATCTGCGGCTCGCCGAGCACCATCGAGTCGAGCCCGCAGGCGACCCGCATCAGGTGCCTGGCCGCGCGATCGCCGACGTGCAGGTAGAAGCACTCCTGAAGCGAAGCCTGTGCCACCCGGTGAAAACCGGCGAGCCAAGCGAACGCCCGCGCGCCGAACCCCGCGTCGAGGCCTTCGCCGCTGAGGTACAGCTCGGTGCGATTGCAGGTCGAGACGATGACCGCCTCATCGACGCCCTCAAGGGCGACGAGTTCGGCGTGGGCCTGCTCGAGCTGCTCAGGCGAAAAGGCCACCGCCTCGCGCAGATCGAGCGAAGCGGTACGATGATTGGTGCCCAGAATCAGAAGCGTCATGATGCCCGTCTTTTTCAAGCGTCGAGTCGAACCGAGCTCTCAGCGGTCCGGCACTTCCAGCGTTCGGGCACGAGCCGCATGGCGATGTCCCACGCCGGATACGGCGAGGACGGCGCGAACGCGCAGATGATCAACTTACCAAGATGGATGGCGCGACCGCGCCTCTTGTCGACGCCGAGCATTCTAGCATAGCGATACTTTCTTCTCCCACCCACGCACAGACCTTGAGAACACCGCGGCTGCTGGTGCTATGGAAGCGATTGCGCCGGGCTATCGTTACAGAGCGAGCGCTGCGCTGCGCGCTCGCCTCGAGGGGCGCGCTATGGTCGCCCTCGAAGAGAGCCGTTATGCTGGCTACATGATCGATCCTTCCCACCGTTTCCACACGCAAGAGCTCCCGACCGGCGCTTGCCATACCGGGCCGGCGAGCGCCGTTCGCGGTGAACTCTCCCCGCATGGCCGCGCACTGCCGGTCTTGCCAAGCAGCCCTGGCATGAGGCCGGAATGAAACGAATCTCTCGCACCTCCCTGCTGCTCGCGCTGAGCCTGGCCTTCGCGCCCTGGCCCATCCAGGCCGCCCCGGCGACTGCCGGGGAGGCAGGCCTCGACGCCGCCTCGCTGAGCGCACTGCTCGAAGCCGAGTTCGCGCTCTACAGCGGTGATTTCGGCCTCGCCGCCCAGCGCTATCTCTCCGTCGGCGAGCGCTACGAAAATCTCGAGCTGATCCGCCGGGCAGGCGAGATCGCCCAGGCGACCGGCGACTCCGCGCTACTCGAGCGCGTCGCCGAGCAGTGGGCACGCCAGGTCGACGATGGCCAGGCGCAGCCGAACCCGCAGGAGAGCATTTCGATGCGCCGGCTGCTGGTCGACGCCGCCGCTCGACGAGGCGACTGGGAAGAGGCGCTGCGCCAGGCGCTCGTACTCGATACGGCGGGCGAGACCCTGCAGTTCGAGGCGATGATCGAAAGCGCGGCCGAGCAGGGGGCCGACCTCGATGCCCTCGACGCCCAGCTCGCGGCTCATATCGAGGCCCAACCAGACCATCCGATCCCGCAGGTCGCCAGGGCGCTGCTCACCGAGCGCAGAGGCCAGCGCGAGGCCGCCCTGGCCGAGATCGAGCGGCTGCGCGAGCGCTGGCCGGAGCTGCCGTCGGTATGGCTGGCCTCGAGCCAGATAGCGAGCAGGAGCGCAGAGCCCGAGCGCGCCCTCGAGGATGCCCGCCACGGCCAGCGGCTGGCGCCACGGGATCTGCGCTTCAACCTCGCCGCGGTGCAGACGCTGATCATGCTCGAACGCTTCGACGAGGCCGATCGAGAGATCAAGAGCCTGCTCGAACAACCCGTCGATCAAGATGAACTGCGCCTCGCCTTCGCCCGGGTCTATCTGCAGCAGGAGCAACCCCAGCGTGCGGAGGCCCTGCTCGCCCCCCTGGCAGCCAGGGTGCCGACCGACGGCAGCGTCCAGTCGCTGCTCGGGCTCGCCGCGGAGCAGCGCGAAGACCTGGACGCCGCGATCGAGCGCTACCGCGCCGTGCCCGCCGAGAGCGAAAGCTTCCTGCCCTCGCGCGCGCGTGTGGCCCAACTGCTGCAAGAGCGGCGGGGAATCGATGCCGCGCTGGCCTTCCTCGCCGCGCAGCGCCGGGCGGTACCGGCGCAGGATGCGCCACTGCTCGACATGAGCATCTCCCTGCTCGACCAGGCCGGGCGCACCAACGATGCCGACGCACTGCTCGACCGCGCGGTCGCCGCACGCGCGCCGGACAACGACCCGCTGCTGTTCATCCGCGCCTTTCGCGCGATCGAACGCCGTGACGCGGCGGGGATGGAGCGAGACCTGCGCACCCTGCTCGAACGCCATCCGGACGACCCCGAAGTGCTCAATGCCTACGGCTACTCGCTCACCGAGCTGACCGACCGCTACCAGGAGGCGCTCGGCATGCTCGAACGCGCCCACGCCCTCGCCCCGGACAATCCCGCGATCCTCGACAGCCTCGGCTGGACCCACTTTCGCCTCGACGAGCCGGAGCGGGCGCTGCCTTTGCTCGAGCGTGCCCACCAACTGATGCCGGACGACGAGATCGCCGCCCACCTGGCCTGCGTGCTGATCGCGCTGGACCAGCGCGACCGCGCCCGTGAGCTGGTCGAGCGCAGCCTGGCCCGCCCCGAGCCTCACCCGCACATCGATGCGCTGATCGAAAGCCAGCCCTGGCTGGACTCGCGCAGCGCCAGCGAATCGTCCCCCTCATCGCCTGGAAAAGGAGAACCTCCGCGATGAAACGTATGCACCTCTATCTGTTCACCCTGCTGCTGACCCTGCTCGCCGGCTGCGCCAGCCAGCCCCCCTCCCCCGAGGTCGACCGGGCCCAGGGAGACTGGGAGCACCAGCTGAGCCGGATCGAGGCCCTCGACCGCTGGACCCTGACCGGCAAGATCGGCCTGCGCTCGCCGCAGCAGAGCCGCAGCGCCAACCTCGACTGGGTCCAGCAGGACACCGGCTATCGGATGCTGATCTCCGGCCCGTTCGGCGTTGGCCGCAACGTGCTGACCGGCGAACAGGGCGGGATCACGCTCGAAAACGGTGATGGCCGGTTCTCCGCCGCCACGCCTGAAGACCTGATGGAGCAGCGCATGGGCTGGTCGCTGCCGATCTCCTCGCTCGACCATTGGGTGCGGGGCCTGCCCGACCCACGCTCGCCGAGCCAGGTCGAGGTCGATGCACAGGGCTTCCCGCAGGCGATCACTCAGGACGGCTGGAACATCGAGTATCGTCAGTGGAGCTACGCTGCGGGCTACTGGCTGCCGGGACGGCTGAGGATGAGCTACGGCGACCTGATCGCCACCCTGGTGGTCACCCAATGGCAGCCCAACCAGACCGGCTCCTGACCGGTTCCGGCGCGACGCTGCCCTGCCGCCGCGCCCCTCGCCTTGCGCGTCAACGGGGTCGGGATCAAATTGACACCCCCAGGGCCAATGATTAGTATGGCGCGCGCTGCAGGGAGGGCGCGCGGGGAGCGGTCCAGGCACGGCGTCGAGGTCGAACGCCGAAATCGCCTTGACGAATCGAACCGCGACCCTTAAGATTCTGCGCCGAGCTCGACGACACCGTCGGCGGGTTCGAGTGACGTCTCTTCCCTTCATGTCTCGCTCCAGTCGGTCGAGCATGACAGGTAGGTCGGTTGCTGGGGTATCGCCAAGTGGTAAGGCACCGGTTTCTGGTACCGGCATTCCCAGGTTCGAATCCTGGTACCCCAGCCATTTCATTCAGCGCCTCTTTGTCTCTTCGGCGCGCACCGATCCAAAACGCCTGGCACCAACACCACTCTCGAGATTCCATAAGCATCCAAAGGTGGCTGCGCTGTGTCCAAATTGATGGTCTTCGCCGGGAACGCCCACCCCGAACTGGCCCGCCGGGTCGCCGAGTGCCTCGATAATCGTCTAGGCCATGCGACCGTAGGACAGTTCAGCGATGGCGAGATCGCCGTCGAGATCAACGAAAACGTCCGCGGCAAGGACGTCTTCATCCTGCAGTCGACCTGCGTGCCCACCAACGACAACCTGATGGAACTGATCCTGATGGTCGACGCGCTGCGCCGCGCGTCAGCGACACGCATCACCGCAGTGGTCCCCTACTTCGGCTACGCCCGCCAGGACCGTCGCGTGCGCTCCGCCCGCGTGCCGATCTCGGCCAAGGTGGTCGCCGACATGATGGTCAAGGCCGGCGTCGACCGGGTGATGACCATGGACCTGCATGCCGACCAGATCCAGGGCTTCTTCGACGTGCCGGTGGACAACGTCTATGGCTCGCCGATCCTGCTCGACGACATCGAGCGGCAGAACTACGAAGACGTGGTGATCGTCTCTCCGGACATCGGCGGCGTGGTTCGCGCCCGCGCGGTGGCCAAGCAGCTCAACGTCGAGCTGGCGATCATCGACAAGCGCCGCCCCAAGGCCAACCAGGCCCAGGTGATGCACATCATCGGCGAAGTGCGCGACCGGACCTGCATCCTGGTCGACGACATGGTCGATACCGCGGGCACCCTGTGCAAGGCCGCCGAGGCGCTCAAGGCCCACGGCGCCACCAGGGTGCTGGCCTATGCCACCCATGCGATCCTTTCGGGTCCAGCGGTGGACAACGTGAACAATTCGCTGCTCGACGAGCTGGTGATCACCGACACCATCCCGCTCGCCGAGCACGCCCGACGCTGCGGCAAGATTCGCCAGCTGTCGGTGGCCGGGCTGATCGCCGAGGCGATCCGCCGGGTCAGCAACGAAGAATCCGTCAGCGCGATGTTCCACTGATCGATCGAGGAACAGCGCGCGGGAGAAGGGGCGGCGCCACGCCGCCCGAACCGCGAAACGGTCGAGGTCTGGTCGCGGACCCTGGCCGGGTATTCGCTTACATAGACTGAGCGCCGACAGGCGCCCAAGAGGATTCATCCATGAAGCACGACTACAATCTCACCGCTGTCGTTCGCTCGGAGCTGGGGAAAGGTGCGAGCCGCCGCCTGCGCCGTGTGAACGAGCGCGTCGCCGCGATCATCTACGGCGGCAACGCCCAGCCGACCCCGATCGCGATCGACAAGCCCGCGCTGTACAAGATGGTCGAAGACGAAGCTTTCTTCTCCTCGATCATCAACATCGACGTCGAAGGCAAGACCGAGCAGGTCGTCGTCCGTGATCTCCAGCGCCATCCGTACAAGCCGCTGATCACCCATGCCGACTTCATGCGCGTCAGCGCCAATGAAGAGATCACCCTGACCGTCCAGCTGCACTTCGCCAACGAAGAAAGCTGCAAGGGCGTCAAGGAAGACGGCGGCGTACTGCACATTCTCGCCACCGACGTCGAAGTCAGCTGCCTGCCGAAGAACATCCCCGAGTATCTCGAACTCGACGTCAGCGCACTGGGCCTCGGCGACACCCTGCACCTCTCCGACATCAAGACCCCGGCGGGCGTCAGCCTGGTCGCGCTCGGCCATGGCGATGACCACAACATCGGCGTGGTCACCGTCACCCGTCCGGCCGGCGGCGCTGGCGAAGACGACGAAGCCGCAGCGGCAGACGCGGGCAACACCGACAACAGCCCCGAGTAAGGCCGTTGTCCGCGACCCCGGACGCCTCGACGAGGCGCCCGGGGTTTCGTCTTTTCAGACGGTCAGAGGCCTGCGACGGTGTCGCGATGCCCCTTTACGGATACCCCTGTCACCGAGAGAACAACCGATGCCGCCGTCCCAGGTCAGCGCGATCGTAGGCCTCGCCAATCCCGGCGCCAAGTACGCCGATACCCGCCATAACGCCGGTGCCTGGTTCATCGAGCTGCTCACCCGGCGCGCGGGGATTTCGCTGCGTCCCGAACGCAAGTTCCTCGGCGACTACGCCAAGCTCAACCTCGACGGCCACGAGCTGCACCTGCTGGTACCGGCCACCTACATGAATCACAGCGGCCAGGCGGTATCGCTCTTGGCCAAGTTCTACAAGCTCGCCCCCGAGGCGCTGCTGATCGCGCACGACGAGCTCGACATTCCGCCTGGCCAGTCGCGATTCAAGCAAGGCGGCGGCCATGGCGGGCACAACGGCCTGCGCGACATCATCAGCGCGCTCGGCAACGCGCGGGACTTCCATCGCCTGCGCATCGGCATCGGCCACCCCGGGGACGCCGCCAAGGTGGTCGACTACGTGCTCGGCCTGCCCGGCAAGGCGGAGCGCCTAGCGATCGACGAGAGCATAGACGCCGCCTTGGACGCCCTGCCCTACGCGCTCTCCGGCGACTGGGCCAAGGCGATGAACCGGCTGCACGCGAGCAAGTTCTAGCCGACCGGCCGCGTTTTCGCTCATCGCAGCCCGCCTCGGCATCAGGGTGGATACACCCTGCCACTGAAGCCAGCGGCGCGCTGGTGTAGACTGCGCCTTTCGCGCGGCGCTGGCCGCCACAACCGTTCACGAACACATTTCTCCAGGATCTCGCCATGGGCTTCAACTGCGGCATCGTCGGCCTTCCCAACGTCGGCAAGTCCACCCTCTTCAACGCCCTGACCAAGTCCGGGATCGATGCCGAGAACTTCCCGTTCTGCACCATCGAACCCAACACCGGCATCGTGCCGATGCCCGACCCGCGCCTCGACGCGCTGGCGGAGATCGTCAAGCCCGAGCGGGTGGTGCCGACCACCATGGAATTCGTCGACATCGCAGGCCTCGTCGCCGGCGCCTCCAAGGGCGAAGGCCTCGGCAACCAGTTCCTCGCCAACATCCGCGAGACCGACGCCATCGCCCACGTGGTGCGCTGCTTCGACGACGACAACGTGATCCACGTCGCCAACCAGGTCGACCCACGCGCCGACATCGAGACGATCAACATCGAGCTGGCGCTCGCCGATCTCGACAGCGTCGAGCGCGGCATCCAGCGCCTCACCCGCATGGCCAAGGGCGGCGACAAGGAAGCGGTCGCGACCAAGGCGCTGCTCGAGCGCATCCAGCCCCACGTCGCCGAAGGCCTGCCGCTGCGCTCGCTCGGCCTCGAGGCGGACGAACTCGCCCTGGTACGCGGCTACGGTTTCCTCACCCTCAAGCCGACCATGTACATCGCCAACGTCGACGAGACCGGCTTCGAGAACAACCCCCACCTCGAAGTGGTGCGTGAAATCGCCGCCGCCGAGAACGCCCTGGTGGTCGCGGTCTGCAACAAGCTCGAGTCCGAGATCGCCGAACTCGACGACCCCGAGGAGAAAGCGATGTTCCTCGGCGAACTGGGCATGGAAGAGCCGGGGCTCGACCGAGTTATCCGCGCCGGCTACGCCCTGCTGGGCCTGCAGACCTACTTCACCGCCGGGGTCAAGGAAGTGCGCGCCTGGACGGTCAAGGTCGGCGCCACCGCGCCCCAGGCCGCCGCGGTGATCCATACCGACTTCGAGAAAGGCTTCATCCGCGCCGAGGTGATCGGCTACGACGACTTCATCCACTACAAGGGTGAACAAGGCGCCAAGGATGCCGGCAAGTGGCGCCTCGAGGGCAAGAGCTACATCGTCCAGGACGGCGACGTGATGCACTTCCGCTTCAACGTCTGAACCGCCGCTGCGATCCCGACTCAACCGCCCACCGTCGACGACGGTGGGCGGTTTGCGTTGGCGCGGCCCCGTCCACCTCCTCGAGCTGCGCTGCTTCGATACCCACATGCGAAGGCGCTGGCGCCGATTCGCCAACGGATCGATACTTGAATCCAGGCTTTATCGCGCGGGGATGTTGCATCGATGGAAGTGCTGTTCAATCTGCTGCTGCTCGGCGGCTTGGTGCTGTTGATCATCGCCGCGGTGCAGAGCGTCTCCTCGCGCACCGCTTTTCCGGAAGCCACCCTGCTGGCCTTGACCGGTATCGCGCTGGGACTCGCCTACGCCACTTTCTCGACGCTCTGGCCGGAGCCTGCAGCGGCGCTGTTCGAGCCGCTGCTGTCGTCGGGGCTGCCTGCCGAGGCCTATCTGTGGATTTTCCTGCCGCCGCTGCTGTTCCAGGCCGCGCTCAGCGTCGACGTCCGCGAGATGGTGCCGGATGCGGCGCCGATCCTGCTGCTCGCGGTGGTGGCGGTGTTCGTCGCCACCGGCATGGTGGGGGTATCGATGTGGCTGCTCGGCGGTGCCGGGCTTACCGCGGGGCTGCTGCTGGGCGCGGTGATCGCCACCACCGACCCGGCGGCGGTGATCGCCATCTTCCGCAACGTCGGTGCGCCGGCGCGGCTGATTCGCCTGGTCGAGGGAGAAAGCCTGCTCAACGACGCCGCGGCGATCGCGATCGTCGGGGTGCTGGTCGCCGCGCTGACCGGCGATGCGGCCGCCGCGACCTGGCAGGCGGGCGCCTGGGCGCTGTCGATCGCCTTCGGCGGCGGCCTGCTGTTCGGCGCGCTGGTCGGGCGGCTCGGTGCGGCGGCGCTGGCGCTGATCGGAAATGATGGCAAGGCGCAGACCGCGCTGACCCTGGCCTTGCCCTACCCGGTCTACCTGATCGGTGAAAGTCTCGGCGTCTCGGGAGTGGTCGCGGTGGTCGCGGCAGGGCTTGTGTTGAGCGGGCTGGGGCGCACCCGCACCTCGCCGGTCAACTGGACGCACCTGCAGCTGCTCTGGGGGCAGATCGCCTCGCTCGCCGGTGCCGCGGTGTTCCTGATCGCCACCCTGCAGGTACCGAGGATGCTCGAGGGCATCAGTCTCGCGTGGCTGCCGCTGCTCGCGGTAGTGGTCGTCGCCACCCTGCTCGCCCGCCTGCTGGTGCTGTTCGGCTTCCTGCCAGTGCTCAGCCGGCTCAAGCTCTCCGCACCGATCAGCGCCAGCTACAAGCTGGCGATCACCTGGGGCGGGCTGCGTGGCGCGGTGACCCTGGTGCTGGCACTGGGGATCGCCGAACAGACCAACCTTCCCGAGCAGGTGCGCCACTTCGTCGCGATCCTCGCCACCGGTTTCGTGCTGTTCAGCCTGCTGATCAATGGCTCGACCCTGCGCCCGGTGATCCGCGCACTCAAGCTCGACCAGCTGAGCGCGCAGGATAGCGCACTGCAGCAGCAAGCGATCCGGCTCTCGACCATCGAGGTCGAGAGCGCGGTACAGCGTAGCGCGGCGACTTTCCACATCGCCTCCTCGATCGTCGATGCGGTCAATGCGCGCTATCGCCGTGATATGGCGATCGAAGCCGCGCCCTTCGACCTCGACCAGGCGCTGCCCGAACGCGATCGACTGGCGATCGCCCTGGTCACCCTGGCGACTCGCGAGCGTGACCTGATCCCGCGCTACGGCAGCGGTGTGACCAACGTGCGCAACCTCGACGCAATGATGCACAACGGTGGACGAATGATCGACGCCGCCCGCAGCGATGGCCGGATCGGCTACAACCGCGAGGCGCGCAAGATCCTCGACCCGAGCATCTGGCTCAAGTTCAGCACCTGGATGCACCGCTACCTGCACCTGCGCTGGCCGCTGTCGCTGCTGCTCACCGACCGCTTCGAGCTGTTGATCTGCCGCCGCGCGGTGCTCGAGGAGCTGCGTGACTACAACGTCAAGCGGCTGGCACCGCTGTTCGGCAAGCGGATGAGCGCACTGCTCGACGCGGTGCTCGACATCCGGATCAACTCCGTCGACCAGGTGATCCGCGAGATCGAGGCCCAGTTCGGCCCGCGCGCCTATCAGCTCGAATACCGCATGCTGAGGCTGCTCGCCCTGCGCCAGAGCAGCGAGAGCATGGAGGGGATGGTCGCCGATCGGCTGATCTCCCAGCAGGTATTCGATGACGTCCAGCGCGGCCTGCGTCGAGCCTGGCGCGATGCGCTCAACCGGCCGCTGCTGCACCGCACGCCGCTGAGCGAATCGCAGCAGCGCGACTACTCGACCCATCACCCGATGTCGCCGATCGATGGCAAGGCGGATAGCGAGGATTAACCCCCCTTAGCTCGCCTGCGACGCCTCCAGCGGATGAACAAAGCCAGCACCACCGCCAGCGGCAGCAGCCAGAGCAGATGGTGCTCCAGATCACCCAGCACCCGTGCGAGCACCGTGCCGAACAGATAGCCGCCGACAACGAACAGCGTCGCCCAGGTGGCGGCACCGAGCAGGTTGAACAGCACGAAGCGCCAAAGCCCTACCCCGCTGGCGCCGATCACCAATGGGCCCACCAGTCTCAGGCCGTAGAGAAAGCGCACGCCGAACACCGCCAGGTCCTGGTGCCGGCGCACGCTCGCGCGCAGCGCCTCGATCCTCGCCGGGTCGCGTTTGAGGCGGGCCAGTAGCCGCTCGCCATAGCGCCGCCCGAGCAAGAACAGGGTCAGGTCGCCCAGCGCACCGCCGAGACCGGCGCAGAAGATCACCCCAGGCAGGCTCAACCACCCCTGGTGAGCGGAAATACCGCCGAGAATGGTCACGGTCTCGCCTTCGAACAGGCAGCCGACCAGGATCGCGATGTAGCCGTAGTGCTCGATCAGCACGGAAAGCTCAGGCATCCCGCCTCTCCCTGTCGCCCTCCCGGGCCGCTGCGACGCCCAGCGCAGGTATCCACTCTCCACTTGCCTTCACTTCTCGCGCTCCATGCGGTCTCCTCATGCCCGTCGGCTTTCTTCCGCCTCGTCCAGCTTGGCACAGGCGGTGCCCGCTCGCCCTGCGGGATGAGGGATTTTTTACTGTGAGAGTTGACCTTATTCAGGCGGATCAGTAAGATGCGCAGCCATCGAAAGCGGCTACGTAGCTCAGCTGGTTAGAGCACATCACTCATAATGATGGGGTCCCCTGTTCGAATCAGGGCGTAGCCACCAAGATTTCCAACCGCCCCGCGCTCAGTCGCGGGGCGGTTTTTTTCGTTCCGCGATGACTCAAGCCCACCAGCACTTCGCTGGACTGCGCCGGTGGAGCAACTCAGCCGCGCCGCTTCATGCCCCGCCTGGGAATGCCGAAGCCATGCCGCACGCCGGCATCGCCTGCTCAACGTCTGATCCGCGCCGTAGCGAACCACAGCACGGTGGCCAGGAGCCCCGCCGCGGCAATGGCCAGCGCCATCGGATAGGCCGTTCCATTCTGCGCGGCGGCGACCAGGCTGCTGACCAGGAAAGCACAGCCGAATTGCAGCGTACCGATGAGCGCAGAGCCGCTGCCCGCGTGCTCTCCGCTGGCGTCCATCGCGACGGCCGCAGCGTTGCCGCCGATGAAGCCGAGCGAGGCGATGGCGACCCACAGCGGGACCATCAGCACGACCAAATGGCTGGTCTGCGCACTGGCCACCAGCGCAAGGCCGGCCACCAGGTTGAGACAGAGTGCCGCGCCCAGCAGCTTTTGCACGGGCCAGCGGCGCAGCCCGATCCGATTGGCCTGGGCGCAAGCGACGACGCCCAGTGCGTTGAGGCCGAACAGCCAACCGTATTGCTGCTCGCCGACGTCGAACAGCCCCATGAAGACGAACGGAGAACCGGTGATGAAGGCGAACATGCAGGCCTGCGCCAGCCCGCCCACCAGCGTCGGCACGATGAAGGCCGGGCGTCGGCACAGCTCGCCATAGGTACGCATGACCTGCGAGAGCCTGAGCGGCGTTCGCCGGCTGGATGGCAAGGTCTCGGGCACATGGAACCAGACCAGCACCCCGCAGATCAGCGCGAACACCAGCATGAACACGAAAATCGCCTGCCAGCCGGCGATTATCAATATCCATCCGCCCAGCAGCGGGGCCACGATCGGTGCCAGCGTCACCAGCATCAGCAGCAGCGAAAGCACCCGCGCGCTCTCGCTGGAGTCGAACAGGTCACTGACGATCGCCCGGCCAATGACCATGCCGGCACAGCCCCCGATCGCTTGCACCACGCGCAGTGCGGTGAAGACCGAGATGTCCCGCGTCAGCAGGCAGCCAATGGTGGTGGCGATGAACAGCCCGACGCCGATCAGCAGCGGAACGCGCCGGCCGAAGCGGTCGATCAACGGGCCGTAGAGCGCCTGCCCCAGCGCCAAGCCAAGAAAAAAAGCCGACAGCGTGGACTCGATGCGGCCGTTATCGGTGTGGAAGGCCAGCGCCATCTGGCCGAAGCCCGGCAGGTACATGTCGGTGGCGAAGGGGGCAAAGGCCGTGAGCATGGCCAGAATCAGGATCAGCCCACGGTGAGAAACCGGGGAGGATGAACGCGTCGACATGGGTGCTGCCAGAGTGACCGATTGAGAGACCAATATATCCGAATAGTGGTTATAGTGACCGAATAATGGACATCCAGGGTGGAATACATGAACCGAAGCTTGCTCGAGGGTGCCCACGCTCCCTCCATGGAGCGCAGTAAGGACGAGGGCTGCCGCGCGGTGATCGCCCGTGCGGCCCGCGTGCTGCGCACCCTGGAACAGGCTCCGGCTGGCCTCACGATCGCGCAGGTCACCCGCGCCAGCGCCCTGCCGAGGACCACGGTGCAGCGGCTGGTAGGTTCGCTCGCGGTCGAACAACTCGTCGCCATCGACGATGGCCTGGTACGCCTGGGTCCAGCGCTGATGCGCCTGGCCACCGCTGCCCACCAGAATGTGCGCGATCGCCTGCGCCCGCACCTCGAAGCGCTCGCCCGGGCTACCGGAGAGACCGTTGACGTCTGGGCGCTGCGCGACGGCGCCGCGGTGCTGGTCGATCAGATCGTGGCCCAGCGGGAGGTACGCATCGAGGTGGCGCTGGGGAGCCGCTATCCGCTGCACTGCACCGCACCGGGCAAAGCCTTCCTCGCCGAATGGGTCGATGCCGACATCATCGCATTGGCCGAGCGCCCACTGGTGGCGCCCACCCCGCACAGCACGACGTCGCCACAGGCGCTGCTGGCCGAGATCCAGGCGATACGCCGTGGCGGCGTGGCTTACGACCGCGAGGAGCATGCCGAAGACGTCTGCGCCCTGGCGTGCGTGGTCGAACTGGGCCTCGCCGAGCGCCATGCTCTGGCGATCCCGGCGCCGGCCCGGCGGTTTGGCAAAAATGAGATCGCCTTGGAGGCGGCGCTACGCCAGTGCGTCACCGCGCTGGGTACCGCGACTGACTGAAGCGCTGGCCCCCCAGGCATCTCCCGCGCACCCGCTGGGCCCGCCCGTCTTGGCCATTGCCAGGCAGGCGGGCTGGGACGAGCCTCAGTCGAGTTCCGAGCGCTCGCAAAAGGCGGTGAGCGCGCGGATCAGATAAGCGGGATCCGCGCTGCCGGCGGTTTCCCGGATCGAGTGCATCGCCCATTGCGCGATGCCGACATCGAGCGTGGCGATACCGAGCTCGCTGGCGGTGATCGGCCCAATGGTGCTGCCGCAGCCCATGTCGGCCCGGGTGACGAAGGTCTGCACCGGGACCTCGACACTCTGGCAGATGTCGCGAAACAGCGCGGCGGTGGCGCTGCTGGTGGCATAGCGCTGGTTGGCGTTGACCTTGATCACCGGGCCACCGTTGAGCTTCGGTCCATGGCCGGCATCGTGCTTGTCGGCGAAGTTGGGATGCAAGCCGTGGGCGTTGTCGCAGGAGATCATCCGCGAGCGCTGGACCAACCGTACCCGCCCTTGCTCACCACCTTCACCGACGCTCTCGTTGAGTCGCGCCAGCACATCGGCGAGGAAAGTGCCGTGCGCGCCGCTGGCGCTGGAGCTGCCGACCTCTTCATGATCATTGGCGACCAGCAGCGCACCCTGGCTACCGTCTGCATCGAGCAGCGCTTCGAGCGCACAGAAGCAAGACAGCAGGTTGTCGAGCCGGGCGCTGGCGAACAGCTCGCCCTCGAGACCGATCTGCGCCGGCGGCTGGCGATCGTAGAGGCCAAGCTCGAAATCCAGTACCTCGGCGTCGAATTCTCCATACTGCTCTTCGATCAGCCGCGCGATCAGCGTCTCGACGCTCTGGTCGACGCAGCTTTCGAGCGAGGCGAGCACCGCCGCCATCTGGGTCTGGGCATTGACCGACCGGCCCTGGTTGGCTTCGCGATCCATGTGGATCGCAAGGCTTGGGATCACCGCCACGGCGCGACGTGTATCGACCAGCAGCGGCTCGATCCTGCCGGCGCGACGCAGCTGCACGCGGCCGGCGATGCCGAGATCGCGGTCGAACCAGGGGTTGAGCAGCGCTCCCCCATACACCTCGACACCGAGCTGGAGCCAATCGCGCGAGCGCACCAGCGGCCGCGGCTTGAGCCTCAGTTGGGGGCTGTCGGTGTGCGCCCCCATCATCCGCAGCGACTCAAGCTTGCCCTGCGGCAGGCGAAAGGCGATCAATGCGCCGTCGCTACGAGTGACGTAATACTTTCCGCCCGCTAATATCGACCAGGAGGAAGTCTCGCGAAGACGTTCGAAACCGTTCGCTTCGAGCCTCTCGGCCATGCATGCCACTGCGTGCCAGGGCGTTGGGGATGTCTTGAGGAAATCAAAAAGTCGATCGATGACCCGCGATTCAGCCATTGGAACTCCCAGGTTGATGAGCGGCGCTCGACTACACGAGAGACGAATGAACGAACGTCTTGAGCGCCATCCAATGTGTTTCTCCACGGCTTTTCGTCGCCGTTCGGAGCTCCCTCGCGCCTTCGGGGCCGAAGCCCGGCGCACGCAACGCTCTATACGTGAAGAGATTTCGCCGCCGATGCCCTGCGCGCGATCTCAATCAGCTGCTACAATTCGCCACTTGCCCAACAATACGACCGACATCGCAGGCAAGGACGACCTCTCAATTGAGACATGCAAGAGTGTACATCAAACCGGGAGTGCTTCTTTAATGAGCCCGTCTGTCATCATGCAGCGCATCGCCGCCATGGCGGTGTGCTTACTGATCTCCATACCCGCGCTGGCGGAAATCACCCCCACCGCGGAAGACGCTCAGGCTTCCCGGGAAGTCGCTCAGTCGATCCGCTTCGGCCACTACGAAGACATCAACTTCGATGAGGCCTGGTCGCGCAAAGCGTTCGCTCGCATGCTCGAGATGATGGATCCGCAGCATCTCTACCTGCTTTCCACCGACATAGAGCGCTTCGGCGACCTGCGTACCGGCTTCAACCAGGCCATGGAGCAGGGCGAGCTCGAGCGCGTCTATGCCTTCTACGGCTTGTTCCAGAGCCGTCTCGAACAGCGTCTCGAATGGCTGATCGCTCAGCTCGAGGCCAACCCGACTTTCGATTACACCGGCAACGAACGCCTCGCTTTCGAAGGCGAGGTGAACAACTGGGTCGACGAGTTCAGCGAACTCGATCAGGTGTGGACCAAGCGGATGAAGAACGCGGCGCTGACTCAGAAACTCACCGAGCCGGATATCGACGACGCCGAGATCAACCGACGGCTGGTCAACCGCTATCGCGACCAGCTCAATCGCGTGCGCCAGACCAACAACGAGGACGTGCTGAGCCTGTTCCTCGGTGCCGCGACCAGCTCGATCGATCCGCACACCGAGTACATGTCGCCCGATCAGAGCGAGTCCTTCGACATCCAGATGCGCCTCTCCCTCGAAGGCATCGGCGCGATGCTGCAATCCGAAGACGAGTACGTGAAGGTCGCGCAGCTGGTGCCGGGCGGCCCCGCCGAGCGCAGCGGGCAGCTCCATCCCGCCGACCGGATCATCGCCGTCGGCCAGGGCGACAGCGGCGACATGACCAGCGTGGTCAGCATGCGCCTGGACGACGTGGTCAAACTGATTCGCGGGCCCAAGGGCTCCACCGTGCGCCTCGAGGTAATCCCGGCGCGCGCGCTCGATGTGACCCAGACCCGCACCGTGACCATCACCCGCGATACGGTCAACCTCGAGGATCAGGCAGCGAAGAGCGACGTGATCGAGGTGCAGCGCAATGGCCGTACCGAACGTGTCGGCGTGATCACCGTGCCGGCCTTCTACGTCGACTTCGATGCCTGGCAATCGGGCCAGGCCAACTACCGCAGCACCACGCGCGACGTAGCCGCGCTGATCGAGAAGCTCAAGGCGCAAAACGTCCAGGGTATCGTACTCGACATGCGCGGCAACGGCGGCGGCGCGCTGCAGGAAGCCAACTCGATGGTCGGGCTGTTCATCGATCGCGGCCCCACCGTCCAGGTGCGGGACGCACGCGGACGCATCAATCTCTACGGCGACACCGACCGCGGCGTCGCTTGGGACGGACCGCTCACGGTACTGATCAACCGTCTTTCGGCATCCGCCTCGGAGATCTTCGCCGGCGCGATCCAGGACTACGGCCGCGGGCTGGTGCTCGGCTCGCAGAGCTTCGGCAAGGGTACGGTGCAGACACTGAGCGATCTGAGCCACGGCGAGCTGCGCATGACCCGCGCCAAGTTCTACCGTATTTCCGGCGAGAGCACCCAGGAGCGCGGGGTCGAGCCGGACATCACCTTCCCGACCCTGTTCAGCGACGAGGAGATCGGCGAGAGCGCACTGCCCAACGCGCTGCCGTGGGACACCGTGCGCCCGGTCAACTATCGCCGCTACGGCAACCTCGACGCCTATCTGCCTACCCTGCGCGACCAGCATGCCGTTCGCGCAGCGCAGAATCCGAACTTCCGTTATCTGCAGCGCGAAGCTTCGCTACTCAAGACCCTGCGCGAGCAGAACACCAGCGTCAGCCTCAATCTCGAGCAGCGCCGCCGTGAGATGCAGGCACAGGAAGCGGAGCAGCTGGCCCTGGAGAATAGCCGGCGTCAGGCGCTCGGACTGGAGACGTTGGCGAGCTGGACCGAAACCTTGGATGACGACGACACTGCCCCCCAGAGCGATTCGCCGATCAACCAGGCGCAGCTACAGGAAAGCGCTGAGATCCTGCTCGACTACGCCCAGCTCACCGGCCAGCTACGCGACACCAACGTAGCCAGCACCAAGGCGCCCTGAGCGGCCCCCGCCGCGGGGCGGGGCAAAGTGCCGGAAAGAAAGCCTTGGAAAGAAAGGTCTGGAAAGAAACGGGCCGCGGCGCTGACCTGATCCGATGGATGGGAGATCGATCCCACTCGTCGAACTGGTTCAGCGCCGCGGCCTTGTCATCGCCCAAGAGTCGGGGATTTGCAGGCCAAAGAAAGACCATGCGCCCCGGGCGGCGGTGCTAGCCCGATGGACGAGGCCCGGTCGGGCCTTCCTTGCCCAGCATCCATAGCGGGCGTCAGCGCGAAGCGCCACGCATCGACAGTACGATCTCGAGGACATCCTGATGAGCGATGCCGTACTCATCGATCAGCGCATTGAGGCGTTTCTCGAAACGTTGATCATTGGCGGCCGGCTTTTCAAGACTGCGCAGCATTTCGCCCAATTGTGAATCCAGGGCCCATTTCTGCTTGATCGACAAGGTACTTTCTCGAGCCATAACATTCCTTCCAAATAATCAGACGCAAAGCGTCCCCAGATTATAGAAATACGTCTCCAACGAATGCAGCGGCACTTGGCCGCCATGCTGATGAGTGCGCAATACAAATACAGCGCCATTGGGCAATCGCGTCCAACAGCCCTTCCAAACCCGTTCGCCCAGCTTGAGACGTGGTTCGACGAATTCGTGCGCATCCCGAAAATTCGACGGCGAGGCACGGCGCAATCGCAGGTTGGCGCGAGATATGGTTCGACTACCCTCGTTCCTCGGGTGCTCACCGCGAACGGGATTATCGACTGCTCCCGCGCTCAGGGCGCTTACTCTGAGCGGGAGTTATCCACTGCTCTCTACGTTCTTGCACACGAGCCTGCGAGCGATATGCACCAAGGATCGAAGTGACCGCTCGTTTTCCGACAGGCACGGACGCGCGATGGACAGGCTTGGAAAGCGAAGGAGCATTGATCCACGCTCCAATCAGTCACGATGGAGTTCGAAAGAAGCGTCGCGGCTCTGGCCGATAATGGGCCGATGCGAAAGACAATATCAGCCGGCATCATCGGATTAGGAAAATATAGCACCTGGACCCGACCGGGCCATGTCCAAAAGTCACTTATTCAGCTCAACAGCGGCACTTTTCGAACCTGGGACGATTACATCCCCGCCTCTTCTTACATCGGCGGCACGAAAGCGAAATCAACAGGGGAAACGACATCGAGTTGATCCATTCGATCGACCGCCCGGTCTAACTCTGACGCTCCGCCATGAACCATTCGACGATGGTAGAGGCAGCTATGCCATATTCACTCATCAGCGCGTGCAGACGGGATTCAAACTCTTCTTCACGCCTGGCTGGCGATTTCTTTTCATCCAGTTCGCGAAGCATCTGCCCGAACTGTTCTTCCAGTGACCATTTTTCTTTGACTGACAGGAATTTCGACACGAGAAGCTAACCTCGGACCGCGTTGCCGACACTTTGGTTTATGGTGGCTAGACGGCTAAGTATCAAGGGGGGGAGGCGTCATATGTTAGCACAGCTTCCCGGCCACGCCTCAAACATCGCAAGTGAATTCGTTGCAGCTACCGTACCGCAAAGCGCTGAGGCAACCGCGCATCGCAGACACTGCGACCCGGACCAGAACACCCTGGCACCCGGCCACCACCGTATGGGGGCTCGGAGATCAGGACACATTCAGCTAGGGTATATTGCCTGACCCCAAACCGTCATCACAAGGAAGATCCAAGTGCTCGATCATCACGCCGGCCTGCACGCTCGGCCACCCGCTCCCCCACTGCCCGCGGCCCTGATCGAGCGCGCCGCCGCCCTTTGCACACCCGGGCAACGGCGGCTGCTCGGCATCTGCGGCGCCCCCGGAGCGGGCAAGTCGACCTTCGCCGAAGCACTTGTCGCCGCCCTGGGAGAGCGCGCCGCCATCGTACCGATGGACGGCTTCCACCTCGCCAATCGCCAGCTCTCGAGGCTCGGTCGCATGGGACGCAAAGGCGCACCGGATACCTTCGACATCGACGGCTATCTGGCCCTGCTCCAGCGTCTGCGTCATCAGCGCACCGATGAGGTGGTCTACGCGCCCGCCTTCGAACGCGAGATCGAAGAGCCAGTGGCCGGCGCGATCGCAGTGCAGCCCGAGGTCGAGCTGGTGATCACCGAGGGCAACTACCTGCTGCTCGAGCAGCCGGGTTGGAACCGCGTAGCGACCATGCTCGACCAGAGCTGGTTTCTCGAAGTCGACGACGGCCTGCGCCGAGAGCGGCTCGAAAGCAGGCACCGACGCTTCGGCCGATCGCCCGAAGCCGCGCGGGATTGGGTCGAACATACCGACGAACCCAATGCGCGCCTGATCGCCGCCAGCCGCGGCCGGGCCGGGCTGATCGTCGGCTGGGGCGACTGAACCGCTACGCCGGCCCGGCTCGATCGGCCAGTGCGACATCCAGGCGCAGCGAAGCGAAGGGGGACAGCGCGATCGTGGGGGCCTCCTGCCAACTGCCGTACTCCAGTGAACCGAAATCGGCACAGAGTCTCTCGACGCAGGAAAGATCGAGCGCGGCGCCTCGCTCCACCCGCGCCCCGGCCAGCTCGATCTCGAGCGGTTCGCTCGATAGGTTGGCCAACCACAGCTCGCCCTTCGCCGAGGACTCGTGCCAGCCGACCGCGGCAAGCCTGTTCCCGCCGGCGTGCCCAATCTCCAGCGCAGGTCGCCTACTGCCGCGCAGGACTCCCTCGAGCACCAGGTAGAGCGGATAGGGATGGAACTGCGTCGCGGGCGCGAAGGGCGCGCCCAGCGATGCCAGGCTCAGGGCATCGACGCCACCGACCCGGCTGATCTCGGCAAGATAGCCAAGCGCCCAGGCGGCGGCGAAGAGACCGCGCTGGCGAGGATCGCGCTCGCTCAGGGTGACCCTTTGCAGGCCATCATTAGGTGTCAGCCGCCGGCCATAGGGATTGGTCCAGGCGCCGATCGCGCTGGTGGTGATCCGATAGGGCTTGCCAGGCGCCAACGCCCGACATGAACGAACGATATGGGCAAGGCTCTCGAGACTTTCCATCACCGACCGATCATCCGCCGCGTGGATGATCGGCGAGGTGGCATGGGTGATGAAATCGATCGCCTGGGGATCGGGCCGGCAGCGGTTGAGTTCGGTGAAGTAGGTCGGCGTACCGCCGCCCAGCGCCAGCTCGGGAAAGCGCCTCCGACCGAGCGCCAGGAGTTCGGCGGGCGAAGGCCCACTCGGCCAGACGGCATCGGGCTGGTAGCTCTTGAGATAGGCCGCCGGGGTGAGCAGCAGACCCGCGACCGGGCTGCCATCGAGCCTCGCTGCCAACCGCTCGAGCACGGCTTCGGGCCGGTCGTCGGGCAGCACCAGATAGAGCCAGGCCTGGGCTTCGATCTTGGCGCAGAGCGCCATCGCAGCGTCCAGGCGAGCTTCCCAATCAGCCCTGCGCGCATCGGCCAGCAGGTCGAGATGGGCAGGACGCAGCAGCTGGCCCAACCGGGTGGCGAAAGCCGGATCGAACGTCTCGAGCCACAGCCCACAGCCGAGCGATGGCAGCACCCTGACCTGATCCGCCGCGCGCAGCTGGACCCGCAGCGAAGCGCTCATCGCCCGGTGCTCCGGTCGATGATCTCGATCGTCAGCCGCTGCTCGACCCGATCACCGGCCTCGATCGCATAGGGGGTCGGCCAGGCCAGCGGCCGATTGTAGGTCTTGAACGAAGCGTCCGACCAGTTGCGCTGATCCTCCATCTCGAATACGTCGCCTTCGAAATGCAGCCTCAGTTCGATCTCGTCGGCCGGCGCATGGCGCAGCGTACGAATGGAAAAAAAAGGCTGGCAGGGGCTGATCAGCTCGGGAAACCGGCTCTCGCTCACCGTGCCATCGGTATGGGTCACGCTGACCGGTGCCCCGACCACTCCGTGCAACGGATGCAGTACGGTGATCCCCGCCCGGCAGGTGGCAAAGCGCCGGCGGGCATCGAGCACCGCCTCGACCACCACGCTTCGGGCTTCTAACCGTACGCTGAAACGGCTGTCGAGCAAGGTCGAACCATCCAGATGATCCTCGATGCGACAAAAGTGCTCGATTTCCCACCCCTTCGATCCGTGCCGAAGCGTCGAATCGACCACCGTCGGCGCATAGCTGCCCCAGTCTTCGTCACGAATCACCAGCGAGACCGCGCGAACCAGCTCATGCCCATTCCAGCTCAACGCCCGAATCGTCTCGCCATACCAATCGAACCCCAACGGGCCGAGATCCACCCGACGCGGCAGAGTCGGCGGCTGCTCGGTACCGTACAGCCACTGCATGGCACTCTTGCGTACACACACCATGGCGCCTCCTCGTCACGATCCGACGGCGCGCGGCATCCTCTCCAACGATTGGAACGTCGATGGAGGACTAAGCGCTGCGGGAGAGAATGTCGAGCGGGCGAGCGGCGGGCAATCACACCTTAGGATGATCGACCATTGGTATGATGACATCATCTCGATCAGTGCGCTTTGATCAGCCATCCAACATCCGATCATCATCCTGCGGAGAACACGATGGCGACCTATCGATGGCGACTCCCCTTCCCCATCCTGCCCATCGCGCTGGTGGCGCTGTCGCTCGTACTGCTCGAGTCGACCAGCGGCCCATTGGTCACCCTGCGTCCGCTCGATCCCGATAGCGGCCGGGTGATACGCGATACTGCGGCCAATAGCGCAGGGCTCGATCAGAAGTTCGCGGTCGGCAGTTTCGACCCCGCGACCTACGTCGATAACCAGTGGAGCACGCAGGTACTCCCCACGCTCGAGCGCGCCAAGCTCGACGCAGCCACCCTGTTCGCGGCCCTTGCCGAGGACCCGGACGGCGCTCGCCAGCGATACGGCCAGCCGAGCGGCACGCCGCGCTATGTGATCGAAGGCAGCGCCCGTGTGGTCGAGGTGCGCACCGATACGCCGATGGGCGTGGTCGTGCTCGAGCTCGATGGCGTCGACACCCCGGCCCAGCTGTTCGCCGGTCCGCTGGTGGTCGATACCTCGCTGCGCGACGCGATGGAGGGCATGGGACTCGACAGCTTCACCAACCAGATGCAGTTCGCCGACGTCGCCCAGGCCCTCAACCAGCGCGCCCTCGCCCAGGCCTATGCCGACCATCCAGCCAGCACGCTGGAGGGCCAGCGGGTGCGCTTCCTCGGAGTCTTCGACTTGAGGCCGAGCGGGCCCCAGCGGATCGTGCCGGTAAGCCTGGAGGTGGCGCCATGACGGCCCCGGCCGAACGGTGTCGGGACGATGATCCCAGGATCGTGCTCAGCGCCCGTGCGATCCGCAAGGCCTATCCGGGCACCGTTGCGCTCAAGGGCGTCGACTTCGACATCCACCATGCCAAGGTCAACGTGCTGATCGGCGAGAACGGTGCGGGAAAATCGACGCTGATGAAGATTCTCGCCGGTATCGAGCAGCCGACTTCCGGAACGCTCCACTACCGCGGCGAGGCGCTGCATCTCGCCCATCCCCGAGAAGCGATCAAGCGTGGCATCGGCATCGTCCATCAGGAGCTGAATCTCTGCGCCAACCTCAACGTCGCCGAGAACATGTTCATCGGCAAGGAACTGAAAGGCCCCGTCGGCACCGTTCGTCTCGACCGGCAGCGCCGCATCGCCACCGAGGTGCTGACGCGGATGGGCCAGCGGATCAACGTCGATGCGCTGGTCCAGGAACTCAGCATCGGCGAGCGCCAGATCGTCGAGATCGCCAAGGTGCTGGTCTCCGAGGTCGACGTTCTGATCCTCGACGAGCCGACCTCGTCACTCAGCAAGGCGGAGGTCGGGGTGCTGTTCTCGCTGATCGAGGAACTCAAGCGCCAGGGCGTCTCGATCGTCTACATCTCGCACCGGCTCGAAGAGCTGATCGAGATCGGCGACACCTTCACCGTGCTGCGCGACGGCAATCTGGCCGGTACGGGAACGGCGGGCGAGGTGACGGTCGACTGGCTGGTGACACGCATGATCGGGGCGCAGATGGAAGGGCCGCTGCGCGACGGGCGCGCCGCCGCCACTTTCGCTGATCGCCCGGTGGCGCTGCGGGTCGAGGGCCTCGAGGCGAGCGGGGTCAATGGCGGTCTGGCGCTGAAACGGCTCTCGTTCAGTATCAAGCGCGGCGAGATCGTCGGCTTCTACGGCCTGATGGGTGCGGGTCGAACCGAACTGTTCGAGACGTTGATCGGCCTACGCCGCGCGCTGGCGGGCACGATCGAGATCGAGGGCCAACGCCTCCCCCTCGACGGCACCATCGCCGAACGGATCCGGGCAGGCATTGCGCTGGTCCCGGAGGATCGACAGAAGCTGGGCCTGGTGCCCAATCGCTCGGTCGCCGACAACCTGCTGCTGGCCAACCTAGAGCGCTATGCAGGCATCACAGGGCTGCGCTCGGGCAGGATGCGCCGCGACGTATCGCGCTGCATCGATGAGCTGATGATCAAGGTATCCGATCCCGACGTGCTGGTCTCGACCCTTTCCGGCGGTAACCAGCAAAAGGCGGTGCTGGGCAAGAACCTGCTCACCGAGCCCAGGATACTGCTGCTCGACGAGCCGACCCGAGGGATCGACATCAAGGCTCGGCGGGAGCTGTTCGAGGTGATCGACCGCCTGGCCGAGAGCGGGCTTACGATTCTCTACGCCTCCTCGGACCTGGGAGAGATCATCGGCGGTGCCGATCGCGTACTGGTCATGAGCCAGGGCCGAATCACCGCCGACCTGCAACGCGAAGAACTCACCGAAGCCCGGCTGGTGGCCAGCTCGCAAGTCCAACGACGAGACACGCGCAAGGAGAGTGCATGATGACGGATTCGATCGGTACCACGCCGCGTGCCGGTGCCAGCCATTCGTTCAGGTCGCTGCCGCTGCTGCTGCTGCGCCTGCGGGCCTACCTCGCGCTGATCTTCCTGGTCGTGCTGTTCTCGCTGGTGGCGCCGTCGTTCCTCTCCTCGCGCAACCTGGTGATCGTCGCCGAGCAGGTCGCGGTGTTCGCCATCCTCGGTATTGGCATGACCTTCGTGATCCTCGCCTCGGGCATCGATCTTTCGGTCGGCTCGATCGCCGGGCTCTCGGCGATGATCACCGGCTACCTGATCAGCGAAGGGCTGCGGCTGCCGTTCGTCGACGTCGCCGTGTTCGCCCACGTGGTGTTGGTCTGCGCCGCCGCCCTGGCGATAGGCACCCTGGTCGGCATGATCAACGGCTGGTTCATCACCCGGCTGCGGGTCACGCCATTCATCATGACCCTGGGCATGCTCTACGTCGCCAGGGGCGCGGCGCAGTTGGTCTCCGACGGCGCCACCTATGGCGACCTGAGCGGCCAGGCGGCGCTCAACAACGAAGGCTTCCTGCTGCTCGGCACCGGCCGGCTGCTGTCGGTGCCGATCCCGATCTGGTTGATGGTCGCGCTGGCACTGGTCGCGATCTACGTCACCCGGCGCACCGTATTCGGCCGCCAGGTCTTCGCCGTCGGCGGCAACGAGCGCGCGGCCGAGCTCTCCGGCGTCAGGGTCAACCGGATCAAGATCGGCACCTACGCGATCTCAGGCTTCTGCGCCGCGCTCGCCGGTCTGATCATCGCCTCCCGCCTCGGCGCCGCCAACCCGGCCATCGCCACCTCCTATGAACTCAACGCCATCGCCGTCGTCGTGCTCGGCGGAGCCTCTCTGTTCGGCGGCGTCGGCACCATCGGTGGCACCTTGGTCGGCGCCTTCGTGCTCGGCGTGCTGAGCAACGGCATGGTGCTGGTCGGTATCTCGGACTTCTGGCAGACGGTGATCACCGGCGCGGTGATCGTGCTGGCGGTGGTGGTCGACCAGCTGCAGCGCCGGGTGGAGAAGTCGATGTCGGAACGTAGAGCCAGGCAAGCCTAGCCGCCCACCATTCGTTCGGTCACCCAAGGAGCGACAACCATGCATCGCCAATCGCTGATCAGCCTCACCCTCGCCGCGGCGATGGGATTCGCAGGCCACGCCGCCGCAGATTTCTCTCCCGCGGACCACTTGATCACCGTGATCACGCCACCGCCGAGCAATGCCTTCTACAAGGCGGAAGCAGACGCGGCGCGTGCCAAGGCGACCGAGCTCGGTTACCGGGTCAAGACGCTCGACCATCAGGATGACCCGGACGTCCAGCTGCGCCTGATACAGACCGCTCTGGGCGAAGGCAGCAGCGCGATCATCCTCGACAATGCAGGCTCCGACGCCTCGGTAGCGGCGGTGAGACGAGCCAAGGATGCGAACGTCCCGGTGTTTCTGATCGATCGTGAAGTCAACGCCAACGGCGTCGCCACTGCGCAGATCGTCTCGAACAACTCCCAGTGCGCTACCTCGGTGGCGGAGTTCTTCGCCGAGCAGGTCGGCTACCAGGGCAACTACGTCGAGCTGCTCGGACGCACCTCCGATACCAACGCCCACGTCCGCTCTGAAGGCTTCCACCGTGTGCTGGACCAGATCCCCACCATGACCATGGTCGCCCAGCAGTCCGCCAACTGGGACCAGACCCAGGGCTACAACGTGATGCAGTCGATCCTGCAGGGCAATCCGGACATCGTCGGCGTGCTCGCCGGCAACGACACCATGGCGCTGGGCGCGGCGGCCGCGCTGCGCAATGCAGGGGCCGACGATGTGATCGTCGTCGGTATCGATGGCAACCCGGACGTGATCCGCCAGATCGCGAACGACGGCACGATCAAGGCGACCGGCCTGCAGCAGGCGACCAGAATGGCGGAAATGGCGGTCGAGCAGACCGATGCCTACTTGCGCAGCGGCACCACCCAGCTCCCGGAGAAGCAGTCGGTCGACTGCGTGCTGGTCAGCAAGGAGAACGCCGGGGACGTGCTGCCCGGCGGGTTCGGCATGCGCTGAACATCGGCGCCATCCAAGCCCGCAGCGCTCGATCCAAGCCATGGCCGAGTATAACGAGGGTAGGACGAGGAGAAAAAGATGACCCAGATCAGGACGCTGCGCGGCGTACTGCGCGCCCCACGCGACACCGATGATGAAGCGCAAAGCGCACGACCTCAGGCACCGCTGCGCGGCGCGCTGCTCGGCTGCGGCTTCTTCGCCGAGAACCAGCTGCGTGCCTGGCGCGAATTGGAGGGCGTCGAGATCGTCGCACTGTGCGACCTCGATGCCGCGCGCCTGGAGCGCTTCGCCGCTTCGTTCTCGTTTTCGCCCAGCGCCTGCTATACCGAAGCCGAGCGTCTGCTTGAGGAGGTCGCGCTCGACTTCGTCGATATCGCGGCGCCGACCAGCGCGCATCGGTCACTGATCACCCTCGCCTGCGCCCATCGCGTGCCGGTCATCTGCCAGAAGCCTTTCGCCACCGATCTCAACGACGCCCGGATGATGATCGCGGCCTGTACGCGGGCCGGCGTCTCGCTCACCGTGCACGAGAACTTCCGCTGGCAGGCGGCCGTGCGCGAGACCATCGACGCACTGCGCGACGGTGCGATCGGCGAGCCCTTCTTCGCCCGGATCAGCTATCGCAGCGGCTTCGACGTCTTCCGCGCTCAACCCTACCTGGCAAGAACCAAGCGTTTCATCATCGCCGACCTGGGCATCCACCTGCTCGACATCGCCCGCGCGCTGTTCGGCGAGGTCGACCGGCTGGGCTGCCAGACGCGACGAGTCTCTGCGGATATCGAGGGTGAGGACGTGGCAACGATGATGCTGGCCCATGCCAGCGGCGTGACCTCGATCGTCGACTGCAGCTACGCGACCCGGCAGAGCGAGGATCCCTTTCCCCAGACGCTGATCGAGATCGACGGCGAACGGGGTTCAATACGGCTGCTCGCAGGCTTTCGCCTGCAGATCGATCGGTTGCGCGACGGCCGGATCGAACGAACCGAACGCCTCGTCGCGCCCAGCGCGCCGAGCTGGAGCACGCCTCCCTGGACGCCGATTCAGCAGAGCGTGGTGCGCTTCCAGGCGGACTGGCTGGCGAAGCTAAAGACCGATGATCTGCCCGAAACCCACGGCATCGACAATTTTCACACCCTGGCGCTGGTCGAAGCCGCCTATCAGGCGGCCGAGGAGCGCAGGATCGTGATTCCCCAACGCTGGTAGCGTAGAAGCCCAGCGCCCCTCAGCCGCCGCCAACGGCGGTGAGATGATCGCGCATCGCGCGTACGGCACCTTCGGCGTCGCCCTGCTCGATCCGCTCGAAGATCCGCTCGTGCTCGGCGATCGATACCTCGGTGCCCTTGAAGCGCAGCATGTCGCGGCGGTAATCCGCCATCCATTCGAGGATCGCCTTCGCCACCGCGAGGTAGATAGGGTTGCCGCTGATCCGCGCGATCTCCAGGTGAAAGGCCATATCGGCGGGGATGAACTCGGCGCGCGGCGCATCGCGCAGCGTACGCATCCGCTCGAGCGCCGCTTTGAGCCGCTCGAGCGCCTGCGCATCGGCACGTTCGGCGACGATCCGCACCAGGCCGGTTTCGAAGAACACCCTGGCCTCACGCAGGTGATCGACGCTTTCCGCCGAGGTCGAAAGCAGATGGCGAGCGCCCACGTCGAGCTGCTGGATCAGCGCGTGCATGTCGAGCTGGCGCACCTTCGCCCGCTCACCGTGCTGGATCGAGATCATGCCCATCGCCTCGAGCCGCTGAAGCGCTTCGCGAACCACTGGACGGCCGACGCCGAAGGTCTCCATCAGTTCGCGCTCGGTGGGCAAAGGGTCACCCGGCGCATAGCCCTCCTCCCGAATCAGCTCGATCAGCTGCTCGAAGACGATCTCTGACAGCTTTCGCCTCGCGACCGGGCGCTTCTTCAGCGGTTTAAGCGGCGGCATTCAGCATTTCACTCCTCTAGCGTGAATCGACTTGCGCTCATCGCTCGCAGCGCCGGATGGAACCACCCGGGCGGAGAACGATTCATCCTACACCGGCCCCGCGTCGAGCCACGAACGGCCAAGCGGCCAGAGACAGAAACCTTAGGATATTCGACCATTGGTATGATGACATCATCATGCTCAGTGGGTTTTCATACCCTGAACGCAGCGCCAGGGAATCAAACCCAAGCTCAGCGCTCGATCATATGATCGACGCATGACACTATTTGCACTTTATTCCACCGTGAAGCACTCAACGCGACATGGGGGATTGCTTCGCCTAAAAAATTCCTCAATACACTGATTTTAATAGGCATTAAAAAAACCACCGGATCTTGGCCGCCGGACCGGACCCAACACTAAAGTTGTATATAGCTCCATGGCGAGCGGATGGATACTCACGACCAGACCAATCATATGATCAAACATCGATCATATAATCATGAATTGGCTCTTCAGAGATCGGCCATCGGTACCGGATGGGCGCCGAGTCGAATGTCTCCACCCGCCAAGGCAGCAAGACGGGCTGCCGCAGGAGTCACCGTGAACCACCATCGGCTGCAATCGGAGGTCGAGAAATCGGCGATCCGCAAGGTCTCGATCAGGCTGGTGCCGTTCGTCGCCTTGATGTTCTTCATCAACTTCCTCGATCGCACGGCGATCTCCTTCGCCGGCCCCAACGGGATGAACCAGGACCTCGGCCTCACCGCCGCGCAGTTCGGGCTCGCCTCGGGCATCTTCTTCATCGGCTACATCCTGCTCGAGGTGCCGAGCAACCTCGCGCTGCACAAGTTCGGCGCCCGCAAATGGCTGGCGCGGATCATGGTCAGCTGGGGGATCGTCTCGCTGCTGTTCACCTGGGTACAGAGCGTCGAGGGTCTCTACGTCCTGCGTCTGGCGCTTGGCATCGCCGAGGCGGGCTTCTTCCCGGGCGCGATCCTGTTTCTGAGCATGTGGGTGCCTTCGCGCTACCGCGCCAAGGTGCTCGGCCTTTTCTATCTCGCCCAGCCGCTGACCACGGTGATCGGCGCCCCGCTCGCCGCCTCACTGATCGAGCAGCACGGCCTGTTCGGCCTCGAAGGCTGGCGGGTGATGTTCCTCGGCGTCTCGCTGCCGGCGATCGTGATCGGGATCGTCGCCTGGTTCTACCTCGTCGACCGCCCGATGGACGCCCGCTGGCTGACAGAAGAGGAGCGCCGCTGGCTAAGCGACGAACTCGAGCGCGAGCACGTGGAGAAAAGCAGCGGAGCGCACCATCCCAGCGTACGTACGGTGATGTTCAACGGCCGGGTGTGGGTGCTGTGCATGATCTACTTCGGCTTCATCTACGGCCTCTATGCGCTGGCGTTCTTCCTGCCGAGCATCATCGCCGGGTTCCAGGCCCAGTTCGGCACCACCTTCAACGTGATCGAGAAAGGGCTGATCACCGCGATCCCCTACCTGCCGGCGGCGGTGGTGCTCTACTTCTGGTCACGCGACGCCAGCCGGCGCGGACTTCGCAGCTGGCACATCACCCTGCCGGCACTCGCCGGAGCGGTGAGCGTGCCGATGGCGCTGTACATGAGCTCGGCCTTTTCCACGGTGCTGGTGCTCACCGTGACCGCCTGCGCGATCTTCTCCGCGCTGCCGACCTTCTGGACCCTGCCGACACGCTTTCTGACCGGCGCCTCGGCGGCGGCCGGCGTGGCGCTGATCAACACCATCGGCAACCTGGCGGGCTTCAGCGCCGGCTACCTGACCGGAGCACTGCATGATCTGAGCGGCGGCTACACCGTTCCGATGTTCGTGGTCGGCGGCTTCATGCTGCTCTCCGCCGTTCTGATGCAGCTACTCGACGGCGCGGACAAGCGCGCGCTTCGCGATACCCGGACCGCCTCCAATGCCTGACCACCCAATGCCGCGCCGGGCGGCGCAACGGCCACAGCAGGAGACAGCGACATGGCGATCGGCCTGAGCACCTATGCTTTTTTCTGGCGCGCATCATCACGCGTCAGCAAGCCACTGAGCATCGAGGCGATGCTCGAGGAGTGCGCCGAGCTGGGTGCCGGCGTGTTCCAGATCTGCGATTACCCCGCGGTGGAGACGCTATCGTCCCAACGCCTCGAAAAACTGCGCCTGCGCGCCGAGGAGCTCGGCGTCGAGCTCGAGCTCGGCACCAGGGGGATCGGCCGCGCCCCGCTGGATCGCTACCTGGATCTCGCCGAGCCCCTTGGCGTAAGCCTGCTGCGCAGCATGCTCTACAGCGCGGACCACCGCCCCACCGCGCTCGAGGCCCGAAAGCTGCTCGGCGAGGCGGTACCGCGCTTCGAGGCCCGAGGGGTGAGGCTCGCACTCGAGACCTACGAACAGGTGCCCAGCGCGGTGCTGGTCGATCTGGTCGAGCGGATCGACAGCCCCTTCCTCGGCATCTGCCTCGATCCCGGCAACTGCGTCGCCGCGCTGGAGCGCCCGGTCGATGTGATCGATGCCTGTGCCGCGAGGGTCCTCAACCTGCACGTCAAGGATTTCGCCTTCTCGCGTCGTGACGGCTGGGTCGGCTTCACCTTCGCTGGCTGCCCGCTCGGCGAGGGGCTGCTGGATTACGCCTACCTGGACCAACGGATACGTCCCCAAGCCCGCGGGATCAACCAGATCGTAGAGCATTGGCTGCCCTGGCAGACGGACGAGGCGACTACTTGCCGTCTCGAGGCCGAGTGGACCCGCCATTGCCTCGATTACCTCAAGACCTACCCCTGTGATGCTCACTAACGCTCCAAGGAGCCCGATGATGACTCTCCAGACCCAATCCATAGTATTGATCGGCGCCGGCGGCAAAATGGGAATGCGGATCTCCGCCAACCTGCAGCGCAGCTCGTTCGACGTCCGCTACTGCGAAAACTCCCCATCCGCACAGGCGCAGGTGACCGCCGCGGGCCGTGAACTCTGCGACAGCGATGCCGCGGTACCGGACGCCGACGTAGTGATTCTCGCGGTCCCGGACATCGCCCTCGGCGCGGTCTCGGGCGCAGTCGTACCCCAGATGAAAAGCGGTGCGGTGCTCTTGACCCTCGACCCGGCGGCGGCCTACGCCAACCTGCTGGCCAAGCGCGAGGACATCCACTACGCCGTCGCCCACCCGTGCCACCCCTCGGTATTCCTCGAGCGCTACACCAAGGAGGAGCATGCCGATGCGTTCGGCGGTGTCGCCGCGCCCCAGCACGTCGCTGCCGCGTTCGAACGCGGCAGCGACGCCCAGCGGGCCGCGCTGACCGAGGTCATCCGGGTGATGTATGCGCCGGTCGAGCAGGTTCACTGGGTGACGGTCACGCAGCTCGCCTACCTCGAACCGACCCTGGTCGAGACCGTGGCCTGCATGGTCGGCACCTTCATGAAGGAAGCGCTCGAAGAAACGGTCAAGGCGGTCGGCGTACCCCGTGAAGCCGCCGAGGCGATGCTCTATGGACACATCCAGATCGCCCTGGCGGTCGCCTTCCGCAGCACCAACCCGTTCTCCGACGCCTGCATGATCGCGATCGACTACGGCAAGGAGACGATCATCAAGCCGGACTGGAAGAAGATCTTCGACCAGCGCGAGCTGGACAAGGTGATCGCCCGGATGCTGAAAGTGGACAAAATCGAACGGCCCACCGAGACGGTCTGAACGCAATCCGCCACGATTCCTTTCCCTCGGCCTAATAGCTACTACAATCAACACGTTCTCTAGACTAAGGAGGGTGCAATGGGAATCATCTCGTGGATCGTGTTCGGCCTCATCGCAGGCATCATCGCCAAGTTCCTGATGCCCGGCAGGGACGGCGGAGGCTTCATCCTGACCATCGTGCTCGGCATCGTCGGCGCAGTGGTGGGCGGCTGGATCAGCACCGCGCTCGGCTACGGCACCGTCGACGGCTTCAACCTCGGCAGCTTCGCGGTCGCGGTGATCGGTGCCTTGGTAGTGCTGTTCATCTATCGCAAGATCGCCAAGTAGCCCCATCGGGCCGTCACGATGCAAGGCGCATCGGGCGGATCGCAACCGGATGCCCCGTCTCGAGAGAGACGGGGCATCGCGTTTCAGACTGCTGACAAAGCATTTGAAGATGCCACGATGGCTTCCAGCCGCCTCCGAGAGCGCGCTGGCCGGCAATCGATTGCACCGGGGTTTGCGACATGGATGTCGCAAAAGG
>NZ_KK211230.1:70242-210035 GCF_000621205.1 Halotalea alkalilenta DSM 17697 | reverse complement strand
CCGCCCCTCGCATCTAAGCGAGCAAGAGGCGCGTTAGGACCCAAACGGTTCTCGACTCGCCAGGATCGAGAGCGTCGCTGGGTCAAAAGGGGTTTGTCATTAATCTGATGCCCCGTCTCGAGAGAGACGGGGCATCGCGTTTTAGGGCTCAGTGGTTTGGCCGCACCGTCAATCGGAGCGGGGCTGACGCAGGATGGCGTCGAGCAGATCGGGGAAGCGCGCGTCGAGATCGGCTCGGCGCAGGCTGTTCATATGGGTGGTGCCGGCGTGGCGGGTATGCACCAGGCCCGCTTCGCGAAGGACGCGAAAATGATGGGACATGCTCGACTTCGGCCGGCCACCGTCCAGCTCGCCACAGCTGGCCTCCGCGACTCGGGCGAGATGGCGCACGATGGCGAGGCGCACCGGATCGCTCAAGGCATGGAGTAGGCGCTCGAGATTGAAATCCTGGCTGGGCGGGTGCTTGAACGGTCGCATAGGCGCCATGATACACGAGCTTTGCGTGCGCACTTCAGTACGACTATGCTAGTTCGACCATTGTCGAACTAAGCAACCAAACCACCAAAGCCATACACGGTCAGGAATACTCGTATGCCCACGCTGTTCGAACCGTTCAAGCTCAAGGATGTTCATCTTCGCAACCGCATCGCGGTACCGCCGATGTGCCAGTACATGGCCGAGGATGGCATGCCCAACGACTGGCATGGGGTGCACTACGCCAGTATCGCACGCGGCGGTGCAGGCCTTGTGATCGTCGAGGCCACCGGGGTCTCCCCCGAGGGCCGGATCACGCCGAACTGCACGGGTCTCTGGAACGATGCCCAGCGCGACGCCTTCGCCCCGATCGCCGCCTCGATCAAGGCTGCGGGCGCGGTGCCGGGGATCCAGCTCGGCCATGCAGGACGCAAAGCGAGCGCCAACCGCCCATGGGAGGGCGATGACCACCTCGCCGAGGGCGACCCGCGCGGCTGGCAAACCATCGCTCCCTCCGCGCTGGCGTTCGGCGCCAACCTGCCGAAAGTGCCGAAGGAGATGAGCCTCGAGGAGATCGCCAGGGTCCGCGAGGACTTCGTCGCCGCCGCGCGGCGCGCGCACGAGGCCGGCTTCGAGTGGCTGGAGCTGCACTTCGCCCACGGCTACCTCGGCCAGAGCTTCTTCTCTCCTCATTCCAACCAGCGCACCGATGCCTATGGCGGCAGCCGCGAGAATCGCAGCCGGTTCCTGCTCGAAACGCTCGCCGCGGTACGCGAGGTATGGCCCGAGCACCTGCCGCTGACCGCTCGCTTCGGGGTGATCGAGTTCGACGGCGACGACGAAAGGACGATGACCGAGTCGATCGAGCTGGTTCGCGAGTTCAAGGCCGGCGGTCTCGATCTGCTCAGCGTCAGCATCGGCTTCTCGACCCCCGAGGCCAAGATTCCCTGGGGCCCCGGTTTCATGGGTCCGATCGCGCAGCGGGTTGGCCGCGAGAGCGGGCTGCCGGTCGCCTCGGCATGGGGCTTCGGCACGCCGGAGCTGTCCCAGAAGGCGATCACCAGCGGAGAACTCGACCTGGTGATGGTCGCCCGCGCCCACCTCGCCGACCCGCACTGGCCCTATGCCGCGGCCAAGGCGCTTGGGATCGAGCGCCCGTCGTGGACGCTGCCCGCGCCCTACGCCCACTGGCTCGAACGCTACTGAGCCGACGCCGACGAGAAGCCCCCGACATGGGGGCTTCTCATCGCTGACGCCCTCTTCTCCCCTTCGATTCAGGGCCTGATCACCGCGATCAGGTCCCCTGCCTCCATCGCCCGCGGCCCAGACGGAATGACGCGCTCGAGCACTCCCGCTATCGGCGCGGTGATCGTCGCCTCCATCTTCATCGCCTCGAGCGTCGCCAGTGGCGCACCGGCCTCGATCGGCTCGCCCGCCCTGGCGGTAACCGTGACCACGCCGGCATAGGGCACCGCGACCTGTCCAGGCTCGGTCGGGTCGGCTTTTTCCGTTTCATGCTGCTCGGCACTGACCGAGTGATCGCGCACCGAAAGCGGACGCAGCTGGCCGTTGAGACTGCACATCACCTGGCGCATGCCGCGCTCGTCGCTGGCCCCGATCGCACGAATCGCGACCAGCAGGCGCACCCCCTCCTCGAGCATCACCGCATGCTCCTCGCCCGGGCTCAGGCCATAGAAGTAGTCAGCGCTGGAGAGCACCGAGAGATCGCCATAGCGAGCGCGCACCTGCTCGAACGCCTTCGCCGGCGCGGCGAACAGCAACCGGTTGAGCAGCTGGCGACGCGCGGGTCCAGGCAGCGCAAGCGCGGCACGGCTTTCGTCGTCTAGCTCAGCGATCGCCGGCTTCCTGCTCCGCCCGGCCAGCGCCCGGCTGCGAAACGGCTCGGGCCAGCCGCCGGGAGGCGTACCGAGGTCACCGGCGAGAAAGCCGATCACCGAATCGGGGATATCGAAGCGCTGCGGATCAGCGGCGAAGTGTTCGATGTCGGCTCCCACCGCAACCAGCTGCAGCGCCAGGTCGCCGACCACCTTCGACGAGGGTGTCACCTTGACCAGCCGGCCGAGCAGACGATCGGCGCGCGCGTACATCTCCTCGATCGCCTCGAACCGGTCGCCCAGCCCCAGCGCCACCGCCTGCTGGCGCAGATTGGAGAGCTGGCCTCCGGGGATCTCGTGGTGGTAGACCCGCCCGGTCGGCGCCGGAAGCCCGGCCTCGAACGGCAGATAGAGCTTGCGCACCGCCTCCCAGTAGGGTTCGAGCGAATTGACCGCCGCCAGCGAAAGCCCGGTGTCACGCGGGGTGTGGGCGTAGGCCGCGACCAGGCTCGCGAGCGATGGCTGGCTGGTGGTGCCGGACATCGCGGCGCAGGCCGCGTCGATCGCGTCGGCGCCGGCCTCGACCGCCGCCATCAGGGTCGCCAGCTGGCCGCCGGCGGTGTCGTGGGTATGCAGGTGGATCGGCAGCTCGAAGCGGCTGCGCAGCGCCTCGATGAGGAGTCGCGCCGCCTGCGGACGCAGCAGTCCCGCCATGTCCTTGATCGCGAGGATATGGGCGCCGGCGGCGACGATCCGCTCGGCGAGATCGAGGTAGTAGTCGAGGGTGTAGAGCGTCTCGGCCGGGTCACTGAGATCGCCGGTATAGCAAAGCGCCACCTCGGCGACCGCGTGGGTGCGACGTACCGCTTCGATCGCCGGGCGCATCTGTTCGACGTCGTTGAGCGAGTCGAAGATGCGGAAGATGTCCACCCCTTGCGCCGCCGCCTCCTCGATGAAGGCATCGCTCACCGCGGTCGGATAGGGGGTGTAGCCGACGGTATTGCGTCCGCGCAGCAGCATCTGCAGCGCGACGTTGGGCAGCGCCTGGCGCAGCCGGGCCAGACGCTCCCAAGGATCCTCGCCGAGAAAGCGCAGCGCGACGTCGTAGGTCGCCCCGCCCCAGCATTCGACGCTGAGCAGTTCAGGGGTCAGCCGGGCGACATGGGGGGCGACTGCGAGCAGATCGTAGCTGCGCACCCGGGTGGCGAGCAGCGACTGGTGGGCGTCGCGGAAAGTGGTGTCGGTGACCCACACACGTGGCGACCGGCGCAGCTCTTGCGCGAACGCCTCGGCACCGACGGCGAGCAGACGCTGTCGGGTGCCCGGCGAAGGCTCGGCCTCGGGCAGCGGCGGCAGCTTGCTGGCCGGCTCCACACCGCCCGGTGGCGGGCCGAAGGGACGGTTGACGGTGACCTCGGCGAGCCAGCTCAGCAGCTTGGTCCCACGATCCTGGCTCGGCAGCGCCTGGAGCAGCCGGGGACGCTCCTCGATGAAGGCGGTGGAGAGATCCCCCAGCAGGAACGCCTCCTCCTCCAGCACGCCCTGAAGGAAAGCGATGTTGGAGCTCACCCCGCGGATGCGGAACTCCGCCAGCGCGCGACGCGCACGCGCCACCGCAAGCGGAAAGTCGCGACCGCGGCAGGTGAGCTTGACCAGCATCGAATCGAAGTGCGGGCTCACCTCGGCGCCGGCATAGGCGGTACCGCCATCGAGGCGCACGCCGGCACCACCCGCCGCGCGATAGGCCGTGATCATGCCGGTATCGGGACGAAATCCGTTGGCCGGATCCTCGGTGGTGATCCGGCATTGCAGCGCCGCGCCGTTGACCCGCAGGGCCTCCTAACTCAGCCCCAGCCCGGCGAGGGATTCTCCGCAGGCGATACGAATCTGCGCCTGGACCAGGTCGACGTCGGTGATCTCCTCGGTGACCGTATGCTCGACCTGGATGCGCGGATTCATCTCGATGAACACGTGCTGGCCAGCGTTCGGCCCGGCGGTCTCGAGCAGGAACTCGACGGTGCCAGCGTTGCGATAGCCGAGCGCGCGCGCAAACGAAACCGCGTCGCGATGCAGCGCCTCGCGCACGGCGGGATCGAGATTCGGCGCCGGGGCGATCTCGACCACCTTCTGGTGGCGGCGCTGTACCGAACAGTCACGCTCGAACAGATGGATCACCTCGCCCTGGCTGTCACCGAGGATCTGCACCTCGACGTGCCGCGGACGCTGCACCGCCTGCTCGATGAACACGGTCGGATCGCCGAAGGCACCCTCGGCCTCGCGCATCGCCGCCTCGAGCGCTCCCCGCAGCTGACCCTGCTCGGCGACCCGGCGCATGCCGCGGCCACCGCCACCGGCAACCGCCTTGACGAACAGCGGATAGGTCATCGGCCCCGCCGCCTCGAGCAGTACCTCCAGATCACTCGATGGCGCGCTCGAGGCCAGCACCGGGATACCCTGCTCGCGCGCCTTGGCCAGCGCTCGCACCTTGTCGCCGGCGACCTCCAGCACTTCCGCGGGCGGACCGATGAAGGCGATGCCAGCGTAGCGGCAAGCGCGGGCGAGGCCTGCGTTCTCGGAGAGAAAGCCATAGCCCGGGTAGACCGCATCGGCACCGCTCATCTTCGCCACCCGGATGATCTCGTCGATCGACAGATAGGCCCGCACCGGATGGCCCTGCTCACCGATCGGATAGGCTTCATCCGCCTTCAGGCGATGCTCCGAGTGGCGGTCCTCATGCGCGAACACCGCCACCGTGCGCGCACCGAGCTCGACTGCGGCGCGAAAGGCGCGTACCGCGATCTCGCCACGGTTGGCAACCAGTATTTTCTTGAACATCATCGATCGCTCTCCGCTGCTGAGCCTGCTGGAACACTTGTCCCCACGCCCATGGAGCCCCTCGCCGAGAAACGGCCACGAAGCGGGCCAGGGCGATATTGCCGTTCGCGGCGCCGATGAAGACCGACGCCGGATTCACCATCCATCTCAGAACCCGTTCACCCCTAGTGAAACGCGGTTCGACGAATCGAAGTACAGCAGCGGGTATCGAAATGAACACCGACGGTGTAACCCTAGGATGATTGATTCCATCAGTGCATGGAATCGCCCATCGCGCCCCAGGGAGAATGGCGAGGCGAACGCCCGGGACACCGAATCGGCTCGAACGAAAGCCGCCGCTTGACCCTCAAGCAAGTACAAGGTTCATGCTCGAGTGGATATGCGAAAGGCATATGCCACCTGAGGAAAACACGATGTCCGAAGCAACCGTCTGTGCTTGTCCTGAATGTGTCTGCGAAGTGGGAGAAAGTGCCATATTGGCCGACGGAAAGGCATATTGCAGCGACATTTGCGCCTCGCACCATGCTCAGGGCGAGAAAGAGTGCGGTCACTGCGCCTGCGGTAATTGATCTTCGTTTCCACACCGACACGACGCCGTCGCCGAATCTAGTGACGGCGTCGCCATGTACGGCAATGCAGCGCCCTCGCTACGACCCCATCGCCGACGAATTCGCCAGGACGGGAGCGCCCGTGCCCAGGGCGGTGAATACAACCCAGTTATTGTTACTGGTAATCCCCACTAGTCTTTTCCCCATGTATCTCGCGGACGCGAGATAGTCGCTCACCGAGATTGACCAATGGGTCAATACCAGAGGTAGCGCTAATGTGGCGATCTCTTTACTTCCCATTTATTTTTGCTTTCTGATAAGATCCGGCGACAGTGTGGGCAAGAAACTAAATTTCTGTATGGAGTAGATATGGCCGTTCTTAGCGATTACCTGAAAATGGAAAAAGAGCTCGAAGAGCTCCAAGCCCGCCTGCAGGCGATGGCATCCAATGAAACTTTCCAGCGCGAGCTCGAATTCAAACGCAAACTCGAGGCGCTACTCGAGCAGTTCGACAAGACCACCACGGATGTCATCGACATCCTCGATCCGCAGGGTGATCTGCGTGGCGCCCAAGCCGCGCCCAAGGCCAGCAAGAGCGGCGCGCCCTCCGGCGGCACGCGGCGCAAGCGCAAGCTCAAGATCTACAAGAACCCCCATACCGGCGGCGTGATCGAAACCCGAGGGGGCAATCACAAAGAACTCAAGGAATGGAAAGAAGAATACGGCGCCGACACCGTCGAAGGCTGGCTGACCGAAACGCAAGAAGCGGGTTGAAACCCGTTCGCCGGTAATACCGGCGGCGTCCGGGAAACTACCCTGGCGCCATCTTTCCTATCCCGAAGGCGTCGATGCTCATACATCGGCGCCTTCGCTTTTCGTTTGCGTAGCGCCGATCATGCCGGGCCCCCGGCACGAGTATCGGGCCCGGCTGCGGAAAATACCCACGCCGTTCTTGGCAACATACCCTACAAAAAAACCTGGGCAGTGGCTTGCGCTTGTCTCCCAATGTCAGTTGGCCGGATAAGCTCGAACATCGCCTCATCTGCATCCCGATTACCATCGGGAAGTAGTCATTGCCACAAGTGCCATTGCCCCACCAGGAAACAGTCGGGCTTTACACGCGGCCCTCCCCCTGCGTGATCGAGCGAGGCGATCATCGCGAGACGAAGCACTGCGACAGCCGGTCGCATTCCATAAAACCATATTAAGGGTAAGGTTTTGACAGCGTAGTGCGATGACTTGGAGCGCACCGCTGCGCGGCCCTCCAGAGGCCATTCGATTCAAGGGTGCAAGACAGCGGAAGACATAGCCATGAATGCAAAGAAACTCGGTGCCACCTTCGCCGCCCTCGCCTGCCTGGCGAGCTCGACCAGCGCTTTCGCCTACGGCGAGGGCGACTTCTTCGCCCGACTGGGCATGGTGAGGATCGAACCCACCGGCGGCAGTGCCCATCTCGGCGGCGCGCTGCAGGGCGCGACGGTGGACGTCGAGACCGAGAGGGCCGCGGCGTTCACTCTCGGCTATCGGTTCACCGACAAGTTCGGCGTGGAGCTGCTCGCCGCACCGCAGAGCTTCAAGCACGACATCAACGTGCGCGCGGGCGGTGAGAAAGTAACCAGCGGCAGCGTCCGCCATCTGCCGCCGACCTTGACCCTGCAGTACTACCCGCTCGGCGGTACCGATGCCCAAGTGCAGCCCTACATCGGCGCAGGGGTCAACTACACCCGCTTCTCCAGCGAGCACCTCTCACTGGAGGACACCTCGCTGAAACTCGAGGACGGCTGGAATGCCGCCGCCCAGGTAGGGGTCGACTACCAGCTCACCAGCAATCTCGCGCTCAACCTCGCAGTCTGGTACCTCGACATCGATTCCACCGCCATCGTGCACCAGGGTGGTCAGGAAGTGTCGCGCGCCAATATCGATATCAATCCGATCGTGGTGATGAGCGGCGTCAGCCTGCGTTTCTGAGCCTGGGTCCCGAGCGCGGCTCCAGCAATGGAGGGCGCTCCGGCCTCCAAGCGCCAGTCTCGAAGACCACCAAGTGAAGAAATCGCCCCGCCCCAGCGGGGCGATTTCGCAGACTGCTGACAAAGTATTTGAAGATGCCACGATGGCTTCCAGCCGCCTCCGAGAGCGCGCTGGCCGGCAATCGATTGCACCGGGGTTTGCGACATGGATGTCGCAAAAGGCGCGCCCGGACAGGGACGTCCATGCGCGCCGACCCTAGGGCAAGCGATTGATCGGCCGGGGTTTCGCGATCTCGTGGCGGCGCGTCCCCTTTCAGGGGGAGCGCGAGGGGTCCGCCCCTCGCATCTAAGCGAGCAAGAGGTGCGTTAGGACCCAAACGGTTCTCGACTCGCCAGGATCGAGAGTGTCGCTGGGTCAAAAGGGGTTTGTCATTAATCTGAGAAATCGCCCCGCCCCGGCGGGGCGATTTCGTTCGTCCGTGGCGGATCAATGCACAGCGGGCGGCGCCCCTTCCTCGTCGTTGAGGATCAGGTCGATCTCGCGCAGCACCTCGATCACCGGCAAGCGTGCGCCCATGCTCATCTGCGGCAGATAGACCTCAGCGGCAGCGGCGACGCTCGAGCCCTGGGGCAACGACTGGGCGCTCGCCAGCATCGTCCTCAGCCGAGCGACGAAGACGAACCGCAGCCACTGAGCCATCTCCATGCTATCGAGCGCGAAAGGCTCGAGGCTCGCGAACGCCTGCGGGCTCGGGGTCGGCTGACGCCAGATGTCGGCGGCACGCATCGCCGCTTCGAGCCGGGTCAGAGCGTCACTGAGTCGGATACGCTGGTTCATCTCTCTTCGTCCGTTGCTGAATGTCGGGGAAATGCGCTCACCCGAAACGAAGTAGACAAGATGCGGCCTCTGGGAGCAAACCCAATCCAACGGTCATCCACAGGTCATCAAGAATTCACAGAACGCCTGGACGCAGCTGTGGACAAACCTGGGAAAAGTACCGGGACCGCCGAGCCCATGCGCGATCGCGCCGAGAGATCAAAAATTGACCACTGCTGGGCATTCCTTCATCCGCCCGGCGATTGCCCTCGACACGCCCGCCGGGCACACTGCCCTCTTTCGCCAACTCACCCGCTTCGTCACTCCAGAGAGCCCGCATGCCTTCCCCGTCGACCCTCAGCGATTTCTTCGACCAAGCTCGGCTGAGCGCCCAGGTGTTCCACCTCGGCCGACGCGTCCAACCCTGCGACGCCGGGCATTTTCGCGCCTTCGAGGAGGAGCGGACCGCCTGGGAATTGCCACTGCGCGCAACGGCTCGGGTCGCGATCATCCTGCATGCCGAGGGCACGCCGGCGCGGCAGGCGGTGGTCTGGTGCCTGGCATTCGCACTCGACGAACTCGGCCAGCTGCAGCCGGCACCGCGCGACGCCTTCCTGCGCCGCCTGCTCGAACGCCAGGGCGAACGGCCCAGCGGCGAGGCACTGCTCGACCCGCTCAAGGACAATCCGCTTGCCTTCGCGCCCGAACCGCTGCCCCTGGCACTGCTCCATGCCCAAGCGTTCAAGGCCCTCGGGCTGCCGCCGAGCGGCAAGTTCGCCGAGGCCCGGGCCTACTACAGCGGCGAGCCGGATGCGCACGACTGGGCCACCCTCGATTACCAGAGCGTCGCCGACTGGTGCGTGCGCATGGACGCCGCCCAAGCGCGGCGGCTCGCTGAGCGGATCGATGCACTACCCGCCGAACCGCTGACCGCGCTGTGCCGTATGCTCGAACATCTGCCGAGCGAGGAGCCGGGACTGATCGAGGCGCTGCGCATTCGCGCCGAACGCGACCCCACGCTTCGCGAAGCCTGCCTGCGCGCGCTGCTCGCCAGCCCCATCGATGCAGCCGCGACTCAGCTGGAGCGGCTGCTCGATCATCGCCCCGGCATCGAGGAGCTCGCCATCATCAGCGCGCGCGGCTGGCACCATCTCGAGCACGAGCAGCGCCTTGCGCGCTATCTCGAAGCGATCGCCCAGGAGCCGGCTTTCGACTTCACCTCCTGCGTACGCGATCTGGCCCAGTTGCCTCGCCTGCGTCTGCCGGTGATCATGGCGCTTCGCACCGCCGCCGACGGTTCGGCAGTGCAGCGCAGACTCAACGAGCTTCCTCGCCGCTGACACTCGAGCGTCGAGGCCCATCCTCCACGGACATCGTCGATGAATTCACTGCCCTTTGAACCGCGCGCGATCATCGGTCGCCGCGAGATCGTCACCCTGCCTGAGCTCGGGCTCAAGCTGGTCTGCAAGGTCGACACCGGCGCCCACACCTCGGCGCTGCACGCCGAGCGGGTCGAGGCATTCCTGCGCGATGGCGAGCGCTGGGTACGCTTCGACACTTGGTCGGGCGATGACGAGAACAGCCTGCGCCACTTCGAGTGGCCGCTCTCCGACGAGCGAGAGGTGCGCAGCTCCAACGGCATCGCCGAGCGGCGCTTCGTGATCCGTACGCAAATGGAGATCGGCTCGATCAGCGACGAGATCGACCTTACCTTGGTCGACCGCCAGCAGATGCGCCATTCGATGCTGCTCGGCCGACGCGCGATGCGCCGCCTGCTGGTAGCTCCGGGGGCCTCTTTCCTCCAAGGCGCGCCCTAGGGCGTGTACACTCCCGCACACCGCGCGTACTCGCTCGACGCCAGGCGCCGGCGAGACAATCGTCATTGTCCAAGGATCGTCCATGCACATCGCCCTGCTTTCACGCAATGCGCGCCTCTATTCCACCCGCAGGCTGGTCGACGCCGCCGAGAGCCGCGGACATTCCGTACGCGTGATCGACACCCTGCGCTGCTATATGAACATCGCCTCGCACCGCCCCTCGATCCACTACAAAGGCGAGGAGCTCGAGCACTTCGACGCCGTGGTGCCGCGAATCGGCGCCTCGGTGACCTTCTACGGCTGCGCGGTGCTGCGCCAGTTCGAGATGATGGGCACCTACGTGCTCAACGACTCGGTGGGCATCACTCGCTCACGCGATAAACTGCGTTCGCTGCAGCTACTCTCGCGCAAGGGGATCGGCCTGCCGATCACCGGTTTCGCCCACTCCCCCGACGACATCCACGACCTGATCAAGATGGTCGGCGGCGCGCCGCTGGTGATCAAGCTGCTCGAAGGCACCCAGGGCATCGGCGTGGTGCTCGCCGAGACCCAGCAGGCCGCGGAGAGCGTGATCCAGGCGTTTCTCGGGCTCAAGGCCAACATCATGGTGCAGGAGTACATCAAGGAGGCGCAGGGCGCCGATCTGCGCTGCTTCGTGATCGGCGACAAGGTGGTGGCGACGATGAAGCGACAGGCGGTGGAGGGCGAGTTCCGCTCCAACCTGCACCGCGGCGGCACCGCCAGTGCGATTCGCATCACCCCGGAGGAGCGCTCGACCGCGGTACGCGCGGCCAAGGCGATGGGGCTGCGGGTGGCGGGCGTCGATCTGCTACGTTCCAACCATGGCCCGGTGGTGATGGAGGTGAACTCCTCTCCTGGCCTGGAAGGCATCGAGAACGCCACCGGCAAGGACGTCGCCGGTATGATCATCGAGCATCTCGAGAAACACGCCGCGCCGGTCAGCAAGGCTCCGCCTCGTCCGCGCGGCTGAGCCGTCAGCCTGGGCCTTGCGCCAGGAAGCGGCCCGGACCATTCAACTCTCATCGGCGTCACCGGAGGTGGCCCTAATGTTCCTCGACAATCGCCAGGCGGCGATGGACAGTGCGCTGGAGGCCCTCGCCGAGAGCCTCGACTACTTCTACGACAATACCAGCCGCCTCGACGACGGCGTGCGCAGCGTGCTCACGCCCCATTTCGAAGCCCGCCGCAGTGACGTGATCGAGCTGCGCCGTCTGTCGCGCGAACTGCTCAAGCTGTTGCCGCGCGACGCCGACGTCGAGCGCGACGACTACCTGTGGCTATGGAGTCGCCTCAAGGGCTTCGTCGGCGACAATGACCAGGTGCTGCTGCACGACATGCTCGAGCAGGAAAAGGTGATCATGCAGGCGCTCGCCAGGGCCCTGACCCATCCGCTGCCCGACGAGATCGAACCGGTGATGGAGCGGATATTCCGCGGCTGCCGCAACCTGATTCGCCAGCTCTACGACGCCCAGCAGCAGGCGGGCCAGGCCAAGCGCAGCAGGCGCGGGCGCGGCAAGCGCACGCGACAGCGCTGAGCGAGAAGAGCGAACGAGAAGGATGGATAGGCAGCGCTAATCGAGCGCCAGAGGCTCCTTGGGGCCGAGAAAGCGCGGCTCGCGGTGCCAGAGGTAGAGATCGCCCACCGTCATCGCGCGAGCGAACCATTCCCGCAGGCTAACGTAGCGATCGACCCCGGCCTGCTCCGGCATCGCCGCGCAGCCGTAGGCGTCGATCCCTTCTGCCTGGGCGATGAACAGCGCCCGGGGCAGATGCCAGGGCTGGGTGACCAGTGCGGCCTGCTCGACCCCGAATACCTCGCGTGCGCGAACCAGCGTATCGAAGGTGCTGAGGCCTGCGTAATCGAGAGTCATCGCCGAGCGCGGTACGTGGCGAGCCAGCAGGTCGCGCCACATGGTCACCGGCTCGTTGTAGTAGAGGCTGCGATTGTCACCGGAAAGCAGCAGATGCTCGATTCGACCGAGCCGCCAGAGTTCGGCCGCGGTATCGAGCCGCGCGTGATAGTAGGGGTTGGGAACGCCGCTGCGCATCCGGCTCGAGGTGCCGAAGACGATGCCCACCTCCAGACGCGGGCAGAGGGTGGCATCGGCGACCAGCCGGTCACGCGTCGCCGCCCAGACCCACAGGTTCGCCGCGCCGAACAGTACCAGCGTGAGCAGTATCAGCCCGAGCACCAGCGCGGTGAGCCAGCCCGCCGCGCGCCACCGCCGTTTCATCCCTGCGGCCATCGCATCCTCTTCACCCGCTGATTTCGCGCTCGCCGGCGTACCGGGGTTCGAAGCCCGGCTTCAGAACATGCCGAGCTCGAGACGCGCCTCTTCGCTCATCATCTCACGCGACCAAGGGGGATCGAAGACGATTTCGACGTGCACTTTCTTGACCTGCTCGGCGCCGAGGATCTTGTGCCGGGCGTCGGCCGCGATCACCTCGCCCATGCCGCAGCCGGGCGCGGTGAGGGTCATCTTGACGTTGACCATCTTCTCACCGGAGATCAGGGTATCGATCCGGCAGCCATAGACCAGCCCGAGTTCGACGATATTGACCGGGATCTCCGGGTCGAAGCAGGTGCGCAGCCGATCCCAGACGAAGGCCTCGAGCTCGGCGTCGCTGGCACCCGCGGCAAGCCGGGCACGGGGCAGCGGCTCGAGCCCGAGGGCATCGAGCTGGTCGCCCTCGATCAAGTAAAGCCGCCCTTCCAGGGCGATGCTGACCGAATCGCCGCGTGCCTGCATGATCTGCACCTCGGCGTCCTCGGCCAGCTCCACCGGCTTGCCGAAGGGCACCGAAATCGCCGTCACATCGCGAGTCAGCGGCAACACCTGCCCTTTGTAGAGGCGCTCCCCGGTCTCACTCATCTCAGCCTCTCACCATTTTCACCACCCGCTCGAGTGCATCGAGGAACGCCTCGACCTCCCCGAGGGTGTTGTAGATCGCAAAGGAGGCGCGGCAGGTCGCGTCGAGCCCGAAGCTGTGCAGCAGCGGCTGGGCGCAGTGGTGCCCGGTGCGGATCGCGACCCCGAACTGGTCGATCAAAAGGCCGATGTCCTGGGCGTGCACGCCGTCGATCACGAACGACAGCACCCCTGCCTTGCCCGGCGCCTCGCCGATCACCCGCGCGCCCTCGATCCGCTTGACCCCTTCGGTCGCACCGAGCAGCAGCCGGCGCTCCCACTCGTCGACCAGATCGACCGGGAAGCGGCTGAACCAGCGCAGCGCGGCGCCGAAGGCGATCACCTCGGCGATCGCCGGAGTGCCGGCCTCGAACTTGTGTGGCGGATCGGCGAAGGTGGTCTCGCCGTCGAGCCTCACCAGCTTGATCATCTCGCCGCCCCCCTGCCAGGGCGGCATCGCCTCGAGCAGCTCGAGCCGGCCATAGAGCGCGCCGACCCCGGTCGGACCGTAGACCTTGTGCGCGGAGAAGGCGTAGAAGTCGACCCCCAGCGCCTGGACGTCGATCGCCTGGTGCGGCGCCGCCTGGGCGCCGTCGACCAGGATCCTGGCGCCATGGGCGTGAGCGATGCGGACCAGTTCATCGACAGGATTGACGGTGCCGAGGGCGTTGGAGACGTGGGTCACCGCGACCAGCTTGGTGCGCGAAGTGAAAAGCCCAGCGTAAGCCGCGAGATCGAGCACGCCGCGTGAATCCACCGGGATGGTCTTGATCGAAAGCCCCCGCTCGGCGGCAAGCAGCTGCCAGGGCACGATGTTCGAGTGGTGCTCCATCATCGAGACCAGGATCTCGTCGCCGGGCTGGAGAAAAGCACGCCCGTAGCTCTGCGCGACCAGATTGATCGCTTCGGTGGTGCCGCGGGTGAAGACGATCTCGCGCTTGTCCGCGGCATTCAGGAAGCCGCGCACGCTCTCCCGGCTCTCTTCGAAAGCGGCGGTCGCCTCATCGGCCAGGCAGTGCAGGCCACGATGGATGTTGGCGTTGTAGCGATGGAAGTAGTCATCGAGGACGTCGATCACCGCTTGGGGCGTCTGGCTGGTCGCAGCGTTGTCCAGGTAGACCAGCGGTCGATCACCATGGACTCGGCGAGCGAGAATCGGGAACTCGGCACGGATGACATCGACATCGAGCAGCAGCTCGGCTTCTGTATTGTCGTGAATCTTCATTGCCGCACCTTGCCTCTGCACTCTAGGGAATCACATAGGGAATGACGCGACGCCCGTGCGGGCGCGCCGCGTCGCATTACTCGCCCAGCTCGACCAGGCCTTCGAGATTGAAGCGATCGGGCAGCATGCCCGCCACCCGTCGTTCGACCCGATGGGCGATCTCAGGAAGCTGGGTCGATTCGAGGATCTCGCCGGCGAAGGCCAGCGTCAGCAGCGCACGCGCCGTGTGCTGGTCGATGCCGCGCGCGCGCAGTGCGAACACCGCGTTCTCGTCGAGCTGGCCGGTGGTCGCGCCGTGCGAGCAGAGCACGTCGTCGGCGTAGATCTCGAGCTCCGGCTTGGTATCGATCTCGGCGCGATCGGAGAGCAGCAGATTGGCGTTGTTCTGATAGCCACGCACCTGCTGGGCGTCACGCTTGATGTAGACGCGGCCGTTGAACACCCCGCGCGCGCGGTCGTCGAGAATGCCCTTGTAGTTCTCGTTCGAATAGGTGCGCGCCACGTTGTGGTTGACCACGGTGTGGTTGTCGACGTGCTGGCGGCCCTGGGCGAAGAACAGCCCCCAGAAATCGGTCCGCGCGCCTTCGCCATTGAGCTCGGCGTCGAGATCGTTGCGGGTCAGCGCCCCGCCGAGGTTGAGGCTGTGCGAGGAGAAGTGGCTGTCGCGGGCCTGGTCGATCTTGAAATTGGCGATGTGGAACTCGCGCTCGGACGCCTCGTTGAGCTTGTAGTGATCGAGCCTGGCACCCGGGGCGAGGAACGCCTCGCCGACCAGGTTGGTCAGGTTGGCCGCGCCGCTCTCGCCGACGAAGTGCTCGAGCACGGTGGCCCGGGCGTTGTCGCCGAGGCGCAGGATCACCCGCGGGTGGCTCATCACCGCGCGCTCGGCGGCGGTGGAGACGAACAGCAGATAGATCGGCCTGTCGAGCTCGACGCCTCTACCGACCTCGATCACCGCCCCTTCGCCAGTGAAGGCGAGATTCAGCGCGGTGAAGGCGCTGGCCCGCTCATCGACCATGCTGGCCAATCCCGTCGGCAGTTCGCCGCGGGAAAGATAGCGCGACAGCGGCGCCACCTCGGCCCCGGCCGGCAGCCCGGACAGCGCCGAACGCTCGGCGTCGAATACGCCATCGACGAACACCATCCGGTAGGCGTCGAGCGCCAGGGCGAGCTCGGCACCGCGCGGAGACGCATGCCCGCCCTGCTGGTCGGCGAGGACGAAATCGGCACGCGCGATCGCACGCACGTCGGTGTACTTCCAGGCCTCGATGCGGCGGGTCGGCAGTCCGACCGCCTCGAACGCCGCGCGTCCGCGCTGGCGAAGCCGCTCGAGCTCGGCGAAGGCGGCCGGCGCCTGCGCGTCGAAGCCCGCGGAGAAATGCCCCAGCGCCTGATCCGGCACCGGCGCATCGGGACGAATGGCGGTAACGGTCATGCGTGCTCCCCTTCGAGAATCCAATCGTAGCCGCGCGACTCGAGCTCGAGGGCGAGCCCCTTGTCGCCGGAGCGGGCGATGCGCCCGTCGATCAGCACGTGGACGTGGTCCGGCACGATATAGTCGAGCAGCCGCTGGTAGTGGGTGACGATCAGGATCGACCGATCCGCCGTACGCAGCGAATTGACTCCCTCGGCGACCACCTTCATCGCGTCGATGTCGAGGCCGGAGTCGATCTCGTCGAGCAGTGCGAGCTTGGGCTCGAGCACCAGCATCTGGAGGATCTCGTTACGCTTCTTCTCGCCGCCGGAGAAGCCTTCGTTGACCGCGCGCTGGAGGAACGCGCCGTCCATCTTCATGAACGCGAGCTTATCCTTGATCAGCCGCATGAACTCCGGAGCGGGGATCTCGTCGAGTCCCTGGGCCTTGCGCTTGGCGTTGAGCGCCGCGCGCAGCAGGTAGACGTTCTTCACTCCCGGAATCTCGACCGGGTACTGAAAGCCCATCAGCACCCCCGCCTGGGCCCGCTCCTCGACTTCCATCTCGAGCAGGTCACGGCCCTCGAAGGTGATCGACCCGCCGGTGACCTCGTACCCTTCCTTGCCGGCGATCACCGCCGAGAGGGTCGACTTGCCGGCGCCGTTGGGGCCCATGATCGCGTGAACTTCGCCCGGCGCGATGGTCAGGTCGACCCCCTTGAGGATGGCCTTGTCTTCGACCTTGGCGTGCAGATCCTTGATCTCGAGCATGATGTCTGAACCTTTCATATCTAGCGTGATGCCGGCGACCTGGCGGCGCCGGGGATAATGTCGATATTCGCGCCGGCCTCAGCCGACCGAGCCTTCGAGGGTGACGCTGAGCAGCGCTTCGGCCTCGACCGCGAACTCCATCGGCAACTCCTGGAAAACGTCCTTGCAGAAGCCGTTGACGATCATGCTCACCGCGTCCTCTTCGCTGATCCCGCGCGCGCGGCAGTAGAACAGCTGGTCGTCGGCGATCTTCGAGGTGGTGGCCTCGTGCTCGACGGTGGCGCGGGCGTTGCCGATTTCCTGGTAGGGAAAGGTGTGGGCGCCGCAGCGGTCACCGATCAAGAGCGAATCGCACTGGGTGTAGTTGCGCGCGCCCTCGGCGCGGGGCGCGATCTTGACCAGGCCACGGTAGGACTGGTCGGAGCGCCCGGCGGCGATACCCTTGGAGATGATCGTCGAGCGGGTGTGCTTGCCGATGTGGATCATCTTGGTGCCGGTATCGGCCTGCTGGCGGCCGTTGGTCACCGCCACCGAATAGAACTCGCCCTGGGAGTAGTCGCCGGTGAGCAGGCAGGAGGGGTACTTCCAGGTGATCGCCGAACCGGTCTCGACCTGGGTCCAACTGATCCGCGAGCGCGCCCCCCGGCAGTCACCGCGCTTGGTGACGAAGTTGTAGATCCCGCCCTTGCCATCCTCGTCGCCGGGATACCAGTTCTGCACCGTCGAGTACTTGATGTAGGCATCGTCCAGCGCGACCAGCTCGACCACAGCGGCATGGAGCTGGTTCTCGTCACGCATCGGCGCGGTACAGCCCTCGAGGTAGGAGACCTGGGCGCCCTTCTCGCAGACGATCAGGGTACGCTCGAACTGGCCGGTGTTGGCGGCGTTGATGCGGAAGTAAGTGGAGAGCTCCATCGGGCACTTGACGCCCTCGGGCACGAAGACGAAGGAGCCATCGGTGAACACCGCCGAATTGAGCGCGGCGAAGAAATTGTCACCCGTCGGCACCACGGTGCCGAGGTAGCGCCTGACCAGTTCGGGGTACTCGCGGATCGCCTCCGAGATCGAGCAGAAGATCACTCCCGCCTCGGAGAGCTTGGCCTTGAAGGTGGTCGCCACCGAGACCGAGTCGAACACCGCATCGACCGCGACGCCGGCGAGCGCGGCCCGCTCGTGCAGCGGGATCCCGAGCTTCTCGTAGGTCTCGAGCAGCTTGGGATCGACCTCGTCGAGGCTCTTCGGCGCGTCGTCTTTGGATTTCGGCGCGCTGAAGTAGGAGATCGACTGGTAGTCGATCGGCGGATAGTCGAGGTGCGCCCAGGAAGGCTCGCGCATGGTCTGCCACTGGCGGAAGGCATCGAGGCGCCATTCGAGCATCCATTCAGGCTCGCCCTTCTTGTTCGAAATGAAGGCGATCACTTGCTCGTCGAGCCCGGGGGCCAGGGTGTCGCTCTCGATCTCGGTGAAGAACCCCTGCTTGTACTCGCGCTGAACGAGCCTTTCCATCTCTTCGGTTGCCATATTCCTCTCCCCTGCGAGCGTAGTGACGGTCGCTCGGCCCTTCATGTATGTGTCTAGTCCACGGCTTGCGCGAAAATGTCCTGCCGCGCTCAGCGCGCTGTCGCGTCCGTTACCCGCGCATCGCTGACCAAAAGCGACTCGCCGACGTGGCGAACGGCGCTCTCGGCGCGTGGCGGGGTCAACTTGAGCGGCTCGCGCTGGGCGAGATGCTCGAGGGTGACGCTGTCGAGCAGCTGGCGAATCGCCACCGACACCCGCTGCCAGTTATCGGCGACGCCGCATATCGCGGCCAGGTCGCAGTCGCTGCCGCCGTGGCTGCAGGCGGTCATCGCCACCGGCCCCTCGATCGCCTCGATGATGTCGCTGACCCGGATCGAGCGGGCCGGGCGAGCGAGCAGATAGCCGCCCTGCACGCCGCGTCGCGAGACCAAAAGCCCAGCCTTCTGCAAAAGCTTGAGTGTCTTGCTCACCGTCGGACGCGGCAAGCCGACGCTCGTCGCCAGCTCCGGCGCGGCGTGAGCGCTCTCCGGATGGCGCGCGATCTGCGCCATCACCACACCGGCGTAATCGCTGAGTTTCGACAGTTTGAGCACGCTTCCACCCCGTTGAGTGATTGCGGACTATTTTAGTCCTGTTTAGCCATTGCTGTGAAGCTATGGCCCGGATTGATTCGTCATATCGTGCGCGTTACGGACACGTTGCCCGACAATCACGCGCAAATGCGACAAATTATCACTTTCACCCCATAAGCTTCGATGCAGATTTTTTCTCCCCCCGGATGCGCGCCGGTGCGCCAGGGTGTTCAATGCCTCGACGGCCGCCGCGCGGCATCGCGCCCACGACGACCACCTCCGTATTCCCGAGAGGCCCGGCCATTCATGTCCAATCGTTCCATCCCGCTGTTTTCCGCTTCCCGCCAGACCCTTGGCAGCGGCTATTCCCTCGCCCATCTGCGCCGCGACATCGTCGCCGGGCTCACCGTCGGAGTGATCGCCATCCCGCTGGCGATGGCGCTGGCGATCGCCGTCGGCGTGCCGCCCCAGCATGGCCTCTACACCGTGATGGTGGCGGCCCCGCTGATCGCCCTCTGCGGCGGCTCGCGCTACAACATCAGCGGTCCGACCGCGGCTTTCGTCGTGGTGCTGCTGCCGATCACCGAGCGCTTCGGCCTCGGCGGCCTGCTCTCCTGCACCCTGCTCGCCGGACTGATCCTGGTGGCGATGGGCATGCTGCGGGTGGGCCGGCTGATCCAGTTCATTCCTTATCCGGTGACCCTGGGCTTCACCGCCGGTATCGGCGTGGTGATCGCAACGCTTCAGCTCAAGGACTTCCTCGGTCTGAGCCCCGCCGCCGCCGGCCACGACTACCTCGCCCAGCTCGCGGCCCTGGGCCAGGCGCTGCCGAGCCTGCGTTTCGCGGATGCGCTGATCGGCGCGCTGACGCTCGCCACGCTGATCCTCTGGCCGCGCCTGGTGCCGAAGGTACCCGGCCATCTCGCCGCCCTCGCGGTGGGCACCCTGGCCGGCCTGGCGATGGTCCATTTCGGCCAGGGCCCCGAGACGCTCGGCGAACGTTTCCACTACCAGCAGGACGGCCTGACCCTCCCCGGCATCCCACCGATGCTGCCGGACTTCGCCTGGCCGTGGGAGCTGGTGGGGGCGGACGGGGCGCCGCTCGGGCTCTCCTTCGAGCTGCTCCGGGCGCTGCTGCCATCGGCGCTGGCGATCGCCATGCTCGGCGCGATCGAGTCGCTGCTCTGCGCAGTGGTCGCCGACGGCATGGCGGGCTCCCGTCACGACCCCGATGCCGAGCTGGTCGGCCAGGGCATCGGCAACCTGGTCGCGCCGCTGTTCGGTGGCATCCCTGCCACCGCGGCGATCGCCCGCACCGCGGCGAGCGTCCGCGCGGGGGCCTACTCCCCGCTGGCCGCGGTGATCCACGCCGCGGTGGTGCTGCTCGCGATCCTGCTGCTCGCCCCGCTGTTCGCCATTCTGCCGATGGCCGCGCTGGCGGCGCTGCTGCTGATGGTCGCCTGGAACATGAGCGAACCACGCCACGTAGTCCATGCGCTGCGCGTCGCTCCACGCCATGACCAACTGGTACTGCTGACCTGCCTGGTGCTCACCGTGCTGTTCGATATGGTACTGGCGGTGGGCGTCGGGCTGCTGCTCGCCGCCGGGCTATTCATCAAGCGGATGAGCGAGGAGACCGCCACCGCATCGCTGACCCCGAGCGATGCCGAGCTGCTCGAGGCGCTGCCGGCGGGTGTGCGTGGTTACTCGATCAGTGGACCGCTGTTCTTCGGCGCAGCGGAAAAGGCGCTCGGCGCGCTGCGCCGCTTCGACCCGGAGGTGCGGGTGGTGATCGTCGACATGCGCGACGTACCGCTGCTCGACATGACCGCGCTGGTCGCGCTGGAGAACGTGATCGACGACTATCGCCGCCAGCACATCGGTCTGGTGCTGGTGGGCGTGCGTCCCCGGCTGCGGCTCAAGCTTCGCCGCGCGGGCGTGAGGAGCGTCAGGCATCAGCTGGCCTACGTCGCGGGCCTCGCGCGCGCGCGCCGCCAAGCGAAGGAGTGGCTCGAAGCCGCCGAGTGATGGCGTGCATGCCACCAAAGTCGGGAGCGCGGAGCGTGGGCCGTTGTGGTTAGGCTTGGGCGAGCCCAGCGAGGATAGGAAACCAACGATGCCGAGCATTTGCTCCCCCGGAACGCTCCACTATGGCGTGGGTACCTTCGAGAGACTCGGCGAGGAAGCCGCGAGATTCGGCAGCCGAGCGCTGCTGGTCGGCGACCGGACGATGGAGATGCTCGGCCTGATCGACCGCGCCCGCGTCCTGCTCGAGGACGCGGGGGTGGAGTGCTTGAGCTTCATCGACGTCGACGGGGAACCGGAGGATCGCCACGTGGAGGCGGCGCTGGCGATCGCCCGCGAATGCGACTGCCGGATGCTGGTCGGCCTCGGCGGTGGCAGCTGCATCGATGCGGCGAAGGCGGTGGCGCTGCTCGCCGCGAGCGGGGGCGATATCGCCGACTACCTCGACCCACGCGAGCATCCGGGGGCCGAGGCGCTGCCGCTGATCGCGGTACCGACCACCGCGGGCACGGGGTCGGAGGGCACCGACGTCACCGTGATCACCGACACCGGGCGCGGGATCAAGATGATGATCAAGCGCGCCGCACTGATGCCTGCTGTGGCGATCGTCGATCCCGAGCTCGCCCGTTCGGCGCCCGGCCCGGTGGTCGCTGCCACCGGGGTCGACGCTTTGACCCACGCGATCGAGGCCTATCTGTCGCGGCGCGCCCACCCTTATACCGACACCCTGGCACTGGCCGCCTGCGCACGAATCGGCCGCCATCTCGAACGCGCCTGGCGCGACCGTGAGGATCTCGATGCCTGGAGCGAGCTATCGCTCGGCGCGACCCAGGCCGGCCAGGCATTCTCCAACGCCTCGGTGGGACTGGTGCACGGCATGTCGCGCCCACTCGGTGCGCTGTTCCACGTCCCCCATGGCATCTCCAACGCCATGCTGCTGCCCGGGGTGCTCGAGTTCAGCCGTCGCGACTGCGCGCCTCGCCTGGCCGAGCTCGCCGCGGTGCTGCTACCCGGTGAATGCCCTCGAGACGTCGACACAGCGGCGGATGCCGTGGTCGCCTGGGTCAAGCGTCTATGTCTGCACCTCGAGATTCCCAACATGCAGCGCTACGGGATCGAGTGGCAAGCGCTCGCGCCGCGGCTCGACAAAATGGCCGAAGACGCGCTGGCGAGCGGCAGCCCCGGCAACAACCCGCGGATACCGAGCCACGCCGAGATCATGACCCTCTATCGGCACTGCTATGCCGACGACTTCGGCTAAGCGCGCCTGGCCACCCATTCCCTCACCACCGAATCGCAGCCGCCCGGGCGACATCGACCCAGGCTAGAGCACCACCGTGCGCCGCCCACTGAGGAATACCCGGCGCTCGAGGTGCTGCTTCACCGCGCGGGCCAGCGTCAGGCACTCGATATCGCGCCCCTTGCTGACCAGCTCCTCCGGATAGTGGGCGTGATCCACCGCTTCCACCCCTTGGGCGATGATCGGGCCCTCGTCGAGGTCGTCATTGATGTAGTGGGCAGTGGCGCCGACCAGCTTGACCCCTTTGGCGTAGGCCTGGTGATAGGGACGCGCGCCCTTGAAGCCGGGCAGCAGCGAGTGATGGATGTTGATCGCCCGGCCGTCGAGGCGCCGGCAGAGTTCGGCGGAGAGCACCTGCATGTAGCGAGCCAGGATGGTCAGCTCGGCACCGCTGCCCTCGATCACCTCGATCACCTTGCGCTCCTGGGCCGGCTTGCGCTCGGGATGATCGGCGCTGAGCGGGAAGTGGTGCCAGTCGATACCGTGGGCGCGGACCAGGGGTTCCAAGTCCGGATGGTTGGAGACCACCGCGCGAATGTCCATGTTGAGCGCGCCGGTGCGCTGGCGATAGAGCAGATCGTTGAGGCAGTGATCGGCCTTCGAGACCATGATCACCACCTTGGGCCTGTGGCCCGGCGGCACCAGCTCGAACTCCATCGCGAAGGGCGCCAGGCGGGCGGCGAGCGCGGCGCGGAACTCCTCCTGCGCCTCGACCTGCAGGTCGCAGAACTCGACGCGGATGAAGAAGCGCCGCTCGAGGCGATCGTCGAAGCTGTGATGCTCGGTGACGTAGCAGCCGCGCTCGAACAGAAAGCGGGTGACGACGTCGATGGTGCCGAGGCGGCTCGGCCCCTGCGCGGTGAGAATCCAACCATCGAAGGGGGTGGTCATGGGTATGCGCTCGCAGTCGGGCAGGTATCCAGTAAAACGACACCGGGCGAGTGGAAAGCCCGGCGACGGGTTCAGAAATCGATCAGCACGTCGCCACACGGGCGCGAGCAGCAGGAGAGGATGTAGCCCTCGGCCTCGTCCTCCTCGGTGATCCCGCCGTTGTGCTCCATCACCACCTCGCCCGACTGCTTCATCACCTTGCAGGTGCCGCAGATCCCCATTCCGCAGGCCTTGGGAATATGCAGCCCGAGCTTGGCGGCGGCGGCATGAACGGTCTCCTCCGGGGAGACCCGCACGCTCTTGCCCGCCCCAGCGAACTCGATCAGGTGCATCAGCGAGCGATCGGGCTCCGGCGCCTGCTCGGCCTGTTCGGCCTGCTCCACCGCATCGATGCGCGCATCGACCGGCGTCGCCTCGAACGACTCCTCGTGGTAGCGATTCATATCGAAGCCCTGCTCGACCAGCAGTGCGCGCACCGCCGCCATGTAGGGGGCAGGGCCGCAGCAGAAGATCTCGCGCTCGAGGAAGTCGGCGGCGATCAGCCTGAGCATCTCGAGACCGAGGAAGCCACGATAGCCGGCCCAGGGCTCGCCGAGGCCATGGCGCTCGCAGATCAGGTGCAGGGCGAAGTTGTCGATCCTCGAGGCCATGTGTTCGAGTTCGCGCTGGAAGATCACGTCGCGCGGCGAGCGAGCGCTGTGGACGAAGACCATGTCCACGGCGGCGTTGGTATCGAAGAACCAGCGCGACATCGACATCACCGGGGTGATCCCCACGCCGCCGGAGAGGAACAGCACCTTGTCGGCGGAAAAGTCGATGGCGTTGAACTGCCCGACCGGCCCGTGCACGGCGATCCGGTCGCCCTGGCGCAGATGGTCATGGAGCCAGTTGGAGACCCGCCCACCCGGCACCCGTTTGACGCTGATCGAGAAGCTGTAGGGCACCGACGGGGAGCTCGAGATGGTGTAGGAACGCATCACCTGCTCGTCGTCGATCGAGAGCTCGAGGGTGACGAACTGCCCCGGCTTAAAGAAGAACATGATCGGCTGGTCGGCCATGAAGCAGAAGGTGCGCACGTCCCAGGTTTCCTGGATGACCTTGACGCAGCGCACCAGGTGCCGGCCGTTGACCCAGGTCTGGGTGTTGACTGGATTGACGCTCAGCGGCGGATTTGACGAAGACGCGGCGGTATTGGTCATCAAGGAACTCCTGGCACGGCATCGAACGGCAGGGACGGTTACGTCCATGGCGCGATTGTGCGCCATGCCCGCAAGGCCTACTTATCCGTCGGCGACATCGTCTTGCTCATCGCGACCGCCCTCGCCGCACCGGCCCGGACGCGTCGGGGATGCATCCATGCATGTCGTCCATGGACAAGGATCGCCCCGTGCAGCGGCCCACACTCGGATCATCGACTCCCACCGCCAAGTGGACCCAAAAACAACTCAAGCGCTCGCATCAGGAGCAGACCATGATCCAGCCCCTCCCTATCCTCGACGATCCTCTCGCTACCGTGCGCCAGGCGGTGGGCCGGATGCTCGCCGAGCGCAACCCCTACTTCTCGCTGCCGCAGCCGCTCTACAACGATGAGCGCGTACACCAGCTGGACATCGAGCGGATCTTCTCCCAGGAGTGGCTGATCGCCGGGATGAGCTGCGAGATTCCGTCCAAGGGCAACTATCTGACCATCGAGGTCGGCGACAACCCAGTGCTGGTGGTGCGCGGCGTGAACGGCGCGATCCACGCTTTCCACAACGTCTGCCGGCATCGCGGTTCACGGCTCTGCCTGCACGAGCGCGGCAAGGTCGCCAAGCTGGTCTGCCCTTACCACCAGTGGACCTACGAACTCGACGGCCGGCTGCTGTTCGCGGGCACCGAGATGGGCGTGGACTTCTCGATGGCCGACTATGGACTCAAGACAGTGCACGTGCGCGAGGCCGGCGGCTTCGTGTTCGTCTCGCTCGCCGAGAGCCCGGTGTCGATCGACGACTTCTTCGCTACCCTCGAGCACTACATGGCCCCCTACGACATGGCCAACACCAAGGTGGCGGTGAAAAGCGAGATCATCGAGCAGGCCAACTGGAAGCTGGTGATCGAGAACAACCGCGAGTGCTATCACTGCAACGGCTCGCATCCGGAGCTTTTGAACACCCTGCTCGAATGGGACGACGTCACCGACCCGCGCGCGAGCGAGGCGTTCAAGCAGCACGTCGCCGCCTGTGCGATGCGCTGGGATGCCCAAGGCATCCCCCACGCGCACGCCTCGTTCGGGCTGCGCAACCGGATCGTCAGGATGCCGCTGACCGAGGGCGCGGTCTCGATGACCTTCGATGGCAAGCAGGGCTGCAACAAGCTGATGGGACGGATCACGGACCCCGACCTAGGCAGCATGCGCATCCTTCACCTGCCGCACTCGTGGAACCACTGCATGGGCGATCATCTGATCAACTTCACCGTCTGGCCGCTCTCGGCCCAGCGCACCAAGGTGATCACCAAGTGGATCGTGCACAAGGACGCGGTCGAGGGCGTCGACTACGACGTCACCCGGCTGCGCCAGGTATGGGATGCCACCAATGACCAGGACCGGCGGCTGGCCGAGGAGAACCAGCGCGGGATCAACTCGCTCGCCTACCAGCCGGGCCCCTACTCGAAGACCTACGAATTCGGCGTGATCGACTTCCTCGATTGGTACAGCGAGCGGATGCTCGCCCACCTCGGCATCGACGAGCTTTCACCGCAGCGCGCCGCCGCCGCGGTCTGAATCTCGACTCGGTCTCCTTCTTCCTCCACACCCCGTACGGCGACCATCGCCGTACGGGGTGCATCCGTTCGCGCTTCGCTTGAGAAAAAAATTCCCAGGCCCTTTCCTCGCAACGAAAACTAATTTAAAACTTAATCGCTTTTTTTCGGTCCCCACCTCTCACCGGGCAGCGATCGATATGCCGGACGGCAGCGGGGAACCCCGCTCGACGCCCAGGCGCTCCATCCAAACGACAACGGAAATAGAAAATACAATGAAGATCAACCAGGGAGTGTTCGCCGTCACCGCAGTCGGGGCGCTCCTTTACGCCGCCAGCGCCAGCGCCGAGATCACTCTGCTCGATCGCGGCAATGGCTCACCCGTGCTCAACAACCTCAAGCTCCAGGTCGGGGGCAGTATTCGTGCCCAGTATCGCAACAAGATGGGCGGCAGCGACGATGGCTCGTACATGCATCGCGGCTACGACGGCGGCACCCGCCTGCGTTTCACCGCGGAGTACTTCCTCAGCGACGATCTGCGCCTGCTCGGCTACTACGAGCCCGGCTTGGACATCTTCAATACCGTCGACTGGGATCGCCACTACGATCACGACAAGGACAACACCACCAGGCGGCAGCTCTACGTAGGGGTGGCGAGCAACACCTACGGCACGCTGACCTATGGCAAGCAAAACAGCGTCTTCTACAGCGTGATCGGCGAAAAGACCGACGTATGGGACAACGACATGCATGGCCAGGGGCCAGGCAACGGGGTCAATGGCGACTATGACGGCTCGTACCGGGCACGCGACCTGCTCAAGTACGTCAAGGACATCGGACCGGTCAAGCTCACCCTGGGCTGGACACTGCCGACCAACGACTACTATCTCGGTGGCGACGAGGCGAACCTTTTGCGCTACAAGCGCAAATCCGGCGGTGCGATCGGTGCCGATTACCGCGTCACCCCTGACCTGACCCTGAGCGCGGCCTACAGCTACACCCGCGCGGAGATCCGCCAGGGCGATGGCGATCCCACCGGATACGACCAGCAGATGAGCGGCACCGCCATACAGTGGAAGCCCGACAACTGGACCCTGTCTGCGATGGTGGGCGTCTACGAGGACTTCGTACCGCTGCGCGACAATCGCGTCCCGACCGACTATTTCGAGGGCACTGCACAGGGGTGGGAGTACTTCGCCGGCTACAAATTCCCGCTCGACATGCCGCTTTTGAAGAGCACCCAACCCTACGTCGCCGGAGACGGCATGCGCTGGGACAACTACCAGACCAACCATCAATACGTCGGTCTCGCCACCCAGCTGGCCTACGGATTCCGGGTCGATCTGGAGCGCACTTTCAGCAACACCTCCGATAATCAGCCGGATGAAAACTGGGTGCGCCTGCGCTACGACTTCTGATCATAGCCCGGCAAACCGAGCGGTGGCCCTTGGTGGCCACCGCTTCAGGTCGATGATCTTTTCCCCTCGTTTCGATCACAGAAAGACGGAATATCGCGAGCGGTCCAGGCGCGACTTTTCGCCGCACCCAAGCATATCGCCGCGATATCCCGCCGCACACCCAGGCCGAGTCATCGTCATCGAAACGCCCCTAGAGGGGCCGGCATCGTTGCGAAACGCTCAGAGACTCTCACCATAATCAGAGACTCTGACCATAAGAAGTTCCTGCCGCGCCCACCGTGCGGGCACCTTCATCTCTTTTACTTACACGTGGCGGATGCAATCCTCTGCGGTGCCGATTATTCTGAGCCGGGCTCTCACACATCCGATGTGTCCAAGCTTTGCTGCGCTCGGCTTATCATTCGGCCCCATCGCTCATCTGCACACGATCGCTGCCGCGAATCTCGATGCAAAAGTCGTGACTCGAAGGTGCAGAGGATGATGGCGGGACTACGATGTAATTTACGTTCCACTCGCGCGCGGATATCCATGGCAAGCGCTACTAGCTCGAAGCCGTTCGGCCGAACGACCCATCGCGATCCGCTGCTGCCCAGCCCGCGTCGTAGAAGCACCAAGCGCCGATGGCAATGGCTGAGCCTTCTGCTGCTCTGCATCCATGCCTACGCCGAGAATTCGACCTCCCCGCATGACCTGGTGCTGATCGCCAACCCTGGCTCACGCACGCCGATGTCGCTTTCGCGGGAGACCGCGCGCGCGATCTTCGCGATGCGCCAAAGATCGCTCGACGACAGCGGTGCCGCGATCGAGGTGTTCGTGCTGCCGGACTCGAGCCCCGTGCATTCACGATTCGCCAAGCAGGTGCTAGGCATCTATCCAAGCCAACTCAGGCTGGCCTGGGATCGAGGCGTCTATTCAGGTACGGGCCAAGCGCCCAACCAGGTCAACAGCCAAGCGCAGATGCTGGATCGCATCGCGAACACCACCAATGGGGTAGGTTACGTCGAAAGGGAGTGGGTCGATGAACGTGTCCGCGCAATACCGCTACGATAAGCGCCGCTGGCCCCGCCGCCTATCGTGCCTGCTGCCGCTGCTGTGCTATCAGGCGGATTCGTCGCTGGCCGCGGTGGACAACCTGCAGATCCATGGTTTCCTCAGCCAGACCCTGCTCTATACCGACCGCAACCACTTCTTCGGTGCCGACGGCAATCTCAGCGCTGACTATACTGAGCTTGGCTTGAACGCCTCGCTGCGACCCAGCTCCCGGATGCTGGTCGCGGCTCAGGTACTGGCGCGACGGGTCGGCGACAGCGCGAGCGACGGCGCTCCCAAGCTCGACTACGGGGTGATCGACTACCAGCCCTATACCAGCGCCAGCGCCAACGCGGGCTTCCAGATCGGTCGCGGAAAGCTGCCGCTGGGGATCTACAACCAGACCCGTGACGTCGCCTTCACTCGCCCCGGTATCCTGCTGCCGCAATCGATCTACTTCGACCGCACCCGCAACCTGGGACTCGCCGCCGACGGAGTGATGACCTACGTCGAAAGGCGGCTGAGCAACGGCACCTTGAGATTCAACCTCGGCGTCGGAGTGCCGCTCAAGGACGACGACGTCGAGCGTGCGCTGGGAATCCAGGGGCATCCGACGCGGATAGATACCAAGGCATCGATGATCAGCCAGCTACAGTATGAGCATGACGGCGGCAGGATAATCGCTGCGCTCAGCACCGCGCGGGTGAAGGCCGACATCGATGAGATGGGGGGCAGACGAACCGATGGCGAGTTCGACTTCCAACCGATCATATTCTCCGCCCAGTACAATGCCGAGCACTGGAACCTGACCATGGAGTACGCGCTGCGCAAGCGAGAGTTCTCCGGTTTGTCCAACCCGGCACTCAACTCGAAAGTGACCGGAGAGAGCGCTTATCTCCAGTACACGCGTTTGCTCAATGAAGATTGGCGATGGTTGCTACGCTACGATCTGGCGATCTCCGATAGGAACGACCGCTGGGGATACCGGCAATCCGAAGTATCCGGCTCGCCCGCCTACTCCGCCTATGCGCGGGACTGGACCACTGGGCTGCAGTGGTCGGTGAGCCCAAGGCTTTTGCTGGCCGCCGAGTATCACTATGTGACCGGCACCTTCTGGCTCACCGACAGGGACGACGCCAGCAAGCGATGGAACCTGTTACTGATGCAGATGACTCTGCGCTTTTGAACCAATGTGGAGGGTAGCCGCCAGGCGACCTCCTCCCTCCGCAGGCCCTGTTTCAGGCTACCGATTGATGCAAAAATCGACGCAGCACCATCTCCCCAGGCATTCGCCGACCCGCCCGCTGGTCAGCCTGAAGTGGCGCGCCATCGCGCTCACCAGCCTGATCCTGCTGTGTCTCGCGATACTGCTCACCTACCTGAGCCACTCGAGCTTCACGCGTCAGTTCGAGGAGCGCCGCCATGACTGGTACGACCATCAGCGCGGCGAGATCGAACTCGCGCTCAGACGCTCCTCGATCGAACTCGGCCGGCAGGCCAGCCTGCTCGCCGCGCTCTCGCCGCGCGACGAAGAGGGCGGCAGCACGCTGGACGGCCTGCAACGCAATCTCGAGGCGCAGTGGCCGACCATCCAGCTGACCCTCGACGCCCATCGCCTGGCGCTGTTCGATGCAAATGGGCGTCGCTATGCCGACTGGGGCCAGGAACCACAGAGCAATAGCGCCGACTGGCTGCAGGCCACTCTCTCCCGAGTGCTGGAAGAGGATGAGGTGGTCACCTCGATCCAGTGCGCCTCGAGCTGCCTGCAATATGCCTTCACGCCGATTTTGATCGGCGGTGAGAGCGCCGGCGTGCTGATGATCAACCGCTCGCTGGCCGATTTGACCCTGAGCGCCCAGCGCGCCACCAGCGACAACGTCTCGCTGATGATCGACGGCGGCATCCCAGTGCAGCAGGAAGAGCTTCGCTACATCCCATCCTGGAACGGCCACCTGCTGACGATCACCAATCTCGAGCAGACGCTGCCGGTGCTTGAGACCGCCTCCAGCCAAGTGAGCGTCAGGGAGCTGAACGCGGGCGCCAAACGGTTCAGCGATGGGGATCGCAGCTACGAGCTCTTCGCCATGCCGCTGAACGAGGGTGACAGCGAACAAGCGGTCGGGCATCTGCTGGTGCTCTCCGACATCACCGCGGAAGTGCGCTCGATCGCCGCCGATACCCACCGGCTGATAATCGTGATGGTCTTCGGTTGGCTGGTCGCGGAGGCGCTGCTGCTGGCGTTGCTGTGGCGCCCGATGCAACGGCTCAGGCGGCTCACCCAGGCGCTGCCGGCACTCGCCACGCGGGACTTCGCCCGGGTTCGCCGCGAGATCGCCCTGCCCCATGCCCGCTGGCCCGACGAGATCGACGTGCTCAACCATACGGCGCTATTGATCACCAATCGTCTCGCCAAGCTCGAACTCGACGTCGAGGCGCACAGCGCCGAACTCGCCGAGCGCATCAAGGAGCTCGGCCGTGAACGGGATTTCGTCAACCGTCTGCTCGATACCGCCGAGGTGCTGATCCTTTTGCAAAACGCCGATGGCAAGATCACCCGGGTCAACCGGCAGGCCGAGCAAGTCACCGGGATGGAAGCCGCGGCCTTGCTCGGGCGGGACTTCGCCCAGGTGTTCCTGCGCAGCCCCGAGGGCGGGGAGGAGATCGACGTTCATCCCCAGGAGGCGCTGCTCGAGCAGCCCGACCAGCCGCCCAGGGTGATCGCCTGGTACCACGCGCCGCTGCTCGACGATAGCAACCGGCCACAGGGCCAGATCTCGGTCGGCATCGACGTCACCGAGCGCAAGAGCGCCGAGCGCCGATTGGCCTGGCTGGCCAATCGCGACCCTTTGACCCAGCTCTACAACCGCCGCTATCTGGAACAGGCGCTGGATCGAATGATCGACCAGAACGGCAAAGGAGCGGTGCTGTTTCTCGACCTCGACCAATTCAAGGAGGTCAACGAGCTGAGCGGGCACAGCTCGGGAGACGAATTGCTCAAGCGGGTCGCCGCGGCACTGCGCTACGAGCTGGAAGGACAAGCGGTGATCGCCCGCCAGGGCGGAGATGAATTCGTACTGCTGGTAGAGGGCGCCGACGAAGCCAAGGCGGTTCAGATCGCTCGTCGCATCGAGCAGGCGCTGGGGGCGATCGAGTATTACGCCAACGGCCGCCGCCATCGCGCGATAGGCAGCATCGGTATCGCGCTCTATCCCCAGCATGGCGCCACCCCGGTGGAGCTCCTGGCCAGCGCCGACATGGCGATGTACCAGGCTAAGGAGAGCGTCCACCAGCGCTGGCACCTGCTCAGCGCGCTACAGGCCCCGAGGCTTGCACTGCAGCAGCGGGTAGATGGGATAGAGCGGCTGCGCCAGGCGCTGCGCGAGGAGCGCTTCGTACTCGAGCTGCAACCGATCGTCAGCCTGCGCGGCGGCTCGGTTCACCATTACGAGGCGCTGGTGCGGATGGTCGATGAGCAGGGCAGGCTGATCCAACCCGGAGGGTTCATCCCGATCGCCGAGCGCTGCGGGCTGATCACCGAGATCGACCAATGGGTGATGAGAGAGGGGCTGACCCTGCTCACGCGACTGAAGCCCTATGGCGTCCATCTGGCGATCAATCTCTCGGCCGCTTCGCTGCTCGACAACCGTCTGCTCGACAAGCTCGACGGGATGCTCGCGGCGAGCGGCGCGCCCGCCGATCGGCTGACCATCGAAATCACCGAAACCGTGGCGGTGACCGACATCGCCCAGGCCAGCCGGATAATGAACGGCATCCGCGCGCTGGGCTGCAAGACCGCGCTCGATGACTTCGGTGTCGGCTTCAGCAGCTTCCACCACCTGCGCCACCTGCCCACCGACGTGGTCAAGATCGACGGCAGCTTCATCCGCCAACTGGCGACCAGCCACGAGGATTGGCTGATCACCAAGGCGATCACCGAGACCGCACTGGCATTCGGCAAGCAGGTGGTCGCCGAGTGCGTCGAGGATGAAGAAACCCTGAGGCTGCTGGAAAAGATCGGCGTCACCCACGCCCAGGGCTTCTATCTCGGCCGACCGACGCAGGTGAGCCAGCTGCTCGCGCGCCTGGAGCCGCAGGTATGAAGCACTTACGCTAGCGATAAGTCACGCGCGATACCAGCCAGGGCGAATCGAATGAACCATCGAACATCCCAGCTGCGAGACGTTAGTCGTATTCTGGTCTTCACTCAGATTTCCCCACCCTCTCGGGCAGCTCTTTTCGTCTCCACCGTGCGAAAGCGAAGCCCGACCAACGAGAGATCCTCCCATGATCGCGATTGCCATCGGCGGTTTGCTCGAGCACTTCGAACTCAGCGTCGCCAACGACGAGCGAGAGCGCGATCAGGTCTTCGCACTGCGCCACCGGATATTTCGAGAGGAGCTGGGCTACTTCACCACCCCCCAGCCACAGCTGGGACTCGAGCAGGACGAGCACGACGACTATTCCATCCACTGCCTGCTGCGCGATCGCGCCAACGGCATGGCGGTGGGCTGCGTCAGGGTAGTGATGCCGGAAAACCACGCGCATCGGCTGCCGCTCGAAGCCCACTGGCCGTCGACGCCGGCCTGTGGCCCGCTGCATCCCTCGCGTTTCGAACCCTGGCAGGTGTGCGAGATTTCGCGCCTGGCGGTGGTGCGCGACTACCGCCTGAACGGCGACAAGAGCGCCGCTCTGCCGATGTCGATCGGCCTGCTGCTGTATCTGGCCGCGGGCGTGATGATCAAGAACTCGCACCGACCCTGTGCCTATGCAGTGATGGAGCCTTCCCTGCCACGCCTGCTCAAGCGCTTCGGCCTGCACTTCGCGCCCGCCGGCGAAGTCATCGAACTCTATGGCCGGCGCGGGTTCTATCTCAACAAGACCGCAGAGAGCACCGTCGATGGGCTGCGCAGCGATGCAGCGAGCCTCTATCGCCACCTGCTGCAGATGACGGCTCTGTCATCGCAGAAGCAGCTCCGAGCCGCCGTATCGGTAGCCTGCCCACTGAGCTGAACACCCACGGTATCGCCCGTTCGGGGCGATACCGCAGATTAATGACAAACCCTTTTTAGACCCAGCGACACTTTCGATCCTGGCGAGTCGAGAACCGTTTTCGCCCCAACGAGCCTATCGCTCGTTTAGATGCGAGGGGCGGACCCCTCGCGCTCCCCCTTTAGGGGGACGCGCCGCCACAAGATCGCGAAACCCTGGCCGATCAATCGATTGCCCTCGGGTCGGCGCGCATGGACGTCTGACCGCCATGGATGGCGGGAATGCGGAAAATGCAGGAGCAGTTTTTCCGCCCTGTCCGGGCGCGCCTTTTGCGACATCCATGTCGCAAATCCCGGTGCAATCGATTGCCGGCCAGCGCGCTCTTGGAGGCGGCTGGAAGCCATCGTGGCATCTTCAAATACTTTGTCAGCAGTCTGCGGTATCGCCCGTTCGGGGCGATACCGCTGCCTATTCACACCCTTACGCTTGCGAAGGTCGACTCGTTGCGGGCGCGGCTCAGCGCGGTGGTCGAAAGCGACTCGTCGCGGTTGGCCGACTCGAGATTGACCGGCAGCGTCAGCACCCGCACCGAAGTGGTGCCGACGCGCTCCTCCCGCGGGGGAATGCCGAAATACTCGCGATAGCACTTCGAGAAATGAGGCGTGGAGACGAAGCCACACACCGAGGCGACCTCGATGATCGACATCGAGGTCTGCTTGAGCAGCTGGCGCGCTCGGATCAGACGCAGCTTGAGGTAGTAACGCGACGGAGAGCAGTGCAGGTACTTCTGGAACAACCGCTCGAGCTGGCGTCGGGAGACGTCGACGTAGTGGGCCAGTTCGTCGAGGTCGATCGGCTCTTCGAGGTTGGCCTCCATCAGCGCGACGATTTCCTGCAGCTTGGGCTGGTGGGTGCCGAGCATGTGCTTGAGCGGCACCCGCTGGTGATCCTGCTCGTTGCGGATGCGCTCGTAGATGAACATCTCGGAGATCGCCGCGGCTAGCTCGCGCCCATGGGACTGCTGGATCAGCCGCAGCATCATGTCCATCGGCGCGGTGCCGCCGGAGGAGGTACAGCGGTCGCGATCGAGCGAGAACAGCCGGGTAGTCATCGCTACGCGCGGAAAGGCCTCCTGCATCGCGGCGAGGAACTCCCAGTGCACGCTGCAATCGTAGCCGTCCAGCAGCCCGGCGCGCGCCAGTGCCCAACTCCCCGTACACACAGCGCCAAGCATCCTGCCCTGGCGCGCCAGACTCTGCAGCCAGCCGATATGCTCGCGCCCGACGCTGGCGCGAATGTCGACCCCGCCGCAGACGATCACCATGTCGAGCGCGGGCGCGGCGTCGAAGGATAGATCCGGCGCCACCCGCACGCCGTCGCTGGCGCAGACCGGTGCACCATCGGGGCTCAGGGTGACCCAGCGATAGAGTTCACGCCCGGAGAGCTGGTTGGCCATGCGCAGCGGCTCGATCGCCGATGCCATGGAGATCAGGGTGAAATTGTCGAGCAACAGGAAGCCAACGCTGCGGGCTCGACAAATGGAGGAATCGGAGCCTTCGCTTGACTGGGACATGGAGTACTCCTCGTTGAAACACGATCCGACGGCGCCAACCCCCGCAAGGGCTGCCAGAGACGCCTGGAGTTTGGGTTGCAGGCCAATGGTGCCGGAACTCTCCCCGGCCTCCACGGGGGGCGGCATCGCCATGCGGCCCCCTTGCAATCCTCCATGCAAGATTCGCGCACCCAAACGCTGCCGCCGCCTCGAAAAATCGTCCGATAGATCGATTTCACCCTAGCAAACCGCTGCCCCACGCCGCATCCTTTGCATGAACCGCCCAATGCCTGCGTGTCGTTGAACGCAATCCCGATGTCGCTTGCCGACAAGGACGCCTACGGCAAGGGGCTATTGTGACCCATACGAGAACGGCCGCTGCGATCAGGCACCATCATCGAGCAGCGACCGCCGCGGTCGACTACAAGAACAACGTCCGCTTCGCGATCCGCCCCCTCCCAGACCGAGGCGCGCGTTCGCGAGCGGCGCTCCGAGGAGAGCTTCCCCGCATGTCGCCCCCCCATGGCAAGATCGTGGTACGCAATCTCTACAAACTGTTCGGCTCCCATCCGCGCCAGGCGATGCAGCGACTCAACGAGGGCTGGGACAAGCAGCGGCTCAACCGGGAAAGCGGCGTGATAGTCGGTGTCAACGACGTTTCCTTCGAAGTCGCGGAAGGTGAAATCTTCGTTTTGATGGGGCTCTCCGGCTCCGGCAAATCGACGCTGATCCGACTGGTCAACCGGCTGATCGAGCCGACTGCCGGCCAGGTGCTGATCGATGGCCGCGACGTCTCGAGCATGAACCGCCGCGAGCTGATCGAACTGCGCCGGCGCGAAATGAGCATGGTGTTCCAATCCTTCGCGCTGATGCCGACCCGCAACGTCCTCGACAACGCAGCCTTCGGCCTCGAGGTCGCAGGAGTCGGCCGGGCGGCGCGCGAGCGGCGCGCCACGGAGGTGCTCGAACAGGTCGGGCTGCAGGGTTTCGCCACCAAGCGGGTCGACGAACTCTCCGGCGGGATGCAGCAGCGCGTCGGCCTCGCCCGGGCGCTCGCGGTCGACCCTTCGCTGATCATCATGGACGAGGCGTTCTCGGCCCTCGACCCGCTGATCCGCCGCGAAATGCAGGAGATCCTGCTCGGCCTGCAGCGCGAGCATCGCCGCACCGTGCTGTTCGTCTCCCACGATATCGAGGAGGCGCTGCGGATCGGCAGTCGCATCGCGATCATGGAGGGCGGCCGGATGGTCCAGGTCGGCACCCCGGAGGAGTTGGTCGCCGCCCCCGCCGACGACTACGTGCGCCACTTCTTCTCGACCGTCGACACCAGCCGATTCCTCGTCGCCGACCAGCTCAAGGCCGACAGCGTCCCGGTCTACGTACACAACGGCCGCGCCCCGGAAGGCTGCCAGGTGCGCCGCGATCTCGAGGCGCAGGACAAGCACTACGCCTTCGTGGTCGACGAGCAGCGCAGCTTCCGCGGCTCGATCAGCCTGGAGAAGCTCGCCCTGCTGACCGCCGACGATCGCCCGCTGAGCCTCGAGCAGTCGCTGCTCAAGCCGGTCGCACCGGTCGCGCCCAACCTGCCGCTGTCCGATGTGATCGAGCGGCTGATCAGCAACGAAGGCCCGATTCCGGTGGTCGACGATGACGGCCGCTACACCGGCGCCATCACCAAAGGCCGGCTGCTCAGCCGCCTGCAAGGAGCACAGCCATGAACTTCCAGCTCCATATCGGCGACTGGGTCAACGACGGCGTCGACTACCTGCTCGACAACTACAGCGGCGTATTCGACGCCATCGGCCTGGTGGTGGACGAATTCGCCTCCACCATCGAGTCCCTGCTGCAGGTGATGCCGGCAGAGGTGATGATCCTGCTCTTCGCCCTGCTCGGCGCCTGGCGGCTGGGACTGCGCTTCGCCGTCTTCACCCTCGCAGCGCTCGGGCTGATCCTGCTCAGCGGCTTCTGGCCACAGACGGTGGTGACCCTGGGCCTGACCCTTTCGGCGACGATGATCAGCCTGCTTATCGGTATACCGCTGGGGATCTGGGCCGCGACCAGCGACCGGGTCAACATGCTGCTCCGCCCGCTGCTCGACTTCATGCAGACCATGCCCGCCTTCGTCTATCTGATCCCGGCGGCGATGCTGTTCGGCCTCGGCCGTGTGCCAGGGATCATCGCCACGGTGATCTTCGCGATGCCACCGGCGGTACGCCTCACCACCCTCGGCATTCGCCAGGTCAACAAGGAGATCATCGAGGCGGGCCAGTCGTTCGGCTGCACCTCGAGCCAGCTGCTGTTCAAGGTCCAGCTACCCAACGCACTGCCGTCGATCATGGCCGGGGTCAACCAGACCATCATGATGGCGCTGTCGATGGTGATCATCGCCTCGATGGTGGGCGCCGGCGGGCTCGGTAACGAAGTGCTCGCCAGTATCCAGCGCCTCGACATCGGCCTCGGCTTCGAAAGCGGGATGTCGGTGGTACTGCTGGCGATCGTGCTCGATCGGATCACCGAAAGCTTCGGCGACAGCCGCCGAGCGCGCCGCTCGGGATATCTAAGCCGACTGTTCGGCCGCATTTCCGGCCAGCGTGCGCCGGTCAAGGGAGAAAGCCACTGATGAACGCTCGACGCTACCTATACGGCCTCGGCCTTACCCTCACGATGTCCAGCGGCGCCGCGCTCGCCGCGGGCGATCCGCCGGAGTGCACCGCGCTGCGCTTCGCCGAGATCGGCTGGAGCGACATCACCGCCACCACGGGAGTCGCCTCGGCGCTCGGCGAAGCGCTCGGCTACGCTCCGACCACCCAGCTGGTTTCGGTGCCGATCGCCTTCACCGGGGTCAAGACCGGCAGTCTCGACGCCTTCCTCGGCTACTGGTCGCCGTCGATGGACTCGCTGGTCGCGCCATTTCGCGCCGAAGGGTCGCTGCGCATCGGCGAGACCGCCAACCTAGAAGGCGCCAAGTACACCCTCGCGGTACCGGCCTACGCCTATGATGCCGGGCTCAAGACCTTCCAGGACATCGCACGCTTCAAAGACCAGCTCGGCGGACGAATCTACGGGATCGAACCCGGCAACGACGGCAACCTGCTGATCGACCAGATGATCAAGCAGGACCAGTTCGGCCTGGGCGATTTCCAGATGATTGAATCGAGCGAGGCGGGAATGCTCACCCAAGTGCGTCGCGCGGTACGCAGCCAGCAGTGGTTGGTGTTCCTCGGCTGGGCGCCGCACCCGATGAACCAGAGCTTCGACATGCGCTATCTCGACGGCGGCGACGAGGTGTTCGGTCCCGACCAGGGCGCGGCGCAGGTGTTCACCGTGACCGCGCCCGACTATCCGCAGCGCTGCCCCAACGCCGCCCGCCTGCTCGACAATCTGCGCTTCGACGTACCGATGGAGGGCGAATTGATGGCTTCGCTCGAGGCCAAGGAGGGCACGCCCGAAGAGATCGCCCGTCAGTGGATCAAGGCCCATCCCGAGCGTCTCGACGCCTGGCTCGAAGGCGTCACCACCCGGGAAGGTGGCGATGCCCGGGCCGCGGTACTCGCGAGCCTGCCGCAGTGACCCCATCCCTCAGCACCTGGAGCGACATCCGATGAAACTGCACCTTACCCTTCCGCTGGTTGCAAGCTTGGCGCTCTCCACCGCAGCGTTCGCCGCCGACAAGCCGAGTCTGTCGATCGGCTACGTCAACGGCTGGGACGACAGCGTCGCCACCACCCATGTCGCCGCGGCGATCCTCGAGGAGAAACTCGGCTATCCGGTGGAACTCAGGGCGGTGGAGCCCGCGATCATGTGGCAGGGGGTGGCCCGAGGTGATCTCGACCTCACCCTCTCGGCCTGGCTGCCCGCGACCCATGGCGAGTACTACGAACGGCTCAAGGACGATGTCGAGATACTCGGCACCAACTACGAGGATGCGAAGATTGGACTGGTGGTGCCGGACTATGTGCAGGCCAGGAGCATCGAGGACCTCGAGGCCGAACGCGCGGCTTTCGACGGCAGGATCACCGGTATAGATGCCGGCGCCGGGGTAATGCGCCGCACCGAGGATGCGATCCGTGAGTACGGGCTCGACTACACCCTGATGCCGAGCTCGGGACCGGCGATGACCGTGGCGCTGGGCCGCGCGATCAACGCCGAACAGCCGATCGTGGTGACCAGCTGGATCCCTCACTGGATGTTCGCCAAGTGGCAGCTGCGCTTCCTCGACGATCCCAAGTCGGTGTTCGGCGAGGCCGAGCGCATCGACACCGTGGCGCATCCCGGCATCGACGAAAAGGCCCCCGAGGCCAGCGCCTTCCTCAAGCGCTTCAGCTGGGGGCCGGACGACGTCGGCGCGGTGATGCTCGCGATCAGCGAAGGCGCCACGCCCGACCAGGCCGCCAAGGACTGGGTCGCCAACCATGAGGATCGCGTCGCCGAGTGGCTCGACTGAAACACCGCGCTGCCGGCATGCGCCAGGATGCTGCCGGTGGCGACCGGGTGGCTTAGAGAATCGAATGTTCCTCGCTACGCGCGGCCCCGGTCCGGTTTCCACCGGGGCACTTCTCACCCACCGTCTCCTCTGGCGGCGGTGGTGCAATCAGCAGTTTTTCGCTACGCGGCGAAGGCGAGAAGCGATCGTCGAACGCCTTCGGTGGCCTTCGGTCGAGCGGGCCCGGCGCCTCCTCCGGTACGCAGGACTGGAGCGCCGAACGCAGCGCGGCGAGCGCCTGCTCGCCATGGCGCTGGCCGACCACTTGCTGCCACCACTGCCGATGAACGTTCTGGACCACGACGGGGACCAGCGGCAGCCCGATGCTTTGCGCCATCGCTAGCCAGTGCAGGCCGCGGTTGATCTTCAAAAGCTTGCCCTCGCGCGATACCGCGACTCCCAGGCGGTCCTTGCCACGGCTGGCATCGAAACCCTCTGCGGCCATGCCGTCGAGGAACGCCAGATAGACCCGCAGGTAGCCCTCGATCTTCTCCTCGCTGTCAAGGCATATCCCGAGCTGGCGAAACCGCCTGGGTTTGCCCCGGGCGAGATCCGCGTACAGCCGCCGATAGCTCTCGCTTTCGCGCAGCTCGTCGCGATGCTGCTCGAGATCGCGGATGAAACGGTAGCGGGATCCCTCGCGCAGGTCCTCCCGTCCCAGGTCCCAATTGCCGTCCCAGATGAACACATTGGACGAAGGCCGGGGCTCCTGGTCCCTGGGAGCGTGCTTGACGATGCGGATCAACTTGCGCGGATCGACATAGAGCGTAAGCGCAGCCTCCCCCAGCGCGGCCTGCATCGCTCGACGCGGCAGCCCCATGCGCTCGATCGCGGGGGCCCAGCGGCCGTGATCAAGCCAGTGGTTCAACAACAGCCGCTCCATTGGCCCGAACACCCAGCGCTGGGACAGGCTTCTGATGCGATGCTCCAAGTGGGCCAGACCTGCCTGCCAACGCATCGAAGAGGAAACCAAGTCGCGAAACAGCGGATCGGCCTCCGGGCCGAGCAGACCGCCAGCAGCGGTATCCGCCGGCGATCGGGAAAACGATTGCATGCTCATGAAAGTACTCGCCAAGCCATGACTTCGAACGGTTCATTATCGAAATATTAAACCTTGGCGATAAAAATAGCATGCTAATATTTTTCTCGAGAACGGATTATCTACCGTCCCGCGATGCGCTCAATCGCTGCGTCCCGCCATCCTCGGCAGGACGTCATCGCCGAGCAGCCGGCGGTGCACCACCACCATCAGCACGTGCCCTGCCGCAAGCGCGAGCAGCGCCCAGCCGAGCCAGCCATGCAGCGCATTGGCCGGGGCGATCATCCAGCCGATCGGCTCGAATCCCCCAGCGAACAGTGGAATATCGAACGGCGCGAAGGCCTGCCCGGAGCCGTACTGGCGCAGCAAAGCCAGCGCTGGTACCAAGAGCATCAGCGCATAGAGGGAGAAGTGCCCCACCCGGGCGCACCACCCCAAAAGGGTATCCTGCTGGGGTGGGCGGTGCTTGAGCTGCCCGAGCGCCCAGATCGCGCGCAGCGCGATCAGCACCAGCAAAAGCGCACCGAGCGGCTTATGGGTGCCGACCAGGAACCCGGTGACCGCACTGGGACCGATCAGCACCTTGCAGAGCATCCCAGCGAACTGCCAGAGCAGCAGCAGCGCCACCGCCCAGTGCAGTCCGCGACTGATCGCCCCAAAACGCCGCTCACTGTCTCGCCATTGGGTCATCGACGTCTCTCCTGCCACTCCTGCCTCGTTCGACGGCAGGATAGACGATGGCCGGCAGCGGGCGGTCCACGGAGCAAGCTTGGTCCAAGCTCAGGGCGTGATCCGGGCTACCGAGTCGTGCGTGTCGCCCTCCCAATCACCATCTTCACCCTCGGGTTGGCTGAGCGGCTCCTTGATGGTGACGAACAAGCTACCGCTGGCATCGTCGACCGCGAGGCTGTTCGGATGCGGCGGTAGCTCGAAGGTCTCGAGCAAGGTGTAGCTCTCGGCATCGAACACCTTGACCGTGCCAGCCTCGCGGTTGGTGACGAACAACCAACGGTGATCACCGTCGAAGGTCAGCGACAGCGCGCCCGCCCCGCTCGCGATCCGGGTCACCGGCGCACCGTCGGCGGCGTTCAGCACCACCACGTCGCCGCTCTCCTGGTCGGTGATGTAGAGCCGCTGGCCGCTTTCGTCCAGGGCCAGGTTGGTCGGCTGGGTGCCGCCGGCGGCGTAGCGGGCATCGACCTCGAGCGTTGCGGTGTCGATCACCACGATCTGTCCATCGAAGTTGCTCACGTAGGCACGCTGGCGGCTCGGGTCGAGCGTCAACCCCGCGGTCCACTTGCCGAGACCCTCGACGGTGCCGGCGAGGCTCATGTCGGTGGTGTCGACCACATAGAGCTTGCCCGGATCGGCTACCGCGGTGACGTAGAGCCGCTGAGCGTTCGCGTCGAGGCGCAGCATGCGTGGGTGTACCGGATAGTACTGCTCGCCCGGCGCCTTCTCGGCGAAGCGCAGCGAGCCGACCAGCGTCCCGCTGTCGAGATCGACCGCGCTCACCGAAGCGTCCATGGTGTCACCGACGTAGAGCCGGCCGCGGGCATCGTCGAGGGCCAGGGCGAAAGCCTTGTAGGGCAGCTCGATGCGTCTTTTCTCCTCGAGGGTGCGCGGGTCGAGCTCGAACAGCACCCCGCCCTGGCCATCGTTGAAGCGCTGGGCCGCGGCCACGTAGAGGGAGTCGCGGCTGGGGCTGTAGGCCACTTCGTAGAGCCCGTGGGAGAGCTCGCGCCTCAGCACCCGCGCGTCCTCGCCCTGCTGCGCCGCAGTCGAGCCGGCAGCCGCCGGTGCGCTGGCGACGGTGTCGGCCAGCGCCGGCAGCGCGGTGAGGCCGAACCCGAGCCCCAGGCCAAGGGCGACGGCACGGGCAAGACGAGAAGTGCGAAAGTGGGTCATCTAGCGTTTCCTTGAGTGAAGAAAATGGTCGAGGGCTGGCATCGGCCAGCCCGATGTGAACGTCGGCCTCAGAGATCGACCGACATCGAAAGCTTGAACAGCCTCGGCATGCCCTGGGTGACGTAGCCGCTCTCGCCGACGCTCTCCCAGTAGCCATCGTTGGTCACGTTCTCGATTCCAGCGCGCCAGGTCACCGGGCTGCCGGCGAGCCGGGTGGCGTAGCGCACGCCAAGATCCAGCCGGGTCCAGGGCTCGAGGCGATACTGGTTGCCGTCATCGGCGTACTGCGAACCAGTGCGTACCACATCGCCGGTCAAGGTCAGTCCCTCGACGCCGGGCAGGTCCCACTCGCTGCCCAGATTGGCCTGGTACTTCGGCACGCCGATGGCGTCGTTGCCATCGTTGGCGCCGTCGGTGGTGCCGCTGAGCTCGGCATCCATGAAGGTCACCCCACCCAGCAAGCGCCAGCCGATCAGCGGTTCGCCGAAGACGCTGAGCTCGAGCCCGCGATTCTTCTGCTCGCCGTTGAGCGCATAGACCTGCCCATCGCCCGAAGCGTTGGGCTGTTCGATCTGGAACAGGCTGATACCGCCGCCGATGCGGCCATAGTCGAACTTGACCCCGGCCTCGTACTGCTTCGAACGCACCGTGCCCAGCACCTGACCTGCGTTGGGGTAGCCTTCGGTGGAGGGCACCGTCGGCCCCTGCTGCAAGGCCTGGACATAGTTGGCGTAGAAAGAGACCGTCTGCCACGGCTGATAGACGATGCCGTAGACCGGCGTGTAGGCCGACTCGTCGAAGGCGTTTTCCGGCGCGCCTTCATAGCTGTAATTGCGCACGGTGAGTTCCTGGTAGCGAACGCCCGCGAGCAGGCGCAGCCTGTCGTCGAACATCGACAAGGTGTCGGAGAAGGAGACCCCGTTGGCGCGTACGCGGTTGCGCAGGTTGGGGTCGTCCATGTCCCCGCCGGGGAAGTCGTAATAGTCGGTGGGAGCCGGCACGTCCACCGGATGGTAGATGTTGGTATCCGAGTTCGAGGTCATCCGGTAGGCGCTGTAGCTCCTGCGCAGCACCCCGGAATAGCCGAGGTTGACCGAGTGGGAAACCGCGCCAGTATCGAAGCTGCCACGCACGCCCGCCTGTGAGGCGAAGCTTTTCGCCTCGAAGGGGACATCCATGCGCCCGACGGTGGCATCGCCGGCAAGGTTGTTCACCGTCGGAGAGCTATAGACGCCGTACTCCTCGGTATCGTTGCCGCCCAGCGCCAGGTAGCCGGTCCAGTTGGGCGCGAAGTCGTACTCGCCGCGCCACATGCCGTAGCTGGTCTCGATCTTCGAGTAGGCCCAGGAGGGGGTGTAGTTGGTGCGCGGCGAGGGCGCCTGCGGCATCTCGGTCAGCTCGCTACCGAGATAGATACCGCGACGCATGCCTTGGTAGACCTGCTTCTGGTAGCCGACGTCGAGCGAGCTACGCAGCCGCTCACCGCGATAGTCCAGCGCCAGCGCGAACGAGCTCGAGCGCTCGTCGTCGTCACCGCTGACCGGAGAACCACCGCTGCCGCGAAGCAGGTTGATCCGTGCGCCGAACTGGCCGTCTACACCGAAGCGGCGCCCAGCGTCGACCGCGGCCTCGCCGTAGCCGTCGGTAGCGTAGCCCAGCGTGGTGCGCAGGAGCGGTTCATCGCCGGCGCGCTTGGGCTCGAGGTTGATCGAGCCACCCACCCCGGACCCGCCCGGCGGTACGCCATTCAGGAACGCACTCGCCCCCTTGAGCACCTCGACTCGCTCGATCGCGTTGGGCACCACCACCTGACGCGGCAGCACGCCATAGAGGCCGCCGAACGAAACGTCATCGCCGGAAAGCGTGAAGCCGCGAATACGAAAGCTTTCGGCGTAGTTGCCATAGCCCGAGCCGACCTGTACCGAGGCATCGCTCTTGAGCACATCGCCAAGCGTCTTGGCCTGGCGGTCCTCCACCCGCTTGGCGGTATAGGAGGTGATGTTGAACGGCACGTCGAACGCCTGCTGCTGTCCGAGCACCCCCAGCCGGCCACCGCTGGCGACCTGGCCGCCAGCGTATTCCGGCACCAGCTGGTCGTTTCCGGCGACGAACCGGGTACCGATCACCGTCAGCGTATCCAAAGAGCCGCTCTGCGCGCTGCGCTCGATCAGCACGTAGCCCCCATTGCCGCTCGGCACGCTTTCCAGGCCACTGCCCTGGAGCAGACCAGAGAACCCTTGCGCCACCGAGAGGCTACCTTGCACGCCCGGAGTGGTGCGTCCGGCGACCAGCTGCGGGTCGAGCACCAGGTTGATCCCGGACTCACTGGCGAAACGCATCAGTGCCGGACCCAAGGGGCCTGCAGGGATCGCATAGCTGCGCACGGCGCCCGGCTGCGCCGCCGACTGCTGGGCGAGGACAGGCAACGATGCGCCGAGGGTACAACCCAGCGCCGCCGCCAGACCTCCCCGCGCCGCGAGACGGCGCCAGCGAACGGCGGAGGGACGGCGAGAATCGAATGACATGGTGTGGTTTCCCTGACAGGAGTAATTGTCGATCGGTTACGACAGGGATGACGAACCAATGGAGAAAAGCGGACATCGAAAAGATAATTTTTTCCCATTGCCGTTTTTCTCATTCACCCACTCCATGATCGAGAGACGCTCGGCGACGCGAGCGATCAGCTCTCCAGCGGACCGAGCGTCGCCCAGTAGCGGGTGCGATAACGCACCCGCACCGGCAGGCTGGCCGAGATCGTTGCCAAGGCGGCATCGACGTCGTCGAGGCGAAGCACCGCCGAGATCCGCAGCGCCGCCACTGCCGGGTCGCATGAAAGCCAGCCGCTGCGATAGCGCGAGAGTTCGTCGACGACCCGGTCCAACCGCCAGTCTTCGGCATGGAGCAGCCCCTGGGTCCAGCCGATCGAGGTGGTATCCGCCGCCGTCGGTCGCGCGATCCGCTCGTGGTCGAAGCGCGTCGACTGGCCCGCCTCTATCGTTCGAGAGGCGCCACCTCGCGTATCCACCCGTACCCGCCCCTCCAGCACCAGGAGATCGACCGTCGTCTCCTCCAGGCGCAGCCCGAAGTAAGTCCCCAACGCCTCGACGCGCCCGCTCGGGGTGTCGACGAAGAACGGTCGCGCCGGGCGCTCGACGTCGACGGCGGTGCGAACCACCAGTTCGCCCGCGATCAAGCGCAACCGGCGGCTGCGCCGGTCATACTCGATGTCCGCGGCGCTCGCGGTGTTGAGCCACAGTCGCCCGCCGTCGGCCAGCGTGATCTCGCGCCGCTCGCCCACCGCGGTACGCTGGTCGGCGAGCCAGTTGCTCCAAGGCAGCCGGCGCGTTCCCTCCACCGCCAGCGGCAAACCGATCGCGACCGCCGCCGCGCTCTTGAGTAACATACGCCGTTGCTGCCGCGCAGCGTCCAGGCTCCTCTCGCCGATCCCGGGCGGTAGCGCGCCCAGCCGCTGGTCCAGCGCGGTCAGCCGCTGCCAGGCCTCGAGATGCTGCGGGTCTCGCGACAGCCAGCGCTCGAAGGCGGCATGGACGCTCGGGTTCGGCGAGCGCTCCTCGAGCTTCAGCCACCAGCGCGCCGCTTCCCGGGCGACGCGCGGCGGCAGTGGCGGCCCGGCGTCGCTCATCCGCTGGCCTGCAGACAGTGGCTCAGCGCCTCGATCAGATAGCGCCTGACACTGCGCGTGGAGACACCGAGGCGACGGGCGATCTCGGCCTGGTCGAGTCCCTCGAGACGCGCCATCAGGAAGGCGCTGCGCACCTTGGGCGCCAGGCCGTCGAGCAGACGTTCGATCTCGAGCAAGGTTTCGAGCATGATCATCCGCTCTTCGCTGGAGGGCACCGAGGAGGCCGGACAGGCGGCGAGGGCTTCGAGCAAGGCGCGCTCGAGCGCACGACGGCGCTGGTGGTCGATCAACAAATGCCGGGCGACGGTGACCAGGTAGGCGCGCGGCTCATTCAATCGCTCGAGCTGCCGGGCATCGACGCCGAGCAAGCGCAGGAAGGTATCCTGGACCAGGTCCGAAGCTGCGCCCGGGTCGTCGAGACGGCCCGTCAGCCAGCGGGCCAGCCAGGCACGGTGATGGCTGTAGAGCGAATGCACGTCATGGACCATGACCTGAGGAAATCTCCACTACGATAAGGTAGCTCGCCGGAAGGCATAAGCCGAATCATTATCATTTGAATCGATCAGACGGCATGGTAGCCGATTCGTCATGGCGACGCGACGCGATGCACTCCGGCCAAGCAAAGCGGCACCAAACTGGTGCTGCCGGAAGCAGCATTCACCAAAAACAAACAAAAATTATTCTCATTTGATTGACCTTAAGCTTAGCTTTACGTCACACTTTTCGACCGACAAATGCCGTCCAGGAGTCGCAGGCGAGTGTCCCACTACACTTCCCATCCCACCGCTGCCGACCTTATCGAGGTGCAGCGATACCCATTGACCGGCAGCCAGAGCGGCGTCTGGTATGCCCAGCAGCTGGGCGCCGCGGCCCAGGCCTACCTCACCGGCCAGGCGCTGGAAATTCGCGGTGCGCTCGACGCCGATCGGCTCGCTTGCGCGATCGAATCGAGCCTGGCCGAGGTCGAAGTGCTGAGGGCGCGGTTCGATGTGGACACCGAAGGCCCCTTCCAGCAGCTCGAGGCCCACCCGCCGATCCCGCTCGCACGCATCGACCTCTCCGCCCACCCCGCCCCGCGGGAGACCGCCTGGAAATGGATGCAGGAGCGGCTCGAGCGTGCGCTGGACCCGGCGAGCGATCCGCTGGTGGAGCAGGCGCTGCTGCGCATCGGCGAGCGGCACTGGATATGGTTCTCGAGCATTCATCACCTGCAGTTCGACGCCTATGCCTATGGACTGCTGCAGCAGCGTGTCGCTGAGCATTATCAGGCGCTGGGCACGGGAGCCGCGCCGCGCGAGGCTTGGTTCGGCAGGCTCGAGGCCCGGCTCGAGGCCGAGCGCGCCTATCGCGAGAGTCCGGCCTGCCTGAAGGATCGCGACTACTGGCACGGCCAGCTCGCCGAGGCGGGCGAAGCCGTCTCGCTGGCGGGGCGCTTCTCGCTCGCCGCCCCTCGCCCCCAGCGCCATCGCGTGACGCTCGATGCGCAGCGTCGAGCCACGCTCGCACGCTTGGCCGACTCGCTCGATGCCACCCTGCCCGAACTGCTGCTGGCGATGATCGCGAGCTATCTCGCGCGGATGACCGCCAGCGCATCGCCGGTACTCGGCCTGCCGATGATGGGCCGGCTCGACGCCAGCGCACTGCGCACGCCGGTATCGGTGGTCAACGTACTACCGCTGCGGATCGAGGCTGGCCTGGAGACCGACCTGGTCGACTGGCTCGCCCAGCTGCGCAAGGCGCTGGGCGGCGCCCGCCGCCATCAGCGCTATCGCCATGAATGGCTCGCTCGCGAGCTCGACCGGCTGCCCGGCGAGGCGCCGCTGTCCGGCCCCCAGGTCAACATCCTGCCGTTCGCCCAGCCGCGGCTGTTCGACGGCTGCGCCACCGAGACGCACCACCTCGCTCCCGGGCCGGTCGACGACATGACCCTGAGCCTTTATCTCGGCAACGACGATGACGCGCTGCATCTGACCCTGGAGAGCAATCCCAAGCTGTACTCGGCCCCAGACGCCCTCGATCACCTGACCCGGCTGGTACAGTGGTGCGAGACGCTGGCCGCCAATCCGCGTCGGCCGGTCGGCGAGCTGCCGATCGCCACCGCGGAGGAGCTCGAGCGCATCGGGCGCTGGAACGACACCGACCATCCGGTCGAGGAAACCGACCTGGCGACGCTGTTCGAACGCCAGGTGGCACGCACCCCCGACGCAGAGGCGCTGGCCTTCGAGAGCGAGCGGCTCGACTACCGCACCCTCGATGCCCGCGCCCGGCGCCTTGCCGCGCTGATCCTCGCCCGCCTCGACACGCTGCCCACGCCCGCGCCGCAGACGCCCCGGGTGATCGGCGTAGCGCTGCCGCGTTCGCTGGAGCTCGAAATCGCCCTGCTGGCGATCCACAAGTGCGCCGCGGCCTACATGCCGCTGCCGCTGGACCAGCCGCCGGGGCGCTGGCAGCGGATGATCGAACGCGCGGCGCCGCTTTTGGTGATCTGCGACCCAGAGCACGCCCAGGCGCTGCCCGAGGGACTCGAGTGGCTCGGGTTCGACGCCCGGGACGCGCGTCTCACCGCGCCTTCCGCGCTCGACCAGCGCAGGCTCCCTGCGCGCTCGCCGACCGATCCAGCCTACGTGCTGTTCACCTCCGGCTCGACCGGCGAGCCCAAGGGGGTGGTGATCGAGCACCGTGCGATCGTCAACCGGCTTGAGTGGATGCAGCACGAGTACCGCCTGGGCGCCGGCGACCGGGTACTACAGAAGACCCCGGTCGGCTTCGATGTGTCGGTGTGGGAGCTGTTCTGGCCGCTGCTTCACGGCGCCACCCTGGTGATGGCGCGCCCCGGGGGCCATCGTGACCCGCACTACCTGGCCGACATCATCGCCGCCGAGTCGATCACCACGCTGCACTTCGTGCCCTCGATGCTCGCGGCCTTCCTCGACGAGCTCGAGCATGCCCCGCGCAGGCTGCCGAGCCTGCGGCAGGTGTTCGCCAGCGGCGAGGCGCTCAAGCGCGGCCTGGTCGAGCGCTTCCAGCGTCTCTTCGCAGGTAGCGCGCGACTGCACAACCTTTATGGCCCCACCGAGGCCGCGGTCGACGTCACCTACTGGCCCTGCGAGCAGCTCGAGGAACAGGCCTCGGTGCCCATCGGCCGCCCGATCTGGAATACCCGGATCGAGATCCTCGACCCCCGGGGCATGCGCCTGCCGATCGGGGTGATCGGCGAGCTCCATATCGGTGGCCGCAACCTGGCGCGCGGCTACATCGGCCGCCCTGAGCTCACCGCGGAGCGCTTCGTCACCGGGCTCGACGGCCAGCGACTGTATAGAAGCGGCGACCTGGCGCGCTGGAACCAGGCCGGGGAGCTCGAGTACCACGGCCGCATCGACCATCAGGTCAAGCTGCGCGGCCAGCGCCTCGAACTCGACGAAATCGAGGCGGTGCTCGAGCGTCACCCGACGGTCGAGGGCGCCGCGGTCACTCTCCATGCCGAGCGGCTGATCGGCTACCTGGTGCTCGCCGCGGACAGCGCCAGCGACTGGCAGGCCGAACTCGACGATCACCTTCACCACTGGCTGCCCGACTACATGGTGCCGAGCGTACTGGTGCCGATCGAGCGACTGCCGCTGAGCCCCAACGGCAAGCTCGACCGGCGCGCGCTGCCGCCGCCTCCCGAGGCGGCTACGCCTGCGCGTCGCGCGCCGTCATCACCGCGCGAGCGTGAGCTCTGCGCGCTGTTCGCCGCCACCTTGGCGCTCGACGAGTTCGGCGCCGACGATGACTTCTTCGATTACGGCGGGCACTCGCTGGCGGCGGTGCAACTGGCGCTGCGGATTCGCGAAGCGACCGGCGAGGAGGTCTCGATCGCCACCGTGTTCACCGCCCCGACCCCTGCGCGGATGGCGCGCGAGCTCGACCAGGCACAGCGCGAGGGCGCGCTCGATCGGCTCCTCACCCTGCGCCGCGCCGCGCCGGGCAGCCAGACGCCTGCGCTGTTCTGCTTCCACCCGGCCGGCGGGCTGGCTTGGTGCTACGCGGGGCTCGCGCGGGTACTGGGCGGCGACGGAGCGGTGATCGGCGTTCAGGCTGAAGGACTGCGGGAGGGCGAGACACCGCCCGAGAGCCTCGAGGCGATGGCGCGCGACTATCTCGCCGCGCTGCGTACCCGCCAGCCCCAAGGCCCCTACAGGCTGCTCGGCTGGTCGCTGGGCGGCATGGTCGCCCACACCGTGGCCGCGCTGCTGCAAGAGGATGGGGAGGAGGTCGAGCTGCTCGCCCTGCTCGACGCCTACCCGAGCGACCTGTGGCGTCACATGATGCCGCCCGATGAGCGCGAGGCGCTGATCGCGCTGCTGCGTCTCGCCGGGGTCGAGGCCCCGGCCGGGGCGCCCTTCGATCGCGCCACCGTGGTCGCGCTGCTCGAGCATGAACAGCACGCGATGGCGAGTCTCGATACCACGACCCTCGACCGGCTGGTGGACGTGGTGATCAACTCGAGCCGCTTGGTGCGCGCCTCGCACCACCTGCGCTATCGCGGCGCGATGCTGTTCTTCACCGCCGCCGCGCCGCGCGAGCAGCATTGGCTCGAACGCAGCGCCTGGGCACCTTACGTCGAAGGCGAGATCGTCGGTATCGATCTCGACTGCGACCATCCCGGCATGATCCGCCCGGAGATGCTGGCGCGGATCGCCGCCCGGATCGATCAGTGGCTGGCATCGTGACCGAAGGCGCCGCCGAGGTCGCCGCCATCCTCGCCGGATGGTTCGATCAGGCCACGCTGGTCGGCCTCGGCGAAGCCCATCTGACCCCCAAGGTGATGCGTACGCTGAGCGAGCTGATACTCAGCGAGGCGATCGCATCGCGCTGCCAGGACCTGGTGGTCGAGTTCGGCTGCCAGCGCCACCAGGCCTTGCTCGATGCCTACCTGGCCGGCGGCCGCCTCGGCGCCGGCGCGCTGAAGCCGATCTGGAGCGATGGTCCCCATGCCACGCTCTGGCGCCATCCGGTCTACGTCGCTCTGCTGCGCCGCCTGCGGGCGGTCAATCGCCACCGGCCCGCGCAGCGGCGGATGCGGGTGTGGCTCGCCGAGCCGCTCGGCGACTGGCCGTGCGCCGAGCGCGACGGACACCGCCGCAAGGCCTTCCTCGACTGCATCGAAAAGCGTCTGCTCGCGACCGGTCGCCCGGGGCTTTTGCTCTTCGGCATGCGCCACCTGGCCCGCTCGCCGGTCGATGGGCGTGCCACCCTCGCCAGCCAACTGCTCGATAGCGGCGTCGCGCTGCGTACGCTGTGGCCGGAGCTGCCGCCGCGCTTGACGCCTTTCGACAGCCCCTGCCGCGGTCTCGAACTGATCGACGTCGAAGGCGATCTCGCCGCACGCCGGGTCAATCCCTGGGGCGGCGAAGCCCAGCCGCTCGGCGAGCTCTGCGACGCCGTGCTGCGCGTGCCCGGGGCACGACGCGAGACCAGATGCCGGGGCCCGGATCCCGCTTGAGTCCCGCGTATAGAGCCAATCCTTGCGGATGGATGGAGTAAGCCGCGGTAGTGCGGCGACGCCGCGTCGACAAATGCGAATGATTCAGCCTCCGTTTGGATTTAACATGCCCACCCTGAGCCTTATACCGCCCCTGTGATGGCGGTCAGGAGCGAACCGTGAACGACGAGATGGTCATCCCCCATCCCACCGGCGACGAAGCCACCGCCGAGGCACTGGTCTCGGCCTATCGCGCGGAAGACTTCCTGTTCAGCTCGCCGACCCGCGCCCTGCTCGCCGGCGACTGGCTGGACACCCGCTCTCCACGCGGTGACCAAGGCGAACAAGCCCTCGCCGAGCTGCTCGAACTTGGCCGGCGCGCGGGAATCGATAATCCGCGGGTGGTCGGCGCGCTGCCGTTCGCCGATGATCGCCACGGCCGGCTGCTGCTGCCTCGACGCTGCACCGAGCACTGCGCACTGACCGACTGGGCGGCCCAGCAGGCCGAGCCGGCCCTCGACGCCAGGGCACGCCGGGTCACACCGCATCCGGACCGCGCCGGCTATAGCGCCGGGGTCGAAGCGGCACTGGCCGAGTTCCGCGCCGGGCGCCTCGACAAGGTAGTGCTGGCCCGGACCCTCGAGGTCGAGACCGACGGTGCGCTCGATCCCACCCTGCTGCTGCGCCGGCTGCTGCATCGCAATCCCGAGGCCTATGTATTCGCCACCCCGCTGGAGGCGCGCCAGTCGCCTGCGGTGTTCCTCGGCGCCAGCCCCGAACTGATGGTGCGGCGGATCGGCCGACGGGTGATGGTCAACCCACTGGCGGGGTCGACGGCTCGCCGCCGCGATCCCGAGGAGGATCGCCTGGCCGCGGCGGCGCTGCTGCGCTCCGACAAGGACCTGCGTGAACACGCGCTGGTGATCGATGCGGTGGTCGCGGCGCTGCGCCCCTTCTGCTCGCAGCTCGAGGTGCCTGAGGGTCCGACGCTTTTGAGCACCGGCAAGCTCTGGCACCTGTCGACCGAACTCAGCGGCGAGCTGATCGAGCCGGCACCCTCGTCGCTCGCCATCGCCCGCGCGCTGCACCCGACACCGGCGGTATGTGGCCATCCCAACGCCGCCGCCTTCGCGACGATCCGCCGGCTCGAACCGTTCGAACGTGAGCTGTTCAGCGGCCTGGTCGGCTGGTGCGATGCCTCGGGCGACGGCGAGTGGGCGCTCTCGCTGCGCTGCGCCGAGCTGCGTGGCGAACACCTCACCCTCTATGCGGGCGCCGGGCTGGTCGAGGGCTCGACGGCCGCCAGCGAGTTCGCCGAGACCGGTACCAAGCTCGGTACCATGCTGGCGGCGCTGGGCCTCGATGACTCGCTCGGCCAGGCGTCCACCACCTCCTCCACTCCAGGGACAGATGCATGAACCACGCAGCCAACGCCCACCCGATCCAGGTGACCCCCGACGACGACGTCTCCGCTCTCTGCCCGGACTGGCCCGAGGAGTTCGTCGAGCGCTACGTCGCCGCAGGCTATTGGCGGGGCGAGACCTTCGGCGGCTTCCTGCGCGAACGCGCCGCGGACCAGGGCGCGCGGATCGCGGTGGTCGACGGCGAGACCCGGTTGAGCTATCGCGAGCTGGACGCCCGGGTCGACCGCTGCGCCCTCGGCCTCTATCGGCTGGGTATCCAGAAAGGCGACCGGGTGGTACTGCAGTTGCCCAATCGGGCCGAGTTCATCATCGCCTGCTTCGCGCTGTTCCGCCTCGGTGCGCTGCCGGTGTTCTCGCTGCCGGCCCACCGCCGCAATGAGCTCGAGCACTTCTGCCGCTTCAGCGGCGCGCGCGCGCTGATCACCGTGGACCGCTTCGAAGGCTTCGACCATCGTGCGCTCGCTCGCGAGACCCAGGCCGCAGTGCCTACGCTCGAGCACCTGGTGATCTGTGGCGACGCGCAGGAGCTGGTCGCCTTCGACGACCTGCTCGCCACCGCTCCCGAGGCGGACGAGCTTCCAGCCCCGCCGCACTCGCGCGAGCTCGCCTTCTTCCAGCTCTCCGGCGGCACCACCGGGCTCTCCAAGCTGATTCCCCGGCGCCACGACGACTACATCTACAGCCTGCGCGGCAGCAATGAGCTCTGCGGCATCGATGCCGACAGCGTCTACCTGGTCAGCCTGCCGATCGCCCACAACTTCCCAATGAGCTCGCCCGGTTTCCTCGGCGTACTCTACGCCGGTGGCCAGGTGGTGCTGGCACCGCGCCCCAGCCCGGACGTCTGCTTCCCGCTGATCGAGCGCGAGCGGGTCACCATCACCGCACTGGTGCCACCGCTGGCGCTGATCTGGCTGGAAGCGGCGAGCCGAGGCGTCGAGCAGCTGGCGAGCCTCGAAGTGCTCCAGGTCGGCGGCGCCAAACTGGTCAGCGAGGCGGCGCGGCGAGTGCGTCCGACGCTCGGCTGCACGCTCCAGCAGGTGTTCGGGATGGCCGAGGGGCTGGTCAACTACACCCGCCTCGACGATCCCGAGGAGCTGATCATCCACACCCAGGGACGACCGATCTCGCCGCTCGACGAGGTGCGCATCGTCGATGACCAGGACCGTGACCTTCCCCCCGGCCAGGCCGGCCACCTGATCACCCGCGGTCCCTACACCATTCGCGGCTACTTCAACGCGCCCGAGGTCAACGCGGCCTCGTTCACCGCGGACGGCTTCTACCGCACCGGCGACATCGCCGTGCGCACCGAGCAGGGCGATCTGATCGTCGAGGGCCGCGAGAAGGACCAGATCAACCGCGGCGGCGAGAAGATCGCGATGGACGAGGTCGAGAACGTGCTGCTCGCCCATCCCGGTGTCCACGACGTCGCGGTGGTCGGCATGCCGGACGACTACCTCGGGGAGCGCAGCTGCGCCTTCGTCGTCGCCCGCGATGGCCAAGCGCTTAACAAGCGTGATCTCGCCCGCTTCGTACGCGAACGTCTCGCCGCCTACAAGGTGCCCGATCGCTTCGAATTCATCGACGCCTTCCCCCAGAGCGGGGTCGGCAAGGTGAGCCGCAAAGTGCTACGCGAACTGCTCAAGGAGCGCTTCGCCTGAACCCCATGCCGCCCGACCGCGCGCCGGGCGGCTTTCGCCTATCTGCCGTAGAGGTTGCATCACCATGACCATCCCCGCGATCACGCCCTATCCGATGCCCGGCGCCGAGGCTCGTCCCGACAACCGGGTCGACTGGCGGCCGGAAGCAGGCCGTGCGGCGCTGCTGATCCATGACATGCAGGAGTACTTCCTCGACAAGTACTACCGCGACCAGGCACCGATTCCGATGCTGCTCGACCACACTCGCCAGCTGCTCGACCATGCGCGCGCGAATGGAATCCCGGTGTTCTACACCGCGCAGCCGACCGAACAGCCCGATAGCGACCGCGCCCTGCTCAACGACTTCTGGGGCCCGGGCCTGCCCGCCCATCCCGAGCTCTACCCGATCGTCGCCCGCCTCGCCCCCACCGCGGACGAGGTGGTACTGACCAAGTGGCGCTACAGCGCCTTCCAGCGTTCCGACCTGCGCGCCCAACTGCGCGAGCTGGGCCGCGACCAGCTGATCATCACCGGCATCTATGGCCACATCGGCTGCATGGCGACCGCGCTCGAGGCCTTCATGCAGGATGTCCAGCCGTTCTTCGTCTACGACGCGGTGGCGGACTTCTCGGCGGCGGAGCACCGCATGGCCACCGACTACGTCGCGCGCAACTGCGGCGTGAGCCTGACCACCGCCGACACCATCGCCGCGCTGGACAGCGCCCGCGGCTTCGATCTGGCCGCCTTCGAGGCGGAGATCGAGCGGCTGCTCGAGACTCCGCTGGAGGAGATTCCCGGTGACGAGAACCTGATGCTCGCCGGGATGGACTCGATTCGTCTGATGAGCCTCGCCGAGCGGCTGCGCCGCGAGGGCATCGAGGTCGGCTTCGCCGATCTGGTCGAGCACGCGACGCTTGACGAATGGCGCGAGATCTTCCGCGCCGGTGGCGTGAAATGAGCGGTGAGATGAGTGGTGAAACGACCCTCTCGCCCCCCCCTCGGGAGCGAGAGTTCGAAGGCCAGGTGGTAGTGGTCAGCGGCGCCGCCCAGGGCATCGGTGAGTGCCTGGTGCGACGCCTGCTCGAGCAGGGCGCGAGGGTCGCCGCGCTCGATCTGAAGCGAGATGGACTCGAACGGCTCGCCGCCGCGCTCGACGCAGGCGACAGGCTTTCGCTGCATCCGCTCGACGTCGCCGACACCCAGGCCGTCGACCAGGCCGTCGCCGCGGCCGAGGCCATCCACGGGCCGATCGATCACCTCGCAAGCGTCGCGGGCGTGCTGCAGATGGGCCGGGTGGTCGATCTCGAGGATCACGAATGGGAGCGGGCGCTTTCGATCAACGCAGGCGGCCCCTTCCGCCTCGCCCGCGCGGTGGCGCGCCGGATGATCCCGCGCCGTCGCGGTGCGATCGTGGTGGTCAGCTCCAACGCCGCCGGTACCCCGCGGATGGAGATGGGCGCCTACGCCGCCTCCAAGGCCGCGGCGACCCAGCTGACCCGCTGCCTCGGTCTCGAGCTCGCCGAATACGGCATCCGTTGCAACGTCGTCTCTCCCGGCTCCACCGACACCGACATGCAGCGCGGCATGTGGGCGGACGAGAGCGGCCGGGCCAAGGTGATCGAAGGCTCGCTCGCAAGCTTCAAGGCCGGCATCCCGCTGGGCAAGATCGCCACCCCCGACGACGTCAGCGACGCGATCCTGTTTTTGCTCTCCCCCCGTGCCGGGCACATCACCCTGCACGACCTGCGTATCGACGGCGGCGCCACCTTCGACCTTGGCTGAATGCCACGCCTAGGCGATGGCGGAAGGCGCCTGCCGAAACGAAAACGCTCCGCCATGGGATTGGCGGAGCGTTTTAGACTGCTGACAAAGTATTCGAAGATGCCACGATGGCTTCCAGCCGCCTCCAAGAGCGCGCTGGCAGGCAATCGATTGCACCGGGGTTTGCGACATGGATGTCGCAAAAGGCGCGCCCGGACAGGGACGTCCATGCGCGCCGACCCGAGGGCAAGCGATTGATCGGCCAGGGTTTCGCGCTCTTGTGGCGGCGCGTCCCCCTAAAGGGGGAGCGCGAGGGGTCCGCCCCTCGCATCTAAACGAGCGATAGGTTCGTTGGGGCGAAAACGGTTCTCGACTCGCCAGGATCGAGAGCGCCGCTGGGTCTAGAAGGGGTTTGTCATTAATCTGAAACGCTCCGCCATGGGATTGGCGGAGCGTTTCGCGCTCGGAGACGATAAGGCTCAGTCGTCGAACGGGTTGTGCAGCACGATGGTCTCGGAGCGGTCCGGACCGGTCGAGATGATCGCGATCGGGGTGCCCACTTCCTTCTCGAGGAAGTTGATGTAGCCACGCGCATTGGCGGGCAGGTCCTCAACCCGCTTGACCCCGACGGTCGACTCGCTCCAGCCCGGCAGGTCGTGATAGACCGGCTCGATCGCCTCGTACCCTTCGGTATCGATCGGGCTGTCGATCAGCCCACCATCCTTGGCGCGGTAGCCGACGCAGACACGGATGTTCTCGAGTCCATCGAGTACGTCGAGCTTGGTCAGGCAGATACCGGAGATCGAGTTGATCATCACCGCGTGGCGCAGCGCGACGGCGTCGAACCAGCCGCAGCGGCGGGCACGGCCGGTGTTGGAGCCGAACTCATGGCCGCGCTCGGCGAGGTGGCGGCCGAATTCGTCGAACAGCTCGGTCGGGAAGGGCCCGGAGCCGACACGGGTGGTGTAGGCCTTGGTGATCCCGAGGACGTAGTCGAGATACAAAGGACCCACGCCGGAGCCGGTGGCGGTACCACCGGCGGTGGTGTTCGAGCTGGTCACGTAGGGATAGGTGCCGTGGTCGATGTCGAGCAACGATCCCTGGGCCCCCTCGAACATGATGTTCTCGCCCGCCTTGCGCAGGTCGTGGACGAAGCCCACGGTATCGCAGACCATCGGGCGCAGCTCCTCGGCCATCTCCATCGCTTGGTCGAGCACCCGCTGGAAATCGATCGCCGGCTCGTTGTGGTAACGGGTCAGGACGAAGTTGTGATAATCGAGCACCTCGCCGAGTTTGCTGGCGAAGCGCTCGCGGTGAAGCATGTCGCCGAGGCGCAGGCCGCGGCGCGCGACCTTGTCCTCGTAGGCCGGCCCGATGCCGCGGCCGGTGGTGCCGATCTTGGCGATGCCGCGCGCTTTCTCGCGGGCGACGTCGAGGGCGACGTGGTAGGGCAGGATCAGCGGGCAGGCGGGCGACAGGCGCAGGCGCTCACGCACCGGCACGCCGCTCGCTTCGAGCTCGGCGATCTCGCTGAGCAGCGCATCGGGAGAGAGCACCACCCCATTGCCGATCACGCAAGTAACGTCCGGGCGCAGGATCCCCGAGGGGATCAGGCGCAGGATCGTCTTCTTGCCATCGATCACCAGCGTATGGCCAGCGTTGTGGCCCCCTTGGAAACGCACGACGGCCGAAGCGGATTCGGTCAGCAGGTCGACGACCTTGCCCTTCCCTTCATCGCCCCATTGCGTGCCGAGCACGACGACATTCTTACCCATGGCGGTTTGCCTCTGTAACGTGTGATGCCGGAATTGTCCTGGTCTGGCGGCGCGGGGTGCTCATGCGTCGAGCGGCACACAGCGCCATTCGCCGTCGATTCGCTCGAGACGGCGATTGCAGCGATGATCCAGCGGGCCGGTGACCTGCCCAGGCAGCGCCTGGACCACCCGCTCACCGGCCGCGCGCAGTTTGGCGACGACGGCCTCCAGTTCGCCATTCTCCCCGGCGGGCGCCCAGATACCGTCGCACGGCGGCAGCTGCTCGCGAAGTCCCGCGAGCAGCTTGAGCTCCATCGAGCAGCCGGTCGCCGGCCGCGAACGCCCGAAAGCGCGTCCGGTGTCGTCGTAGCGTCCACCCTTGACCAGCGCCTGACCATAGCCGGGTACGTAAGCGGCAAACACCACGCCGGTGTGGTACTGATAGCCGCGAAGCTCGGCGAGATCGAAGTAGAGCTCGACCTCCGGGTGCTCCGCGCCGATGCGTCGAGCCAGGTGCTCGAACTGCTCGAGCTGGGCGGAGATCTCCTCGGGCATGTCGACGAAGGCTTCGCGCGCCTCGGTGATCACCTCGAGACCGCCGTGCAGCCTCGGCAGGCGGGCCAGCATGTGGCGCAGGGAGGCGTCGATCTCGGCCTCTTCGAGCAGCGCATCGATCTCGGTATAGGCCTTGCGCTCGATCGCCTCGAACAGGTCGCGCTCGAGCGCGGCGTCGAGCCCCGCAGCCTCGGTGAGCACGCGATAGATGCCGATATGACCGAAGGCGAGGTGGACATCGGTGGCGCCAGCGAGATAGAGGCTCTCTAGCGCCAGGCGAACGATCTCAAGATCCGCGTCGATACCTGAATGGCCGAACAGCTCGAGGCCGAGCTGCACCGGATTGCGCCCTCCCTGGTACTGGTCCGCCGTGGCACGCAGCGCATTGGCGCAGTAGCACAGCCGCGAGGGGCCGGGACGGCGCAGGGAGTGGGCGTCCATCCGCGCGACCTGCGGGGTGACGTCGGCGGAAAGCCCCATCATCCGCCCGCTCGCCTGGTCGGTGAGCTTGAAGGTCTGCAGCTCGAGATCGCTGCCGGTACCGGTCAGCAGTGAATCGAGAAATTCCACCGGCGGCGGCACGACCAGGTCGTAGCCCCAGCGATGGTAAAGATCGAGAAGCGCGCGACGCAGCGACTCCATGCGCAGCGCCAGGGGCGGGAGCACCTCGTCGATGCCGTCGGGAAGAAGCCAGCGATCGGCCATGGTCATGTCTGGATGCCCTAGAAGTTTGACTGCTCGGACGTTGTCGCGCGGCCAACCAAGGAGGCGCCGGATGGCGCTGGCGAAACGTCGGACTGCGATGAAGCGGCCGGGCGATCGTTTCCCTTGGTCGGAAACGGCGGGAGCGCGTCGCGACTCGGCCACAAAAAAACCGGGGCGCGCCCGGTTTTGCGGATTCTACCACGCTTGCAGCGGCGTGCCATCCCGTACGGCATCCGGCGCCAGGAGCGCCGGATGCCGCGGGAATCGAAGCCTAGTTCTGAGCCTCGCCCTGCGGATTGCTGAAGTAGCGGAAGAACTCGCTGTCGGGGCTCAGTATCAGCATATCACCATCGCCGCTGAAACTGGTGCGATAGGCGTCGAGCGAGCGGTAGAAGCGGAAGAACTCGCTGTCCTGCTGATAGGCGTTGGCATAGATCTGCGAAGCCTCGGCATCCCCTTGGCCGCGCAGCGTCTCGGCCTGCTGACGCGCGGTGGCCAGGGCAACCTGGCGCTCACGATCGGCGCGGGCGCGAATACGCTCGCTCTGTTCGAGACCCTGGGCGCGATACTGGCGCGCCTCGGCATGGCGCTCGGTGCGCATCCGCTCGAACACCGCCTGGGTCACCTCGCGGGGCAGCTCGACACGCTTCAAGCGAATGTCGAGGATCGCCACGCCGACTTCCTGACGCATCGCACGATCGAGGTTCGCCATCGGCTGGAGCAGCATCTCATCACGGTCCTCGCTGATGATGGTGCTGACGTCGCGGCTACCGAAAGCGTTACGCAGGCTCTCATCGACGCGCGGTGCGATCAGGCTCTCGGCACGCGCCATGTCGCCACGGGTCGACTCGTAGAACAGGTTCGGGTCGGTCACCTGCCACTTGACGTAGGAGTCGACGATCAACGCATTACGCCCGGCGGTGAGGAAGCGGCTCTCGCTGCTCTCCACCGTCTGCACGCGGGCGTCGAACGTCCGCACGGTGTTGATCAAAGGCCATTTCAGATGCAGGCCCGGCGCAATGTCCGCCTCGACCACTTCACCGAAGCGCAGCTTGATCGCCCGCTGGGTCTCGTCGACCACGTAGAAGCTAGCGTTGGCGATCCAGGCGATGACCGCCAGCAGCGCGATGATGACCAATGCGCGGTTGTTGATCATTGCCGTCCCTCCCGCAGACCGCTGGTGTTGCTACCGCTCTGGGCCTCGGTACGGCCGGGGCGGTTGATGACCTGGTCGACCGTCTGCCGGGAGACCGACTCGAGCCGGCGCACCTCGTCGGGGTCGACCTGAGCCCCCTGCCCGTCCTGGCCGCGTCCACGCAGCTGATCGAGCGGCAGGTAGATCATCGAGTTGTTGTTCTGGTCGAGATCGACCAGGGCTTTCGGACTGCGAGCGTAGATCGAGCTCAGCGCATCCAGGTAAAGGCGTTCGCGAGTCACTTCAGGGGCCTGACGATATTCGCCGAGCACCGCGAGGAAGCGGCTGGTCTGACCGCGAGCGTCGGATACCACCGAGTTGCGATAGCCGGTCGCTTCTTCGATCAGGCGCTGCGCTTCCCCTTCGGTCTGCGGCTGCAGCGCGTTCTCGTAGGCGCGGGCCTCGTTGATCGAGCGCTGGCGATCCTCGCGCGAGCGAATCACGTCGTCGACCGCATCCTGGACCTGGTCGGGTGCCTGGGTGCTCTCGAGGTTGACGGTCTGCAGCCTCAAGCCGACCCGGTAGGCGTCGAGCGCCTGCTGGAGCCGCTCGGCGACGGCAGGCCCGAGCTCCTCGCGACCGCTGAGCAGCGAATCCTGCACCGGCGGCGTCATGCTGATCAAAGGCACCGCATCCGGATTGGCGCTCTCATCCTCGACCTGCGACGGGGAGGTGTCGTCAGCCTGCTGGACTTCCTGCACTTCGCTGGTACTGGTCAGCACGTTCTGCATCCCGCTGGCGCCGACTACATGGCGCAGGGTCGAGTCCAGCGCATTGCGCAGGCTCTGCTCCGGCTCGCGTACGTTGAGCACGAAGTCGCGGGGATTGGCGACCTGATACTGCACCGAGATCCGCACGGTAACGATGTTGGTGTCGCTGGTGAGCATCGAGGAGTTCTGCTGGAACGAACGCACCTCGGTGACGTTGACCAGGCTGACCCTGTCGACCAGCGGCGGGTTCCAGTGCAGACCGGGGTTGACGGTGTCGTGATACTTGCCGAAACGCAGGACTACGCCGCGCTCGGACTGATCGACCAGATAGAAACCGGAGCCGGCCCAGACGCCCAGGGCGACCACCACCAGCACCGCCGGCAGGATCAGCGCGCTGTGCTTGCGCCCACCGCTGCCGCCATCGCCACCACCGTTGGAGCGCTTCTTACCGCCGAACAGACCAGCCAGCCCGTTTTGCAGTTTCTTCAATGCTTCGTCGAGATCCGGCGGACGGCCACTACCCTTGCCGCCACGGTTGCCACCGCCCCAGGGATCGTTCGGCCGCTTGTCATCGTCTCGGCCCCCCTGGTCACTGCCCTCGTCTTTGCGATTGCCGCTGCCCCAGGGGTCGTGGCGCTTGTCGTTGCCACCATTACCTGGCTCGTTCCAAGCCATACATCCTCTCCAAGAGTTCGTCGCCACCCGCCCACGCTCGTCAACGTGGCCCGGCTTCGATCATCGCGCTGTGGTCATCGCTGCCGCCGCGCGCAAGGCAAGCGCCGAAGCCGCAACAAATGCATCTTCGATATGCTAGCCGCCAAGTCCGCATGAAGCGGCGAAAACAGTATCAACCCCCGTTCCATCGGCTGTGCACATTATCAACCATATGAATCGCAAAGCCTAATGTCGGTGCCGACAAGCTAACACCAAAGCGGCGCCACCCGCATCAGGCTCGAGCTTAACGTTAGCTGAGCTGATAGAGCGACGCCGCCTCGGCTCCACACTAGGGCCAAAACGGCCAAGCGTGAAGGGTGTGAGCCAAATCTTCGCTTCAATAATCGGAGGCGAAGGCCTCGGCAGGCAGATAGTCCCTAGGGTTCTCCTCACCGCGCGAGAGCAGCTGAAGGAAGTCGCGCTGCGGCAGGCGAATATCGAGACAGGCATATCCCTGCTCGTCGTAGTGCTCCTCACGCACCGCCCCGAGCTCGTGCAGCTGCGCACGCAGCCAGCCCTTGTGCGGCGCCAGCCTGAGCGAAAGCTCGACCAGATCCACCGCGAGCAGCTCGGAGAGCGCCTGGTGGAACAGCTCGAATCCCTGGGCGTCACGTGCCGAGAGCCAGACCGTATGCGGCCGGCCCTGGGCATCGCGTTCGAGCCTCGGCTGGCTGCCCAGCAGGTCGATCTTGTTCATCACCAGCAATCGCGGCACGTCCTGCGCACCGATCTCCTCCAGCACCGCATCGACCTGGGCGATGTTGGCCTCGCGATCGGGGTCGGCGGCATCGATCACGTGGATCAGCAGATCGGCCTCGGCGGCCTCCTCGAGCGTCGCCTTGAACGCCTGCACCAGCTTGTGCGGCAAATGGCGGATGAAGCCTACGGTATCGGCCAGCACCACCGGGCCGACATCGGCGACTTCGAGCCGGCGCAGGGTCGGGTCGAGGGTGGCGAAGAGCTGATCGGCGGCGTAGACGTCGGACGCGGTCAAGGCGTTGAACAGCGTCGACTTGCCGGCGTTGGTGTACCCCACCAGCGAGGTCGAGGGGATCTCTGCCCGGTCGCGGGCGCGCCGGTTCTGGCTACGCTGGCTGCGTACCTTCTCGAGGCGCTTGTTGATCTGGCGGATCCGCGCGCGCAAAAGCCGCCGGTCGGTCTCGAGCTGGGTCTCGCCGGGACCGCGCAGGCCGATACCGCCCTTCTGCCGCTCCAGGTGGGTCCAGCCGCGCACCAGGCGGGTAGACATGTACTCGAGCTGGGCGAGCTCGACCTGCAGCTTGCCCTCGTGGGTGCGCGCGCGCTGGGCGAAGATGTCGAGAATCAGCCCGGTGCGATCGAGCACCCGGCACTTGAGCTCCTTCTCGAGATTGCGCTCCTGGGAGGGCTTGAGGGCGTGGTTGAAGATCACCAGCTCGGCCTCGTGGGCCTGGAGCGCTTCGCGCACCTCTTCCAGCTTGCCCTCGCCGATGAACATGCGGGCTTCAGGGTAGCGGCGGCTACCTTCGATCAGCGCGGCGGGAATGGCACCTGCGGAGCGCGCCAGCTCGAGCAGTTCCATGGGGTCCTCGGGCTCCCGGCCATCCTGGAACTCGATATGCACCAGGATGGCCGTTTCACCCGAATCGGGACGTTCGAAGAACAATCAGCGCCTCGTCGTCATCATTGGTCCTGACCGGGGGTAACGCTTGCATCCGGGGCCGGCAGGCGCACGTTGCGGGACGGCACCACGGTGGAGATGGCATGCTTGTACACCATCTGGCTGACCGTGTTGCGCAGCAGGATCACGAACTGATCGAAGGATTCGATCTGGCCCTGCAGCTTGATGCCGTTGACCAGGAAGATGGAAACCGGAATCCGCTCCTTGCGGAGGATGTTCAGGTAGGGATCTTGTAGTGACTGTCCTTTGGACATGTTGCTCTCCGAAAAAAAGATGCCGCGTTTTTGGGGTCTTGTGGTCGATCTCACGGCACGACGCGCCACCCTCCGTACCCGCGCCCCCAACCGAAATCTTGGATGGGCCGCACAGGGGTACGTCACCGGGACGCTCGCCGAGCCCCAATTCGGCCCGAAGCCGGTGCCCTGGGTACGGGTCGAAACCACCCGTACTCGAACGTTTGAACACTAAATGTCGGCTTCGTTCGCGGACGACCAGTCTACGCTAAGTGCCGGCGCCTCGCACAATTTTCAAGAGCGCCGGATCGATGTCGTCGCGCGGTACCTCGAGCGTGAGAAGCTCGGGCCAGCTGCGCAACCAGGTCAGCTGGCGCTTGGCCAGCTGGCGGGTCGCCGCGATCCCCTGGGCGCGCATCGTGGCCCAATCGCACTCCCCATCCAGGTAACGCCAGAGCTGACGATAACCGACGCTTCTCATCGACGGCATCGATGCATGAAGGTCGCCGCGCGCGCGCAGCGCCGCCACCTCATCGACCAGCCCGGCGGCGAGCATCGCATCGAAACGCGCCTCGATCCGCGCGTGCAGAGCGGCACGGTCGGCGGGAACCAGGGCGAGTTGAAGCACCCGCCACGGCAGCGGCTCGGCGCGCTGCGCCCGCCAGTGCTCGGTGAGCGAGCGCCCGGTCTGGCGCTGCACTTCGAGCGCGCGCAGCAGTCGCTGGGGGTCGTTGGGATGGATGCGCGCAGCCGACTGCGGGTCGACCGCGGCGAGTTCGCGGTGCAGCTCAGCGAGGCCACGGCGCTGCGCTTCGGCCTCGAGCGCGGCGCGAAGCGCTGGGTCGCTCGACGGCAGCCCGCCGTTGCCCTCCAGCAGGGTCTTGAAGTAGAGCATGGTGCCACCGACCAGCAGCGGTGTCCGGCCACGGGCGGTGATCGCAGTCATCTCCGCCAGCGCGTCGCGGCGAAAATCGGCCGCCGAGTAGGATTGCGCCGGGTCGAGGATGTCGATCAGCCGATGGGGCGCTCGGGCAAGCTCCTGCGCGCTCGGCTTGGCGGTACCGATGTCCATCTGGCGATAGATCATCGCCGAGTCGACGCTGATCAGCTCGCAGTCGAGCCGTTCGTGCAGCGCGATCGCAGCGTCGGTCTTGCCTGCGGCGGTCGGGCCCATGAGGAAGATCGCCAACGGTCGCGGGTCTTGGCGGTGGCAAGGCATCCGGTCGTCCATCGAAGCTCTGTCGAAACGCGGCCGCACCCGGGGATGGTGGGTGCGGCGTCAGGGCCCGGCAGTCTAGCCGAAGCCAGCACGGGTTGACACCTTGAGCAGGCGGCTACTGCCCGCGCAGGAACAGCCGATCCAGGTCGCGCATGCCGAGCTCGGTCCAGGTCGGGCGGCCGTGGTTGCACTGACCGCTGCGCTCGGTGATCTCCATGTCTCGCAGCAGCGCATTCATCTCTTCGATGGTCAGCCTGCGATTGGCACGCACGCTGCCGTGGCAGGCCATGGTCGAGAGGATCTCGTCGATCCGCCCGCGCAGCAGGTCGCTGCGCCCATAGCGCGACAGCTCGGCAAGCATTTCACGGATCAAGGGCTCGACGTTCTCCTGCCCCTGGCGCTTGATCAAGAGCGTCGGGATCTGGCGCACCAGCAGGGTCTCGGGGCCAGCGGCGTCGAGCTCGACACCGAGCCGGGCGAAACCCTCGGCCTCCGCCAGCGCCAGCTCGACCTCGGCCTCGGAGAGGGCGATCGAGACCGGCACCAGGAGCGGCTGCGCCTCGACCCGGCCGGCTTCGAACTGGCGCTTCAGACGCTCGTAGGTGATCCGCTCATGGGCCGCGTGCATATCGACCACCACCAGGCCCCGAGCGCTCTGGGCCAGGATGTAGACACCATGGAGCTGTGCGACGGCGTAGCCCAGCGGCGGCACCTCGGGCGCCTCGTCCCCGGCCCGATCGATGCTCGGCTCGGAGACTCCATCGTCGCGCCCGCGGGGTGCGAGCAGCGCGGCTTCCTGATCGCGCGGGTGAAGCGCCCGGTAGCCATCGAGGAAGGCGCGCACCCGATCGCCGCTGGGCCGCTCGATACCGCCCTCCCTCGCCCCGCCGCCGCCGCCCGGATAGTCGGGGCGACGCTCGCCGAGCGAGATCGACTGCTGGCGCCAGGCCGGCGGCTCACCAGCCTTACCGGCCGCAGCGTCGAGCAGTTCACCGGTCAGCGGGTCGATCCGCGCCTCCTGCCCTGCCTCTTCCCCCTGTTCACTCACCGCACCGGCCGCCGCACCCGCGCGGGTATCGGCCAGCGCACGGTGCAGGCTGGAGAAGAGGAAGTCGTGGACCAGGCGGGAATCACGAAAACGCACTTCGTGCTTGGTCGGGTGGACGTTGACGTCGACCACCTTGGGGTCGAGCTCCAGATAGAGCACGAACACCGGCTGGCGGCCGTGGAACAGCACGTCGCGATAGGCCTGGCGCACCGCGTGAGCGACCAGCCGGTCACGGATCACCCGGCCATTGACGAAGAAGTACTGCTGGTCGGCCTGGGCGCGGGTGTGGGTCGGCAGGCCCACCCACCCCCACAGCCTGAGTCCGGTGGCCTCGACCTCCACGTCCAGCGCATTGGCGACGAACTCCTGGCCGAGCAGCGCGGCGACCCGGGCACGGCGCTCGGTGAGGCTCGCGGCGGGACGCAGCTGGTGGATGCCCTTCTGGTTGTGGCGCAGTACCCAGCCGATGTCGTAGCGCGACAAAGCCAGGCGCCTGAAGGCCTCCTCGAGATGGCCGTACTCGGTCTTCTCGGTGCGCAGGAACTTGCGCCGCGCCGGCGTATTGAAAAACAGATCGCGCACCGCCACCGAAGTGCCGCGCGGATGCGGCGCGGGACTGACCCTCGACGCCATGTCGCGCCCTTCGGCGACCACCCGCCAGCCGTTCGCCGGTTCGTCGGTGACGTTGGAGAACAGCTCCAGCCGCGCGACCGAGCCGATCGACGCCAGCGCCTCGCCGCGAAAGCCGAGGCTTGCCACTCCCTCGAGCTCGTCGAGGGTGGCGATCTTGCTGGTGGCATGGCGCGAGAGCGCGAGCGGCAGGTCCTCGGCGTCGATCCCGCTGCCGTCGTCACGCACCCGGATCAGCTTGGCGCCCCCCGCCTCGAGCTCGATCTCGATCCGCCGGGAGCCCGCGTCGATCGCATTCTCGACCAGCTCCTTGAGCACGGAAGCAGGACGCTCGACCACTTCGCCAGCGGCGATCTGGTTCGCCAGCCGCGGCGAAAGCACCTGGATGCGCCGGCGGTTCCCGGCCGCCGTTCGCTCACTCGATGTCGCGTCGCTCATGCGGGCCTCCGGTTCAAGGTATGTGCAGCACTTGCCCGGCGCGCACGACGTCGGTCTCGAGCGCGTTGGCGCGCTTGAGCTCGGCCATCGTCACGCCCTGGCGCTGGGCGATCGAGGACAGCGTATCGCCGCTGCGCACCCGGTATTGGCCGCTGGCGAGCCCGCCTCCACGGATCTGCTGGGCGAGATAGGTGGAGGGCGGCGGATGCTGCTGGAAATAGGTATTGATGCCGCCGAAGATCGCCCCGGCGAGCTGGTCCTGGTGCGCACCGGAGCTCAGCAGCGCCTCCTCGGCCGGGGTCGAAATGAAGCCGGTCTCGACCAGCAGCGAAGGGATGTCGGGCGACTTCAGCACCACGAAGCCGGCCTGCTCGACCTGCGATTTGTGCAACCGGTTGAAGCGCCCGAGCTGGCTGAGCAGGTGGGTGCCGGCGCTGAGCGAGGCGTTGACCGTCGCAGTCATGCTCAGGTCGAGCAGCACTCCGCGCAGCATCTCGTCTTTGTCGTTGAGGCTGAGATCACCGTCGACCCCGCCGATCAGGTCGGCGCTGTTCTCGGACTGGGCCAGCCAGCGGGCCGCCTCGGAGGTCGCCCCGTGCTGGGAGAGCGCGTAGACCGAGGAGCCGCGCGGCGTGCGCGACTTGGCCGCGTCGGCGTGGATCGAGACGAAGAAGTCCGCATGGTTGCGTCGAGCGATCTCGGTGCGTCCACGCAAGGGGATGAACTCATCGCTGTCGCGGGTCAGCTTGGCGGTGAAGCCGGGCGCGGCGTCGAAGCGCGCCTTCAGCCGACGGGCGATCGCCAGCACCACATCCTTCTCACGGGTGCCGTTGGCACCGAGCGCCCCCGGGTCCTTACCGCCGTGGCCCGGATCGATCACCACCACGATGTCGCGCCCGCGCCCTTGGTTGGCGGTCGGGCTGGTGGCCTCGGCGATCTGTGGCGAAGACGGCGGAGTCGCCGCCTGACGGCGCGCATTGGCCTCCTGCTGGCTGATGATCGCCGCGATCGGATCGCGCTGTGCCTCGTCGGCATCGGTGACCCCGATCTGCTGGCGCGCCGCGGCGAGCACGGCGTCATCGCCGTTGCTGCCCTGGCCCTGCTGGAGATCGACCACCAGCCGGCTACCGGTAGCGCCAGCCGCGGGACCGAGCGGAAACTGGCTGTAGACCACCGGCCGAGCGAGATCGATCACCACGCGCAGGTCGAGGCCGTCGCGCACGCCCCAGCGCACCGACTTGAACAATGGCTCGTTCGCCGCGGCGGAAGCGATGTCGCCCGCCACTTTGGTGTTCTTGAAATCGACCACCAGGCGCATGGGGTCATCGAGCGTGAAGACCTGATAGTCGACGTCGTCGTCGAGATCGAACACCACTCGCGTGGTGCCATCCTGGCTCCAGGTGCGGATATTACCGAGCTCGGCCGCCTGGGCCGACTGGAAGCACTGGACCAGCACGCAGAGCAGCAGAGCAAGCAGGATGAACCCGCGATGCAGGCTCGGATGAGAAAACACCAATGACTTCACTCTGCCTCCGAAGAACTGCGCGCTAATCTACCCAAGGCGGATTCTCCATGTTCGCTGGCCGCGGTGAGGGTGGCCTCGCGTCCGCTGGAGATCACTTTCAGTTCCACCACCAGGTCGGCCGGCGGCAACCAGCCCGCGCCGCGCGAAGGCCACTCGATCAGATTCAGAGCATCGCCTTCGAACAGCTCGCGGGCGCCGATGAATTCGAGCTCCTCGGGGTCGCCGAGACGATAGAGATCGAAATGATTGACCCGCGCCTCGCCGATCGCATAGGGCTCGAGCAAGGTATAGGTCGGGCTCTTCACCGCACCGAGGTGACCGAGGCCGCGCAGCACGCCGCGCGCGAGCGTGGTCTTGCCGGCACCGAGCTCGCCGATCAGGAACACGCAGCCCCGATAGGCGAGGCAGCGACCGAGCCGGACGCCGAGCTCGACCTGGGCGGCCTCGTCGGCGAGCAGCTCGACTCGCTGGCGAGTGTTGGGACGGGAACTGCGCGGCATGCTGGCTCTCGTGAAGATTCAAGGGTTGACCATACGTCGCGCAAAGGATGCCAGATCACCGGCGAGGAGACCACGTTCCCCGCCAACACGCGCGGCCTCGTCGGCCGCCAAGGCGTGCACCAGCACGCCGGCGCAGGCGGCATCGAAGGGCGAAAGGCCCTGCACCAGGAGCCCCGAGATCATCCCACCGAGGACGTCGCCCATGCCTCCGCTCGCCATCCCGGGATTGCCATAGGGGCAGAGCGCGACATCGGTTTCGTTCTCCCCCGCCACCACCAGGGTACCGTTGCCCTTGAGCACGATCACCCCGCCGCGACGGCGCCACAGCTCGCGCGCGGCGGCGAGCCGGTCGGCCTGCACCTGGGACGCCTTGCAGCCGAGCATCATCGCCGCCTCGCCGGGATGCGGGGTCAGCACCCAATCGTCGCGCCTGAGCCCGGCATAGCGCGATTCGAGCAGATGCAGCGCATCGGCATCGATCACCCGCGGCCCGGGGCGCTCCAGTACCTTATCGAAAAGCCCCTGGCCCCAGGCACCCTGGCCGAGCCCCGGGCCGATCGCCACCGCGTCCGCGGCCTCGAGCAGATCGCCGATCTCGAGCCCGCTGCGTACCCCGCGCACCATCAGTTCAGGCCGCCGCGCCAAGGCGGCGGCGAGGTGGCAGGCATCGGTGGCGAGGCTGACCAGCCCGGCACCGACCCGCGCCGCCGCCTCGCTGACCATGATCGTCGAACCGCCGTACCCAGGGCGCCCACCGACCACCAGCAGGTGTCCGGTGTGCCCCTTGTGGCTGCTCGGCAGCCGCGGCGGCAGGTGCTCGGCCAGCATCGCCGGCTCGAGCAGCCGGCCCAGCGCCTCGCCGGAGGCGAGCAGCCGTGGGTCCAGGCCGAGATCATCGAAAAAGCGCTCTCCGACGTAGTCGGCGGCGAGGCCGGTGTAGAGCCCGAACTTGCGCGCGATGAAACTCACCGTCAGCGCCGCATTCACTGCCTGCTCGGCCATCCCGGTATCGGCGTCTACCCCGCTCGGCAGATCGATCGCCAACACCGGCGCGGCGTCCTGGTTGATCGCCTCGACCGCACGCTGGTAGACGCCGCGCGGCGCGCCCTTGGCACCGGTGCCGAGCAGCGCGTCGACCAGCAGGTCGGCAGCGAACGGCTGGTCGAGCCCGGTCTCGCCATCGAGGATCGCAACCCCCGCCTCGCGGGCCATCGCGACCGCATCGGCGGCCTCGCCCGTCAGCGTCTCGGGCGACTTGAACGCCAGCGCCTCGACCGTGAGCCCCGCCCTGCTCGCCAGCGCGGCGACGACGTATCCATCCCCACCGTTGTTGCCGCCGCCGCAGAACACCCGGATACGCCGCGCCTTGGGCCAGCGCTGCCGAATCAGGGCGAAAGCGGCGGCACCCGCCCGCCGCATCAGCTCGAACCCCGAGATCCCAGCCGCGATCGCCTCACGATCGAGCGCCCGGGTCTGGGCCGCGTCATGCAAGCGCGCCGGCACCTCGACTGCGGCGCTACGGCGGCGGGTATGCAGGGGAGTACTCATGTTCGCTCCTTGGAACGTCTCGGACAGGCTTCGTCGCACAGCTTAGGCCGCAGGGAGCGGCCTGGCTAATTCGCCGGTGCGACGTCACTGATGCATAATGAGCGGCCACGCCAAGACACCGCACCGCCATGACGGATGATGCTCCGCGCCCGCAACCCGATCTCACTGCGCTCAAGGCCAAGCTGCTGGTCTGGGGCCGCGAACTCGGCTTCCAGCAGCTCGGCGTCGCCGATGTCGAGCTCGGCGAGCACCGCGAGCACCTCGCCCACTGGCTCGCTGCAGGCATGCATGGCGAGATGGGCTACATGGCGGAGCACGGCGACAAGCGCTGGCGCCCCGACCGGCTGGTGCCCGGCACCCGCCGGGTGATCACCGCACGGATGGACTACCTGCCGCCCGAGGTCGAAACCACCAAGGTGCTCGGCCAGCCGGACAAGGCCTATATCTCCCGCTACGCGCTCGGGCGCGACTACCACAAGCTGATACGCAAGCGGCTGACGACGCTGGCGAAATGGCTCGAGGCCGAAATCGGCCCCTTCGGCTACCGCGCCTTCGTCGACTCAGCCCCCGTGCTCGAACGCGCGCTGGCCCAGCGCAGCGGCCTCGGCTGGTTCGGCAAGAACTCGATGCTGCTCAACCCCAAGGCGGGCTCGCTGTTCTTCCTTGGCGAGCTCTATACCGACCTGCCGCTGCCGATCGACCCGCCATTCGAAGGCGAGCACTGCGGCAGCTGCGAGCGCTGCAAGAGCGCCTGCCCCACCGGCGCGATCGTCGACGACAAGATAGTCGACGCGCGGCGCTGCATTTCCTATCTCACCATCGAACTCAAAGGCGCGATCCCGCTCGAACTGCGCCGCGCGATCGGCAACCGGGTCTATGGCTGCGACGACTGCCAGCTGGTCTGCCCCTTCACCCGCTTCACCCGCGCAAGCCCCGAACCCGACTTCGCCCCCCGCCACGCCCTCGATCGCGCCGAGCTGATCGAGCTGTTCGCCTGGAACGAAGAGGAATTCCTCGAGCGCACCGAAGGCAGCGCCATCCGCCGCATCGGCCACCAGCGCTGGCTGCGCAACATCGCGGTAGGACTGGGCAACGCGCCCTGGTCGCCGCGAGTGATCGACGCACTCCAAGCCCGCCGCGACGACCCAAGCCCGCTGGTTCGAGAGCACGTCGAATGGGCGCTCGCCGAGCAGCGCCGCCGCGCCCCCACCCTGCTTGCCCACGGCTGAAGCAAAAACGCCGGCAGCGAACGGAGAGTGGACCCCGCCTCAGGCGAGTGGGCCGTGGTTCGACTCGGGCCTGCGCAGCCTTGCGCGAGTTGGCCCAGGTCGTCGAAGGCCCGGCTCACCACGAACGGCTGGGAACGCCGGACCTCGGGGCCCCCTATCCGTTCGTCCCGAGCGGCGCCGTACGCGCCAAGCTCGAGCACCGCCTCGGCAATGGGGGCGCCAGTCGAGGGATCGTGCGGCGGCGATGAGGCCGTGGTTCGACTCGGCTCGTTCCTCGCCGGCTCACCACGAGCGGATATCGAAGGGTCCTCGCTCCCCACCATGAACGGAAGTCGATGCTTCCGGACACCCTGAGCGCGTACCTCCTATCCGTTCGTCCCGAGCGGCGCCATACGCGCCAAGATCGAGTACTGGCTCGGCAATGGGGGCGCCAGTCGAGGGACCCATCCTCGGCGCCGGGGCCGTGGTTCGACTCGGTTCTGGACAATCCTAAGACCGCCCCTATCATGATAACGGTATAAAAACCTTCAGCTATCGCCGCCGTAGCAGGTAGGTGTCCATTATCCACCCCTTGCGGGCGCGCGCCGCCGCGCGTAGCTCGACGATGCGCTGGCCGACCTCTCCAACCAGGCCTTCGATGAGGATCTCATCCTCGGTGCCGAGATAGGCGCCCCAGAATATCTCCATCCCCGGCTCTGCCACTTGCAGGAAGGTGCAGTCGCCGTCGAGCATCACCAGCACCGCGTCGAGTCCGGGGGGAAACCCTGCGGCGAGCTTGCGCCCGGTGGTGATGTGGACCGGCTCGTTGATCCGGTTGAGGGGGATGCGGTGACGCGCGGCGAGCGCTTGGACGCTGGAGATGCCGGGGATTACCTCGACTTCGAGTTCAATGCTTCCTCGCATTTGGATCGTTCTGATCAGCCGCAGCGCGCTGTCGAACAGGGTGGGCTCGCCCCAGGCCAGCAGTCCCGCGCGCTGTCCGTCTTGGAGATGGCTGCGTAGCGCGTCCTCGAGCAGCTCGGCCCGGGCGGTATGCCATGCCTCGACGTTGGCGGCGTAGTCGCCTTCGCGGCGGCGCGGTGGGTCGTCGAGGTGGAGGCGTTCGAGCCTCGGCGAGGCGAAGCGGTCGAGAATCGCTTCGCGCATCAGGGTCAGTTCGGCGGTTTCGGCGCGTTTGTCGATCAGCACGACGAGATCGAGCCGACCCAGCGCTTCGACCGCTTGCAAGGTGAGATGGCGCGGGTCGCCGGCGCCGATGCCGATCAGGTCGAGGGCTCGCATGGCGGCTCCTGGTCGAGGCTCGAGGGGGTCAGCGGCAGGTACTGGACGTGTGGGCGCCGATGAGGGGTGGAGCGAGACACCAGTGCGCGCACGCCGTAGACGCGCTCGATCAGTGCGGGCGTCAGCACCTCCTCAGGGGCGCCGAAGGCGACCAGACGCCCGCCGTCGAGCACTGCCAGGGTATCGCAGAACATCGCCGCCAGGTTGAGATCGTGGATCGCCATCACGCAGGTCAGCGGCAGCCGGCGCACCAGCTCGAGCAACTCGAGCTGGTGCTGGATATCGAGGTGATTGGTCGGTTCGTCGAGCAGCAGCTCGCTCGGCTGCTGGGCCAGCGCGCGGGCGATCTGTACCCGCTGGCGCTCACCGCCCGACAGGGTGTGCCAGCGTCGGGCGCATTTGTCGGCCAAGCCGACCTGGTCGAGTGCGCTGTCTACCGCGCGCTGGTCATTCGCGCTCCAGCCGGAGATCGCCGAGCGATGCGGGGTCCGCCCGAGCCGTACCGATTCGAGCACCGAGATGTCGGTATCGGTGGTGGCGTGCTGCTCGACCAGGGCGATGCGCCGAGCGATGTCGCGGCGGGAGCGCCGGGCGAGCGGCGCGCCGTCGAGCAGCACTTCGCCCCGGGCGGGGCGGGCCAGTCCGGCGAACAGGCGCAGCAGGGTGGACTTACCCGATCCATTGGGGCCGAGCAGCCCCATCAGCTCGCCGGGCGGCACCTGCAGCGATACCTGGTCGAGGATCAATCGGCCTCCGGCCCGCCAGTCCAGGCCATGCGCTTCGAGACTCATGGGCTGAGCCTCGATCGATAGAGGATCAAAGCGAAGGCCGGCGCGCCGACCAGCGCGGTGACCACGCCGATCGGCAGTACCTGCTGGGGCACGATGATCCGCGAGACGATGTCGGCGAGCACCATGAAGTTGGCACCGATCAGCGCCGAAGCCGGCAGCAGCCTGGAGTGCCCGGGGCCGACCAGAAAACGCGCGGCGTGGGGGATCACCAGGCCGACGAACCCTACCGCGCCGACGATGCTGACCAGGGTCGCGGTGACCAGCGCGGTGATCGCGAACAGTACCAGCCGCACGCCGGCGACCGAGATGCCGAGGGTCGCGGCGAGGTCCTCGCCGAAGGCGAAGGCGTCCAGGGCGCGGGCGAACAGCAGGCAGGCCACGAGCGCCACCCCGACCACCAGCCCTGCGAGCCAGACGTCGGGCCAGCGCACGCCGCCGAGACTGCCGAGCAGCCAGAACATCACGCTGCGCGCCTGCTCGGCGTTGGCCGAGGTGGAGACGATGTAAGCGGTCAAGGCGTTGAACAGCTGGGCGCCGGCGACCCCGGCGAGGATCACCCGCGTCACCCCGGCACGGCCGCTGGCGGCGAGCAGCAGCACCAGCGAAAAGGCGAGCGCCGCGCCGAGAAAGGCGCCGAGCGAGACCCCGATCACGCCACCGCCGACCCCGAGCAGCATGACCAGCACGGCGCCGGTCGAAGCCCCGGCCGAGATTCCAAGCACGTAGGGCTCGGCCAGCGCGTTGCGCAGCAGCGCCTGGAGGATCGCCCCGCACACCGAAAGCCCGGCGCCGCAGCAGGCCGCGACCAGCGCGCGGCTGACCCGGTACTCCCAGACGATGCCCTGCTGGATCCTATCGAGCGGATAGTCGGTGAGACCGAGCCCGTTGAGGATCGCCTTCAACGACACCGTGAACGGGATGCGCATCTCACCGATCGAGGCGGCGAGCACCACGGCGACCCCCAGGCCCAGCACCGCGACCAGCGCAAGCCCATAGCGCCAGGCCCAGCCGGCGTCAGCGGCGAACCGCTCGATCACCGCGTCGCCCCAGCGGCATCGAGCTGATCGGCGAGCGTCTCGATGCCATCGACCACCCGAAGGGAAGGATTGAGCGCTTGGGCATCCACCACCAGCACGCGGCCATCGCGCACTGCACGCAGCTCGCGGGTCACCGGGTCCCGCTGGAGGAAAGCGCGCTTGACCTCGGCGTCGTCGGCGGGATAGAGCCTGCGGTCCATCCGCGCTACCACGATGACGTCGGGGTCGAGCGAGGCGATCCGCTCCCAGCTCACCGCGGGCCACTCCTCCTCGGTCTCGATCACGTTGTCGAGCCCGAGGGTGCGTGCGATGTAGCCGGGCACACCGTTACTGCCCGCCACCCAGGGGTCGCCCTCGAGCCTGGGGCTCGAGAACCAGAACACCACCTTGAGCGGCTCGGAGGCGCCGCCGGCGAGGCGCTCGCGGGCCTGTGCGATACGTGCCCCGAGCGCTGCGTTGAGCGTCTCGCCGTGCGGCCCGACGTCGAAGATCTCGGCCAGCTCGCTGACTTCGCGCTCGACCAGCGCCATCTCGAATGGCTGCGAACGGCTGCCGTCGGCGTTGGAGTCCGCGGTCACTCCTTTGTCCTCGCAGTCGGACGGCGAGACGTAGGAGAGAATGCCGAGGCTTTCGAACTGCTCGGGCGTGGCGACTTCACCATTGGCACCGAGGTGATAGGTGTACTGGGCGGTGACGAGGTCCGGGCGCGTACCGGCCACCGCCTCGAAGCTCGGCGCGTTGTCGGCGAGCCGCGGCACCGCGGCACCTTCGGCGGCGAGCGCTGGCGGCAGCGGCCCGAACCACACCCCGGTACCGACGATTCGCGCACCGAGCCCGAGGCCGAGCAGGATCTCGGTGCTCGCCTGGCCGATGCTCACCACCCGCTCGGGGGCCTGCTCGAAGACCAGGGTACGGCCGCAGTTGTCGATACGCAGCGGATAGTCGGTGGCGGCCTGTCCCAGCGAGGGGACGAGACTCGCCATGCTCAAGCACAGCGGTAGAAGCTGGCGCCGCGAAACGAGCGCCGCTGAAACGTAGGGCATGGGTTCTCCTGGGATGACGCGTCCCATTGGCAGTGGATGCAGGGGCGTGACTCGCGAGGTCTGGCTCTCGACGGGCGTCGAATACAGTGGCGCGACCGCGCCGGAATCTCACCGGCTTCCCGCTGGGCACGATAGTCGGCATCGACCTTAAGGCAGTGCAGGGTCCGGTGCAATCGATACGGCCAAGCGCTGCCCAGGATGCCAAAAACGTTACTAAATAACAATTATGTGTAGCACATAGGATTGACCCAAAGGCGGATTCGCCGCACCCTTGCGTTCCCATTCCTGCAGCTTGCTCTTCAATGCGTCTCGATCGTCGCCACCTCACCGCTTGGATCGCGCTCTGCGCCATGCTGCTGATCTCCATCGCCCCACTGGTCTCTCAGACGGTGGCGCTGGCGCAGCAGATGCCCGGGCGTTTCGAACCGGCGGCGATGGCGCACGACCATCCGCCCGCGCATCGCTCGTCGACCCCGCACCACGCCGAAGCGCAGCACCGCGACGGCCCGGCCCCACCGGCACAGGCGCCCCACGCCGCGCAGGACCATGCCAAGTGCGGCTATTGCCACCTGCTCCAGCTACCCAGCCTGCCCCCGAGCCCCCCAGTCCTCACCAAGCTGGGCAATCTCGACCGGCAGCTGCTCACCGCGCGCCCCGACCAAGGTTTTCCGGGCAGCGCGCGTTCCATCCACGCCCCGCCCCGCGCACCACCCGCCGCAGCTCGAGCCGCTTGAAACCGTCACCCGCCGCATCTCACGAGGATGTCGGCGCCCCGCAATCCGTGCCCAGGATTGCGTTCACGCTCGAGGAACCGGCCATGCCCGCCTCCGCTGCCCCACCGCGCGCCGATGCCAAGGCGCGCGGCGTGTGGATCGCACTGATCCACCGCCTGCACTTCTACATCGGCCTGCTGGTCGCCCCATTCATCCTCACCGCCGCACTGAGCGGCGCACTCTATGCGCTGACGCCCTCGCTCGAGGCCTGGCTCTACGCCGATGCACTGCGCGCCCCGGCGAGCGGCGCACCACAGCCGCTCTCCGCCCAGGTCGAAGCCGCGCGCGCGTCGATCGATGGCCACCCCGCCCCCGCCGCGATACGCCCCGCGCCCCTGCCGGGCACGACGACGCGGGTGATGTTCGCCGAGCCGAAGCTCGGTGGCTCGATGCACCTCGCGGTGTTCGTCGACCCGGTCAGCCTCGAGCTGCGCGGGACGCTGCCCGTCTATGGCACCAGCGGCCTGCTGCCGCTGCGTACCTGGATCGACCACTTCCATCGCAGCCTGCATCTCGGCGAGTTCGGTCGCGCCTACAGCGAACTGGCCGCCTCCTGGCTATGGCTCCTGGCGCTCGGCGGCACCGCGCTATGGTGGCTCGGCCGCGGCGGCCAGCGTCGCGGCACCGCGCGTCACCATGCCACCCTCGGCCTGATACTGCTGGTCGGCCTTGCGTTTTTCTCCGCCACCGGATTGACCTGGTCGAAATGGGCGGGAGAGCGAATCTCCGAGCTGCGCAGCGCGCTGGATTGGGGTACCCCGAGTGTCTCTACCCAGCTCGACCCCGCCCGGATCGAGCCACGCCATGATCCCCAAGCGGCGCATCATGGCGCGATGGACGAGCCGGCGACCGCCGCGTTCGATCCCGCCCAGGCCGACCTGGTGCTCGCAGCGGCCCGCGGCGCCGGACTCGGCGCGCCACGCATCGAGCTGCGCCCGTCGAACGACCAGGCCCGCGCCTGGACGGTGCGCGAGATCGACTACCAATGGCCGACCCAGGCCGACAGCGCGGCAATCGACCCGCGCGATGGACGAGTGGTCGACCTGCTGCGCTTCGCCGACTTTCCGCTCGCCGCCAAGCTGACCCGCTGGGGGGTGGATGCCCACATCGGCATGCTCTTCGGCCTGCCCAACCAGCTGCTGCTGGCGGCGACGGCATTGGGGCTCGCGTTACTGATCATCTGGGGCTACCGGCTCTGGTGGCGGCGGCGTCCGCGCCGGCTCGAGCCGCTGTGGTACGCCCTCGCCCGACTGCCTCGCCGGGCCTGGCCTGCGCTCGCGCTCGCCACGGCGCTGCTCGGCTGGGCGCTGCCGGTGCTCGGCGCAAGCCTCGCCCTGCTGCTGGCGATCGACGGGCTGCGGCTGGCGCTGCGGCGCGCCGGACCCCGCCGCCAGATCGGGTGACGCCGAGCACGCGCTGACCTACGCTTGAACCACTCGTCATTGCCCGCCCCGCCCGGCCGTTCTCCTCGTCCTTACCGAGGGCCATCGAACAGGGGCGGGCCAACCGCTACAAGGAGAGCTGCATGAATCAGTCACTACCGAGCCATATGAGCGTGATCGAGTTCGACGGCGCCGGTGGCCCCGAGGTGATCGCCATCCGCGAGCATGCGCTGCCCACGCCAGGGCCGGGGGAGATACTGGTCAAGGTCGCCGCGGCCGGGGTCAACCGGCCGGACGTGATGCAACGCCAGGGCAAGTACCCACCGCCACCCGGCGCATCACACATCCCTGGCCTCGAGATCGCGGGCCGGGTCGTCGGGCTGGGCGCGGGCGCCACCCGCTTCGAGGAGGGAGAAAGGGTCTGCGGCCTGGTCGCCGGAGGCGGCTATGCCGAATACTGCGTAATCCACGAGGACAACGCGCTGCACGTGCCGATTGGGCTTGGCATGGTCGAGGCGGCGGCGCTGCCGGAAACCTTCATGACGGTGTGGACCAACCTGTTCCAGGACGGCCGGCTGAAGGCCGGCGACCGGGTCCTGATCCACGGCGGCTCGTCCGGCATCGGCACCACCGCGATCATGCTCGCCCGCGCCTTCGCCGCCGAGCAGGTGATCGTCACCGTCGGCTCGCAGGCCAAGGCCGAGGCCTGCCTGAAGCTCGGCGCCAGCGCCGCGATCAACTATCGCGAACAGGACTTCGTCGAGGAGGTCTCACGGCTCACCGACGGCTACGGGGTCGACCTGATCCTCGATATGATCGGCGGCGACTACGTGACCAGGAACTACCGCGCCGCGGCCAAATTCGGGCGGATCATCCAGATCGCCACCCAGCGCGGCCACGGCCGCGATGTCGAGCTTTTCGAACTGATGAAGAAGCGCCTCACCCATACCGGCTCGACCCTGCGCGCGCGCAGCGTAGCGGAGAAGGCCGAGGTCGCCCGCGAGCTCGAGCGCGAGGTCTGGCCGCTGATCGAACGCGGCGAGATCAAGCCGCTGATCGACGCCACCTTCCCCCTCGCCCGCGCAGCCGATGCCCATGCGCTGATGGACGCCGGCCACCACATCGGCAAGATCGTACTGGTGGTCGGAGAAGGCTGATCAGCCTCGTTCGCTGTCCAGCATCGACATTTGCGCCGGCGCATAGCGCTCGCCCACGGCGATGCCGGGAGGAAAGGCGGTATCCAGGGCCTCGAGCGTGGCGTGATCGAGCCGGGTATCGACTGCGCCGAGCGCTTCGCTCAATCGATCGAGCCTGCGCGCACCGACGAGTGCGACGACATCCGAGCCCTGGGCCGCGACCCAGGCGATCGCCAGCTGCGCCGGCGTCAGCCCGCACCCCTCGGCGAGCTGGCGCAGCCTCTCGACCAGGGCGAGATTGTGTTCGAGCGCCTCGCCCTGGAAGCGCGGGCTATGGGCGCGGAAGTCTCCACCACCGGCGGCGCCTGCGCGCCAGTGGCCGCTGATCAGTCCACGCGAGAGCACGCCATAGGCGCTGATGCCGATGCCCAGCGCGCGGCAGGCGGGCAGGATCCGCGTCTCGATGCCGCGCGAGATCAGCGAGTACTCGATCTGCAGGTCGCTGATCGGATGCACCGAGGCGGCGCGGCGCAGGGTCTCGACGCCGACTTCGGAGAGCCCGATGTAGCGCACGTAGCCCTCCTCGACCAGCCGTGCGATCGCACCCACGGTCTCCTCGATCGGCACCTGCGGGTCCAGCCGCGCCGGGCGGTAGACGTCGATGTAATCGACCCCGAGCCGGGTCAGCGAATAGGCGACGAAGTTCTTGATCGCCTCGGGCCGGGCGTCGTATCCCCCCAGCCGCCGGCCGGGTCGCGCAGCGCACCGAACTTGACGCTGATCGACACCTCGTCGCGCGGTCGCTCGCGCAGCGCTTCATGGATCAGCAGTTCGTTGTGGCCCATGCCGTAGAAATCGCCGGTGTCGAGCAGATCGATACCGGCGTCGAGCGCGCCGTGGATGGTCGCGATGCACTGCGCGCGATCGGACGCGCCATACATCCCCGACATGCCCATGCAGCCGAGCCCAAGCACAGAGACACGCGGACCGCCCGCGCCCAACTGACGAAGTTCCATCGCGAAGGCTCCATGAGGGACAGAGAAACTTCCTCAGTATGGAGCAGCGGGACGCGCACGATAATCCGACCGGGCCGAACGGCCCGTGCGGATACCCGCACAGCGCCGAGGACCACCCCGAGCGATCCCGATGCGTTGCCGCCCCGAGCGGGTGCGCGTTGAAACCGGTTCAGCGCAGCCCGTCGGGACGCACGTCGTAGTCGAAGTAGCGCGCCATCAGCTCCCCGTAGGTGCCATTGGCGACGACCTGGTGAAGCGCGCGGTCGAAGCGCTCGACCAGCGCCTGGTCACGAGGCCGGAAGGCCGCGGCGATGCCCTCGCCGAATATCTCGCGGGGCTCGCGGATCGGCTCCCCGACCAGCCGGTAGCCGCCCTGGTCGACGAACACCTCCTGGGCCAGCGGCGTGGTGATGAAAGCGAGATCCAGCCGCCCGGCGCTCATGTCCGCGGCCAGGGCGCTAGCGTCAGGGTAGCGGCGGATGTCGGCCTGAGGATGGGCGCGGGTGACGTAGTCGTCCTGGATCGTCGACCGCTGCACGCCGATGGTCCGCCCGCTCAGGTCCGCGTTGGGATCGAGCATGCCCTCAGCGGGCGCGACCCAGCTAGACGGCACCACGTAGTAGGCTTCGGCGAAGCGTACCTGACGAGCGCGCTCCTCGGTCATGCTGAGCGCCGAGGCGATGATGTCGTACTTGCGCGCGAGCAGCCCTGGGATGATCCCGTCCCAGGGCTGCTTGACCCACTCGCAGCGGCGCTGCATCTCGGCACAGATGGCGTTCACCAGTTCGACCTCGAAACCATCGAAGCTGCCATCGGCATGCTGCAGCTGGAACGGCGCGTAGGGCACGTCGACGGCGACCTTGAGCGGCGGTTCGGCCAGGGCCCGGGCGGAAAGCAGCGCGGCCAGTGAGAAGGTGATGAGGCAAAGCGGGCGTTTCACGATCGACATCTCCATGGGTTGTACGTTGTCATCGATTGCATGTCGTCATCGACGGCTCGCGATCGCGAGCCGGGCCGTGGAATCCGCCTCACCGGCAGGCCAGGCCGGCAGCGGTCGAATCAGGCCGTCACCGCAGGCGCGAAGCGCGCGGCGGAAAACGCGGCGAAGTCGGTCTCCAGGCGATCATCCAGCAGCGCCCCGGCGAGGCGCCCGGCATGTACCGAGGCGAGCGTCACCCCGCTGTGGCAGCTGACCGCGTAGGCGCCGGGACAGCGCGCCGAGGCGTGATAGACCGGGCAGCCGTCAGGGGTCATCACCCTCAAGGCCGCCCAGGCGCGCACGATCCTCGCCGCGCTCAAGAACGGATAGATCCTGAGGCTGTCGCGAGCGATCGCGGTGAGCATCGAGGGCGTAGTGTCGAGATTGCGCCCGACCCGCTCGTGGGTTTCACCGCACAGGAAGCCGCCGTGCCGGGTCTGCCGGACCTGGGGCGTGGGCAAGCGCGGAGCCTGGGCGATCCGCTCGGTGACCATCAGCTGGCCACGGACCGCGGTCAGCGGCGCGCCCAACCCCAGCGGCGCGCCGAGCCTCGCGGTGTCGAGTCCGGCGGCGAGCAGCAGCCGCTCGCCGCGTGCGCGCCACCCCTCCATACTGCGTGCCTCGAAACCGTTCGCCAGCGCATCGATCCGGGTCGCGCGCCACCCCGGGCGATACTCGACGCCGAGCGACAGGCAGGCGAGATGCAGCGCCTGGACCAGCGCCAGCGGATCGCAGGCGCCATCGTGGGGCGACCAGCTGCCCATCGGGATCTCGCCGCCGATGCCGGGCAGGCACTCGGCCAGCTGGCGGTTATCGAGAAACTCGACCCCGAGCCGGGCGGCGTAGCCGGGCCGCGCCCGCATGGCGCTCGCGTACTCCTCGCGCCGGGCCGCTGCCTCGCCGTGGTCGAGGCAGAGATCGACCCCGCCGCCGCCCCGATAGCCGAGATCGACGCCGCTGCGCGCGCCAAGCTCCTCGGCGAACGAGCGCCAGTCGGCGCAGGCATCGAGGCTCAGATCGGCATAGGCCGGCATCCCAAGCCCCTTGCCCTGCCCCCAGACCAGCCCGAAGTTGCCCTGAGCGGCGCGCGGCTCGCCTTCGCCGGCGTCGAGCAGGGTGACGCGAGCGCCTCGCCGGGCGAGGCCGTAGGCGAGCGAAAGCCCGACCAGCCCGGCGCCGACGATCAGCCATGTCCCGGGGCTTGATTGACTCATGGTGGAAGAAGCGCCGTATGGTGGTTCGAACGCCAGCATTGCATCGGCCGATCGGCGAAACGAATAATGGTTGTCGCCTGACCGATAACAACAAGTGATAGCCGTGACGATACGATCCCCCAGGCTGAGCGATCGGCAGATCCTCGCCTTCAAGCATGTGATGGAGTGCGGCACCGTCTCCAAGGCGGCGCAGCGCATGAATACGGTGCAGCCCGGCGTGACCCGGCTGCTGCGCCAGCTCGAGGAGGACCTGGGCTTCGAGCTGTTCGAACGAGTGCGCGGCAGGCTGCACCCTACCCCGGAGGCACGCATCTTCCACCGGGAGGTGGAGCGTGCCTGGATCGGACTCGAGCAGCTGCGCACCACCGCGACGAGGATCCGCGACCGCGAGATCGGCGCGCTGAGGATCTGCGCCATGCCGATGCTCGGCCTGACCTTCCTACCCGACCTGGCCGGAGAGTTTCTCGATCTCCACCCGCGCGCCAGCCTGCAGCTCGGCAACTACCGCTCCGCCCAGGTCATCGAGGAAGTGCTCACCCAGCGCTGCGATCTCGGCTTCGCGATCCTCGAGCAGCGCGAGGAGCGCTGCGAGCTGCGTCGCTTCGCGCTGCCCTGCCTGTGCATGATGCCCGCCGGACACCGGCTGGCTGAGCTGGACGAAGTGCCGCTCGCGGCGCTGGCGGAGGAGAACCTGATCACTTTCGAGCGCAACGATCCGCTGCGAAGGCGCCTCGATCGCCTGCGGGACGCGACCGAACCCAGCCCCCCGGCGCGGCTCGAAGTCTCGCTGACGCTGCAGGCGATCCGCCTGGTGAGCCAGGGCCACGGCATCGCCCTGGTCGATCCGATCAGCGCAGCGCTCTCCCCTCATCCCGAAGTGATCACCCGCCCGCTGGTCGAGGACCTGGGCTTGGAATTCGCCCTGCTCAGCTCCCGCGACCAACCGATGTCCCGGCTCGCCCGGGATTTCGTCACGATGTTCGAGCAACGCTACGCCGCCATGATCGGCCACGCCGGCTGAGACCCGCGGCGTCGCGACACTTCCAACGGAGCTTCCCCGTGCTCAACCTGAGACAGATCAACGCCTTTCGCCATGTGATGATGTACAAGACCGTCACCCGGGCGGCGGAGATGATGTTCGTCTCCCAACCCGCAGTGAGCCGGCTGATCAGCGACCTCGAGGACCAGGTCGGCTTCCAGCTGTTCGTCCGCGGCCGCGGCAGGCTGGTGCCGACCCCCGAGGCCCAGGCCTTCTTCGAAGAGGTCGAGCGCTCCTACGTCGGGCTCGAGAACATGGCCGAAGCGGCCAAGGAGATCCGCCAGTTCCGCACCGGCAAGCTGCTGATTTCGGCGATGCCGGCGATGGCGCTCTCGGTACTGCCGCCGGTACTGCGCCGGTTCCTCGACAAGCACCCGGGCGTCAGCATCTCGCTCCAGGTGCACAGCTCCCAGCGGATCAGCAGGTGGGTCGCCACCCAGCAGTGCGACATCGGGCTGACCGGCATCGCGCTCGACGAACCGGGCACCGAGAGCAGCGTCCTGGCGAGCGCCGACATGATGCTGGTGATGCCGCCGGATCATCCTTTCGCCAGCCGTGAGCGGGTGGCGATCGAAGATCTCGCGGGCCAGCCGCTGATCTCGGTCGGCCAGCTCGGCGGCGCGCGGCCGGGGATCGACCGCTATCTGCGCGAGCACGGCATCGACTGCCAGACGCGGATCGAGACCCAGCTCTCCTCGGCGGCCTGCGAACTGGTGCTGTGCGGCGCCGGGATCACCTTGATCGACCCGGCCAGCGCGATGTTCTACCGCCAACGCGGGCTGGTCATTCGTCCGCTGTCGCCGGGCTTCGCCTATAGCTACCACCTGCTGCTGCCGAGCCTGCGCCCCACCTCGCGCCTGGCGCTCGAGCTGATCGACGACCTGCGCCAGACCCTCACCGCACTGATCGAGCAGTCACCGACGCAGGCCCTGCCCAAGCCTTGAGACCCAGGCCATAACATTTGCGGATGACATTGCCAAAAAGCGGCATTGGGCGCGCTTTTTCATTTCGTTTAGCGTCTAACACGGCCTTGGGGCCAACGCCGCGCCGACTGGCAAGGCGCGAGCGGCCCCATGCGCATCTCGATTGCCTGAATCATTCCTACAATAACGAACAACGGTGAATGCCATGAGAATCACGCAGCGAACCCTTGCGCTATCGATATGCCCGTTGCTCTTCGCCTACCACCTCGAAGCACGGGCGGAAACGCTCTACGTCGCGGGCTACGGCGGCGACTTCCAGGACATCATGCAGCAGAAGGTGATTCCTGGATTCAGTGAGGAGACCGGCGCCGACGTGGTCTACGTCGGCGGCAACTCGACCGATACCCTGGCCAAGCTGCTGGCCAGCCGCGACAGCCCCCAGATCGACGTCTCGATCATGGACGACGGCCCGACCTACCAGGCGATCAACTATGGGCTCTGCCAGTCGCTGGCGGGCATGCCGGCGCTCGACCAGGTCTACGATTTCGCCCGCTTCCCCGACGACAAGGCGATCGGCACCTCGATCGTCGCCGGTGGCCTTGCCTACAACCAGGCCTACTTCGAGGAGCAGGGCTGGGCGCCTCCGGAATCCTGGACCGACCTCGCCGACCCCCGCTACAAGGGCCTGCTCAACATCCCCTCGATCAGCAACAGCTACGGCGTCTATGCACTGGTGATGCTGGCGCGAGCGAACGGCGGCGGCGAGAGCGACATCGAGCCAGGCTTCGATGCCATGACCAGTGGAATCAGCGACAGCGTGCTCTCCTTCACCCCTTCTCCCGGACAGACCTCCGAGCTCTACCAGAGCGGGGAGATCGTGATGTCGGTATGGGGCAGCGGACGCGTGAAGGCGCTCGCCGACTCGGGCTTCCCGATCGCCTTCGCTTATCCCAAGGAGGGCGCGGTCGCGCTGGTGCAAGGAACCTGCGTGAGCGAAGGAACCCCTCGCGCCGAGCTTGCGCGCGCGTTCATCGACTGGATGCTGCGCCCCGAGATCCAGGTGCTGATGGCCCAGGAACGCGCTCAGGGCCCGGCCAACAAGAGCGTCGAGCTCGACGCCGAGACGGCCGAAGAAGTGCCCTACGGCGACAAGGTCGATCATCTCGTCACCCTCGACTGGGACCAGGTCAACCAGCAGCGCATGGAGTGGACCCAGCGCTGGAACCGGCAAGTGGAACGCTAGTTTTCCGCCGTACGGAGCCGGTCTTCGGCTCCGATCCAGCGTCAACGACCGGTGAACGAGAGGAGAGCGCCATGAGTTACCTGAGCCTGGCCGGCCTGAGCAAGCGCTACGGTGATTTCACCGCAGTGGAGGATTTCACCCTCGACATCGAACAGGGCGAGTTCGTCTCGCTGCTCGGCCCTTCGGGCTGCGGCAAGACCACGACACTGTCGATGATCGCGGGCTTCACCACGCCGACCAGCGGTCGGATCGAGATGGCGGGAACCGAGCTCAGCCGGGTCCCCGCGAACAAGCGCGGCATCGGCATCGTGTTCCAGAGCTATGCGCTGTTCCCCCACATGACCGTGAGCGAGAACGTCCGCTTCGGTCTCGATATGCGCAGGATCAAGGGCACCGAATGCACCCAGCGCGTGGCCGATGCGCTGGAGCTGGTGCGCATGGGCGGCTTCGCCAAGCGCTATCCGCGCGAGCTCTCCGGCGGCCAGCGCCAGCGCGTGGCGCTGGCCAGGGCGCTGGTGATCCGGCCGCCGCTGCTGCTGCTCGACGAGCCGCTTTCCAACCTCGATGCCAAGCTGCGCGAGGAGATGCAGTCGGAGCTGCGCCAGATCCAGCAGCGGGTCGGCACCACCACGATCATGGTCACCCACGACCAGAGCGAGGCGCTGTCGATGAGCGACCGCGTAGTGGTGATGCGCGACGGGCGGATGGTCCAGGTCGCCGATCCACTGCAGACCTACGAGTCACCGATAGACGCTTTCGTCTCGGGCTTCGTCGGCAAGACCAACCTGCTCGAAGGCCGGCTGGTCGCGGACCAAGCGGGCCGGACGATGCTTCACCTCGGCGAGCTGCGGCTCGAGATCGATGCGGCTTCGCGCGCTGCGCCGGTCTCGGTCTCGCTGCGCCCGGAGAAACTCCGCCTGGTGCCGATCGGCCAGGGGCGCCTGTCGGCACGGGTGGTGGGCCGCCAGTTCGCCGGTGCCGCTTGGCACTATCGGGTCGAGACCGGGCTGGGCGAGCTGATGGTCAACGCCCCCAACCTCGGTGCGCCCAGCCATGCCAATGGTGAGCGGGTCGACGTCGACTGGCCGCTCGCGGCGATGCATCTGCTCGACACCGAACCGCGCCCGCTCGATCCAGCGAACGCAGCGGGGGCGCCCGACCATGGCTGAAGTAAGCTCCCTCCACAAGCCTACGGCGAACCGCGCTCCGCGGCTGCGCTGGGACGCTCGCCCGTGGCTGCTCTGCGGCCCCGGTGCGGTGTTCTTCCTGGTGATGCTCGGCGTGCCGCTGGTGATGACCGTGGTGCTCAGCCTCTATGGTTTCAGCTATACCGAGGGGCTGATCGAGACCCGGACGCTGGCCAGCTACCGTGAGGCGCTGGTCGATCCCTACTTTCACGAGATCTTCCTGCGCACCTATGCCCTGGGCGTCGGGGTCACGTTGATCTGCGTGGTGCTCGGCGCGCCCGAGGCCTATGTGATCTCCAAGCTGCGCCCGCCCTGGCGGACGATCTGCCTGCTCGCCGCGCTCGGGCCGCTGCTGGTCTCGGTGATCGTGCGCACGCTCGGCTGGGTGCTGCTGCTCGGCAACCACGGCCTGGTCACCGAGGCGCTGCGGTTCGTCGGATTGACCGATCGCAGCCTGATGTACACCCATACCGGGATGGTGATCGCGCTGGTCCACGTCTTCGTCCCGTTCATGGTGATCTCGGTCTGGGCGGCGCTGAAAAAGGTCGACCCCGCCACCGAGCAGGCGGCGCTGTCGCTCGGTGCGTCGAAGTTCACCATGCTGCGCCGGGTGGTGCTGCCCCAGGTGCTGCCCGGGATCCTCTCCGGCAGCCTGATCGTCTTCGCGCTCACCGCCAGCGCCTTCGCCACCCCGGCGATCATCGGCGAGCGACGGCTGAAAGTAGCCGCAACAGCGATCTACGACGAGTACCTGAGCACCTCGAACTGGCCGCTCGGCGCAGCCCTGGCGATGATCCTGCTGGTGCTCAACGCCCTGGTGATCTTCGCCTACAACCGGCTGGTCGAACGCCGCTATCGCAAGACGCTGGGGGAGGCCTGACATGTATCGCAACCTCGATCGAAACGGACCGCTGGCACTGGTCTTCAACGCCCTGTTCCTGCTCTTCCTGCTCGCCCCGCTGGTGGTGGTGATCCTGGTCTCGCTGACCCCGGAGGGATATCTCTCCTACCCCACCAACGGCGTTTCGCTGCGCTGGTTCCGGGCGATCCTCGACAATCCCCAGTTCATCGACGCCTTCTACAACAGCGCGGTGCTCGCGGTGCTCTCGGCGAGCCTGGCGACGCTGATCGCGGTACCCGCCGCCCTGGCCGTCGCTCGCTATCGCTTCAAAGGGCGCGATGCGCTGACCACCCTGTTCCTGTCGCCGCTGATGATTCCCCAGATCGTGCTCGGGGTGGCTTTCCTGCGCTTTTTCACCCAGCTCGGCGTTTCCGGCACCTTCGCCTCGCTGGTCGCCGCGCACGTGATAGTGGTGGTGCCCTACACCCTGCGCCTGGTGCTGGCGTCGGTGGTAGGGCTCGACCGTGAGGCCGAACGCGCGGCGATCTCGCTCGGTGCTTCTCCCTGGACCAGCTTCCGCCGCGTCACCCTGCCGATGATCCTGCCCGGCGTCACCGGCGGATGGATGCTCGCGCTGATCATGAGCTTCGACGAACTGACCATGACGGTGTTCGTCGCCTCGCCCGGCAACACCACCCTGCCGGTGCAGATGTACAACTACATCGATCAGTCGGTGGACCCGCTGATCGCATCGGTATCGGCCGTGATCATCCTGATCACCATCGCTTTCATGCTCCTGATCGACCGGCTGTTCGGGCTCGACAAGGTGCTTACCGGTAAAGGCTGAAGAATGGCAACTCACGATATCGCCGTGATCGGTGGCGGCCTGGTAGGCGCCGCGATCGCTTTCGGTCTCACAAGGCAGGGCCTCGGCGTCGCCGTGTTCGATGAAGGCGACATCGCCTATCGCGCCTCGCGCGGCAATTTCGGGCTGGTCTGGGTGCAGGGCAAGGGCCTGAACCACCCCAACTACATCGAATGGAGCCTGCGCTCCTCCGAGCGCTGGTCGTCCCTCGCCGCGGAGCTCCACGCGCTGACCGACATCGACGTCGAGCTGCGCCAGCCGGGTGGCGTGTACATCTGCGCCGACCAGCAGGAGTTCGAGCAGCGCCGCGCGCTGCTCGAGCGGCTGCGAACGCAGAGCGGCGGCCGCTTCGAGTTCAAGATGCTCGATCACCAGGCGCTGGCCGAACGGGTCCCGGCGATCGGCCCGGAGGTCGCTGGCGCCTCCTGGAGCGACCACGACGGCCACGCCAATCCGCTCTATCTGCTCAGGGCGCTGCATCTCGGCCTGGGCCGCCAAGGAGGGCGCTACCTGTCCGGCGCCAAGGTGGTGCGGGTGAGCCGCGACGGCGACGGCTACCGGATCGAGCGCGCCGACGGTGAAACCCACCACGCCGCGCGCGTCGTCCTCGCCGCCGGCCTCGGCAACGTCCAGCTCGCGCCACAGCTTGGGCTGCATGCGCCGCTCAAGCCCAATCGGGGCGAGGTGATCATCACCGAGCGGGTGGCGCCGCTGCTCGACATACCGACCCACAACCTGCGCCAGACCGGGGACGGCACCCTGCAGCTCGGTGACTCCCACGAGGACGCAGGCTTCGACGACGGCACCCGGGTCGAAGTGCTGAAGGCCATCGTGCGGCGCAACCTGCGCCTGTTTCCGCGCCTGGCGAGCGTACGCATGGTGCGCGCCTGGGGCGCGCTTCGGGTGATGCCGCCCGACGGGCTGCCGATCTACCAGGCTTCGCGCTCCCATCCCGGGGCCTTCATCGCCTGCTGCCACAGCGGCGTGACGCTGGCCGCGATGCACGCAGGCCCGTTGGCCGACTGGATCGCAGGCGGCCCCGTTCCCGACCAGATCGCCTCAATGTCCGCGGAGAGATTCGATGCCCACACGACTGTCGTCGCCTGATTCGCGACCCACTCTCACCCTGCACTTCGAGCAGCGCGAGATCAGTGCACGCCAGGGCGACAGCGTCGCCAGCGCGCTGCTCGCGGCGGGGATCAAGAGCTTCAGGACCACCCCGGTCAGCGCGGCGCCGCGGGGGCCCTACTGCATGATGGGGGTATGCTTCGACTGCCTGCTGGTAGTGGATGGCGTGCCCAACCAGCAGGGCTGCCAGGTGCAGGTCCGCGACGGCATGCGCATCGAGCGTCAGCTCGGCGCGGCGGAGATCACCCCATGAGCGCCGAAGGTCAGAAGCTCGGGCTCGCGATCATCGGTGCCGGGCCGGCCGGGCTCTCGGCCGCGGTCGAAGCGGCAAGCCACGGAGTGCCTTGCCGGCTGTTCGATGAGCAGGGCGCTCCCGGCGGCCAGATCTATCGCGCGCTCGAATCCACGCCGCTGCGCGAGCGCAGCCTGCTCGGCGCGGACTACTGGCGCGGCGGCGAGCTGATCGAATCGCTGCGCCAAGGCATCGAGGCGGGACTGATCGACTACCGTCCCGAGCATACGCTTTGGCAACTCAACCGCGAGCGGGAGCTCGGCACCCTCTCCCGCGGCCGGGCCGCCTTGACCCAGGCAAGCCAAGTGATCGTCGCCAGCGGCGCCCAGGAGCGGCCGTTCCCGGTTCCCGGCTGGACCCTGCCGGGCGTAATGGGCGCGGGCGCCGCCCAGGTGCTGCTGAAGAGCTCAGGGGTGGCGCTGGATCAACCGCTGGTACTGGCGGGCAGCGGACCGCTGCTGCTGCTGGTGGCGGCCCAGTACCTGCGCGCCGGCGTGCCGGTGGCCGCGCTGCTCGACACCTCGCCGAAAGACGCCTTGCGCCGCGCCGCGCCCTACTTGGCTACGGCGCTCGGCGCACCGGACTACCTGCTCAAGGGGATCAAGCTGATCCGCGAGCTGCGCCGCCACGGGGTGAACATCGTGCGCGGGGTCGAGGCGCTGCGCGCCGAGGGCGACGGCCAGCTCGAGCGGGTCGGTTTCAAGCGCCAGGGCCAGTGGCAGGAGATCAACGCCAAGACCCTGCTGCTGCATCAGGGGGTGGTACCCAACGTCCAGCTCAGCCGCGCGCTGAGCTGCCGCCACCGCTGGCGCGAGGACCAGCTCTGCTGGGTGCCGGAGCTCGACCCGTGGGGCGAAAGCGACGCGCAGGACATCTTCTTCGCCGGCGACGGCGGCGGCATCGTCGGCGCCGAGGCGTCGAAACTGCAGGGCCGGCTAAGCGCGCTCCAGGTCGCGGCCCGGCTCGGCGCGATCACCGCAGCCCGGCGTGACGAGATCGCCCGTCCGCTGCGCCGCGCGCTCGCTCGCGAATTGCGTATACGACCATTCCTCGACGCCCTCTACCGTCCCAATGAGGCCTGGCGCCGGCCCAGCGACGAGACCCTGGTGTGCCGCTGCGAAGAGATCGACGCAGGCCAGATACGCGCCGCGGTCCGCGCGGGCTGCAGCGGCCCCAACCAGCTCAAGGCGTTCCTGCGCTGCGGGATGGGACCCTGCCAGGGGCGGATGTGCGGGCTCACCGTCGCCGAGCTGATCGGCGAAACCCAGGGCCGACCGACCGCCGAGGTGGGCTACTACCGGCTGCGCTCGCCGATCAAGCCGATCACCCTCGGCCAGCTGGCGGAGCTCGAGATCCCCGAGCCCCGTGCAGCGAAGACCGAAGTCGATTGAAGCGGCTCGGCGAACGCTGGTCACGACTACCGACCGTCGCCTTTGCGACTACCCGCTTCACCAGGCAATCGCGGCACCCGGCGCCGACATCGACGTCCGGGCCGCCGCCTGACACCACCCCACCCACCACACCAAGGAAGTACGATGATCGAACGTCACATCCCCACCCCCATCATGCATCGCGCAGTACGTACCAACGGGCTGATCTTCTTCGGCGGTATCACCGCTGACGACTCCAGCGCCGACATGGCCGGCCAGACCCAGCAGGTGCTCGCCAAGCTCGAGCGCTACCTGGCCGAGCTCGGCAGCGACAAGAGCAAGGTGGTAGCGGCCACGCTCTACGTCACCGACCTCGGCCAGAAGAAGGCGATGAACGAAGTCTGGACCCAGTGGTTCGGAGCGGAGCACCTGCCTGCCCGCGCCACCCTGGGCGTGAGCGATCTCGGCGAAGGCACGCTGCTCGAGCTCGTGGCCACGGCAGAGGCCAGCTAACCCTGCACGGGAACCGTCGCCGGCCCCCATGTCTGGGGGCCAGGCGATTCCGGCTCTGCACTTGGAAGGGTTCGATCAGCTCATCAGTGAGCTGTGACGAGCCATTGAGGATGCTGGACGCTAGCGCGTGACTACCTGCGGCAGAAATGAGCCAGCAACGTCGAAGTCGCAGACCTCCTGCATCAGTTCGATCAACTTGGTGGTGACCGGGTTGATCGAACGCTTTCGGAACACCGCGTAGTAGCAGACTTCTGGCAGGGGTGGTTGCACGTCGAGCTGCTGCAACAGTCCGGCCTCCACCAGTGGTTGGAAGTACGTCTGCTGTAGATGGCTGATCCCCAGCCCCATCATGGTCAACTTGGCGATCATGCCCAGATTGTTGCAAGTGATTACCCGCTCGAAAGCCAAGCCAGCCTTGGCATACCAGGCGTCATACATGTGTGCCGCAGCGGATGAGGCGGGTTGAGAGATGATTGGATAGTGGGTGAGATCATTAGGCGACAACGTCGCGCCAGCATCGATTCCCAGTGAAGGACTCACCATCCAGGCCTTCTGCACGGCCCCGAGGTAGATCGAGTCGAACTCATAGCTCCAGAACGGGCCAGGGAGAATGGCAACATCGATCTCGTTGCGCCGCAGCCTCTCGTAGAGCGTGATGCCACCATCCAGTTCAGGCAGCAGCTGCAGCTTGGGATAGCGGCTGCGCACCTCATGGATCAACGTCGCCAGCCAGGTCAGACCAATCAGCTCGGTCGCCCCAAGCTGCACTATTCCCTCGAGACCGCTCGGGTCGGCCATGCGGTCGATGATTCGACTGTTCAGCTCCAGCATTTCCTGGGCGAAGGAGAACAGTTGCTGACCGGCAGGCGTCAAGGTAAAGGGCGTCGAGCGTTCGAGAAGCGGCCTGCCGACGAAGGACTCCAACTCGGCCACACGCTTGGCGACCGCGGATTGGGTAGCATGCAGCTTCTTGGAAGATGCACTGAAACTGCCCAGCAGGCAGCTCCAGTAGAAAGCCTCGATTTGCTTGAGCGTATACATCATCTTCCGGGTCGGCGCGGGATTTCGCCCAAAGCATGACGATACCGCATCCACTGTCGGGCTCGCCAGTGAGCCAGCCTCCGGCCCAGTAGAGTCACCGTATGTGCACGTCGCTCAGGAAGCGCTGCGCGCGCGGGTGCTGCGGCGAGGTGAAGAAAGTTTCAGGATCGGCGATTTCCTGAATCTGCCCGGCATCCATGAACACCACCCGATCGGCCACCTCACGGGCAAATCCCATCTCATGAGTCACGCACACCATTGTCATCCCCTCCTTGGCCAGTTCTTTCATTACCTGCAGTACTTCGCCCACCATTTCAGGGTCCAGCGCACTGGTGGGCTCATCGAAGAGCATCACCGGTGGCTGCTGTGCCAGTGCACGCGCAATCGCCACACGCTGTTGTTGACCACCAGAAAGCGCGCCAGGGTATGCATTTATTTTTTCAAGCAACCCCACCCTATCCAACAATGACCTGGCTCTTTCCATAGACTCTTTTTTCGAACGTTTTTGTATGTTCACCAACCCAAACATTACATTGTCCAACACGGTCATGTGTGGAAACAAATTGAACTGCTGAAAGACGAAGCCTATCTTCTGGCGTAACGAATTCACATTCATATGACCGGCATAAACATCCTCACCGTCGACTTCTATCCTTCCACCCTGGATACTTTCCAAACGATTTATCGTACGTATCAGCGTCGACTTACCCGAGCCTGACGGTCCACATATCACTACCACCTCTCCCTTGTTCAAGGACAGGTCGATATCATTCAGCACCTGGTGTTGACCGAACCATTTACTCACTTTTTCCATCTTTATCATTATCGTTTCTCTTTTCCATTCAGGCCATGGCACGAGAGCGGCGTATGCGCATATCCAGCCACCTCAAGCTACGACTGAGGCTAAAGCACACAATGAAATACACCACCGCCAACACACCGAAGACCTGCAGAGGTTGCGTGAGCACCAAATTATTCACCTGATTGGCGGAAAAAGTGAGCTCATTGACACTGATGACATACCCCAGCGAAGTTTCCTTGATGGTCGAAACGAACTGGTTGGTCATACTCGGCAGCACATTGAGCAACGCCTGAGGAAGAATGACCTTTCGCATCGTCAACATGTAGCTCGACCCCATCGAGCGTGACGCTTCGATCTGCCCGGATGGAATGGCTTCAATACCCGCGCGGATGACCTCAGCGAGATAGGCGGCCTGATAGACCACTAATGCGCACACTAGCGTCGTGAACCCACTGACCGAACTGCCGATCAGCTTGGGCACCACGAAATAGGCCCAGAAGATCAGCATCAGAAGCGGGATGCCGCGTATGACCCTCACGAACTGGGCGGTCACGAACGACAACCATTTCACCGGGCTGACTCGCGCCAGCGCAATCAGAAGTGACAGTGGGAGGGAGAAGGCCAGTCCCAGGACAGCGACGATCAATGTCAGCGCCAGGCCGCCCAGCGGGCCGTTCGGGTATTGCCCAACCAAGAGCATTGGCCAGTATTCACGGACGATCTCAAGCATTGCGCCCTCCGCTTATCGCGTAATACGCGTGGATGCGCGCACCAATGAACATGATCAGGAAGGCGCCGGCCAGATACATCGCCGTTGCAGCACCGTAAGTGGCAAAGGTACGGTAAGTGTCGTTCTCGATTTCACGCGCTTGGTAAGTGAGCTCGGCTACGCCGATGGCCATCGTCACACTGGTGTTCTTGAACAGCAGAAGCGCACGTCCGATCAACGCAGGAACCGCATGGCGTAGCGCCTGTGGAATGATCACATAGCGCATACCCTGCAAGTAGTTCGCACCCATCGCCCGAGCCGCCTCGAACTGCGTATCGGGAATGGCACGCAGCCCACTGCGAATATCTTCGGCGATGTAAGCGGCAGCCCCCAGACCCAGCGCGATCGCCGCTAACGACATCTCCGCATTATGCTGATAGAGCCAACCGCGGACACTCTCAGGTAGCAACTCTGGCATTCCGAAGTACCAGAACAAGACATGCACCAGAAGAGGCACGTTGCGGTGATATTCCACATAAGCGTCGACTAGCCAGCGCGCAACCGACCACTCGGTTGCGCGGATGACCACCAATGTCAATGCGACCGAAAAGGCCAGCACCCATGACACGATGAAAAGCTGGATGGTAGTCACCATACCGCCCAGCATCTGGTATAGGTATTGCGCTTCCAGTAAGTACATATGCCTTCGATTTCCTTGGTCGACTGAAATGCCCTCTGCCTTTCAGCGGGTCTGCGAGGCCTTGACTCGCTCGCTCTCGCAGACGAAACGCTGGAGCTTACAGACTGGTAATCGGTTCGACCTCGTAGGCACGTTGCATCGCGTAGGGGGTGTCAGCCCCAAACCACTTATCGAAGATCTCAGTAATCTCTCCGGACGCATCGGCCTCGACCAGAATCTGATTTACCGCCGCCAGGAATTCAGGTTCATTCTTGCGAATGCCCAGGCCCCAAGGCTCGACGAAGACCGCGGTCTCGATCAGCGCCAGCGGACTATTGGCAGGTGCCTGTTGAACGAACCTCATCAGACCAGCCTCCGAGCCGTACTGGGCATCGATCTTCTTCTGCTGCAAGGCAAGATAGGTGGCCGAACCGTCGGCATAGCCGGTGACGGTGGAATTGGGCAGGCGATTTTTGATGTCGCGCTCGGAACTGGAGCCTTTTACCGCACCAATGCGCCGCCCATCGAGCTGCTCGATCGACTCGATGTTCGATTCCTGTCGGACCATCAGCATCTGCCGACTTGCAAAATATTGATGACTGAACGCGATCTGCTCGGCTCGCGCTGGGGTATAGCCCAAGTTGGCGGCGATGATATCCACACGCTTTTCGTTCAATTCCGGCACGCGGGCAGCCACCGACATCATCTTGAATCGAACATCGACACCCAGCTTATCGGCCACCAACTTGCATATGTCGACATCGAAGCCAACGAGCTGGCGAGTATCGTTATCCTGGAAACTGAATGGCTGAGACGTACCCAGCGTGCCGCAGTTCAGCACACCAGAAGACTTCACGTCATCGAGCTGGTCGGCATGGACGGCCGGAATCGATCCGAGCAGCGACAGCGCCATCAAAGAGCGGAATAGGAAGGTATATGACATTATTGTTTTCACCTTTGAATATGGATGATTAAGCAAGCAGCCGTTTTGCCGCCAGCTGCATGTTGACGCAAGCCCGTTCGATATTGTCCAACGAATTTGCGTACGACACTCGAAAGGTACCGGGCACGCCATAGGCCGTACCATCGATCAGCGCCACACCAGCCTCGCGCATGAAGTACGCGACCAGATCGGCGTCGGTATCGATACGTTTTCCTTCCGGTGTTTTCCTGCCCAACAGCTGTGTGCACGTGGGATACACATAGAACGCCCCATCCGGCCGGACGACTTCCAGCCCAGGCACCCTCGACAAGCCGGCCACGGCGGCATCGCGCCGCGCTTTGAAGAGGTCGCGAAACTCCGCGACGCAATCCTGCGGGCCAGACAAGGCTTCGAGCGCTGCCGCCTGGCTGACCGAGGAGGTGCCCGAGGTGGATTGGGACTGAAGTGTCGCCATCGCCTTGATGAGCGCAGCAGGTCCCGCCCCATAGCCAATGCGCCAGCCGGTCATGGCATACGCCTTGGATACGCCATTGACGATCAACGTGCGCGTCTTCAGATCCGGCGCGATCTCCAATGGATGAACGGTGCGCTCAGAGGAGAAATTAAGATGGGCATATATATCGTCGGTCATCAGCCATACATGGGGATGACGTCTGAGGACATTCATCAATGCAAGCAGTTCGGCCCGGCTATACAAGGCACCGGTCGGGTTGCACGGCGAATTGAGCAAGAGCCATTTCGTGCGCGATGTAATGGCCCGTTCGAGCGCTTCAGGCGTCAACTTGTAGTGCGTTTCCGGATAGGCTGACACCGGTACCGGTTTGCCCCCGTTGAGCAACACCATGTCCGGATACGACACCCAATAGGGCGCTGGGATGATGACCTCATCGCCATCGTTCACAGTGGCGGCCAAGCCATTGAAGATCACCTGCTTGGCACCGGTGGAGACGATGATATCGGCCACCGGATAGTCCAGGCCGAAGTCATTGACGAACTGTCGGCGGATGGCCTCCCGCAAGGCAGGCGTCCCCTGCACGTGGGTATAACGAGTCTCGCCACGATCCGCAGCGGCGGCGGCTGCCTCAAGAATGTGGCGAGGCGTCGGGAAGTCGGGCTCGCCCACGGTCAGATCGATGACGACGCGGCCCTCCTCGCGCAGTTTCGCGATGATCGTGCGAGCGGCGCCGCTGGGCGAGGGTTTGATGCGTTTGATCCGCTCGGCGATGACATCCATTAGAGAGCCTCTCCTTTGCGCGCGATGACCGCATCGATCCAGGATTTGTCGTTGCTGCCACCGCCGAGGATCTTCTTCTTGGTCTCGTCCTCGGCAGACTCTTTCTCCAGGGCTTGCGCCAGCACATGATGCGCATCGGCGGCAGCGATGAATACGACGCCATCGGCATCGCCTACGACCACGTCGCCGGCATTGACGACCTGTCCGCCTATGCACACAGGTACATTGATTTCTCCCGGCCCCTCCTTGTAGGGCCCACGATGCGAGATGCCGCGGCCAAAGCAAGGAAAGTCGTTCTGGAAGAAGGTGTCGGCGTCGCGGATGGCGCCATCGATCACGAAACCGGCAATGCCGCGACCGAGCGCCTGCATGTACATCAGCTCCCCGACCAATGCGTTGGTCTGCTCCCCTCCACCGTCCACCACGATGACGTCGCCCGCCCCTGCCAGAGCGATCGCTTTGTGAATCATCAAGTTGTCTCCAGGACGAACTTTGACGGTGACGGCGGTTCCCACCAGACGCGCACTGCCGGGGCGGTGGAACGGCTTGAGACCGACCGCACCGTAGAGGCGCCCCATGCAGTCACTGATCTGCGCACTGCCCACGGTGCTGTACTGCACCAGCGTCTCGGCATCGATGGATCGGCCAGGATGCTGTTGAATGCGGAAACCGATTTTTCCCATAGGAGGTGGTCTTTTGTCGAAGTGGAATAATCGCTATTAGAGATGCAGCTCCGATTCGCTCAAAACGATATAAATTCGACGATTACCAGGAAAAAAATTCCTAGCACCAAGTCAGCGCAAGAAGAGCCCGAAGCGGGCTTTTTTTTCCGCTTCATGCATCAACTTTGTGCATTAGCCGGCTCATCTCAATGTGGTAGGCAATCGAAAACGAATCGGCTCGATCCATCGCTCAAGAGCATGTCAGCGAGAGTGCTATGCTGGCGCTGACACTCGCGATGGAGGCCATGATGTCGTTCAATGATCAAAAGCTTGGGCAGCTGGGCGAAATTCTCCTCCAGGCCGCGCGTTTGGAGATCATGCCTCGGTTCGGCCGCCTGTCGGCGGCGCAGGTCCATCAGAAGAGCGGGCCTTTCGACCTGGTCACCGAGGCGGACGAGGCCGCCGAGCGCTGGATCACCAGCGCGCTGGCGCAGGCCTTCCCCAGCGCGAAGGTGATCGGCGAGGAGGCGGTGGCGCAAGGCACGACAGGGCTCGAGGCGCTCGTGAGCGCCGAGCTCGCCATCGTGCTCGACCCGATCGATGGCACTCGCAACTATGCCTCCGGCACACCGCTTTTCGGGGTGATGGCAGCGGTGGTCGCGCGTGGCGAGGTGGTCGCCGGGGTGATCCTCGATCCGATCACCGAGCGGCGCTACTACGCGCTGCGCGACGGCGGTGCCTGGCGGGAGGGGAGCGACGGCCAGCGCCACCCGCTGCGAGTGGCATCGCCAGTGGCGCTCGGCGAGATGGAGGCGCACGTCTCCAGCGGGTACCTGGAGGAGCCGCTGCGCAGCCGGGTCAATTCCCGCCTCTCGCGCCTCGGCGCGGTCAGCATGCTGCGCTGCGCGGCCCACGACTACCGGCTGGTCGCCGAAGGCCATAGCCACGCGCTGTTCTACAACAAGCTGATGCCCTGGGACCATGCCGCGGGCTGGCTTTTGCACCGCGAGGCCGGTGGCTACTCCGCCCACTTCGACGGCACGCCCTACCTGCCTCGCGCGACCGGCGGCGGGCTGATCTGCGCCCCGGACGAGGCGAGCTGGAACGCGCTGCGAGAAGCGCTGCTCGAGCCATGAATCCGGCCCTTCGCGCCATGCTGGTGGCCTGGCTCTCGCTGACGCCGCTCGGCGTGCTCGCCGCCCCGCTCGACCTCAGCGTGCCCGGACCGAACTTCGCCGACGAGGCGCGCTCCGCCGGCGCCTCGCCAGCGGTGTCGGACGATGCACCGATGGTAAGCTCCGCGCCAAGCTCGAGTGTGCAGGTGCACGGCAGCGTAGCCGCCGGGGTCAGTTCGGGATCGCGCGGTGGCAGCGGGCAGTTCGGCAGCACACGAGTGGACGTCGATCGCGGCAGCAGCAGGCTGTCGCTCGGGGTCGGCAGCTATCGCGGCGACGGCCCGGCCGTGGTCTCGCCCTATCGCCCACCTCCTTATCCCTACCCCCCCGATCAACCGGCGCTGTTCGACGACTACCCGCGCTGAGAGCGCCGCTTCACAGCGCGAGCAGGTGCTCGCGGTAGTAGGCCATCTCCTCGATCGACTCACGGATATCGTCGAGTGCCTGGTGGCTGCCGCGCTTGGTCAACCCGGCGAGGATCGACGGCTTCCAGCGCCGGGCCAGCTCCTTGAGGGTCGAGACGTCGAGGTTGCGGTAGTGGAAGAACCCGGCGAGCCCCGGCATCTCGCTGACCAGGAAGCGGCGGTCCTGGTGGACGCTGTTTCCGCACATCGGCGAAACGCCCGGCGCGACGTGGCGGGAGAGGAACTCGAGCGTCAGCCGCTCGGCTTCCAAGGTGTCGATACGGCTCTCGCGCACCCGAGCGATCAGCCCGGACTTGCCGTGGGTGCGGGTGTTCCACTCGTCCATCGCGTCGAGCACCGCATCATCCTGGTGGACCGCGATCACCGGCCCCTCCTCGATCACATTGAGGTTGCCATCGGTGACGATGGTCGCCACCTCGATGATGCGCTCGTAGCTCGGATCGAGCCCGGTCATCTCGAGATCGATCCATACGAGCCGGTCGGTGGCCGGGTCGATACTACCCACTGTTTGGGTCATGAACGGTTTGCTCCACTGAAATGATGAACTGGAAAAAGAATTGTAAAAGGCCCGACTGGGCGGCAACCGATCAAGACTAAACCTGTAGAATGGCACGTCAAGCCGGCTTTCCCGGTGCACTGATCAAGCCCTCGAGGAACGATGAGCGGACGCAAACTCTCACGACAGCAGCGCTGGCGCATCGACAAGATCCAGGCGGAGCGCAACCAGCGCGCCGGTGCCCGCGACGTGCACGATGCCAAGCTGCTCGAGGCCGGCGAGTACGGCCCCGAGCAGCCGGGCCGGGTGATCGCCCACTTCGGGCGCACCCTCGAGGTCGAAGGCGAGGACGGCGTCTCCCATCGCTGTCATCTGCGCGCCAACCTCGAGAGCCTGGTCACCGGCGACCGAGTCAGCTGGCGCGAGGCGAGCGATGCAAGCGGTGTGGTGGTCGCCCGGCTGCCGCGCGACTCGACCCTCGAGCGGCCCAATGCCCAGGGGCAGCTCAAGCCGGTGGCGGCCAACCTCGACCGGATCATGATCGTGTTCGCCGCCGAACCCGAGCCGCACCCCAACCTGATCGACCGCTACCTGGTCGCCGCCGAGACCACCGGGATCACCCCCGCGCTGGTGCTCAACAAGGTCGATTTGCTGCCCAGCGAGGGCGGGCCGCTGCGCGAGTTGCTCACCCGCTACCAGCGTCTCGGCTACGAAGTGGTCGAAGCCTCGGTGAACGATCACCACGGCCTCGAGGCACTGCGCACGGCGCTGACCGACCACACCTCGGTGTTCGTCGGCCAGTCCGGGGTCGGCAAGTCGTCGCTGATCCAGGCCCTGTTGCCCAATGAAGCGCTCAAGGTCGGAGCGCTCTCCGAGGAGTCGCGCAAGGGTACCCACACCACCACCACCGCGCGGCTCTATCACTTTCCTGCCGGTGGCGAGCTGATCGACTCCCCCGGCATCCGCGAGTTCGGCCTCGGCCATCTCGATGAACAGGCGATCGCCGAAGGCTTCATCGAGTTCCACCCCTTTCTCGGCCGCTGCCGCTTCCGCAACTGCCGCCATCTGTCCGAACCCGGCTGCGCGCTGCTCGGGGCGGTCGAACGCGACGAGATCCAGGCCAGCCGCTTCGACAGCTTCCGGCGCATCGTCGCCGAGCTTGATACCTGAGCGCAGGCCTGCCGAGCCGGACCTGACACCCCAGACCGCCAACCCTGGCCTGACAACCTAAAGTGCCTCTTTCGCCTTTCGGATGATGTCGGCGATGCCCCCGGCGACCTAGGATCGGGGTTCATCCCCGAGCCGGAGTTCGACATGACCTCATCCGCCCCGACCGCCGTACTCGACCAGCTCGCGCCCGAGGGCAGGCTGGTCGCCGCGATCAACTTCGGCAATCCGGTACTCGCCTTCCCCCACGCCGACGACGGTACTCCCCAGGGCGTATCGGTCGCCCTCGCCCGCGCGCTCGCCGAGCGCCTGGGCGTCGCCCTGGTGACACGCGTGTTCGACACCGCCGGACAGGTATTCGGCGCGACCGATCAGCAGCAGTGGACCCTCGCTTTTCTCGCCATCGAACCGGTACGCGCGGAGAAGATCGCCTTCAGCGAGCCCTACGCGCTGATCGAGGGAACCTATCTCGTCCGCGACGATGGCCCCTTCACCGCGGTCGAGCAGCTCGACCGCCCCGGCAACCGCATCGTGGTCGGTCGGGGCGCCGCCTACGATCTCTACCTCTCCCGCACCCTCGAGCACGCCGAACTGCTGCGCGAGACCAGCTCCCAGGCCGCGATCGACGCCTTCGTCAAAGGCCTTGGCGATGCAGCCGCCGGCGTGCGCCAGCCGCTCGAAAAGGCCGCCGCGAAGCATCCAGGGCTACGCGTGCTCGACGGCCGCTTCACCGCGATCCGTCAGGCCGTCGGCGTCCCCAAGGCGAACACCGAGGCCGCCGAATACGTGCACGCCTTCGTCGAGGAGATGAAACGCACCGGCTTCGTCCGCCAGGCGCTGATCGACAGCGGCAGAAGCGAAGTCACCGTAGCGCCCTAGCCGCGTCTATCACCGAAAGCTCCTCGCCCAGCCTTGGCGTGGCGACAGACCACGCCAAGCTCGTTGCCGTCCGAATCGCGGAAACAGGCGCCTCGGCGGACTGCATACGGCTCCATCCCCGCCCGCGGTCAGGTGGGCGGGCGGGCTTTGGTCCGATTGCGGATCGTTCGAATTTGTCTCTCCAATGTCGCTATGACATAATTTTAAATTCTCATTAAAGACAAAAACGATAACCATTGATTCTCGATTTGCCAGCGCGCGCCCTGCCATCGGGCGAAACACCGACGAAATATCCGCAGGCGAGAAGCGCTACCTCTCGCTCGCGCGCTGTTGCGCCTATGAATCACAGCTAAGAAAAAGGATCCGTTTCATGACGACCAAGCAGTCATCTTCGTCAGGAAAGCAGTTTCTCGGCCTGCCGATCATCCTAATGTGGGGCTACCTCGCCATCGCCATCTTCATGACCGGCGACGGTATCGAACAGGCGTTTCTTTCTTCGTACCTGATTGAAATCGGTTTCAGCCAGGGCGATGCAGCGATGGTCTTCACCGTCTACGGACTGATCGTCGCCATCGCCTCGTGGTTCTCAGGGGTCTTCGCCGAGATGATCGGCCCGCGCAACGCGATGAAATGGGGCGCGGTGATCTGGCTCGCCTTCCACGTGCTATTCATGATCTTCGGCATCGAACAGGAGAACCTGGCGATGATCACCCTGCTCTACGGGATCAGGGGCATCGGCTATCCGCTGTTCATCTACTCGTTCATCGTCTGGATCGCCCAGGTCGCGCCTTCCCACCGCCTGGCTTCGGCGATGGGCTGGTTCTGGGCGATGTACTCGGTCGGGGTCGGCTTCATCGGCACCTACCTGCCGAGCTTCACCATCCCGGTGCTCGGCTTCGCCGGTACGCTGTGGATGGCGACCGCCTGGGTCGCGGTGGCGGGCTTCATGGGCCTTTTCCTGATCAAGGACAAGACCAGCTCGACCAAGCGAGCCAGCGCCTCGCGCCAGGAAAAGATCCGCGAACTCGCCCGTGGGGTGACGATCCTCGCCGAGAATCGCAACATCGCCATCGCCTGCGTGGTGCGCTCGATCAACCAGCTGGCGCTGTTCGGCTTCGTCGTCTTCATGCCCGTGTTCTTCACCCATCAGCTGGGCTTCTCGATGTCCGAGTGGCTGCGGATCTGGGGCGCGGTGTTCATCACCACCATCTTCACCAACGTGCTCTGGGGCGTGGTCGGCGACAAGATCGGCTGGCTGCGGCTGGTACGCTGGTTCGGCGCGGTCGGCTGCGCGATCTCGTGTCTGGCGTTCTACTACCTGCCGCTCTACTTCGGCCACAACTTCGGCATCGCGCTCATCGCCGCGATCGTGCTCGGCACCTCGATCGCCGCCTTCGTGCCGATGTCGGCGCTGTTCCCATCGCTTGCACCCGAGCACAAGGGCGCGGCGATCTCGGCGCACAACCTCGCCGCCGGGCTCTCCAACTTCTTCGGCCCGGCGATCGCACTGATGGTCCTGCCGTACGGCGGCCCGGCCGGCGTGATCTGGACCTATACCGTGCTCTATCTGATCGCCGCGGTGCTGACCTGCTACATCGAGCTCGACGAGGGCGAACTCAAGCGCAGCTCCAGGGCGGCGCTGGCAGCGGAGCGCGAAGCCCAGCGGGATCGCAAGCCCGGCCGGACACCAGCCTACGCCTCATCGAAATCCTGACCACGGCGGCGGTCGATCACCGCCGCCACCGCTCGGTCCTTCGACGTCGCTCCATCCACTCGGGACGAACGGGTGGGAGTGATGACGCGAGCCCACCTCGGCCGTTCGTGGTGAGCCGGGCCTTCGCCGACCAAGCCGGCTTGCGGGACGCCGTGGGCCCGAGTCGAACCACGGCCGCGTCGCCACCTCTCGGTCCCACGATTGCACCACGCATGTCCCTCGCTGCCCCAGCAAACAGGGCCTAGACTCTGTACAGCACTCCTAAGGAAGGGGCCCCGATGGATATCCGCGACAAGGAAGTGACGCCACCCATACCGACGTCGTACGAGCAGCGGCTCACCTCGCTGCTCGGCGAAGCGCAGGCCGCGCCTGATCCAAACCGCTGGCTGCAACGACTGGTCACCGAGGGGCTCGATCGCCTGCCGCTGCCCGGCGGCGGTGCGACCCTGGCGCGCTGGCGTACGCTGGCCGAGGTCGCGGCCTGCGATCTGGGGCTGGTCAAGCTGTTCGAGGCGCACGAGGATGCGCTGGCGATTCACGCCGAGCTCGGCTCGACCGAGATACCCCCGCACTCACGCTGGGGAGTGTGGTGCGCACAGGCACCAGGACACGACCTGATGGTGTCCACCGGTACCAGCGCAGACCGCGTGTCGCTCGATGGCAGCAAGGCGTGGTGCTCAGGCGCCGCGACTCTCACCCATGCGCTGGTCAGCGCGCGCACTGCGGACAATCGCTCCTGGCTGGTGGCGGTAGAGCTCGACCAGCCCGGCATCACCGTGACCGACCGTGGCTGGGCGGCGGTAGGGATGCAAAGCGCCGCCAGCGTCGACGTGCTCTTCTCCCACGCAGAGGGCCGGTTGGTCGGCGCCCCCGGCGGCTACGTCGAGCGGCCGGGATTCCTTCACGGCGCGGCGGGCGTCGCTGCCTGCTGGTACGGCGCGACGGCGAGAATCGTCGACTTCACCCGCGCCGCCCTTGCAGGCAGGGCGGATCCTCACCGGCTCGCCCACCTGGGCGCCATGGACGTCGCACTGTGCCAGGCACGTGCGATGCTCATCGATGCAGCCAAGGCGATAGACGCCTCGCCCACCGATGGCTGCGCGCTCGAGGTCGCGCGCGCCAGGCTCGCGGTGGAGAGCGCTGCCGAAGAGATCCTGGTGCGGGCATCACGGGCGCTCGGCGCCGCACCGCTTTGCCGTGACGCAGGTTTCGCCCGACTGATGGCCGACCTGCCGGTGTTCATCCGCCAGAGCCACGCCGAACGCGACCAGGCCGCCCATGGCCAGCGAGTCGCCACGCTAGAGGAGCCACAATGGACACTGTGAACGATCGCGCGATCATCGGGCTCGGCACGCCAGAGCGCGACTGGCAGGCATGGCCGGCGCTGGCCGCGCTGCCGCGCGAACCGCTCTCCTCGCTGGTCGCCCCAGGGCAGCGTGCTGTCGTGGTCGCGCCGCACCCGGACGACGAGGTGCTCGGCTTCGCCGGCATGCTGATCCAGCTGGCTCGGCTAGGGCGAGACATCTCGCTGGTCGCCGTCACCGATGGCGGCGCGAGCCACCCGGGCTCGACACGCTGGCCACCGCCCGCGCTGCGCGAGGCTCGGCGCGAGGAGACCCGCCGGGCGCTGCTGGCGCTCGGCGTCGACGCCGAAGTGCACCGCCTGGGGCTCGACGACGGCGCGGTCGCAGCCCAAGCGGATGAACTGCGCGACCGATTGCGCGCTCACCTGCAACCCGGTGACGTGGTGTTCACCACCTGGCGCAAGGATGGGCACCCCGACCACGAGGCCACCGGTGATGCCGTCGCCGCGGTCTGCGAGGCGCAAGGCTGCACGCTCTACGAAGTACCGATCTGGACCTGGCATTGGGCCAGCGTCGACGACCCCCGCGTGCCCTGGGCGCGGGCATGCGCGATCGACCTGAGCGAGGAGCAGCTCGAGCGCAAGCGCCAGGCCGTCGCCCTCTTCACCAGCCAGCTGCAGCCCGACGACTCGACCGGGCAAGCGCCGATCCTGCCGCCTAACGTACTCGCCCGGCTGCTGCGCGACTCCGAGGTGCTGTTCCGATGAGCGAGCGCATCGAGCACTTCGATCGCCTCTATCGCGATGACGCCGACCCCTGGCAGGTCGAGGCCTCCTGGTACGAGCGGCGCAAGCGCGCGCTGGTGCTCGCCGCACTGCCCCGCGAGCGCTATCGCCGCGCCTTCGAGCCCGGCTGCGGCAACGGTGCAATGACCCGGCAGCTGGCGCAGCGCTGCGACACCCTGCTCGCGGCCGATTTCTCCGCCGCGGCCGTAGCGATCGCGCGTGAGACCCTGGCGCCATCCCCCCATGTCCAGATCGAACGGCTGCATCTACCGGAGCAGTGGCCGGCGCCGGGAGCGGCGCAGTTCGACCTGATCCTGGTCAGCGAGCTGGCCTACTACCTCGATGATGCCGATCTGGCGTGCTTCATCTCGCACTGCGTGGACTCGCTGAACCCCGCGGGCGACCTGGTACTCTGCCATTGGCGCCATCCCTTCGACGACCGGCGTCACGACGTCGAGTCGATGTACCGCAGGTTCGATCGAGCCAAGGCGCTGTCGGCGACGATCCACCATATCGAAACGGATTTCCAACTGGGCGTATGGCAGAGGTCGGCTTCTCTCTGATCGCCCGGAAACGCATAAGGAGTATGCGATGATCGGTATCTGCATTCCCGCCAATGACGAGCAGGACTGGATCGACGCTTGCCTGGTATCGGCGCTTGCCGCCGCGCGCCACCCAGGGCTCGGAGGTGAGCCCGTGACCATCACCGTCGTCCTCGATCATTGCCGCGACCGCACGCCGCTGGTCGCGGCGCGCCATCCGGTCGAATGCCTGACCATCGACGCACGCAACGTCGGCGCCGCCCGCGCCGCGGGCGCCAACCACCTGCTTGCCCTCGGCGCCCGCTGGCTGGCCTTCACCGACGCCGACACCCGCGTCTCCGAGCGCTGGCTGGTCGACCAGCTATCGCTCGAAGCCGACGCGGTGTGCGGCACCATCTCGATCGAGGATTGGTCGATCTGCGGCGAGTGGGCCGCCCCCCTGCGCGCGGACTTCGAGCGCAACTACCAGGATCGCGAAGGGCACCGCCACGTCCACGGCGCCAACTTCGGTATCGATGCCCGAGCATACGCAGCGGTGGGCGGGTTCTCCGCGCTGACCTGCAGCGAGGACCAAGCGCTGGTCGATGCGCTGCAGTCCTCGACGAAGTTCAAGATCGCCTGGAGCGCGCGCCCCAGAGTAGCGACCAGCGCAAGGCTCAAGTCGCGCATCGCCGACGGATTCGCCGGATGCCTGCGTCACGCCATCGGCACCATCGACAAGCATGCGAGCTAGCCCGTGCCGGCCTGCCGACTCATCCCGGCCGCGCAATGCTCAGCGGGCAGATAGAGCTGATGATTGGCTTCATGTTCGGTTCGAGTCGCTGATCGCAGCCCCGCGGTCGGTCACTTCGGCTCACCTGCCAACCGCTCGATGATGCTGCGATAGGGATCGAACAGCGCTTGCTGATCGAGCGCTGCGTCATCGTTCCAGCTGGCGATGACGCAGTGGCTTCGGCCATCGGCAGCGACCAGGCGGGTGGAGAGGTTCAGCACGCCCGGCTCCGAGCCGCCTTTGTAGGCGACCTGCTGCCATTGGGCGGGGTCGGCGAGGCCGGGGTTGATCGATAGGCTCGGCGAGCCCTGCGTGGCGTCGAGCAGCTCGCATAGCTCCTCGGCGCTTAGGAACCATTCGATCTGGTGGGTGACATCGGGGCTGAGTGAATCGACCGCGGGCAGCGGCGCATCGCGCAGGCCGGCCAGGATTGCGCGGCGTGCGTCGATGTCGCCTTCGCGCCACCGTTCGCGCAGCCCCTCGGCATCATCGGCCTTGAAGCCGAACAGCTCGCGGGTGGTGAGGAAAGGAACGTTGCGCGGGGAGATCGCTTCGACGGCGTCGCGACCGACGAGATGGATCAGCGCGTCGGTGGCGGTGTTGTCGCTGATCGAGATCATCAGGTGGGCAAGCGTCGCCACGGTCACCGGGGTGCCCGCCGGCCACTCCTGCAGCTGGCCGCTGGGCAGCGAGCGCCAGCCCGGCTCGAGGGTGACGACCTGGTCCCAGGCCAGGCGCTGCTCTTCGATCGCGAGCGCCAGGGCGCGCAGCACCACGAGCTTGGCGGCGGAGCCGACCGCCAGCGGTGCCTGCGCGTTGTGGGACACCAAAGGCTCGCCATCGGCGACCACCAGCAGCGCGGTGTCGCCGGGCAGCGCCTGGATCAGGCCGGCCAGGCTATCGATATCGTCATCGAGTTCAGCCGCACCGAACCATAGCTGGCTGATCCTGCCTTCGGCGTCGAGGGCGATACGCGCGGGTACGCGGCCGCGCTCGAAGTGCAACAGCGCCCCGCTGCGCCGGGTATCGATACGCTCGAGTCCGCCAAGCCGGCGCTCCATATCCGCGACGATTTCGGCGACCTGCTGCGGTGAAACCTGCTCGCGAAAGGCGCTGGCGTAGCGCTGCGCCTCGCCGGCACGCCCATCGAACAGCGCCTCGATCGCGGCGGCGGGGGTCGGCGCCACCTCGGCATGAGCGGGCGCCAGCAGGCAGGCTGCGCAAAGCGAGGCCAGAATGGGGAGCAAGCGAATCGAGCGCATCGAGGTGGCGTCCATACCGTAGCCCGAGTTCGGCATCGCCCGGGACGAATTGAGAGGACGTCCAGAGTAACCCGCCGCTCGACGGCCTTGGCTGAATTTACCTTGTCGCCGGTCTCGGTCGCGGGCCCAACCCGGGGTGCGGCGAGCGGCGCCGGCGGCGCTACACAACGCGCTGGAACGCAGGCATGCTGGCCTGCAAGTGCCCCGACGCACGACCGATCGCTCACGCCGCCAACAACAAGGAGCCACCGCCATGGCACACGCCTTCACCCCAGCCGCTGTCGATCGCCCCCCGAGGCGGGCGCTCGATGCGCCCGAGATCCTCAAGGCCCGCATCGACCTCGCCGCCTGCTTCCGCATGGCCGCGCACCTTGGCCTCGAGGAGGGTATCTGCAACCACTTCTCCGCGGTGGTGCCGGGCCACGACGACCTGTTCCTGGTCAATCCCTACGGGATGTCGTTCGATGAGATTCGTGCCTCGGACCTGCTGATCTGCGACTTCGATGGTCGGGTGGTGGCGGGCGAAGGCCGCCCGGAGGCCACCGCGTTCTTCATCCATGCCCGCCTGCATGCGCTCAACCCGCGGGCCAAGGTGGCCTTCCACACCCATATGCCGAACGCGACCGCGCTGTGCATGACCGAGGGGGAGCCTTTGCAATGGGCCGGCCAGACCGCGCTCAAGTTCTACGGCCGTACCGCGGTCGACGATCACTTCAACGGCCTGGCGCTGGATTCGAGCGAGGGAGACCGCATCGCCCGGGCGCTCGGCAACGCCGACGTGCTGTTCCTGCGCAACCACGGGGTGATGGTGACCGCACCCAACATCGCCGAGGCATGGGACGATCTGTACTACCTGGAGCGCGCGGCGCAGGTGCAATTGAAGGCGATGACCAGCGGCCAGGCGCTGGTCAGGGTGCCGGACGAGATCGCTCAGCGCTGCTACGAGCAGATGCGCGAAGGAGACCCGGAGAGTGCGCGGCTGCATCTGGAGAGCATCAAGCGCCGGCTGGCGAGATCGGCGCCGGACTACGCCCATTGAGCGAGTCGGTGCCGCCGCGGCATCGGTCGAACGATGTTCCATCCGCGCGCTTGCTTACCGCCGCCGAGCCGCCATATTGCTTGGATGGACCGCTCTCCCTCCCCTTCCACGCCCACGGTGGCGTCGGATGCCGTGCTCGATGCCTTCCACCCGGCGGTGGCGGGCTGGTTCAGGCGTGTCTTCGAGCACCCGACCGCGGCGCAGGTCGCGGCCTGGCCTTCGATCCGCGCCGGGCGTCATACGCTGGTGGCGGCACCCACCGGCTCGGGCAAGACGCTGACGGCGTTTCTCGCCGCGATCGATGGGCTGGTGCGCCAGGGCCTCGCCGCCGGTGGCGAGCTCCCCGACCAGACCACGGTGGTCTATGTCTCGCCGCTCAAGGCGCTGTCCAACGATATCCGGCTCAATCTGGAAGCGCCGCTGGCCGGCATCCGCGACGAGCTGCGCGCGCTCGGGCTGCCGGAGATCGCCATTCGCGCCGCGGTACGCACCGGCGACACGCCGAGCCGCGAGCGCGTAGCGATGCGCAAGCGCCCGCCGCATATCCTGGTGACCACGCCTGAGTCGCTCTATGTGCTGCTCGGCTCGGACTCCGGCCGGCGGATGCTCGCCACTACCCGGGCGGTGATCGTCGATGAGATCCACGCCGTCGCCGGCACCAAGCGCGGCAGCCACCTTGCGCTCAGCCTCGAGCGGCTGCAGGCGCTGTCCGGCCAGCCGCTCGCGCGGGTCGGGCTCTCGGCGACGCAGCACCCGATCGAGGCGGTGGCACGCTTTTTGGTCGGCCGCTCGGGGGATGGCGACTGCGAGATCGTCGACATCGGCCATGCGCGTCGGCGCGAACTCGCCATCGAGGTGCCACCGGTACCGCTGGCCGCGGTAATGGCCAACGATGTGTGGGAGCGGGTCTACGACCGGCTCGCCGAGCTCGCGCGCGGCGAACGCACGACCCTGGTCTTCGTCAATACCCGACGGATGGCCGAGCGCGCGGCGCGTCATCTCTCCGAGCGCCTGGGCCGCGACGCAGTGGCCGCGCACCACGGCAGCCTCGCCCGCGAACAGCGCCTCGACGCCGAGCAGCGGCTCAAGCGTGGCGAGCTGCGCCTTCTGGTCGCCACCGCATCGCTCGAGCTCGGCATCGACATCGGCGAGGTCGACCTGGTCTGCCAGCTCGGCTCGCCGCGCTCGATCGCAGCCTTCCTCCAGCGCATCGGCCGCTCCGGCCACCAGATCGCAGGGGTCCCCCGCGGGCGGCTGTTCCCGACCTCGCGCGACGACCTGATCGAATGCGTGGCGCTGCTCGACTGCGTGCGCCGCGGCGAGCTGGACACCCTGGTGATTCCCCAGGCGCCGCTGGACGTGCTGGCGCAGCAGATCGTCGCCGAGGTCGCCTGCCAGGAGTGGCACGAGGACCGATTGTTCGAGCTGATCCGCCGCGCCGGCCCCTACGCCGAACTCAGTGCCGAGCGCTACCAGGCGCTGCTCGGCATGCTCGCCCAAGGCTTCAGCGGTCGCTTTGGCCCGCGCGCGGCCTATCTGCACCGCGACGCCGTCTCCCGCACCCTGCGCGCCCGGCGCGCCAGCCAGCTGGTCGCGGTGACCAGCGGAGGCACCATCCCCGAAAGCGGCGACTACAGCGTAATGCTGGAACCCACCGGCCACCCGATTGGCACGGTGAACGAAGACTTCGCGGTGGAAAGCCTGCCCGGGGATATCTTCCAGCTCGGCAACACCTCCTACCGGATCATCAAGATCGAGCCCGGGCGGGTGAGGGTCGAAGACGCCCGCGGCCAGCCGCCGAACATCCCGTTCTGGATCGGCGAGGCCCCGGGGCGCAGCGACGCGCTCTCGGCAGGCGTGGCGCGGCTGCGCGAGGAGATCGACCAGCGGCTGGGCGACCAGCCCACCGACGGCACCTCCCGGCTCGCGCCGGCGATCGCCTGGCTCGAAGGCGAGCTGGGCCTCGACCAGGCCGCAGCGCAGCAGATCGTCGACTACCTCGCCGTGGCCAAAGCGGCGCTGGGGGCGCTACCGACCCAGCGCACCCTGGTGATGGAGCGCTTCTTCGACGAATCCGGCGGCATGCAGCTGGTCATCCACTCGCCCTTCGGCAGTCGGATCAACCGTGCCTGGGGCCTGGCGCTGCGCAAGCGCTTCTGCCGCAGCTTCGATGTCGAGCTGCAGGCGGCAGCCACCGAGGACGCCATCGTGCTGTCGCTCTCCACCAGCCACAGCTTCGCGCTGGACGAGGTATGGCACTACCTGCGCGCGGCGAGCGCCGAACGGGTACTCATCCAGGCGCTGCTCGACGCACCGCTGTTCGGCGTGCGCTGGCGCTGGAACGCCACCGTCGCGCTCGCGCTGCCGCGCATGGCCGGCGGGCGCAAGGTGGCGCCTCAGCTGCAGCGGATGAGAAGCGACGATCTGCTGGCGACGGTGTTCCCCGACCAGGCGGCGTGCATCGAGAACATCGTCGGCGAGCGGGAGATTCCCGACCATCCGCTGGTCAGGCAGACCCTCGACGACTGCCTGCACGAGGCGATGGATAGCCCCGGCTGGATCCAGCTGCTCGAGCGCATCGAGTCGGGCGACGTCCGACTCATCGCCCGCGACCTGCCGGCGCCATCACCGCTCGCCGCCGAGGTGCTCGGTGCGCAGCCCTATGCGTTCCTCGACGACGCGCCGCTGGAGGAGCGTCGTACCCAAGCGGTGCTGGCGCGGCGCTGGAGCGATCCGGAGTCCGCCGACGATCTCGGCGCGCTCGACCCAGCGGCGATCGCCGAGGTGCGCGAGGAGGCCTGGCCACGGGTGCGCGACGCCGACGAGATGAGCGAGGCGCTGAACAGCCTCGCCGGGATCAACCTCAGCGAGGTACCGGACGAGTGGCGGCCCTGGCTCGACGCTCTCGCGGCCAGCGGTCGCGCCGCCCGGGTGAACGTCGCCGAGGGAGAGTGGCTGTGGGTCGCGGTGGAGCGGCTGAACGAAGTGCGCGCGGTCTATGCCACTTCGGCCGGGCTCCCCAGGGTCGAGCCGAGCCTCGAGCCGCCGCCGGGGTTCGACCAGGAGCACGACGACGAGCAGGCGCTGGTCGCCCTGGTCCGCGCGCGGCTCGGCGCCAGCGGCCCGGTCACCCTCGCCGAGCTGGCCCGCCCGCTGGCGCTGTCGACGCCCCGCGCAGCCCAAGCGCTGGCTGCGCTCGAAGCCCAGGGCTACGCGCTGCGCGGACGCTTCGATCCGCACACCGCCGATGAACAGTGGTGCGAACGCCAGCTGCTGGCGCGTATTCACCGCCTGACGTTGAGGCGGCTGCGGCGCGAGATCGCACCGGTAGAACCGGCCGATTTCGTTCGCTTCCTGTTCGACTGGCAGCGTCTTTCCGCCGATACCCGCGGACGGGGTACCCAAGCGCTGGCCACCATAGTTGAGCAGCTCGAGGGCTACCAGGCCGCGGCGTCGAGCTGGGAGAGCGATATCCTTCCAGCCCGCTTGGTCGACTATCACGCCGATCAGCTCGATGAGCTGTGCCGCTCAGGAAGAGTGATATGGAAACGCCAAGCGGCGCGTCAGTCGGCCAGGCCCGGCTCCGGCGGCGGACCGGTGCGGGCGACGCCGATCGTGCTGCTGCCGCGAAGCCGGCTTGCGACCTGGGACGCGCTGGCGGCGAGCGTGCCCGAGGCGGCGCCCTCGCCCCGCGCCGAGCGGGTCGCCGAAGTGCTGCGCCAACAGGGCGCGCTCTTCTTCGATGAGCTCCTGGCCGAGACTCGGCTGCTGCGCAGCGAGCTGGAAAACGCACTGGCGGAGCTGGTCGGCGCGGGCCTGGTCAATGCCGACGGCTTCGCCGGCCTGCGGGCGCTGATCTCACCCGCCCCACGTCGCACCCGGGCGCAGCGCCACGGCCGGCACACGCGAGGCTCTCCGCTGGCCCACGCCATGGAGCAGGCCGGGCGCTGGGCGCTGCTGCGGCGAGCGCCGAGCGAAGCAGCCTCTCCCGCCGCGCATCCGGCGTATCCGGCCGACGCGCTGGAACATCTCGTCCGCGTGCTGCTGCGCCGCTACGGCGTCATATTCTGGCGGCTGCTCGAGCGTGAGGCCGACTGGCTGCCGCCCTGGCGGGAACTGCTGCGCGTGCTGCATCGATTGGAGGCGCGCGGAGAAATCCGCGGCGGGCGCTTCGTCAACGGCACCTCGGGCGAGCAGTTCGCCCTGCCCGAAGCGGTGGGGCCGCTGCGCCGCGCGCGGCATCGTGGCAGCGAGGGCACGCTGCAGCTGGTCTGCGCCACCGATCCGCTCAATCTGGTCGGTATCCTGCTGCCGGGTGAGCGGGTCCCCGCGCTCGCCGGCAACCGGATCGTCTATCGCGACGGCGTGCCGATAGCGCGCGCCCTGGGCGCAAGGCTCGAGTACCTGGTTCCGCTGGATGCGCAGGAGCAGGCCGAGGTGTGCCAACTGCTCGCCAGGCACGGCAAGGGCTGAGACGCTCGGCCGGTGTTCAGAAGCCTCGCCCGCCACCTTGCCCTGCCGATCGAACCGCTACCGGGCGCGGCTCATCGAGCGCAGATAGTCGATCACTGCCTCGCGTTCACCGCTGAACAGCACCTGCTGCTGCCGGCTGTCACGCTGATAGCGATAGATCGGGTCGTAGTACTCGTCAAGCAGCAGACGAATCCAACCGCGGTGCAGCGCCAGCGACTCCTCTGCGCTACTGGCGAGCGCCCGTGACATCAGCGCGGCGAGCCGGCGATAACGTTCCACACCGAGCCGCTTGGACAAGCTCGCGAGGCTCTGCTCGAGACGCCTGGCGAAACGCTCGAGGCCCGGCTCTAGGCCAAAGGCGGCGATGAACTCGGCACGCAGGTCGATGACGTAGTCCTTGAGCACGCGCTCGATCCGCTGCGACAGCGGTGCCTCGAGCCATACCAGCGGCGCACTCTGCATCCTGCGCTGCAGCGCAAGCGGCAGCATGCAGCGCCCGATCCGCCCTCCCTCGTCCTCGACGATCAGGCGAGCGGCACCCGCCTCACGCAGCTTGAGCAGCGCGATCGCCAGCCGATGCTCGAAGTCGATCTGCGCCGGCTGCGGCGTGACGCGTCCACCGAAGCTCGAGCCACGGTGGCAGGCCAGCCCTTCGAGATCGACCGCGTTCGCCACCCCGGCCAGCACCTCGGTCTTGCCGACGCCGGTCAGCCCACCGATCCGGACCCACTCGCACTCGACCACCGCACGCTCGATCACCTCACTGAGAAAACCACGCAACGCCTTGTAGCCGCCCGCCACGCGGGGGTAGTCGATGCCCGCCTCGTCACGCAGCCAACGCTGGGCGATCTGCGAGCGCAGCCCGCCGCGAAAGCAATAGAGGCAGCCTTCGGGATGGGCACGAGCGAACTTCGTCCAGGCCTCGATCCGCCTGCGCTTGAGTTCACCGCTGACCAGCCGATGGCCGAGTTCGAGCGCGGCCTGCTGGCCCTGCTGCTTATAGCGGGTACCGACCCGTTGGCGCTCGAGGTCGTCCATCAGCGGCAGGTTGACCGCCTGGGGAAAAGCCCCCTTGGTGAACTCCACCGGCGCACGCACGTCGAGTAACGCCACCTCGTCGACGAAGAGCGTGGCGAAATCGGTCCTGCTCTGCGACATCCTGATTCTCCATCGGTGTGCGAAGAGCGCTGACGATATCAGGCTGCGGCGGGCCTGTGTGGCATCGGCACGATCAGGCGGTGGATTTTCGTCCGGATCACCAAGCCATCCAGCGAGGGCGGGTGCCCGCTCAGCCGCATCATCCTTCTCACCGGCCAGCGGACCATGCTGGTAGACTCCGAGCGACTTCGAGGAGCCCTCTCGCCATGCTGATACTCAAGACCGTCGCCTTGTTCTTCGTCACCGCGCTGGCCGAGATCATCGGCTGCTACCTGCCCTATCTCTGGCTCAGGGAGGGCAAGTCGGCCTGGCTGCTGGTGCCGGCGGCGCTGAGCCTTATGCTCTTCGCCTGGCTGCTGACCCTGCATCCCACCGCAGCGGGACGGGTGTACGCGGCCTACGGCGGCGTCTACGTGTTCGTGGCGATCTTCTGGCTGTGGTCGGTCGACGGCATCAGGCCGAGCGGCTGGGACCTGCTCGGCGCCTCGGTGGCCATGGTGGGGATGGGGATCATCATGTTCGCGCCGAGGAGCTGAGTGCTCAGGGAGAAGATGACGTAGTTGGTCTGAAGCATCGTGGCGGGGGTTGTTGAGCCCCGGGTTTTCAGCCCAGAACTTTCAACCCGACGACACCGCGCTCCTACGTACCCAGCCGGAGACCTTCAGGCAGGAGCGAATCACCCCGCCCAGCAGGCGCAGGAACGGACGCGCCAGGCAGTAAAGCGGCGCGAGCACGCAGAACCACACTGCCGCCACCCCGAGCCAAGCCGGGATGCCCAATGCCCAGGCCAGCGCGTTGCCAACCCCATTGAGCAGCGTCGGATGCTTGATGACCAAGTAAGCCAGCGCAGCGCCTCCGGCGACCTTGGCCCAGCGGCTGCCCGCGAGCCAAGTCACCGCCGTCACGCCCCGGCGTGCCGCGAGGGCGACCCTGGAGGCCCGCGCACTGCTGGTCGCAGCGGCGCTGGGGGAGCGCGATGCGATCCCCCAGCGCGCCATACGCGAACCGCCGCTCAACGCCTTGATCGCGGGACCCGCGGCGAGCAGGCCGAGCGATCCCATCTCCAGCACCGAGCCGAACATCACCGCGCTCGGTACCTCCTCCCCGCGAGCACGCAGCGCTTCCCAGCGCTTGGTGTCTCCGAGCAGCAGATTGGTCATGCCTCGCGAGATGCGCTCAGTGTTGAGCCAGTCGATTTCTCCGCTGGCGGGATTGCGGGTGAACTGCTGGATGAAGTCGTAGCCTTCGTCGTTGACGAACTCGACCGCCCTGGCACCATCCGCCCGCTGCAGCGCCGCTTCGTCGGGCATCACCTCCCCGGGCTGCACTTCATCGCGCCACCACTCGGCCAGGGTCTGGTAGCCCGACTCGGCCTGGCGTTTCCAGCGGGACAGGAAATAGCCATGCTGGCGGAAATAGATCACCGGCAGCAGCATATCCGGCCCGTACTCGCGCAGCGCATGCTGGAACTCAGGCTCGAGCCCCTGCTCGGCGAGCGGTTCGCGCGCGTCATCGCCATACTTAAGCAGCGCCAACCGGGCGTTGAGCCATAGCGGCTCGTCCTCGGCGTAGGCGATGAAGACGATCTTCACCGCATCGGACTCGCCCTCCAGCGCCGACGACAGCGACGGCAAGCGCTGCGACAGCTCCAGATGAAGCAAACGCTGCGCATAGCTGCGCCCGTCCGAGGCGGCGGCGATCACCGCCGCGCTGCCCAACGCCAGCGCCAATGCGATTGGCCACACCCGCCGCTTAGCAGCTCTGGACATCCAGTGTTCTCCTTGAAACGCGCATCCGTACTCGAAAGCTTGGCGCAATACCGGCCTGATTGCCGGCCAGGCCGGACCCACCGCGTCCGGCGATCGCGCGATGAAGATCGGGCGATGAAGATGAGGCGAGGTGAAGGATCAGAGTCTACCCGCAAGAGCGGGTAGTTCGCGGGCCCAACGATACAATAAGTCACCAAATACAAACAAACCCCAACAACAATTCAGCCACTCGCGTTCCTGCCGGCCTCGACGCCGGACCGTGGTTCGACTCAAGACTCCTTGGTGTCTTGCAAGATTGGCCCAGCTCGGCGAAGGCCCGGCTTAACACGAACGGGGTGGCAACCCTCACCCGTTCGTCCCGAGCGGCGCCCATATGCGCCAAGCGTGAGCACCGGCTCGGCAATGGGGGCGCCAGTCGAGGGACCCAGCGGCGGCGGTAAGGCCGTGGTTCGACTCGAGATGTTTCCGAGCACCCTGAGCGAGCGCAGCGAGCCGAAGGGTCCTCGCCGGCTATCCGAGCATCCTGAGTAAGCGAAGCGCATCGAAGGACACGAACGGGGCGCCAACCCTCACCCGTTCGTCCCGAGCGGCGCCCGCACGCGCCGAGGCCAAGCACCGGCTCGGCAATGGGGCGCCGGTACGCACCGAGATCGAGTCCAGGCTCGGCAATGGGGGCGCCAGTCGAGGGATCAAGCGGCGGCGATGAGGCCGTGGCTCAACTCGGGCCTCCTTGGTGTCTTGCAAGATTGGCCCAGCTCGGCCTAGGTCCTTGTCCCCTCAGCGGCGAGTCTCGGAACACGAATGAGCGCAGGAAAGCGCCTGCTTCTCCACCCTGCGGCTCAGCGGCACCGGTGGGCTATCGCTGTATGCGAGAAAGTCATCGAACATGGCGCAGAAATCCCTGGCGACTTGCGCTGCGATGGAGACTACCAACGCGCACAGCTGCGGGGCTCGTTTTCCCGTATGGAGGGCCACGTATCGCGTAGCGGGAAAACGGGGCGTGACCTTCAGAACGCTGAGCGTGCCTTCGCGCAGTTCTTTCTGGATCACCACCGGCGGCACCACAGTGATGCCAAGGCCAGCGGTCACCATCCTTACCGTGGTGGGTAAAGCATTGGAGTAATGAGTAATGGAATTATCCAACCCACGGTTCTCCAGATAACGAGACATGCAACCTTGATTATAAGAGCCTTGCTCATAGGAAATGATCGGAAGATGACAGATATCCTCGAAGTGGAAGACATGGTCATCTTCATTGGAGATCACCGAAGGAGAAGCCACCCAGTACATACCGAACGTACATAGCTCTACCAGCTTGTAATGGGAGACACGGCGAGCCGGGATGATCAGCGCGATGTCAACTTCGTCGCGGTCGAGCATCTCCAGAATCCGCAAGGAAGAATCGGTCACCAGCGAAAGCTGGATCTTCGGTAAACGCAGCCGCAGAGCAGCGACGATATCCGGTAGCAGTACCAATGCCATACTAGCGACCAGGCCAATACGAATCGAGCCTTCGACCGAAACTGCCGAATCCATGCTCTGCACCAGTTGATGATATCGCTCGACGATATCCTTGGCTCCTTCGACGAACACCTTGCCACCCTCGGTAATCGTCACCTGGCGAGAATCTCGATCGAACAATTTGAACCCAACCTCCTGCTCCATCGAGGAAATACGGCTGGAAATGGCCGCAGGCGTGATGTTCAGGCTATCGGCAGTCGCCCGGAAATTGCGCAATTCGGCCAGACAAATCGCCGTTTCAAGAAAACGGATGTTCATGGTATGCGTCATCCTGGTCTTTTCGTAATCGGCACCCATCTGGTGGCGAAGTGCCGCTTCTTATATTGGACACAGCGGCCCCACGAATGGGCACCGATATGGGAAAAGGCAGTGTTCAACGCGTCGAACGAATAAAGCTGAAAGCGCCTCCTTGACGACCGGGCTCGAGATCAGACTAACTCAATCGCTACCTCAGTGGACTAACGGACTTCAGCGGGCCAGCACTCGCGCCGTCGCCCCAGAGATATCCCCTAGCTTCGCTTCTCCGCGGCGTACCGCGGCCTCTCGCGCTCGCCCCGCCTGCTGCATCTCCAAGGCGCGCAGTCCGACCGATTCGGCTTCAGCGACGGGCAGCACCAGCACGCCGCTGTCGTCGGCAAGGATGAGATCGCCCGGCATCACCGGGACCCCGCCGCAAGACACCGGAATGTTCAGGCCACCGCCAAGGTCCTCTAACCGGGTAGTGATCGGCGACAAGCCACGTGACCAGATAGGGAAATCGGAGTCCTCGATTTCAGCCAGATCGGTGCATGGCCCATCGACCACTCCGGCCAGCGCACCGGCGGCCTTGACGGCAACGGTAACGCCACCGCCCCAACAGGCATAGCGGTCGTCGCCGAGCCGGTCAATCACCAGTACATCCCCCGGACGGAGCATGCCGGAGGCATGGTGCAGAAGCGTTGAATCCGAGCCAGGAATCGCCAGGGTAACGGCAGTGCCTACCACCCGATGATTGCGCAACAAGGCTCGGATCTCGCGGTGCATGAAGCCGAACAAACGCCAGTGACCGACCGTGGCGGTCTCCACTTCAGCGAAAAGCGCGAGCAACTCCGGCGGGACTTGCGGCGGCATTGGATTGATCGTGTACATCCTGCACTCCTCAATGATGGGCCAGGCGGCGATGGGTATGGATCGGAATCGAAGTTCTCGTGCGCTCGAGCACGTCTCGATCCACCCGTGCAGTGACGAAACCAACGCCGTCGGAAGCCTTGGCGATCACATGTCCCCAAGGATCACAGACCAGGGAGTGGCCAAAAGTCTGGCGAGGTTCACCATTGTCGAAATGGGTGCCCCATTGACCACAGGCGGCGAAGTAAGTCTGGGTCTCGATCGCGCGAGCGCGCGAAAGCACCTCCCAATGGTCTTTACCGGTCTGGAGGGTGAAAGCGGCCGGCAGCACGATCAGATCGACCCGCTGGTCGGCCAGAGCAAGGAAGAGCTCAGCAAAGCGTATGTCGTAGCAAATCCCACACCCTACTTTGAACCCATCCAGCTCATAAACGACCACCTCCTCTCCAGGTTTGACCGAATCGGATTCCTTGTAGGCGGTTCCGTCGGGCGAGGTGATATCGAACATGTGGATCTTGCGGTAGCGGGTGATCTCCCGGCCTCTACGATCGAACACGACGCTGGTGTTGTAGATCCGCCGCTCGTCCTCAGCAATTCTCTCGAGCAGGCTGCCGGCGTGCACGTAGACGCCGTGCTCTCGCGCTACCTCCTGCACCATGGCGTAGGCGGCGCCACCCGGCAAAGGCTCGGCGGCAGCTAATTTGTCAGCCAGCGTGCCACCATAGAACTCGAAGTACTCGGGCAGCACCAACAGGTCTGGCGAATCGGTGGCGATCGCGCATTCCATCAGTTCGCGAGTGATCCGAAGGTTGGCGTCGCGATCGGTATTCGGATTGGTCTGGATCAGGGAAACTTTCATGGTCTCGTCCGGCAACAGTTAGGAGTAGATCAGCCAAGCACGGCTTCGTCTTTCAGTGCCTGCAACGTCGCATTCAAGCCCTGTCGAAGGATCATCGACTGAGTAGAGACGATGATCCGTTCAGCGCCGTGCTCGAGGGCGAAGGCTCGCTCGGCCGGGGTCCAGGCTGGCATCATCCAGGGTTTCCCCACCGCTCTGGCAGCATTGACGCAACGTACGAGGTCGCGGCGATCAGCATCGGTGAAAGCGTAGGCGCCGCGGCCACGAGCGAGCGCCAAATCGGAAGGCCCGGGAAAGATTCCATCGACGGTATCCAATGCGGCGATCTCCTCGACCTCCTCCAAGCTCTCGGCGGTCTCGATCATCGCATAGCAACGAGTCCGCCTATTTTCGATGCCGAAGAACTCGGTACTCGGTCGGGTGTAGTCGTTGACTCGACCAGTCATGTAGCTACGGATGCCAAGCAGTGGATACTTCGCTGCAGCTGTGACTTGGCGCGCATGTTCGACCCCCTGAAGATGGGGTACGACTACCGCATCGGCACCAAAGTCCAACACCTGCTGGATCGCATCGGTAGCGGGCGATTGGGTCTTGGCTATTACCGAGATTCCCTTGGCCTTGGTGAAGGCGAGAAAACGGTCGAGCCCCTCGAGATCGAAGGAGCCGTGCTCGACGTCGATGATGATATTGCTGAAGCCGCAGAGTTGGGCGATCTCGACCAATCCGATCAACGGCGAAGACATCCAGAGTACCAATCCATCCTGTTGCATGTTCACTCCTCGGGTTGGGGCAGCACAGGCCCTTAACGCAGGCCCGACATCGGGCGTTACTTGACCATCGCCCTGGTGAAGCCCAGCGATCTCTCCACCGATAGGATTACCAGCAAAGTGACCGCCACCAGGACTACGGACACACAAGCGATCATTGGGTCCATTCTCACCTCGACGTAATTGAATATCGCGACAGGCAAGGTCGAGATACGCGGGCCGGTGACGAACAAGGAGAGCACTACCTCATCGAAGGAGAGCATGAAGGAGAGCGCTGAGCTTGCGATCACCCCGGGCATCATCAGCGGTAAGGTGACCCGTCTGAACACCTGCGGCGGCGAGGCGCCAAGCATGGTTGCGGCCTCCTCCACGGTGGGAGGCAACGCGGCCAGCGAAGTACTCATGATGCGCACCACGTAAGGCGTAGTGACGATCGAATGTGCAATCACCAGGCCGGTGAACGTACCGAGCAGTTGCAACCGCACGAACATCAAAAGGATCGCCAGGCCGAGCACGATGCTCGGCAACAGCAGCGGTGCGGTGAACAGCGCCATCAGTGCATCCCGCCCTGGAAACACGAAGCGGCGCAAGGCATAAGCAGCGGGTATCCCGGCGGCCAACGACAGCAGCGTGACAATGATCGCCACTCGGAAGCTGATCCAGAACGCATCGATCATGCCCTGGTGGTGAAACAGCTCGACGTACCAACGCATGCCCCAAGAGCGTGGCGGAAACATCAGTAACGGATCATTGCTGAACGAGAGCGGTACAACGATCATGATCGGCGCCAGCAAAAACAGGTAAAGAACGACGATCAGCAAGCGAAACGTCCAAGTAGGGGAGCCGATCATGGGGCCTCCTGATCATGGATGGATGGAAAAGAATCCGCTCAGCCAAAACGGCGGGCGAACTGGCTGTAAAGGAACAGCGTCAGCGCGAAAATCAGCAGTACGATGATCGAGAGCGTGGCAGCCATCGACCATTCCAATTGGATCACCGCTTGGTCATAGATCTCGGTAGCCAATAGAAAGACTCGGCCTCCCCCGAGCAACTTCGGGGTAATGAAGGAACTGATGGCGAGAACGAAACAGAGCAGGCAACCCAGGGCAATCCCAGGTACGGTGAGCGGCAGGATTATCCGGAAGAAGCGCTTGATGCGGTTAGCGCCGAGCGAGGCTGCAGCTTCCTCGAGAGACAGGTCCAGTCGGCCAAAGCCAGCCATCAGCGACAGCACCATGTAGGGCACTAGCGTCTCAACCAGGCCAATCGCCACACCTATACGGTTGTTGACTAGGCGCAATGGATGATCGAGCAACCCCGCTCCCAGCAAAGCACTATTGAGAACACCCTGGTCGCCGAGCAGGACCATCCAGCCATAGGTGCGTACCACACTGCTAACCAACAATGGTGAGATGGTCAAAACGAACAGCACGTTGCGCCAGGAGCTCGCAGACATCCGGTAGAGAAACAGAGCGATCGGATAGCTGCATCCCAGAGTGATCAAGGTGACGGTAAAACTCATCATCAGCGAATTACCGATCAAGCCCCAGTAATAACCGTCGGAGAAGAAGTTGGCGTAGTTCTCCAGGCTGTAGGTACCGCTTATCACTCCGGCACGGCTCTGCAGGAAAGACAGCTGGACCAGATGGGTAATTGGCCCGACGAACGAGACCAAATTGATCACTAAAAGGGGTACCAGCAACACCAAGGCCCACAACCACAAGCGTGGTTTGGTCGTATTTTTCAACTGCCCAAGGGAAGAAGAATTCGCGGTCAGGATTTTCATGTCGTCAACCCTCGAACGCCAGCATGTCTTGAGGGAGCCACTCGCACATCACTAAATCGCCCACTTTGTAGCGCAGCCTGGAAGAGCCGGTCGGCGTCTCCACCCGGATACGTGCACAACCGATGTCAACCTCGTACTGCAACACATCGCCGATGTAGGTGATTGCCGCGACCAGTCCCTGGACGCAATTGGTCGCGGTGCTCAGCAGACTAGGGTCACGGTTGGGCGTCAGGCTGATCCGATGAGGACGAATGGCAATCTTCAATCCACGCCAATGGGGCCGGGCGCCGCTACAGCGATAGCGCGCACCACCGATGCGAACCTGTTGATGGCTCACCTGTTCACCGGTCAAGACATTGGTCCGACCGACGAATTGGGCGACGAACATCGAGGCCGGGCGCTCGTAGATTTCCTCGGGCGCCCCTAGCTGCGCCAAGCGGCCGCCGTACATCACCCCCACCTGATCGCACATGGTCAGCGCTTCGGTCTGGTCATGGGTCACGAAGACAGTAGTGATGCCTAGCAGCTGCTGGATGTCGCGGATCTCGATACGCATCTGGTCGCGCAGCTGTGCATCCAGGTTGGACAACGGTTCATCCAGTAGCAGCAACCGGGGCTTGATCACCAGCGCCCGCGCCAATGCCACTCGCTGCTGCTGACCACCTGAGAGTTCCTTCGGCCGGCGTTTGCCAAGCCCGGGCAGACGTACCGTTTCCAAAGCCTCTTCGGCGCGGCGCAACGACTCACGTTTACCGATACCGCGCATGGTCAAGCCGAAGGCGACGTTCTCCCCAACATTCATATGGGGAAACAGTGCATAGTTCTGAAACACCAGACCGATGTCCCGTTTGTGCGGCGGCAGATGGGAGATATCGTTGTCGCCGATCAGGATTCGCCCCGCGGAGATCGGCAATAGGCCGGCGATCATCCTCAAAGTCGTCGTCTTTCCACACCCCGAGGGACCCAACAATCCCAGCAGCTGCCCCTTGCCCAGATTCAGATCCAGCCGATCCACGGTGGGCGAGTTAGAACCATATTGCTTGGTGATGGCCTCCAAGCGAAGGAAAGAAGCGTCGGACGACCGCACCGGCAAGGAGTCGACCGGCGACTGGGATAAAGTCGTTTGCATGATGAACCTTCTTGCTCAGCTATATTGGAAGAGGGATGCAAATTACCGCTCGTACCTTACCGGCTGGCAGGAATGATCTGGCGCCGCCAGGGGTTCAGCAGTTCATCGCGGGCAGCAGCGATTTTCATCCAATCCACCGGCAACAACTTGTCGTGCTGGGTGTCGTCGAGAAAGGGGACGCGTTCTTCGACCGATGGGTCGAGTACTGCGTCTATATTGGTCGGTGCGTAATACATCAGTTCGGAAAATCGCTGCTGGGCTTCAGCGCTGAGCGCGTAATCAATGAAGGTTTGGGTGGCATCCGGATTGGCCGAACCAGCAATCGGACTGATCACATTGACCTGGGTGAGCGTACCTTCCTGAGGTGCCACCGTGCCGAGCAGTCCCTCGGACTGGTCGATGAAATACTGGCTGCGTGCGTTCCAGCCAACACTGATATCGGCCGAGCCATTGGCCACTAAAGTGTACTGCTCCGGCTTCGGTTCCCAGGTCTGCACCGCTGGTGCCAACTCGATCAACGCTTCGATCGCGGGTTCGATGGTCTCATCGCTATCCGCACCCAACATATGGTTGGTCAGCAAAGTGAGCGCGATGGCTTGTATATCGCCACCGCCTTGTGCAGGAACCACCACACGTCCACGATGCTGCGGATCCCACAATGCTTTCCAGCTGTCCGGCGCGCCGTCAGCGAAGACCTGCTGGTTGAATACCAGTGTGAAAGTATCGTAGGTCAGCGGTAACGCGTATCCCCCCAGTTCGCGGCCAATCGAGCCCAACCGTTCGGCGTTGGGCACCTTGGCCATATCGATCTCGTCGATCAGGCCCTCATCCTTGGCGATCTTGGCCACGGAAAGATCGTAAATCACTGCATCGGCTTGCGGGTTGGCCCTTTGCGCCCGCAGCAATCCCAAGGATACGGCTGCATTCTGCACACCGTAGAAAGTCACATGAACCTCGGGGTGGGACGCATTGAACGGGTCGATAACGGCCTTTTGGTAGTTCTCTTGGAAGCCACCCGACCTATACCCCATCACTGTGATCTCTGCCGCGCTGGCCAAACCGGAAGATCCGCACAGCACGACCATCAGCACCACCAAGGAAAACTTTGTATTGTTATTGGATGAACGCATGTCACTGCCTCGCAAGGAAGGATCGGTTATTTAGCGCCTGAAAACATCATAGGAAGTGCAAATAATGCATACCAACGAGTTTTATTTACCGAGCATCAGCTTTTTTTTGTCGAAAAAGAAAGATAAAAAGCGGACCATGAGCATCAAAACTGTCGCCCAGCTTGAGCGACTCGATGCGAGAGCGCCTACCGAAGACTCGACTGCGCCGCCGTTGAAAAACCGCGTCCGCATTCAGCTCCCATGGCAATCAGGCATACCGACATGAGGCCGGTTGATGATGGAATACCCGGACGGCTGGGAGCGTTACTACAGGCTCAATGAGAGACGCGAAGGCTCACCCTTGCTCCGACGCGCTCTTGCCATGATCGCACCGGACCAGCGCCAATCTGCTGTGGACCTGGGCTGCGGCGCGGGACTCGAAAGCGGGCTGCTGTTGGAGAGGGGTTGGAGCGTCCACGCAGTGGACAAGCAACGATCGGCGATCGATAGGGTAGAGGCGATTGCGCAACGCTTACCGCAAGGCCGTTTGACCACCGTCACCAGCCATTTCGAAAGTCTCGGCCCGCTGCCCTCATCGTCATTGGTGTTCGCGGGAATGAGCTTGCCCTTCTGCCACCCGGATGGTTTTCCACGGCTATGGGCATTGATCACTCGCGCACTGGTGCCGGGCGGGCTGTTCGTCGGCAACTTGCTTGGAGACAGGGACGGGTGGTCAAGCATACCGACGATGACCTTTCACTCCCTGGCCCAGGCGGAAGCTTCATTGCTCGAATTCGAAGTGCTCTCGTTTGCCGAGATCGAAGAGGATGGGAGCAGCATGAGAGGCCCTAAACGTTGGCATCGATTCGATATCATCGCACGCAGGAGATGAGGGCCGGCCATCCCGGCCTCGATGCCAACGCAAGCCCAATCCAAGGTGAAAAAGCGCCCCTCCTGGAGCGCTTTTTCGATCCTACCCTTGCTTCTTCTACCCCTGCTTCTCCCTCACCCTGATCCCGAACAGGCTCGCCTCCCCTTCGCTGCGGCCCACCGCTTCGGGCTCGACCACTTCGCCGTCGCGCACCAGTACGTGCCCGCCTTGGCCGTGGCGGGCGCCGATCACGCTACCGACCAGGTAGGTGGGAAAGATGCCGGGATCGTTTTCGTAGTTGGGGTTGTGGATCAGGCCGATCATCTGGAAGCGCCCGCGGGTGTTGCGCAGCGACTCGAGCGAGTCCTGGATCATCTTGCGGTGCGAGAGCTTGGAGAACAGCCCGTCGAGGAGGATCACGCTTTCGCGCTGGACCTGGCCGCGGCTGCGCTGGCTGGCGCTGAGTTCGCGCAGTTCGCGTTCGATGGCGAATTCGGAGAGCTTGACCAGCCACATCAGTGAGACGGCTTCGCGCTGGCCTTCGGACATGCCTTCATTGAGCGAGAACAGCCGACCGTGGGGGCGGATGGCGTCGTGCTTGAGCCGGATCGAGACGTGGGTGAAAAGCCCGCGGTAGATCCGCTGGCGGATGCGCTTGGTCAGCTCGGCGTCGCGCTTGGCTTGCTGGCTGGCATCGTCGGCCTCGCGACGGCGGCGCTGGTCGAGGTGCTCGTCGATCTCGGCGAGCAGCGTCTCGATCAGGCGATGGACCTGGTCGAGCTCGATCAGCTCAGCGCGGACCTCGAAGAAAGCGCCGCCGCTGGCACTGCGCTTGGCGACGCGTTTGAGGATATCGAGGTTGGCGGCGGCGTCGACGGTGATCGAGCCGAGACGTTCGACCAGGGTCTCCTCGATCTGCCCGCGCGAGGCGTTGAGCTGCTCGACCCGCTGGCGGTGTTCGGCCAGCTGCTCGGTGAGCTGGGCATGGAGCCCTTCGAGGCCATCCAGCGCGGTGGGGTCGAGACTCGACAAGGCCTCGAGCCGGGCGCGCTCGAGGGCATTGAACAACCCGCCTTCGAGCGCGTCGAACAGCGCCTTGCCGAGCTTGAGCTCGAGGCGCTGGATTTCCCGGCCCAGCCGGTCGCGCTCGCGCCCGCGCTCGCCCAGGCGCAGCGCCTCGAGACCGTCGAGCAGGCGCTGGGAGAGCCCCAGCAGCCGATCGGCATCGGCGTCGGTTTCGAGCGGGTCGACCGCACTGCGACGCCACTCATCGAGGGCGGCGTCGAGCGCGCGCAGCGATTCATCGGGCTCGCCCGCCGGAGCAAGCGCGATGCGCTCGCGCCAGCCTTTGGGCAGCTGGCGCAGGCGCTCGAGCCAGGCATGGCCGAGACGGTCGAGCGCGCTCAGCACCCGGCGATGGCGAGTGATCCGGGTGAGCGTCTCGGCATGCTCGCGTTGGCTCGCCTTGAGCCCGTCGCGAGCCTCCTTGATCGCGCCCTTGAGCTCGGCGAGTTCGCGCTCCAAGCGCTTACCGCCGGCGCCCTGCTGGACCACTTCGAGATAGCCGCGAACGCGCTCGAAGTCGAAGCCGGCACGGCGGTTGGCCGCTTGCAGCCGCTCATCGAGCAGCGCCTGCTGCTGGTCGGCCACCGCCATGAAGCCGACGCCACCGGCATCGAGAAACTCGACCAGCCCCTTCAGCGTGGCGCGCTCGCCGTCGGCGAACACCGACTCGTACGCACGGCGCGCATCGAGCAGCTCACCGCGCAGCCGCTCGCGGCGTTCGCTCGCCGCTGCGCGCCGCTCGCTCCCCGCTTCGCGCTGCTGGTCGAGCAGCGCGAGCTGCGCTTCCAGCCGGGTCAGGGCCTGCTCGCCGCCATGCTGGTGGAAGCGCTCGACGGTCAGCCACAGCGCCCCGAAGCGCTCGATCTCGAGCGCCTGGCGCTCGCGCGTCGCACGCAGTTCCGGCAGCCGTTCGTCGGCCTCGGCGAGCCGCGCCAGCGTCTGCTCTAGCGCGGCCGCGCCGCCGCGCTCCATGAAGCGCAGCAGGCCCTGGATGCAGCTCACCCCCTCGGGGCTCAAGCGCTGGTCGAGCAGCGCCTCACGCTCGGCGAGCGCGCCCGCCTCGATCGAAAGCTTGGGCAGCGCGGTCTCGACCTCGAGCTCGAGCGCCTTGGCCGCGGCCTGCGCCAAAGCGTAGGCGTAGCCCTCGGGGTCGAGGCGCTCGAGCTCCTCCTCCAGCGCCGCCAGGCGAAGGCGCTCGGCCTGCATGCGCTGCTCGGTCTGGGTGCGCAGCTCGTCGAGATGGCGCGGGTCGAGCGCGGCCTTGACCGCCAGGGTCTCGAGCCCGACCACCGCGCCGAGCGGCGGCTGCCCGGCTTCGATCCGCGCGGCCAGCGCCCCACCCTCGAGCACCAGCGTGGCCAGGTTGCGCTCGAGCAAGAGCCTGGCTGCTCGTTCGGCCTGCTCGACCCCGTCGACCACCGGAGCGAAAAGGCAGCCGGCGGCCTGGGCGAGCCAGGCGCGGCGCCGCTCTGCGTCCTCGCTCGCCGCGCTCAGGCGCTGATGCAGGGCGACGAAATCGATCCCCGCTTCATTCAGGCAGGCGTGCGCCTCGGCCTCGACCTGCTGGCGCGCCAGCGGATCCTCGCTCAGGCGCGCGAGATAGGCCTCGCGGGCCGCGATCCCCTCGAGCAGCGCCTCGCGCTCGCGCAGAAGCTTCGGATAGCGTCCGCGCGCATCCTTGAGCCAGCCTTCGGGCGTGAGCTCGCTCTCCTCGCGGAACTCCTTGAGTGCGTGCAGCAGCCCTTCGTAGCGCTGCGCCTCTCGGCCGAGCTGTTCCCTCTCGCGGTCGACCCGCTGGCGCTCGTCGACCAGGCGCTGGCGCAGGTGCACCGGCTCCTCGTCGCCGTGGAGCTTGCGATAGCGCTCGGCGTCCTGCTCGAGCAGTACCAGTTCGAGCCGCTCCCGCTCGGCCTCGTCGCGCCGGCGCTGGCATTCGCCAAGCTCGGCTTCGAGCGCATCGAGCGCGCTTCGGCGCGCGTGCCAGAGGCCAGCGGCCTGCTGATCGGGCCAGCGCGACTGGAACTCGCGCCACGCCTCGACCCCGCCACCGAGCTGGTCGAGCTCGCTCTGCAGCGGCTGGCGCTCGAGCGCCAGCGCATCGAGCCGGGCCTGGGCAGCGGCGAAATCGCGCTCGACCGTCTCGAGCTCGCCCTCGAGCAGGGCAATGCGCTCCTCGAGCTCGGCGCTGCGGGCCTCCTTGAGCTCGAGCAGGGTCTCGGGGGTGTCGCCCGGATGACGCTCGACGAAGGCGAGATAGTCGGCATAGGGCCTGGCCCATTCGCCGCGCTGGCGCTGGTGGCTGGAGAGCGCCTCGAACGCCTCGCGGGCCTGCGCCTGGCAGCGCGCCTCCAGCGCCTCGAGCCCGGCGAGATCATCCAGTTCGGCGGCCTCGAACAGCCCGTCGGAGAGGGCCTGCTGATAGAAGCTCTGGTTGTCGGCGAAGGATTGGTGGCGAGCATCGAGGCGTTCGCGCTCGGTCTCCAGCCGCTCGACCTCGCGCTCGGCCCGCGCGCGCTGCTCCTCGAGACTGGCGAGGTGGGCGCGGTCGGCGATCACCTCGACCCGATACGGATTGCCGCCGGCGCTCTCGAACGCCTCGATCGCCTCTTCGAAAATCTCCACAGCCTGCCGGCGCGCCTGCTCATCGGAAAAACCCGCGTGCTGCTTGAGATAGTCGCGCGCCTGGCGGTAGTCGAGATGCGCCGCGCGCTCATCGTCGAGCCAGCCTGCCTCGGGCAGCGCGACCAGCCGACGATGGCGCGCCACCGCCTGGCCGCGCGCGGTGAGCGCGGCCTCGACATCGGCGCTCGACTGCGCGCAGAGCCTGGCGATGAACGCCACCGCGACGCGCGGGCGCCCTTCCTCCTCGAGCCCCCAGGCGCACCAGCGCGCCGGCTCCTCGTCGCTCGCCGGCAGCCCGGGCAGCCCGCCGATGGCGCCGCCACCGAGCAACCTTTCGACGCCCTCGATCTCGTCATCGAGCGCGCTCAAGCCTACCCGCGCCTCGATCAGCTCGAGCCCCTGGGCGTTGAGCGCGGAGAGCTTGGCGACCTTGTGCTCGGCGCGCCCTAGGTCACGCTCGGCCTCGTCGAGGTTGTGGCGAAGCGTCGAAACCTTGTGGCCCGAGTTGAGGATCACCTCCTCGATCAGCTCTTCGTTCTCGTCGCTCTCGCCGCGCATCGCACCGAGCAGGATCTGCGGCGCCAGCACCTCGAAGAAGAACGCCTGGTCGGGCTTCTCCCCGGCGCGTGGACGAATGGCATTGAAGATCTGGCTCTTGTCGGCGCCGCCCTCCTTCTGGAACGCCGCCATCTGCGCCAGTTCGCGTCGCGAGATGTGCTCGCCCACTGCATCGAGCCACTCCTCGCGGCTGGCGCCGCGCTGGACGTCGAGGGCCTTCATCGCGGCGAGGAAGTCGGCGTTGCTCGACAGCGCCAGCTTGTCGTCGCGGGTCAGGTAGTGGACCGGGAGCTGTTCGAGCCGTCCCGCGTAGTGGTAGAAGCCGAGGCTGCCCGAGTCGCTGTAGCCGTGGCAGCCGAAGACGAAGGTCTCGCCACCGCTCTCCAGCCCGCTCTCGGCGAGCAGGTCGCTCTGCGCGCCGCCCGAGCCTGCGCGGAATTCGACCCGTAGATGGGTCCAGCTCCTCGCCTGGCCGCCGACGTTGGCCGGTGAACACTTGGTGCGAGTGCGCGAAAGCAGGGTACGGTCGCGAGCCAGCAGGCCGATCAGCGCCTCGGCCAGGGTAGTCTTACCGAAGCCGTTCTCCATGCTGATCGCGCTCGACTGACCGCGCAGGTCGAGCAGCAGGTGGCGCATCTTGGCGTCCCAGGGAGAACCGATATCGCCGTGCTTGTTGAGCAGGTTGGCGACCTCGATCCGGTTGATCACGCTCATCGAGAGTTCTCCTGATCCAATGGCTGGTCGACTGCTTCGCTGTCACCGGCCGGGGCATCCGCGCCAGTGCCGCCTCCCGTCCCGAGCCAAGCTCCGAGCGGATGCTCTTCTTCCGCGGCCGCGGTGGCCTCGATCAGATGACGCAGGTGGTGAACGCTGATCGAGGCGACCTCGACGGCGCCGAGCAGGGTCTGCTGCCAGACCTCCTGCGCGCTTTCGTTCTCACGCGGATGCTCAAGGTGGCCTGCGCGGGCGAGCAGCTCGATGAAGCCGCGCACGCGGCGGGCGAGGTCCTCGCCGCGCTCCTCGAGCAGCACCCTGCTCGAGCGCGGCGCCCGCTCGCCGAGCCCGCGCAGGTATTCGAGCTGCTCGCGCGTAAGCTCCACCAGCTCCTCGGCGCAGAAGGTCGCCTCCTGGTAGCGGCTGACATCGGAGGGCGCGCGGTTGCAGCGGGTATAGAGCAGGGTCATGGTCAGCATCCACAGCTGCAGGAACCACTGCGCCAGCTCGCCCTTGCTCTCCTGGCGCAGGCGCAGGGCGGCGAAGCTGGGGTCGAGCGAAAACAGCGGCGGCAGCTCCGCCTCGGGGTCGGGCAGCAGCAGATAGACCCGCGCGCCCGGCTGGATGCCGGGGTAGTCGCCGGCGCCAAGTTCGGTGAGACGCAGGCCGAAGCCCTCGAGCAGCGCGGCGAGCGCGGTGCGCTCGTGCTCCTCGGCGCCGTTCAAAAGCGCGCAGACGTCGCGCTCGGAAAGCTGGCCCACACGCGGGCCGCGGCGTTTGCGTCCACCAGCCGGGTGGGATTCGGCGGTGCGATAGCGCAGCAGGAAGGCGACCACCTCGCCCATCTCGGTCATGTTCATCCTGGGCTCTCCTCGGCGAAGCGCAGTGTCGGGGTAAGGTCGCCCTCGATCAGGCGACCGTCGGCGAGTTCGACCGCGAACGGGGAGGCATCCAACCCGACCCTGAGCGGCTCGCCGAGCAGTTCGGTATCGACGAAGGCGTTGACCAGCTGGGCCAGGCACTCCTCGTCGTCGAGCCGGTGCCAGCCCTCCTCGATCGCCTCGGGCAGCGAGAGCGGCGCGCGGCGGATGCGCTCGCGAAGCGGCGCTGCACGACGCGCGAGAAAGCGGGCCAGGAGGCGATCTTGCGCGTCAGTGCTGGCCTCGGTGTCGAACACCAGGGTGGTGGTGCTGCGCGCCTCGCGCTCGCGCTGGGTGATCGCAAGCATTGGCGCGAGTCTCGGAAAGCTCGCCGCGCAGTCGAACGGCATGCTCTTGCCAAGCCAGGCTTCGCTCAGCCGTTCGCTGGGCGGCACCAGCAGCAGGCGCTTGGCCAGTGCGCTGAAATCGATCACCCCCATCGACTGGATCCGCCCTTCGGCGATGTCGGCCAGCAGCTCGGCCAGCCGGCGCGAGAGGTTCTCGATCGCGGTCAGCACCCGGGCGATCGCAGCGCTCAGCACCAGTAGATCCCACTGCTCCGAAGGGCGCTGCTCGCACCAGTGCTCGAAGCGAGCAGCGAGCTCGGCAGTGGCGAGCTTGGCGCGGGCCGAGAGCAAAGTGCCCTGGATCTGGCCCAGCGCATGATGGTAGTGGCGATGCTGCTCGGTGAGCGCGGCGAGCTTGCTGGTCAGGCTCGGATGCTCGCGCACCCGCCGCAGCTCCTGGGTCAGGCCGCGGATCGCGATCAGGATCTGGCGACAGATCTGCGGCACCCGGGCGAAATCGCCGCGATCGAGCGCGGCGAGCACCTTGGCGGCATCGTATTCGCTGTACAGCACGTCCTCGACCTGGGCCGCCAGCGTCGCCGCCTGGCGACCCGCTGCGCTGAGCCGCACCTGGCCGGTCTGGCGCTGGCGCTCGATCGGCGCGGTGCGCTTGGTGCTCGCGCTCACTCGCGCAGGCGACTCGTCCGCACCCTCCTCGCCACGGCGAAAATGGAGCTCGCTCGGAGTCGAAAGCAGATTGACCACGAAACCCAGGTCGTCCGCCGAGAGCGCGGGATACTCCTCGCGCAGCCGCGTCAGGCAGCGCGACTGCGGGATGAAGGCGCCGTTGGCGTCGAAATCGACCTCGAGCAGATAGTCGAGCAGCAGGCAGCCGAGATCGAGCCAGTAGCCGTCACGCAGGCCCCGGCGGCTCTCCTGGCTGACCTGGATGAAGGGTGAGCCGGGTTCGTGGGCGCTATCGTGCAGGTCGATCAGGCGCGCGGTGGCGGCGAGCAGCCGGCTCCACGACGAACTCATCGAGCTACCTTCGGGCTACGGGACAGGGCGCGGGGCATGGCAGGGGGAGAAATCGGCATAGCGGGCAACTTGTCTGGACGCGCGGCGCGCGATGGCGGAGACGAAAACGCCGACGCCGCTTTCAGCGGCGTCGGCGGGGGATGATAGCAAAGCGGGTGGACCGGGGGGAGCGCCGGGGGAGCGGACGGGATTCGTCATCCGATCCGCACCGGACGCATCCTCACTCCTGGAACAAAAGCAGCAGCGAGAGCGCGGCGAGCACCCACATGGTCGGGCGGATCTCGTCGGTCTTGCCCACCGCGGTCTTGCACACCACGAAGGCGAGGAAGCCGAACACCACCCCGTGGGTGATTGAGTAGGTCAGCGGGATCAGCACCATGGCGAGGAAAGCGGGGATGGCGTCGTCGAGCTCGACCCAGTCGATGTGGCGGATCGGCGCGAGCATGAACACCCCGACCATGATCAGCGCGGGAGCGGTGGCGATCGCGGGCACCAGCGAGAGCAGCGGCGAGAGGAACAGAAACGGCAGGAACAGCAGTGCGCAGGTCACCGCCACCAGCCCGGTGCGCCCGCCCTGGCTGATGCCGGCGGCGGACTCGACGTAGGCGTTGGCGGGGCTGGTGCCGAGCGGTGCCGAGATCAACGCGGAGAAGGCGTCGACCACCATCGATTTCTTAATGTTGCGCGGCTCGCCCTTCTCGTCGAGCAGGTTGCCCGCCTGGCACACGCCCATGAAGGTGGAGAGCGCGTCGAAGAAGGCGGTGAACAGGATCACGAAGATGAATGGCCAGTAGGCCACGTTCAGCGCGCCGAGCAGGTCGACCTGGAACAGCCCGCTGAAATCCGGCCAGGCGAAGATGCCGTTGAAGTTGACCAGGGTCGAGAGTCCCGGCGGATAGGCCGAGCCATCGCCCCACAGCCGCCCGATCGGGCTGGCCAGCAGGGTGGTGGTGATGATCCCGATGATCAGCGCGCCCGGCACCCTGCGTGCCACCAGGGCAGCGGTGATCGCAAGGCCAATCAGGAAGGTGATGACCGGCGCGCTCATGTGGGCGAGGCCGATCACCGTAGCGGGGTTGCCGACCAGGAACTTGGCGTTGACCAGGCCGATCACGGTGATGAACAGCCCGATACCGCAGGCGATCGCGTGGCGCAGCGAGGCCGGAATCGCATCGATCACGTACTGGCGCACGTTGAGCACCGCCAGGACCACGAACAGCACGCCGGACCAGAACACGCAGCCGAGCGCCACCGGCAGCGGCACGCCCGCGCCGAGCACCATGGTGTAGGTGAACAGCGCGTTGATCCCCATGCCCGGCGCGACCAGGATCGGGTTCTTGGCATAGAGCCCCATCGCCAGGCTGCCGAAGGCGCTGATCAGCACGGTGGCGGTGAGTGCGGCGGAAAAGGAGATGCCGGCGGCGCTGAGGATGGTGGGGTTGACCACGATGATGTACATGGCGGCGAGGAAGGTACTGATCCCCGCGATGATTTCGCGCCGTGGGCTGGTGCCCTGCCGCGCGGTATCGAACAGTCGCTCTAGCACGCGTCGTTCTCCTTGAGGGGGTTCGCACCGGATGCGCCACGCGGGGCACCGGTGCCGTTATTGTGTTCGCCCTTCCCCACCGCTCAGCGGGTGCGTGGCGCAGCCGGCGCCAGGGACGCGCGGACAGCGCGTAGTATATCCATCCGAAGGTCGTATCCGACACCAGGCGGCGTCGCCGTTTGGGCGCCACACCGTCGCCTTCCTCAGCGCACGGGCAGGAGGAAGGCGGATATGCGCGATGCTGCACGCCATCGAATTGAACCACCACGGCTCGAACGAACCTGCGCAGAATCCCGGCCGCGCGGTCGCTCTTACTTGAGATTGATGCGATCGCCATCCACCCCCAGGCGTACCGGTTCTGATGCCCCTGTACCGGGCTCACCGTCGTCCACGCGTGCACTCCTGAAGGGGACGTCGTCGACTTCTTCATGGCATTCCCCGATTACCTACATCCCCTACGCAAAAGAACTTAACGTATCTGGCATACAACAAAGTACATAACCAGTTCATTTAGGAATACCAATAATGATAAGATTTCCCCAATTAACAACATGTAGGAAAATCAAGAATAATTTTCGCTCATCAATGCCACAAAATGATTCTTTACTCAAAACTCAACTCGCCTCATGCAGACCCCAATATGTCTTTTGAATTTTTCAAAAACCAACATCATAGTATATTGATACTGACATAACAACATATGACAAAATTATCCTTTCCTGATGACGGAATCAGCGTGGTAGACAACTTTCTGACGGAACGAAAAATATTCACTTTGCACAAAGCATTGAACAACCCGATATGGCGATATGGATGGCCTGATAAAACATTACCAGATTATATAAAAACAGCATTTCAAATATTTATTGCAGGCAAGAAGCGCCTAGAGAATGGATGTGCCGAAGAAGAATTAGCCCAAAATCCAGATTTTGGACTTTTAATTGAGATTTGGCAGCGAGCAAAACAGGATCATATGCCTATAAATTCAAATTTACTTGGCGTTTATGCCAATGGTCAAGTGTTCGGACAAGACGCTCCTATTCATCGAGACAATCGCCCTGGCGAAGAAGGAATGACACTAGTTTTATTTGCTAATCCCCATTGGCCTGTTGCCTGGGGAGGCGCCCTGCAATTTTATGATAAAAACCGAGAGGACATTGTAAAATCTGTATTACCGAAACCCGGAAGAGCAGTTTTTTTTCTGGAAGCATTGCTCACAATGCTAATTCACCCAACTCATCCGCACTACAAATGCGAATGACAATTGCTTTCAAGACAAATACAAGGTAGCGACACGTGGCTAATGGATATATATTCCTAGGACATATAAGTGATGTCACAACGACAGTATCCGCTGGTGACTCCATCTATCATAGCCTAAATAGCGGCGGAGAAACCAGAATTGAATTGATTAATACTCATGGCCAAACTATCGCAGCTATCACCAGCGCCTCGCAAGTAGCCATGCCTGGGGTTGCCCCGGTAGCCATCATTAATTCCTCCACCAATGCAGTTGCCGGGTGGATTACGGTTCATAAAATTTCCGTGGATTATAGCCAAACTGAAGGGATAAATCATGAGGATATAGTCTCACTAATTGGAAACGTGAGCGGAATTGCACTAAATTTAACTGCATTGGCAGGGCTGCGTTTAATCCCAAACGTAGGAATCGTTTTAACTGCCTTTGGAATAGTTGCTTAAATAAATAGCATCATCATGAACAATAATAACGAATTCAAAGTAAGAGAATTTATAAAAAACATCATGGACAATATGATTGGAGAAAATAAGAGTGGCGGTATTGCTACTCCCGAGGGCACCGTTGAAGAGGAAAATTCCTTCAATGAAGGCGACTCAGTGGCAGCCTTCTTCCTTAATCCTGATGGCAATATCATGAACCTGGGAAAGATAAATTTCACGCGCAACAACAATGGCAATGGAGGAAACATCGCCGCGCCTCCAGCTGAGGGCCCACCCATTGTATATATACCGCCAGGCCCAGTCCCCCAGCCTCTCATCCACTATCCTCCTGGCAGTGTCGGCGGAGGGTCTGGCGGGTTAACCGTTCCAACGACCCCATCCCCTCCCAACAATGGAGATGATTATAACTGCTGCGGTTCTACGAGAGACGGTTATTATTAGCCATTGACTTCATCGCATCTCAGGCATTAGAGTTAAAATTTAATTTCACCTCTGCTTGAGGCAGGCGAATGCGCTTCAAACAACGATTCAAACGATCGGGGATGCCTCCTTTCAGTGAATGGTCCCCCAATGAAAAAATTTCGGCTGGCATTTCAGGCATGCTAGCTTTCTTATTATCGTCAGTCTTTTTTATATGGACCGCGATGTCTTATTACCCCTATCAACTTCGAACAGAGGACCAACCCTTCCTTTCTATTCATGATACGGTAGTCGATACCAGACCAAGAACTGTCAACAGAGCGGGAAACAAGTATCGATTGAGTTTGACGATTATGGACAATGGAGAATCACAGCGTATCTCAGTACCTTTTTTCAAAGGTGACGGTTACTTCGATGAATTTCCTATCGGGCGAAAATTATTAATATACATTACCCGCCACAATACACCCAACGATGAAATAAGAGTGTGGCAGGTCATGGATGAAAGAAAAAATATGATTATTCCTTACGATTACATCCATGAAAATTTACGGGTTGATTTTTTTATTCGACTCATTTTGGCCTCGCTATTCTTTACTTTTGGCATCGTCTTCATGGCTATTTGTCTTTATCAGGGGTTCAAAGAAAGACGCCATTCCGTCAAAGCCTCGGAATGACATGGCGAACATGAGCATGCATGGCAACACTTTCTCACCGGGAATTTCGCCGACGAATTGTCGAAACACATCTATTCAACCAGCTCACAGCATTATCGCTATCGCCCAGCTCTATGGGTCTGAAGCGCGGTAGCGTTCGATTCATTCGAACCAACGGTGTTCGCATTCAGCAATCCCCAGGGTGATAAGGTGAGTCGGTATTCTGCGGACGGAAAGAGCTTCGCGATTTTGCCCGAGCGCCTCATGGGTTCGGCCGCCGGGACGATGACACCATCGCGCTCTCCAGACAGACGTTGAACTGGCTGCGCAATGGCGCTGTATCAGTCAATCGAAACCACCTCATCCTCCGGGGAGGTTGATTTCTTCCAAGCGATACGAAAGCAGGAGGAAGGCGGATATGCGATGCTGGGTGGACCCATTCATCCATCGTGCTCGAAACACCAGGAAGGAGAGCTCCATGCCCAACGACAAGCTGCTGCCCCTGATCACGGAGCCCGTTCAGCTCGCCGAGCGGCTCGACCACCCCGACCTGCTGATCATCGACGTGCCGCTCAAGGCCGAAAGCTACACGGACGGCCACGTGCCGGGGGCGCTGTTCCTCGATCATCGCCGGCTGCTCAAGGGCGAGGGCCCGGTGCCCAACGATCTGCCCGACCTGGAGGCGCTCTCCCGGCTGTTCTCCGAACTCGGCCTCAGTCCCAACCACCATGTAGTCGCCTACGATGACGAGGGCGGCGGCTGGGCCGGACGCCTGCTCTGGACCCTCGAGCTGCTCGGCCATCGCCACTACTCCTATCTCAACGGTGGGATCCACGCCTGGCGCGGCGAAGGCCTGCGGCTCGAGCGCGAGGCGAACACCCCCACGCCGAGCGACTATCGCGCGGAGCTGCTCCATCCGGAGGTCTCGATCGACCGCGAGACGCTGCTCGAGTCGCTCGACCAGGTGGTGGTGTGGGACGCGCGCTCCCCCGCCGAGTACCGCGGGGAGAAAGGCGACAACCGCCATCTTGGTCATATCCCGGGCGCGGTCAACCTCGATTGGCTGGAGCTGATGGACCGCGACCGCGACCTGAGGCTGCGCGACAACGTCGAGCTGATGACCATGCTCGAGGCCCGCGGCCTGACCACCGGGGAGGATATCGTCACCCACTGCCAGAGCCACCACCGCAGTGGACTCAGCTGGCTGGTCGGCCGCGCGCTCGGCTTCACCCATATCCGCGCCTACCCTGGCTCGTGGAAGGAGTGGGGCAACCGCGACGATACCCCGATAGAACGCTGAAGCCGTCCGCGCCGTCGACGCGGGGCAGGCTATACTGCCTGCCCCGATAACCCGGCGTACCGCACGCTCACCATTCGTTGCCGAGACCGATGCCCGATCTTAATCGCGACAAGCTCTTCGCCGCTCTCCAGTACCCGCTGCCCCATGCGCTGATCTCCCGACTGGCAGGCCGCATCGCCAGCGCACGCACGCCGTGGCTCAAGAACCTGCTGATCCAACGCTTCGCCCGGCTCTATGGCATCGACATGAGCGAGGCCGAGATCGAGGACCCGCGCGCCTACGCCTGCTTCAACGATTTCTTCACCCGCGCGCTCAAGCCCGGCGCCCGACCGATCGAGGAAGGGATCGTCTCCCCCGCCGACGGCGCGGTCTCCCAGTGCGGCGCGATTCGCCACGCCAGCATCTTCCAGGCCAAGGGCCACGAGTACTCGGTCGATACCCTGCTCGGCGGTGGCGACGTCTGGTCGGAGCCGTTCCGCCACGGCAGCTTCGCCACCATCTATCTCTCCCCGCGCGACTATCACCGGGTGCACATGCCCTGCGCCGGCAGGCTGCGGCGCACGGTCTACGTACCGGGGCGGATATTCTCGGTCAATCGCGCCACCGCCGCCGAGGTACCGCACCTGTTCGCCCGCAACGAACGCCTGGTGTGCCACTTCGATACCGAGTACGGCCCGATGGCGATGGTGCTGGTCGGCGCGATGATCGTCGCCGGCATCGAGACCGTTTGGGCCGGGCAGGTACCGCCGCACGGCGAGCAGATCCAGCGCCACGACTTCAGCGACGGCGTGAGCCTGGACAAGGGCGCGGAGATGGGACGATTCAAGCTCGGCTCGACCGTGATCCTCTGCTTTGGCGAGGGGGTGGCACCGGTCGCTCAGCTTGCAGCGGGAGACCCGCTGCGCCTGGGCCAACGGCTGATGCAGCGGATCTAGCCGAGTCGAACCAGGCCTCAGCGCCGCCGCTCGATCCCTCGACTGGCGCCCTTCAATGCCGAGCCAGTGCCCGAGCTTGGCGTGTGGGCGCCGCTCGGGACGAACGGGT
>NZ_KK211230.1:0-69490 GCF_000621205.1 Halotalea alkalilenta DSM 17697 | reverse complement strand
CCACGCCTCGCTACCTGCGCTCCAACGGCTGCCAAGGCGGCGCGCAAACGGCTATCATCGGGGGATGAAGATGCAAGCAACGCCAAGGAAGCCATGCCCAGCTCCAAGTTCCTGCCCGTAACGGTTGCCTTTTTCGCCTTCCTCGGCGGTACCAGCTATCTGTTCAGCTCGCGCGCCAACGGTGGACTGGATGAAGCCTTGTCGGTCGCGTTGGCCTATCTGCCGACCTACGGTGCGGCTCTGGGGGTGGCCCTGGTGTGCGCTTTCCTCGGCAGCCTCCTGCGCAAGCGCGCCAATCGCGACAAGGCGTTCGCCAACATTGCGCTGGTGGTCTTCCTCGCCGTCGCGATGCTGCTGATCCTCAAGGGCGACCTGGTCAAGCAGCAGGGCCGCGTACTGCTCGACCAGGGTATCCAGCGCGTGATCGGGCTGCTTTCCGGTGAGCCCTCCACCGCGCCCGCCACCTCGCGCCCGACGCCGGCTGCCCCGACCGCGAGCGAGCGCCCTGCGGCGCCCGCCGCGAGCCGGCCTGCGCCTTCCCCGCCCGCTCCTTCCTCGTCAGCGCCGCCATCGCGGCCGGCGGGGTCGGGCGGCACCGATTTCACCCGCTGGGCCGCGGATCTCAACCGCCAGCTGCCAAGGCGGGTCGACGACTACTCGCGGCTGACCCACGCCGAGTACGTCGCGGCCAACAAGACGATGAAGCTCGAGTACTCGGTCGACAACTTCGATGCGATGGAAGTCGATGAGGATGAGTTCGTCGCCGGCATGACCGGCAACATCAGGAGCGAATACTGCAAGGGCGCCTTCTTCCGCGAGATGCGCACCCAGGGCGTCGGTATCCGGGTCAGCTATCGCTATGGCCAGGGTGGGGTGATCGGCGAGCCGATCTGGGCCAGCGCGAAGAGCTGCTGAGCCGCTAGGCAGGCAGGTCGCGAGCCGCGGGCAGGCCGTACTTGGGCAGGCCTTCGGCGGCGAGTACCGCTCGGGCGATGGCATGGGCGACCAGGGTGGCGGCGACGCTGCCGAGCGCGGTGAGTTCGCGCGCGCTGATTTCATTGCGCCCCGGTGGCGCAGTGGAGAGCGCGAACAGGGTGTCGCCGTCGAACGGGGTGTGGATCGGGGAAATCGCCCGTGCGTAGCCGTCCTGGGCCATCTGGGCAAGACGCCCGGCCTGCCCACGGCTGAGCGGTGCGTCGGTCGCCACCACGCCGATGGTGGTGTTCCCGCCGGGTACGCCGCCGTTGGGCGCTGCGCCGAACATCGCCGCCTGGCTGTCGCGCAGGCCGTGGAGATCACGGGCGCCGGCGATCAGCCGGTTGTCGCGTGGATCGCGCACGTCGCCCACCGCGTTGACCGCGACCGCAACGCCCAGCGTCCAGCCCTGCTCGGCGAAGCGCCAGCTCGAACCACCGAAGCCTCCTTTCATTGCCCACTGCGCACCGAACAGCTTGCCCACCGTCGCCCCTGCGCCAGCGCCGAAGTTGCCTTCGGACAGCACCCCGGCTCCCGCCGCCGCGCAGGCACGCCAGCCGGCTTCGATGTCCGGACGCAGCGAGAAGTCACCCACCCCCAGGTCCATCAATACCGCACCGCATACGATCGGCACCCGGCCGAGCATCCCGGCATCGCTGCCAATCGGAAAGCCGACGCCCCGGCTTTCGAGCCAGCGCATCACCCCGCCTGCGCTGTCGAGCCCATAGGCGCTGCCGCCGCTGAGCACCACCGCATGGATGCGCTCGACCAGATTGGCCGGATCGAGCAGCGCCGTCTCGCGACTGCCCGGCGCTCCTCCGCGTACATCGACCGCCGCCACCGCGCCTTGCTCGCAGAGCACCACGGTACAGCCGGTGGGCCGTCCGGCGAGGGTATGATGGCCCGCCTCGATCCCCGGTACGTCGGTGATCGAGCCCGGGATCAACCCGTGCTCGACTGCGCGGCTCATGAGCGCTCCGCCTCAGCAAGGCCGGGGCGACGCTGGCGGAAGCCGCCGACCGCTTGCTCGAAGGCGTGGGCAACCTGGAGCACAGCGAGATCGGCGCGCGGCGGGCCGATGATCGAGATCCCCATCGGCAGGCCGCGAGCGTCGAAGCCGGCCGGGACGCTGATCGCCGGCAGTCCGGCGAGGCTCGGACCGATCACCACCTCCATCCAGCGGTGATAGGTGTCCATCGCCCGCCCGCCGACCGACTTCGGCCAGTGCTCGCGCTTGTCGAACGGGAACACCTGGGCGCTCGGCAGCAGCAAGAAATCGTAGCGCTCGAACGCCTTGCGCATCGTCCGGTACCAGTGGGTCCTGACCACACCGGCGCGGTGGACATCGAGGGCGCTGAGCGCGAGCCCACCCTCGATCTCCCAGCGCAGCTCGGGCTTCATCTGCTCGCGCCGAGCCGGATCGGCATAGCTGCCGGCGTGGGTGCCGGCGACCGAGAAGTTGCGCAGCGTGCACCATGCCGACCACAGCCGATCGAGGTCGAACTCGAGCTTGGCCGGCTCGACCCCGCCGCCGAGACTTTCGAGCGCGGCGAAGGTGCCCTCGCAGAGCGCGAGCACCCCCGGCTCGGTGGCGAGATGGCCTTGGAAGTCGCCAAGCCAGCCAAAGCGCGGCGCAGTGGGAGATGCCAAGGGCGAAGCGAACTCCGCGCCGTCGCCCGCCAGCGACAGCGGCGCGCGGGCGTCGAACCCGGCCTGTACCGCGAGCAGCCGGGCGACATCGGCGACGCTCCTGCCCATCGGTCCTTCGGTACCGAGCTGGGAGTAGAAACCGTCGGGCGAGTGCGCGGCGGGCACGCGGCCCTGGGAGGGACGAAAGCCGACCACCGCGTTGAACGCGGCCGGATTGCGCAGCGAGCCCATCATGTCGCTGCCGTCGGCCACCGGCACCAATTCGAGCGCCAGCGCCGCGGCCGCGCCGCCGCTCGAGCCGCCGGCGGTGCGCTCGGGGTCGAAGGCGCAGCCGGTGGCGCCGAACAGCGGATTGTAGGTCTGCGAGCCCAGCCCGAACTCGGGTACGTTGGTCTTGCCGATCACGATCGCCCCGCTCGCCTTCATCCGCTCGACGACGATCGAATCCTGGTCGGGAACGAAATCCTTGAACAGCGGCGAGCCGAAGGTAGTGCGAATCCCACGGGTCAGGGCAAGATCCTTCACCGCCAGCGGAAAGCCGTGCATCCAGCCGCGGTCCTGGCCGGCGGCGAGCTCCCGGTCGCGCTCGCGGGCCTGGTCGAGCAGCGCATCGAAGGGCTCGAGCGAGACGATCGCGCCGACCTTGGGATTGAACCGCTCGATCCGCGCCAGGTGGGCGCTCACCACCTCCTCGCACGAAACCTCGCGGGCGTGGATCCGCTGCGACAGTTCTCGAGCGTCGAGTTCGGTCAGGCTCATGGCGCGAGCCGCCGCTCGACCAGGCGGGCGAACAGGCTGGCGCCGAGCGGCAGGATCTCGTCGCCCAGCGTGAAGCCCGGGTTGTGCACCGGCACGTCGCCGCTGTGGCCGACCCAGCAATAGGCGCCGGGTACCGCGGCGAGCATGTCGGCGAAGTCCTCGCTGCCCATCAGCGGCTTGACCGCGGTCAGCAGGTTTTCCTCACCGACCAGCTCGCGAGCGGCCTCCTCGATCGCCTTGGTCGGCCCCTCGGCGTTTTCCAGCACGCTGAACACATCGCGGATGTCGAGCTCGATCTCGACGTCGAAGCTCGCCGCGATCCCCGCGACGATGGTGCGCATCCGCGAACGGATCAGCTCGCGGGCCTGACTGGAGAACACCCGCACGGTACCGGCGAGCGTCGCGGTCTGGGGGATCACGTTGTAGGCCGAACCCGCGTGCACCTGGGTGATCGACAGCACCGCGGGATCGAGTGGGTCGACGTTGCGACTGACCACCCCCTGCAGCGCCTGGATCAGAGCGCCGGCGATCACCACCGGGTCGCGGGAGAAGTGTGGCGCGGCGCCGTGGCTGCCGCGGCCGTGGATCAGGATGTCGAAGAAGTCGGCCCCCGCCATCGCAGGTCCCGCGAACACCGCGATCTGTCCTGGCGCATGCTGGGGCGAGTTGTGCATGGCGTAGATCTCATCGACCGGGAAGCGCTCGAACAGCCCCTCCTCGATCATCCGCCGCGCACCGCCCAGCCCCTCCTCGGCGGGCTGGAAGATCAGCACCGCCTGGCCGGCGAAGTTGCGGGTCTCGGCCAGGTAGCGCGCCGCGCCGAGCAGCATGGTGGTGTGGCCATCGTGGCCGCAGCCGTGAAAGCGCCCGGGGATGGTCGAGGAGAACTCGAGGCCGGTCGCCTCGTCCATCGGCAGCGCGTCCATGTCGGCGCGCAGGCCTACCCGCCCGGCGCCGCCGAGTCGGCCTTGGATCACCCCGACCACCCCGGTACCGGCGATGCCCTCGTGCACCTCGTCGACGCCGTACTCACGCAGCAGACCAGCGACGATCGAGGCGGTGCGGGTCTCCTCGAAGCCGATCTCGGGATGGGCGTGGAGGTCGTGGCGAATCGCGCAGAGCTCCTCGAAGTAATCGTCGATCCGGGCGATGTTGCTCATTCGTTGGCTCCTTGGCTGGTGCTTGGATAGCGATGACGGCGGACGTACGGCTCACTCGATCTTCTCGATGTTCCAGAACACCGGCACCGGTGATGGAATCATGTTGGTGAGGGTGTTGCGCCGCGCCTGCGGCAGCCCGAATTCACCGAGTGGAATGTAGAGCACCTGCTCCATGGCATGCTGCTGGAAGCGCAAGGCCGCTTCACGCTGGGCCTCGGCCGTCTCGGCACGGATGAACGCCATCTTGATCTCCTCAGCCACCGGATCGTCCGGCCAGCCGAAGAAGGCCGCATCGCCCCGGCCGCTCAGCATGCTCGATACCAGCGGGGTGTTGATCTCGGGCACGATCCAGGTCGAGAAGAACATGTTCCAGCCGCCCTGCGCGGGAGGCGCCATGCTGACCCTGCGGGAGATCAGCGTCTGCCAGTCCATCGACTGCACTTCGACGTTGAAGCCCACCTGTCGCAGCGCCTGGGCGGCGACGATCGGCTGGGTGCTGAGACTGACCACGTCGGTCGCGTGGAGGATCACCACCGGCGTGCCGTCGTACCCCGCCTCTTCGAGCAGCGCGCGCGCCCGCTCGGGGTCGCCGCCCGATAGCAGGCTCTCCGCGCCGGTCTGGTCCTCGAGCGCGGTGCCGCAGCCGAAGATCGCGCCACACAGAGTGTAGTAGCGCGGATCGCCGACCTGGGCGGAAAGGATGGCCTGCTGGTCCATCGCCAGCAGCGCCGCCTGGCGCAGCCTGACGTCGTCGAAGGGAGGATGCTTGAAGTTCATCCGGCCGAAGTTCTGGTAGCCAAGATCGCTGCGCACCTCGACCGTGACTTCATCCTCGGACTCGAGCATCGGCACCAGGTCGACCGGGACCTGCTCGAGGTAGTCGATCTCGCCTGCCGCCAGCGCGTTCACCGAGGTCAGCGCATCCGGCATGGAGACCCAGACCACCTTGTCGACGTTGACCACCTTGCCACCCGCCATCCAGCTCGCCGGCTCCTCACGCGGCACGTAATCCTCGAACTTCTCGTAAGCGACGCTGACGCCGGGCTGGAACTCGCTTTCGATGAAGCGGAACGGACCCGAGCCGATGTGCTCGGTGATCGCGGTCTCCGACGCGGTCGAGGCGATTCGCTCGGGCATGATGAACGGCGGCAGGCCCGACTGCTTGGCCAGGGTATCGAGCAGCGCCGGGAACGGCTCGCGCAGTTGCCATACCAGGGTCTTGTCGTCGACCGCCTCGAGCGACGAGGTGAAGTCCATCAGGATCTGCCCGCCGCCATCGCGCTGGCCCCAGCGTTTGAGACTCGCCACCGCGTCGGCTGCGCGAACCGGCGCGCCGTCGTGGAACTTGAGGCCGTCGCGCAGGGTGAAGGTGTAGACCAGCCCGTCGTCGGAGATCGTCCAGCTCGCCATCTGCGGGCGGGGAGTGAACTCCTCGTCTGCCGCGACCAGTACGTCGTAGATCATGTAGGCATGATTGCGGGTGATATGGGCGGTGGACATCACCGGGTCGAGCACCCGCAGCGGCGAGTGCATCACCGCGGTGATGGTGGTCTGGGCAAGCGCGGCGGACGTGGACGCGGCACTTGCGAGCAGTGCGACCGCCGCGCAGCGAGCCAAGCGGTGGAAACAGCGTATAGCCTTCATCGTGATCGACCTCTGCCTTGATTTGATTGTTATTGGTATTGCGCTGCATCTGCGCCGCAGCCCGGCGTTCAACCCACAACCGCTCGATCTCCGTCCTGCCGCTCGACCGAGCGGCGATGGCTCAGCGCTGGCCGCCGGGCTCCCCCACCGCCAACGGCTCGGTTCCACACCACTGGGCGATGAACAGCGCCATCGTCTTGGTGATCTGCTTGAGCGAGTCGAGCTCGACCGCTTCGTCGTAGCCATGGATGTTCTTCGCCACCGGCCCGTAGCAGAGCGCCGGGATCCGGTCGTAGAGCGCATAGACCCGGGTATCGATATAGGCCGGAGAGACCATGGTCTCGAGCGCCGTACCGAACACCGCGCGGTGGGCCCCGGCGAGCACCGCCTCGGCCTGCGATCCGGGCTCGAGCACGTAGCCCTCGGCATAGAAGCCATTGAAGGTCAGCTCCGGTGGAAACTCGGACAGCAGCGGATCGCTCGCCGCGAAAGCGGCAATGCAATCACTGATCTCCTTGGCGGCGGAGTCGGCATCCACCCCTGGATAGAGCGAGATCCTGCAGTCGACCCGGCACCAGCACGGCACCGACGAGGCCCAGTCCCCGCCTTCGATCTTGCCGATGTTGAGATTGATCGGATGCGCAAGCTCAGCGAACAGCGGATGGTCGACCTTGCGCTCGTTCCACCGCTGCTCGAGCTCACGCAGCGCACCGATCAGGCGATAGGCGCCATCGATCGCGTTGCCGCCCTCGCCCATGGTGTGCACATGCACCGGCAGCCCGCGCACCATGACCTGGAACCACAGCACGCCGACGTTGGCGCGCACCAGCCGCTCTCCTTCGGGCTCGGGCACCAGCGCCGCCTCGGCCCGGTAGCCGCGCAGGTGCGTCATCAATGCACCGTTGCCGGTGGCCTCTTCCTCGACCACCGACTGGATGTGGACTCTCGCCGCCGGCTGCAGGCCGATCCGGCGCAGCGCGTCGAGGGCGAACAGGTTGGCCGCGCAGCCGGCCTTCATGTCGCCCGCGCCGCGTCCGTACATCCACTGCCCCTCGATCTCGCCGCCGAACGGCTCGCGCTCCCAGCAGCTCTGCGGTCCGGTCGGCACGACGTCGACGTGCCCCTGGAGGATCAGCGAACGCCCGCGCTCCTCGCGGGGGTGATGGGTGCCGACGACGATCGGTGCGTTCGAATGGGTATCCGACCATTTCGAACCGCCGGGATGGCGCTCGATCGCCGCCCGGTCCATGCCGAAGCTCTCCACCTCGTAGCCGCGCTGTTGCAGCGCTTGGTGGAAGAACGCCTGCAGCTCGGACTCGTCGCCTCGCACCGAGCGGAACTCCACTAGCTGGCGGGTGAACGCCAGCTGCTCGGCGAAACCGGCTTCCACCGAGTCGGTCAGCGCGCGCGCAAGCTCTGCGGAAATCTCTATGTCGCTATTCATGCCGTGCTCCATGCCCTTCTCCATGCGAGGGAAATGACGGACTCACTCGAGCCGCATCAGCAGTGCCGCCATCAGCCGAGCCCGCTCGACCAGGCTCGATACCTCGATATGCTCGTTCAGCGTATGCAGGCCATTGCCGCGCACGCCGAGCGAGTCGAGCGTGGGGATGCCCAGTGCACCGGTGAAGTTGCCGTCGGAGCCGCTCGGGCTGCTCTGGCCGGACAGCTCGAAACCGAGCTCGGCGGCGATCTCCTTGGCCAGTTCGAACATCGCCATGGTACCGGGCTGGTTGGGCTCCCAGACCGGACGGGTGACACCACGGACGATGGAGAAATCGTCGTCTGCCAGCGCCATCATCCGAGCCACGCCGCGATCGAGATCCTGCTGGGTCTTGGCCATGCTCAGCGCCTCGCCGCGGCAGGCGGAAGCCACGCAGTTGGCCCACTGCCCGCCGTGGACCACGCCGACGCTGAAGGTGCAGTCGTCGGTGCTCATCGCTTCGATCTCGAGGATCTTGCGCGCCATCACCGCGATCGCCGAACGCCCTTCCGACAGTCTCGCCCCGGCATGGCTCGGGCGCCCCTTGCTCGCCAGGTCGAACCGCGCGATCGCGTAGCGGCCGATCGTCGCCGCACCGCCGGCATGGGCCGGCTCGGGTACCAGCACGTAGCGGTGCTTGCGCGCCTCGTTCTCGATCAGCGCGCGGGTCGAGGGCGTGCCGAGTTCCTCGTCGGGGGTGAACAGCACGGTCACCGGCAAAGGCGTCTCGAGACCGGCGCGCAGGAGCTGGCGCAGCGCCTCGAGGCTTACGTAGTTACCGCCCTTCATGTCCATGATGCCGGGGCCATAGCACAGCTCGCCCTCGCGCCTGAACGGCAGCACCTCGAGCGTACCGAGCGGGTGCACGGTATCCATGTGCCCGGCGATCAGGATCCCCGGCTTGCCGGAGTCGCGGTGGGGAAACCTCGCGCGAACCGAGCCGCCGTATCCCGCGCGGCCCGGAATACGCTCCACCGTGGCGCCCGCGGCGGCGAGATCGAAAGCGGCGAGGTCCATCATCCGGTCGACCGCTGCCGCGTCGAGGCTCGGACTTTCGCATTCGATCCAGGTCTTGAGCCCTGCCAGCATCTCATCGAGATCGAAGGGTAGATCGTGGGTGTGCATGCCATTTCCCTAGGGAATGAAACCAGGTGGAGAAAACCGGGTGGGAGAAACCGACCCAGCGAACTGAGCTTCGGGCTTTGCACGAAAAGTCGACGAGCGGCGACTCGACGGGGCGGGAATCAGCGAAACGACGACGCGCGCGGTGCGGAAGTACTGCGATCGGATTCGCGCACGAGCTGATTTCCACCGCCGTGCAGTCGGGCACGGACGGATTGCGTACCAAGCCCAGCCACTACGCAATCGGGCCGCGCCTTGGCGCGGCCCGATGATCATCCAGCGATCGGTTGCAAGGGTGCACGGGCGGCGAAGTCCCAATGCCGCCCCGGGGCCGCTTCCATCAATGCGCGGGTGTACTCGGCCTGGGGATTGGCCAGCACCTCCGCCGCCGGACCGTACTCCACCAGCTTGCCCCGCTGCATCACCAGCACCTCGTCGCAGATCTGCGCTGCCACCCTGAGATCGTGGGTGATGAACAGCACTGCGATCCCGAGACGCTGCTGGATCTCATCGATCAGCCCCAGCACCTGCGCCTGCACCGAGACGTCGAGCGCCGAGACCGCCTCGTCGGCGACGATCACCTCGGGCTCCATCATCAGCGCACGTGCGATCGCGATACGCTGGCGCTGGCCGCCGGAGAACTGGTGCGGGTAGCGATCGATCGCGTCCGCCGGCAGGCCCACCAGCTCGAGCAGCTCGCGCCCGCGCGCCCACGCCTGCTTGCGCGGCGTGCCGTAGTTCATCGGTCCCTCGACCAGGCTGTCGCCGATGGTGCGGCGCGGGTTGAGCGAGCGATTGGGGTCCTGGAAGATCATCTGGATCCGCTTGCGGTGCGGCTTGAGCATCGAACGCGAGAGCTCGGAGATCTCCTTGCCATCGACCCGGATCGCGCCGCCGCTCGGCGTCTCGAGGCGCATCACGCAGCGCGCGAGCGTCGACTTGCCCGAGCCGGACTCACCGACGATGCCGAGCGTGCGCCCGCGCTTGAGCCGGAAGCTGACATCGTCCACCGCGCGGGTGCCCTCGCTCGACTTGCCCAGCCAGCGCATCAGTCCGCGGCCGCCTTCGAACACCTTCTCCAGCGCCTGGACTTCGAGCACCGTCTTCTGGCTCGCCTCGATGCGCGGCGCGCGCGGGGTGAGGCTGGGCACAGCGTCGAGCAGGGTCTGGGTGTAGGCCTCGCGAGGCGCGCCGAGCACCTGGGCGACCTCGCCGCTCTCGACCACTTCGCCCTTGTTCATCACGCAGACCCGGTCCGCGATGTCGACCACCACGCCCATGTCGTGGGTGATGAACAGCACCGCGGTGCCGTGCTTCTGCTGCAGCTCCTTGATCAAGGAGAGGATCTGCTTTTGGGTGGTGACATCGAGCGCGGTGGTCGGCTCGTCGGCGATCAACAGCCGCGGCTCGAGCACCAGCGCCATCGCGATCATGATCCGCTGGCGCTGACCGCCCGAGAGCTGGTGCGGGAAGCTCGAATAGATGCGCTCGATCTCCGGCAGGTGGACCTGGGAGAAGGCGTCGAGCACCTTGGCCTTGCGCTCGCGCGACGACAGCCGGGTGTGGGTCTCGAGCACTTCATCGAGCTGGCGGCCGACGCTGAGCACCGGGTTCAGCGCGGTCATCGGCTCCTGGAAGATCATCGCCATGCGGTTGGCCCGCAGCGCCTTGAGCCGCGAGGGAGTGGCCTCGAGCAGGTTCTCGCCGTCGAGCAGGATGCGCCCTCCCCGCGCCACCAGCGCGCCGCGCGGCAGCAGCCCCATGGTGGCGAGCGAGGTCACCGACTTGCCCGACCCCGACTCGCCGACCAGGCAAAGGGTCTCACCGGGACTGATCGAGAAAGACACGCCGCGGAGGATCGGCGCCGGACGCTTGCCGCCGGTCTCGACCACCAGCCCCTCGACCTCGAGCACCTTCTCCGCGGCCGCCTTGGCAGAATCGCGTCCGGACGTCACTGTGGCGGTACTCATCAGGCGTTCCTCCGTTTCATCTTCGGATCCAAGGCGTCGCGAGCGCTATCGCCAAGCAGGTTGATCGACAGGATGCAGGCGGAGAGCAAAAGCCCCGCCCAGAAGATCAGCGAGGGTTTGATCTGGAAGTAGATCCGGCCCTCGGACATGATGTTGCCCCACGAGGGGATCTCGGTGCCGATCCCGGCGCCGAGGAACGAGAGGATCGCCTCGGTGAGGATCGCCGAGGCGCAGATGTAGGTGCCCTGGACGATCAGCGGTGCGATCGTGCTCGGCATCAGGTGGCGGATCATCAGCTTGAGCGTCGGGGTGCCCATCAGCACCGCGGCCTCGACGAACGGCTCCTCGCGGGCGGAGAGCACCCGCGAGCGTACCAGCCTCACCACCTGCGGGATCTCCGGCACCATGATCGCCAGCATCACCGTCCATAGATTGGCGCTGGTCAGCGAGACGATCGCGATCGCGAGCAGGATCCCGGGAATCGCCATCAGGCCGTCCATGATCCGCATCAGGATCGCATCGATGGCGCGGAAGTAGCCGGCGAGCAGGCCCAGCGGCAGGCCGATCGCGACGCTCAGTATCGCTACCCCGACACCGACGATCAGCGACACCTGGGCGCCATAGAGGATGCGTGAATAGAGATCGCGCCCGTAGGCGTCGGTGCCAAGCCAGTAGCTCTCGCTCATGCCCTTGAGGCGGTTGGCCGGCGACAGCGCCAGCGGATCGTGGTTGGCGAGCCAGGGCGCGAACAGCGCGATCGCGACGATCAGCGCCAGTACCACCGCAGCGATCAGCGTCACCGCCTTGGGCCGGGTAGCGAACAGCCGGGAGAGCAAGCGGCTGGCGCCGCGACCTTCGGGCATGGCGTCGCCTCCCGTCCGCGAGGGGTTCAGGGTCTGCATGTTCATCAGTAGCGGATCCTCGGATCGGTGGCGGCGTAGGAGAGATCGATCAGCAGATTGATCACCACGTAGAGCCCGGAGGTGAGCAGGATCAGCCCCTGGATCACCGGATAGTCGCGGGCCAGCACCGCATCGACGATCAGCCGGCCGAGGCCGGGGATGTTGAACACGCTCTCGGTCACCACCACGCCCGAGACCATCAGCGCGAAGCCGGTGCCGATCACGGTGAGGATCGGCACTGCGGCGTTGCGCAGCGCATGGCGAAACAGCACCGCGCGCTCGCCCAGCCCCTTGGCCCGTGCGGTGCGGATGTAGTCCTCATCGAGCACTTCGAGCATGCTCGCGCGGGTCATCCGGCTGATCAGCGCGATGTAGATCGACGACAGGGTCAGCGCCGGCAGCACTATGCGGCTGACGAACGGACCGACTCCGTCGAACAGGCTGCGAAAGCCCTGCACCGGGAACCAGCGCAGCTCGATGGCGAACAGCTGGATCAGCAGATAGCCGATCACGAACACCGGCACCGAGAAGCCGACCACTGAGGCGGACATCACGAAGTTGTCGATGAAGCTACCATGGCGCCACGCAGCGATCACACCGAGCGGTACCGAGATCAGCACGGTGAACAGGATCGACACCAGCGCCAGGCTCAGGGTCGGCTCGAGGCGCTGGTGGATCATCGTCAGCACCGGGGTCTGGGAGATCAACGAGGTGCCGAAGTCACCGCGCAGCAGCTCGCCGAGCCAGACGAAGAACTGGATGTAGAGCGGCTCGTCGAGGCCCAGGGCGGCGCGGATACGGGCAAGCTGCTCGGGAGTGGCCATGTCGCCGGCGATGATCGCCGCCGGGTCGCCCGGGGAGAGCCTGAGCAGCAGGAAGACGAACAGCGCGACCACCAGCATCACTGGAATCGCCGCGATGACGCGACGCACGAAATAGCTGAGCATGACGCCTCCTTTGGTTGTGGTTGTAAAGGGCGGTTGAGGTTGACTCCCGGGCACCCGCTCGAGGATGCCCGGGACAGCTTAACAATGGAGCGAGGCCTGTCGCATACCTGTTCGTCGCAGTGCCTTGCCCTGTGGTTATGGCCGACCGCCGATAGCGGTCCGGCGGCTCAATCCTGGCGCTTGCTCACGCCCCAGAACTCCGGCACCGGCGCCGGGCGCACGCCTTCGAGCTCGCTGCGCCAGGCGCTCACCACCCGGTACTGGCCGAGCGGCACGTAGCTTACGTAGTCCATCGCATGGGCCTGGATCCGGCTCGCCACCTCGCGCTGGGTGGCTTCGTCGGTCGCCGCGGCGAACTCGGCGCGAAGGCGATCGATCTCTTCGTCCTCGGGCCAGCCGAACCACGCCTTGCCCGGGCCACCGCCGTTGAGCATCGGGTTGTTGATCGGGTTCCACACCTCCTGGACGATCCAGTTGGAGAAGAACATGTTCCAACCACCCTGCGCCACTGGCCCCTGGTTGACCCGGCGGGCGACGATGGACTGCCAGTCCATCGGCATCAGCTGGACATTGAACCCGGCCTTGCGCAGCTGCTCGGCCGCCACCACGGGCGGTGCGACCAGTATCGGTACATCGGTGGCCTGGAGGATCGCCACCGGCGTGCCGTCGTACCCCGCTTCCTCGAGCATCTGCCTGGCCTTGGCGGGGTCACCGCCGTCGACCAGGCTCTGGCTGCCGGTTTCATCTGCAAGCGGCGTGCCGCATCCGAACACCGACCCACAGGTCTCGTAGTATTCAGGGTTGCCGACCATCGCGGCGAGCACGTCGCCCTGGCCGAGCGCCGTGAGCGCGGCGCGGCGGATGTTCACGTCGTCGAACGGCGGCTGGAGGAAATTCATCCGCCCCATGCTCTGGTAGCCGAGCTCGTTGAGCACCTGCGTGTGGATCTCATCGTTGCCCTCGAGCAGCGGCAGCAGGTCGATCGGTACCTGTTCGAAGAAGTCGATGTCCCCCGACTGCAGCGCGTTCATCGCGGTCTGGGCGTCGGGCATGGCGACGAATTCGACCCGATCGACCTCGACCTGCTTGCCACCGGCGGTGCCATTGGGCGGCTCGGAGCGCGGCACGTAGTCGGCGAACTTCTCATACACCGCCTGGACGCCCGGCTGGAACTCATCGGCGACGAACTTGAACGGCCCGGAGCCGATCGCCTCGCTGATGACCTGGTCGGCCGGGGTCCGCGCGATCCGCTCCGGCATCATGAACGCCGGTACCCCGGAGGGCTTGGCCAAGAGCTCGAGCACGTAGCCGAACGGCTTGGAGAGACTCAGCGTGATGGTCTTGTCGTCGCTGGCCTCGAGCTCGGCGACGTTGGCCATCAGCATCTGGCCGCCCGCGTCGCGCGCCGCCCAGCGCTGGATCGAGGCGACGCAGTCGGCAGCGGTGACCGGCGCGCCGTCGTGCCATTTCAGTCCATCGCGCAGGGTGAACGTATAGGTCATCCCGTCGTCGGACACCGTCCAGTCCGCCATCTGCGGGCGCGGCTGGTGGTCCAGGTCCATACCGAGCAGGGTGTCGTAGACCATGTAGCCGTGGTTGCGGGTGATGTGCGCGGTGGTGGCGATCGGGTCGAGCATCCGCAGCGGCGAATCCATCACCCCACGGATGGTGGTGGCCGCCTCGGCGACGAGCGGCGAGGCGAGGGTGCCGAGGCCGAGCGCTGCAGCGACGGCCAGCTGGCGGGAATGGCGCAGAACGCCGGGATACATGATGGTCATGGGCGGCCTTTCATGAGAGTGACTGTGTTGAGGGCGGTCGCGGCATCGACGGATGCCGCGATCAGCCGGGTAGCGTTGGGCTGCGACGCTCCACCTCGCCGAACAGCTCGAACGCGCGGCCGAGACCGAGCACCTCGCGATCGAAGAAGCGCGGACCGACGATCTGCAAGCCGATCGGCATGCCATCGCGGCTCCAGCCGGCGTTGAGCGAAAGCGCAGGCTGCTCGCCCATGTTCCATGGCAGGGTATAGGCGATGTGCTCGAACGGGCGCTGGGGATCGTCGAGCGGCGAGTGAGCGCTGGCGGCGAACGACACCACCGGGGTGGTCGGCGAAAGCAGCGCATCGACCCGATCGAACACCGCCTCGGTGACCGCGCGCATCATCATGGTCTGCTCGAACCCCCGCACCGCGGTGACACCGTCGATCTCGCCGCCGCGCCGGGCCCAGTCGAGGATATAAGGCATCACCTCCTCGCGCTTGGCCGCCGGCAGCCGCTCGAGCTGGCTCCACTGGCGGGCGCGCCAGAAGTCGTCGAGCCCATCGAGCATCTCGCGGGTGAGCACCGGTTCGAGCGGCACCAATATGGCGCCGGCGGCCTCGAAACACTTGGCCGCGCGCTCGACCACGGTCGCGATCTCATCGTCGAGCGGCTGGCCGCAGCCGGAGGAGATCATCACGCCGATCCGCATCCCCGCCACCGAGGTGGGCAGGTTCGACCAATCGATCCGCGCCGGCGGCAGGCGCATCGCATCCCGTCGATCGTCCTGGGCCAGCGCCGCCATCATCAGCGCGGCGTCCTCGACGCTGCGGGTCATCGGCCCGGCGCAGCGACCGACATAGTAAGGATCGATCGGGATCCGTCCAAGACTCGGCTTGAAGCCGACGACCCCGCACCAGGCCGCCGGCAGGCGTACCGAGCCGCCGATGTCGGTGCCGACGTGCAGTGGACCGAACCCAGCAGCAGCAGCCGCTCCGGCGCCGGAGCTCGAGCCGCCGGTGTTGCAGTCGAGGTTCCAGGGGTTGCGCGTGGTGCCGTGGAAGCTCGAAAGCCCCGATGAGAGCATGCCGAAATCCGGGCAGGTAGTCTTGGCCAGCATCAGCGCACCAGCTTCGCGCATCCGCGCCGCCGGCGGTGCTTCATGCTGCACCGGGACCAGCTCGGTGGTCGAGGTGCCAAGCGGGATCGGCAGCCCAGGCGTCGCGATAAGCTCCTTGAGCGTCACCGGCACACCGTCGAGCGGCCCCAGCGGCTCGCCCTTCGCCCAGCGCTGGCTGGAGGCGGCGGCGGCGGCGCGCAGCGGCTCGGGATCGTAGCCGTAGAGCGCATTGATCCGCGGCTCCCAGCGAGCGATCTGGGCTTCGATCTCTGACAGATACTCGCTCGGTGACAGTTCGCGGCTGCGGAACAGTTCGAGCACCTGGGTCGCATCGAGTTGATGACATGGCAACATCGGGTTCACCTCCCATCGAGGCATGGTTGTGATTGTCGGGATATGACCACGCCACTCTACCCAGGCTGGTAACGAGCTCGGCAGTTCAATTTAGCGCTCAGGCTGCACACGTTTGGGCCACGCCTCCCTCATCGAAGGCATGGACGAGCCGCGCCAGGGTCTCGACCACGGCGAAACCGGGCTGCGCATGGACCGGCACGCAGAGATCGATCGCCACCCTGCTCAGCCTGGGCTCGTCGATCGGCACCGCGACGAACTCTCCTTGCGCGCATTCGTGGGCCACCGCGAGCCGCGGCAGCACCAGGGCGGCGGCGCCCGAGCGTGCCAGCGCCTTCTGCATCTCGATCGAAGGGGTCACATAGGCAGGGTCGATCTCCACCCCGGCCACCTTGGCCAAGGCATCGAGGGTGCGCCGCACGCCATAGCCCTGATCGGGCAGCGCCAGCTGCTGGGCCGCGAGCGTCGCCAGCGATACCCGCTGGGCATTGGCCAGCGGGTGCGAGGGCGCGACGATCATGCACTGCTCCAGGCGTCCGACCCGCCGACGCTCGATGCCCTCCTCTTCGTCGATGAAGAACGCAACGCCTATGTCGCAATCTCCCTCGCGCAGGGCCCTGACGATCGCCGGAGCGCTCTGGATGCAAAGGGTGAAGCGCAGCCGCGGATGATCGCGCGTGAGCTTGGCGAGCACCGGTGCGACCAACCCGGCGGCGAGTCCTTCGGTCACGTAGAGGCTGACGTGGCCGGCGCCGAGCTCGCGCAGGTCGTCGATCCGCTCGCGAACCCGCTCGAGCTCCTTGAGCGTGCGCGAGGCCTGTTCGGCCAGCAGCTCGCCAGCGGCGGTCAGGCGCACGCCCTTGGGGCTGCGCTCGATCAGCCTGGCGCCGAGCTCATGCTCGAGCTGCACGATCTGGCGGCTCAGCGCGGTGGGCACGATGTGCAGGAGCGCCGCCGCCTGGCGCAGCGAGCGACAGCGGGCGACGGCATCGAAATAGTGAAGCGAACGCAGCTGCATGGGCTATTCCCTCCTCACGCCTCGCTCGACGCGAGGCGTGATCACGGTGGTCAGTCCTTGGTCAGGTTCCAGAACACCGGTACCGGTCCCGGCAGCAGTCCCTCCAGCTGGTCCGACCAAGCGGAAACGGAGCGGTAGTCGCCGAGCGGGATGTAGTTGACCTGCTCGAGCGCGTGGGCCTGGATCACCCCGGCGATGCGCTCGCGCTCGGCGTCGTCCTGGGCCGCGGCGAACTCGCCACGCAGCCGGTCGAGTTCCGGATCGGTCGGCCAGCCGAAGAAGCCGCCCTCGCGTCCGTGGCCGTTGAGCATCGGGTTGACGATCGGGTTCCACACCTCCGGGATGATCCAGTTGGTGAAGAACAGGTTCCAACCGCCTTCGCTCGGCGGCTGCTGGCTGGCCCGGCGCGACACCAGGGTCTGCCAGTCCATCGGCTGCAGCTGGACGTTGAAGCCGGCCTGGCGCAGCGCCTGCGCCGCGACCACCGGCTGCGGGCTGACCGTGGCCACGTCGGTGGGCTGGAGGATCACCACCGGGGTGCCATCGTAGCCGGCCTCTTCGAGCAGCGCCTGGGCGCGCTCGATGTCACCGTTGGCGGTGAAGCCCTCGGTCCCTTCGTCGCTGGCCAGCGGCGACTGGCAGCCATAGAAGGAAGGACAGACCTCATAGTATTCGGGGTTGCCGATCAACGCGGCGAGCACGTCCTCCTGGTCGAGCGCGACCAGCGCGGCCTGGCGCACCTTGATGTCGTCGAAGGGAGGGTAGAGGAAGTTCATCCGACCCATGGTCTGGTAGCCCAGCGGGTTGATCGCGCCGGTCGAGACCCCGTCGCTGCCCTCGAGCAGCGGCAGCAGATCGATCGGCACCTGCTCGATGAAGTCGAGATCGCCCGAGTTCAGCGCGTTGACCGCGGTCTGCTGGTCGGGCATCGTCAGCCATTCGACCCGATCGACGTTGACCACCTTGCCGCCCGCGGTCCAGCTCGGCGGCTCGCTCCTCGGCACGTAGTCCTCGAACTTCTCATAGACCACCCGGTTGCCGGGATCGAACTCCTGGCTTACGAAGCGAAACGGCCCGGAGCCAATCTGCTCCGGGATCGGCTGGTCGCTCGGGGTCTCGGCGAGCCGGGTCGGCATCATGAAGGCCGGCACCGAGGAGGGTTTAGCGATCAGCTCGAGCACGTAGCCGAACTGGTCGGCAAGCGTCAGAGTGATGGTGCGGTCGTCGCTCGCCTCGAGGCTCGCGACGTGGCTCATCAGCATCTGGCCGCCGGAGTCGCGGCTGCCCCAGCGCTGCAAGGAGGCGACGCAATCGGCCGCGGTGACCGGGGTACCGTCGTGCCACTCGAGCCCTTCGCGAAGGGTGAAGGTGTAGGTCAGGCCATCGTCGGATACCTGCCAGTCCGCCATCTGCGGCTGGGGCCGGAAGTTCTCGTCCATGCCGAGCAGCGTGTCGTAGACCATGTAGCCGTGGTTGCGGGTGATGTGCGCGGTGGTGAGGATCGGGTCGAGCACCCGCAGCCCCGAGTGCATCATCGCATTCACCGTCTGTGCCGAGGCCGGCATGCTCGCCGCCATCGCGCCCGCGCCGAGCAGGGCGGCGCCGAGCAGCTTGCGCAGGTCGATCTGGAGCAGTTTGGGGTCGATCATCTTCGCACTTCCTCGTTTGTGATTGTTATCGATGCCGGGTCTTGAATGCTTGGTGGGACTTAATGGAAAAGTATCCCTGGGAATGACCGTCGCTGCTTTCGCTCCCTGGCGGCGGCCGCTGGCCAGGCGGGCTCAGGCCGGGCTGAAGGGCACCCCCATCGGCTTCGTACGCATGCCCTCGCCAAGCCGCTGCCAGGGCAGATCGGCGGGATCGGCCGCCATCGGCCCCGGCACCTTGGCGACCAGGATCGCCTCGCTGATCGGGGCGAAATCGGCGCGAAAATGTACCGAGCTCTTGAGCACCAGGATCGCCATCCGCTCGGGCTCGATCCCGACCATCCGCAGCAGGTTGCGATCGAGCAGCTGGGCCTTGCGCGAGCTGACCAGCACGCGCACGCCCTGGATCGCGAGCTGGGCGCAGGGGCCGAGTTCGGCCAGCGTACCGTGCATCATCGGCCCATCGTAGCGACAGCGCCCGTCGCTCAGGCGGATCACTTCGCAGTCGACTTCGAGTGGCGGCTCGCCAAGGCTCGGGGTGCCGCCCAGGCTGAACCGCAGCCGCGCGCCCTCCCCCGCGGCGTGCGCCAATTCGGCTGCCTCAGGATCGCAGATCAGCCCCAGCGCCGCACGCTCGACGTTGGCTGCGAGCAGCGCGCGCAGAAGCCCAACGGTCGAGGCATCGCCCCCTGCGCCGGGATTGTCCTGGGTATCCGCGATCACCACCGGGCGGCTCGCGCCCTGGGCGAGCCGCTGCGCCTCGGCGACCGCATCGAAGGCGTCGAGAAACGGCACCGACCAGCGCGGCTCGAGCGCGACGATCTCGGCGGCGAGCGCCTCGACCGCCTCGACCAGCCGAGCGCGATCCGCGCCGTGCCCCCAGACCACCGGGCCGCATTCGGGAAAGTCGGCGGCGGGAAAGCCCGCGGCGAAGGAGAGGGTCGCCGCGCTCTCGCGGTCGCGCAGCTCGAGCCCGGCATACACCGAGGCCGCGGGCTCGAGCATGGTGGAGCCTGCGTTGATCGGGATCAGAAACGGCAGTCGCACCGCGTGATGGTACAACCGCTCACCGGCGAAAATGCGCTCGAGCAGGCCCAGCGCGCGGGCGCCAGTGGCCGCCATGTCGACGTGGGGATAGGTGCGATAGGCGACCAATACGCTCGCGTGCTCGAGCATCCCAGCGGTGACGTTGGCATGCAGATCGAGCGACGCGGCGATCGGCAGCTCAGGCCCGACCACCTCGCGCAGCCGGGAGAGCAGCTCGCCCTCGCCATCGTCGCAGTGCGCGCAGACCATCGCCCCGTGGAGATCGAGATAGATCGCATCGAACCCGCCCTGCCGGGCGGCCTCGACGATCTCCCCCGCCAGGCGCTCGAACGCCTCCTCGGTCACCGCGGCCGAGGGCGCCGCCGCCGCCCACAGCACCGGCACCAGGGTATGCCCGGCGCTTTGCGCTGCGCTGATGAAGCCACCGAGGGGCAGATTGACCTCGGCGAGCTCGAACAGCGCCTGTCCCCGGCATAGCGCGGGAAATCCACCACCGTGGAGAAAGCTTCGATAGTCGGCCGGCGTAGGCGCGAAGGTATTGGTTTCATGCTGGAAACCAGCAATCAGGATGCGCATGACGTCTTGGCCTTTTGATTGTAGGTCGATGCGTGGACACGAACGGTCCGAACCGCTTTAACGTTATGCGTGTGACGGTTGGACATGCAACGACCGCCGCATCATGATTGCGTTGCCCTGAGGGCAACGCTCACTGCGACCGGCGCTAATAGCGACCTCATGCAGCCGGGCGCTGAATCATTGCTGAAAAAACCTCCACGGCGCTGAGTTCAAGACCCGCATGATGCAGCCCCCGTCATTCGAAGGAAGCACACCAGTGGTCACACCCTTTCTCCAGCTCGAGCTCGACGAGCATCTCAGCCCGCGCCGGCTGCGCTACATCGCCGAGGCGATCCAATCCGGCTCGATCCGCCGCGCCGCCGAGCGTCTCGAGGTCGAACCCTCGGTGATCAGCCGCCAGATACGAAGGCTCGAGGCAAGCCTCGGGGTGCGCCTGCTCGAGCGCCATGGCCGCGGCGTACGCGCCACCGAAGCGGGCCTGCTGCTGCTCGACTTCCACCGCGAACGACGGGTCGCCGAAGAGGCCTTGCTTGGGGATTTTTCCGCCCTCGACGGGCTCGAGCGCGGCACTTTGCGCCTGGCGGTCAGCGAAGGCTACAGCGAGCGGCTGATGCAGCAGGTGATCACTCGTTTCGCCCGACGCCATCCGCGGCTGCGCATCGAGCTGATGATCGCCAACGTGCAGGTCGTGGTCCGCCAGGTGCTGGAGGGGGATGCGCATATCGGACTCGGCTACTCGCCGCGGCTGGTGCCGGGGATCGAATCGGTGGCATCGGCGCCGCAGCCGGTCTGTGCGGTGGTCAACGCCAACCATCCGCTGACCCGGCTCGAGCAGCCGCTCTCCCTCGACGCCATCCTCGACTATCCACTGGCGCTGGTGGCCTGCGGCTACGGGCTGCGCCAGCTGCTCGACACCGTCGAGGCGCTCGACAAGTGCCACTTCGAACCCAGCCTGGAGAGCAATTCGCTGGCGATGCTGCGCGAGTACGTCTGCGATACCCAGGCGGTGACCTTCCTCGCCAATCCGCCCTACACCGAGTCGCTGGCGCCGGGGCGGCTCAGGGCGCTGTCGATCGACCACCCGATCCTCAATGCCGCCGAGGTCCACCTGATGGTGCGCCAGCATCGCCCGCTGTCGCGGGCGTGCCGGCACCTGCTCGAGGAGATCCGCCGCCTGCCACCGTTCGGCGAGGACTCAGCAGCGCTCGAAGGGGAAGGCGATCACGGCGTCGATGCGAGCTTCCCCCGCGGCCAGCATCAGCAGCCGATCGACGCCTAGCGCTACACCGCTGCAGGCCGGCAGACCATGATCGAGCGCGGCGAGCAGCGCGCGGTCGATATCGACCTCGGGCTTGCCGCGCAGGCGCCGCGCGGCGTTGTCGGCGAGAAAGCGCGTCGCCTGCTCGCCGGCATCGAGCAACTCGTGATAGCCATTGGCGAGCTCGACCCCCTGCCAGTAGAGCTCGAAGCGCGCGGCGAGCTCGGCCCCGTCCTCGGGATCGAAGCGCTTGCGGGCAAGCGCCGCCTGGCTCGCAGGGTAGTCGACCACCGCGTCGAGCAGCGCAACCGGACCTCCCGGGTCGGCGCCGAGGGCGGGCTCGATCGCATGGCTGAACAGCAGGTCGAGACAGTCGTCGCGCTCCCAGCCGGCACAGTCGACGGCGGCGAACTCAGCGGCCAGGCGAGCGAGCTCATCGCCGCCGACGTCGAACGGGTCGATGTCGAGCGCATCGCGAAACAGCTGGCGGTAGCGGTGCACGCGCAGCTGCACCGGGCGCTCGATCACCCGTTCGATCAGCTCGACGCACTCCTCGCGCAAAAGCTCGAGGCCGTAGCCGGGCCGATACCATTCGAGCAGGGTGAACTCGAGGTTGTGGCGCCGACCTCGCTCGCCATCGCGAAAGGCACGGGCAAGCTGATAGATCGGTCCGCTGCCGGCGGCGAGCAGCCGCTTCATGTGGAACTCCGGCGAGGTCGCAAGCCACAGCCGCTCGAGCCCCTTGGGTCCGCGCGCCTCGAGGCTGAGCGAATCGAGCAGCGGGTCGACGCTGCCACCGTGGCCGAGCACCGGGGTCTCGACCTCGAGTACCTGCCGCTCGTCGAAGAAGCGGCGAATCTCGCGCAGGCGATCGGCGCGAAAGCGCAGCGCCTCGAGCGAGGCGCTCGGGGTCCAATCTGTGGATTCGATCATCGCGGGGTCCAGTACGGTGAATCGACACCCGCGCGGGCTGGAGGCCTACGCGGGGGAACTGGATCGGGCGTATCGACACGCCCCGGGGGGATTCAAGCGCGGCTGACGTAGTCGCCGGTACGGGTATCGACCTTGAGCACTTCACCCTGGTTGATGAACAGCGGCACGCGCACCACCGCGCCGGTGGAGAGCTTCGCAGGCTTGGAGCCCCCCTGGGCGGTGTCGCCCTTGAGGCCGGGATCGGTCTCGATCACTTCGAGTTCGATGAAGTTGGGCGGCGTCACCGAGATCGGGTTGTCGTTCCACAGCGTGATGATGTACTTGACCTGCTCCTTGAGCCACTTCTCGTTGTCACCGATCGCCTTCTTGTCGGCGGCGAACTGCTCGAACGAGCCGTCGGTCTTCATGAAGTGCCACATCTCGCCATCGGTATAGAGATACTCCATGTCCAGATCGACGACGTCGGCACCCTCGAGTGACTCGCCCGACTTGAAGGTGCGTTCCCATACCCGGCCGGTCATCAGGTTGCGCAGCCTGACGCGGTTGAACGCCTGCCCCTTGCCCGGCTTGACGAACTCGTTCTCGACGATCGAGCAGGGGTCGCCGTCGAGCATCACTTTCAGCCCGGCCTTGAATTCGTTGGTAGAATAACTCGCCATGAACGCCTCTCGAATGGACGGCGGACTCACCGCCGCCTAACGCTATTTGAAATGGTCGCGGCACGCCCGCGTGACTCTCCAGACCCTCACCGCCCGGCGGTGACAACCCCAAAGAAGTGCGCAGATGATAACCCGAAGTGTGAACAGAGTGCAGACCGTCGCCTGCGACCAGGATGGTGAGCACAGCGGCGACTGGCGCCGCCAGCTGGCCGGCGCGATTCGCGACCCCGAAACGCTGTGCGACGCACTCGGCCTGGACGCCGCCTGGCTGCCGGGGGCGCAGGCGGGCCACCGGCTGTTCAAGATACGGGTGCCGCATGCCTACCTGGCGCGAATGCGCCATGGCGATCCGTGCGATCCGCTGCTGCGCCAGGTGCTGCCGATCGATCGCGAGACCGATGCGGTGGAGGGGTTCGTCTCCGACCCGCTCGAAGAGGCGGAGCACCGCCCGCTCCCCGGGCTGATCCACAAGTACGCCAACCGGGTGCTGCTGATCGTGAGCGGCGCCTGCGCGGTCAACTGCCGCTACTGCTTTCGCCGCCACTTCCCCTACGCCGACAACACCCCGTCGAGACGCGAATGGGAGGCGGTGCTCGACTATTTGCGCAGCCGACCCGAAATCAACGAGGTGATCCTCTCCGGTGGCGACCCGCTCGCGTCGAGCGACGAGCGGCTCGGCTGGCTGGTCGAACGGCTCGAAAGCATCGCCCACCTGCAGCGCCTGCGGATCCATACCCGCCTGCCGGTAGTGATTCCCGACCGCGTCGACTCCGCGCTGCTCGGCTGGCTGGCGGCGAGCCGGCTGCAGAAGGTCGTGGTGCTGCACGTCAACCACGCCAACGAGATCGACCCGGCGGTGCGCAGCGCCTGCGCGCGCCTGCGCGAGGCCGGTGCGACGCTGCTCAACCAGAGCGTGCTGCTGCGCGGGGTCAATGACGACGTCGACACCCTGGCCGAGCTCTCCGAGACGCTGTTCGCCGCCGGCGTGCTGCCCTACTACCTGCACGTCCTCGACCCGGTGGCCGGCGCCGCTCACTTCGATGTCCCCGATGGCGAGGCGGTCGAACTGGTCGAGCGCCTGCGCGCGCGGCTCGCCGGCTTCCTGATGCCGCGCCTGGTGCGCGAGGTACCGGGCGAACGCTCGAAGACCCCGCTGCCGCAGCGCTCGGTGCAGCCAGGGTAGAGCTGAGCCGGCGCGGGTCCGGGGCCTCGCCATGGGACCAGAGGATTAGACCACCTCGACTGGCTGCAATCTTTCGCTCGCCTACTATGCTGAGGATCAGGCCAGAGCGCAGGCTGCGACGATTGGCGCAGCACCGCTCAGCTTGAAAAATGTAGTAAACTTACCACCATTTCTGCCGACCTTTACGATCCGCGACCTCTTGATCAGAACCATCCCGAGATAAAGAAAAAAGTGGCTGCCATCCAGGGCGGTGGGCCCGATGCATCTCCACCGCCGAAGCCCATTCGAATCATCAGGGGAACACCGCTATGACCTCTTCGTCTTCGCCAGGGCCCAAGCTGCCAGCGCTGCTACTCGGTTTGCTGGTACTGCTGCTGGGGCTCTGCATGCTCGCCGGCGGTGGCTATCTCGCCACCCTCGGCGGCTCCTGGTACTACCTGATCAGCGGCGCGGCACTCAGCCTTGCCGGTATGCTGATCATCGCGCGACGCCCATCGGCACTGTGGCTGTTCGCCCTGGTGCTGCTCTCCACCACTGCCTGGGCGCTGTGGGAGGTGGGCCTCGACTGGTGGCAGCTGGTGCCACGGGTAGCGCTGATCTGCTCGATCGGCATCGTCCTGCTGCTGCCCTGGTGGCGCCGGCCGCTGGCTCACGGCCAGCGCGGCGGCAGCCTGGCGCTGCTGGCCTCGGTGGCGATCGCCGCGCTGGTCGCGATCCTGAGCCAGTTCGACGACCCGCAGGCGACCAAGGGCCGATTGGCGAGCGATCGCGCGGCCGGCCCGGTCAACCCGGCCCAGGCCGCGGGCGAAGACTGGACCGCCTACGGCGGCAACAACGCCGGCACCCACTACTCGGCCCTCGACCAGATCACCCCGGAGAACATCGGCTCGCTCGAGGAGGTATGGCGCATCCGCACGGGCGATATCGCCGATGCGAACTCACCGCCGGAGATCACCAACCAGAACACGCCGCTCAAGGTCAACGACAGCCTCTACATCTGCACTTCGCACAGCCGGGTCATGGCGCTGGTGCCCGAGACCGGCGAGACCAAGTGGAGCTTCGACCCCGAGATCAGCACCATGGGCGCCGAGGACTTCTCCGGCTGGGCGCACATGACCTGCCGTGGGCTCGCCTACTATGACGTGGCTACCCAGCAGGGCGACGCCAGCGGCGGCGAAGAGACGCCTGCGATGCTCGACCAAACCGACGTGACCTGCCCGCGCCGGCTCTACCTGCCCACCGCGGATGCGCGCCTGATCGCGCTCAACGCCGACACCGGCGAGCGCTGCGCGAGTTTCGGCGACGGCGGCGAGGTCGACCTGACTCGCAACATCGGCGACTTCGCCCCGGGCGGCTACTACTCCACCTCGCCTCCCGCAGTGACCCACGACCTGGTGATCCTCGGCGGCCACGTCACCGACAACGCCTCGACCGACGAGCCGTCCGGCGTGATCCGCGCGTTCGACGCACGCAGCGGCGAACTGGTCTGGAACTGGGACAGCGGCAACCCCGAGCGGACCGAGCCGCTGGCCGAGGACGAGGTCTATACCCGCAACTCTCCCAATGTATGGGCGCCGATCAGCGTCGATGAGTCGCTCGGGCTGGTCTACCTGCCGATGGGCAACGCCACCCCCGACCAGTACGGTGCCGATCGCAGCGAGAATGACGAACGATACAGCACTGGCCTGGTCGCGCTCGATCTCGCCACCGGCCGGATCCGCTGGCACTACCAGTTCGTCCACCATGACCTGTGGGACATGGATACGCCGGCCCAGCCGGTGCTGATCGATATCGCCACCGCCGACGGCGTGCGCCAGGCGGTGATCCAGCCGACCAAGCAGGGCAGCCTCTACGTGCTCGACCGCAGCAGCGGCGAACCGATCGTGCCGATCGACGAGGTTCCCGCCCCGCAGGGTGCGATCGAAGGCGATTGGACCGCGGCCACCCAGCCGCGCTCGCGGCTCAACCTGCTGCCGCCTGAGCTGACCGAGAGCTCGATGTGGGGCGCCACCCCGCTGGACCAGATGATGTGCCGGATCCAGTTCCACTCGCTGCGCTACGAGGGGCAATACACCCCGCCGTCGCTCGAGGGCTCGATCGTCTACCCGGGCAACGTCGGCGTGTTCAACTGGAGCGGCATCGCGATCGACCCCGCGCGCCAGGCGATATTCACCAGTCCCAACTATCTGGCCTTCGTCTCGCGCCTGGTCGACAAGCGCGACCTGCCCGGCGACGCCGTCCAGGCCGCCGGTGAGCAAGGTCTCCAGCTCAACCAGGGCGCCCCTTACGCCGTCGAGCTCGGCCCGCTGCTGTCGGTGCTCGGCCTGCCTTGCCAGGCGCCCTCATGGGGCAACGTCGCCGGGGTCGATCTGAGCGACAGCTCGGTGAAGTGGATGCATCGCAACGGCACCGCCCGCGACAGCGCAGCGATTCCGATGCCGCTCGGTGTCGGCGTACCCGCGCTCGGCGGCCCGATCACCACCGCGGGCGGCGTCAGCTTCCTCAGCGGTACGCTCGATCAGTACCTGCGCGGCTACGACATCACCACCGGCGAGGAGCTTTGGAAGTCTCGCCTGCCGGCCGGCGGCCAAGCGACGCCGATGACCTTCCAGGGCAACGACGGTCGCCAGTACGTAGTCGTCACCGCCGGCGGACACGGCACCTTCGGTACCAGACTCGGCGACTATGTGATCGGCTATGCGCTGGAGCAGTGAAGCCTCGCTGAGGTGATGGCCTCCCGCACCGACCCATCGTGAACCGCCCCGAAGGCTGGATGATTAATCCAACCTTCGGGGCGTTTCTGACTCTCATCCTCTTTCAGCATTTGCTCGAACCCGCACGGCCACCACCTGGGCATCGGCGGCGACGCCTATCCCCTGCGCCCCTCGAATCCCTGCTCAGCGCATCGCGCTATCCGTATCGGCTACCGCGGGGGGTGACCTCCCGCCGATAGTCACGCGGCGTCATGCCGAACGCCTTCTTGAATTCACGAGAGAAGTAGGCCGGGTCGCTGAATCCCCAGCGGTAGGCGACGTCACTGATGGAGCCGTGCCGTGCCCGTCGGTCCCGAAGCGCGCCGGCGCATTTTCGCAGGCGACTCGCCAGCAGGTAGCGGCCGAAAGTCTGCCCCTCTTTTTGAAACAGCATGCTCAGGTAGCGCGGCGTAATGTTGAACCTGCGCGCCACCGCGCCGACGCTCAAATCCGGCTCGGACAGGTGATCGTCAATCAGCATTTTGATCTGGAACAGCAGCGCGCCGGCAGCCTGTGCCGGTTGGCCACTGCCGTCGGCGATCACCGTGGCCAGTAGATCCATCGCCTGCTCGATCAGGTGGCGCTGCTGCTGGTCCGGCAGCGTTTCCGGCAGTTGAAACAGGCCGATGAGAAAGCTTTCGATGAGTGCGCTCAGCGGATGCCCGCCGCCGAAGCTGATCGCGGTCAGATCGTCGAAACGCCCCAGCCGGCGCTGCAGATGCTGGCGAGGAAATTGCACCACCAACTGCTGAAATTCCCCATTCAGGTGCAGCTCGTAAGGCACACGGGTGTCGTATAGCGCGAATTCGCCGCGTCCTAGTGCAGCCTCCCGCCCCATTTGCACCACTCCCGTGCGGCCGCACCGCACCATGCTCAGCAGTATCACATCGTCGCGATACTGCCGGAGCGCGCCGAGCGTGCGCTTCACCGTCTGCGGCGCGCCCTGCACCTCCACCAGCGCGATATCCGCCAGCGTGCGGGACTGCAACCGGCAGTGGTAATCGCTGCTTTCGATCCGGCACTCCAAGGGTACGAACGTCTGGCTGATCGCCTCCCGCCAGTAGTCCTGACGCTCCTTGCCCAGCGCCTCTCTGGTATCGAACACCTTCATGCCGCACTCCCGCACATCTCCCTGATCCGGGACGGAAAGAGCAAATTGCGTGCCATACGCTGTTCCGCCTCAGTCAAGTTTTCCGTTCCTCTGGGTCATAACGTCGGTGGCGGCATTGGCCCTATAAACGCCAGTGACACCTCGTCAAACGGAGAGCAAGACATGATGAATCGAGCCGTCACCGTCGCCTGCGTGCAGGCCGCACCGGTGTTCATGGATCTGAACGCCACGGTGGATAAAACCATCGCATTGATCGAAGAAGCGGCGCAGCGCGGCGCTGAGCTGATCGCCTTCCCCGAAACCTGGGTCCCCGGCTACCCGTGGTTCCTGTGGCTGGACTCGCCGGCCGCCTCCATGCCGTGGGTCTACCGCTATCACCAGAATTCACTGGCCTTGGACAGCGACCAAGCGCGGCGCATCGCGGCGGCGGCGGCGGCCAACGACATCTGGGTGGCGCTGGGGTTCAGCGAACGCGACAACGGCAGCCTGTACATCGCCCAGTGGATCATCGACAACCACGGCGCCACGGTCGCCACCCGCCGCAAGCTGAAAGCCACGCACGTGGAGCGCACGCTGTTCGGCGAAAGCGACGGCTCGTCCCTACGCACTCACCAAACACCGCTGGGCGTCATCGGTGCGCTTTGCTGCTGGGAACATCTTCAACCGCTGACGCGCTACGCCATGTACGCCCAGCACGAGCAGATCCACATCGCCGCCTGGCCCAGTTTCAGCCTGTACCAGGGCGCCACGGCGGCATTGGGGCCGGAAGTCAACACGGCGGCGTCGCGGCTGTACGCCGCCGAAGGGCAGTGTTTCGTGATCGCGCCGTGCGCCATAGTCTCGCCGGAGATGATCGAGCAGCTATGCACCGATGAAACCAAGCGCCAGCTGCTAAAGGCCGGCGGCGGGCATGCCCGCATCTTCGGGCCGGACGGCAGCGAGCTGGCGACGCCGCTGGCGGAAAACGAAGAGGGGCTGCTGTTCGCCACCCTGGATCCCGCGGCGATCACCTTCGCCAAAGCCGCGGCGGACCCGGTCGGCCACTACTCACGACCGGACGTGACCCGCCTGCTGTTCAATCCTGCTGCCAACAAACCGGTAGTCACCATCGAGCCTCAGCCCGCCGCAGAGCCGGAATGGCTGGTGCTGCCGGAAGATCCGCAGCAATAGGCGATGGACCCGGCGGTCCGGCAACGTCTGCCTCTGGCGCGCCACCACCGGTACGCAGCATGTCGAATAGATCGACTGCCACGCCAATGACGGGTCACTGAAAACCGCGTAAGGAATGGACAATGACAATCAAGGCCATGAAATATGCCATCGCTTTGATGGCAGTGCTGGCTGCGCCCGCCCAGGCACTGGAATTCGCACCTGGTGATTACGAGCCGCTTCCCGATGGATCGAATTTCTTTCTGACTTATTATAAATACAGCCACAGCGATGCCTTTTATTCCCAAGGGGACAAAACCCCTGGCGATAACAAACTACGCACCGACGTTACGATGCTGCGTTTCATCCATGCCTATCATCCGGTGGAAAACGTCAGCATTCAGCCGCAAATGATCTTGCCATTCGGTAGGGCGAAGGCCTACGGAGATTCGAGCGCGTTGGGGAAATCGTCCGGCATGGGCGACGCTATCGTCGGCATGCCGGTTCTCACCACCCTGGCGACCCCGGGCAAAGACATTTTGGTGCTGGCTCCTTTCATCTATTTACCCACCGGCGCGTACGACCAGGACAAGCCTCTGAATCTGGGAGAAAACCGCTGGCGTTTTCTGCTGCAAGCCGCATGGACCCATCATTTTTCAGAGCGTTGGGCGCTGGACACCGGCGCGGATGTCTCCTGGGTGACGAAAAACGATGAGTACGCAGGCCAAACGCAGCGACAAAGACCGCGCTACGAGTACCAGGCCTATCTGCGCTACAGCCCGACCCCGCAGACCCAGCTGGGGCTGGGCGGCGGCTGGATCACCGGCGCGGCGAGCAGCCTCGACGGCGCCGCGCAGCACGACCGGCTGAGCACCACCTACGCCAGGCTGTCGGTGGCGCAGTTCATCTCCCCGACGGTGCAACTGCAGGCGGTGGTGGGCCGGGACCTGAAGGTCGAACAGGGGTTCAAAGCCGACACCAGCCTGACGCTACGACTGGGGATGCTGCTCTAATCCGACATTCGTCAACCAGTACGCAATGGAATTGCTCCCCCTTCCCCTTCTTTGCTGAGCCGCCAAGGATGGTCGGCAAAGGCATCGGCCCACTGCGCAGCGATGTAAAGCCGACCCATGCAGCCCTCTTTTCAGCGCCTTGTCGCCTCCGGCCTGTCGACCGGGGGCGCTGGCGTGGGCTGCTGCGCGACCACAAAATCTAGTAATTTTACTACCAACTGATTGTCAACATATTTCCCCGGCGTATAATTCAGCTGCACCTAAGTTCGTGGTCCCTCTCCTCCTCCCCTCGACGTCCATTGTCCTCATTGGAGCCGCCCAAGGGGACCATTGGGCCCATGCACGCGGCAAGAATGCATCTCATCATCATCGAATGGACTTTTTCAAGGAGTCGAACGCCATGCTCGACAGTCACAAGAGCCGGGCGACCCGCTTGCCTCTGATCGCCGTGGGCGTGCTACTGCTGCTGATGGGGCTCGCCATGCTGGCGGGCGGCATCCGGCTGGTCACGCTCGGCGGATCCTGGTACTACCTGCTCGCAGGCATCGGTATCGCACTGAGCGGTGCGCTGGCCATCGCCGCGCGAAGGGCCACGCTTTGGCTCTACGCTTTCACCCTTTTCGCCAGCAACCTCTGGGCGCTGTGGGAGGTCGGTCTCGACTGGTGGCAGCTGGTACCGCGGCTGGCGCTGTGGTTCGTCTTCGGTATCCTGCTGCTGTTGCCCTGGGTACGCCGCCCGCTGGTCGCCCAGCGAAGCGCACCGCTCGCCACCGTGGCGCTGGGCGTGGCCGTGGTACTCGCCGGCGCCACGGCGCTGGCGAGCCAGTTCACCGCCCCCGGCACCCTGCAGGGCGAGATCGCCGAGCGCGCGCCGGCGCAGGTGGACCCCGCCTACGCCGGCGGCGACGACTGGCGGGCCTATGGCGCTACCAACGCCGGCACCCACTACTCCTCGCTGGGCGACATCACGCCTGAAAACGTCACTCGGCTCGAGGAAGCCTGGCGGATCCAGACCGGCGACCGGCCAGGGGCCGGCGATCCCGGCGAACTGACCAGCGAAAACACCCCGCTCAAGGTCAACGACACGCTCTATCTGTGCACCCCGCACAGCCAGGTGCTGGCGCTCGACCCAACCAGCGGTGCAACCAAATGGCGTTTCGACCCACAGCTCAGCCTGCAGGGCGCGAAGGACTTCTCCGGTTGGGCGCACATGACCTGCCGCGGCGTCGCCTATCATGACCAGGCCGACTACCCCGCCGCCCGGCCTGTCGACGCCCGGCCCATCGCCAGCGTCGATGCCCAGCGCAGCGGCGCGGCCGAGGACACCGCCAGGCTCTTCGCCGAGGGTGCGAGCGAGACCGCCACGCAGTGCCCACGGCAGATCTTCCTGCCCACCGCCGACGGCCGGCTGATCTCGCTCGACGCCGACAGCGGTGAGCGCTGCGAGGCCTTCGGCGAGCATGGCGAGGTCGACCTGACCCGCGGCTTGGGAGAATTCACCCCGGGTGGCTACTACGCCACTTCGCCACCCGTGGTGACACGTGACCTGGTGATCATCGGCGGCCACGTCACCGACAACGAATCCACCGACGAGCCTTCGGGTGTGGTCCGCGCCTACGACGTGCGCGACGGCCACCTGGTATGGAATTGGGACAGCGGCAACCCCGACGCCACGGCCCCGCTGGCCGACGGCGAGCGCTATACCCGCAACTCGCCCAACGTCTGGTCGATGATCAGCGCCGACGAACGACTGGGACTGGTCTACCTGCCGGTCGGCAACCAGATGCCCGACCAGTACGGCGCCGAGCGCAGCGAAGGAGCCGAACGCTACAGCGCAGGCCTGGTCGCGCTGGATCTCGCCACCGGCCAAGTGCGCTGGCACCAGCAGCTGACCCACCACGACCTGTGGGACATGGACGTACCGGCCCAGCCGATACTCACCGACGTGGCGACTCCCAACGGCATGCGCCCGGCGGTGATCCAGCCGACCAAGCAGGGCAGCCTCTACGTCTTCGACCGTCGCAACGGCGAGCCGATCATCCCGGTCGACGAGATCGCCGCCCCCCAGGGCGCGATCGAGGGCGACCATACCGCGCCGACCCAGCCGCGCTCGCGGCTCAACCTGCTGCCGCCCGAACTGACCGAAGCCTCGATGTGGGGCGCGACGCCGTTCGACCAGCTGATGTGCCGGATCACGTTCAGGTCGCTGCGCTACGAAGGCCAGTACACGCCGCCGTCGCTCGAAGGCTCGATCGTCTATCCCGGCAACGTCGGGGTGTTCAACTGGGGCGGTGTCGCCGTCGACCCGGCGCGCCAGGCGATTTTTACCAGCCCGAACTACATGGCCTTCACCTCCCGGCTGGTGCCGCGCGCCGAGGTGCCGGCCGACAGCGCCCAGGCCTCCGAGGGCAATGGCCTGCTGCTCAACCTCGGCGCGCCCTATGCGGTGGAGATGAAGCCCTTCCTCTCGCGCCTCGGCTTCCCCTGCCAGGCACCCTCCTGGGGTGACGTGGCCGGCGTCGACCTGGCCGAATCCAAGGTGGTATGGAAGCGTCCCAACGGCACCTCCCGCGACAGCTCGCCGATCGTGCCGCTGCCGTTCAACCTCGGTGTACCGGCGATGGGCGGACCGATGACTACCGCAGGCGGGGTAAGCTTCCTCAGCGGTACGCTGGATCAGTACCTGCGCGCCTACGACATCACCACCGGCAAGGAGCTGTGGAAAGCGCGCCTGCCGGCCGGCGGACAGGCCACGCCGATGAGCTATCGCGGCGCGGACGGGCGCCAGTACGTGCTGGTCAGCGTCGGCGGCCATGGCTCCTTCGGCACCAAGATGGGCGACTACGTGATCGCCTACGCGCTGCCCGAAACGCCGTGACCCCGGGGCGGGCGACCAACCGGCGCCCGCCAATCAAGCGAACGCGGCGAGGGGCCCTCCCCCTCGCCGCGCAAATCGCTGACCGAGCTTTGCAACGGGGCCAGTCGCACCCCAGCCTTTCGCTACGCCTCGGTCAGCGTATCGGCGGCGCATACTGGATGCCGCCCACGTTCCACAATGCATTGATGCCGCGAGGGATATTCAATGCCGAGCGGTCACCGACCGTGCGCTGGTAGATCTCTGCATAGTTGCCCACCGTACTGATGACGTTGAAGGCCCACTCGTTGTCGAGCCCGAGCTGCTCACCGACGTTGCCGTCGCGGCCCAACAGCCGGGCGATATCGGGGCTGGGAGGCTTGTCGCGCATCCGCCCGGCATTCTCACTGGTTACCCCCAACTCCTCGGCGTTGAGCATCGCGTAAAGCGTCCAGCTCACCAGCTTGCCCCAGCTCTCGTCGTCCCGGCGCACCAAAGGTGCCAATGGCTCCTTGGAGATCATCTCCGGCAGGATCACCGCGCTGTCAGGATCGCTGAGCTGAAGACGCAGCGCCGCGAGCTGGGACGAGTCGGAGGTCAGTACGTCGCATCGGCCGCTGTCGAATCCGCCGGCGCTTTGGCTGGGCTCGTCGAATGAGATGGCCTGATAGCGCAGACCGTGACTGTCGAAGTAGTCGGCAAGATTGGTCTCGGTCAAGGTGCCGGTCGTCACACAGACCGTCGCCCCATCCAGGTCGGCGATATGCGTAACGCCAAGCGCCCTTTTCACCATGAATGCCTGACCATCGTAGAACGTCACCCCACCGGGAAAAGTGAGGCCGAGGGAGTTGTCGCGGGTAGCACTCCAGGTAGTGTTGCGCGACAGCAGGTCGACCTCGCCGGACTGAAGCGCGGTGAAGCGCTCGCTCGCGGTCAGCGCGGAATAGATCACTTTGCTCGGATCGTTGAAGATCGCCACGGCGATACCCTTGCAAAGCTCGACGTCGATGCCTTCCCACTGCCCCTGGGCATTGGGCGCGCTGAACCCTGCAAGCCCTTGGCTCACACCGCAGCGCAAGGCCCCGCGTGCTTCGACACTCTGCAGGGTGCCAGCGTGGGCGAGCGCACCGGCGAGCGGGGACAGGCAGACAACGGCGCCCAGCAAAAACCGACTTTTATTGTTCATTTTCAGCTCCTCCATGGCAGACGGTCATTGATCTTGTGGATTGCGCTCACGCTAAAGACTGCTCCCCATCACCGCCGGAGGTTCGAATCCTCCCTACGTCTCCGGGCGGCGATGGAATCGATGCTGCCGCCTGGCTACCTTTTTCTCGCCAGCTCATCGAGGCTCTCGGCGAGCGCGCTGTCGAGGATGTCGATCGCTCGATCCATCTCGTCGATCGACACCGTCAGCGGCGGCGCGATGCGCCATACCGAGCCACGTTCCGGACGTCGGCGAATGTTCATGCTGAGTCCTTTTTCGAAACATCTAGCCGTCGTCAGCGCACCTAGTTCATGCGCAGGTAAGCGCGACTCGCGATCGCGGACCAACTCCACCCCGAGCAGCAGACCGGCGCCACGAATGTCACCGATGGCCTCATAGCGCTGCTGCAGGCCTTCGAGCTGCCTGCGCAAATAGCCGCCCATTTGATTGGCGCGTGCAATCAGGCCCTCCTGGGCGATGACCTTGAGCACCGCGAGCCCTACTTCCGCGGTCAATGGATCGGAGACATGACTGGTGTAATAGGTGAAATGCTTGGCATGCAGGTCATCTTCGATGTCAGCCGTAGTGGCCACGGCTGCCAGGGGCAGCCCCCCACCCAGCGTCTTCGACATGGCCATGATGTCCGGGACGACATCGAAGAACTCCGCCCCCGTCTTGGTGCCAATGCGGCCGAACGCGGTCTGCGCCTCATCGAAAATCAGCAGCATTCCCCGGTCATCCGCGGCTTTGCGCAATGCCTGCATGAACGCTCGCGGCGGCACCAGAACCCCGCCCGCGCTGATGATGGGTTCGACGATGATCGCCGCTCCCTTGCCCGCGGACTGCATATCGAACATCTTGAGCGCGAGCTCGAGATTGAGCAGTGCCGACTCTTCGAACGTTGCCGCCGGTATGTAAGGACGGTAGGGGTTGGGCTCGGGGATGATGTAGACCCCCGGCGTGGGCACGCCGTAGCCTCGGCGATCGCTGGCGAACGAAACCGTGCCCGCACCGCCGGTAATGCCATGCCATGAACCGCCCAAGGCCAGCACCTCGTAGCCCCCGGTGTACATCTTCGCCATTCGCAGCGCGACTTCCGTCGCCTCTGAACCGGTATTGACGAAAATGGTGCGTTCGAGCTTACCCGGTAGCCAATCCTCAGCCAACGATTGGGCAAGTTCGGCGACGGCCTCGGGAATCATTCCGCTGAAAAGGTGAAAAGCCCTCTCTCCCGCCCGATGCACGGCTTCGACGATCGCAGGATGGTTGTGGCCGATGGTGGCGCACATCTGGCCAGAGGTGAAATCGAGATATTCTCGCCCGCTGCTATCGGTGACGATGGTTCCCTTGGCAAATCTGAACAGATTTGGGAAGGCATCCCCGCCATATCTCACCAGGAATTTCTTCGATGCTTTTAGAAGCTCTTCACTCATGCCTCGTTCCTCATTGTCCTTATCCAAGCCACCGCGCTCGCGCCAGTGCGGCACAACGATCGGCCTCGCGATACGCGCATCGAGCCCGGGAGGTCAGTTCATCGGCCGCCAAGCCAAGGTGGCCGATTCGCCTGGCTAGCTGCTTGCCCGGGCTTTCTGGTGCTGGGCATAATGCTAGCGAGCATGATCGAACAGACGCCAACGCATAGAACTCACTCCCCCATGAAATGAGCTCAACCATCGATCCCAATCGCGCAAGATTGCCCTCGCTAAAATCTCTGCGAGCATTCGAGGCAGCCTCCCGGCTCGGTAGCTTTGCGCAAGGGGCGCAGGAGCTGTCGGTCACCCCCTCGGCGATCAGCCACCAGATTCATCAACTCGAAGACTTTCTAGGCGTCAAGCTCTTCGAACGCCTGGCGGGTCGCACGCTGTTGACCGCAGAGGGCAAGACTTATGCGCGGGAAATAGAACATGCGTTCGGGATAATTTCGGCGGCCACACATCTCGTATCGCCCCAGTCCCAAGATAAAAGTTTCGTCATTGCGACGGGCCCAAGTTTCGCGGTGAAATGGCTACAGCCTCGCCTACCTGGCTTCCTGAACAGCCACCCCGGTATCGGTATTCGCATATCGACACTTTCGAGCCAGGATGAGCTCGATCTGGGTCAATTCGACGTCGCCATCCCCTACTGGCCTGCGCACACGTCACAGAACAAAGCGCAGCCTTTGATCGAGGAACGTCTTCGTCCATTGTGCAGCCCGACATTAGCGGAGCAAAAAGGGCTGAAGACGATCTCTGACTTGAGCCGAGTAACACTCATCCACTCAGCTAATGCGCTGACTTGGACCGAGTATTTTCGCGCAATAGGTCATCAGAACATCGTCGGCCAAAATGGACTTTGGCTCGACCGCTCGATGATGGCCATCGAGGCAGCCATCAACGGGCTGGGCGTCATACTCGAGAGTAAATTCCTGGCAAGAAAGGAGCTTGAAAGCGGTGAATTGATAGCCCCTTTTGAAGATGACCAACATAGCATCAAGGCCACCACTTATTTCTTGATCAAATCACCCAAAGCCAAAAATACGTCAATGATAGCGGCGTTCACGTCCTGGCTGGAAAAAGAGATAAAAGCCCACGGGGATAGTTAGATTCGATCGCATGGATAAGCAACATTTCGGCATGGCTACCCGCGCTCGCGCCGGCGGACGATGAAGAACAGTACCAGTCCGCCAGCCGCCAGCAGCGCCCCCACCCATCCGGTCGCGGCCCAATCGTCGGCATAGGCTGCGGCGATTCCGCCGAGCCAAGCGCCGAGCGCGTTGCCGACGTTGAATGCCGAATGATTGAGCGATGCGGCCAGGGTCTGGGCGTCGGCGGCGACGTCCATCAGTCGGATCTGCAGCGCCGGCACCATGGCGACGACGGTGCCGACCAGCAGCGTCGCCGGCAGGATGCTCCAGGCCGAGCGCGCGGCGAATGGGAAGACAAGCATCACCACCAGGCTCCAGAGCAGGATTGAGCCGATGGTGGAGAGCGCTCCGCGATCGGCAAGCCAGCCGCCGACCTGGCTGCCGATGATGGTGCCCAGTCCGAACGCCGCCAGCGCCACCGGCACCCAGCCGGTCGAGAGTCCGCTCACTTGGGTCACGGTCGGCGCGATGTAGCTGAGCACGCTGAACATACCGCCGAAGCCGATCGCACCGATGCCCAGGGTCAACCAGATGTCGGGATTGCGCAGCGCGCCGAGTTCCTGAAGCGGCGAGCTGCTCGCAGCGGAGCGATCGTCGGGGAGGAAGACCAGCAGCAGCGCCACAGTGAGCAGGCTGATCATACCGACCGCGGCGAAGGCGCTGCGCCAGCCGAGCAGCTGGCCAAGCCACACCGCGATCGGATTGCCGATCAGCGTCGCCACGGTGAGGCCGAGCATCACCCGGCCGACCGCTCGTCCACGCCGATGAGGCTCGACCAGCGAGGCGGCGACCAGGGCGGCAACGCCGAAGTAGGCGCCATGGGGCAAACCGCTGACGAAGCGCGCCAGCATCATCGGTAGGAAGCCTGGGACCAGGGCGCTTGCGAAGTTGCCGGCCGCATAGATCCCCATCAGCGCGAGCAGCAGCCAGCGGCGTGGCCAGCGCGCAGCACCCACCGCGATCAGCGGCGCGCCGACCACGACGCCGAGGGCATAGGCGCTGATCAGCCCTCCCGCGCGGGTTTCGTCGATGCCGAGACCGGCGGAGAGTTCAGGCAGCAGGCCCATGATCGAGAACTCGCCGGTACCGATCCCAAAGCCGCCCACGGCCAACGCCAGGATCGCCAGGGCAGTGCGGCTGGATGAAAGACGTGCCGCGGAGTTCAGCTGCTCGGAGGAGTCGTGCGCCACTTGCACCTCGTCAGGGAAGATGGATGGATGAAACACGAAGCGCGCGAGAGACGATGCCCTCGCGCGCTTGGATCCATCGCTCGAATCTAGCCCCGAGTTAAGCTTCGATCAAGCCCTAGGGTTCAGACGCTCAGCGCCATCCCTTCCACCTCGTCCTGCCGCACGGCGCGCGAGAGCGCGGAAAGCGCGGCGATCAGCGTCGCCGTGGTGGTGTTGACGTGGAGCCCGACGCCGAACACGGGGCGCCCCGAGGCACGCAGCTCGACGAAGGCGATCGCTTCGGCGTCGGCGCCTTGGCCGCGGGAGTTTTCGTGGTAGTCGATCACGTCGATATCGAAGCCCTGGCCACGCAGCCCATTCACCAGCGCCGATAGCGGGCCGTTGCCCTGCCCCGCAAGCGAAATCCCGCCTTGCGGCCCCTCGATCTCGGCGACGATCGCAACCTCGCCATTGCGTTCCTCGATCCGCTGGCGCAGCAGTCGATAGGGCGCATCGAGCCGGTACTCGTCGAGGAAGGCGCGATGGATCATCGGGGAGGTGATCTCGCGCCCGGTGCGGTCTGCGATCTCCTGCACCACCTGGCTGAACTCGATCGCCAGCCGTCGCGGCAGCGCGATGCCGTGATCCTGTTCGAGCAGATAAGAGATTCCGCCCTTGCCCGACTGGCTGTTGACCCTGATCACCGCCTCGTAGTTGCGCCCGACGTCGAGCGGGTCGACCGGCAGGTAAGGCACCTCCCACAGCGGCGTTTCGCCGCTGGCGAGCGATGCGCGGCGGCTCGCCATGCCCTTCTTGATCGCGTCCTGATGCGAGCCCGAGAAGGCGGTGAATACCAGGTCACCGACGTAGGGATGACGCGGATGCACCGGCAGCTGATTGCAGTGCTCGACCTCGCGCATCACCGGGGTGAGATTGGAAAGGTCGAGCTCGGGGTCGATGCCTTGGATGAACATATTCATCGCCAGGGTGACGATGTCGACGTTGCCGGTGCGCTCGCCGTTGCCGAACAGCGTGCCCTCGATCCGGTCAGCGCCGGCCATGAGGCCCAGCTCGGCGGCGGCGATCCCGGTGCCGCGATCGTTGTGCGGATGCAGGCTGATGATGGCGCGTTCGCGCACGCGCAGATGACGGCAGAACCACTCGATCTGGTCGGCGTAGACGTTGGGGGTCGCGACCTCGACGGTGGCCGGCAGGTTGAGGATCACCCTGCGCGCCGGGCTGGCACCGAAGGTATCGAGCACCGCTTCGCAGACCTCGAGCGAGTAGTCGAGCTCGGTGGTGGTGAAGTGCTCGGGGGAATACTGGAAGGTCCAGTCGGTGCCGGGGTGCTCCTCCATCAGGCGACGCACCAGCGCGGTATGCTCGACCGCGAGGCGCTTGCAGCCATCCCGATCGAGCCCCAGCACGGTCTCGCGAAAAAGCGGCGAGGTGGCGTTGTAGAGATGCACGATCGCCCGCTTGGCGCCCGAAAGCGCCTCGAAGGTGCGCTGGATCAGCGGCGCGCGCGCAGGGGTGAGCACCTGTAGGGTGACATCGTCCGGCACCCGCTGGCCTTCGATCAGTTCGCGAAGGAAATCGAAGTCGGTTTGCGAGGCCGATGGGAACCCTACCTCGATCTGCTTGAATCCGAGCGACACCAGCAGTTCGAAGAAGCGCCACTTGCGCTCGCCGTCCATCGGATCGATCAGCGACTGGTTGCCGTCGCGCAGGTCGACGCTGGCCCAGATCGGTGCCCGCTCGATACGCTTGCCCGGCCATTGGCGGTCGTCGAGCGCGACGATATCGAAAGGTCGGTACTTGCCCATGGCCGGCTGGAAGCGACTCTCGTTCATTTCACCACTCCAGTTCGCGGCGCCCGCGGGCGCCGGGGATTGACTTGCTGCAAATGAAAATTACCAATGAAAAGATGACGAAAAAGATACGCGCCAGCGGACATGGCCCGCTGGCGCGTAGGAAATGATGCCTGGACGCGGCGATCCCTCGCCTCGTATCGATCCGACCGTACTGCTTCATTCGATCGTTGTGCACTCATTGCCCTACCCCGCTGATTCGATCCTCAACCCTTTTTCGCCGCACGGAGCGGCACCTGCACGCCATCAGCGTGCGGGCGGGGTAAGTCGAAGCGAGGCGAATGGCAATGAATTTTTCATGCCATCCAAATAAACACGTAGCGGCATGCTGGTCAATCACCCCGCGTCGATCGCCTATCCCCTGGCCCACGCCCTCCCCAGCCGCGACGCTCGCCGGGTTCGGGGCCATTTCCACCGCGTTCGGCGGGACGATCCGATCCATGACTTCGGACTAGCGGTCGAACGAATCCAGGCCGCGGCGGAAGCCCGCGATACGCTTACGCACGATTTCGTCCTGACCGCGCGCTGCGAGAACTTCCTCTGGGGCCGTACCGACCTGGACGACACCATCAGGAGGCTGCAAGCGTTCGAAGCCGCCGGTGCCGACGTTCAGCGTCGCCGAGCTGGCGGAAGCCGGAGTCAAGCGCATCAGCCTTGGCCCATCGCCGGGATGCGACAGGGAACGGGAAATGGACGCAGCGCTCGGGTAAAACTCAGCTCGAGCGCTGCCGGGCGAGTTCGACGATTGCCGAGACGCTTGGATACAGGGGGAGAGAATCGAGCCGATCGAACGGGAACCAGCCCGCCGACTCGGCATCGTCGGCAGCGACCGGTTCACCAGCCTGGTACTCGCAAAGCGTTGCGATCAACACGAAGTGGGCGCGCGGGCGCACGGCCTCCCCCACCAGCACGTCGACCGCGGTGAGGACCTCGCGCGCGACGGCCGCGACCCCGGTTTCCTCGAGGAGTTCGCGTTCGGCCGCCTGGAACAGGGTCTCGCCAAACTCAAGCTTGCCGCCGGGAAAGCCCCAGTAACCTTCGATCCCAGCGCGATGGCTGCCGACCAGCAGCACCTGCGTAGCGCGCATCACCACGGCGGCGACCGCCACCCGGGGTCGGGCGGCGGGAACGGCGGATTCAGGCGTTGAGCTCGCCATGCCGGTAGCCGAGCAGATAGAGCAGCGCATCGAGGCCAAGGGTCGAAATCGACTGGCGGGCCTGCTCCCGTACCAGCGGCTTGGCGTGGAAGGCGACTCCGAGCCCGGCCGCGGCGAGCATCTTGAGGTCGTTGGCGCCGTCACCTACGGCTACGGTCTGGGCCATGTCGAGCCCCTCGCGTTCGGCGATCTGGCGCAAGAGCCACGCCTTGCGCTCGGCATCGATGATCGGTTCGCTCACCTCGCCGGTGACCTTGCCATCGCGGATCACCAGCTCGTTGGCATGCACCTCGTCGAAGCCGAGCCTCTCCTGCAAGCGGCGCGCGAAGTAGGTGAATCCGCCGGAGATAATGGCGGTGCGATAGCCGAGCCGCTTGAGCTCGCCCATCAGCCGCTCGATACCGTCCATCAGCGGCAGCTCATCGGCGATCTCAGCGAGCACCGACTCGTCGAGCCCGTCGAGCTTGCTCATCCGCTGCCGGAAGCTCTGCTGGAAGTCGAGCTCGCCGCGCATCGCACGCTCGGTGACCTCGGCGACCTCCTCATACACGCCGTGGCGGCGCGCCAGCTCGTCGATCACCTCGGCTTTGATCAGCGTCGAGTCCATGTCGAAGCAGACCAACCGACGGTGGCGACGCCAGACGTCGTCCTCCTGCAGGGCGATGTCGACGCCGTGGGTTTCGCCCACGCCCTGCGCCGCGCGGCGCAGGGCATCGATATCGGTTTCACCGCGCAGGCGAAACTCGAGACAGGCACCCAAGGTGCCGGGCTCATCGTCGAGGGCGCCAGGGCCGGAGAGCCGCTCGATCCCCTCGATCGCAAGCCCATGGGTGCCGATCAGCCGATCTACTTCGGCCACCACCAGCGCGGGCAGCCGCGGTCCCATCAGCGAGAGCACCAGCCGCGGCTGGGCGCCGGCCTCGTGCCAGCGGGTTTGATCAGCGCGCTCGACCGAGAACAGGGTGACCTCCAGACCGCTCTGGTCGCTCGCGTCGCTGAGCTCGCCCTCGAGCGCCTCGCGAGACGCATCGCCCTCGATCTCCACCAGCAGGTCGAAATCGACGCTGCCGAAGGTGACCCGCTGCTCGACGTCGAGCAGCCTCGCGTCGGCGCGCGCCAGCGCGAGCCCAAGGGCCGCGAGCTGGCCCGGCCGGGCGGCACCGGCGGCATGGATCAGAAAACGCAGGGTCATCCACGCACCTCCTCGACTTCGAGCTTGCTGACGCGCTGCAGCCCTTGGGGCAGCTTGCTTCCGCGCCGCCCGCGCTCGCCGAGATAGTGCTCGATGTCGGCGGGCTTGAGGGTCAGTTTACGCCGGCCGGCGTGGATCACCAGCGAGGCGCCCTGCGGCAGCAGCACGAGGTCGCGGACGAACTCCTCGCGCGAGGCGGCGCGCGCACCGGGGATGTCGATCATCTTGTTGCCCTTGCCCTTGTTCAGCTCGGGCAGCTGGCCGACATCGAAGACCAATAGCCGCCCGACGTTCGAGACCAGCGCGATGCGCATGTCCGGCTCGACCCGCCGCGGCGGAAGCACGGCGCAGCCCTTGGGCAGGGTGAGCACCGCCTTGCCGGCGCGCGAGCGTCCGACCAATGACTCGAGCGCGGTGACGAAGCCGTAGCCGCCATCGCTTGCGAGCAGATAGCGCGCCTCGGGGACGTCGAGCATCATCGCCACCATCTGCGCGCCGGCCGGCGGGTTGACCTTGCCGGTGACCGGCTCGCCCTGGCCACGGGCGGAGGGCAGCTGGTGGGCGCTGAGGGTGTAGCTGCGCCCGCTGTCGTCGAGCAGGATCAGGCTCTGGTTGGTCTTGCCGCGCACGCTGCAGAGATAATCGTCGCCGGCCTTGTAGGAGAGCGAGGTGGGATCGATGTCGTGGCCCTTGGCGCTTCTGATCCAGCCACGGCTGGAGAGCACCACGGTGATCGGATCGGCACCGAGCAGTTCGACTTCGGAGAGCGCACGGGCTTCCTCGCGCTCGACCAAGGGGCTTCTACGCTCGTCGCCGAACTTCTCGGCATCCTCGCGCAGCTCCTGCTCGATCAGGTCGGTGAGTTTCGACTCGCTGCCGAGCAGGGCCTCGAGCCGCTTGCGCTCGGCCTCGAGCTCCTCCTGCTCGCCGCGGAGCTTGAACTCCTCGAGCTTGGCCAGGTGACGCAGCCGCAGCTCGAGGATCGCCTCGGCCTGGCGCTCGCTCAGCGCGAAGGCCGCCATCAGCGCCTGCTTCGGCTCGTCCTCCTCGCGGATGATCCTGATCACCTCGTCGATATTGAGGTAGGCGACCAGCAGGCCCTCGAGGATGTGCAGCCGATCGACCACCTTGCCGAGCCGGTACTCGAGGCGCCGGCGCACCGTGGTGCGGCGGAACTCGAGCCACTCGCCGAGCAGCTCGTCGAGCGCCATCACTCGCGGGCGCCCATCGAGGCCGATCAGGTTCATGTTGACCCGGTGGCTCTTCTCGAGATCGGTGGTGGCGAACAGATGCGCCATCAGCGCCTCGACATCGACCCGGTTGGAGCGCGGCACGATCACCAGCCGCGTCGGTTCTTCGTGGGTCGATTCGTCGCGCAGGTCGGCGACCATCGGCAGCTTCTTGGCCTGCATCTGCGCGGCGATCTGCTCGAGCACCTTGGCGCCGGAGACCTGGTAGGGCAGCGCCGTGATCACCACGTCGCCCTCCTCGACCCGGTAGCGCGCGCGCATCTTCACCGAGCCGCGCCCGCTCTGGTAGAGCTTGGTGAGATCGTCGCGAGGGGTGACGATCTCGGCGGCGGTGGGAAAATCGGGCGCCGGCAGGTAGCGACACAGATCGGTGACCGTCGCCTCTGGATGGCGCAGCCGGTGGATGGTCGCCTCGACCAGCTCACCGACGTTGTGGGGCGGGATGTCGGTGGCCATGCCGACGGCGATGCCGGAGCCGCCGTTGAGCAGCACGTGCGGCAGCCGTGAAGGAAGCACCGCCGGCTCGTCGAGGGTGCCGTCGAAGTTGGGTACCCAGTCGACCGTGCCCTGCCCGAGCTCGCCGAGCAGCACCTCGGAGAAGCGCGACAGCCGCGCCTCGGTATAGCGCATCGCGGCGAACGATTTGGGATCGTCGGGGCTGCCCCAGTTGCCCTGGCCGTCGACCAGCGGGTAGCGATAGCTGAACGGCTGCGCCATCAGCACCATCGCTTCGTAGCATGCGCTGTCGCCGTGAGGGTGGAACTTGCCCAGCACGTCGCCGACGGTACGTGCCGACTTCTTGTGCTTGGCGTTGGCGGTCAGCGACAGTTCGCGCATCGCATAGATGATGCGCCGCTGCACCGGTTTGAGGCCGTCGCCGATATTGGGCAGCGCGCGATCGAGGATCACGTACATCGAGTAGTCGAGATACGCCTTCTCGGTGTAGCGCTTGAGCGGCAGGCGCTCGACATCGCCCTCGCCCACGGCGACGGGTGCTTCGAAATCGGAATTATCGGCCATTGGATCGGACTTCCTTCACTGCTACGGCTTGCCTGGACTTGATCAACCTCATGCCTCCACCTCGGCGAGATCGCCGTAGCGCTCGAGCCAGTTGCGCCGGTCGCCGGCACGCTTCTTCGCCAGCAGCATGTCGAGCAGATCGAGGGTGCCGTCGCCTGCGTCGCGGGTGAGCTGCACCAGGCGCCGGGTGTCCGCCGCCATGGTGGTCTCGCGCAGCTGGATCGGATTCATCTCGCCCAGCCCCTTGAAACGCTGCACGTTCGGAGTGCCGCGCTTGCCGGCGAGCTGCTTGAGGATCTGCGCCTTCTCGCTCTCGTCCAACGCATAGTGGACCTCCTTGCCGAGGTCGATGCGATAGAGCGGCGGCATCGCGATGAACACGTGGCCGGCATCGACGAGGCTCGGGAAGTGGCGAACGAACAGCGCGCACAGGAGCGTGGCGATGTGCAGACCGTCGGAGTCGGCGTCGGCAAGCACGCAGACCTTGTGATAGCGCAGCTTGGAGAGATCGCTGCTGCCCGGGTCGAGGCCGAGGGCGACGGCGATGTCGTGGATCTCCTGGGAATTGAGCACCTCGTTGGAATCCACTTCCCAGGTATTGAGGATCTTGCCGCGCAGCGGCAGGATCGCCTGGGTCTCGCGATCCCGCGCCTGCTTGGCGCTGCCGCCGGCAGAGTCGCCCTCGACCAGGAAGAGCTCGCTCGCCGCCGGGTCCTGGCTCGAGCAGTCGGCCAGCTTGCCGGGCAGCGCGGGGCCCTGGGTGATCTTCTTGCGCACCACCTTCTTGGCCGCGCGCAGGCGGCGCTGGGCGGCGCTGATCGCGAGCTCGGCGAGCTGCTCGGCCTCCATGGTGTGGGTGTTGAGCCACAGCGAGAAGGCGTCCTTCACCGATGCCGACACCACCCCGGCGACCGCCCGCGATGAGAGCCGCTCCTTGGTCTGGCCGGCGAACTGCGGGTCATGCATCTTCACCGAGAGCACGAAGGATATCCGCTCCCACAGGTCGTCGCCGGTCAGCTTGACGCCCTTGGGCACCAGGCTGCGGTAGTCGCAGAACTCCTTCAGCGCCTCGACCAGCCCGCTGCGCAGGCCGTTGACGTGGGTGCCGCCAAGCGGGGTGGGGATCAGGTTGACGTACGACTCCTGCAGCGCCTCGCCGCCCTCGGGCAGCCACTGCACCGCCCAATCGACGTGGTGCTCGTCATCCTCGCCGTGGCCGAGGACGGGCTCGCTCGGCAGCAGTTCGAAGCCATCGAGCGCCTGGACCAGATAGTCGCGCAGGCCGTCCTCGTACTGCCATACGCTCTCGGCACCGTCGGTGTCGACCAGCGTCATCTTGAGCCCGGGGCAGAGCACCGCCTTGGCGCGCAGCAGGTGGCGCAGCCGGGAGACCGAGACCTTGGCGCTGTCGAAGTAGCTGGCATCCGGCCAGAACCTCACCAGGGTACCAGTGGCCCGCTTGGCGACGCTGCCGATCTGATGCAGCTCCTCGGCCTTGTCGCCGTTGGCGAAGGCGATCGCGTGGCGCGCGCCGTCGCGGCTGACTTCGACCTCGAGCCGGGTCGACAGTGCGTTGACCACCGACACCCCGACCCCGTGCAGGCCGCCGGAGAAGCGATAGCTCGAATTGGAGAACTTGCCCCCCGCATGCAGCCGGGTGAGGATCAGCTCGACCCCGCTGACCCCGTGCTCGGGGTGGATGTCGATCGGCATTCCCCGGCCGTCGTCCTCGACCTCAATCCCGCCGTCCTCGCGCAGCCTTACGACGATCGAGCGGGCGTGGCCGGCCAGCGCCTCGTCGACGCTGTTGTCGACCACCTCCTGGACCAGGTGGTTGGGACGGCTGGTGTCGGTGTACATCCCCGGGCGTTTGCGCACCGGGTCGAGACCGGAAAGGACCTCGATGGAGCTGGCGCTGTATTGACTCATTAGGGCTGGATAATCGCGAATGATGAACTGGGGCGACGCCCTGCGGCGTCACGGGTTGCCCGGAATCCTATCCGATCAGGCCGGCGCGGGCTAACAGCCCGGGCAGCAGGCGCGGATAGGCGCCGAGCGCATGATTGTCTCCTGGTACCACCAGCACCCGCGCGCCGCGGTAGAAACGCAGCGCCTCGCGGTGATCGAGCACCTCGTCGCAGCCGCCGAGCAGCACGGTGAAACGCGAGGGCTCGCGCGGCCTGCCCGGCTGGAGCTCGAGCAGCTGGTCTACGTAGCAGGGCTCGACCCGCGAGCGCGCACCGGTGACCGGATTGACCTGCTCGACGTCGACCATGCCGCGCGCCAGGCGAACCGGGTGCACCGCCGGATTGATCAGGCCGAGCACCGCGACCTGCCGGCGCTCGGCCAGGCAGGTGGCGAGAAAGCCCCCCATCGAGCTGCCGATCACCAGCGTCGGCCCCTCGAGGGAATCGAACGCCTCGAGCACCACCGCGAACGCGTCCGCCGGACGGTTGGGCAATACCGGCGCGACGAAACGCGGCCGCGACGCCAACCGCGCACAGGCGTCACAGGTCTGTCGAGCCTTGGGGGAGTCGGGATGGCTATTGAAGCCGTGCAGGTAGAGGACGTTGTCGACGGACACTCGCTTTCTCCGCTCGCGCCGCTCCACGAGGCGACGACGTAAGGCAATGCCCGCTCTGGCGCCGGCGCGATCGACGCTCAGCGAGACACCAACGCCAGAGAGGCGACCCAGCATAGCGCATAACCTGTATGCATAGACAGCCGCATTTCTCTTTCACGCTCGCCTCGCCGACGCTCGAACGCGCCGGGGAGGCGAGCCGCTGCCGGTCGGACTAGCCGCGCCGCACCCGCTCGACCAGATGGCGCGAGGAGTCGTCGAGCTGGTCGAGCCCCTCGCCGCTGAGCAGGATCGCCTCGGTCTCGGTAGCGATCTTCTTGCCGAGCTCGACGCCCCACTGATCGAACGAATCGATGTCCCAGATCACCCCCTGGACGAACACCTTGTGCTCGTAGAGCGCGACCAGGGCGCCGACGCTCTCCGGGGTGATCGACTCGAGCAGGATCGTCGAGGAGGGCTGGTTGCCGGCGTAGCGCTTGTAGGGAGGCGGCGTCTGCTCGCTCTTGACCGCTTCATCGCCGAGCATCAGCACCCGCGACTGGGCGAAGCAGTTGGCCAACGCAAGGCGATGCTGGGTCTTGAAGCTCTCACGCAGGGCGTCGTTCTCGATCTCATCATAGCGGTTGATCGGCGCGATGAAGTCGCAGGCGACCGCCTGGGTACCCTGGTGGAGCAGCTGGTAGAAGGCATGCTGGCCGTTCGGCCCGACCTCGCCCCACAGCACCGGGCAGGTGGAATAATCGACCGGGGCGCCGGCGTTGGTCACCGACTTGCCGTTGGACTCCATCTCGAGCTGCTGGAAGTAGCCGGGCAGGTACTTGAGCCGGCCATCGTAGGGCAGCACCGCGAGCGAGCGGATATCGAGGAAATTGACGTTCCAGATCCCGGCGAGGGCGAACAGCACCGGCAGGTTGTCGGCCAGCGGAGCATGGCGGAAGTGCTCGTCCATCTGGTGGGCACCGGCGAGCAGGCGCTGGAAGTTGTCCATCCCGACCTCGATCGCGATGCCGAGCCCGATCCCGCTCCATAGCGAGTAGCGCCCGCCGACCCAGTCCCAGAACAGCACCCGGTGCTCTTCGGCGAAGCCCCACTCGGCCATTTTCTCGGGCTTGGTCGAGACGCCGATGAAGTGCTGCGCCTTGAGCGCGGCCTCCTCCACGCCGGTGCCCCGGTTCAGCCAGACCAGCGCGGTATCGGCGTTGGCCTTGGTATCGATGGTGCCGAACGACTTCGACGAGTAGATGAAGATGGTGGTCTCGGGGTCGAGCTTCGGCAGTACGTCGGCGAGCTGGGTGCCATCGATGGTCGAGGCGAAATGGACCGCGACCGGGTTGTCGACATCCACCCGGTAGCCACGCAGCGCGCTCGAGACCATCAGCGGACCGAGATCGGAACCGCCGACGCCGAGGTTTACCACGTCGGTGATCACCTTGCCGGTGGCGCCCTTCCACTGCCCGGAGTGAAGCCGCTCGACCAGCGTGCGCATTCTCGCCAGCGAAGCGTGGACATCGGCGACCACGTTGCGGCCATCGAGCTCGAGCTCGGCGTCGGCGGGCAGGCGCAGCGCGGTATGCAGCGCCGGGCGGCCTTCGGTGAGGTTGATCGCATCACCCCGGGTGAGCTGCTGGATCGCTTCCTTGACCCCAGCCTCCTCGGCCAGCGCGAGCAGCTTATCGAGGGTCTCGCGACGCATCCGCTGCTTGGACAGATCGAGGGTGATGCCGGCCGCTTGGCGAGAGAAGTCGGTGAACCGCTCGCCCTCGGCGAACAAGGTCTTGAGGTGGACGTCGCGCATACCGCCCTCGAGGTGCGATTCGAGGGCCTTCCATGCGGGGGTCTGTGTGATCGACATCTTGCGTGCTCTCTCCCGGGGTGGACGGTGGGGCGGTCGCCGCGCCCGCGCGAGCGCGGCCGCTCGGGTTCGGCGAACCTTTGAATCTTCCGTAAGCATAAGCCAGTGTGCGGCAGGATAGCTCGTCGCGCCGCTACAAGTCGCCTGCCGCCGTGTAACCAGCGGCATCGACGGCGTAGAATGGCGCTCAGCGACGAGGCCATGGTTCCGCTAGCTCGTCATCTTACGAAAGTTTCGGTCAAGCTCAATGAAAGACGCCCAGCAGGATCAGATCTACGCCACGCCGCAGGAGCGTATCTCGCGCTTCTCCTTCGACGAGCGCGTCGCCCACTGCTTCCCCGACATGATCAACCGCTCGGTGCCGGGCTATGCCCAGATCACCGCGATGTGTGCGCTGTTCGCCGAACGCCACCTGCGCCCCGGCGCCCACATCTATGATCTCGGCTGCTCCCACGGCGCGGCGAGCCTTGCGATCTGCGAACGCCTCGCCGAGCGCCCGTTCACCCTCACCGCGGTGGACCTCTCGCCGGCGATGGTGGCGCGGGCCCGGGCCAACCTCGCCGCGCACTGCCCGGCGGCGAGGCTCGACGACGTCGAGCTGATCGAGGGCGACATTCTCGCGCTCGAGTATCGAAGCGCGGGGATGATCGTGCTCAACTTCACCCTTCAATTCCTGCCGCCAGAGCGTCGCGCAGAGCTGCTAGAGCGGCTCTTCGACGCGCTCGAGCCGGGCGGAGTGCTGGTGCTGTCGGAGAAGGTCCGTTTCGAGCCCGAAGAGATCGAGCATGAGATCTTCGATCTGCACCATGACTTCAAGCGCGCCAATGGCTACTCCCAGCTCGAGATCAGCCAGAAGCGCAGCGCCCTGGAAGAGGTGATGTTGACCGACACCCTCGAGCTCCACCACCAGCGCTTGGAAGCAGCCGGCTTCGCCCGCCATTTCACCTGGTTCCAGTATCTCAACTTCGCCTCGATCCTCGCCCTCAAGGCCAGCTAAGCTCGGGAAGCCGCACGTTGTCGACCTACGACCCCCACCACCACGACCTCTTCCATGCGTTCGTCGACCAGGGCCTCGAACGCTGGCTGGCGCGCCTGCCCGAGCAGCTCGCCACCGGACTCGACCGCAGGCGCCACGGCGACCTGCCCGGCTGGCAGCGCGCGGTGGAGAAGCTGCCGGTACTGCCGGCCGAGCGCCGGGTGAGGCTGGACGCCGACCGGGTGGAGGTCGATCTCGCGCTGTCAGCCGCGGATCGCGCGCGCTGCGAGAACCTGCTGCGCCAGCTGATGCCGTGGCGCAAAGGGCCGTTCTCGCTCGGCGGCATCGAGATCGATACCGAATGGCGCTCCGACTGGAAGTGGCAGCGTATCGCGCCACACCTGCAAGAGCTGCGCGGGCGCCGGGTGCTCGACGTCGGCGGCGGCAGCGGCTACCACGGCTGGCGGATGGCCGGCGCCGGGGCGGCCTTCGTGCTGGTGATCGACCCTTCGCCGCGATTTTTCTTCCAGTTCCAGGCGGTGCGCCATTTCGTCGGCGACGCCGACGGCGGGCGCACCCATTTCCTTCCGGTCGGCATCGAGGCGCTGCCCGAGCGTCTCGAGGCCTTCGACACGGTGTTCTCGATGGGTGTGCTCTACCATCGCCGCTCCCCGCTCGATCATCTCCACCAGCTGCGCGAGGCGCTGCGCCCGGGCGGCGAGCTGGTGCTCGAGACCCTGGTGGTCGAAGGCGATGCCGAGCGCGTGCTGGTGCCGGGCGAGCGCTATGCCAGCATGCCCAACGTCTACTTCCTGCCCTCGTCCCAGGCGCTGGCCCACTGGCTCGAGCGCTGCGGCTTCGAGAACGTCCGCGTGGTCGACGAGGGCGACACTTCGCTCGAAGAGCAGCGCAGCACCGACTGGATGCGCTTTCAATCGCTCGCCGACTTCCTCGATCCCGACGATCGCCGGCTGACCGTGGAGGGCCACCCCGCACCGCGCCGGGCAGTGCTGATCGCTCAGCGCGGGCGATGAACCCCATCCATAGCCACGAACAATCACGAAACAGATATTGATATAAATTCATTCACCGACAGAAGCCGGTGATGATTGCCTGTCGCGTTAATAGCAAATATTCTCGTTTTCACTCCTACCGCATTTTTGCTCCGCGCCATCGTATCGAAGGCGCGGAGCCTCAAGCCGCTCGCGAGGTGTCGACATGAGCCAAGCTCCCTTCATTCGTGAGGCGTTCTTCGAAGCCCGTTCGCGGGTGCCAGATTTCAGCATCCATAAGCTCGCCGGCCAGCTCGGCGTCAGCCAGGGGCAGATCCAGGCGGCACGCCTCGGCCACGGTGTCACCGGCCTCGCACTCACGCCCTGCGACCTGGTGATGCGCCTGCCCTCGCTCGGCGCGCTCGAGATCATCACCACCTCGCCCCACGCGCGGCTGAAGAGTACAAGCCCACGGCTGCGCATCGCGGGCCTCGAGAACGCGGCGCTTTCCCTGCGCATGCTGCTGCCGCACTGGTACTGGGCCTGCCTGAGCGAGGACGCTGAACCGGCGATCGAGGTCTTCGACCGCTACGGGCGGATGCTGCACCGGATCAGCAGCGCCCCGGAGCAGCCGCGCGGAGAAGGCTGGGACCGGCTGGCCCGACTGCAGTGGGCACGGGAGCCCGCCTTCACCGACCTGGTGGAGGTCGCCCCGGCGCCGCCCGAACGGTTGCCACGACTGGTCGACGAATGGAAGGCGATGCGCGACGAGACCGAGTTCTCCGCGCTGCTGCGTCGCCACCACCTGCGCCGCATCGATGCCTACCGGGCGGTGGAGAACCGCTATGCCCAACGAATGACCCCGCGCTGCTTCGTCTCCACCCTCGAGCGCGCGGCCCGCGCGCGTCGCGCGTTGCGCCTGAGCGTCGCCAACGCAGGGGGCGTGCACAGCCACGCGGCGCTGTACGGCCACGTCGGCGAGCGTGCGGATCACATCGAAGCGCTCGGCGGCGGCGCCTGCCTGAGCCTGGAGCGCAGCGCGATCGCCGAGACCTGGCTGATCAGCCAGCCGAGCGCCGATGGCATCCAGTGCCGGCTCGAGGCCTTCGGGCACAGCGGGCGGATGATCGCCCAGCTCGCCGACGCCGCCCCCTCCCGACTGCCGGTCAGCACCCCCAGCGCGATGAGCCTGTTCGGCTAGGAGTGGCCAGGAGTGCGCTCCCTGCGCATCGCAAAACGCATTGCCGCAGGAAAAGAAGCCGGATCGCCATGGCGATCCGGCTTCTTTTTCATTCAGGCCAGTGACTTACACTCGCTGGCTCAGTGCTTGAGCAGTTCGCTCAGGTCCTTGGCTTCCCAGTGCGGGAAATAGCGCCGCACCAGGGCATTGAGCTCGAGTTCGAAGCCTTGCCAGTCGACCTCGCGCGATGCCTCGCCGGGTTCGCGGGCCTCGCGAATCATGCCGGCACCGACGGTCACGTTGCTCAACCGGTCGATGACGATGAAGCTGCCGGTCCCCGGGCTCACCCGATAACGATCGAGCGGCACCGACTGGGTCAACGCGACCTGGACCCTGGCGATGTCGTTGAGCGCCAGCTGCCCGGTGGCGTAGTGATCGAGGCTGTTGACGTCGATACCGTAGAGGATCTCGCCAATCTGGCCGCTGGCCTCGCGGGTGGCGAGCTTGAAGTCGTACTGACGCCCTGGCACCAGCGGCTGCTCGCTCATCCAGACCAGGTCGGCGTCGAAGGTATCGCTCTCGGCGACCTGATCGTCGATGCCCACCAGCCAGTCGCCGCGCGAGACGTCGATTTCGTCGGCGAGGGTCACGGTGACCGCCTGGCCCGGATAGGCGGCGTCGAGGTCGCCATCGAAAGTGACCACGCGCTCGACCGTCGATACCCGCTGCGAGGGCAGCGCGCGAACCTGCTGCCCGGGGCGCAGCACGCCTGCGGCGAGCGTTCCCGCATAGCCGCGAAAATCGAGGTTGGGGCGGTTGACGTACTGCACCGGAAAGCGCAGGTCGTCTAAGTTCTTGTCGCGCTCGATATCGACCGTCTCGAGCAGCTCGAGCAGCGGCTTGGCCTCGGGGTCCTCGTAGTACCAGGGGGTATGGACGCTGCGGCCAACCACGTTGTCGCCTTCGAGCGCCGACATCGGGATGAAGCTCAGCTCGGGACCATCGAGGTTCTCGGCGAAGGCAAGATAGTCACGCTTGATCTCCTCGAAGCGCGACTGGCTGAACTCGACCAGGTCCATCTTGTTGATCGCGATCACCAGGCGGCGGATGCCGAGCAGGTCGCAGATGAAGCTGTGACGGCGGGTCTGGGTCTGCACCCCGTAGCGCGCATCGATCAGGATCACCGCGAGCGCCGCGGTGGAGGCGCCGGTGGCCATGTTCCGGGTGTACTGCTCGTGTCCGGGGGTATCGGCGATGATGAACTTGCGCCGGTCGGTGGAGAAGAACCGATAGGCGACGTCGATGGTGATGCCCTGTTCGCGCTCGGACTGCAGGCCGTCGACCAGCAGCGCCAGGTCGACCCTGTCGCCGGTGGTGCCGCGGCTCTTGGAGTCGCGGGTGATCGCCGCGAGCTGATCTTCGAAGATCATCTTGGAGTCGTGCAAGAGCCGCCCGATCAGGGTCGACTTGCCGTCGTCGACGCTGCCGCAGGTGATGAAGCGCAGCAGGTCCTTGCGCTCGTGCTCGCGCAGGTAGCGATCGATGTCGGAGGCGATCAGCTCGGATTGGTGTGCCATGTGGAAATCCTCAAAAAGCTCGAATCAAAGGGAGCGGGACGGCGACGCGGCCGCCTCAGAAATAGCCTTCACGTTTCTTGCGCTCCATCGAGCCCGCCTGGTCGTGGTCGATCGCCCGCCCCGAACGCTCAGAGGTACGGGTCAACAGCATCTCCTGGATGATCTCCGGCAGCGTCGAGGCGTGGGACTCCACCGCGCCGGTGAGCGGATAGCAGCCCAGCGTGCGAAAACGCACCCATTTCTCTTCCGGTACCTCGCCCGGTTCCAGCGGCATGCGGTCGTCGTCGACCTTGATCAGCATGCCATCGCGCTCGACCACCGGCCGGGGCGCAGCGAAGTAAAGCGGCACGATCGGGATCGACTCGAGATAGATGTATTGCCAGATATCGAGCTCGGTCCAGTTGGAGAGCGGGAAGACACGAATCGACTCGCCTTTGTCGATCCTGCCGTTGTAGAGGTTCCAGAGCTCGGGACGCTGGTTCTTCGGGTCCCAGCGATGGTGACGATCGCGGAACGAGTAGACGCGCTCCTTGGCCCGGCTGGCCTCTTCGTCGCGCCGCGCGCCACCGAAGGCCGCGTCGAACTTATGCTCGCTCAGCGCCTGCTTGAGCGACTGGGTCTTCATCACGTCGGTGTACTTGGCGCTGCCGTGGTCGAAGGGGTTGATCCCCGCCGCGCGCCCCTCTTCGTTGACGTGGACGATCAGCTCCATGCCCGAGTCCGCGGCCATGCGGTCGCGGAACTCGATCATCTCGCGAAACTTCCAGGTGGTATCGACATGCATCAGCGGGAACGGCGGCGGCCCCGGGTAGAACGCCTTGCGTGCGAGGTGCAGCATCACCGAGGAGTCCTTGCCGATCGAGTAGAGCATCACCGGGTTGCGGAACTCGGCCGCCACCTCGCGGATGATGTGGATCGATTCCGCTTCGAGCTGCTTGAGATGGGTAAGCCGCTCGGGCGATGGGGTCGCCTGAGCGGTGGGATGCGTATCGACTGTCATGCAGGACCTCGCGAATAAGAGGAAAGCCGCCATCCACGAACGGACGGGGAAATGCGCCCCACCCTAATAGGCACGGCTAATAACGTCAAAGAATCAGCATGTCTGTATTTGAGCGATCGAGTTATAACGCTATCGATCCGGGCCGTCAGCGAGCGTCGAAGGGGAAGCGCACCACCTCGACGTCGAACTGATCATCGCCGAGGGTCAGGCGCAAGTAGCCCGGGAGCGTCTCGCGATCGACGCTGAACTCGTCCGCGTCACGACGAAACTGGTCGACGCAGCCCGGCGAGGTCAGCACCCGGACGTCTCCTCGACGCTGCTCGAGCGCCATGTGGATGTGACCGGCAAGCACGCCGCGCGGTGGACGCCGGGCGGCATCGAGGGTCGCCCAGAAGGCGTCGCGATCAGACAGTTCGATCGCCCCCATCCAGCGCGCCGGCGGTTCGATCGGTGGATGGTGGAGGGCGACGAGCGTCGGCCCGGACGCCTGATCGAGCGACTGGGCCAGGCGAGCGAGCTGGGCCGCCCCGAGCTCGCCGCCGTCGCTTCCGGCCACCCAGCTGTCCAACGGCAGCAACCGCCAACGGCCCAGCATCACAGGCGCATCGAGCGGGCGCAGCCGCGCCATCGTCGCCGGATCGTCATGGTTGCCGGGAATCCAGCTCCACGAACGCCCCAAAGCGTCGCAGGCATCGATCACCCGGCGATAGCTGGCTACCGAGCCATCGTCGCTGACGTCGCCGGCGAGCAGCAGATGATCGAAATGCTCGCGGCCGATCGCCGCGATCGCCGCCTCGAAGCGGCGGTTCGGCGACTCACCGCGCACCAGCGCCGCGGGATCGGCGCGCAGATGGATGTCACCGAGCTGGATCAGCCGCATCGATTGCTCCTGGTGCCGGGGCCGCCCGGCTCAACCCAATGGCGATACGTCGGCGGTATGGCCATAGGCGATCGCGTGGTCGAGCCACTCACCGAGGAAGCGGTTGAGCTGCAGCTTCTCATCGGGCTGGTGCATCTGCGCGTTGGGGTAGCGATAGCGGCCCTGGAAATGGCGCTTGCGCTGGAAATCGGTGACTTCCGCCATGCGTACGTCGTGATAGAGATGCACGCGCATCCGCGGCGAATCGATCAGCGCCTCGAGTACGCCGCTCTGGCTTACGCGCAGCACGGTGGTATAGGGTGCGCGCGACTCGATCTCGAGGTGCAGGCAGCCGAACGAACGGTCGTCGCGCCCCAATGAGATATCGATTCGCTCGCCGGCATCCGAGTCGCCGAGCAGGCGCACCAGACGCAGGAAGTTGCTGGTGCATTCCGCCTGCAGGCTCTTCAGATCGGTGACGTAGGCGGTCTTGTTGTTGGTCGATTGGTTCATCGATTGCTCCTAGCTCGAAGCGTGGCGCGCTCCCGCGCCAGCCACTGAAGTGCGATCAAGGCCATGGCGTTGTCGATGCCTCCCGACTCGACCTGCAACCAGGCGTCGCGGAACGCGATCACGTGAACGCGGATGTCTTCCTGCTCATCGGCAAGCCCGTACACCCCGCCGACGCCGCGACTGTCGATCAGCGCGCAGTAGAGCTGGATCCGCTCGGTGGAGGCACCCGGGCTCGGGTAGTAGGCATAAAGCGGGATCAGCTCGTCCACGGTGCAGCCGGCCTCCTCCATGGTCTCGCGACGAGCGACCTGCTCGGGGCACTCATCGGAGTCGATCAGCCCGGCGACCGGCTCGATCAGCCACGGCGTCGGCGCATCGGGGCGGCCGACCACTCCCGCGCGCACCTGCTCCACCATCACCACGCAGTCCTGCGCGGGATCGTAGAGCAGCACACCGACCGCGTCATAGCGAACGTGCACCTCGCGAACCACCTCGTCGCTCCACCCGCCGTCGAATCGACGATGCACGAAGCGACGCTTCTCGAAGCGAAAGAATCCCTCGTAGAGCAGCTCGCTTGGCTGGGACCGGACGTCGTCGGCGCCGAATTCGACCTCGCCTTGGCCGCGCTGCTCGGGGCTGTCTGCTGAATCCATGCTCTCCTCCCTGCCAATGTGAGAACCGCTGCTAGTGAACCGGCCATACAGCTATACGTCATCCCCACGGTGCGAGCGCTCGCGCTTGCGGGCCGTGTGGCGAATGCGATACTAGCGGGGCTTTCGGCGGATCGTCCCGGCTGAGCGACGATCGAGAACGTGCAGGGTGTGCTGTCAACATGATGGTTTCGCCGGACAAATTCAAGCGAGGCGTCGATCAGCATGAATCAGCGCGGCGACTTTGCGTCCCGCATCGACCAGGAGCCTGGATGAAAGGCCGCAACATGACCCGCTGGCGCGATCCGGCCAAGGATCCCCGCCAGGAACCCAAGAGCAATCTGATCACCCGCCCGGGCTTCGAGCGCATGCAAGGGCTCTACGAGCACTTGAGAAGCGAACGCCGCCCCGAGCTCTCACGCAAGGTCGCCGAGGCCGCAGCCCAAGGCGATCGCAGCGAGAACGCCGACTACACGTACAACAAACGCGAGCTGAACAAGACCATCGCGAGGATCCGCTACCTCGGCAAGCGGCTCGACGAACTCACCGTGGTCGAACGCAAACCGGACGACCGCGAGCGGGTGTTCTTCGCCGCCTACGTCTGCCTCGAGGACGACCACGGCGAGGAGCTGCGCCTGCGCCTCGTCGGCCCCGACGAGACCGACGGCAAGCGCGGTTGGATCAGCATCGACGCCCCGCTCGCTCGCGCCCTGCTCGGCAAGCGCCTGGACGACGAGATCGAGGTCGAAACGCCGGGTGGCTTACGCCGCTATGTAATAATCGAGATCGACTATCATTGACATCGAACGTAGCCTCCGCCACCGGGTCTACACTAGATACAGCCGTATAGGCCAGGAGGGCCACGTCATGAATTCCGTCATGCACTCCCTCATCAAGCGCACGCTGCGCGGCGCGAGCGTGTTCACCATGCTGCTGGTGCTCGGTGCGTGCGCCAGCGTAACGACGCAGCGCGACTTCGACCCCAACCGTAACTTCGCCAGCTACCATAGCTGGAGCTGGATGGATCCGGCGGTCACCTTCACCCCCGACAACCCGCTGACGCGCAGTGACCTCACCCGCCAGCGAATCGACCAGGCGCTCCAACAGCAGCTGCCGGCCAAGGGGCTGCTGCCGGCAGCCGCTGGAACCCAGCCCGACATGCGCATCCAGGCCTCGGTGGCCGAGATCAAGCGTCCGGTGCAGACCGAAACGCTCTACGACTACTACTACGGCGGCTGGGGCCCCTATGGCGCCCGCGGGCGCTATGGCCCCTGGGGTGGACCCTGGGGCGGTCCGGCCTACTTTCGCTCGCAGGTGAGCTACTACAGCTCCACCCTGCTGCAGATCGACATGTACGACGGCCGCGATGGCCGGCTGATCTGGCGCGGACGCGCCGAGAAGGGGCTAGGCCAGCTCGACAACCCCGACCAGCGTGCTCAGGCGATCGCGGAGCTGCTGGCGCAGGTGCTGACCGAGTATCCGCCGGTGCCACGCTAGCGGCGGATACCCGCTCATCACCGGCTCATTCGCCGGTGAGCATGTGATGGACGCGCTGGTTCCAGAGCGGCGAGCACGGCGGCAGGCCGGAAGCGCCACCGAACAGCCGGAAGTCGATCGTCGAGCACCATTCGGAGGAGCCCACGTCGGGCCCATGGCCCTGGCCATCACCCGAGCCGATCTTGCGATCCACCCAGGCCTGCCACTCGGGGGTACCGAGCGTCGGTGCGCCGGCATCGCTACTCGATGTACTCCCCCCCTCCTGCCCACCACCCGGCGCGCTCGCGCAGCCGGCGAGCAGGGCGGTGAAAAGCAGTGCGGGTAGCGTGCGTCGTCCTACAGATAGTCCTACTGATCTCATCCTGACCTCATAGCGTGGCGGTGATCGACGAGCGGTCGAGCAGCGCGGCGAATGGGCGCAGCCGCTCCAAGGCGCGCAGGCCTGGCCTGCGCAGTGACCAGCCTCCCACAAGTGACCGCCTGATCGACTACGAGTTCAGCCAATTCCGCGCCATTGCCCCAGCTGCGATGCACAGCCACGAACAGGCGGGAAGACGATCAGCGACGCTTCGGCCGCGGGCGATCGGCGCGATAGACCCGAAAGCGCCCATCCTCGACCAAAGTGTCGACCCGCTCGAAGCTGGCCTCCAGCGGCGCACGATAAGGCAGGAAGACGTTGGCGACGATGTAGAGCCGACCGCCGGGGTTCAGGTGAGACGGCGCCATCTCGATCAACCGGCGGGCGGGGCCGTAGTCGATATCACGGGCCTGGTGGAATGGCGGGTTGGAGACGATCGCATCGAAGCGCCCTTCCACCCCCAGGAGCATGTCGTGGGCGGTCACCTCGCCTTGCAATCCATTGAGCGCCAGGCTGCGCCGGGTAGCCTCGACCGCGAAGTGATCGACATCGAGCGCCGAAACCCGGCTGCCCGCGCGGGCCAGCCAAGCGCTGATCACCCCATCGCCGCAGCCGACGTCCAGCGCCGTCGCAGGCGCGCGCTTGGCGTACTCTTCGCCGAGCCGCTCGAGCAGCATCCCGGTACCGGCATCGAGCTTGCCGTGGCCGAATACCCCGGGGTGGCTCGCGAGCCGCAGCCCCAGCGCCTCGAACTCGCTCCATCCGTCGTTGCCCTCAGGCAGCGCCACCGTGCGGCTCGAGAACAGCGAGCAGCGCCGCGCGTTGTCGATCCGCTCGCACGGCATAGCGTGCGCCTCGAGCACCTTGGGCACGCGCTTGACCCCGCCCTGGTGCTCGCCGACGATCTCGATCGGCGTCCCCGGCGCCAGCCAGCGGCACAGGGTCTCGAGCCACCAGATACCGAGCGCATGGCTCTTCGGCCAGAACAGCAGCGCCCCTTCGCCCTTTTCCGCAGGCGCGTCGATGCCGATGTGAACCTGCTGGTCGCGCTCGGCGAAAGCAGCACCCACCGCCTCGTTCGAGCTCCAGAACGCCTCGCGACCGGCTCGGACCAGATTGGTCTCGAGCGGCGGCGCGACGCGCCACCAGCCGCGATAGCGGGCAGGATCATGGCGCTCTAGCAGTTGGCAGACGGGGGCGATGGCACTCATGGAAACTCCGCAACGATAGGAATGGAACGCGCGCCCAGGATTCAGGCAGGGCGATGCACGCTGTAATGAAGGTAGCGCCCGAGGCGCCAGTAGGGCTCCGCGCGGCAGTAGGCGAACTCGAGCCGACGCAGGAGGACGAGCTCCTCCTCGCTCGGATAGCGGCTGCGCAGGTAGTCGTGGAATACCCGGATCCCGGTGACCCCGTGGACCTCGAGACCCAACGCATCGAGCCAATCGATTATTTCATCGTGACCCAAAGGCGAGATCGGCGTCAGCCGAGTGCGGCGACCATCGCCGGCAAGACGATCCTCCAGCACCCGCTCGAGGTTGCCCTTGACCACGTTGGAGAACCGCAGCGCATCGCGATTGAACACCATCAACGACATCCAGCCCCCCGGCGCCAGCTGCGCGGCCAGCGCCTCGAGCCCCGCGCGCGGCTCGGCCAGCCACTCGAGCACCGCATGGCAGAAGATACGCGGCCAAGGCCCGGGCGCAAGCCGCTCGAGCGATTGCAAATCCCCCTGCAGGCAGCGCACGTCGAGACCCGCCAAGCGCTCTCGCGCCCGCAACAGCATCTCCTGCGCCGGCTCCACCAGCGTCACCGCATGGCCGCGCCGCGCCGCCCACTCGGCCATCTGCCCAAGCCCACCGCCCGCATCCAAAAGCGGCTCAGCGGACAGCGGCAACTCACGCGCCACCGTATCCTGCAGCAGCGCCAAACGCAGCTGGCCCCGCGACGCCCCATAGAGGCTACGCTCGAACTTCGCCGCCATCTCGCCGACGAAATGCCGATCTTCGCGCATCGCCAAGCCCCATCGGTCAGCCCTTGTCAGGGCGCGGATTCTACCCCCCACCCCACGGCTTGCCCAGCCGCGCCTTTTCCTCGCACGATCGAACCCCTATAATCGTGCGCCGCAGCGGCCCATCACCGTCTCGCCCTCATAGCTCAGCTGGATAGAGCGTCCCCCTCCTAAGGGGAAGGTCGCACGTTCGAATCGTGCTGGGGGCACCACCCGACTTTCCGCACCGTTCCTGAGCATTCCAAATAAATCAAATAAATTCAAATAGTTACGCTTCATCTCGGCGATTTCAGTTCCTCTCACTTCCTGTCCAATCTCGACCGATCTATGCATTTATAGGCATACTGGCAGGCATACACCCCCTGTTAGATCTTTCTTGTATGCCTACGACCCTGACCGTACTGGAAGTGCGCCGCGCCAAGCCGGCCGAAAAGCAATACGCCCTCACCGATGGCAACGGCCTACAGCTCACCGTGTTCCCCAACGGCCGCAAGGCTTGGCAATGGCGCTACTACCGCCCCAACGGCAAGCGCAACATGCTCGGGCTCGGCCGCTTTCCCGAAGTCTCGCTGTCCGATGCGCGTGAGTATGTCTTCGAAGCGCGCAAGCTGCTGCGCCGTGGCATCGACCCTGCCGAACAGCGCAAGGAAGAGAAGCGAACCCAGCTGTTCAACGAGTCGCACACCTTCAAGGCTTTGGCTAGGGAGTGGCATGACAACGCTTCGAAGCGCTGGAAGCCGACCTCCAACCGAACGAGGCTCAGCTGGGCCGCGCTCGAGCAGCACGTCTTTCCCCATGTCGGCAACCGTCCAATCGACTCGATCAAGCCATTGGAATGGCTGGAAGTGATCAAGCGCCTCGAAGCTGCCGGTAAACACGAGCAGAAACGCCGCGTGCATGCCTTCTGCCGCGATATCTACCGCCTCGCCGTCGTCACCGACCGCGCCTCGGGTAATCCCTTGGCCGATCTCGGCGTCGCGCTCGAGCGTGCTACCACCAAGCGCCACTTCCCCCACGTCAGTCAGGCAGAGCTTCCCGCACTCATTCGTGCGCTGGCTAACTACGACGGCAACCCTTTAGTGACCCGGGCATTACGTCTGCTGTTTCTTACCGCCGTTCGCCCCGGTGAGCTGCGATTAGCGAAGTGGGAGGAGTTCGATCTCGGTAACAAGCTCTGGAGGATCCCTGCCGAGCGAATGAAGATGGCCCGTGCCCACCAAGTGCCCCTTCCCCGCCAGGCGGTAAAGCTGCTGCACGAGCTCCACGACATGACCGGCAGCTATCCCCTTCTCTTTCCTGGCCGTAACGATACTCGCAAACCAATGTCCGATATGACCATGTCCATGGCCTATAAGCGCCTCGGTTACGCCGGCCGCCACGTGCCCCACGGCACCCGCCATGTAGTCGCCACCGGACTCAAGGAGCGCGGCTATCCACGTGAATGGATCGAAACTCAGCTATCGCACAAGCTGCCCGGCATTGAAGGCGTCTATACCCATGCTGAACATATGGCGCCCGAGCAACGACCGAAGATGATGCAGGAGTGGGCGGATACATTAGATAGATTTCTCTAAATCTGATACATACATTTCAAGCCACAAGATTTTCAGCTGACTCAAAATGGATCACCCCTAAATGGACATTGCCTAAATGAAAATCAAAACAATACCTTTACTCATAATACCAATAATTATTATCATTACCGCACTCTATTCCATCTATTCATTCATATCCATGTTGCACAATATGGAAAAAACCGCCTTAGCAACTATTATTGCAGCATTCATAGGTTTATGCGGAATCATATTTTCTCAATGGCAGAGCAAAAAAAGGGAAATATCAGAAAGCCACAGAGAGAATAAGATAGAAGTTTATCAAATATTTTTTGATGTAGTAAGAGAGTTAAGAGATCAGCAGCGAATGAATAGCGAGCTTTCTACACCGGAAGAAATTTTTGAAAATTACAAGGATCAATTCGACAAGTTAAATGATGGCATCGTACTTTGGTCTTCACCAAAAGTAATAAAAGCATGGTTAAAATTTAAATCGCATAATTCGGGGCCCAATAATCCTGAAGACATTTTGATAGCTGTAGACAATGTTTACAAGGCCATTCGAAGTGATCTCGGAAATAGTAATTTTGGCTTACAACACGGAGACATAATAAAAATGTACTTATCAGATCCGAACGAGTTGAAAAAAAAATAGGCCCCAGTGCCACATAAATTCTCTTCCATTCGAATATCTCCCAGAGGCCAACCTCCTCCCCCATTAGACAACAGCGTTGTAAAACCCATTTTTACAACGCCGATCGCTCGCGGCCCCTGCTCGTCCCCGGCAAGCTGTCCCTGTCCCGAGCCGGCCTACCCCGTTGGAACGTGGGTATCGCCAGGCTCGGAATCGACGACCGACTTACAGGGACAAGAGATGACCACGCCACACCCCGACCACGACCGACCTTTCGCCCCCGTCGATGCGCTCAAGCTTGGCAACCGCCTGCTGCGCCGCCGCGAGGTCGAGCTCAAGACCGGCAAGAGCCGCTCGGCGATCTACGACGGCATCCACAAGGGCACCTTTCCGGCGCCGGTGCCGATCGGTGAGAACAGCGTCGCCTGGCTCGAAGCCGAGATCGATCGCTGGATCGCCGAGCGGGTCGCCGCCCGCAACCAGACCCTGAACGCTCCGTTCGAGATCCGCCAGGAGGCCCGCGCATGAAACGCTTCACCATGACCGTCGCTGGACAAACGCTCAGCTTCACCGAGGACGACATCGACACCATCCAGGCCGCGCTGGCCAGTGCTACCCAGCGGCCCGGTGCGCGGATCCAGCGCTATGGCGCAAGCGGTCTCGTCTCGGTAGTGATGCAGGACGACCGCCACGGCTTCGCGCAACGCGATGCCGCCAACGACGCGCTCGACTCGGAGCAAGTCGACTACTAGGCCGCGCTCGCCGGCCCCCTCAACACCTCTCGATTCGATCACTGCCCGATGCCCGCCATCGGGCGGCAGGAGCCTTGTCGTGCCCAAACAACGCAAAAACCCCGGTCAGCGCGCCAACGCTGCCGGGATCCTCACCTCGATCGATCACGATCAAGATATCACGCCCATACCCTATGGCGAGCGGCCTAGCGGCCTTTATCACCCCGGTTCAAGGGTGACGCAACGGCTAGGGTTTTCCTCTCCGGGCTTGCCTCGCCTTCGCCGGGCTGGCTATGATGCGCCGGTCACGGCAAATTCCGTGACCGGGCGTGAGAACCCGAGTTCTGAAAGGCGCAGTAGCGCCCCTATCATTGCTGGCGCTTTTTTTACGCTTGCAATGTGTTATGGCGGCCGTGCGTGGGCGGGCTTCGGTCCGGCCGGTGTCCTTTCAGACCGGTTTCTCACCCCGCGTACGGTCGCCCCCAATTGTGTGAGAACGATTGAGGGCGACTCCAAGGAACTGAAAGGAGTCTTACCCCATGGCCATTCACGCCAGTCGTGCGCCCGCACGTCCCGAATCTCCCTCGCTACAACAGATCGCCGTCGCCCAGCTCGGTGCCCGGCTGATCGTCTATCGCGTCAATCGCCGTCCCGCACAGCGCGAGCAGCTGCTCGGCATGCTGGCGATGGCCCAAGCCCTCGGCGCACTCCCCACCCCAGAACACCAGGCTTTGACCACCATCCTCGACCAGCTCCAGCCGTCGGAGGTGGCGCATGGCTAACTCTCTGCTCCCGCCGCACTTGGACGATACCCACGCCTCCGATCGCACGCTGTTCGAGGAAGGCGACCGCCGGCTCTGCGCCGTGCTCGAGCTCCTGGCCTGTGCCAACCGCCACGACCTCGACGGCGCCGGCCAAGCTGACCTCCACGCCATCACCGTGGCCGCCCAGCTGCTGGTCGCTGACGCCGCGCTGCTGCTCGGTCACGCCTATCACCGTCGCGGTCAGGAGGTGAGCCATGGCTGATCTTGCGATTCCTCAACATGCCGCTCCGGCGCTGATCATCAATCCGGCCGTCAGCCACGCAGCGCTGTTCGCCGACGGCGAGCGCTACCTCAACGCCGCCCGCGGGCTGGCCGACACCTTCACCCTGGTGAAGCTCGACGAGACCAGCGACGGCCGCGACGTGACCCAGGTCGCCGCCGCTATCCAGCTGCTGCTCGAGCACGCCGAGGCGCTGCTGTTCACCGCCTATCGCCAGGCCAAGCGGGCGGAGGTGCACCATGGCTGAGCGTCCCACCCTGAGCGCGATTCCCACCGACCTCCAACGCCCCCGCGTCACCGAGCTACTCGAACGCCGGCTCGAGGCGGTACGCCGCGCACCGCGCTCGGCGCGGGCGGCGAACATCTGGATGACCCATGGCCAGATCCAGTTCGCCTTCGCCGCCGGCTGGCTGACCGAGCACGAGGCCAAACGCTTCGAGCGAGCCCTCACCGCGCTCGAGGAGCAGTTCGCGATCGCGATCGCCGATCCCGCCGAGCTCCAACCGAGACAAGCGGCACAGCGGGCCGAGGCGAGCCATCGCCAGGCGCTGGCCCTGGGCTCCGAGCTGACCGAGAACCTCCATTTGCTGCTGGGCATGTGTGCAGCGCTCGCCGATGGCGGCGAGCTCAAGGCGACCACGCTGCGTGCCCGCCATCATCTCTGCTACGTCGCGCGGATCGTCAAGCGCGTGTCATTTGGCGCTGCCCATGACGCGACCCCCACCCAGGGAGGGCCGAGCGATGAATGAGCACGCCACTTTCGCCAAGATCCGCGCCGTGGCCCAGCGGGCGCTCCCGGCCGCCGAGCGGTTGGTCGCCACCTGGCTGCCCGAGGGTAAGCGCCAGGGTAGCGAGTGGGTCGCTCGCAACCCGGCCCGCGGCGACCGTGCGGCCGGCTCCTTCGGCGTTTCGCTGGTCAGCGGCAAGTGGAACGACTTCGCCTCACATGCCGCCCACGGCAGCGACCTGGTGTCGCTATATGCCTACCTGCACGGCTGCCGCCAGGTCGATGCGGCGATGGCGATCGATCGTGCCCTGGGGCTCGGTGCTTTTACTTCCTCATCGTCCCCAAGCGATAGCGAGGCGGCGCCTGCATCCACCGAGGCGATCGCCGAGCGTGCGCAGCGCGAGCGGCAGGCCCAGGCCGAACAGCGCCGCCGCCATCGCGATGCCGAGCGCCGTGCGCGCTGGCTGTGGGACGCGGCGCAGCCGGCCAGTCCCTCGCATCCCTATTTGGTGGCCAAGGCGCTGCCGCCGTTCAAGCTGCGCCAGGGTGGCGACGGCACCCTGTTGGTGCCGCTCTACGGCGATGGGCGCTTGGTGAACCTGCAATGCATCGGCATCGACGGCCGCAAGCGCTTCCTGCGCGGCGGCCGGGTCGCCGGCGCGTATGCCACCCTTGGCCGCGTCACCCAGGGGGCGCCGCTGTTCATTTGTGAGGGCTGGGCCACCGGCGCGACGCTGCATCATGTCACCGGGCGGGCGGTCGCCTGTGCGATGCATGCCGGCAACCTCGCGGCGGTGGTGGCCCGCCTGCGCGAACGCTATGGCGCGGCCGCCCGGCTGATCGTCACCGGCGACGATGACCGCCAGACCGAAGGCAATCCCGGACGTCAGGCGGCGATCGTCGCCGCCGAGGCGCACGGGGCGCGGGTGGTGTTTCCTCGCTGGCCAGTAGGGAGCCCGGACGGGCTGACCGACTTCAACGACCTCTATCGCTGGCGGCTCGGGCGGCTTCCTGGCCCGTCCAGCCAGGCGGCGATGAATGACGCCTTCGGCGAGGAGGGCCGCCCATGAGTCGTCGTTCCCATGAAGCAGTACCTGACCAGGCCGAGCGGTTCCCGACGTCCGGGGAGACGGCACCTCGGCGTAAGGAAGATCAACTGACCCTTATCGCGGAAGGTGTCCGCGAGGACCAGGCGCCCGTCGAGCGCTTGATGCCGCCGCGTCCATGCTTCGCGGTCTACACCGAGCCGACCACGGTCGAGGGCAAGCACTACGTCGCCGGCACCTGGTACCACGGGCTCAAGCAGAGCCCCGGCGATGACCGAGGGATCCCGGTCGATCACTGGATCTGCGCGCCGCTGTTCGTGGTCGCCGAGACCGTCGACAGTGAGGATGGCAGCGTCGGCCGGCTACTGCGCTTCGACTATCGCGGCCGCACTGTCGAATGGGTGATGGCGATGGAGTCGCTCGCCGGCAAGGGCGAGGAGCTGCTGCGCGCGCTGATGCGCCAGGGCCTGGTGGTCGAGTACTACCAGCGCAAGCTGATCCCGGCCTATATCGCCAGCCACCACCGGCTTGACCAGGTGCTGGCCACTACCACCAAACCGGGCTGGCACGCCGCCTCCGGCGCCTTCGTGCTGCCGGGTAGGATCATCGGCGAGGCCGAGGTGCGCTACCAGGAGAGCGGGCGCGGGGTGCGCCTGTTCACCCAGGCCGGCACGCTGGCCGCCTGGCAAGCCGAGGTGGCCAGGCCCTGCCTCGGCAACCCGGTGCTGATCCTGTCGCTGTGCTGCGCGCTCGCTGGCCCCTTGCTCTACAAGGTCGGCGTCCACGGCGGCGGCGTGCACCTGGTTGGCGACTCCTCGAGCGGAAAATCACTCGCCCAGCTAGTCGCCGCCTCGGTCTGGGGCGATCCCGGCGTGTTTGCCGCCTCTTGGGACATCTCCAAGGGCGGGGTCGAGATCGAGGCCACCAGCCGGAACGACACCATTCTGATCCTCGATGAGATCAAGCGGGCGGATCCCAAGCGGGTGCAGGAGATGGCCTATGCGATCGCCAACGGCACCGGCAAGGGCACGATGACCCGCGAGCGCGAGGGGCGGCCCAAGCTCTATTGGCGACTGCTGGCGCTCTCCAGCGGTGAACGCTCGCTGAGTGAGCATGCCGCCATCTCCGGCAACCCGGCCCACGCCGGCGCCGAGCTGCGCATGGTCGACGTCAACGCCGGCTCCCGTCGCCATCGCGCCTTCGATGACCTCCACGGCCTGAGCGGCGAGGAATTCCACCGCACCCTGACCGTGGCCACCCATGGCAGCTATGGCCATGCCGGCCCGGTGTTCGTCGAGCGGCTGCTCGAGCATGACGACCTCGACCGACTGTGTGCCCGCTTCGCCGAGATCCGCAACGGTTTCGACGTCCGTAACGCCCAGGCTGGCCGGGTCGCCGATCGCTTCGCTTTGATCGCGCTGGCGGGAGAACTGGCCATCGACCAGGCACTGCTGCCCTGGCAGGAGGGTGATGCGCTCAATGCCTGCCGCCAACTGTTTGCCGAGTGGCTGGCCCGGGTGGGCGACGGCAACGCCGAGGATCGCCAGATTCTCGCCAGCATCGCCGACTTCATCGACCGCCACGGCGATAGCCGCTTCTCCTGCATCGATAGCTTCGTGGTGGTCAACCAGCGCGCCGGCTATTGGGAGCTCCAGGACGATCAACGGCTGTACCTGTTCAACCGTGCCGGACTTGCCGAGGCCGCGCCGGGGTTCGGGCTCGATCGCATCGTCAAGGCGCTCGTCGCCGCCGAGGCGCTTGCCAAACGCGATGCCGGCAAATGGCAAAAGAACTACCGGCTCAAGAACGGCGGACAGACCCGCCTCTACGTCATCGATCCTACCCGCCTCGAGGTATTCGCTGGCCAGGAAAGGGAGGTCGATCGCGATGCCGAGCACGGAAGAAAAAGCTTAGCCTGCTAGCAAAACATCACCTCGAAGCGACGACCCAAGAGACAACGAAGGTGAGGGCATTGGTTTCCCGGCAGAAAAAGCCGGGGCAACACGGGCAACGGTGCAACGCCCCCGCCACTGCTGGGCGCAAGCGTTGCACCGCTAAAAAAGAAGGAGGCAACGGGGCAACACATATAGCTTTTTATTAAGACCATTTCTTTCTCTTATTCCGAAAACGGAGGTCCGTTGCACTGCTGCACGGGGCCGTTGCACATCGAAATCGCGCTGTAACCCGCATGGTTGATGGGTTGTTGCCTCGTTGCACGTGTTGCAGCCGATTTTATACAGAGAGGAACGTTTTATAGGGAGGACACACTCCACCGACACCCCCGAAACGCGACCGGATCCGCCTTCCTGGCCGGCGAAAAAGACCAGGACCACGACACCGACACCACCCCAAGGAACGACCATGAACGACCGCGCCACACTGCCCCAATTGCTCGTCAACCAACTCGACGCCCACGACCAGGCCAAGGCCGGCTATCAGGAGAGCCGCACCAAGACCCTGGCCATGGCCGACCGGGTCGACAAACACCGCCAGGCGGCGAACGCCGCCCGCTTCGAAGCCGAGGAGGCGACCCGGCAATGGCGTGACCGCTTCCGTGACGCCGACGGTGAACTGACCAAGCCGATTCGCCAGCTCAAGGCCAAGGCGGCCGAGCATGCGGAGCTAGCCGGGGAGTACGAGCAACTCGCCGACACGCTCGAGGCCGACCTCGAGGAGGTACGCTTCGACAATGCCGATCGTCGCACCGCCTACCTGGGCCACTACCGGGCCGCCAGGGAGGGATGGCGCCGCTACCGCGTGGATACCCTGGCCGAGCAGGTGTTCGGCACCGAGGCGGGGCAGGCACTACTCGCGGCGATCGCCTCGCACCGCGCGCTGATCGAGGAGCAGGTCGCGCAAGACCCCGTCGTCGGGCGCAGCTTCGGTATCTCCGCGCCCACCCTTGCCGGTCAGGTCGAGGAGCGGCAGGTCACGACGCACCGCTACCGTGAGTGGCTCGAAGCGCTGGTCGAACGACATCGGCAAGGCGAGCCTAAGCAGGATCCATTGCCCGAGTCGATGCGCCTGATCCAGCGTGATAGGCGCGAAGGCGACGCCCAGAAGGTGCATTCTCCTGCGTATCGCCACCGCAGACGCGTGGAGCGAGAGCAAGCCAGACAGCGCCAGCGCAGCTGACCGCCAACGACGCTCACCCAGCCTTGGCCGCGCACCGCGCGGCCTTTT
>NZ_KK211229.1:19806-254060 GCF_000621205.1 Halotalea alkalilenta DSM 17697 | reverse complement strand
TTTCGCGATCTCGTGGCGGCGCGTCCCCTTTCAGGGGGAGCGCGAGGGGCCCGCCCCTCGCATCTAAGCGAGCAAGAGGCACGTTAGGACCCAAACGGTTCTCGACTCTCCAGGATCGAGAGCGTCGCTGGGTCAAAAGGGGTTTGTCATTAATCTGCCGCGGCTATGCCGCGGCGATCTCATCCCGCTCCAGCGGCCGATACTCGCCGGGCGAAAGCCCCGGGTCGAGGACGATGCCGCCGACGCGCTCGCGATGCAGGGCGACGACGTGGTTACCGAGCGTGGCGAACATCCGGCGGATCTGTCGATAGCGACCTTCGAACAGGGTCACCCAGGCCCGGTGGGCGTGCTCGATCTCGAGTATCGCGGGCAGGGTGTCGATGGTCTCGTGGCGCAGGCGAATGCCGGTGGCGAAAGCCTCGACGTCGCGCTGGTGCAGCGGACGGGCAAGATCGACACAGTATCGCTTGGGCTTGCGCGAGCCGGGCTGGGTGAGTCGCTCCGACCACGCGCTGTCGTTGGTCAGCAGCAGAAGCCCAGTGGTATGGTAGTCGAGCCGCCCGGCGATGTGGAGATCCTCGCTGGCATCCGCCCCAAGCAGCTCGAGCGCGGTGGGATGCCGATCGTCGCGAGTGGCACTGATGCAGCCGCCCGGCTTGTACAGCATCAGATAACGCGGCGTGCGCCCGGGGCGCAGCAGTCGATCGTCGAACTCGACCCGGTCGAAGGCAGTGAGCATCCGGGTACCATCGCGCTCGACCGTGCGATTGACCCTTATCCGCCCCTCGAGCAGCGCCCGGCGCGCGCGCTGACGGCTCTGCTCCGGCAGTGCGATGATCACCCGATCGAGGCGTTCCATCGCGGTCAGCCGTTCGCGCCGAGGGTACCGACGTCCTGGTGTCTGGACGACGCGGAAAACATAGCAAACCGGGAAGTGATTCGGAGCACGCAGAGACATCCATGGGTCGTGGGTCGGGCGTCGACGATTCTGCCATGCCTCTCACCCCGGCGCCCAGCATCGCGCCGATTCGCCGGCAACGACGACTCGCCTGGGCTATCATGCGGCCAATCACGCGAGTATCCCTTGCCTCGCGCTACCCATCGATCAGGAAACCGCGGCATGTCCGATACCTCTGCAACTCCCGCTCAACTCGCTGCCGTCGGCTTCGCCGCGCTGGCGATCGGCAAGGCGTTCGACGCCCTCGAAGCAGTGCATTTCCCCCTCGACGACGCGCAGTACGCGGCGATGACCCAAGCGGTCGGCGGCTGGCTGCGCGAGCGCCACGGCGACGCTGCGGTCGACGCCGCCAAGCAGGCGCTCGGCGATGGCGCGCTGGGCAGTGATGACGCCGAGGAAGATGAGATCGACGCCGCAGTGGAAGCCGCCAAGCAGGGACTGGCGGCGTCGTTCGCCATCCTCGGCGAGCAACGGGCCGATGCCATCGAGGCCGCCCACCAGGCAGGCCTGGCGGCGATCCGGGAGGCGCTCGCCGAGGCCTACGGAGAAGAAGCGGTAGCGACGCGCTGGTCTAGCGCGCTCTGAACCACAGCAGCGGACGGCGCAGCATCGCGCCGAACGCGCGCAGCGGGCTCGGCGGTGCATCGACATCTGCATGAGCCGATGCCGACGAGCGTGACAGAACGTGCCCTTCGACCTCCTTGAGCTCGGGCGCTCCCCGCTCGTCCAGCCTGAACCGACTCACCATCTGCTCGAGCAGCGCCGCCTGTTCGCGCAGCGAAGCGGCCGCCATCGCCGACTGGTTGACCAATGAAGCGTTCTGCTGGGTCACATGGTCGACCCGTTCCATTGCCTGGGTAACCTGCTGGATGCCGATCGACTGCTCACTGGTGGCATGGCTGATCTCGCTGATCACCTCGCCGACCCGCTGGGTGCTGTCGACGATCTCCCGCATCACCGCGCCCGCTTCCTGAACCTGGCTCGCGCCAGCGTCGACCGCTTTCACGCTCTCACCGGTCAGCGCCTTGATCTCGCTGGCCGCATCCGCCGAGCGCTTGGCCAGCCGCTGGACTTCGATCGCCACCACCGAGAAGCCGCGGCCCTGCTCGCCCGCACGCGCCGCCTCCACCGATGCGTTGATCGCAAGGATATTGGTCTGGAAAGCGATCTCATCGATCAAACCAACGATCTCGCCGATGCGATGGCTGGAGCTCTCGATCAGCTTCATTCGCTCCACCACCTGCTCGATCACGCCGCCGCCTCGTTCCGCCGCCGCATTGGCATCCTGCGAGAGCAGGTCTCCCCGCTCGGCTGCCTGGGCGGTCTGCTGCACGGTGGTGGAGAACTGCGAAAGCGAAGCCACCGTCCCCTGCAGATCGTTGGCGGTCTGCTCGGTGCGCGCCGCGAGATGCTGGTTGCCGTCGGCGATTCCTTGACTGGCACCGGCGATGTTTTCGCTGGCATCGCGGATCTGCGCCACGATGCTCGCCAGCTGGCGCTGCATCTGCGCCTGGGTCTCCTGCAGCTTGGTCAGCTCATCGCTACCCGAGGCGTCGATGGGCTGGGTCAGATCGCCACCGGCGATCGCCTCGGCGGTGAGGCGCGCCCGTCGTACCGGTACGCAGATCGCCCACATGTTCAAAAGCGTCAGCGGCACCACGATCACCAGTACCAGCAGTATCTCGCCGAAGAAGGTCACCAGGATCTGGCGGAAAAGGCTCGCCTGGCCTGCGACATTGGCATCTATGTAGCCCTGTATCAGCGTATCGATCGAGCGCAGGCGCTGCTGCACGCCATCGAGTGCGGCGCCGACATCACCTCCCACCGCTCGCCGCTCACGATACGTCTCCAAGGCAGCCAGCAGCTCAGGCGCCGCCGCGCCGGTGGTACCGATGCCCTCGAGCGACGTCGCCAGGCGTGTCGCCTCATCGAGATGCTCACGCCATGCCCCGGCCCCGTCGAGCGTGCGCAGCGTCGCCAGCCGATCCTGGAGTGCGACGAGGGTGCGCATGCCGGCGACCCCTTCCTCGATCAGTTGGGTGTGCATGGTGTACATCCGCTGATTGCCGAGCAGTCCCGCACCGCTGAGAAGGATCAATAGCGCGATCACCATGCCGATAGCGCCAAGCATGCGCAGACGAATGGTGAAACGCCGAATCATCGCGAGGAAGATCATGGATTGGTTTCCGAGTTGCCTGGCAAGGAATCGTCGCCACCCGACGCTCAGCCCGGTCCCGGATCGTGTGAAGCATGGTGGGCAGTCGGTAGTGGTGACATCCATAAGAACATCGGCACGCCGGCGCGAATCTTTCGCTTTGATGACGAAAAATCATCTTTCGCTGGCTGAAAGTCGCTGAGCCCGCCATGCCATGGGGAGCCGGGCGCCCAGCCGACACCCCTGCCTCGACGATCGAATCGAGGCGAACGATGCCGCCGTCACGAGGTCCAGATGCCCACACTCAGGTAGAATCACCGCGAATGAATGCAACCCCTGGGAACCGACCATGATCCACAACGATGTGCTGCGCAGCGTGCGCTACACCCTCGATCTGCATGAAACCCGGCTGATCGAACTCTTCGCGCTGGCGGACTATCCGGTCGAACGCGAACGACTCGACAGCTGGCTCTCGCCAGAGGGGGAAGAGGGATTCGAGCCCTGCCCCGACGAGGCGATGGCGCACTTTCTCAATGGCCTGGTGATACTGCGCCGGGGGCGCGATGAAACGCGCCCACCGCAGCCGGTGGAGCTGCCGGTGAACAACAACATGGTGTTGAAGAAGCTGCGCGTCGCCTTCGAGCTCAAGGATGACGATATGCACGAGATTCTCGCTGCGGCCGACTTTCCCCTCTCCAAACCGGAGCTCTCGGCGCTGTTTCGCAAGAAAGGGCACAAGAACTACCGCCCCGCTGGCGATCAGCTGCTGCGTCGGTTTCTACGCGGCCTGGCGCTGCGCTTTCGTGAGCAGGTATGACCCGCATGAGTGTGGAACCGATCAGGCTGGGGCGCCGGCTGGCCGCGCTGCTGCAATGCAGCCGCCGCGAAGCGGAGCTCTACATAGAGGATGGCTTGGTCAGCGTCGATGGCGTATGCATCGATTCGCCGCAGCATCGAGTGACCGATGAGCGCGTGGAGCTGGCGCCAGGGGCGAAGCTCGAACACTCTCCACCGGTCACCTTGCTGCTGCACAAACCGCTGGGGGTCGATATGGACTCCGCCGGCGCACTGCTGCGTGCCGATCACCATGCCAGCGACGACATCGCACCGTTCCCGCTGCTCGGCCGCCACTTCAAGCGGCAGCTCGCGTTGATGCCGCTCGCCGCGCAGGCCGAGGGCCTGAGCGTCTTCACCCAGGTGCCGGGCATCGCACGCAAACTGCGCGACGAAGCGCACACCCTGGAGCAGGAGTACATCGTCGGGGTGAGCGGGGACATCGACACCGCGCTCGCCCAGCTCGAGCGCGAACCACGCGAAACCCATGCCCGCTGCCGCGTCAGCCGCCAGAACGAAACCCATCTGCGCGTGGCGCTGAAGGGCAATACTCAGACCATCGTCCGGCTGTTCGAGGGGCTCGATATCGAACCTACGAGCTTCCGGCGGATCCGCATCGGCGCACTCAGCATGGGGCGTCTACCGAGCGGCCAGTGGCGCTATCTCAAGCAGAGCGAACGGTTCTAGGGCCGAGATCGCCGAAAGCCACGAGCGGCATCGCAGAAAGCAAAAGGCCGGGGCCGCCGCAATCAGCGGCCCCGGCCTAGTCACTGCCATGCGCGGGGCATGGCTCAGGCGACGTCGCTGACCTGCTCGCGGCTCGCCTGCTCGACCATTCTCAGTCGTACCGCTTCCGCTTCCTCGCGAGAAGGGTAGCAACCGAGACGATTGTCGGCAGCGCAGGTTCGCTCGATCAACAGCCAACCGACCACCTTGGTCGTCTCGAACTCGTCGTAATGGGGAATCACACAGTATGAAGTAGACATGCCAGTATCCTTTCCAGCCAAGTCACGAAAAGAGTATAGATGCCACGCCCGAAATGTCGCGAACAGGCATCCATTAAACGTTAGTCTCATCCATCTGCGCTGACTAGTAAGGTTTTCCTCCATAACGTGTCATTTCCGGCTCGCTGCGTAACCTCCTGTATTCGCCCGCAGCCGTCGACGACCGCAATGCAGCACTATGGTTGATAGCACAAGGGTTGAAAGAAGAAGCGCTCGGGAGCGAATACCCCTCGCCTCTCAACCGCCATGGCATTTCTTGAATTTCTTGCCGCTGCCGCACGGGCAGGGGTCGTTGCGCCCGATGTCCTTGAGCGCATTGCGCACCGGCTCGCGCGGCCCGTGATCATGATTGCAGTGCGGCCCGTGGACGTGCCCGGTATGGTCGTGCTCGTGATGGTCGTGATCATGGTTGCAGTCGGGGCCATGGACGTGGGGCTGGTTCATCTTGGACTCCAGGTAGGGGAATGGCGTGATTATCGCGCGAGCGGGAGCGCACGGCGAGCGCTTGGCCCCATCTGTGCGTGCCGAACGGACCGCCACTTCGCCGGCGTCGTCGAGAGGCGCTCGCTCAGCGGGCCTCGTCGTCTTGCACCGGGCCTCGATCGACGTCCGCCTCGCTCGTCTTCATGCGATTGAGCCTGCCGAACGGCACGTGCACCGACGGGAGCAGGGAACTGGTCGCGGCAAGGTGCGAGGTCTGGTCGTCGAAGAAGATGTGCGGTTTGACGACCTTCAGCACCGCGCTCTTGTCCACACCGCCGAGGAAGAAAGCCTCGTTGACCGTGATTCCCCACTCTCTCATGGTGTGAATCACCCGCTCGTGGGCCGGCGCATCGCGTGCGGTCACGATCGAAACCCGCAGCTTCGGCACGTAGGCGCTGTCACTACGCTCCTGGTGGCGTCGCTCCAATGCCTGGATGGTGGAGAGCCGCTGGAGCAGGTCGGCGAGCAGGCCGCGTTCGGCGGGCACCAATGCATGCGCTCTCTCGTGCCGATGGTAGGCATCGATGCCTTGGGTCTGGTAGATGCTTTCGGATTCATCGGTGGTCAGCACGCCATCGAAATCGAACGCCACCCGCAGCTCATCGCCTTGCTCGAGCTCGTAGTGTCCCTCCATGACCTGTCCGGCGGGATATCCGGCCGCGATCGCCCCGCGAACGTCGTCGGGGTTGGCGGAGAGGAACAGACTGATGTTGAGCGCAGGGATGAAGGGATAGGGCGAGCGCCCCTGGAGGAAGACCGCGCGGGAGATCGCCAGTTGATGATGTTCGATCGACTTCATCACCCGAAGCCCGGTATCGGGATCGTTACGCGACAGCAGCAGGACCTCGATGGGCGGGTCGAGCGGATCGAGCTCACGCAGCGCCAGCAGTCTCTTGATGAAGGCGAAGGCCACTCCAGGCGCCAGCGGCTCGTTTTCATGCCGACGCTGATAAGCGCGGTAGGCCGCCTCCCCCTGCTGGACGAACACCGCATCCGAATCCGCCAAGTCGAAAAGCGCACTCGAGGCGAGGCCGATCACCAGGCGATTGGACAGGTCATAGGGCATACGACGGTTTCCCGATCAACGGTTGAGACATCGGCAATCCAGCCAGTGGCACAAGCCTACCCCACGCTTGAATGATCCGCCCGCCGCACCCATTTCTTCCTTGGGATCGGTGCCCGCGGCCAAGTGAAAAAATCACTTCGCTGCCCCTTGAAAACCGATGGCCTCGACCCTATTTAACATAACGTCAACGGAAGAAGTTATTCCCGAGACCACGAACGCCGCCAAGCGGGTTCGTGCGATTCCATGACTTCGCTGAAATCAGGAGGTTTGCACCATGAATACGCTTTCACTCTCTCCGCTGTTCCGTCGCTCGATCGGCTTCGATCGTCTCAACGACCTGTTCGAGACCGCGATGAAAAGCGACGCACCGAGCTATCCGCCCTACAACGTCGAAAAGCACGGTGACAACGACTATCGCATCGTGGTCGCCGCCTCCGGCTTCGACGAAAGCGAGCTCGAGGTCAACGTCGAGAACCGCCTGCTGACCATCAGCGGCGCCAAAGAGCAGAAGGAAGAAGCGAGCCAGGTCAACTACCTGCACCAGGGTATCGCCCAGCGCTCGTTCAGACTCTCCTTCCGCCTCGACGAGCAGATCGAAGTGCAGGGTGCGCGGTTCGAGAACGGCCTGCTCAAGGTCGATCTGCTTCGCATCGTGCCCGAAGCCCAGCGTCCGCGTCAGATCGCGATCAACGGGCGCACTTCGCAGAGCCTCGAGCACCAGGGCGAAGCCCAGCGTGAAACCAGCGCCGCCTCCGTCGCCTGAGCCCATTCGGCTCGCATGAACGCAGACGTGCGGTGATCAAGTAGTGGTGGAAGAAAGCGAAGCCCTCGCCGGCAACGGCGGGGGCTTCGTCGTTCAATGACCAGCGGCCGGGAATGCAAAGCCGAGCTGCTCATGGCCAATGCGGCGCGCGGGCGTCACCATCTTCCGCACTGCGGCCTCGGCCTGCGACAAAGGCTGCTGCCCGCGCCGTGGCTAGCGCTCGCCCACGGGCGATGTCCGAACGTCCAATCTCATGAATATCCAAAGGATTCCCTAATAATTGCCCGTTTCAAGGGCCGATCCCGACCTGCTCATTAGAATAAATGATAATATATCTCATAATCATTGATATTCACTAACTCCCATGCTAGAAACCTCGGGCGGGACTCACACGGAATACAACGATACAGGCTCACGATATAACGGGGATTATTTCGGCAATGAACCACCCACCCAAGGGGTCATCTCAGCCAAATAACAAAAATCGTCTAAAAGACCGCTCAAAAAGACCTCATCACTGGATCGCCCTTTGCTCATCGAGTGCTGCCATCTTCTTGTCCAGCCACGCACTGGCGCAAGTCGCAGGCTCGAGCGAAACACTGGACACCCTCACGGTCGAGGCGGCCCGGCAAAGCGCCGTGGGGCCTGATCGCACCATCGTCGCGGACAGTACCGCGACGGGCAGTAAAACCGATACGCCGCTGCTCGATCTTTCCGCCGCAGTCTCGGTGATCACCGAGCCGGAAATGAGAAAACGCAGCGTACAGAACCTGCAGGAGATACTGGCCTATACCTCCAGCGTCTCGGTCGATGAATATGGCTCCGATGATCGCTATGACTTCTACCGCATCCGAGGCTTCAGTCAAACATCGCTCGGCACCTATCGCGATGGCCTTTCGGTACGTACGGCAAACTTCACCAGCAGCCGTGTCGAGCCCTATGGTTTGCAGCGGGTCGAGGTCCTGAAGGGCTCCACGTCGACCCTGTTCGGCCTGAACTCCCCGGGCGGCATCGTCAATACGATCACCAAGCGCCCTCAGGAGCAGAAGTTCGGCGAGGTCTATACCACACTGGGCGACGGCCACACCGAGACCGGCACCGATTTCGGCGGCCCGATCGACGCCAACAGGGAATGGACCTACCGTATCACCACCAAATGGCAGGACGGGGACAATGGCGTCGATCATGCCCGCGATGACCGCTTTTACTTCGCGCCCGCACTCACCTGGCGGCCGAGCGATGCGACCTCGCTAACGCTGCTGGCGGGCTACAACAAGCGTAAGGGCAACACCTCCCGCAGTATCCCCTACGGCTCGGGTATCGACCCAGAAACCTTCCTGGGCGAACCCGATTTCGACAAGATGGATACCATCGAGCGCAACATCGGCTACCAGTTCGAGCACAGCTTCGGCAACGGACTGACCTTCCGCCAGAATACGCGCTATACCAACCTGGACCTGCTCTACGAAACGGTCTATCCCGGCGCGGCAGATCCATCCGAAGAGCGCACGGCCTTCGCCGTCCACGGCGAACGTAACCTGTTCACCATCGACAACCAGCTGCAGTACGACACCCAGGTCGCCGGAGTCGGCAGCCGTACCCTGGCGGGCTTCGACTATTTCAATGACGATGTGAATGAACGCCAGTTCAACGGCACCGCCGCCGGCATCGACATCTATGATCCGAACTACTGCGGCCGGGCCTGCGTCAGCCTTGATAGCGGCAGCACTTGGAGCCAGAAGCAGATCGCCCGGGGTTTCTATCTACAGGAAGAGCTGACCTTCGCCGACCGCTGGATCCTCACCCTGGGTGGCCGATACGATGACGTCTACACCGGCGCGGATGCCTACAGCGCCAACGACTATGCCTTCACCAAGCGCGCGGGACTGACCTACCGGGTGCGCAACGACCTCTCTGTCTACGCCAATTACTCCGAATCGTTCCAGCCGCCGACCAGCCGCAACTTGATCGAAGGCAGCCCCGAACCCCAGGAAGGCACCCAGTACGAAGTCGGCATGAAATACCGCCCCGAGAACACGGACGCGATGTTCACGCTGGCGCTGTTCGACCTGACCCAGACCAACGTGACCACGACCGTGGACACCAACCTCTACCGCCAGACCGGAGAAGTGAACGTCCGCGGCATAGAGCTCGAAAGCAAGATAGCGATGAGCGATCGACTCAATCTGATCGCCTCCTACTCATACTGGGACTCGGAGATCAAAAAGGACGGACTGACGGGTAACGAAGGCAACCGACCAGGACTGGTGCCCAAGCATCTGGCTTCACTATGGGCGGACTACACCATACCCGGAGACGCCTCACGCGGAGACCTGACCCTAGGACTGGGCACACGCTTCGTCAGCTCCTCCTATGTCGATGACGCCAACACCGGCAAAACCGGCTCCCACACGCTCGTAGACGCCCTGATCAACTACCGGATCAACCAGAACCTGGAGCTATCGCTCAACGCCACCAACCTGTTCGACCGCGAATACATCTCCTACGTCAACGACTACAGCAACGCCGCCTTCTACGGCGACTCACGCGCCGTACGAACGACACTGAGATACCTCTGGTAGCCAGGCCACCCACCGCCCATCCATATCGACTATGGGTGGGCGAAAACGGACAAGTGCCGAGGTAGTTTCTAGGCTGCCTGGGCGGCAGCGAGCCTGTGCTGCGCCAGGTCCTGGCGGTGCTTGTTTTTCTGAGCAGCCTGTGCAGCAGCGAGCTCGTAAGGCGCTCTAGGGCGCTCTATCGTCATTTTCTGAGCTGCCTGTGCGGCAGCGAACATCGCAGCCAACATGTTGGTATCGCCAGCGATATTTCTGAGCTGCCTATGCGGCAGCGAACGCCCTCGTCGCGATGATGATGGGCGCCGAGTTTTTCTGAGCGGCCTGTGCGGCAGCGAACGGCGCGGCTCGTATCGGCTCCGAAGACAGACTTTTCTGAGCTGCCTGTGCGGCAGCGAACAGATATGGCGCCCTATAGAGCGGGAGTTGCGTTTTCTGAGCTGCCTATGCGGCAGCGAACGCCGCATGGGTCGAGGCCGTCGATCGCTTGGTTTTCTGAGCTGCCTATGCGGCAGCGAACGCCGCGCCATAGTAGTCATGGGCGGTTGCACTTTTCTGAGCTGCCTATGCGGCAGCGAACCATATCTGGACAGCGCCGCTGGGCTCTCCTCTTTTCTGAGCTGCCTATGCGGCAGCGAACGCTTCGGCGGCAGCTAGCCTGGATCGGAGCTCTTTCTGAGCTGCCTATGCGGCAGCGAACCTCCGGTGCTGAGTCTCGTGCGAAAGCCCGGCTTTCTGAGCTGCCTATGCGGCAGCGAACGTAGCGTGCAGGGCCGGCTGTATGCAGTAGGTTTTCTGAGCTGCCTATGCGGCAGCGAACGGACTCGAGTTCCGCTACCTCCGCCAGGATGATTTCTGAGCTGCCTATGCGGCAGCGAACGACCATCTCGACCTGTAACCACAGGGCCCGCATTTCTGAGCTGCCTATGCGGCAGCGAACGATGCTGCACCCAAGGCGGATGGAGCGTCGATTTTCTGAGCTGCCTATGCGGCAGCGAACAGCAGGCTCGCCGCGACGTGCGCGCTTCGGCTTTTCTGAGCTGCCTATGCGGCAGCGAACCGTCCGGCTGCTTTAATATCCCGCTAACGTGATTTCTGAGCTGCCTATGCGGCAGCGAACGCACACCTTCAGATACGCATCACGCCAGTCTTCTTTCTGAGCTGCCTATGCGGCAGCGAACGCTCGGGGATTCGATCGAGGGTAGGGGACTTTTTTCTGAGCTGCCTATGCGGCAGCGAACTCGAGGTCGGCGGATTGCTGCTGCAGCTGCTGTTTCTGAGCTGCCTATGCGGCAGCGAACGCCATGGCGATCATCTGTTCAAATTGATCGATTTTCTGAGCTGCCTATGCGGCAGCGAACCAGATGAGCGAAAGTGACCTTCGCCCCTTCAATTTCTGAGCTGCCTATGCGGCAGCGAACGCCGATAGGTCGCTCATCACGTACTGCCGATATTTCTGAGCTGCCTATGCGGCAGCGAACGCACGCTCGCCGAGCTCGATTTCGCGGCGCAATTTCTGAGCTGCCTATGCGGCAGCGAACATCAGCGTGAGATGCAGCGCGCCTCGCGAATGTTTCTGAGCTGCCTATGCGGCAGCGAACTAGCCCGCCTTGCGCAGCACGTAGGCCAGCCATTTCTGAGCTGCCTATGCGGCAGCGAACGCTTTTCGATTGTCGGACGAGTCGCTCCTCCTTTTCTGAGCTGCCTATGCGGCAGCGAACTCAGAGAGTATTTTGGTCGGCTCAATTGTGCATTTCTGAGCTGCCTATGCGGCAGCGAACAGAAGCAGATGGAGGCATGGTTCGGACAGCGGTTTCTGAGCTGCCTATGCGGCAGCGAACCAATCGACGGCTCCGGAGTAGTGACTGCAAACTTTCTGAGCTGCCTATGCGGCAGCGAACGTCATGCTCGGCATCTTATTTGGCATGGTGATTTTCTGAGCTGCCTATGCGGCAGCGAACTCCCCAGCCGTGACACAGAGCCATACCAGACATTTCTGAGCTGCCTATGCGGCAGCGAACTCAAACAGCACATTGTTGAATCGGCGCATGAATTTCTGAGCTGCCTATGCGGCAGCGAACACGTGTTCCAAGAGCGGCTTTGATCTTGCGTTTTTCTGAGCTGCCTATGCGGCAGCGAACCCCGTCGCCCCGCCAAATGGCCCTAGCGCGAGTTTCTGAGCTGCCTATGCGGCAGCGAACGCGGCCAGCCGTGCGCGCTCGGCAAACAGCTCTTTCTGAGCTGCCTATGCGGCAGCGAACGGGTCTCGCGGCGGCGTGATGTCCCGCTCTTCTTTCTGAGCTGCCTATGCGGCAGCGAACTACTGGCCCAGCCGCAACCGGTTCCGATGGAATTTCTGAGCTGCCTATGCGGCAGCGAACAAATCTCGGGTTGCGGAGATCCGCGTGCCCGAATTTCTGAGCTGCCTATGCGGCAGCGAACATATGCCCTGCGCGACAAGTTCGCCGACGCACTTTTCTGAGCTGCCTATGCGGCAGCGAACCTCGGGCAGCACGTCGGTCGTGGCTTGACGAATTTCTGAGCTGCCTATGCGGCAGCGAACACTCCTATAGCCTTGAGCCAGCGGCCCTCGCTATTTCTGAGCTGCCTATGCGGCAGCGAACCTGATATTCATGCGATACCTCGCGCATATACGTTTCTGAGCTGCCTATGCGGCAGCGAACCTTGCACCTGACACCTCCTGCTCGTACTTCTTTTTCTGAGCTGCCTATGCGGCAGCGAACGGCACCCAGACCTACAACAACTATCTGCGACATTTCTGAGCTGCCTATGCGGCAGCGAACGATACACGGGAAATGTTCATGATCCTGCAGATTTTCTGAGCTGCCTATGCGGCAGCGAACGGCCTGCGCCGGGCAATGAATCCGACGTCATTTTTCTGAGCTGCCTATGCGGCAGCGAACGGACTCATCGAAACGCACCGAGGGCATGAGATTTTCTGAGCTGCCTATGCGGCAGCGAACCCGATAGCCGCTTTGCTCTGGTTGAGCTCGCTTTTCTGAGCTGCCTATGCGGCAGCGAACGAAAGCACCGAGATGTTCGCAGTCACCGTTGATTTCTGAGCTGCCTATGCGGCAGCGAACATCGGCATGCGAAGTGGCTAGAGGATGATGATTTTCTGAGCTGCCTATGCGGCAGCGAACGAAGTTTTCAGTCTCCGTAGAGGTCACGTGTTTTTCTGAGCTGCCTATGCGGCAGCGAACGGGCGTGACTCAGCCTCAATGAAATAGTCGATTTTCTGAGCTGCCTATGCGGCAGCGAACGTCCAGCGCGTCGTCGCATATCCTCTTCGGATTTTCTGAGCTGCCTATGCGGCAGCGAACTTGACGATCTCGACCGGATCGACTGCGCGGTTTTTCTGAGCTGCCTATGCGGCAGCGAACGGAACGAACGCCGAGATTTCGGCGCCGGTGGTTTTCTGAGCTGCCTATGCGGCAGCGAACTAGACGATAAATCCTATAACCGTCTGATTTTAAGAAGAAAAAACACCACGACGGCCCCTTGCCCATTTTTCAGCAATGGCGCCGTAACTCTTTGATTTTTCTAAAATCTATGTGAGCGCCGAAAAAGAGGGTCAAAACCAGGGTACGGTGGCATTGTTGCTCAAGCCATATTGGTTGAATGTTCCTTCAGCCGCTGTATGACGCAACTCGCCATGTTCGATGAATAGGCAGAACCGCTGGGCGGTACTTCGGCTGTTGAGTTGAATGAACGGGAGCTGCACTGTCCTCTCGACACTATCGGGGATTTGCGCGCGGGCTTGCTCGAGGGTTTCGCCATGCCGCTTGGCACGGCGTCGACGTAGCCTTTCTACATTGGTCTTGAATTGACGCCGGGACACGATTCTATATTGCACCGCCTCGGGTACCGGGAGCATCTCACCGATGATGGCGTGGTCGCGCATACCGTTCAGCCAGTTCCGCGCCATCATCCTTTGCAGCGACTCGGTGTTGCCGTGAAGGCGGAGTACATCACCGATCGTTCTCGGCTTGAGTCCGTGCTTGGGAAAACTCACGCCAATATCGGCGGAATGCAGATCGAACAGCGTGCGATGCAATTTGCCGTACAGTGCGCCCATCAATAGGGCGGCACTGAATTCGGGATCTGGCCTAAGGCGAATATCGAGATAGCGGTTCATCGCATCACCCCGCCTCACCGAACACGCCACCACGAATCAGCGTGGCGATCACGAAGTGTTGCTGGTCGAGTTCGGGAACCTTGTCCTTCAGCACCCAGGCATCCAGCAGGGAATAGAAGTCCTGCTTTTGCTTGGGTTGGCGGTAGGCCTTGCCCTGGGTGGTAACCGAGCCATAGGGCTCCACCGCGATCGGGCCGTTTAGGGAGGCTTCCGGATACCAAGTGTCGATGCTGCGCAGGGCGTTGCCGATCTTTTGTGAGTGGATGCCGGCGACGTCATCTACCTGATAGAGGGTCTTGCTCTTGTCGCCTCGGCCACGATTGAGGATCAGTTCCTGGGAGGGAAAGACTTCCTGCCCGGCACCAGCCCGGACGAAGCCAGTGACCTGCAGCAGCACATGGCGTTTTCCCGCTAGCCCCTCGGCGATCAGCGTGGCCAGTTGTGCTAAGTCAGCGGCCAACTGGCCATCGGCTGACGTATCGAAGCCGCGCAGCGACAGGGAGAAGGCGTCGAAGCGCCATTCGTTCTGCGCTTGTCCGTCGACTAGATGGACGATGCGCACTTCTATCTGCTCGGCGCCGATGCGGTTGCGCCACAGGAAGCGTCCGTTGGCCAGGTTATGAGCATAGCGCCGGGCCAGTTCGGCAAAGCCATTGGCATCCACGTAGCTCTTTACCGTGTCGAGCAGTTTCTGCCGGTAGTCGCTGTCGTTGCAGGCTGAAGGCTGGCCAGTCCCGGCCAGTACGCGCAGGGTAAAGTGGACCTTGAGCGTGTCGGCGTCAGCCGGCAGGGCGGCGACGTCGACGGTCTGAGGATTGGGGTTCTCGATGGCGGCGTCCAGCTTGGTCGGATCCTGGTCCTTGGTCTTGAGGCGGTTGGAGATGGTGCCACGCACGGACTTCTCGCGGATGGCCACTGGGCTCCAGCGCGTGGCGTCGTCGCGCTGGCCCCAGTCCCCAGAGGAGAGCAGGGCATCAGACGGGTCTAGCTTGCGTTCGAAGGCTAGAACGGAAGCGGTCTTGAGGTCTTTGGACATGATGAAATTCCTTTTAAGCGAGTCAGTCGAAGTCGAATTCAAGTACCGGCGTTGGCTTGTAGTCGTTGCGGCAGCGATACAAGCCGTCATCGGGCTGGCTGTCGGCATACCAGAGCAGTTGTTGCGGGTTGTGCAGGCGGTGTGGGCTGAGCCACTGGCCGATGCCATAGAGGCTCTCGACGAAACGGAACGGGGTCTGGCTGTCGCGGGAATTGATCACGCTGCCGGCGTCCTGCAGTTCGCTCAGGGCGCCGTAGCCTAGAGGGATGGGCACGATCCAGCCGAGGTCTTGGCGGTCGTGTTGCCATTCGCCTTTGCCTTCGTCCTTTGCGGTCTCCCAGTGCCAGTTGATCCGCGCCAGGGACAGCCAGGCATCCAGCCGTGAGGTCTCGGGTTGCCTTGCGAGCAATTCCTGGTGGCGCTGTTCGAGTAGGTCCGGCCGTTCCACCAGGGCAAACCCCGGCAGCAGGCGCAGCTTGAGCTGGTCGAACAGCCTTTGCCGGCCCTCTGTATCGCCGGTCAGGCGCACCACATAGGGGAGCTGCCGTCTGCGCGGCGCCGAGGACTCGACCAGGCTGCCGCCGGCAAGACGCATCTGCCCGAGCTGCTCGCGCACCTGTATGACGATGCCTGGGGCACTCTGTTCTTCCTCTAGCGCTTGACTGCGCACGGCGAAGACCAGGCTAAGCTCCAGATGGATACGCCCTTCTTCGACGATCGCAGGAGTTGAGGTCTTTCCGTCTTTATCTATCAGCTGCTTTTGATCTCTTTGAATGAGCGGGTTACGGGTCAGGCGGAAGGTGTTGACGAAGCCGCTATCTGTGATCTGCTCCTGGTGCTGGTGGGCGATCACGCCAACGGCATTGAACTGCAGGTCCAGTCCGCTCGTCCGGGTCTTGCGTTCCAGCGCCCACATCAGGCCGAGGAAGGCGGTGATCGAAGGGAATCCGTGGGTCAGCGGGCTGGAAATGGCGTTGGCGTTCTGTACTCGCAAGCGTGGCAGTACTAGTAGGTGTTCGAAGTGCGGGCACTCAGCCATGCGCCACCTCCTGGTCCGTGGGCCGTGCGCGGCGCTGCATGGGGGCGGGCCACTCGGCGTCGATCAGCGCCTGGCGGGCCCAGTGCGCGTGCTCGGCATCGCCCACCGGCAGCTCGTGTTGAAGCAGGATGGTGTTGAGCCAGTTGCCGAAGCGGTGGGCCACTTCGTCCGGCCAGTCCTTCCACTCGAAGGCGGCGATGAAGGTTTCATCATCCTGCCTGGGGCCCTCTTCTTCGCGGACTGGCAATTCGCTGCGCTCAGGGTCGAGCCAGATTCTCTCGCACAGTGGCAGGCGGCAGTCCGCATCGCGGCTCCAGCCCGGTTGGAACAGTTGCCGGCTGGCCAGGCCGAAGGCGGCCAGCGACAGGCCCAGGGCACGTTCGATACGTTCGCGTTTGACGCGGGTATCCAGGGTCGGCTTGGGATTACTGGTCAGCAGGGCCAGCAAGGCTTCCAGCAGTTCGTTGACGCCTTCGTAGCGACGAAAGCGTTCCAGCGCCGAGTCGATGACCAGGAACTGCCGGGGGCGGTCCTGGTTCCATCGCGGTGGCAGCGAGGGCAGCAGGTAGTTGAGCCCGCCGCGCTCGCTGTTCAACTGGCTGATGTTTTGCGGCTTGGTACCGCCTAGCTTGCGCACCACCAGGTTGCGGTAGTCGCGGTAGACACCTTCATGGGGCTTCTTGCCGCCCTTGGCCTGGCGGGCTTCCTTGCTGGCCTCGCCGAAGCGGGCGTCGTTGATCTCCTGATGCACGGCATGGGCCAGGCTGCTAGAGAACAGCGGTTGCAGCAGGTGGTAGCCGCTGTCGTCGGCGGGTTCGCCGGAAACGCTCCAGTAGACCTGCTTGGCCAGGCCGTGGGAGGCCAGGGTATCGGCGGGGCGGGTCAGCCCCTTGAAGGCGGCGGCCCATTGGCTGGCGATGCCCGGGTCTTCGTGCAGAGCGGCGAGCAGGTCGCCGTCATCGGCCTCCAGCCAGTCGAGCAGGCGCCGGCCCTCGACATCCAGCTTGAGGAATTTGTAGACATCCAGGGCGGCGGCGTTGCCGACGATATCCGTTTCGTAATTCTGGCCTAGTTGATGACTGCCGATTTCGCTACGTGATGGCAATGCCTGCGGGTCGATATACAGACTGCTGCCACGGGCATCGGGATGGGTGGCCTTGAGCACATGGGTGACCGCCTGGATCTGTGCCACCCGCCGCGCGGCATCGGCCAGCCAAGCGTGATAGTCGTATTTGTCCGCTGCCAGGGCGACGACTTCTACGTTCAAGCCCTTGAGCTTGGCATCGCGCCGTTCATTGATGAAGTTAGCGATGGTTTGGCGGAAGCGTTGTGTTCGTTCTTCAGCATCTGGCATGAGCGGCTCCTGTTCGTGTCATCGAGAAACCCTTTTTCTATCCCTGGTTTCATTTCTTCTTCGCAAACCCCAGCAACGGGTGATAGCGCCAGCCCTGCGTACTGTCCGGCACGCTGACCGTGGTAAAGCGCTGGGCGCATAGCTCCAGCGGCAGGCGCTGCGCTTCAACCTGTTCGGTCAGCAGTTCCAGCAGGTCGTCCTGGCCCCAGGGGCCGATCCTAGGGCCGAACGTCAAGCGCAGGTGTTCCACCAGGCTTTCGGCGGCGGTGTAGATCGCTGGCTTGCCGCGCTGGGCCTGCTCATGGATACGGTGGATCAGCAGCCGCTCCTGGTCTTCGTCGGGGAGCAGCACCAATTCGGTCTCGTGGCCCGGATCGTCGCGGAACGGCTGCTGCTGTGGCAGAACCCAGGTCAGGGAGGCGCGGGGGAATTGCCAGGCGCAGGCAGCATCGAGATCGAAACCGTCAGGCTTGGCGAAGCGCGATGTGGTTGATGTCGTGGCTCGGGGCTTGGGCAGCATCCGCTCGGCCAGGCGGGCATGTTCCAGGTCGACCAGGCTGCGCTTGGGTTGCCAGTCCCGTGCTGGACGCGGCTGGATGCGCGGGGTGGCGCCGATAGTGCGGTATTCGTCCGGGTGCAGCAGTTTGCCCAGGCGGTGGCTGGTGAGGCGGAAGGGTGCATCGGCCAGGCCGCGCTCATCCTCGAAACCAGGCCGCACAAAGGCCGCCAGTGGCTGGCCGTCGCGTCCCCTGGCCGGGGAAAAGTGGCGTAGGTTGGTATCGAAGATCAGGATGTTCGGCGTCCGGCAGGGCTGGTTGCGGTGCCGTTGCACGCGTCCGGCGAGCTGGATCAGTGAGCGCATCGACGAAGGCTCGACTACCGCCCAGTCGTAGTCATGGTCGCGGCCCACCTCGGTGACCGGCGAGCCGAGCACCACGAACAGATGGTTGTGCTCGGGCGTCGCGTCGATGGCATAGCGTATTTCCGCTTGGTCGTAGATGGCCTCGGCCTTGCGCCGGTCTAGGCTGGTGTCGAGGCGCTGCTCGATGGCCGAACGCAACAGCAGCGGAAAGCGTGCGTGGTAGACGCACAGGTGGATGCGGTGGTCTTCCGGCGCGCCCAGGTGCAGCAGTTCCTGAGCGACCTCGAACAGCGGCTCGATATTGGCCATACGCACCAGGCCGAAGCTGACCCGCTTGCCGCTGTGCGGGCATGATTCGGCATGGCGGTCGTGCGCCTCGACGATGGCCGTGCGCACTTCGGCGGCGAAGGCGCAACGCACCGCCTGCTCCTGCTGCGCCTCGATGCGTAGCGGTAGCAGCTCGCCGCGGCGCATCGCACCATCGCGTTCGTTGGCGCGGGTCAGCGCCTGTACCCGGCTCTGTACGAAGCGTGCATGCTCGTCGGCGAAGCCCTTGGCCTCGGCGCAGCTCGCCCGCTGCACGCCGAACTCATCCAGCCACAGGCAGGGGATGTCCAGTGGGCCGTCCAGTGGGCCGTCCAGCCCACCGTGGAAACCGCGATTGCGCTGGTAGTGCAGGCGGCCGGCGCGGTAGGCCTGGAACATGCCGTCCACCAGGGACGGTGGCAGGGTCGCCGAGGACAGCAGAACTCGGCTGCCGAGCAGCCCGGCCCAATACACCAGGCGGGTCAGCGCCGGCAGGTCGGCAAGGTCGAAGTCGTCCAGCTCATCGAGAACCAGATCGCTGCTCATCAGCCGAAGCATAGGGGCGATCTGCCGCCCGGCGCGCTGAGCCTCGGTAGCCGGCATCAGGTGGTCGATGGTGCAGGCCAGCATAGGAGCAGAGAGCAGGGATCGGATGCGTTCTTCGTGCATCGCTCTGGCCAGCAGCGGATGATCGACGGGCTGACCTTCGTAGAGCACATGGCTGTCTTCTTCGAGCAATTGCTGGATCGACGCCGAGCCGCTGTTTTCGGCCTGGGCCTGGTGATACTCAAAGAGTGCTCGGCTGGCGCTGCCGCCGACGCGGATCGCTAGTTCGTCCTCGCCCAGGTGCAGGTCTTCACGGTAGCTGCGCCCGGTTTGCAGGGTCAGGGTACGTAGGCCCAGGGCGAAGGTGGCGCGCAGGCCGTGCTGCGGATCGGCCAGGTTGTACAGGACACGGGCATTGGCCAGGGTCTTGCCGCGGCCGGTGGAGGCCATGTTGACGATGAAGGCGCCTTGCCCGGCGGCCTGCTCTCGCAAGGCACCGGCGGCATCGGCGGCCTTATCCTGCCAGCGGAAACGCTCGCTGTTGCTGCGTTTCTTCAGACCCCGATGACGCGCCAGGCGCGGCAGATGGTGCTCAAAACCGGACAGGCCGTGGCTTATGCTGCCGGCCAGGCGGGCGACGCCGAGCAAGTGTTCGTCCAGCGGCTGCTTCAGGCTGCCGTCCTTGTCGGTATTGGCATACAGCGCCTCCGGGCCGTCGCCACGCACGCGCTCGGCGGAACTCGCCGGCAGGCTGGAGTAGTGATGGTCGGCAAGCATCAGGCTCAGGCGTGCCAGGTGCATGACGTAGGGGTTGTTCAGCCAGTCGCCCTTGCCGGCCTTGGCGTACAGCGCTTGCAGGCGGGTGGCCAGCTTGGCCGCCTGGGTTCGCCATTTGGGCAGCAGCACTGGCAGGTCGTGGGTGAACTGCCAATAGGCCGCGATATCGGTTTCGACGGCGCTCTGGCGCAGTTCGTTCCAGTCGTGGCCGATTTTGTCGAGCAGATCGGGCAATTGGGCTGGATTGAAGGTCGGCGACCTCCTGCCCAGCCAACCTTGCTGGCCAGTGCTGACCTCGTATACCGGCATCACCGGCAGGCGGTGGTGGGTCAGCACCAGCCAAGCAATGGCAGCTGCTAGTGGCGGCAGATTCTTGAAAGGCGGTGGGGCCTCGGCATCCAGCCCATCGCGCAGGTAGCGGCCCTGGGCCAGCCAACTGGCATCGTCCTGCGCGCTGGGTTCGGCCAGGCGGTGCAGCCAGGTGGGGTCGTCGTCCGTGCCGACGAAGGCGAGGAACAGGCGCAGAGATACCCATTCGTGGCGATAGAGATTTTTCTCCAGCACCCGCTGGCGCAGCCGTTGCTGGAACGCCTCGCTGGCCTTGCCCAGGTCGTGCAGCAGCGCCGCCATCTGAGCCAGCAGCTTGATGTCCTCGCCGCTGTGCCAGTCGTTTTCGTCATTGCTTCGTAGGATATTTCGCTGCGTGGTATTGGTCGGTACCGCGCCGCAGCTATTGAAGCGTGAAGCGTCACCGACGATCCACAAGAGCTCACTGTGATCCCGCCCGCGAATCCAATGGCACGCCACTGCGGTATTTCTGCGTGCTCGTCTGCGCAGCAGCTTGCGCAGGGTGTCCAGCCCAGCCTGAGTGATCGGGGTCTGCCAGGTCCGGTCACCCCGTCGTTCGGCGAATTGATCGAGGATGCGCCTGGTTTCCTTCAGCGCATTCTTGGCACACTGCGAGACGATCAGTACGTTCACCTCACGGCCTCGGCGGCCAGCTGCTGCGCCACTTTCTTCAGCGTATCGATCATTGCATCCAGTGCCTCTACCCGTGTCAGCCGCTCGATACAGGCCTGGCGAAATTCCTGCTCTTCGTCGCCACGCTCGGCGCAGATGAACGCCTGTGGCAGAATCACCGCATCCTTGATCAGGTCAGCAACATCGAACACCAGACCACCACGCCGGGTCTTACCGTGCAGTACGGCGAGCCCATGAGGTAGTCCAAGCACCCAGGTGGCAGTGGCCGCCAGCCCATAGGCCAGATAGTTGCCATGGTCGAGAAAACGATTGGCGGGGTCGGTGCCGTTACCGCGCTTGGCGCGGCTGAATTTGCCATAGTCCGTTGCTTGTGCCGCTAGCCTGAACAGCTGCTTGGTCAGCCTCGCTTCTTCGGTGAGAAGAGCAGTGGTATCCGGTGCCTGAGCGATAGCCTCTCTGCTGCGGTCCAGTACCGAGGTCAACTCTGTAGCACTCACATCAAAGCCGCTGTCGCGCTTGAAACGAGGTTCGAGCCACAGTCGCTGGACCTGCTGCAGCCGTTCGCGTTGAAAACAGCGAGCAGCCTCCAAGCGCAGCGCATCGTCGAACCAGAATCGCACCCAATGCTGGAGGTACTCGGTCGGCCGGTACTCGCTCTGCGGATTGAACCAAGCGATCTCGACATCCACTTCATTGGCGCTGAACAGCGGCGTACCTCCGCCACCGCAAAATCCCACCAGCACGCCCGCCTTTGCCAGCTCGCGCATCGCCGCCTGGGTGATCGATGTGCCAGTGCCAAGCAGCAGGGAGGTGGTATTGGCAATCGGAATATTCCAGTACTTCGACCGGTTACCCTCGTCGGTGACGTACTCGACTCGCCCACCGTTGACCAGTATTCGGCAATGCTGGAGGTAATAGAGATTGGCGCGCTTGGAGTGCAGGATCGTTTTCAAATCACTGGCAGCGATATCGTCCATGCGCGCCTCGGAACAGATGGGGTATGTGTCAGTTTGTATACTTTTATCAGACTTCCTTATCCATCGAAACGTCCCTATGGGCACGCTCAGGTCAATTCGCTCTACCTATAGCATCGCGAGGCATAGTTGCTGCCGTGGATATGCTCTCTCCAGGCCTCACCACTGTAGCGGCCTGGTCGTCAAGGAGATTCGATCAAGAGGAGGTATGAGTGATGCGCCGAGGTGTCGGTCACATTGCGGAACATGGAAAATTGCACGAAAAGTCATATAATAAAGCGCAAAATCATATGATTCATTGTGAGGATAAACATGACCGGACTACTGGATCGAGCAGAGCATGCCGTCTCCGCCACAGCGATGGCCAGGGGCTTCAGTGCACGGCTCAAGGAAATATCTTCTCGCCGTACCGAGCGGCTGGTGGTGTTCAAAGACAATCAGCCCGCTGCTGTCATCGTCAACGTCCAAGCCTATCAAGAGATGCTGGACGAGCTGGAGAACCTTAGGGTGGAGTCAGTTGCAAGAGAACGTCTGGCGAATTTCCATGAGGATCAAGCGATGACTCATGAGGAAATGCGTGCTCGATTCGCCAAGGACGATTGAGGCATGGCTTGGGAGGTGCTCTATCATCCGGATGTGGCTGAAGACCTCGATCGCTTGGGGCCTTCATCAGCCAACCGGATTCTCGATGTCATCGAAGAGCGCATCAGGGATGGAGAGCCGGACAAGCTGGGTAAACCCCTCCGCGGGCTGCTCGCCGGCTGCCGCCGCATCAGAACCGGCAGCACCAGGATCATCTATCGGATTAATGGAGAAGCCGTCCAGGTATTGATCATCGCGGTTGGAGCGAGGCGTGAAGAGGAGGTTTATGCATTAGCCGAGAGGCGCGTATAGGCAACCGCAGGCGCTTTGGCCCATGGCTCAATACGCCTGGGGTCGTGGTGGGGTCCCGATCGAACGCGACGATGATCAGCTTGCCCCCTGTTTCACAGGTCCAGCGACCCTCTTTTTGTTAGGCTTCAGGAAAATATTATAAAACAATGTGTTACGGATCTTCGGTCAAAAAGGGTGATATCGGGGATTTGTTCGCATAATGTATATGAATCAATCGATTATATGAATTATGCGCTAGCTCGCTGCCGCACAGGCAGCTCAGAAAATCTCGAAGCGAACGCTGGAGAAGGAAATCTCGCTCGCTGCCGCACAGGCAGCTCAGAAAAGATGGTGAACAAAGCCAAGAACCAGCTGATCGCTCGCTGCCGCACAGGCAGCTCAGAAAAAGCGAATGATCGAGGCGAGCAAGGCCAATGAGCTCGCTGCCGCACAGGCAGCTCAGAAATCTAATCGAAGAAGAGCACATCGTCGAGACCGGCTCGCTGCCGCACAGGCAGCTCAGAAAGACACCAACGTCGAGGACGTGATCGAGGAAGCGCTCGCTGCCGCACAGGCAGCTCAGAAAAGCCGGCCCTTAACCACCTGGCGCAGCGAGCGGCTCGCTGCCGCACAGGCAGCTCAGAAATCGTCCAGCCCCGGTGCCGGAAACCGCACGACGCTCGCTGCCGCACAGGCAGCTCAGAAATACCGAGTGCAGCAGGACCCCCTGCCGCCTTCGCTCGCTGCCGCACAGGCAGCTCAGAAATTACCTTTCAGTCGGCAGCGCAGCCGCTTTCCGCTCGCTGCCGCACAGGCAGCTCAGAAAAGAACTCGAACGACACATTGCCGTAGCCGTTGGCTCGCTGCCGCACAGGCAGCTCAGAAAAAAACGCCCGAATGCCTGGATCATCTTGCGCAGCTCGCTGCCGCACAGGCAGCTCAGAAATACATGTACCAGCTCATCGGCGAAAGGCTAACGCTCGCTGCCGCACAGGCAGCTCAGAAATGCCGGAACACGAGGTCAATGAGCGCTTCCGGGCTCGCTGCCGCACAGGCAGCTCAGAAATCGGGCGCGCCACATGAGCATCCGCTTCGGGTGCTCGCTGCCGCACAGGCAGCTCAGAAAATGGCCCTGCCCTACTACCCGGCCGAGAAGTTGCTCGCTGCCGCACAGGCAGCTCAGAAATCGATCAATTGGATTTTAACGCAGCATGGTCTGCTCGCTGCCGCACAGGCAGCTCAGAAAGGGTCGACTGGGAACAATCCGGGAACGGATACGCTCGCTGCCGCACAGGCAGCTCAGAAAAACCCGAACGTTTAGCGAGACTGTGACACAACGCTCGCTGCCGCACAGGCAGCTCAGAAAAGTCTAAGCGCCGCTCAGGCGAGTGCCGCTCAGCTCGCTGCCGCACAGGCAGCTCAGAAATTCAACGAGCAGGGCCGAAACCCGCACTTGAGGCTCGCTGCCGCACAGGCAGCTCAGAAAAGGCGATGGATTGATTACTTGACGCGGAAAATGCTCGCTGCCGCACAGGCAGCTCAGAAATTGCCCCCAGGGCCGGCTGCCTCGAATATCTTGCTCGCTGCCGCACAGGCAGCTCAGAAATGCGCCACGTCACGGCCTACCATGTCCTATGTGCTCGCTGCCGCACAGGCAGCTCAGAAATGCCAGTGCAGAACCGCAGAACATCATCCGGCGCTCGCTGCCGCACAGGCAGCTCAGAAAGACACGCGTGTTGCCATCATCCGTGGCACAGAGCTCGCTGCCGCACAGGCAGCTCAGAAAATTCTGAGTGCAGGCCAGGATTGAGCTTGGCTGCTCGCTGCCGCACAGGCAGCTCAGAAAACCTCGAGAACTATGCGCAGCAGCTGCGAGACGCTCGCTGCCGCACAGGCAGCTCAGAAAAAACGATATCGGTCATCAATCACCCCTGGCCGGCTCGCTGCCGCACAGGCAGCTCAGAAATTCAACGAGCAGGGCCGAAACCCGCACTTGAGGCTCGCTGCCGCACAGGCAGCTCAGAAAAAGAGGAGGGCAGCCTGATGCGCCGCGCTACCGCTCGCTGCCGCACAGGCAGCTCAGAAAATGCGATTCGAGCCAATCTCCGGGCTCTCGCTGCTCGCTGCCGCACAGGCAGCTCAGAAAGGTTTGAAACCGAGAAAACAGGGAAGAGTGGAGCTCGCTGCCGCACAGGCAGCTCAGAAAGGAGAGGCCGTTTGGCACCGTGTCATGCAGACGTTCGCTGCCGTGCGGCAGCTAAGGAGTCATCCGGCGCTGGGCCGGATCAGTCGGGTCGAGGTGCTTGCGTTCGATCTCGCGGCGTCAGGCCTCGATGCGATTGATTACGCCGAGGCGGGGACTTTGAACCAGCCCCAGCCTCCTTTTCGCAGGGTCTTGAGGCGATAGAGCGCTTCGTCGGCGCGTTTGAGCAGGTCGTGCAGGTCACGTCCGTCCTGGGGGTAGAGGCTTGCGCCGATGCTGGCGCCAAGCGTGATGGGGCGCGCTGCGAGTGCGAAGGGCCGTGCGAGTGCTGTCTCGATGCGCCAGCAGAGCTGCTCTACCTGTTCGAGGGTCCGTAGATGCGGCAGAAGTACCACGAATTCATCTCCTCCCAGCCGACATACGAGGCCGCTGATACCTACGCTGTCGCACAGCCGGCGGGCGACCTCGGTCAGTACTTCGTCGCCTCCATCGTGCCCGAACCGGTCGTTGATCCCTTTGAAGCCATCGAGATCGATGAGCAGCAGCGCGGCCATTCCTTCAGGGCCTCCGGAGATGGGCATCGACTTGGACCACCGCTCCTGCAGCACACGCCGGTTCGGCAGCCCGGTCAGGGGGTCCTCGAAAGCGATACGGCGCAGTACGTCTTCGGCGAGCTTCCTGTCCGAGATGTCCTCGAAGGTGGCGATCCCTACGCCGATTTCATGCAGCAGGATGCCACGGTGCTGAACGGTACGTGTGGAGCCGTCGGCGCAGAGCACCTGCACTTCGAAGGGCTCGACCTCGGCGATTCCCGTCGATTCGACTTCCCAAAGCTCCTTCCACAGAACACGCGCCTGCCGACGATCTTCTTCGAGCACATAGGCCCGATCGATCCAGTCATCCACGGTCGAGAATTCACCATCGGCGTAGCCGAAGGTGTTGGTGAAGAAGCGGTTGACGAAACGTATCTGTCCCCCGGGCAGGGTGGCCCAGGAAAGCGGGGTTGGCAGGGCGTCGAGGATGATATGCAGATCCCGGAACGGGAGATTGGCTCCATTGGCTGCTCGTTCCAGCAATTCTCTCACCACTTCCTCCCGATCGGCGTCCGCCTGCCCGGCCACTGCCGGCAGGCTATTTCTTACAGAATCGTTCCATAAGTGCAAAGTGCCAACCTTGCCGAGCTGAAGTTCGAGCGTCGCTGCCGAGGCATCGAGCCACTCGCCATGAGCATGCAAGTCACCCTGCGTGATTCACGCCGCCTGGCGGGCTCACAGCGATACACCACGCTTCCATGGGATGAAATCCTGCTGGCCGAGCGACACAGCGCGAGCGAGGTGGCGACCAGAGGCGGTTTCGATACATAGCATCAGCAAAGCATCGGCAGTCTCGTCGATCCCCGCTTCGCCGCCTATGATTCGCCCAGCATCGAAATCGATCACATCTCCCATCCGTTTCACCAACTCGCTATTGCTGGCGATCTTCAATACCGGCGCGATGGGATTGCCCATCGGGGTGCCCAATCCGGTGGTGAACAGCACCAGGTTGGCGCCGCTACCTACCAACGCGGTAGTGCACTCGGCGTCATTGCCGGGCGTGCACAGCAGCGTCAATCCTTTCTTGCGCACCGGCTCAGTGTAGTCGAGCACATCGACCACTGGACTGCCGCCTCCCTTCTTCGCCGCGCCGGCCGATTTCATCGCGTCGGTAATCAACCCATCACGGATATTGCCCGGCGATGGATTCATCGAGAAATCGGCGCCGACCTTGGCCGCGTGCGCTTGGTAGGCGGCCATCAGGGCGCTGAAGCGCTCGGCCACCGCAGCGCTTGCGCAGCGTGCGATCAGCTCGTGCTCGACGCCGCAGAGCTCGGGAAACTCAGCCAGAACCGCACTACCGCCGAGGGCTACCACCCGATCGGAGACCGCCCCGACCAAGGGGTTGGCCGAAAGACCCGAAAAGCCGTCTGAGCCGCCGCACTCGACACCGATGGTCAGCTCGGAAAGCGGCGCTGGCGCACGCTCGACTCGATTGGCCTCGGCGAGACCCGCGAAGATCGACGCCAGCGCTTGCGTGATCAGCGTGCGCTCATCGCCGATACGCTGCTGTTCGAAGAACTGCACGGGCCTGCTCCCTTTGGGGTCACGCTGCGCCATTGCCGCCTTGAGCAGCTCGATCTGGGCATTCTGGCAACCAAGGCTCAGCACAGTGGCACCCGCGACATTCGGGTGGCAGATGTAGCCCGCCAGCAGCCCGCAAAGCGCCTCGGCGTCCTCTCGGGTACCGCCGCAGCCGAGCGTGTGGGTCAGAAAACGTACGCCGTCGACATTGGGAAACAGCGGCGCCGTCGGAGCGCTCGGAACCGGTGCGGCCTGTTCGCCATACAACATCTCTCGCGCCATACGCTTGTAGTCGCGATAGGGATCGTCGTCGAGCACTTCGGCGACGCACTGGCGCAATACCTCTATGTTGCGATTTTCGCAGAAGACCAAGGGCACCACGATCCAGAAGTTGGCGGTACCGACCCGACCATCGGCGCGATGGTAGCCATCGAAAGTGAGCCCCTCGAAGCGCGATACGTCCGGCCCCTGCCAGCTACTCGCCCCTGATTCAGCGCCGGCACCGAGCGTGGCATGCTCGACATTGTCGACCCGGATCGCCTCGCCAGCCGCGATCTCTCGTGTCGCCCGACCAACCGTGACGCCATACATCACCACCTGCTCGCCAACTGCCAACGGCACCAAGGCGAACTTGTGCTTGCGAGCGATCGGCTCTACCAATCTCATCCCGCCTTCGTCGACTTCATAGCCTTCAGGCAGATCGCGCAGCGCGACCCGCACATTGTCGTCGGGATGAATGCGCAGGGTCACCTGCTGTGGACGATCCGTGATGATAGTGCGTGTCATGGCGTCAGGTCTCTCGTCGCTCGATACTTTGGTCCAACCAATATGGAAATAAAATACGAGATATCGGTCTTTAACAACCCTTCGTAGACCAATGTCCAGTTTCAACCATTAATTGGACAGTCCAAATTTCGATGCTCGAACATCATCGACGCTTGAGATGGCAACTCTTGGAGGATCGACCGTGACAGGGCAAACACGCATCCTCAGCTGCATCGCCCCCGGCGAACTCCGGCTCTCCACCACCTCGCTGGGCGCCTGCGGCCCCAACGAAGTGCTGGTCAAGGTGCTACGGGTAGGCATATGCGGCACCGACATCCACGCCTTCGCCGGCCAGCAGCCCTACTTCACTTATCCCCGCGTGCTGGGCCACGAGCTCTCGGTTGAAGTGGTCGCCGCGGGTAGTCCACGGGATCGGGACATGCTTGGTCGCAAGGGCTACGTGATTCCCTATCTGCATGACCCGGATTCGCCGGCGAGCCGGCGTGGCAAGACCAACTGCTGTGAACGATTGAAGGTGATCGGTGTGCATCGCGATGGGGGCATGAGCGATTTCCTGGTACTGCCCGCTCGTCACGTGGTGCCCAGCGATCTTCTCGACGCCGAGCAGTTGGCGCTGGTCGAGTGCCTCGCCATCGGCGCCCATGGAGTGCGGCGCAGCGGTCTGCGCGCAGGAGAAACAGCGGTGGTGGTCGGTGCCGGTCCGATCGGAATGGGCGTGATCCAGATCGCGCGTGCCCGAGGGGCCCGGGTCATCGTGATCGACCCCAATTCCCAGCGCTTGGCGTTCTGCCGCGAAAAGCTCGGGGTGACCGAGGCCGTCGATCCACGCGAGTACCCGGTGGAAGAGGCCGTGGCCGCACTCACCGATGGTGGACTCGCCGACGTGGTGTTCGACGCCACCGGCAATCCCGATGCCATCGCTCGGGGGTTCGCGCTGGTCGGCCACGGCGGCCGCTACGTGCTGGTCAGCCTGGTCAAGGCCGACATCACCTTCCACGACCCAGAGTTCCATCGACGCGAGATCACCCTGCTCGCCAGCCGGAATGCCACTCGCGAGGACTTCGATACCGTGACCCGGTTGATGGAGGCAGGAGCGCTCGCCGAACGGGAAATGATCACCCACCGTGCCGAGCTCGAACAGATGCCGGCGGTCATGGCGCACTGGTGCGCTCCCGCAACGGGGGTGATCAAGGGCCTGGTCCACGTCAATGACTGACGCCGGGATTTTCCCGATCTTCCAAAGGGATACGACCATGAGACCACTTCGCCCTGCCATGGCGTTAGTCATCGCGGCCCTCACCATCGGCGCCTTCGCGCCCAGCGTCGCCGCCGAGACGGTAATACGCGTTTCCTACGGCAACCAGCCGGGAGAGCCGATCGATCTCGCCGTTCGCCAATGGGCAACCTGGGTCGAAGAGGAAAGCGGTGGAGACTTGGTACTGCGCCCCTTCCCCGCCAGCCAGCTCGGCAACGAAACCGAGATCACCGAACAGGCTCGCTTCGGCTCCGCCGTGATCGGGATCAGCGCCTACAGCAACTTCTTCGACGTCGCGCCGGATCTCAGCGTCATCGACGCGCCCTACATCGCCGACAGCTTCGAAGCCAAGGCCCGGATCTTCGATTCCGACTGGTTTCAGGCCCAGTCCGCGGCGTTGGTCGAGCAGGGCTATCGCATCGTGGTGCCGTGGGTCGCCTACGGCGAGCGCCAGTTGCTCTCGAACCGTGAGGTACGCACGCCAGAGGATCTGCGCGGTGTGCGGATCCGGGTACAGAACTCGCCGATGTACGTAGCCGCGCTGCGCTCCATGAACGCGGTGCCGACCCCCATGTCGCTCGGCGACGTCTACCCGGCGTTGGCCCAGGGCATGATCGATGGGGTCGAGAACCCGATCCCAGTCCTGCATGGCGGGCGCTTCGAAGAAGTGGTGAAACGGCTGAGCCTGACCCGCCACATGCAGACCACCGCCCCCTTCGTCACTGGCGAGGAGTTCTGGCAGCGTCTCACCCCGGAGCAGCGCCGGATCCTCAGCGAGACCGGCGCACGAATGGCCGAGTACGCCAACCGACTGATCGAGGAGCGCAGCGAAGCGGACCTGGAGCGGATGCGCGATGCGGGCGTCGAAATCATCGAAGTCGATCTCGCGCCATTTCGCAGTCGCGCACGCGAGATGATCCCGAGCGCATTCCCGCAGTGGTCCGATCCTGGGCTCTTCGATCTCATGCTCGAGATCACCTCCAATGACCAACCCCGCCCCGAGGAGGATCCCTCATGACTACCGATGGCATCGTTCTTTCCCCGCGCACCGGTTGGCTGGACGCACTCCTGCGCGTCGACGAGCTGCTCGCCAGCGTGGCGCTATTCGCCCTCTTCCTGGTCGCGATCTGCAACGTCTTCATGCGCTATTTCATGTCGATGCCGCTGGCCTGGGCCGAGGAAGTGCTGCAACTGCTGATGCTGTGGACGACGATGCTCGGCGCCAGCGCGCTGGTACGGCGCAACGAGCATGTGATGATTTCGATCGTAAGCGACCGGCTACCCCCAAGGCTGGCTAAATGGAACACCCGAATCTTCAACGTCGGTGTGACGCTGATATGCGCGGCGGTCATGCTGGTGTGGGGACTCAAGCTGCTGCCCTTCGCCGCGATGCGCAGCACACCGATGTTGAACATCCCCTTCTATTGGGTGCACCTGGCGATCCCCGTCGCCGGCGCACTGATGCTGATCCACTCGTTGCGCAACCTGATCTCGCCCCCGGTGGTCGATCCCCTCGCCGCGGTCGCGCCTGGACTGATTGCCGATCTCCCGCCCCGCGTTCATGCGGGACCCGACATTGATCCGAGGAGCTGAGACGATGGCCGTTGCGAGCGCACTGATCGGAATGCTGGTGCTGTTCTTCATGGGTACGCCGGTGGCCTTCGCGCTGCTGATGTCGACGCTGCTCTACTTCGTGGTCGAAGGCAGCGAACCCATGGTCTTGCTGGTACAGCGCATGACCGGCGGTCTCAGCGCCGTCTCGCTGCTCGCCGTCCCCTTCTTCATCATGGCTGGGGTGTTCATGAATCGATCGGGGATCGCCACCCGGCTGCTGAATCTCGCCGGACTGCTGACCCGGCGCATGCATGGCGGGCTGGCCCAGGCCAACGTCATGCTTAGCGTGCTGATGGGGGGGCTTTCGGGTTCGAACATCGCAGACTCGGCGATGAGCGCCAAGCTGCTGGTGCCGCGGATGACCGAGCAGCGCTACCCGGTCGGCTTCTCCTCGGCGGTGACCGCCGCCTCGTCACTGATCACCTCGACGATTCCCCCGGCGATCGCGATGATCGTCTACGGCTACGTCAACAACGTCTCGATCGGGCGGCTGTTCATGGCCGGCGTGATTCCCGGCGTGATCATGGCGATGCTGCTGATGGTGGCGGTCAACCTGATCGCCCGCCGGCGTGGCTTCCAACTGCCACAGCGTGAGCCAGTGCCGAAGGGCCAGTGGCTGAGCATCACCCGCGCCGGCCTACTGGCACTGGTGCTGCCGGTGCTGGTGATCGGCGGCATCCGCTTCGGCCTGTTCACGCCGACCGAAGCCGGTGCCATGGCAGTGCTCTATTCGCTGTTCGTCGGCGTGTTCGTGTATCGGGAACTAAGGCCAACGACGATCGCCCAGGCCACCCGCGAGTCGATGCTGGCATCGGTCAACGTGCTGTTCATCATCTGCGTGGCCTCAGCGTTCGCCCGCTTTCTGACCTGGGAAGGCATTCCACAGCAGATGACCGAGCTGCTCTCGGAGCACGTCAGCGGGCCGATCGCCTTCCTGCTGCTGGCCAACCTGCTGCTACTCGCCATCGGCATGTTTCTCGAAGGCAATGCGATCCTGATCGTGCTTTCGCCGCTGCTGGCCCCCGTCGCCGCCGAGTTCGGCATCGACCCGGTGCACTTCGGCATCATCTTCATCATCAATGCCTCGATCGGCACCATTACGCCGCCGATGGGCACGGTGATGTTCACTACTTGCAGCATCACCGGTGCCGGCATCGGCACCTTCATTCGCGAGGTGCTGCCGTTCTGGGGTGTGATGCTGGTGGTACTGCTGCTGGTGACGTTCTTTCCAGCCTTGGCGCTGACGCTGCCCAACCTGATGTTCTGACCATCCGGGTTGGTCCATGGTGAGCAAATGGCGAGGCGAATTGGTCCATCCAATATCAATTGCTATCATCGAGCCCTCCCCATCTCGCGAGAGCCGCCATGACCAGCGCCAAGCCCAAACGTCTCTACCAGCAGATCGCCGCCATCCTCCGCTCGAGGATCGAGGCAGGAGACTACCCCGTCGGCAGCCGCATGCCGGCGGAACGGCTCATCGCCGAGGAGCTCGATATCAGCCGCACGGTGGTACGCGAGGCGCTGATTCTGCTCGAGATCGAGAACCGGGTGGAGGTGCGCAAGGGCTCGGGGATCTATGTGATCGAGCCCAAGGAGGCTGCCGTCGAGCCGTCGCCGGAACCCTACCACGACGAGCTGTCGGCCGGGCCGTTCGAAATGATCCAGGCACGCCAGCTGGTCGAGAGCAACATCGCCGAATTCGCCGCACGGCAGATCACCAAGGCCGGGATTCTCGAGCTGCAGGAGATCTCGGCGAGAAGCCGCGCCGAGGATCGCTATCGGGATTCCGACTGGGATCGGCGCTTTCACCTCGGCGTCGCGAGTGCCACGCAGAATTCGGTGCTGGTCTATCTGGTCGAGAAGATGTGGTACCAGCGGGAGAGAAACCCAATGTGGCGCAAGTTGTTCGACCGGATCGACAACCGCGAATCGCTCGCGAGCTGGTGCGACGACCACGATGCGATCCTGCGCGCCCTGATTCGGCGCGATCCGGTCGAGGCGCGATCGGCGATGTGGCGTCATCTCGAAAACACCCGGCAGATGCTGTTCGATGCCAGCACCGTCGAGGACGGCAACGAAGTGGATCGCTACATATTCAGCGACAATCCGCTGCAGGATCTCGACCGCTGACGCGTAAGGCCCCAACGAAGGGCGAAGCGCGATGGTCACGGGTCGAAAGATCAGGCCGACGGATGCAGATCCCTTGGAGGAGTGGCAGATGCGACTAGTGGACAAGAAGGCGGTAGTCACCGCCGCGGGACAGGGCATCGGCAAGGCGATAGCGCAGCGCCTGGTTAGAGAGGGCGCCACGGTGATCGCCACCGACCTCGAGATCACCAAGCTGGCCGACATCGAGGGTGCGCAGCCCGCACTGCTCGATGTGCTCGACAACGAAGCGATCGCCGCGCTCGCCGTCGAACTCGGCACCATCGACGTACTGGTCAACTGCGCGGGCTATGTCCACCAGGGCAGCCTGCTCGAGTGCGACGAGCGCGCCTGGTCACACTCACTGGCGCTCAACGTCGGCGCCATGTTCCACAGCTGCAAGGCGTTCCTGCCCGGCATGCTCGAACGCGGCGGCGGCTCCATCATCAATATCGCTTCGCTGGCGTCGAGCCTCAAGGGGGTGCCCAACCGCTTTGCCTACGGCACCACCAAGGCAGCGGTGATCGGCCTGACCAAATCGATAGCCGCCGACTACGTGACCCAGGGAGTGCGCTGCAATGCGATCTGCCCGGGCACCATCGACTCCCCTTCGCTGCGCGAGAGAATCAAGACGCTGGCCTCGGCACAGGGACGCAGCGAAGCGGACGTACATGCCGAATTCATCGCCCGCCAGCCGATGGGACGGCTTGGTAGCAGTGAAGAAATCGCCGCGCTGGCCGCCTTTCTCGCCAGCGACGAGGCGGCCTTCATCACCGGTACCACCCAGGTGATCGACGGCGGTTGGTCGAACTAGCGAAGCCCTTGCGAAGCGGTCCGGGCGACTTCTCCTTTCAACGTCGGAGCTGAACAACAGATGAAACTCTTGCGCTACGGCCCCCATGGGGCGGAAAAACCCGGCATCCTCGACGCCGACGGCAGCCTTCGCGATCTTTCCGGCGACATCGACGATATCGCCGGCGAGATGCTCACGCCCGCAGGGCTCGAGCGAATCCGCGCACTCGATCTTGCACGGTTGCCGAAGGTGGAGGGCGAGGTGCGCATCGCTCCCTGCGTCGGAGGGATCGGCAAGTTCATCTGCATCGGGCTCAACTATGCCGACCATGCCGCCGAGACCGGCGCCGACATTCCCAAGGAGCCAGTGGTTTTCGCCAAGTGGACCAGCGCGGTCTGCGGCCCCAACGACGATACCCTGATTCCCCGCGGCTCGGCTAAAACCGACTGGGAAGTGGAACTCGGCGTAGTGATCGGCAAGCCCGGACGCTACATCGAGCCGCGCGACGCGCTCGATCACGTCGCCGGTTACTGCGTGGTCAACGACATATCCGAACGCGAGTATCAGCTCGAGCGCGGCGGCACCTGGGACAAGGGCAAGGGCTGCGACACCTTCGGCCCCATCGGCCCTTGGCTGGTCACCCGCGATGAGGTCGCCGACCCACAGCGACTGTCGATGTGGCTCGACGTCGACGGCCATCGCTATCAGGACGGCTCCACCCGCACGATGATCTTCTCCGTCGCCGAGATCATCAGCTACCTCAGCCGCTTCATGAGCCTCCAGCCGGGAGATTTGATCTCCACCGGTACACCGCCCGGCGTCGGCATGGGGCAGAGGCCGCCGGTGTACCTGAGGCCGGGCCAGGAGGTACGGTTGGGCATCGAAGGGTTGGGTGAACAGCGCCAGCGGACGGTTTCCGCTTGATCGGCGCTCAGATCGCGACGCTCGAGGGCTTGCCGTCCACTAGCCGCTGGATGCCCAGCGGATTGGCGTCTTTCAGTGCATCGGGCAGCAGCGCATCGGGATAGTCCTGGTAACACACCGGGCGCAGGAACCGCTCGATGGCCAGGCTGCCCACGGAGGTCCCCCGCGCATCGGAGGTCGCCGGATAAGGGCCGCCGTGAACCATTGCATCGCTGACTTCCACCCCGGTGGGGTAACCATTGAGCAACAGCCGGCCGGCCTTCTGCTCCAGCACGGGCACCAGTTCAGCGAACTCGGCAAGGTCGGCATGCTCGGCGATCAGGGTCGCGGTGAGCTGCCCATGCAGGCTCTGCGCCGCCTGTACCAGCTGCGTCTTATCGGCCACTTCGACGACCACTGAAGTGGGCCCGAAGACCTCTTGCTGCAGCAGTTCGTCCCCCTGCAGCAGAAGGCCAACGTCGGCCTGGAACAGCTGCGGCCATGCCTGGCTGCCCTGCTGGCGCTGACCGGCCAGGTGCTCGATCCCCTGATGCGCATGCAGCGCCGCCACGCCTCGTTCGTAGCTCTTCAGCGTATTGGCGTTGAGCATGGTCTGCGGCCGCTCCTCAGCGATCACCTCGGCCAGCAGGGTTGAGAACTCATCGAACTCCGCCGATCGGATGCCGATGACCAGGCCCGGGTTGGTGCAGAATTGCCCACAGCCCAGGACCATCGATGCCGCCAACTCGTGGGCGACATCGGCACGGCGCAGCCGCAGCGCCTGCGGCAGAAGCAGCACCGGATTGATGCTCGACATTTCGGCGAACACCGGAATCGGCTGCGGGCGCATCGCCGCCATGTCGCATAGCGCGCGCCCACCTTTCAATGAACCGGTGAAGCCGACCGCTTGGATCGCCGGGTGCTTGACCAGCCCCTCACCGACGCGATCCCCATAGATCATGTTGAAGACGCCTTGGGGCATGGCATGCCTGTGCGCTGCCCGGAGGATGGCGTCGGCCACGCATTCGGCAGTGGCCATGTGGCCGCTATGGGCCTTGAACACCACCGGGCAGCCTGCGGCCAAGGCCGCGGCGGTGTCGCCGCCAGCGGTTGAAAAGGCCAGCGGGAAATTGCTCGCACCGAACACCGCCACCGGGCCAATACCGAGCCTGCATTGGCGCAGGTCAACCCGCGGCGTTGGTTTGCGCGCAGGCATTGCCCGGTCGATACGCGCACCATGGAAATCACCCCGGCGCAGCACTTGGGCGAACGAACGCAGCTGCCCGCTGGTACGAGCGCGCTCGCCCTGGATGCGGGCGGCCGGCAAGGCGGTCTCACGCGTCACCAAGGAGATGAAACCGTCGTCCAGCGCATCCAGCTCATCGGCGATGGCGTCGAGGAACTCGGCTCGTTGGGTAGCAGGCAGCCGGCGATAGGCAGGATAGGCCGATGCCGCAGCGCGAGCGGCAGCATCGATCTCAGCTGGCGTGGCCTGGCAAAATTCATAAGGCAGCCGCTCTGCGCTGGTGGCGTCGTAGCTATGGATACGCTCGTCGCCCTCGCCGCTTCTCTCACCGCCGATGTAGTTCTTGCCTGTGATCTGCATGTCGCCTCCCTACGCGCGATTGAAGATTCAAGCCCGGTGTCCGCTGGCGCCCCTTCACCACTCAGGCGCCGCGCCGTTCGGCCAGATGCGCGAAAAGCGAGCGGATGCCATAGGTCCAGGGCGCTATTTCCGTCGACAGGCTCACCTCGTTGACCAGCGCTCCCAGCCGGGGGGAAGAGATGATCACGCGATCACCGAGGTGATGGGTGAAACCGCCACCGGCCGTGTCCCGGTCCTCGGTCGGGGAGAACATGGTGCCGAGGAAAAGCATCATTCCATCCGGGTACTGGTGATGCGCTCCGATGGTTTGCCGAACGATGGCGAGCGGATCCCGGCTGATCTCGCTCATATGGCTGATGGCTTCGAGTTCGAAACCGTCTTGTCCCTCGATCCGCAGCGACACATCAGCGGTGCGCACCGCATCGATGTCGAAGCGTTCATCGAACAGGCGGATGAACGGTCCGATCGCGCAAGAGCCGTTGTTGTCCTTGGCCTTGGTCAACAGCAGCGCACTGCGCCCCTCGATGTCGCGCAGGTTCACATCGTTGCCTAGCGCCGCTCCCACTGCTTCCCCCCGGCTGTCGACGGCAAGCACGATCTCCGGTTCGGGATTGTTCCAGCTCGAATCAGGGTGCAGTCCAACCGGCGAGCCGAATCCTATGCTGGCCATCGGCGGCGCCTTGGAGAAAACCTCGGCATCCGGGCCGATGCCCACCTCGAGGTATGGGGACCAATGACCGCGACGCTGAAACTCCGCTTTCAGCGCCTGCGCTTCGGCGGAACCAGGCCGAACCGTCGACAGGTCGCGGCCGATCAGCTCGACCATCGCACCGCGAATGGCCTCCGCCCTGGAGGGGTCGCCCTCGGCCTGCTCCTCGATCACTCTCTCGAGCAGGCTGACGGCGAAGGTCACGCCGGAAGCCTTCACCGGCTGCAAGTCGCAAGGAGCGAGCAGGTAAGGCGCCCGCCCGCCGCCGGCGAGGCTGTTGTCGAGCAGCGCATCCAGCGTGCCGATGACCTCACCCGGCGCGTGTCGAACGATCCGATGACGATCCGAACGCTCGAGCAGGTCGGCGACCGTGGCGACCTGCAGCGTGAGATCGACGACCTCGCGATTGCGAATCGTCACTACAGCGGGACCGTTGATCGGGGCGTCACGCCAAACGCGGCCGACCAGCAGTGCCGAGTCCAGGTCGATAGGAAGGTACGCATCACGAGCCATTGTTCGATCCATCGCTGATGTCGAACTGCCACTGTAGAAAAACTCCACTGCTTGTACAATATTTTGTTTTACTGTCCAATATGTTGGAAATTCCCGCTCGATAAGGCGACGCCACGATGGCCACCGACTACGAAGTACCCGCGATCAGAAGAGCCCATCAGATCCTGGAGACACTGGCGACGAAGGGAACCCCGGTCAGCGCGGCGGACCTTGGTCTAGCGACCGGGCTGCCGAAGAGCACGCTGTATCTGCTGCTCGAGTCCCTCGTCCAGCGACGCTGGATCGAGAAGAGAAGCGATGGCTATCTCATCGGTATCGGGCTCTACACCCTGGGGGCTTCGTATCTGCGCCACGACGCGCTCCAGGAGGCGTTCAGGCATGCCGCGGTCGAGTTCGTGGAACGAGAGAAGGAGGTGCTGCAACTCGCCGTACTGGACGGCGACGAGGTCGTCTACATCGCCCGCGAAGACGCCCCCCGCCCGGTGAGACTGGTATCCGAGCTCGGTTCGCGGCTTCCCGCCCATGCCTGCGCACTCGGCAAGGCGCTGCTCGCCCAGCTCCCTGAGGCGAAGCTGCAACAACTCCTCCCCGCACGGCTACCCGCCATCACCGAACACACCGTCACCGACCTCGCTCAGCTGCTCGAGCAGCTGCGCGAGGTACGAAGATCCGGGGTGGCCACGGAGCAGGAAGAGGTGACCGCCGGGCTCTGCTGTTTCGCCGCCTACGTCGGCCAGACCCCCAGCGGAAAAAGCATCGCCGTCAGCACCTCGATTCCCGTCGCTCGACTGGACGCGCAGCGCCGCAGCGACATCCGTGGCGAAATCGCCAATGTCGCTGCCCAAATGAAAAAAGCGATAGTCGGGTGAGGCGATGTCAGCTCGCTCGTTGCAGCGATCTTGCCTGTCGATCGTAGATCTCGAAAGGTATGACAGCTAAGCGGTCACGCCCGATGGCCATGCTGCCAGTCGCATCCCGCCCCTCTCAGTCCTGGCCGCTGCGCAACGCTTCGAGCTCCTCGACCAGCGCGGCGGGAATCTCCACCGCGCCCTCTGTGGTCGCTCGCCGGCGTGCGGCGCGGCGGCGCTCGGAGGGCAGCCGCGCGCCCTGGGCAACGATCTCAGCGAACAGTGCCTCGGCGCGCGCCTGGGCGGCTTCTAGCGAGACGCCGAGGAACGCCTGGGGGTCGAGGGCGAGGATCAGCTCGCCATGGCAGGGGGCGGCGCCGCGCCCGTGGTCGAAACGCTGCGACTCCAGGCTGGTCATGTCGTCGATCAGGGGACCGGCGAGCAGTTCGATCATGGTCGCCAGCGCCGATCCCTTGTGCCCACCGAAGCTCAGCATCGCACCGTCCAGCGCGGCCTGCGGATCGAGCGTCGGCCGGCCTGCGCTATCGACTGCCCAGCCGGGTTCGAGCGGCTTGCCGGCGCGGCGATGCAGCTCGATGTCGCCACGGGCGATCGCGCTGGTGGCGAAATCGAACACGTAGGGCTCGGCGTGCGGGCGCGGCCAGGAGAATGCCAGCGGATTGGTGCCGAACAGCCCGCGCGAGCCGCCGTGAGGCGCGACCCAGGCGTGGCTCGGCGTCATCGCGATGCCGACCAGCCCTTCGGCGGCGATGCGCTCGACCTCGGGCCAGAGCGCGGTGAAGTGAAAGCAGCGATTGATCGCCATCGCCGCGATCCCCTGCCTGCGCGTCTTCTCGATCAGCGCAGGCAGGCCGCGCTCGAAGGCGAGCGGGGAGAAGCCGAACCGCGCGTCGACCTTGACGATCGTGCGGGCATGGTCGATCACCTCGGGCGCGACATCGCCGCGGGCAAGCCCTTCGCGTACCGCACTGGCCATGCCGAGCAACCGGTACACGCCATGGGAGTGGCAGGCATCGCGCTGGGCGGCATCGATCACCCGGCCGATCGCCTCAGCGTGGGCGGCATCGAAGCCGCTGGCGGCCAGCACGCCGTGGGTCAGGCGCTCGAGCGCCTCCAGCGTCAGCCGTCTGGTCTCAGCCATGGTGAACTCCAGGAAGGGGAAAGAGCCAGCATATGGCCGCCCACGCGACAAGGCCAGCCAGCGGCCGACGCCGCGCCCGCGCCTACGTCTTTCGGCGCCTACCCACGCCTGTCGACGCATTCTATGCTCTCGTTGTCAGATGACATGACGTCGTCTTCGCCACCACCCACCGAGTGATTCTTTCCCTCTCGCCCGACCCGGCAATCGATCTTTGGATCACGGTATCGCCACGCTCCACGGAGGCTCGACCGACGCAATGGAAGCAGAAGCGCTCGTCACATCGCTGAGGAACCAGCTCGTCGACCTGCTCGGCCAGGATACCGTGGTCACCGAACCGCACGACCATGAGCCTTACTGCCGCGATTGGCACGGCGACATGACCAGCGCTGCGGTGGCCGTGCTGCGCCCACGCGATACCGGGGAAGTCGCCGCGGCGGTGCGCGCCTGCCGGACGCTCGATCTCGATATCGTGGCGCAGGGCGGCAATACCGGCCTGGTGCTGGGTGCCCTGCCCGATCGTCCCGAGCGCCAGGTGGTGCTGTCGCTCGAGCGGATGCGCCATATCCGCAGCATCGACGAAGCCGACTTCTCGGCGATCGTCGAGGCCGGCTGCGTGCTGGAAGAGCTCAAGCTCGGGCTCGAAGAGAGGGGGCTGTTCTTCCCGCTGACCTTGGGCGCCCAGGGCAGCTGCCGGATCGGTGGCAACGTCAGCACCAACGCCGGTGGCGTCAACGTGCTGCGCTACGGCATGACGCGCGAGCTGGTGCTGGGCCTCGAGGTAGTGCTCGCCGACGGCAGCGTCTGGGATGGGCTGTCGACGCTACGCAAGGACAATCGCGGTATCGACCTGAAGCAGCTGTTCATCGGCGCCGAGGGCACGCTGGGCATCATCACCGCGGTGGCGATCAAGCTCTCGCCGCTGCCCGAGCGGATCGAAACAGCGCTGCTCGGCGTCGGCGACCTGCATACGGCGATAGCGCTCTATCGCCACGCCCGGCGGGCATGCTGCGACCTGGTCAGCGCGTTCGAATTCATGCCGCCCTCGGCGTTCACCCTGGCGCGCGAAGCACAGCCTGACCTGCCACTGCCCATCGCCATCGATTACCCCGCCTACGTACTGATCGAGATTTCGAGCTCCGGCCTGATCGACGCCAAGCAGCTGATGGAGGGGCTGCTCGAGCAGGCAATGGAGGAATCGCTGGTGCTCGACGGAGTGATCGCGACGTCGCAAGCACAGGCGCGCCAGCTCTGGGCGATCCGCGAGGGCATGAACGAAGGCCAGGCGCTCAGGGGCCCGCACCTGCGCACCGATGTTTCGGTACCGCTGTCACGGCTGGCGGCGTTCGTCGCCGAGATCGGCGCGGAGCTCGATGACGCGCTGCCGCAGTGCCTGGCGGTGGCCTACGGCCATGTCGGCGACGGCAACGTGCATCTCAACGTGCTGCCTCCGGCGGGTGCAACGCTTGCGGAGCGCCACACCTTGATCGAGCAGGCGAAGAAGATGATCAATTTTCGCCTCGATCACTATCACGGCAGCTTCAGCGCCGAGCACGGCATCGGTCGGCTCAAGCGCGACGAGTTCGAACACTGGATCTCACCGGTCCATCGGCGCCTGCTCGAGGCCTTGAAGCGCGCGATCGACCCCGAGTACCGCCTCAACCCAGGCTGCCAGCTGCCCCCCATCACCGCGCGCTGAGCCGCACCCGGTCGCCACCGCGGCCGGTGCAAATCAATCGCTGCGCAGCTCGGCGAGAATGGCCTGCACCCGATCGACGACTTCCGGGCCGATCTGGTCGCGGTGACGATCGTAGATCACCTGGGACTTCTCGCGCATCCGCTGCTGCTCCTCCGGCGAGATCTCGTTGACCGCGACCCCGGCCGCCTCGATCTCCTCCTTGGAGCGCAGGCTCGCCTCACGGATCACTCGGCGCTGGACGTCGCGCCCGACCACGGCGCAATCGCGCAGCGCCTGCTGCTCGTCCTCGCTGTAGGTATCCCAGATCCGCTTGGAGAACATCACCAAAAACGGGGTGAAGGCGTGACGGGTCTCGGAAACGTAGTCCTGCACCTCGTAGAATTTCGAGGTATCGATGGTCACGAAGGGATTCTCCTGCGCATCGATCGCACCGGTCTCGAGCGCCGAGAAGATCTCGCCGAACGCCATCGGCGTAGGATTGGCGCCGAGATTCTGGAAGGTATCGAGGAAGATGTTGTTCTGCATCACGCGGATGCGAGTGCCGGAGAAGTCCTCCCAGCGGGTGATCGGCCGCTGGGAGGAGCTGACGTTGCGAAAGCCGTTCTCCCAATAGGCAAGGTTGATCAGCCCGACCTGCTCGAGCTCCTGATTGATGAAATCGCCGAACTCGCCATCGACCACGGCGTCCGCTTCCGCTTCGTCGGCGAATAGAAACGGCAGGTCGAAGACGCCGAGCGAAGGCACCATGCCCACCAGCGGCGAAGGCGAGGCGACCACGGCCTCCTGGATCCCCGAACGCAGCGCCTGGGTCGCCTGGAGATCATCGCCCAGCGCACTGCTCCAGAACGCGTTGATCCTCATCGCTCCATCCGATTTTTCGGCCAGGCACTCAGTCATCGCCCGCACGCCGTCAGCCACCGGGTGGTCGGCGGCGATACCGTTCGAAAGCCGGATGGTGCGATTGCTGAAATCGGCCAAGGCCGGCAGCGATAGGCTCGTCGCCAGCATCGATACCACTCCCGTAAGCATCCATCTGTTCATCTTTTCACTCCCGGTCAGCGAGCATCCTGAGCCGGCCTCAACGCAGCCAAGCGAGAGGCACCAGCACCAATTGCGGGAAGGCGACGAGCAGCAGTAGCACCGCCACTTGGGCCGCCAGGAAGGGCGCGACACCCCACACCATCTTGCCCAGCGGCACGCGCGATATGCCGCTGACCACGTTGAGTACCACCCCGACGGGTGGCGTGATCAACGAGATGGCGGTGTTCATCACGAACAGCACCCCGAAGTAGACCGGATCGATGCCCGCCATGGTGATGATCGGCATCAGTACCGGGGTCAGGATCAGGATCGTCGGGGTGAGATCCAGCGCGGTACCGACCACGAAGACCACCACCATGATCACCAGCATCAAAAGCTGCGGCCGGTCGATCAGCGGCTCGATCAGCCCACTCAGCTCGCCGGGGATGTTCGCGGCGGTGATCAGCCAGGCGGAGACCAGTGCGGCGGCGACCAGGAACATCACCACGGCCGTGGTCTTGGCCGCGCGCACGACCACGGCGTAGAGGTCAGTGAATGAAAGCTCGCGATAGACGACCATGCCGACGAACAGCGCATAGACCGCCGCGATCACCGCCGCCTCAGTGGGCGTAACGACCCCGAAGCGGATCCCACCGATCACGATCACCGGCATGCCCAGCGCCCAGGCCGCGCGAGCGGATGCGCGCAGCCGTACCTTCATCGGCTGGCGCGGCAGGGTAGCGACCGTGGTCCGCCGCACCAGCCACATCCAGGTCACCGCCAGGGCGACGGCCATCATCAGCCCAGGGGCGATACCACCCATGAACAGCTGGGTGATCGATACGTTGGCGGCGACCCCGAAGATGATCAGTGCGATCGACGGCGGGATCACCGGCGCGATGATCCCGCCCGCCGCCATCAGCCCTGCTGCGCGTGGCATGTCGTAGCCCGCCTGGCGCATCATCGGGATCAGGATCGCCGCCAGCGCCGCGGAGTCGGCCACCGCCGAGCCCGACAGGCTGGCCATGATGATCGCGGCGACGATCGCCACCAGGCCCAGCCCGCCACGAATGTGCCCGACGCAAGAGAGCGCGAACTCGATGATCCGCTTGGAGAGCCCGCCAGCGTTCATCAGCTCGCCGGCGAGGAGGAAGAAGGGGATCGCCAGCAGGGTGAAGGTATCAGCGCCGGAGATCATGTTCTGGGCGACGATCTGGGCGTTGAAGATGCCCATGTAGTACATCAGCATCGCGCCACAGAACATCAGCGCGAAGGCGACCGGTACGCCGATCGCCATGGCGCCGAGCAGCGAGGCGAGGAAAACGACGATGGTCACTGCGCGCGCTCCCCGGCCAGCTCGTCATCGTACTCATTGGCGAAAGCGGCGATCTCCGCGTCGGTCACCCGGCCGAGCAGGATGTTCAAGAGCCGCAGCGCGGAGATGATGAAGATCATTCCACCGGTGAAGTAGCCGATGCCGTAGACCCAGATCATCGACAGCCCCGAGACCGGCGCGCGCATCGAGGCGTTGATGTCAGATTGCTGCCAGGTGCCCCAAAAGAAGATCGCCGCGCAGAACATCACCAGCAGCTGGGTCATCGCCATGCAGACCAGGCGCCCCGTGCGGCCGAATCGCTGCACCAGAGTTTCGATACCGAGATGAGCGTTCTCGTGAAAAGCGACGACGGCACCGATGAAGGTCACCCAAACGAAGCAGAAACGCGACAGCTCATCCGACATCATCAAGCCGGAATTGAAGAAGTAACGCATAACGACGTTGGAAAAAACCATCACCACCATGGCAGTCATCAGGATGACCAGTAAATACTCGAGCAGCTTATAGAAGATATCGACGGCGATTTTCATAATGATCGACTCTCGTCATGTCGGCGGCCTCGAATGGAGAAGAGCGCACTGGTCCACACCATGGATAATGCAGATTCCAACACCACCGTACCGGCGGCCCGACCGTGCCTGGGGGCTCGTTTCAACACCCAGGCATCCCGAAAAAGGCGGGTTCGACGCATTTTCATGCATTCCAACCTCATCGAGGATGGCCCGCATGTTCGAAATGAATCTGAAGTCCTGATCAGCCAGGAATGACTTTCACCGCCAATATTTCGAGCACGGTGATTTCCAATTCAATGGGCATCGCGGGACTTTCCCGATCAACGGTTTGCGTTAATCGGGATCGACCATCGTTAATATTTATAGGCTTGTCAGGATGTCTGATGACTACAAAATCCGTCAATCCAACCCAGGACGAATAAGGCCATCTCTTTAGTTTATTCTTCTTAGGTCATATCGCATGACGTGCCTGTCCAGCCATCGCGCTCAACCGCACTTGGAATAGCCGCAGTTGAGGCAGGTGTCGCAGCCGTCGAGGCTGACCACCGCCATCGTCGAGCACTGCGGGCAGAGGGTCGCCCCGCGGGGAAATCCACTCACGGCGTCGGTCTCCGCGCCGCTCTCGGCTTCGAACTCGACGCGCTTGTCGTCGAGCCAGGCGCGGACCTCGGCCGAGGGCTGGTCGACCTCGAGCAGGCCGAGCGTCTGCAGGTGACGCTCGATCACCAGGCCGATCTCGGCCACGAGCGAAGGCACGTAGAGCCCGCCGGGCTTGAGATAGCCGCCGCGCGGGTCGAACACCGCGCGCAGCTCCTCGGCAAGAAAGGTGATGTCGCCGCCCTTGCGGAACACTGCCGAGATGATCCGGGTCAGCGCCACGATCCACTGGAAGTGGTCCATGCTCTTCGAGTTGATGAACACCTCGAACGGGCGACGCTCCTCGTGCTCGGTGCCAGGGTTGAGCACCAGATCGTTGATGGTGACGTAGAGCGCGTGCTCGTAGAGCGGTGACTTGATCTTGTAGGTCTCGCCGGAGAGCCGCTCGGGGCGCGCCAGGCGCTCGTGCATCTCGGTGCGCGGCGAGGCCGCTGCGGCGGCCGTTTGCGCGGCGGGCTCGTCGTTGCGCTGGTCTTCGAGCACGGAGACCTTGACGATGCGCCGGTCGATCCTCTGCACGCCATCGGCGGCGCTTTGCGTCTCGCCCGGTGGCGACATGTCTTTCTCAGTAGCGTCCATAGTAGCCCTCCTTGATGGCGTCATAGAGGTTGGCGGCGGTGTGGGTCTCGCCGTCGTATTCGACCAGCGCATCGCCGGGCAGCTCGACCGTCTCACCGTCATCGAGTTCGAAGCGGTAGCGGGTGCGGGCGAGGTCCTGGCTGCGTACCAGCACACCCTGGAACGCAGCCGGGTTGAAACGAAAAGTGGTGCAGCCCTTGAGCCCACGTCGCCAGGCTTCTAGATAGACGTCCTTGAACGCCTCGAACGGGCAGTCGGTCGGCACGTTGACGGTCTTCGAGATCGAGGAGTCGATCCAGCGCTGCGCCGCCGCCTGGATCGCCACGTGATCGAGCGGCGTGATCTGGCTGCTGTCGACGAAGTAGTCCGGCAGGCCGCGCTCGACGCTCGCCTCGCTATCGACCAGTGTGCGATAAGCGAGCAGTTCATAGCTCACCACTTCGATCCGCTCCTTGGTCTTGCGCCCCGGGCGGATCAGGTTGCGTGAATAGCTGTGGGCGAAGCTCGGCTCGATACCGTTGCTGGCATTGTTGCCGAGCGAGAGCGAGATCGTCCCGGTCGGCGCGATCGAGCTGTGATGGGTGAAGCGCGCGCCCTTTTCGGCCAGCGCCGCGACCAGTTCGGGGGCCTCCAGCGCGATCCGCTGCATATAGCGCGAGTAGCGCGCATGCAGCACGCGCCCCGGCACCAGGTCGCCGACCGAGTAACCGTCGTCGATCATCTCCGGGCGCAGCCTGAGCATCTCGGCTGAGACCTCGAACTGCTCCTCGAGCAGCGGTGCCGGCCCTTTCTCCTCGGCAAGCGCCAGCGCCTCCTCCCAGCCGGCCAGGGCGAGCTCGCGCGCCGCCCGCTCGGTGAACTCCACCGCCGCCTCGGAGTCGTAGCGGATCCCGAGCAGCGCCAGGCACGAACCCAGGCCGAGAAACCCCATGCCGTGACGGCGCTTGCGCAGGATCTCCTCGCGCTGCTCGGCCAGAGGCAGACCATTGAGCTCGACCACGTTGTCGAGCATCCGGGTGAATACCCGCACCACCTCGCGATAGCGCTGCCAGTCGAATCGCGCCCCCGCGCTGAACGGCGCCTCGACGAAGCGGGTCAGGTCGACCGAGCCGAGCAGGCAGGCCCCGAACGGCGGCAGCGGCTGTTCGCCGCAAGGATTGGTCGCGCGAATCTTCTCGCACCACCAGTTGTTGTTGAACTGGTTGACCCGATCGATCAGCACGAATCCGGGTTCGGCGTAGTCGTAGGTCGAGCGCATCAGTTCGTCCCACAGCGCGCGGGCGGGCACCTGGGCGTAGACCCGGCAGGCGACCAGGCCATCGTCGCGCTCTAGATAGTCGCCGCCTTCCGGCCAGGGCCGCCAGATCACCCATTCGGGGTCGTCGAGATCGAAGCTGTCGCACTCGTGGCGGTGCAGTGGAAACGAGAGCGGCCAGTCGCCATCGGCCTCGACCGCCTGGAGGAATTCATCCGAAATCAAAAGGCTCAGGTTGAACTGGCGCAGCCGGCTGTCCTCACGCTTGGCCTGGATGAACTCACGCACGTCGGGATGGCTGATGTCGAAGGTGCCCATCTGCGCACCGCGCCTGCCGCCGGCGGAGCTGATCGTCAGGCACATCCGATCGAACACGTCCATGAACGGCAGCGGCCCCGAGGTCTGGGCGCCTGCACCGGAAACGAAGGCGCCACGCGGGCGCAGGGTGGAGAACTCGTAGCCGATGCCACAGCCGGCCTTGAGCGTCAGCCCCGCCTCGCGCAGCCGATCGAGGATCGCTTCCATCGAATCGTTGATCGTGCCGGAGACCGTGCAGTTGATCGTCGAGGTAGCGGGCTTGTAGCGCTCGGCTCCGGCGTTGGCGAGGATCCTCCCGGCCGGCACCGCGCCCTGGGCGAGCGCCCACTCGAAACGCTCGCCCCAGTGGCTGCGCAGCGCGTCGGTCTCCTCCACCGCGGCCAGGGCGGCGGCGACTCGCGCATAGGTGCCATCGACGTCGCGATCGACGGGGGTACCGTCGCGGCGTTTGAGTCGGTACTTGCTGTCCCAGATGTCGAGCGATGCGGGCTGCAGGGCCAGCGGCTGCTCGCTTTGGGTCGAGCGTGTTGCGTCCATCTTTCTCTCCCGGGGAGGATGATCTTCACTGTAGTCGCGATGACAGGATCCGAGGACATACACATCATATTGGATCAATGTGCCATCGCGGGCACAATATATTGTAATTTAACCTAGGTTAACAAGTGTCCATAATGTGCTTTCATCGATTTCTGCACGTTAGACCTTGGTGGAATCCCGGGGCCTACGGAATATCGCCGTGTTAAATTAGTATGACTTTTTAATCTCTCCCATCGTCGCGAGATTCGTCATGGACCTAAGCGCCTTCGACACCGCCCTCGCCCAGTGCCCGCTGGTCGCGATCCTGCGCGGTATCACCCCGGCCGAGATCGACCCGGCCCTCGATGCACTGGTCGAGGCGGGCTTCAAGCTGATCGAAGTACCGCTCAATTCTCCCGATCCATTCACCTCGATCGAGCGCTTGGCCGCGCGGGCCCCGGCCGACGTCGCCGTCGGCGCCGGTACCGTGCTCGACGCAGCCTCCGTCCACCGCCTGGCGGACATCGGCGCACCGCTGCTGGTCACCCCCAACGTCGATCTCGAGGTGCTTGAGGCCTCGCGCGAACGTGGCCTTGGCTCGCTGATCGGCTGCCTCACCCCGAGCGAGGCATTCACCGCGCTCAAGGCCGGCGCGCGCGCGGTGAAGCTGTTTCCCGCCGCACGCTTCGGCACCGGCTACCTCAAGGACATCAAATCGGTGCTGCCCAAGCAGGCAAGGGTGATGGCGGTGGGCGGGGTCACGCTCGACAACATGGCCGAGTGGCATGCGGCCGGCATCCAAGGCTTCGGCTTCGGCAGCAACCTCTACACCCCGGGCACCGATGCCGTGACCCTGGGCCAGCGCGCGCGCGCGCTGGTCGCGCAGTGGCAGCGGCTCGAGCGCGCCTGAGCATTCATCGTCCGCCTCACTATGATCAATTCGACCGGCGCCGAGCGCCGTTAGTTTGGAGCCGCATTCGTGAAGATAACCAAGCTCAAGACCTGGCAGGTACCGCCGCGCTGGCTGTTTCTCAAGATCGAAACCGATGAAGGTGTCTACGGCTGGGGCGAGCCGGTGGTCGAGGGCCGCGCGGCGACCGTCGAGGCCGCCGTCCACGAGCTCGCCGACTATCTCGTCGGTCAGGACCCGAGCCGCATCGAGCACCTGTGGAACACCATGTACCGCGCCGGCTTCTATCGAGGCGGACCGATACTGATGAGCGCGATCGCCGGGATCGACCAGGCGCTGTGGGACATCAAGGGCCGCGCGCTCGGCGTGCCGGTGTACCAGCTGCTCGGCGGCGCGGTGCGCGACAAGATGCGGATGTACGCCTGGACCGGCGGCGACCGTCCCGAGGACGTAGGGCGCGGCGCAGCCAAGCTGGTCGAGGCAGGGTTCACGGCATTCAAGATGAACGGCACCCCGGAGATGCAGATCGTCGACAGCCACGCCAAGATCGACCTGACAATAGCGCGGGTCGCCGAAGCCCGGGAGGCGGTCGGCCCCGACGTCGGCATCGGCATCGACTTCCACGGCCGGGTGCACCGGCCGATGGCCAAGGCGCTGCTGCGCGAGCTCGAGCCGTTCCATCCGATGTTCGTCGAGGAGCCCGTGCTGCCCGAGCACCTGCCGTGCCTGAAGCAGATCGCCACCGGCCTCGGCTACCCGATCGCCACCGGCGAGCGGCTGCATACGCGCTATCAGTTCCGCGACCTGCTGGCCGACGGCATGGTCGACATCGTCCAGCCCGACCTCTCCCACTGCGGAGGGATCTCCGAGGGGCTGAAGATCGCGACCCTCGCCTCCTGCTACGATGTGGCGCTCGCGCCCCACTGCCCGCTCGGCCCGCTGACGCTGGCCGCCTCATTGCACCTGGACGCGGTGGCGCACAACGCCTTCATCCAGGAGCAGAGCATGGGTATCCACTACAATCAGGGCAACGACGTGCTCGACTATCTGGTCGACAAATCGGCGCTGGCGATCGAAGACGGCTTCTGCAAGATCCCCACTGGTCCGGGGCTCGGGGTCGAGATCGACGAAGCCTTCGTCGAGGAGCGCGCCAAGGTCGGCCATCGCTGGCGCAACCCGGTGTGGACCCATGAAGACGGCAGCATCGCCGAATGGTGAGGAGCAGCCGATGAGCAATCAGCTGATCGTAGTGGACTGGGGCACGAGCAACTTCCGCGCCTTCCTGGTCGACGCTGAAACCGGCGCGCTGCTCGATGAGCGCACCGCCGCGGCCGGCATCCGTGCGCTCTCCACCGAGGAGTTCCCGCACTACTGCGCGCGTGCGCTGCAAGGCTGGCGCGAAGGCCAGGGGCGGACGCCGGTGTATCTCGCCGGCATGGTCGGCTCCAAACGCGGCTGGGCCGAGAGCCCGCAGCCGAGCCTGCCGCTCGATCTCGCCGCGCTGGCAAGCCAAGTGATCCCCGCACCGGGCCTCGACGACGGCTGGCTGCTTCCCGGGGTGAAGATCGTCGATCCAGACGGAAGCGGCCTGGTCGACGTGATGCGTGGCGAGGAGATCCAAATCTTCGGCGCGCTGGCGCTGGCCGCCACCCCGGACGGCGGCGACTGCTGCGCGCCGGGCAGCCACAGCAAGTGGGCGAGGGTCGAGGACGGCAAGCTGACGCGCTTTCTCACCGCGATGACCGGCGAGCTCTACCACGCGGTGCGCTTCCACACCCTGCCTGGCGAGCCCGCCCGCGAGGAGAGCGAATTCGATGAGCCGGCGTTCCGGCTCGGGCTCGAGCGCGCCGGGGGCGATGGCGGCGTGCTGCATGCGCTGTTCGAGGCACGCTCGCGCCATCTCTACGCGGGCCTCGGCGCCGAGCAGGTCGCGAGCTTCATCTCCGGTGCGCTGATCGGCGAGGAGGTGCGAGCGATGCACGCCGCGCTCCCCGAGGTCGAAAGACTCAACCTGATCGGCGCTCCAGCGCTGCTCGCCCCCTACGCCATCGCGCTCGAACACCACGGCATCCAGGCAGCGAGCTGGAGCGCCCGTGACGCGACGCTGGCCGGCGTGCACGCACTCGCGGCGCGCCACCAACGCATTTCCTAGGAGCCCTGCGCATGCCCCCGATCAAGCTCGCCCTCGTCGGCCTTGGCAAGATCGCCCGCGACCAGCACCTGCCAGCGCTGGCAACCAATCCCGACTATCAGCTCATCGCGCTGGTCAGCCGCAGCATCCACGAGCAGCAGGCGCTGACCGCGGCATTCCCCGAGGCCAAGCTCTTCACCGATCTCGACCAGCTGCTCTCAAGCGGACTCGAGATCGACGCGGTATCGCTCTGCGCCCCGCCCCAGGTGCGCCACGCCCAGGCCGCCCGAGCGCTCGCCGCCGGCTGTGATGTGATGCTCGAAAAACCGCCGGGCAGTGGGATCAACGACGTCCAGGCGCTGATCCACCAGGCCGAGCGCCATGGCCACGTGCTGTTCGCCACCTGGCACTCACGCTACGCCCCCCAGGTCGAACCCGCGCGCGCCTGGCTCGAGAGCAAGCGCGTCACCGCGCTCAAGGTCAGCTGGCGCGAAGACGTACGCCACTGGCACTTCAACCAGGAGTGGATCTGGCAGCCCGGCGGGCTCGGTGTCTTCGACCCCGGCATCAACGCGCTCTCGATCGTCACCCGGCTGCTCCCCGACGGCCTCTACCTGACCAAGGCCCGGCTAGACTTTCCCAGCAACCGCCAGACCCCGATCGCCGCCCGGCTCGAAGGAGCGCTGGCCGGCCGCGCCAGCGGCCCGGTCGAGATCGAACTCGACTGGCTCAAGACCGGCGAACAGAGCTGGAACATCGAGATCGGCACCGACCAAGGCCGCATCGAACTGACCCACGGCGGCGGCAGGATGCTGATCGACGGCGAGCAGATCGCCGTGGCTGGAGAGCAGGAGTATCCCGGCCTCTACGCCCGCTTCAGTGAGCTGGTCGAGCGGCGCAAGAGCGACGTCGACCTCACCCCGCTCGCACTTACCGCCGACGCCTTCCTGCTCGGCGAGCGCCGCGAGGTCGACGCATTCGAGTGGTGAAAGCGAGCGAACGAGGGACGAACCAGGCACCGGGTTCATGGAAATCGCCCGCGCAGCCATTCGCGGCCTTCCGAGTCGACACCCAGCGGATCACCCGAGAGCTCGGCGCATAGCTTGGCAAGGTAGTCGAGCATGAACTCGGCATTGTGCCGCGCCAGCCGCCGTCCGGCGCCGGTGCGCATGGTGTCGGGCAGGCGCAGCAGCTTGGCCTGGAAATGGTCGACCGCGTAACGCGTATCGTCGAGCGCCCTGTTTCGGGCCAGCGGGTCGGCGGGGTCGAACAGTGCACGGTCGAGCTGGCCACTGACGTGGAACACCCGGGCGATGCCGATCGCGCCGAGCGCTTCGAGGCGGTCGGCGTCCTGGACGATACGCGCTTCCAAGGTACGCGGCTCGATCCCGGCGCTGAAGCTGTGCGCCTCGATCGCGTGCGCCACCGCAGGATGGAGCTCAAAGGGGAAATCGGCGCAGCGACGGGTGAGCAGCCCTATCGCCTCGCGGGCGGCGAGGCGCGATGAACGATGCCGCTGGGGATGATCCTTCGGCAGGCTGACCAGGTCGTGGAAGTAGCAAGCTGCCGCCACCACTCTTGCGTCGGCACCGGGCTCCTCCTCCATCAGCCGCTGGGCGGTGCGCCACACTCGTCGGAAATGACCGAGATCATGGGCACCATCGAGGGTGGGAACCTCGCCCAGCAGGGCTTCGAAACGAGTGGGCCAGTCTGCGCTCGAGCGACTTGCTCCTCGGGGCTGATCGGTCATCTGTGCTCCAGAAAAGACATGCTAGGGTGGCAACGCGCCAGTAGCGCGATGGCGCTATAGCGACGACCACTATCAACGATAACGACGATCAACGCTGGGAACGCTCCACACATGCGCTGGTACAGGATCATTGCACTCCTCGTTTCGCTTTGGGCACTCACCGCCTGCGCCCATTCCCCGACGACCGCGAGCGAGCCGGTACGGTTCACCGTGCTGCACACCAACGACCACCACGGCCGCTTCTGGCGCAATGACGACGGGGAGTACGGCCTCTCCGCGCAGAAGACCCTGGTCGATTCGATCCGCGCCGAGGTCCAGGCGCAAGGCGGTCGAGTGTTGCTGCTCTCCGGCGGCGATATCAATACCGGCGTGCCGGCCTCGGACCTGCAGGACGCCGAGCCGGACTTCCGCGGCATGAGGATGATCGGCTACGACGCCATGGCGCTCGGCAACCATGAGTTCGACAATCCACCCGAGGTGCTCGCCCGCCAGGCCGAGTGGGCTGGCTTTCCGCTGCTCTCGGCCAACATCTACCAAGCCGGTAGCGGGCAACACGCCTACCAACCCTATGCGCTGTTCGATCTCGGCGGCATCGAGGTGGCAGTGATCGGATTGACCACCGAGGACACCCCCAGGCTGGTCAATGGCAGCAATACCGCAGGGCTCGAGTTCCGCGATCCCAAGCGGGAAGCGCGCCGGATGATCGAGCAGCTCGAGCGCGAGGCGAAGCCGGATGTGATCATCGCCGCGACCCACATGGGTCATTACGATAACGGCGAGCACGGCGCCAATGCACCTGGCGATGTCGAGCTGGCACGCTCGCTGCCCGCGGGGGCGCTAGCGATGATCGTCGGCGGCCACTCGCAGGACCCGGTATGCATGGAGGAGGAGAATCGCAAGGATCCCGACTACCTGCCCAGCACGCCCTGCGCGCCGGATCGCCAGAATGGCACCTGGATCGTCCAGGCCCATGAATGGGGCAAATACGTCGGCCGTGCGGATTTCGTCTACCGCGACGGCACGCTCGAGCTCGAACGCTACCGGCTGATTCCGGTCAATCTCGGCCATGAGGTCGAGGGTAACTGGGTGCTGTTCGAACCCCACATTCCCGAATCGGCCGACATGCTCGCCTTGCTGGCCCCTTACCAGGAGCGAGCGGGCGACGAGCTCAAGCGCCGGGTCGGTGAAGTCGATGCCAGGCTCGAGGGCAATCGCGCGCAGGTGCGCTCGCGCCAGACCGACCTCGCCCAGCTGATTCTCGCCGCTTTCATCGAACGTGCCGATGCCGATCTCGCAGTGCTCAACGGCGGCGGTATCCGCGACTCGGTCGAGGCCGGCGAGATCAGCTACGAAGCTCTGCTCCGGGTCCATCCATTCGCCAATCAGCTGGCCTACGTGGATCTCGACGGTGCCGAGCTCACCGAGTATCTCGCCACGGTCAGCGCGATCCCGCCCGGCAGCGGCGGCTACGCCCAGCTGCGCGGCGTTGGCCGGCTCGAGGATGGACGCTTCACCATAGACGGCGAGCCGCTCGACAGCGCTCGCCGCTATCGGCTGGCGACGCTCGACTTCGCCGCGCAGGGCGGCGACGGCTATCCCATGCTCAGCCAGCATCCCAGCTACGTCGATACCGGCTTCACCGACGCCCAGGTGGTACGCGACTACGTCGAGCGCCACAGTCCGCTGCGCGCCGCGGACTTCGTGCCCGCTGGGCTTTGAAAACGACCACGCCCGCGACGACGTCGCGGGCGTGGAGAAGACCGATCGAATCGAGCGCTCAACAGTTGAGCACGGTGCCGCCGTTGAGATGGATGGTCTGGCCGCTCATGTACGAGCTCTCGACGCTGGCGAGGTAGACGTAGGCCGGGGCGATCTCCGAAGGCTGGCCGGCGCGCTTCATCGGCGTCTGGGCACCGAAGGTGGTGACGCTCTCCTCGCCCATCGTCGACGGGATCAGAGGCGTCCAGATCGGCCCCGGCGCGACCGCGTTGATCCGGATGCCCTGCTCGGCCAACGGCTCGGCGAGCGAACGCACCAGCCCCTGGATCGCTCCCTTGGTCGCCGAGTAGTCGATCAGCCCGGGGTTGCCCTTGAACGCGTTGATCGAGGAGGTGCAGATGATCGTGTCCCCCTCGCCGAGATGATCGAGCGCCGCCTTGATGGTGTAGAAGTGGCTGAAGATATTGGTGCGGAAAGTGCTCTCCAGCTGCTCGTCGCTGATCTCGCGAATGTCGTCGAGCTGCATCTGTTCGGCGGCGTTGTTGACCAGCACGTTGAGCGCGCCGAACTCGCTCACCGTGCGCTCGACCAGCTCGCGGCAGAACGAGGGCTCGCGCACGTCGCCTGGCAGCAGCAGGCACTGGGCACCCTCACGCTCGACCATGTCGCGGGTGGCCTCGGCGTCCTCGGTCTCGGATAGATAGTTGATCGCCACCGCCGCACCCTCGCGGGCGAAGTGCACCGCCACCGCGCGACCGATACCGCTGTCGCCACCGGTGATCAGCGCGACCTTGCCGGCAAGCTTGCCGGTGCCCTGGTAGCTGTCACGAATCACCTCCGGCAGCGGAGTCATCTCCGACTCGATGCCCGGCGGGGTCTGCGGCTGGCTTTGAAACGTTCGTTCGCTCATCGTGCAATCTCCCTATTGCGGATGAATGGATAGCCTGACTGGCTCCACTAACCCTAGGAGAGTCCAGCCCAAGCGCAAGCCGACTGCGACATCGCACCGCAAATCACCCAGGCCGCCAGCCTCCATGCCGGCGTGGGGGAGCGCCCTAGTTGGCGCGTATCTCGATCGGGCAGATGAAAAGCCCGGCCGGCTCGGCCTGCTCCTCCCAGGGACGATGGTAGATCAGCCGCAGGCTGCCCTGGCCGGGCCGCATCGCCTCGAAGCGCCAGTCGTAGACCAGCGGCGCGCCGACCGCGTCGGCGTCAGAGGCTTCATCGGCACGCGGTGCGCTGAGCAGGCGCAGCCCTTCGGGGCGATCATCGAGCTGCCACAGGTAGCCGGTGCTTGGATTGCCGGGCAGAAGTAGCGACAGCCGCTCTCCCGTGGTCAGCACCAGCGGCTCGCAGCGCCCCTGGTCATCGGCGGTAAGCACCTGGTCGGCATCACGCGTATAGGCGCTCGGGTCGCCCGCCCCCGCACCGCGCGACTGATCCATCAGTTCAGGGTCGGCGAAGGCCGGGCGCGGAGCGTCACCGACCGCAACCGGCGCCTCGTCGCCACCACCGCCGAGCAGCGCACAGCCACCCAGGCCAAGCAAACCGAATACCGTCATTGCCTGGAGCATCGCCTTGCATCGTTGATTCATCCGCCACATCCCTTGTCGATAACCTGACGCGCCCTGCGCACACCATGTATTGCGTGCGTGGGAGGGTAAGCGAAGCGATCGATGACGTCGACCGCTCGTTCGGCCTTGCCGAAAAGCCCCTCCGCTCCCATGCTGTGGCCTTGCGTTGTCACCGCCCTCATATCCCATGGTCATCCAGATGACGCTCCAACAGCTCAGCTACTTTCTCGCCGCGATCGAGCACGGCACCTTGTCCAAGGCCGCCGAGGCGCTGCGCCTGTCGCAGCCGAGCCTCTCCGAACAGATCATCCGGCTCGAGGAGTCGCTCGGGGCGACGCTGTTCGTGCGCACCAACCGCCGGCTGCAGCTCACCGAGGCCGGGCGCAGGCTGGCGCCGTTCGCCCAGGCAACGCTCAGCGCGGCGCGCCAGGGGCACGATGCGGTGCAGTCGTATCGCTCGCTCAGCGGCGGGGTGGCGAGCTTCGGCACCTTCGGCAGCGCCCACCACTACTTCCTCACCGAACTGGTCACCGTGTTCCGCCAGCGCTATCCGGAAATGCGGCTGAGACTGCTCGGCTACAACTCCTCCGAAGTGGCCCGCGCGGTCAGCGACGGCGAGCTGGAGGCGGGATTGGTGATGCTGCCGGTCGACGAGCGCAACTTGAAGGTGAACGAGCCGGTGTGGTCGGCGAGGGTCGGCTATCTGAGCGCAAACCCGGCGCGGCTCGAGGGCGCCAAGAGCATCGAAGACCTCGCCCGCGCGCCGCTGATTTTGACCGAAGCGCGCTGGCGCCATGGCGACCCGGTACGCCGGCTGCTCAACGCCCGTGCCCATGCGGCGGGCGTCGCGCTCGAGGCGCTGATCGAGGTCGAACACCAAGCCACCGGCTTCGAACTCGCCGCCCGGGGCCTCGGTGACATGATCGCTACCCGGCCGATCCTCCACCACCTCGGCTACCAGGATCGACTCGGCTGGGTGCCGATCGAACCACCGCTGTTCGAGGTGTTCGCCTTCATCCAGCGCCACGACACCCCCATCTCACCGGCCACCCGGGTGCTGATCGCGCTGATGCGCGAACAGTTGGAGAACATCCAGCGCCGCTATGCCGAGCTCGAGCGTTAGCCTGGCGTACATGCCGCGGTTGGAGATTTCACCACAGCAGGCCAGTATGTAGACAGCGCCAAGGCACCGTTCACCTTCGCAGTGGAGCCCGTCCGATCATGTCCGAACAGCGTGCGACCCTTTCGACTTCACCCTTCACCACCTCCCCCTCCGACGCCCGCCAGCGGCTGATCGAGCGCCTCGAAGCGATCGTCGGCCCGCGGGAGACGCTCACCGACGAGCGCAGTACGCGACGCTATCGCAAGGGCTTCCGCTTCGGCGAGGGCCGCGCGCTGGCGGTGGTACGCCCCGGCTCGCTGGTCGAGCAGTGGCGGGTGGTGAAGGCCTGCGTCGAGGCGGACGTGATCGTGATCATGCAGGCCGCCAACACCGGACTGACCGGCGGCTCGACCCCGGATGGCAACGACTACGACCGCGACATCGTGATCATCAGCACCCTGCGCATGGACCGCTTGCACCTGATCCGCGATGGACGCCAGGTGATCTGCTTCCCCGGCGCGACCCTCTACGGCCTCGAACGCGCGCTGCGCCCGCTCGGCCGCGAGCCGCACTCGGTGATCGGCTCGTCCTGCATCGGCGCCTCGGTATTCGGCGGGGTATCGAACAACTCAGGCGGTGCGCTGGTCCAGCGCGGCCCCGCCTACACCGAGCTTGCGCTCTACGCCCAGCTCAATGCCGACGGCCAGCTCGAGCTGGTCAACCATCTCGGCATCCGGCTCGGCGACGAACCGGAGGAGATCCTCGCCCGACTCGAACGCGGAGACTTCAAGGACGAGGACATCTCAAGCGATGCGGGTGCCGCCTCCGACCCCGAGTACCGCGACCATGTCCGCGAGATCGATGCCGAGACCCCGGCGCGGTTCAATGCCGACCCAAGGCGCCTGCACGAGGCCTCGGGCTGCGCCGGCAAGCTCGCGCTGTTCGCAGTGCGGCTCGACACCTTCCCGGCGGCCAAGGGCGCCAAGGTGTTCTACATCGGCACCAACTCGACCGCGGAGCTCACCGAGCTGCGACGCGCGCTGCTCGCCCCGGGACGCGAACTGCCGATCGCCGGCGAGTACCTGCACCGCGACGCCTTCGATATCGCAGAGGCCTACGGCAAGGACACCTTCCTGATGATCCAGCGCTTCGGCACCGACCGAATGCCGGCGATCTTCGCCTTCAAAGGCGCCGTCGACGCCTTCTTCGAGCGCTTGAAGATCTTCCCCGACCAGATCACCGACCGCCTCGGCCAGTGGCTCTCGCGGCTCTTTCCCAGCCACCTGCCTGCACGCATGAAGGAGTACCGCGATCGCTTCGAGCATCACCTGATGCTCAAGGTCCCCGCGGAGGAAGTCGCATCGACCCGCGTACTGCTCGGCGAGCTCTTCCCCGGCACCAGCGGAGCGTTCTTCGAATGCACCGAAGAAGAGGGCAGCAAGGCCTTTCTCCACCGCTTCGCCGCCGCTGGCGCCGCGATCCGCTACCGCACCATGCACGCCCGCGAAGTCGAAGACATCGTCGCCCTCGACATCGCGCTCAAGCGCAACGAACGCGACTGGTTCGAGACCCTGCCGGCCGAGATCGAGTCCAAACTGGTCAAGAAGCTCTACTACGGCCACTTCCTCTGCCACGTATTCCATCAGGACTACGTCGTCGCCAAAGGCACCGACTGCCTCGCCCTCGAGCACCAGATGTGGGCGCTGCTCGACCAGCGCGGCGCCGAATACCCTGCCGAGCACAACGTCGGCCACCTCTACCGCGCCAAACCCGCGCTGCGCGAGTTCTACCAGAAGCTCGACCCCTGCAACTGCTTCAACCCCGGCATCGGCCAGACGCCCAAGGCGAAGCATTGGGGGCATGCACCGGCCAGAGCCGCCGCAAGCGACGAACCAGTCAACGGATAGCGTTCGAATCACCGGTGCCTGGCCGACCTGCCCACCATTCGTGGTGAGCCGAGCCTTCATCATCATCTCCGTCTCGCGAGAGGCCAGGAGGTGAGAGTCGAACACCGACTTTCCATCGTTGCTACCTCGCACACCGGCAAGGGACGTTGCTTGCCGGCCCTCCAACCAACTGATACGTTGTCAATATATCAACTGATATAACGGAGGTAGCGATGGTCACCTCGCTCAAGCAGGATCAGGCCGGTCGCGATACCGGCGCCAGCTTCTGGAAGAGGGTGGGCATGCCTCCCCGTGGCGCAGGACTGCACCAAGCCTTGCGGGATGGCATCCCCTACACGGTCTATACGCGGCTGGCCTCGATGGCGGGCTTGGAACACAAGGAGCTGGCCAAATATGTCGTCATTCCCCAGGCCACGCTGCAGCGCCGGGCCAAGCTAGGCCGGTTCAAGCAGGACGAGGGCGACAGGCTATACCGCTTTGCCGAAGTGCTGGAAGCGGCGACGGCGCTGTTCGAGGGGGACAAGGAGGGAGCGCGGCAGTGGCTTCTTCATCCCGTCCGCGGCCTTGGGGGCAGGCGACCCGTCGAGATGCTCGCCACCTCGGCCGAAGTCGAGGCCGTGCTGGAGCTGATCGGACGCCTGGAGCATGGCGTAGTGGCATGAACGAGATCCATGCTTACCGCTTGATCAAGAAGAAGTGGCAGGCGAGCGCCTTCGACGGAGAAGGAGCGCGTCTCTTTGGCGGACGCTGGAACAGCCGAGGAAAGTCTTGTGTGTACTTGGCCAGCTCCGAGTCGTTGGCGATGCTGGAGGTGATGGTGCATCTCAACGATTACAGCCTGCTGCGACATTACGCGATTCTGCAGGTGCGGCTCCCGGAAGACGCCATCATCCACCTACCCGTCGACCAATTGCCGGATGACTGGCGGGATGAACCGGCCCCACCCTCGACGGCGGAGCTCGGCGATGGCTGGCTGGAAGGCGGCAGCAGCCTAGCACTGGCCGTACCGAGCGTAGTGGTCCCCCGGGAGCTCAATTACCTGCTCAATCCCACCCATCCACGATTCAAACAGACCGTCGCCGATGCCATGGAGATCGACTTCCAGCCAGACGCTCGCCTTTGAGCCATGAGGCGCAGTTCTCCATAGCCTGACTCCAGCCATAGCCTCCCCCTATACGAACCATTCCATTCGCCCCCTTCATCCCCCGGGAGGCCGGCGGGATAGTGATTCCATCGCTATCCCGTCGACAAAATTCCAACAGGGGGAAAACGTGGGCACCACTGCGCGCTATTGCATCATCGGCGCCGGCGCGGCCGGCATGGCGGCGTTGAAGACGCTGCGAGACGAAGGCTTCGAGGTCGACTGCTTCGAGAAGAGCGCCCGGGTCGGCGGCCATTGGCATACCGACTACGAAGCGCTGCACCTGATCACCCCGCGCGACAGCTCGGGCTTCGAAGGCTTCCCGATGCCTGCGGACTACCCGCTCTACCCAAGCCGCGACCAGGTACGCGATTACATGCTCGCCTATGCGGAGCACTTCGATCTCGCTCGCCACATCCGCTTCAACACCGAAGTCAGCCGGATCGCTCCGCTCGGCGAGCGGGGCGAGGCCGGCTGGCGGGTCGAACTGGGCAATGGCGAAAGCCGAGAGTATCGCGGTTTGATGGTCGCCAACGGCCACCTCTGGGACCCGCAGCTGCCCGCGGTGGCAGAGGCATTCACCGGCCGTTCGCTGCATTCGAGCGCATATTGCAACGTCGATGACCTGGACGGTCGGGTCCTGGTGGTCGGCTTCGGCAACTCGGGATGCGACCTGGCGGTCGACGCGGCCCAGGCACGGCGCGACGTCAGCATCTCGATCCGCCGTGGCCAGCTGTTCCAGCCGAAGACGCTATTCGGCCGTCCGCGCGCGGAGCTCTCGTTCATCAATGCGCTGCCGCCCGAGCAGCAGAACATGGTGATGAACCTGCTGATCCTCGCCTCGCTCGGTCCCGCTGATCAGTACCCCGGGCTGCCTATGCCTGAGAGCTACGATCTCGATGCGCAGCCGCCGGTGGTCAACAACCTGCTGCTCTATTGGATCCAGCATGGGCGGATCAAGGCGATGCCGGGGATCGAACGCATCGAGGGCAAGAGCGTTCACTTCACCGACGGTCGCTGCGAGCGCTACGACACCATCGTCTGGGCCACCGGCTTCAACGTATGCCTGCCGTTCCTCGACCCCGCCCTGCTCGAATGGCGGGATGGCGTTCCCTTGCGCACCGCGGCGACGGTGCTGCCGACCACGCTGGAATCGCTCTATTTCGTCGGCCTGTGCGCGCCGCGCGGGCCGCAGTGGCCGGTCTACTGTGCCCAGGCTCACCTGATCGCACGGATGCTGCGCCTCCAGCAGTCGGGAACGACCGACCTCGCCGCTCGCTTCCGCTCCACCGCTGCCGCCGAGGCCCGGATCGACATCGTCAGGCGCGAGTGGCAGGCGGACTACGACGAAAGCCTGCGCAGGCTCGAGTTCCTCGCCCCCTGCCCGGCTCGAGCCGCCACCGAATCCCTGCCAGGAGCCTGAAACGGATGCCCTCTTTCTCTCTTCCCACCGTACTGGTCACCGGTGCCGCTTCAGGCATGGGCCAGGCCTGTGCGACGCACTTTCTCGACCAAGGCTGGCGGGTGATCGCACTCGATGCCGCCGGGAGCGCCCACGAGCATCCCAACCTGGTCGCGGTGACCGCCGACATACGCGACGAGGACGCCGTCCGTGAAGGCGTCGATGGCGCGCTCGGCGACGGCTCGCTCGACGCCCTGGTCCATGCTGCGGGAATCTTCCCGACCTCCAACCTCATGGACTTCGATCGCGAACGCTACCAGCGGATCTTCGACGTCAACGTGCTCGGCACCCTCAATCTCTGCCGGGTCGCTACCCGACGCATGAGCCCGGCGGGCGGCGCGATGCTGCTGTTCGCTTCGGTCGACGCCTTCGCTGTATCGCGCAACCAGCTGCTCTACAGCGCCTCGAAAGCGGCGGTGGTATCGATCGCCAAATCGCTCGCGATCGAGCTCGCCGACCAGGGCATCGTGGTCAATGCCATCGCCCCGGGCTGGGTCGACACCCCGGGAACCCGCGCCGGCGGACGTCTCGAGGCCGGCATCCAGGCGGTGCCGTTGAAGCGAGCGGCGCAGCCTGAGGAGATCGCCGAGTGGGCCTGGCGGCTCTGCCATGCGCCGGGCTACGTCAGCGGCGAGACGCTCTGCGTCAGCGGAGGCGTGATCGTGCGCTGACACAGCCGGCCGTCGCGATTCGACGGCGGTTCATCGCCACTTCCTACAACGACAATACGAGGTGCATCACGATGAGCGGCAAGATCCTGTCCAATCAGTCCCTGTCACGTCCGTCCCGCACTGCCAGCGCCCACCATCCGCGCACCAAGTCGCCACCGCTCAAGCGCGCGGTGGCAGGCGTCACCCTCGGTAACCTGGTCGAGTGGTTCGACTTCGCGCTCTATTCGTCTCTGGCGACGGTGATGGGCAAGGTGTTCTTTCCCGACAGCGACGCCACCACCCAACTGCTCGCAGCCTACGCCACCTTCGCCGCCGGCTTTCTGATCCGCCCACTCGGCAGCCTGGTGTTCGGCCCGATAGGCGACCGCTACGGCCGGCGTACCGCGCTGTCTCTGAGCATCGCGCTGATGGCGGTGGCCACCTTCGCGATCGCGCTGATCCCCAGCTACGCCGCCATCGGCATCGCCGCGCCGATCCTGCTGATCCTCATGCGCCTGCTCCAAGGGCTCTCCACCGGCGGCGAATACGGCGGCTCCTGCACCTTCATCGCCGAGCACTCCCCCGACGCCCGACGAGGCTTCTTCACCAGCTGGCTCGAGTTCGGCAACATCTCAGGCTTCCTGCTCGGCGCGCTGGTGGTCAATGCCTTCACCTTCGTCCTCGGCGAGGAGACCATGCAAGCCGGGGCCTGGCGGATTCCCTTCGTGATCGGCGGGCTGCTTGGGCTCATCGCGCTCTACCTACGCCGCCGCCTCGACGAGACCCCGGTATTCGAAGCGATGCGCGAAAGCGGCGAGCGCCTCGCCAAGCACGACAAGCTCGGCTTCGTCAGGATGCTCGCCAGCGAATGGCCGCAGTTGCTCAAGTGCGCAGGGCTCGTCGCGGTGTTCAACATGACCTACTACGTAGTGCTCGGCTACATTCCCGGCTACCTGGTCAACGTGCTCGGCCGTGACGCCGCTAGCAGCAACGCCATGGCGATGGTCGCGACCCTCTTCATGCTGGCGCTGATCCCGCTGTCGGGCTGGCTCTCCGACCGCGTGGGACGCAAGACATTGATCATGACGGGCTGCCTGCTGATCATCGCGCTCGCCTTCCCCGCCTTCCATCTGCTCGCGAGCTCGACCCTCGCCGTGGTCCTGGTGGCGCTGATCGCCCTGGTCGTCGCCCAGCTGTGCTTCGAAGGCGCAATGCCGGCGACCCTCACCTCGCTGTTCCGTGCCCCGGTGCGCTACAGCGGCCTGGCGATCAGCTACAACATCTCGGTATCGCTGTTCGGCGGCACCGCGCCGCTGATCAACACCTGGCTGATCGAGATCAGCGGCAACCCGATGATTCCCGCCTGGTACCTGATCACCGGCGCCGTGATCGGCCTGGTGGCGCTCTACTTCACCCAGGACTCCACCGGCAAGCCGCTGCCGAACTGAGCGGCTCGCCTCAGCCGGGGCGGGTGAACCGCTCAGGACGGAAAGAGCCAAGCATCGGGTGACGCTCGCCGGTGAGGATTTCACCGGCGAGCAGCTCTCCAGCGATCAACGCCAATGTCGCGCCGGAATGGGTGAAGGCGACGAAGCAACCGGGCACCTCGGCGAGTTCGCCAAACACCGGCTCGCCGTCACCTGGAATCGGCTTGCGCCCGAGCTTCCAGCTTGCCGGCGCGAGCCTTTCACCGCCGTCGAGCACGCTCGACGCCTCGTCCACCAGCTGCTCGACCACGCTACGATCGATCCGGCACTCGCCATCCTCGCCCTCCTCGATCAGGGCCTCGTACCAGTCGTGATCGAGCGCCAGCCGGCTACCAGGACAGGGGCGCATCGCAACCCGTGGGGTATTGAGTACCGCCTTGGGAGCCATCGGCATCGGCTCGGTCAGCACCAGCATCGACAGCGGCGAGGCATCGGGAATGGTTACCCCAAGCGGCTCGATGACCTTGGCGGTCTGCGGCCCACAGGCGACCAGCACAGCGCCGGCGGTGAATTCCCCCGCCTTGGACGTCGCTACGCCGCGCACCCGCTGGTCTTGGCCGATGAGCACCGACGCCCAGCCGGCATGTTCGACCAAGCGCCCGCCGAGACAGCGGAACTCTTCGCTCAGGTATTCGATCAGCTCGGGAAGGCTGACCCAGCCTTCCCCAGGGTTGAAGATCGACGGTGTACCGATCGCCTGGGGATCGACGCCGGGCGTCGTGGTCACCAGGTTCGAAGCATCCACCAGGTGGGAATCATAGCCATGGGAACGTTCATGGGCATGGCGCGCCAGCACCGCCTGCGGCTCTTCGGCACTCCAGTAGAGCCCGCCATCGAAGCACAGCCAGTCGCGCTGAGGATCCTTGGCGAACAGCGTACGATAACGATCTATGCCGGACATGCGAAGCGCATGATAGGCGGCGGATCGCTCGCCGGCCGAGTTGAGCCATGAAAGCGAACGGCCCGAGGCGCCAGAGGCGAGCTCGGATTCGGTCACCAGGGTGACCTCGGCTCCGCCACGCGCCAGGTGAACCGCGGTGGAGACCCCGATCACACCACCGCCGATCACAATGACGGACTTGCCAGGTTCGAGAACGGACATCGAAACATTCACTCCTTATGGATGAGGCACAGCGGCCCGGTAATCCATCTAAAGCACCTCTGAAAGAAAACGAGCCAGCCTAGGCGAACGGGGCGCATCGAAGATTTGCTCGGGCGGCCCGCACTCGACCACCTCGCCCTCGTCCATGAACACCACTTGGTCGGCCACCTTGCGAGCGAAGCCCATCTCGTGGGTAACCACCAGCATGGTCATCCCCCTCTCGCACAGCTGCGCCATCAAGTTCAGTACTCCCTTGACCAGCTCCGGGTCGAGCGCCGACGTCGCCTCGTCGAACAACATCACCTCCGGTTCCATCGCCAGCGCACGGGCGATCGCCACACGCTGCTGCTGACCACCCGATAGATCGCGCGGACGATGATCGAGCCGGTCGCCCAGCCCCACCTCTTCGAGCCGCTGCGCGGCCAGTGCGAAAGCCCGGTCCTTGGCGAGCCTCTTGACCTTCCATAGCGCCAGAGCGACGTTGGCCAGCGCGCTATGATCGGGGAACAGATTGAAGTGCTGGAACACCATGCCGATCCGGAGCCGCAATTCGTCCGGCTTGTCGCCGAGTACCGAGCGCCCGCTCAGCAGCACATCGCCGGATTTGGGCTCGTGCAGCCGATTGATGCCACGCAGCAGCGTGGACTTGCCGGAGCCGGAAGGCCCGATCACGCAGGTGGTCGTTCCCGACGCCACAGCGAAACTCACCCCATGCAGCACCTCGGTCTCGTCGAACGCCATGGTCAGTTCACGCAGCTCGAGGCTGGCACCGTGGAATGCATCGCGCTTCGCTTGGATCGACATTGGCCTATCTCCCGCTTCCGGTGGCTGGCTGTGTCGTGCTCGTCCGTTCGAGCCGCTCGACCTCATCGAGTCCGCTGACCGGAGCACGAGGCCGGCGACGGCCAGTGCGAAAACGCTCGTCGACATGGTTGACCAGGTGAGTCAGCGGTACGGTGATCAGCAGGTAGAAGAGCCCGGCCAGCACCAGTGGCGATAGATTCCCGCTGAGTACCGCGGCATCCTGGCCGACCCGGAAGAGCTCGCGTTCGGAGACCAGCAGGCCGAGGAAGTAGACCAGCGATGAATCCTTGACGATGGCGATGAATTGGTTGACCAGCGCTGGCAGCACCCGCCGCACTCCCTGGGGGATCACCACCAACCGCATCGCCCGTGAATAGCTCATCCCCAATGCACGGCAGGCCTCCAACTGTCCCTTCTCGACGCTCTGAATGCCTGCGCGGAAGATCTCACCGATATAGGCGCTGGCGATCAAGCTCAGCGCCAGGATGCCAAGCGGATAGGGACTGGGACCGAACAGCTGCTGGCTCAACCGCGCCAGCCCCTGGCCGACCAGCAGGATGGTGAGGATCGCTGGCAAGCCACGGAACAGATCGGTGTAGATCCGCGCGGGCAGGCGTAGCAGTCGAGACGGGGAAAGTCCCATCAATGCCACCAGCATGCCCAGCGTAGTGCCGATCAGCGTCGCCGCCGCCGAGATGATCAAGGTGTTGACCAGGCCGACCTGCAGCAGCTGCGGCAGCACCTGCGCCATCGCGCCGAAATCGAAAAAAGTCTTGGAGAGGGTCTCGAGCAGATCCATGGCGCGCACTCTCGTCTAGGCCGGGGCGCACGGCCCCGGCAAGAAGGATGGGGGATCAGTCGTCGCCGGAGCGCTCAGCGCTCGGCAGGTACTGCCGAGGCATCGGCGAGCCCGGGAACCACTTCTGGTAGAGCCGCTTCCAGGTGCCATCTTCCATTGCTGCAGCGATCGCCCGATCGAGCTCCTGCTTGAACTCGGGCTTGCCCTTGGCGATCGCGAAACCGGCCGGCGCATCGAAAGAGGGAATGTCGGCCGCACTGACCAGGCCGAAACGCTCGGCATAGTCCTTGGCCGCCTCGAAATCGAGGAAGTGGGCGTCGATGCTGGTACTGTTGAGGGCCGAGATCGCCGCATTGTTGTCGGGGAAGCGAACGATATCGGCATCCTCGAAGTGATCGACGGCGTAGGCTTCCTGCAACGTGCCCTGGACCACGCCAAGGCGTTTGCCTGCCAAGCTGTCAACTCCTGTGACCCCGGCGTCCTTGCGGGTCAGCACGGTCAGAAACCCCGCCAGATAGCCCGAAGAGAAGTCGACCGTCTGCTCACGCTGCGCCGTGATACCGATCGCCGCCACCCCGACATCGAAACGCCCCCCCGCCACCGCTGGGAGGATCGCGGCGAAGTCCTGTCCAGTGAACACCACCTCGTCGATACCGATACGCTTGGCGACGTCGGTGAAGAATTCGATGTCGAAACCAGTGAAGTTCCCGGAGGCGTCGGTAAAGGTGTAAGGCTTGGAATCGCCCACGCTCGCCACCCGGATCTCGCCCGGTTGGATCAGACCGTAGGGATTGTCGGCGGCGTCGCTGGCGGGATTACCGCAGGCGGCGAGCACCAATGCAGAGCCGACCACCAGCATCGCCAGCGCCGATCGAGAGATCGAATCGAGCGGTTTCATGCGTACTCCATGAGTTTTGTCGTTGGATAAGAGATCGCATCATTGAGCCTCGCGATAATGCGAGACTAGGTTGCCGGCACACCGTTGAGACCGGTCTCAAAGGCAGCCGAACGTCTACCCGTCAACCCCTCCGCGGCATCCGGTAGGCAGGTGGAGGGTTGTGGAGAGCAGCGCTCGATCGCTATGATTGAGACCGGTCTCCACCGATTGCCCTACCATCTAACACGGACTTTCGGACACCGTCAATCGAGCATGGATGAGGGGCAAATACGATGAGTGAGCCGATCCGCCGCTGTACGGTCGCCGACGTCGCCCGCGAGGCCAAGGTTTCCAAGGCCCAGGCCGCGCGTGCCTTGGGCGGCTACGGCGCCGTCAGCGAAGAGGTCGCGAGCCGGGTGCAGACAGCCGCCCGACGGCTTGGCTATCGACCCAATGAACTGGCACGCAGCATGAGCACTGGGCGCTCACGCAGCCTCGGCGTAGTGGTCGGTGACATCGAGAACCCCCACTTCGGCCTCGCTACCCGTGGCATTTCCGATGCCGCTAGACAGGCCGGCTACCATGTGATCCTCGCCAATACCGACGAGAATCCAGAAACCGAGCGCAACGCCGTACGCGTGCTGATGGACAAGCGCGTCGATGGGCTGATCGTCGCCCCCTGCAGGTCGAACGATAACGCCCATCTCCAGGAAGTGATCAATGCAGGTCGCGCACTGGTACTGTTCGACCGCATGGTCGCTGGGCTGGAAGTCGAGGTGATCAGTGCCCGCTTCGAGCGCGCTGCCGAACGCGCGACCCAACGGCTCATCGCACAGGGCCATCACCGTATCGCCTACCTCACCAGCCTGCGCCTCGAGCGTCCCTATGAACGGCTCACCGACCTGGGCAGCTCCCCCGTCGCCCAGCGTGTCGCCGGCATGCAGCGCGCCCTAGCGCAGGCAGGACAAGTCCTCGATCCCGGGCTGGTCCGGGCCAACGCAACCAATCGCGAGGCTATCGCCAGGATCTGCGACGAGCTGTTCTCGCGCCCCTCGCCGCCTACCGCGCTGATGGCCTCGGATAACTTGATCGCCCTCGACCTATTGCGCGAGCTCAAGCGACGCGGACTCGAGATTCCCCGCGATATCTCTCTAGTGATGTACGACGACTTCCCCTGGACCGAACTGGTCACTCCGGCACTCACCGTAATTGCCCAACCGGTCTATGCCATGGGCCATGAGGCAGCCAACCGGTTGATCAGGCAGCTCCACGGCGAAGCATCCGAGCCTATCCCGAACTTCGATGCCGAGCTGATCGAGCGAGGGTCGATCGGCCCTGTCACTTGCGCAACGCCGCGACAAGGCCGGTAGTCCTCTTCACCGTCGCCGGTCCAGGCACCCTTTTCGTCGACGCAAGCGGTTTCCCGCCAGTCACCGCCTGAACCGAAAGGTGGAGGGCGAATTACGCCACTAAAGTCTCATTCCCATACTCGATCAGAATTGATTCGAGTCAATGAGTGAGATCCGGCGACGCACTAGCGTAGGAATTTCCTCTCATCAGGAACGAATGATCGCAAAACAAAGATAAAGGAACGGAGGCGATATGAATCCCTTTCTGCACGGTAGCCTATACGGACTGATCGTTTGCGCCGTCATTGCCGTACTGATGGCGCTCTCTCTATTACTCAATCGGCTGAGCAGCATGACGAAAGACAGGCTGGGCAAGGAGGACGACATCCTTTGGGTGGCGGCGGCCATCGGCCTGGGTGTCGGCGCTTATGGGGCCACACTGGTCGCGGCACTGCTGGTGGAATCCGACCTGCCGGCGAGAATCACCGCGGCGTTGGGCTCCGCGGCGCTGGTCTTTGGTCTTTTCCTCTGGCTCGTCTCGATCCATGAAAAGAAGAGATCGTATGCGGTGACGAAAAAGATCTGAGGCATGAAAACGCCCGCGCTGATCGCGCGGGCGTCGTCGTTTACGGCGAAGCGATATGGGTGGATCAGTAGCCCAGCCGTTCGAGCATCGTGTCGATCGGCTCCGCGGGCGGGCGGCCGTAGAAGGCGAGCAGCGCGCCGGTGCGGTTGGTGAAGAAGCCGTCGACGCCACCTGCCTGCACCCGGGCGAAGTCCACTTCGTCATCGACGGTGTAGGGATGGATCAACAGCCCGCGCTGGTGGGCCGCGCGATTCATCCACGGCTGAACGAGGTCGGGATAGCTCTGCTCGCCACCTGCAGCCAGCGCAACCGAGGGGCCGACGCCGATCGCACCCTGCGCCTTGGCCCAATCGAGCCAAGCCAGGTAGTCCTCGGACGAGCGGACCCGCAGGGTCGCATAGTAGCGCGCCGGGTCCTCGCCCTCGCCCATCGCTGGGCCATCCGCGGCGGGGATGTAGCCGTCGCCGAGCCATAGCAGCAGGATCTTCGGCACCTGCGGCATCTCGCGCTGCAGCGCCTCGAGGCTCGCTTTTTCGAAGGTCTGCAGCACCACCCGCCCGGGCATCGCCGCTACGTTCACCGTACCCTCGCCCTCGGCACGCGGTGCCAGCCAGCCCCGGCTGGCGAGTTTCTCGCGCAGCTCACGCTCGATACCGGGGAACTGGCTCGGCTGCTTGGTCTCGATGTAGAGGCCGGGGCGGTTGACGCCGCCTTCGGCGATATCGATCACCTCATCGAGGGTCAGGATCTCGAGCCCGGCGAAGGTCTCACGCGCGCGCTCGGGGAATGCCCGGTTAAACCAAGTGCCGGCATCGAGCGACTTGAGCTCCTCGAGGGTGAACGCGCTCACCGGCGCATCCGCGCGATCAGGGAAGCGCTCGGCCACGTCGCTGGTGCGTCCCAGAGTGTCATCATGCACCGCCACCAGCACCCCATCGGCGGTGCGCTGAAGATCGAGCTCGAGATAATCCGCCCCCTGCTCGCGCGCCAGCAGATAGGCCGCCCGGGTCGACTCGGGTGCATCGAACGACGCCCCACGATGGGCGATCACCGCCGGACGCGGCACTCCCAGCCGCTCGGCCAGCGCGATCCCGCCCTCCTCCCTTGGCACCTCGCCCGGCGTCTGCGCCCCCGCGGTCGTGATCCCAAGACAGATCAAGGCCATCGTCATCATCGTTCTCATCAAAAGGCTCCGGAGGGTGGATAGCGGTAGCGCTCGTCAGCAGTGTAACGAAGGCTACCGACGAAACCACCGCGGCGACTAGAGCCAGTGCTGGGCGCGTATCCGCTCACCATCCTCGAAGCGCGACGCCCGAAACGGCCGAGGGTCGACGATCGGCTCGTCCTGGGTCACCAGGTCGGCGACCAGCCGGCCTGCGGCAGGGGCGATGCCGAAGCCGTGGCCGGAGAAGCCGGTGGCGACGAAGGCGCCCGGCAGCCGCTCGACCGGCGAGATCACCGGAATCGCATCCGGCATGGTATCGATCAGCCCTCCCCAGCTCTGCGCCACTTCGAGACCGGCGAAGCCGGGCACCGCGCGACGGAGCCGGTCGATCATCGTGGCCAGCGCCGGTGCGTGCGGGGCGGGGTCGAGTACCCGATGGCGTTCATAGATCGATACCGCATCCGCGCGACCGGGGCGCCAGTGAAAGGCCTCGTCGAAGCTGCGCGCGCCGACCCTGAGACTGAGGCTACGGTGCTCGACCCGATAGGCGGGCAGGAACAGGCGGGCGAAACGCAGGTTGTCCGGGGTCAGCTCGACCAGATTGGTCGCCGAGCTGGCGATCGTCCAGCCGCCGTCCAGGCGCTTGCGGAACGCGACACCGCCGAGGCTGACACAGGGTTCGATCGGCAGTTCGAGCGGCCGGGTGCGAAGCACCGAGGACAGTACCTTGAGCTGCGGCAGCCGTTCGCCGACGCCCTGGAGCAGCAGCCGCGACCAGGCGCCACCGGCGACCACTACCGCCTGGCAGTCGATCACGCCATGCTCGGTGACCACTTGGCCGACCCGACCCGCCTGGCGCTCGATGGTACGCACCGCGCAGTGCTGCTGCAGGTTGAGCCCTCGCTCGATCGCCGCCATCGCCATTGCCGGCGCCGCCTTCTGCGGTTCTGCGCGGCCATCGGCGGGCGTCTCCAGCGCGCCGGCCAAGGGTTCGGCGAGCCCCGGCACGCGCTCGGCCACCTCTGCAGGCGACAGCATCCGGCTGTCGAAGCCATGCTCGCGCGCATGTTCGATCCAGCGCAGATGGCGGTCGCGCTGCTGCTCGTCGCGCGAGGCGTAGAGGATGCCGTGGCGACGAAAGCCGGTCTCCCGGCCGAGCCGCGCATTCATGCCCTCCCACATCCGCATGCTCGCCTCGATCAACGCCAGCTCGCGAAGATCACGGCCGGTACGCCGGCACCAGCCCCAGTTGCGGCTCGACTGCTCGGCGGCGATGGTGCCTTTCTCGAGCAACACGGTTTCGATCCCTTTCTCCACCAGCGCAAGGGCGGTTGCGACCCCCACGATGCCTCCTCCGATCACTACCACCTCTGCGCGACGCGGAAAGCGATCGGAAGAGGGCACTACATCGACGAGCGGCCCCATCGGACATCCTCGTTATTGTCGTTGACGAATTGACGGCACCCGAAGCCTCAGTAGGCGTCTTCGACCGTCCAGTTGACCGGAATCTCGCTGATGCTGGCGCTGCTCGGCAGTTCAAGCACGGTGCGTACGATCCGTGCCAGGTCTTCGGGCTGGGTCATTCGCTCGGGCGCGAGCTGGGTCAGCGCAGTGCCCATGTCGGTGGCGACGAAGCCGGGACAGATCGCGGTCGAGCGAATCCCGTGGGGTTCGCCGCACTTGCGCAGTCCATGGGCGAGCGCCAGCACGGCGAACTTGCTCATCGAGTAAAGACTCGAGCGCTCCGCCTTGACCCGCTTGGCGGAGAGCGAGGCCAGGGTGACTATCCGCCCCTCGCCGCTCGCTACCAGGTGGGGCCAGAGCTTGCGGGTCAGCCGCATCGGCGCTTTGACGTTGACGTCGAAGGTGGCGTCGAAATCCTCATCACTGGCTTCGAGCACCGAGAGCGGGTTCATCACCCCGGCGTTATGGACCACCGCGTCCAGCCGTGCGAAGCGCGCCAGGGTCTGATCGATCCAGGTCTCATCGGTGCTGGGGTCGAGCGCATCGTAGCGACAGGCGATCACCGGCAGCGAAGCATCGAGCACGACCTCCTCGGAGCGGCGGCAGCCGAGACTCACCGCCCAGCCGTGGCTGAGCAGCTCCTGCGCGATCGCCGCGCCAATGCCGCGGCTGGCGCCGCTGATCATCGCCACGCGGGGCGCTCCGGCGGCGGTATCGATGGTCGTCATGGTCATATCGGCACTCCTGATCGGGTCGAACACGCCTCAGTGCTGGCCGAGTACGCGCTCTGGGGAAGTGAGCCTGCGATCCAGCGGGTTGAGATACGGCTCGATGAGCGCGATCTCCTCGCGCAGCAGCGCGACGTAGCGCTCTATCAGTTCTGGCGTCAGCCGTGCGGAAAGGAAGGTCAAGCTGAGCGAGGCGATCGGCCCGGTCTCGACCACGTGCAACGGCATCGAGATGCCGGCGACGCCGGGCAGCAGTTCGCCGCTGTCGAGCGCATAGCCCTGTACGCGCGTCTGCTCGATCAACTGCCACAGCCTTTCGTCGCTGAGTGCCGGATAGGCAGCGATCCGCGGACGGTTGCGCGCGACGATCTCCTCGCACTGCTCCTCGGGCAGGAAAGCGAGCATCGCCAGGCTGCCGGGCCCGACGCCGAGCGGTACCGAGCCACCGATCGACCCGGTGAGGGTCTGCAGCAGGCAGTCGCCATCGTAGCGATCGATGCACACCGAATCATCGCCATCGCGCGCCATCAGCATCGCGGTCTCACCCGTCGTGCGGCGCATCCGTTCGAGCGCCGGCTGGCACTGGCTGCGCAGCCCCGGGCCGTTGGCGGCCTTGGCGCCGAACACCATCAGTTTGGTTCCGAGCCGGTAGCGGCGGCCCTCCGGATCGCGATTGAGCAAACCGTGCTCGACCAGGGCATTGAGAATCCGGTGGCAGGTCGGCTTGTTGAGGTTCGAGCGCTCACACAGCGACTTCAGCGTCTCGCCCTCGCTATTGCCATCGGCGACCAGATCGAGCAGCGCAACGGCACGGTCGAGCAGCTGGGCGCCGCTCTTGGCACGAGGTATCGTCATTTTCGCCCCTTCGATATTCCATAATATGGAATATTAAATCGATATGTGCCGTGATGTGGAATTTTTCTTGACGCAAGAATTAGCATATCGGAGGCTAAAGTGCCAATCACAACCATCGATCACCCAGTCCGCCACCCTGGTCGAGGCACCGGATCATCACGCTCGTGACTCGATCACCCCATGCATGGCGACCCTCATAGCAACAACAAAAGGATCCAAGCATCATGTCATTGCGTAACGCACTGCTCGCAAGCCTCTCCGGTGTCCTGCTGCTCGGCACCCTCGGCGCCCACGCCGATACGCTCGAGGACATCAAGGCACGTGGCGTGCTCACCGTCGGGATCAAGAACGACTACCAGCCCTACGGCTACCTCAACGACCAAGGCCAGAACGTCGGCTTCGAAATCGAGCTCGCCCGCTACATCGCAGCCGAGCTGCTCGGCTCCCCGGACAAGATCGAGCTGGTGCCCGTGGTCGCGGCCAACCGTATCGAGTTCCTCAACACCGGCCGTATCGACCTGGTGATGGCTACCCTCGGTGTCACCCCTGAGCGCGAGAAAGTGATCGACTTCACAGTGCCGTACGTCTCCGCCGCCGGCGCGTCGATACTGGCGCGCAAGGAGGCCAAGTTCACTCAGTGGGAACAGCTGCGCGGCCAGAACGTCTGCGGTATCCAGGGCTCGTTCTTCAACAAGACGGTGACCGAGCAGTACGGCATCCGGCTGGTCAACTTCACCGCCCTGCCGGAAGCCTATCGGGGGCTCAAGGACAATCGCTGCGTAGCGATGGCGTTCGATGACATGAGCCTGCGCAAGAAGCTCGAGGAGCCGGGCTGGGAGGACTACAAAATCGCCGTCGAGCCCTACGAGTACCTGCCGATGGCCGGCGGCGTGCGCAAGGGTGACGAAGCCTTCCTCGAGGCGGTCAACGCAGCGATCGTCAAGGCCGAGGGCGAGAACAAGCTGATCGAGTGGGAACGGGACTACGACATGCCCGCCTCCGAATACATCGCCCAGCGCGCTGAAGCCGCACGCTCGGCCAGCGAATGATCGGGTAGCACATGTTCGGATTAGACTTCACTTGGCTGCTCGATCCGACCTACCAGGGATGGTTGGTCGAAGGGGTGTGGATCACCTTGCAACTCGCGGCGGTATCGTCGCTGGCAGCGCTGGTGATCGGCCTGTTCGGTGCGCTGGGGCTGACTTTGCGGCTCTGGTGGCTGGATGCGCTGATCGAGCTGTTCGTCGAGGTGTTCCGCAACACCCCGCCGCTTTTGCAGATGCTGTTTTTCTACTTCACCCTGACCCAGCTCGGCTTCACCATCGAAGATCCAGTCACCGGGCTGCAACAGCCGCTGTTCAACGCCTTCTTCTCGGCGTCGGTATCGCTCAGCCTGTTCGGTGGCGCGCTCTGCGTCGAGGCCTTTCGCTCAGGGCTCGACGCCGTACCGAAGGCGACCCTGGAGGCTGCGCGCTCGCTCGGCTACGGTCGCTGGGCGCTGTTTCGTCGCGTGCAGGCACCGATCGCCACACGGATCTGCCTGCCGGGGCTGACCAACGTGCTCACCAACCTGTTCAAGACCACCTCCCAGGCCTCGGTGATCACCGTGCCGGAGCTGATGTACGCCGCCGGCCAGGTCTACAACGATACCTTCCGTACCCTGGAGGCGATGCTGCTGGTGCTGGTGATCTACGTGGCCCTGGTCAGCCTGCTGAGCTGGGCGCTGCTTCGTCTCGAGCGGCTGTTCGCTTATCCCGGCTACGGACAGGGGGTGTGAGATGGTGATCAATCCAAGCTACGAACAGCGCAAACGCCTGCTGCTGGTCGGCATCCTACTGACGGTGATCGCCCTGGTACTGGTCGACGCCGCCCGCGGCGGCTCGGCCGAGTGGAGCCGGGTGATCGCTCGCCTGCCGCTGCTGTTGACCGGAAGCGCCCAGGGTTGGCCGATCACCGGTGGCTTCCTGCTCAACGTGGTCATGGGTATCGCGTCGATGGCGATCGCCACCGCGGTCGGCACGCTGCTGGGACTATCGCTGCTGGCCCGGCGCAGGCTGGTTCGCCAGCCCGCGTTCGTGGTGATGAACTTCCTGCGCAACGCACCCTGGCTGGTGGTGCTGTTCGCGATGCTCTACCTGCTGCCCTATCGGCTCACCCTGCTCGGCGTCACGTTCGAATTCTCGCCGCTGGCCAAAGCGATCATCGGCTTGAGCCTGCCTACCGCTGCGAACTTCGCCGAGGTGATCCGCGGCGCGGTGCAGTCGGTGCACGCCGGCCAGTGGGAATCGGCACGCTCGCTCGGCTACAGCACCGCACAGATCTACCGCCGGGTGATCCTGCCCCAGGCGTTTCGCCGCATGATCCCAGGCTGGATGAACCTCTATGCGCTGCTGATGATCGCGACCTCGCTGGCCACCGTCACCGGGGTGCAGGAGGTCGTCACCCTGCTGCGCACCACGCTTTCGATGGAGAGCGAAACCACGCTCGTCTACTTCTACCTGGCGGTGCTGGCGATGTTCTTCGCGTACTGCTACCCGATCGCTCTGCTCGCCCGTCGACTGGAGAACAAGACCAAGGGAGATTCGCTATGACCTCACGCAGCGAAGCGCTGATCGAGCTCGACGGCGTACGCAAGTCGTTCGGCGATACCGAAGTGCTCAAGGGCATCTCGCTCAACGTCGGCAAGGGCGAGGCGGTCTGCGTGATCGGTCCGTCCGGCTCCGGCAAGTCGACGATCCTGCGCACCATCAACGGCCTGCTGCCCGTCGACGAGGGCTTCATCCGGGTCGGCGAGCATCGTGTCCATGAGCTGCGCAGCGACCGGGAGATGCGCCCGCTGCGCCGCCAAGTGGCGATGGTGTTCCAACAGTACAACCTGTTCCCCCATCGCACCGTGCTCGAGAACGTCGCCATGGCACCGGTCCAAGTGCTTGGCCACGACCCCGAGGAGGTACGCGAGCGTGCGGTCCGGCTGCTCGCCAAGGTGCACCTGGATGGCAAGGAGTCGCGCTATCCCGGCGAACTCTCCGGCGGCCAGCAGCAGCGCGTGGCGATCGCCCGGGCCCTGGCGATGCAGCCTGAGGTCATCTTGTTCGATGAGGTCACCGCGGCGCTCGATCCGGAGACGGTGAAGGGCGTGCTGGAGACCATTCGCGAACTCGTCGTGGAGGGCATGACCTGCGTACTGGTGACGCACGAGATGCGCTTCGCTCGCGAAGTCTCCCACCGGGTCTGCTTCACCGACCATGGCCGGATCGTCGAGTCCGCGCCGCCCGCCGAGCTGTTCGACGCCCCGCAGGATCCACGCACCCGCGAATTTCTCGCCCAGGTGCTGTGACTTGCCGAAGAGAATCCAGATGGCCAGAGATGACGCAGTATTCAGCGATGATTTCGTTAAGCGCCCCTATTGGTGGGACGCCGCCCCGCCGGAAACCTGTCTCGAGGCGCTGCCCACCGAGGTCGACGTCGCCATCGTCGGCTCCGGCTATGCCGGCCTGAACGCGGCGATCGAGCTCGCCCGGCACGGGCGCCGCGTAGTGGTGCTCGACGCCGACGAGCTCGGCAGCGGCGCCAGCACCCGGACCGGCGGAATGGTCAGCAGCGGCCAGAAGCTGGTGGTCGGCGGCGCGATCAAAGGCATCGCTCCCGAGCTGTTCCAGCGCATGATCGAGGACTCGATCGCCTCGTTCGCCTTCATCCAGCAGTTGGTCGAGGAGCAAGAGCTCGACGCCGATCTCGAGATCAAGGGCCGCTACTTCGGCGCCCACGCGGCGAGCCATCTGCCGAGGCTTTATCAAATGGGCGATATCCTCGCCCGGGTCACCGGGGTCAAGGTGCATCGCTTCAATCGCGACGACCAGCACCAGGTGATCGGCTCGGACTACTACCACGGCGGTATCCTGGTCGACGACTACGGCGGCCTTCACCCGGCCAAGTACCATCGCGCGCTGCGCGAGCTGGCCCGGCGCCACGGCGCCGAGCTGCGCTCCCACGCCCGGGTGCTGGAGATCAAGCCGGCGAGCCGCGGCAAGGTGGTCCTCACCCAGCGCGGTGCGATCGAGGCCCGCGAAGTGCTGGTCTGCACCAACGGCTACACCGATGCCACGCCAACGCCGTCGCTGGCGCGCCGGGTAGTGCCGGTGCGCAGCTACCAGATCGCCACCGAGCCGCTGCCGCCGGAGCTGATCGAGCGGCTGGTACCGGGCGGGCGGATGATCACCGACAGCCGTCGCGACCTGATCTACAGCCGCCCCTCTCCAGACGGCAGCCGGCTGCTGTTCGGCTCGCGCCCCGGTCTCTACGAGATCGACGAACGCCAGGCCGCGCTCAAGCTTCGCGCACGCATGCTCGAAGTCTGGCCGGAGCTCGCCGACTACCGGCTCAGCCATGCCTGGAGCGGCAAGGTAGCGATGACGGTCGACAAGACCGCCCACGTCGGCACGATGGATGAGGCGCACTATGCGCTGGGCTGCAACGGCAACGGCGTGGCGCTGATGAGCTGGCTCGGCTACCGGCTGGCGCAGAAACTGCTCGAAAGCGCGCCACGACCGCTCTCGTTCGACCGCGAGAAGTTCCAGCGGCTGCCGTTCTACGACGGGCGGCCCTGGTTCCTGCCACTGGCGAGCGGTTGGTTCCGGCTACGCGATGGGATCGAACGGCGCTGGCGGTGAGCCGAAGCGCCGCGGCCATGAGCACAGGGAGCAACCAAGCGATGCAGACGATACGCACGGACGTAGTGGTGGTAGGACTCGGTGCCATGGGAGCTGCCGTCACCGACCAGCTCGCCTGCCGTGGAGTCGCAGTGGTCGGGGTGGACCGCTTCGCCCCCCCGCATGATCGCGGCTCCAGCCACGGCGAGACCAGGATCACGCGCCAGGCCGTCGGCGAAGGCGCCGCCTACGTCCCGTTCGTACTCGCATCGCATCGTCATTGGCGCGAGCTCGAGAGCGCATGCGGCGAGTCGCTGTTCGAAGCCTGCGGCGCGGTGGTGATCGCCGGTGCGGCCGGTCGCGGCTCGCATCACGGCAAGCAGGACTTTTTCGCCACCACGATCGCGACCGCCGAGCGCTTCGCCATCGAACACCGCTGCCTCGACCGTGATGAGCTGGTCGCCCGCTTCCCCCAGTTCGCCGGGATGCATCGCGACCAGCATGCCTACTTCGAGCCCGGTGGCGGCTATCTGCGCCCAGAGCGCTGCATCGCCGCGCAGCTGGCGCGGGCCGAGCGCGCCAGCGCGACGCTTTTGGTGGATACCAAGGTGGAACGGATCGACAGCCGCCCCGGTGGCGTCCGGGTGATCACCGACAAGGCGGTCATCGAAGCCGATCGGGCGGTGGTCGCCGCCGGCGCCTGGGCGACCGACCTGCTCGGCGCGCCGTTCGAGCGCCTGCTGACGGTACGCCGCCAGACCCTGCACTGGTTCGGCCTGGGGGCTGACGCACGCTTTCCTGCCGATTCGCCGGTCCACATCTGGATGCATGGCGCGGGAGACGCGGACTACTTCTATGGCTTCCCGCCGCTACTGGGAGAGCGAAGCGTCAAGGTAGCCACCGAACAGGACCAGGTCGCCACCCATGCCGACCAGCTGGATCGCCAGGTTGCGGCGAAGGAGTCGCAGGCGCTGTTCGAGGCCCACCTGCGCGGACGCCTCGCCGGGGTCTCCTCCCGCGTGGTCGACGCCGCCGCCTGCCTCTATACCGTCACCCCGGACCAAGGCTTCATCCTCGATGACCATCCCACCATGCCCGGCGTTTTCGTCGTCTCGGCCTGCTCGGGGCACGGGTTCAAGCATTCGGCGGGTATCGGTCAAGCGGTCGCACAGCGGCTCTGCGGTGCTGAGAGCGAATTCGACCTCGCCCCCTTCGCGCTGGAGCGCTTCGACAGCTGAGCAGTACCGAAGCGGGGCGGTGATCACCGCCCCTTGGTCGGACTGACCCCAAAGTACTGCTTGTACTCGCGGGAAAACTGCGAGCTGCTGCGATAGCCCACGGCGCTCGCCGCCTGGGCGACCTGGCAGGCGTGCTCGGCCAGCAGCGCGCGCGCCTTGAGCAGCCGCAGCCGCTTGAGGTACTGGAGCGGCGCGAGCTGGGTGGTCGCCTTGAAGTGGTGATGGAAGTGGGATGCGCTCATGTTCGCGGCGCGGGCCAGCCTGTCGACGTTGAGTGACTCGGCGTAGTGTTCGTGAAGAAAGCGCAGGGCCTCGGCAATCCGTGGATAGTGGCCGCCGTCGAGCACCAGGCGACGCAGCGCCTCGCCTTGGGCACCACGCAGGGCGGCGAAGATCACCTCTCTCAACCTTGCTGCGCCGAGCGCGCGGCACAGCACCGGATCGAACAGGCAGTCGACCAGCCGCGACAGAGCCTCACCGAACTCGGCATCGATCTCCACCGCGGCCATCGGTTCGGGCGCCGGGTCATCCCTGCGCCCCGGCAGCTGGGCGGCGAGCTCGACGAGCGATGCCCTATCGAGGCGAATCGCGAGCCCGAGCAGCGGCGCCTGCGCACTGGCATGGGTCTCGCACTCGAACGGCAACGGCATCGCCTGGACCAGATAATGTCCGGCACCGTAGTGAATCACCCGGTCACCGAGAAAGCCGATCTTGCCCCCCTGGACGATCACCACCAGTCCGGCGTTGTAGATCAAAGGCGTGCGGCGCTGGGCGCAGCGGCTGACCAGCAGCTCGACATCTTCGAGCATGGAAGCCTTGAAACCACCGCTATCGGCCAGCGAAGCGAGGCGAGGGGCCAGGCGACCAGCGTAGTCGGCCGCGACCGAGGGCGGTGCGGAATGCTCCAGGATGGTCATTGCATCAGCCTCCGTTTCCGTTACACCGTAACATCATGCAGGAAAAACACCGTCCCCTCCTCTATTGAAGAGGGAATTCCATAGGATCAGGCAAAAAGAACGCAGGATCCTGCATGGCACTGAAGCCCCTTGGCAACCACACTTGTACTCACTGGGTGGCGGCCCTTGGGCCTGCCGCCTCCTCACCTTTCGGGCCGATTGCCCGTTGTTCTGCCAGGAAACCAACATGTCCAATACTCGATCCTACGCTGCACTTTCCGCCACCAAGCCACTCGAGCCTTTCAGCTTCGATCGCCGTGCGCCGCGCCCCGACGACGTGGCGATCGAGATCCTCTACTGCGGGGTCTGCCATAGCGATCTGCATTTCGCCCGCAACGACTGGGGCTTCAGCACCTATCCGGTGGTGCCGGGCCACGAGATCGTCGGCCGGGTCACCGCGGTGGGCGACGAGGTCGAAGGCTTCAAGGTCGGTGAGATCGTCGGCGTCGGCTGCATCGTCGACTCCTGCCGCCACTGCGAGGCTTGCGAAAAAGGACTCGAGCAGTATTGCCTCGAAGGCTTCACCATGACCTACGGCAGCCCCGATCGCCACGATGGCACCACGACCCAGGGCGGCTATTCGGACAAGATCGTGGTCAGCGAGCGCTTCGTCGTTCATATGCCCGATGGGATCGATCTCAAATCCGCCGCGCCGATCCTCTGCGCCGGGATCACCACCTATTCACCGCTCAAGCACCATGGCGTCAAGGCCGGTCACAAGATCGGCGTGATCGGCATGGGCGGCCTCGGCCACATGGGGGTCAAGCTGGCCAAGGCGCTCGGCGCCGAGGTGACCCTGTTCACACGCTCCGAGTCGAAGGTCGCGGAAGCCAAGCACCAGGGCGCCGACCATGTGGTGGTCTCCACCGATGCGGCGCAGATGGAAGCAGTCGCTGGGACCTTCGACTTCATGCTCGATACCATTCCGGTGCAGCACGACTTGAACCCCTACCTCAAGGCGCTCAAGTTCGATGGCACTCACATCCTGGTCGGCCTGATCGAGCCGATCGAGCCGGCGCTCGACGCCTTCGAACTGGTGTTCAAGCGTCGCGTGGTCGCGGGCTCGCTGATCGGCGGACTCCCCGAGACCCAGGAGCTGCTCGACTTCTGCGCCGAGCATGGCATCGGCTGCGACGTCGAGGTCATCGACATTCAGAACATCAACGAAGCGTTCGAGCGGATGCAGAAAGGCGACGTCAAGTATCGCTTCGTGATCGATATGCAGTCGTTGAAGAACGCCGCCTGATCCCAGGCGGGGTGAATCGGCATCGCGTCATAGCGACGCGGTGCCGAACAGATCACGCTCGAGCGGTACGCCTTCGAGTTCGAGCAGGTAACGTTTGACCGGCAGCCCACCGCCGAAGCCGGTGAGGCTGCCGTTAGTGCCGATCACCCGGTGGCACGGCAGCACGATCGGCAGCGGGTTGCGTCCGTTCGCAGCACCCACCGCGCGCACCGCGCGAGGGGCGTCGATCCTCGCTGCGAGCCCGGCATAGCTGAGCGTCTCGCCATAGCCTATCGTTGCAAGCGCACTCCACACCAGGCGCTGGAACTCAGTGCCCCGCGGCGCGAGCTTGAGCTCGAAGCGCCGGCGTCCCTGGTTGAAGTATTCGTCGAGCTGGGTCCGCGCCTCCTCGAGCAGCGGATGCTCACCCTCTCGCCAATCGTCTCCCAGCCGATAAGGATGGCGGGGATGCTCGAACTCGATCAGCCGGAGCCCCTCGTCGTCCGCGGCCAGCAGCAGCCTGCCGACGGGACTGCGGATATGCGTATAGAACGTCATGCTGGTTTCTCCTTGCGAAATGCGACGCGCCGCACGATCAGCCACTGACCGCCGATGGGCGCTGCTTGGGAGCTCGCCGGCCCGGCTTCGGAGCGTGGAGCTGCGCCTCGCGCCAGAGCTGGATCACCGCGTAACCGCGCCACGGCCGTATCGCTTCGAAGCGCGCGATCAGCGCCTTGGCGGTCAAACGATCGCCTGCGCCCGCGATGCTTCTCTGCACGACGAGGTCTTCAGCGGGTAGCGCATCGGGATGGCCGAGACCGCGTAGCGCGATGTAGTGGGCGGTCCACGGGCCGATTCCCGGCAGCCGGACCCAGCGGGCGGCGAACTCCTCCAGCGACCGCTCGACGCGAAAATCCACCTGTCCTTCGAGCAGCGCCACCGCCATGGCGCGCAGCGTCGCTGCGCGCGCGCGGGCCAGTCCGAGCGCATCCAGATCGCCCTCGGCGAGCGCTTCGGGGGTAGGAAACAGGCGCTCGAGCCCTGGAGCGAAAGGCTCGGCCAGAGCGATACCGAAGCGCTGCACCAGCCGGCTGGTCAAGGTACGCGCGGCGCTGACGCTGATCCGCTGGCCGATCACCGCGCGCACCGCGATCTCGAAACCGTCCCAGCCGCTCGGCAGGCGCAGCCCAGGGCGGCGCTCGACCAGCGGCGCAAGTCTTGGGTCCCGTGACAGCACCTCGGCGATGGCATAGGGATCGGCATCGAGATCGAACATCCGCCGCAGCCGGGTGACGATCTCCAAGAGCTTCGTGGTCGCCGCGCCGTGCAGTTCCAGGCGCAGCGCATGGGCGCCGTCCGGCCAGGCACTGACCCGCAGCCAGCCAGGCTGCTGAAGGTCACCGACCACCCGGGCGTAGCTCGACGCATCGACCCGTTCGATACCGGGCAGCGCGCGACCGCGCAGGAAATCGAGCATCGCCTCGAAATCGTAAGGGGGACGGTAGCCGAGCCGCAGGGTCAGCGTCGTCCCAGCGCCGCCGGCCACCCGCGAGCGGCCGCGCAGCTCGCGTGGGGCGATACGGTAGGCATCGAGGAAGGCGGCGTTGAACCGTCGCTGGCTGCCGAACCCCGCCGCCAGCGCTATCTCGGTGATCGGCAGCCGGGTCTCGGTCAGCAGCTGCTTGGCGAACAGCAGCCGCCGCGTGCCGTGCACCTGGCTCGGTGTGGCACCGAGGCGCTCGACGAACAGCCGCCGCAGCTGCCGCTCGCTTAAGCTTAGCCGCTCGGCCAGGTGCGCCAGCGGTCGTTCGGCAAGCACCCCCTCATCGATCAGTTTCAGCGCCCTCGCCAAGCGGGAGTCACCGCGCCGCCAGGCGCCGCTGCCCGGTGCAAGCTCAGGCCGGCAGCGCAGGCAGGGGCGGTATCCCGCCGCCTCGGCTGCCGCGGCGCTGGCGTAGTAGCTCACATTCTCCGCCTTCGGCGCCGGGGCGGGACACATCGGCCGACAGTAGATCCCAGTGCTGACGACGGCAGTGAAGAAACGTCCGTCGAAGCGCGGATCGCGGCTAAGTCTCGCCCGCTCGCAAACCTCCGAGCTCGGCAGCATGTCGTCGATGGTCATGTTCATCGCTCGACGGTAGCACTCTCCCCAGGGGGTAACTAGCCGGATCCGGACATCATTGCCGAGAAAGCGAAACTTTCCCCGCCGCGCCGTGTCGCACCCACCAGTGGCACCACACCGCCCATCCATGCAGCCAAGGCGAACTTGCCCCATGCAGCGCAGAGACTTCATTCGTACCGCGGCGTCGATGTTCGCCGCCTGTGGGCTTCCAAGCGGCGCGCTACTAGCAGCGAACGCTAAGGCCAGTCCCGCCGACGGAGAAGCGCAACCGTTCGATTTCGATCGACTGAGAGCGCTGGCCGCCGAGCTCGCCGAATCTCCCTATCGACCCGACGAGCCGCCGCTGCCCGATGCGCTTACCCAACTGACCCCACAGCGCTACCAGCGGATCGAGTACCGGCGCGACCAAGCGCTGTGGTACGGCCGCGATGGTGAGCTGGAGGCGCAGTTCTTCCATGTGGGAATGGGCTTCAGGCAACGGGTACGGGTCCACGAGCTGGACCCGGCCAGCGGGCTGGCACGCGAGATCCATTTTCACCCTTGGCTGTTCGACTACGCAGGCGCCGAGCTCGACCCCTCGACGCTGACCGGCGACTACGGCTTCGCCGGGGTCAGGATCCGAAGGCGACCGCATCTCGACTACCAGGACCAGGTCTCCTTCCTCGGCGCCAGCTACTTCCGTGCGATCGACGACAACCTGCAGTTCGGCCTCTCCGCGCGTGGCCTTGCGATCGACGCGGGTGACGGCTACGGCGAGGAGTTTCCCAACTTCACCCGCTTCTGGCTCGAGACCCCACCGCCCGACTCGACCCGGCTGACCCTCTATGCGCTGCTCGAATCGACAAGCCTGACCGGCGCCTATCGTTTCGTGATCGATTGCCGGGCCGAGGGCGTGAAGATGGACATCACCCCGGAGCTCTACCTGCGCCATGACATCGACCGCCTTGGCGTCGCGCCGATGACTAGCATGTTCGCCGTCGGCAAGACCCAGCCGATGGCGGTCGACACCTTCCACGCCCAGCTGCACGACTCGGACCGGCTGTCGATCCAGCGCAGCGACGGCGAGTGGATCTGCCGGCCGCTGCGCAACCCTCGTCGCCTCGCCCGCCAGCGCTTCGAGGACGACGAGACGCCGCGCGGGTTCGGCCTGATCCAGGCCGACCACGATTTCGCCAACTACCAGGACACCGAGGATCGCTACGATCTACGTCCGAGCCTCTGGGTCGAACCGCTCGGCGATTGGGGCAAGGGCGCCATCGAGCTGCTCGAGCTGCCGACCCGGGGCGAGACCTCCGACAACATCGGCGCCTATTGGATACCCGCCGCACCGGCCCGCGCCGGCGACCGGCTGCGGCTGCCCTACCGCCTGCACTGGAGCGCCCTGCCGCCGGTGAAGACCGAGCTCGCCCAGGTCCATGCTTCGTTCGCCGGCGCGGCCCAGGCCTCCGAGGTACGCCGCTTCGCGGTCGATTTCAGCGGCGCGCTCGACGAGCTCGGCCGAGGCGAACGGATCACCCCCCGGCTCGAGGCCTCCCATGGCCACCTCGAGAGTATCCGATTGATCGAGTCGCCGTCGCGCGACGCCTGCCGGGTGCAGTTCGACTGGCGCGCCGACGACGACCCCGACCCAGTGACCCTGTGGCTGAGCCTGCGCGCCGGCGACAGAGCGGCGAGCGAAACCTGGTGCTATCGCTTCGAGATGGCCTGACGGCGCTCAATCGTTGGTCTTGGCGGCGAGCTCGGGAAACATCACGTCGGTGAAGCCGAAGTAGCGAAAATCCGTGATCCTCGAGGGGTACAGCCGGCCAAGCAGGTGGTCGTGCTCGTGCTGGACCACCCTGGCATGGAAGCCCTCGGCGATCCGGTCGATCGGCGCACCCTCCGGGTCGACGCCCTGGTAGCGAATCCGCGCGTGGCGCTCGACCAGCCCGCGCATCCCGGGGATCGACAGGCAGCCCTCCCAGCCCGCCTCGAGCACCCCATCCTGCGGGGTGATCATCGGATTGAGCAGCGCCGTCGGCGCTACCGCCTCGGCCTCGGGATAGCGCTCGCTCGAATCGAAGCCGAACACCATCAGCTGCAGGTCGACGCCGATCTGCGGCGCAGCCAGCCCCACTCCCCCCGCCGCCTGCATGGTTTCGAACATGTCGGCGACCAGCTCGCGCAGTTCATCGCTTGCCAACATCTCGACCGGTACCGGCGGCGCCACGCGCAGCAGCCGCTCGTCTCCCATCCTGAGAATCTCGCGAATCATCCTCTTCACTCCTGTTTCGGTGTCACTGCTCGCCGCGGTTCATCGCAGTGTCGTCGACCCGCCGGCCAGGCTCAATCCGCGCAGCCAGCCGCCGAAAGCTCTCCTATGCCCACACAGGGACGAAATAGGATTGCAAACCGTGACACAACACATCACACTCATATGATCGTCAGCTTTCGCCACAAGGGGATGGCCCAGTTCTACGCCACCGGCTCGACCCGCGGTATCCGGGCGGACCAGGCACGGCGCCTGGCGCGCATACTGGCGTTTCTCGACCGCGCCGCCACACCGAGCGACCTGGACCTGCCCGGCTGGCGATTGCATCCGCTCAAGGGCGAGCTGCAAGACTACTGGTCGATCTCGGTGAATGGCCAATGGCGGGTGATCTTTCGCTTCGTCGACAATGACGTGGAGCTGGTCGATCTACTCGATTACCACTGATACAGGCGGATAAAAAGATGGTCATGTTCGATCCTCCCCACCCCGGTGAAACCCTGCGCGAGGACGTGCTGCCGGCACTCGGCATCAGCATCGCCGAACTCGCGCGCCGGCTCGGCTTCGCCCGCGAGACCCTGTCACGGATCATCCATGGCCGGGCGCCGATCAGCCCCGATCTCGCGGTGCGGCTCGAGCGCGCGGGGATCGGCCGCGCCCGCACCTGGCTCGGGGTGCAGATCGACTACGACCTCCGTCAGGCCGAGCGCCGTCCCCAGCCACCAATCGAGCCCTTCGCCCGCCTCAGCCTCGGCTGAGGCGGGAGGAGCACGATCACGGCGTCGGGCGCATCACTCCCTGGGCGTCGCGTTTGAGCGGCGCGGGCTGGACCGGCAGCGGTGCGCCGGGCACCTGCTCGACGCTTTCGCCTTCGGGCCAGTCGGGCGGTGCGATGGCGACGTAGCGCGCGAAACCGCCGGTGCCGCCGAGCGGCTTGGCGAAGCCGATCGAGATCAGCGCGCCGGCCTCGGGCACCTTGTCGAGGTTGGCGACCCCCTCGGCCTGGGCGAAATTGTTGTGCATCAGCCACTCCTCGCCCTCGAGCGTCGGCGTCGTGTCGGTATCCAGCGGCTCATGGCCGTGGAACAGGATGCCGCGCTCGAGGTGGAGGAACTTCAATGCCTCGAGACCGACACCGGGGAAGGGCTTCTGGTTGAAGCGCTCGCGCTCGTCCCAGCGCTTGTACCAGTCGGAGCGCACCATCACCACCGCGCCCTCGGGAATCCGCCCGTGGCGCGACTCCCACGCCTCGACGTCGCTGACCTGGAGGTGATAGCCGGGATCAGCGGCAACCTTCTGGCTCACGTCGATCACGACCAGCGGTCGCAAGGTATAGGTCGCCGGCAGGTCGCTGATCGTCGCACCGAGCGGGTTCCAGTGCGCGGGCGGATCGAGCTGGGTGCCGTACTGGTCGGTCGGCAGTTGGTAAGCGGTGGCGACGAAGCCATGCTTCTCGTAGCTGTACTCCTCGCCCTCGGCGACGTAGCCCGGAATATCCGAGCCGGCCACTGCGGGCTCGAACACCGCGTTGTCGAAGCCGGGCCAGACCGGCTGCTCGGGCTCGAAGGCGTGGGTCAGGTCGATGTACTTGGCACTCTTCAGCGAACGTTCATAGAGCGTCCACAGCGAAGTATCGTCGTCGGCCCAGCTCGGGGCGCTCGACAACACCAACAGCGCCAGCGCCCAGCCTGGCGTAGAGCATGCATTGCGCATCGTTGTTCTCCTTGTCGGCAAGCATACCGTCGAGCTCACACGGCAGTACGAGCCCCGGCACAAGCGGATCATAAGCCGATTTGCCACGACGAGTGCTACCGCGAACCGCGCGTCAGACGGGGTGGCGCGGCTCCGCCGCGAGCAAGGCGGCGGTGTAGGCGTGCCGCGGAGCATTCAGCACGCTCTCGGCGTCACCGCTCTCGACGATCCGGCCGCCTTGCATCACCGCCACCCGATCAGCGAAATGACGAGCCAGGCCGAGATCATGGGTAATGAACAGCATACTCAGGCCCAGCTGCTCGCTCAGCCGGGCGAGCAGGGTGACCACCTGGGCACGCACCGTCGCATCCAGCGCCGACACCGCTTCATCGGCGACCAGCAGCTCAGGCTCCAGCGCCAGGGCGCGCGCGATCGCAAGCCGCTGACGCTGGCCTCCGGAAAAAGCGTGGGGCCTGCGGCTGCCCGCCTGCGCATCGAGGCCTACCAGTTCGAGCAGCTCCCCGACGCGATCGCGGGCTCGTGCCCCCCTGGCGATGCCGTGCACCAGCATCACCTCTTCGATCGCGTCACCCACCCGCATGCGCGGATTGAGACTGGCGAAGGGGTCCTGGAACACCACCTGCATGCGTTGGCGCAGCCGCTGGCGCTGCACGCCCCTGGCGTTGAGCACGTCGATGCCATCGAAGGTCACGCTGCCACCGCTCGCGGGAGTGAGATTGAGCACGCAGCGCCCAAGCGTGCTCTTGCCCGAGCCCGATTCGCCGACCAGCGCCAGCGTCTCGCCACGGTGGATATCGAGATCGACCGCGTGCAGCACCTGGACCTCATCGCTCCGCCCGAAGTAGCGGCGACGCCCGGGGTAGCTCTTGCTCAAGCCCCGCACCTGCAACAGCGGCTCGCCCAGCGCGCTGGTATCCGTCCGCGACCGGGTCGGGAAGGCGCTGCCGCCGGGAAGGGCGGCGATCAGCCCGCGAGTGTAGTCATGGGCGGGAGACGCGAGCACCGCCGAGACCTCGCCCGACTCCACGATCCCGCCCTTGCGCATCACCACCATCCGATCCGCGACCTCGGCCACCACGCCCAGGTCATGGGTCACCATCAGCACCCCCATACCCTGGCTATCGCGCAGTTCGCCGATCAGCTCGAGCAGCTGGCGCTGCAAGGTGACGTCCAGGGCGGTAGTGGGCTCGTCGGCGATCAGCAGCCGCGGTTCGCAGGCGATCGCGATCGCGATCATCACCCGCTGGCGCATGCCGCCGGAGAGCTCATGGATGTACTGCCGCGCACGCCGCTCCGGCTGGTTGATGCCGACACGCTCGAGCAGGCGTATCGCTTGGCGATGCGCCTGCCGCCACTGCTCGCCACAATGGCGTACGCGCACCTCGGCGATCTGCTCGCCAATGCGCAGCACCGGGTTGAGCGCGCTCATCGGCTCCTGGAAGACGAAACCGATGCGTGCTCCGCGCAGTCTGGCGAGAGTGGCCGGCCGGTCGAGCGCGAAATCCTCATCGTCGAAGGTCATCCGCCCCGCTCGGACCCTGACCGTACTCGGCAGTAGCCCCACCAGCGACAAGGCCGAGAGCGTCTTGCCCGATCCCGACTCACCGACCAAAGCGAGCGTTCGCCCCGGCTCGACCTGAAAGCCGACACCGCCGACCAGCGCAACGTGCTCGCCATCGACGCCGATCTCCAGGCCTTCGACCCGCAGCAGCGATGTACTCACCTGGAATCGACTCCGGACGCGCGCTCGGCCCACTCGTGCCACGAGCCGACGAACACCTTGAGCTTGGAAAAGCCCGCCATGCGCAGCGCGTAGAATACAGTGGCGGCACGCGCGCCACGGTGGCAATAGAGGATCAGCGTCTGCCTGGGGTCGAGCCCAGCCTCGGCGGCCCGGGCGAGAATCTCTCTCGGACTGCGGTAGCTGCCGCCTTGCAGTACGTCCTCCCAGAACAGGTGCACGCTGCCTGGAATCCGGCCACCGCGAGCGCAGCAAGGATGCACGAACTCCCCCTGGTACTCGCTGAAACGCCGCACATCGACCACCGCCGTCTCTATGCCGTCGGCGGCGGCGACCTCGTCGTAGCTTGCGATCGACTCCGCCCGCCAGCTGGCAGGTGCCACGGCGCGGTGATCGAGCGAGATCGCCGAGCTCGCGCCAGCCCCCGGGGCCAGCTCGCCGGCGATGGCATGCCAGGCATCGATGCCGCCATCGAGGATCCACCCATTGGGTAGGCCAAGCAGCTCGTGGAACCACAGCGCCCTCGGCGACACCATCCCGGTCGCGGTTTCGAAATAGATGGTTTGCGTGGCGGAGAAAGCGCCGATCTCCGCCAGCGCCTGCGCTGCTGCGGCCACCAGGTGCTGGATTCCCGCGTCATCGCTGCGATCGATGAATACGCTGTAGGCGTCGAGATGCACCGCACCAGGCAGCGTCGAGGCCCGCCATGCATCGGCCGAGCGCACGTCGACCAGCAGCGTGCCAGGGTGAGCCAGGCGGCTGGCAAGCTGGGCGGCAGCGATGATAGGAGCGCTATTCATGGCGATTCTCCAGGCAGGGTAAGAAGCGGCTGCCAGCCGCCCACCTCGAGGCGTTCCGCCGCCTCGAGCAGCCGGGCGGCCAGCGCGATGTCGAACAGGTTGAGCCCAAAGCTCGAGAAATAGACCGAGCTTCCCGGCACGGGTCGCCAGCGCCCGGCGACCAGGTCCGCAAGCGTTGCGGCCAGACGCGCTGGTTCGAAACGCCCTGCGCGGTGCATCTGGAACAGGCTCTTGGCGCTGGTGAGACGAAATTCGCCCCAGAGATCGACCAGCACGGCGTCGAAACGCTCGATCGCCGCGAAGCCGACCTCGTTGCGCCCGATCTGGAGCACCAGCCGGCCCGCGGCCACCGCCTCCTCGCCCAGCAGCGGGCGTTCGGCGTTGGTGCAGCACAGCAGCGCATCCACACCCTTGCATGCCTCTTCCAGGCCAGCGGCGACCACCAGCTCGAATGGCCAGGCGAGCTGGGTGGCCCACGCCAGCGCTGACGGCGTACGGTTCCATATCGTCACCCGCTCGATGCCGGGAAAGCACTCGGCAAGCATCGACAGGTGGGTACGCGCCTGGAGCCCGGCCCCCAGCACCGCCACCCGGGTGAGCGGGCCGGGCGCTGCGTGCTCGAGCGCGAGCGCGCTGACCGCCGCGGTGCGAACGGCCGTCAGCAGGCCGCTCTCGACCAGCCCACGCGGCCTGCCATCGCGATGGTTGACCAAGGTGGTCGAGTAGGACGAGGGCCGACCCACCTTTTGGGGCGGAAGATGCAGGCTCCACTTGAGCCCGACCGCATCGAACCTTCCGCCCACCCAAGCCGGTAGGCCATAGGCATAGCCGGGCCTGTCGTCGGCCGCCAGGGGCAGCACGCACTCGGGCGACATGCGAGCCTGGCCGGCCTCGAAAAGCGCCAGGACGTCGACGATATCCGCCATCGCGGCGTCGAAATCCCCTCCCCCGAGGGAGATGACCTGGGCACGGTCGAGGCAGCGCACGCCCAGAGTGGTCATTGCCGCCGGCCTTCCAGCAACCGTTCCGAGAAGGGGTAGAGCGCGGGGCTGCCACCGCAGTGGACGAACAGCACTCGCTGCCCCTGGGCGATGCGCCCCTTGGCGCACAGGTCGATCAGCGCGCTCATCGCCTTGCCGGTATAGACCGGGTCGAGCAGTATCCCCTCATCCTTGGCCAGCCGATGTATCGCCTCGACCCCGTCGTCGCTGGGCAGACCGTAACCGGGGCCGACATAGCCGTCCTCGACCTGGATGTCTTCAGCGGCGAAGCGCAGGGGCTGCTCGAGCAGTTCGGCGCAGTCGCTCGCCATCGCAGCGATCCGGCTCTGGAACCAGGCGGCATCGCGACTCACGCTGACCCCGATTACCTTGGTCTGCGGCCAGTAGAGCTGGGCACCGACGATCAGTCCGGCGAGCGTCCCGCCGGAACCCGCCGGCGCGAGCACGATGTCGGGCGGCGCCCACTGCATCCGCGCGTACTGCTCGGCCAGTTCGGCCACCGCACGCACGTAGCCCAGCGCACCGAGCGGCGTGGCGCCACCCAACGGGATGATGAACGGTACCTTTCCTCGCTCCCTCGCCCGCTCAGCGTGGGCTTGCATGCACGGCTCGACCTGCTCGAAGTAGGCCTGGGGATCGAGGTACTCGATCGTGGCACCGAACAGCTCGTCGAGCAGCAGGTTGCCCTCGCGCTGCTGCGGTGCGTTGCCGCGCAGCACCAGAACCGCCTCGAGGCCGAAGCGCCGCGCCGCCGCGGCGACCATCCTGGCGTGGTTGGACTGGTGCCCACCGGTGGTGATCAGCACTTCGGCGCCGGCCGCACGCGCCTCTGCGAGCAGGTACTCGAGCTTGCGCACCTTGTTGCCGCCGCCGCCAAACCCGGTGTAGTCGTCGCGCTTCATGCGCACATCGACGCCGAGCGCAGCGGAGAGGCGCGGCAGCTCATCGATCGGGGTGGGTAGGAAGCCCAGCTCGACGCGGGCGAAGTCTTCGTGGCTGAGAGCCATGGCGTAACCCCTCCTTGGGGTGTATCAGGACTGGCGATGAGATGGGGAAGCGCCAGGGAAGCGCGCCAGCCAATCGGTCAACGAAGCGACCAGCCGGTCGATGCCTTCGAGTTCGACGTATTCGTCGATGCCATGGGCGTTGCCCCCACGGCCGAGCCCGCCGATCACGAAGGCGCGGCTCACTTTGGCGAAGGCATGGGCCGGCGCGGCACCCGGCGACCACGGCCAGCACAGTGGCTCGACCCCGGCTGCACGGTAGCTGGCGATGAGCTCCGGGAAACCCGGGGCATCGGGGCTGAACGCGATACCGGGGAAGCACTCATCGAGCTGGATGGCCGCAGCCGGGCGGGCCCGGATCGCGGCCTCGACCCGATCGAGGAGCTGCGCAATTTCAGCACCGGGAGCGACCCGCAGGTCGAAGCGCGCCTCGGCCACCGCGGGAATGGTCGCCTTACCGGGGAGTGGATGGCTGGTAAGCTCGCTGAGGTTGAGCTGGTGGGCGCACAGCAGGCGATGCAGCAAGGCCGTGCGATCGCCCTGGAGGGAGAAACGCTCGGTATGGCGGAATTCGAGCTCGCGCTCGGGCTCGAAGCCCGCCGCCAGCTGATCGAACACCGGCACCAGCGATGCGGGCAGCGCCACTTCACCCAGCGCTCCATCGCGCAGCGGCGCCAGCGCCTCGATCAGCTCCCAGCATGGATTGCCGATCCACGGTGAATTGCTCGAGTGAATCGCCTGGCGCGGACCGCCCCAGGCGCCGCCTTCCACCCGGACCCGCCCATGCGCGATGCCCTTGAAGCCGTAATAGACCCGCGGCGGGCCGCCTGCGTATTCGCATAGCGATGGGAAGAGCGTGGCCTCGGCCGGGCGCACCGGCGTGTCGCCGCGGAGATAGTTCCGCAAGTTGCGGCTGCCGCTCTCCTCCTCTCCCTCGATGAGCAGCTCGAGATTGACGCCGAGCCCGCCCTGCTCGAGCAGATGGCGCACCGCGACAAGCATCGCCGCCAATGGTCCCTTGTTGTTCTCCGCCCCCCGGCCGATGTAGCGCGGACGCGGGGCATCGAGGTCCAGGCCACCGCGAAACGGCGATAGCAGCCATCCCGACTCGTCCGCCGGCATCACGTCGTACATGTTGTAGAGCTGGAGGGTGACCGGTGCGCCGAGATCGATACGCGCATGGACCACCGGCGGAAACGCTTGGCGCCCTTCATCCACGATGGTGGCGCCCAGAACGGTGGAGAGATGCTCCTCCAGGCAGCGCGCCATGCGGGTCAACCCCTCGCGATCACCCGCCACCGAGTGGATCGGCGTCCATTCATCGAGCAGCTCGAGCACCTGCGCCCTCAGCCGTGCCGCCGTGTTCAAAGGCGTATCCTCGGATTGAGCAGCGCGTAGAGCAGATCGACCAACAGGTTGACCAGCACGAACACCGCCGCGGCGAACAGCACGATCACCTGCACCAGCGGCAGATCCCGATTCTGTATGGCCTGCACCGCCAGGCGGCCGATCCCAGGCCAGGAGAAGATCACCTCGGTGATCAAGGCGCCGCCCAGCAGCGCCGCGAACTCCATCGCCTGTACCGTGACCACGGGAATCAACGCGTTGCGCAGGGCATGGCGGCGTATCACTCGCCATTCGGACAACCCCTTGGCCCGGGCGGTGCGCACGTAATCCTGCCCCAGCGCGTCGATCAGGCTGTCGCGCACCAGCCGGGTCACCGCGCTCATGTAGTAGGCGCCCAACGCCACCGCGGGCAGGATCAAATGCCGGAGTTCGCCATATCCGCCGGTGGGCAGCAGACGCCAGTGCAGCGAGAAGAGCAGAATCAGCACAAGGCCGAGCCAGAACACCGGCAGCGCCTGTCCCATCAGCGCAATGCAGCGAGCGAAGAAGTCGATCGCGCTGCCAGGGCGCAGCGCCGCGACGACGCCGAGGAAGAAACCCAGCAGCGTGCTCCAGCTCAGCGCCGCCAGCGCCAGCAGCAAGGTGGCGGGAAGGCGCTCGACGATCAGCTCCAGCACCGGGCGCTGGAAGCGCAGCGAGACACCGAAGTCGCCTTGCATGAGGCGCGACAGGTAATCGATGTACTGCACCCAAAGCGGACGGTCGAAGCCCATTGCATGGCGAAAGGCTGCGATCTCCTCGAAGCTCGCCTCCGGGGGCAGCATCAGTGCGGCCGGATCACCGCCGAGGTGCAGCGCATAGAACACCACTACGGTGACGCCCAGCATCACGAGCAGCGACTGCAGCAATCGATGAACTACGTAGCGCGCGCTCAAGTCATCACCTCGGCCTGATCCGATAGCGACGCGCCAAGGCATCACCGAAGAAGTTGCACCCGACCACCAGCGCTGCGATCAGCACGCCCGGCCAGATCACCAGCCAATCGGCGACCAGCAGGTAGGAGCGTCCTTCGCCGATCAGGTTGCCCAGGGTCGGCGCCGGCGGCTGGATGCCCATGCCGAGAAAACCCACCGACGCCTCGAGCACCACCAGGCGCGGCAGATCGAGGGTGAGCAGCACGAGCTGGGCGCCGAACAGGTTGGGCAGCAGGTGTCGCAACAGCGTCCGGTAAAGCGGCAGGCCCAGCGCCTTGGTCGCCTCCATGTACTCGAGCTCACGCAGCTCGAGGGTGCGCGCCCGCGCGACCCGCGCATAGATCGCCCAACCGGTGAGCCCAAGCACCGCGACCAGATTGCCGATGCCCGGGCCGATCACCGACACCAGCAGCAGGATGAGAAGAATGAAGGGAATCGCCAACTGGATGTCGACCAGACGCATGATCAGCGCATCGACCCAGCCGCCGAAGTAGCCGGCGAGCATGCCCACCGTCGTACCTATCACCAGCGAGATCACTCCCGCGCAGAGGACGATCGCCACCGACAACCGGCCACCCTCAAGCAGACGGGCGAGCAGATCGCGGCCGAGCTGGTCGGTGCCGAGCGGATGCCATGCATCGCCGCTCGACGACAGCGGGGGCGAGAAGCTCGAGAGCAGGTCCGCCTCCAGCGGATCCAGCGGCCAAAGCCACGGGCCGACCAGCGTGACCAGCGCGATCAACCCCAGCAAGCCACCGCTCAGCCATAGGTCCATCTCCCGCCGGCGCAGCATGAGCGTCAGCGCCCCCCTCATCGATCGAAGCCCAAGTCGAACAGCGGGATGCGCGCATCGGCCCGGCCTTCGAAGCGCACACCGTTGGCGACGCCGTAGAGGCTGTCTTCCTGGTAGAGGGTGAGCAGCAGGCGCTGGTCGACCACTCGCTGCTGCACCGCCGCGAGCAGCTCGACGCGCTGCTGCTCGTCGAGCATCTGGCGACTGCGGTCGAGCAGCTGGTCGAGTTCGGCGTCGCGCACGGTCGAGTAAGGCTCGCCGGAGCGCAGGATGGGATAGAGCGCCGCGTCGGCATCCAGTGTCTGGGTGGATCCCCAGCCCAGCATGTAGATCGGAGCCTGGCTTCCCGCCGGCACCTGCTGGGTGTAGACCGACCACTCGGGGATCTCGAGGGAAACCTTCACCCCGATCTGGCCGAAGGCCTGGGCCAGGTACTGCCCCACTTCAGCGCTCGCGTTGTAGCGGCGTGGCGCTTGCATACGAATCTCGAAGCCATCGCCATAGCCCGCCTCCGCCAGCAGCTCCCGAGCGCGCTCAGGGTCGTAGCCCGGAGCCGGAAGCTCTAGATAGCCATGATCGAGCGGGCTGGCCTGGCTGCCATGCACGGTGGCGAACCCTCGCAGCAGGCGGCTGACCACCGCTTGACGATCGATCGCGAGCGACAGCGCCTCCCTGACCCGCGGATCGTCGAGCGGGGGCTCGTCGCTCTTGAGTCCGAGATAGAGGGTGAGCCCACCGTTCTCGACCCGATCCAGGCGCAGTTCGGGATTCGACTCGATCAGCTGGGCCAGGTCCGCTGGGATGCTTTCAGCCAGCTGGACCTCTCCCGAGAGCAAAGCGGCCACCCGGGCGGTGGCTTCCGGAATCGGCCTCCAGACCACGCGTTCCACCTGTGGGGCGCCCCGCCAGTAATCGGGGTTGGCGACCATGGTCAGATGGTCGTCACGCACGAACTCAGCCACCCGATAGGGGCCCGTCCCCACCGGCGCGGAGGCGAACTCCTGCTCGCCGACCTCTCGCAGGTAGCCAGGCGGGACGATGTAGGCCGGATAGCGGCTGAGCCGCGACGGCAGCAGCGGATCGGCCCCAGTGGTATGGAAGCGGACGGTATCGGCGTCGACGATCTCGACCTCGGAGATGGTGCGCACATAGCTGATCGTCGGCGCATTGGCGGCGGGGTCGAGGATCCGATCAAAGGTGAACTTGACCGCCTCGGCATCGAACGGCTCGCCGTTGTGGAATTTGACCCCGGGACGCAGCTCGAACTCCCACGTCTGCTCGTCCACCACCCGCCATTCGGTGGCCAAACCCGGCACCAGGCGCATCTGGTCGTCGCGCATCACCAAGGTATCGAATACGTTGTCGACCAGCGTCGCCGCTTCGCGCAGGAAACCTGGATCGAGCGCCGCTGGCGCGGTGGCCTGGGCAATGGTGAGCTCGCTGGCCCGAGCATGGTCCGGCACCGACACCAGCGCGATCGGCAGGCAAAACGCCAGCCACCTGATCCATCCAAAGGGGGAATGCATGCTATCGAGCCTCCAGGAAATAGAGGGTGCGAACGGGGTGGTGGGGAACGACGCGCTGGCTTCGATACAGAATATATTCTGTATTTCGATGCCATCACAAGTTACTTTAGCGCCGGAAACCATCGATTCCGGCGGCAGCTGCTTTAAGCAAGGATCAACATGGAACGACCGAATACAGGCAGGTTCGCCCAGGCGCCCAAAGGCGGCCTGAGCGGCTACGTCGAGCGCACGCTCAAGCAAGCGCTGATCGAAGGCAAACTGCTTCCCGGTGAACGGCTGGTGGCCAAGGACCTCGCCGCCCAGCTGGATGTCAGTCCGACGCCGGTACGCGAAGCACTGCTCAAGCTGGTCGCGTACGGCGCCCTGGAGATCAGCCCGGCCCAGTCATTCCAGGTGCCGGTGATCACACGGGCACAGTACGCGGAGATCGCGCTGATACGCGAAGCGATCGAAAGCCTGGCGACTTCGCACGCCGCCAGGGCGATCGATACCCAACGCATCGATCAGCTGGCGTCGCTGGACGAGCGCTACAAGGCGGCGCGGCGGCGCGGTAGGAGCGCAGAGGCACTAAAGCTCAATCGGGAATTTCGCTTCTGCCTCTACGAAGCGGCGCAAATGCCGATACTGATGGCCCAGATCGAGCAGCTATGGCTCAGGGTCGGACCCTGTCTGCACCACATCTTCCCGATCGACGAAGACAATCCGTTCGAAGCCCACAACTACGACAAGCTGGTCAGTGCGCTACGCGCGCACGACAGCAAGGCAGCGGCGACGCTGATCGGCAAGGCGGTGCGCGAGGGTACCGAGATCATCCTGGAGCGACTCGGCCAGTAGATCGCACGCTTTGCACCGGGCAGGCTGGCGCCCGTCTGGGCGCCGTTCACAGGCTACGAATCAATGCATCGATCGACCGCGTACCGCTGACCAGGTCGAACGCTTTGCAACGGGCATTGTCGGCGTCGAGCACCGCGACTGCGACCTGGGCGACGTCGGCGCGGGGAATGCTGCGCTCGCCGTCGGCGCCGGGCTCGGTGCCGACCCGGCCTTTGGCGGGCTCGTCGGTGAGGCGCCCGGGGCGAATGATGGTGTAGTCGAGGCCGCTCGCCAGCAGGAGGCGGTCGGCGTAGTGCTTGGCGACGTAGTAGGGCTTGATCTCCGGGTTCCAATCCTCCCGGTGGTCGGCGCCGAAGGCGCTGATCATCACGAAGCGCTGGATGCCGCAGGCGCTCGCGGCTTCCATGCACTTGACCGCGCCGTCGAGATCGATCAGCAGGGTCTTGTCGAAGCCGGTGGCGCCGCCGGAGCCTGCGCTGAAGATCACCGCGTCACAGCCACGCATTCCCTTGCAGAGCGCGGCCACGTCGTCCTCAAGGTCCACTCGCCGGGCCTCGATGCCGCGGCGATGGTAGCGTTCGAGCTGTTCGGTGCGCCTGACCTGCGCGATGGGGGTGTGGTTGGACTGGGTGTGCAGTTGGGCGACGATCTGCTGGCCGATCTGGCCGGCGGCACCAATGACCAGGGTCTTCATGGCGAAATCCTCCTCTGCGCCAGAGTGACGCTTCAGCATAGAGCGCCCTGGCGAAAATCGATCGGCCCTCGCGCGGATCTACAGCCTCAGTATGGGTGAGCCAGCGCTTGGGCACGGGGTCTGGCCCAGGCCGGCTGGAGTGAATCCCGATCCGGCGGTGTGTGCCTGGGCTACAATCGGCCTCTTCGCCCACATCGCCCAAGGACCAGACATGCAAGACACCCCCTCGGACCCGACCCGCCGCCAGCCGCAGGCCGGCCTCGCACCGGCTCGCCTGCGCCGCCTGCGTCTCGCCGCGCTGATCGAAGGCACCACCCTGGTGGCCCTGCTGCTGGTCGCCGTTCCGCTCAAGCACCTCGCCGGGCTGCCCGGCGCCGTCTCGCTGATTGGCCCGGTACACGGCGTCGCCTTCCTCGGCTATCTCGCCCTGGTGCTCCATGCCTATGCCGGGGGCGGCTGGCGGGCCGGCGAGATCGCGCGCCTGGTCATCGCCGCCTTCATCCCTTTCGGCGCTTGGTTCTCGATCCGCCAGCTCAAGCGCAAGCAGGCCGAAACGAACGCCTAGCGCTCGACGCCACCGATGAGACCTCGGGTCCGCGCCAGCAGGATCGCGCTCAGGAGCGCTTGCGTTCGATGAAGCTTATCCGGCCGTTGGACTCCATGAAGGCCAGCTTGATCTGCTCCAGCTCCTCGAAGCCGCTGAGCCGCGCCTCAGCGCGCAGCTCCTCGGGGGTGATGTACTCATGCCTCAGCCCGCGGCGCTGGATCACGCCATCCCTGACCAGGCAGGTGCGCGAAGGGGTGAGCCAGTGGCGCAGCGGGGGAAAGAAGTAGCCGATACGATCGATCGCCACCGCCCAGAACACCAGGGTCGCGACCACGATTGCCCCTGCGCTGAAGGAGTCCGTATTGCCGGTGATCACATTGCCCGCCGAGTCGGTGATCAGCATCAGCACCAGCAGATCGCCCACCCCGATCGATGAGATGTCGCGCCGCCCGGCGATGCGCAGCAGGAGGAAAATGAACCAGTACATCAGCGTCCCACGCAGGATCATCTGCCAAGGCGAGACGTCCATGGCGAACATCTGGGTGAGATTGGCGAGCATGACGGCTCCTCTTGGCGAACGCGGCCGCAGCGGATGATGTTTTCGCAGTGTAGTCCGCCTTCCCGCACCGATCGGGCCGCCGTCCAGGCCGGCCCTGGCTGCCACCCTTTCAGCCCGCTCGAGGCGCCGCGGCGCTGAAGCTTGCGCGCGCCAGCTCGACGAACGCGGCGACCCCGGCCGGCAGCGTCCTGCCGGCAAGGGTGAGAATCTCGATGAAGCGGGCGCCGAGCTCCGTCTCATCGATCGGAATCACTCGATAGCGTTCGGCGTCGGTACGATGGCGCACGGTGAGCTCGGCGCATAGCGCAATGCCGCCACCGTCGAGGGCGAAGTGGATCAAGGCATTGAGATAGTTGCTGGTGAAGACCGGCTCGAACAGTACGCCTTGCCGCGCGCAGGCCAGGTCGAATAGCTGGCGAACCGAGGTGTGGCCATGGGGCAGCGCCAGCGGATAATCGACGATATCGGAGAGCGCGAGTCTCTCGCGGCTGGCCAATGGGTGGTCGCGGGCGACCAGCGCATGAATCGGCGCCGCGGCACGCGCCTCGACCCGTACCTCGCGTCGCGGCCGGTGATTGTTGGTGAAGCCGATATCGACCTCGCCTTCGCTGACCAGCCGAGTGACCTCCTCGACCGCACAGCTGTGCAAATCGACGTTGACCCCTGGGTGGTCGGCGAGAAACAGCCGGACCAAGTGAGGGAGAAAATCGATCGACATGCCCTCGACGCTGGCGAGCCGGATCCTGCCGATCTGACGCGCCTCGAGCGCGGCGATCTCCTCCATCAACCGCTGGGCCTCGAGACGCTCGCGGCGCACGTGCGTCGCGAGCAGCTCGCCGGCGCCGCTGGGCACCATGCCCTTGGCCCTGCGCTCGAACAGCCGGGCACCGAGATCTTGCTCGAGCCGCGAGATCTGGCGACTGATCGCCGAGGGCGCGACGTTCAGCTGCGCCGACGCCCGGTTGATCGAGCCGTGCTTGACCACCTCGAGGAAATAGCGCAGCGCGGTCTCTTGGAGCGATCGCGTGTCCATCTTGCATCCTCGTCGCAGGCATTGCCGTGCAGGCAACGGGGGAGTGTCCAAATTGATCTAACGACAATACCCGCGATCTCGCTAGGATCAAATCCTCCACCGCGCTCGCTTCATTACCTGCGGCGGAACACCGAGCTTCGACTCCAATCACAAGATAGGAAGCCCGAACATGTCATCACTGTTTTTCCCCCGTGCCTGGCGGCGCTGGCTGCCCGTCGCGGCAATCACGCTGCTGATCTCCCTGCCCGCCGAAGCCACTACCCTGCGCACGGTGATGCATTCCGCGCTGCGCACCCTCGATCCGGTGGCAAGCAGCGCGACCATCGTGCGCAACCATGGCTACATGGTGTTCGACACCCTGCTGGGGGTCGACGACCAGCTCGAGCCGCGACCGCAGATGGCCGACTGGCAGGTCTCCGACGATGGCCTCACCTACACCTTCACCCTGCGCCCGGATCTCAAATGGCATGACGGCACGCCGGTGACGGCGGCCGACTGCATCGCTTCGATCAAGCGCTGGGCGAGCTACGACGCAGGAGGCCGGGTGATGATGACCAAGGTCGCCGCGCTCACCCCGCTCGATGATCAAAGCTTCGAGCTGCGTCTCGACACCCCTTTCGGCGAAGTGCTCAACCTGCTCGCCAAGCCTTCGGCGGTGCCCGCCTTCATGATGCCGGAGCGGCTGGCCTCGACCCCGTTCGGAGAGATGATCCCCGAGCAGATCGGCTCCGGGCCGTTCCGCTTCGTCGCCGATGAATTCCAGCCCGGGGTCAAGGTGGTATACGAGAAGTTCGACGACTACGTGCCGCGCAGCGAGCCCGCCAACGGCACCGCCGGCGGCAAGCAGGTCAACGTCGACCGGGTCGAGTGGATCAACATGCCCGACGCCCAGACCGCGATCAACGCCCTGCTCTCCGGCGACGTCGACTACATCGAGCGCGCACCGATCGACCTGCTGATGCTGCTGGAGAACCAGGACGGCATCCACACCGAGGTGCTCGACCGGCTCGGGATGCAGATCGAGGCGCGCATGAACTTCCTCCATCCGCCCTTCGACGACGTACGGATCCGCCGCGCCGCGCTGCTCGCCATCGGCCAGCAGGACGTACTCGATGCGCTGATCGGCGACCCGCGCTACTACCAGGCGTGCGCGGCGGTCTTCGGCTGCGGCACACCCTATGCCTCCGAGAGCGGTGGCGAAACGCTGCTCAGCGGTGGCGATATCGAGGGCGCGCGCCAGCTGCTCGAAGAGGCCGGCTACGACGGCACACCGGTGGTGATCCTGCAGCCCACCGACGTCGCCACCCTCGCTCCCCAGCCGGTGGTGGTCGCCGACGCCCTGCGCCGGGCGGGCTTCAACGTCCAGCTCGAACCGATGGACTGGCAGACCGTGGTCAGCCGCCGCGCGAGCCAAGCAGCGCCGGCGCAGGGCGGTTGGAACCTGTTCATCACCAATTCGAACATCGACAGCATCTGGAATCCGTTGATCAACTCGCTGCTCACCGCTGGCGGCAGCGAGAGCAGCTGGTTCGGCTGGCCCACCGACCCGGAGCTCGAGCAGCTGCGTGCCGACTTCGCCAGCGCCGAGGATGAAGCGGATCGCGTCGATATCAGCGAGCGGGTCCAGCGTCACGCGCTCGACCAGGTGATCTACGTCCCGCTCGGCCAGTTCCGTAACGTCGCGGCGTGGCGCGGTGCGCTCGACAACGTGCTCAGCGGACCAGTGACCGCATTCTGGCAGCTGGACAAGCAAGAAGACTGATCCGACGAGGGAGATACCCCGATGGAACCCTGTGATCTCAGTGCCAGCCAGGCACGCCGGCTGATCGGCACCAAGCGGCTCTCGCCGGTCGAGCTGGCGCAAAGCTGCATCGCGCGAGTCGAAGCGGTCAATCCGGCGGTCAACGCGCTGGTCAGCCTCGATTTCGAGCGCCTGAAGGAAGCGGCTCGGGAGGCCGAGCGGCAGGTCCAGGCCGGAGAGCCGCTCGGCGCGCTGCACGGCCTGCCGCTGGCGGTCAAGGACATGGTCGATGTGGCGGGCCTGCCCACCACCTACGGCAGCCCCGCCTATGCCGACAACGTCGCCCGCGCCGACGACCCGATGGTCGCCCAGCTGCGCAGTGCCGGCGCCATCGTGATGAGCAAGAGCAACAATCCCGAGTGGAGCGCCGGCGGCAACACCCGCAACGCAGTGTACGGAGCGACCGGCAACCCCTTCGACCCGAGCCGCTCGGCGGCGGGCTCCTCCGGGGGCTCGGCCGCCGCGCTGGCCTGCGGGATGATCCCGCTCGCCACCGGTTCGGACACCGGCGGCAGCCTGCGCAACCCGGCAGCGTTCTGCGGCGTGGTCGGCTTTCGCCCCTCCCCTGGCGTGGTGCCGGGCCACGGCCGCGGCATGGCGCTGCTGCCGCTCTCCACCAGCGGGCCGATGGCCCGCTGCGTCGAGGACGTCGGCCTGATGCTCTCGCAGATGATCCGCCCCGATCGCCGCGACCCCTGGGTCTCGGTGGTCGAAGGGCGTGGCCATTACCAGGCCGAGGCGTTCACCCGCCTGCCGAACGTCGATCTCTGCTCGGCCCGGATCGCGGTGACCCACGACTTCGGCTTCGCCCTGACCGAGCGCCGGATGCGTGCGACCTTCGACGCCAAGCTCGCCCGCTTCTCCTCGGTGTTCGCCCGGGTCGAATGGACCCACCCCGACTGCGCCGGCGCCGATGACACCTTCGCGGTGCTGCGCGCGCTGCTGTTCTCCGGCCCGCACCGCCGGCTGCTCGAAGCGCGCCCGGAGCTGGTCGGCCCCAACATCCGCGCCAACATCGAGGAGGCCGCGCGCTACGACGCCTTCGACGTGGTCCGTGCGCTCGAGCAGCAGACCACGCTGTACCGTGGCTGGCAGCGCTTCTTCGATGATCACGACTTCATCCTCGCCCCCGCGGTGACCATCGCGCCACGCGACTGGCACGAGCTCTATCCCACCGAGATCGACGGCCAACCGACCGAGAGCTATTACCACTGGCTGGGGATGGCCTACGCCTCGACCCTGGCCGGCCATCCCTCGATCAGCCTGCCGCTCGGGCTCGATGAGCAGGGATTGCCGTTCGGGCTCCAGATCATCGGCCGCCGCGGCGAAGACCTCGCCACCCTCGGCTTCGCGCAGGCGCTCGAGCGGCTGTGCGCCGGGGACCCCGAACTCGCCGCACCGCGCCCCGACATCGCCGCGCTCACCCGCGCACCGCGACTGAGCGAGAGCGCGGATTTCTACGGTTTTGGCTGAGAAGTTCCGTTTGCGCAGCGCTCACGGTCGATGCGAAGGTGGAGCCAACGATGATCGCCGCCGAGCGGGCGCAAGGAGATAGCGAAGTGGCCAAGCCTGAAGTGATCGTACTCGGTGCCGGGATGATCGGTGTCTGCACCGCGCTGCAGCTGCGCCTGCGCGGTGCCGAGGTGATCCTGGTCGACCGTCGGGCACCGGGGCTCGAGACCTCGTACGGCAACGCCGGGATCATTCAGCGCGAAGCGGTCGAGCCCTATGCCTTCCCGCGCAGTTTGGCTGCGATCCTCAAGGTCGTGCGCAAGGGCGGCGTCGACGTCAACTACCACTTGAACGCACTGCCGAGGCTCGCGCCCCAGCTGGCGCGCTACTGGTGGAGCTCAGCGCCGCGGCGCTATCCGCGCGCGGTCGAGGCCTATGCGCGCCTGATCGCGCACTCGGTCGACGAACACGCGCCGCTGATCGAGCGCTCGGGCGCCTCCGCGCTGATCCAGCAGCGCGGCTGGCGCCAGGCGTTTCGCAACCCGGCGCTACTCGAGCGCGAGCTCGAGGACGCCCAGCGGCTGGAGCGGGATTTCGGCGTCACCTACCAGGCGCTGGATGCCGATGCGCTGGCGAGCGCCGAACCCGCGCTGCGCGAGCGCCTCGCCGGCGCGGTGCATTGGACCCAGCCGTGGACGGTGCGCGACCCAGGCGCCTTGGTGGAGCACTATGCCGAACTCTACCGGCGTCTCGGCGGCGGCCTGGCCGAGGGCGATGCCGCCACGCTGCGTAGCGAGAACGGCGGCTGGCGGGTCGATACCGTCGATGGGCCGATAGCGGCCGCCCAAGCGGTGGTCGCGCTCGGTCCCTGGTCGGCGCAGCTGACCAGCCAGCTCGGCTATCGTCTGCCGCTGTTCGTCAAGCGTGGCTATCACCGCCACTATTCGAGCGACGGCCCGACGCTCGAGATGCCGCTGCTCGACACCGACAACGGGGTGATGCTCGCGCCGATGGCGCGCGGACTGAGGCTGACCACCGGCGCCGAATTCGCCCAGCTCGGCGCGCCCTCCTCGCCGGTGCAGTTGGTCAAGGCCGAACGTATCGCTCGTCGGCTGCTGCCGCTCACCACCGCGCTCGAACAGACGCCCTGGCTCGGCAACCGCCCCTGCACCCCCGACATGCTGCCGGTGATCGGCCCCGCTCCGCGCCATCGCGGGCTGTGGTTCCACTTCGGCCATGCGCATCAAGGCTTCACCCTGGGACCGGCGAGCGGAAGACTGCTCGCCGAGCTGATCCTCGGCGAGCAGCCTTATCTCGATCCCACCCCCTACAAGGTCGAGCGGCTGCTCTAGCGCCGCTCGTTTTCAATCCTGCGCCTGTCTAATCCTGTACCTTTCCAACCCTGCGCTTTCGATCAAATGATCACCAAATGATCTAATACCTTAAGCGTATCCCTGTGCCCGGAAGCCAGCGATATTGCAGGTGAGCCCCTTCCGCTGACCAAAGTCTACGTTGTGATCGACGCGGCCATGGCGTTTATGTCTGATCGAACGCCCATTCATATGATCGATGCACAAGCATATGAAAAAGGCAGGTGGTGCCGCACCAAGCGCCCCATCTCTCGTCGCCGCGGAGGTTGCCATGAAGAGTCGAATCATCCCGCTGTTGCTCGCCGGCGCACTGTTCGCCACGCCCGCGTTCGCCCAGGAGGGCCCTGGCCAGCAGAAAGCCGACGGCTACCGCTTCGTGCTGGTGCCCAAGGTGGTCCATCCCTGGTTCGACAAGGTCAACCAGGGCGCCCAGCAGGCGGCCGCGGCGATCGAGGCGCAGAGCGGCTCCAAGGTGGAGATCCAGTACTCGGCGCCCCAGAGCGCCAGCGTCGCCGAACAGAACGAGATCATCGAGCGGGCGATCTCGACGCGCCCCGACGGCCTCATCGTCGACCTGCTCGACCCGAGCGGCAACCGCTCGGTGCTCGAGGAGGCAGCGGAACAGGGCATCCCGGTCACCCTGTTCGACTCGATCAATCCGGAGGGGATGAGCCTCACCACCGTCGGCAGCGACTTCTGCGAGCAGGCCAACATGGCCGCCAATCGGCTGATCGAGCTGCTCGGCGGCGAGGGCAAGGTAGCGATCATGATGGGTGTGCCGACCGCGCCGAACCACGCCGAGCGCGCGCGCTGCGCACAGGCCACGTTCGACGCCCACGACGGCATCGAGGTAGTCGCCACCGGGGTCGACAACGACGACATCAACACCGCGCAGCAGCAGGCCTCGGCGATCATGCAGGCGAATCCCGACCTCGACGGCTGGGTCGCCGCCGATGCCGCCGGGCCGGTAGGCATCGGCCAGGCGATCAAGGAGGCCGGCAAGGTTGGCGAGGTCCAGCTGGTCGGCCTCGACGACCTCAACCAGATGCTGGTGCTGATCCAGGAGGGCGTCGCCGACTCCTCATCGGCCTCGCGCCCGACGATGCAGGGCTACTGGTCGGTGATCAACATGTGGCAGCAGGCCACCGGCGCGCTGACACCGAACCACATCGACACCGGCAACGTGATGATCACCCCAGACAACGTCGAATCCTTCATGCAGTGAGCGCCACCGCGCGGACCAGGCCGCTGGTCCGCGCCCGGGGAGGAGTCGAGCGATGGCCTATCTGAGTGTCGAAGGAGTGGGCAAGGAGTTTCCCGGGGTCAAGGCGCTCGATGGGGTGAGCCTCGAGCTCTCGCTCGGCGAGGTGCACACCCTGGCGGGGGAGAACGGCGCGGGCAAGTCGACGCTGGTGAAGATCCTCACCGGCACCGAGCGGCCGACCCAGGGCCGGGTGCTGATCGACGGCCGCGATCCGCAGCAGGACCGCGCGCTGTTCAAGACCATCGCCTACGTGCCGCAGGAGATCAATCTGTTCACCAACCTGAGCGTGGCGGAGAACCTGTTCATGCCGTTCTCCCGCTCCCATGCCGGCCGCTGGCTGTTCGACCGGCGCGGACTCGAAGCGCGCACGCGGCCCTGGCTCGAGCGCTTCAAGATCGCCGCGCAGCCGAGCGACAAGGTACGCGACATCTCGATCTCGGATCAGCAGCTGCTGCAGATCGCCCGCGCCTGCACCCAGGAGACGATGAAGGTGCTGATCCTCGACGAGCCGACCTCCTCGCTGACCGACACCGAGGTGGCGAGGGTGTTCGAGGTGGTGCGCGACGTGATCGCGGCGAACTGCGCGGTGGTATTCATCTCGCACAAGTTCGACGAGATGTTCGAGATCAGCGATGTGATCAGCGTGCTGCGCAATGGACGCAAGATCGCCACCCGAGCGGTCGGCGAGCTCGATCATCGCGAACTGGTGACGCTGATGTCGGGCCAGGAGGTCGACATCACCGCGCGGATGCAGCCCGAGGGTCCGCTCGGCGACGTCCTGCTGAAAGTGGAAGGGCTCTGCGGCCAGGGTTTCGAAGAGGTCTCGTTCGAGCTGCGCCGCGGTGAGATTCTCGGCTTCGCCGGCCTGGTCGGCGCCAGGCGCTCGGAAGTGATGCAGACACTGTTCGGCTTCCTCCCCGCCCGCGCCGGACGCGCCACGCTCGCCGGGGAGCCGTGGCGGCTGGGCGACCCGCACTACTCGGTGGCCCATGGGCTTTTCTATCTCTCCGAGGAGCGCAAGTACCACGGCATCTTTCCCGGCCAAAGCGTGCGCCGCAACATCGGCATGGCGCTGCTGCGCGATACCAGCCGCTGGGGCGTGATCGACGCCGGGCGCGAGCGCCGCGAGGTGGCCAGGATCATCGCCGACTACGAGATCAAGACCCCGACGATGGCGAGGAACATCGCCTTGCTCTCCGGCGGCAACCAGCAGAAGGCGATCATCGGCCGGGCGATGGCCTGCGCGCCTCGGGTGCTGATCTTCGACGAGCCCACCAAAGGCATCGACCTGCGCACCAAGATGGAGATCTACCGGCTGATGAAGGCACTCGCCGAGCGCGGGGTGGGCGTGGTGCTGGTGTCGTCGGAAATGGAGGAGCTCAAGCGCTGCGCCAGCCGCATCGTGACCATGTACGAAGGCCGGGTCAGCGGCGAGTTCGACATCACCGACGCCAGCAGCAGCGCGCTGGTCGCCGCCATCCACGGACAACGGAGGGACGATCATGCTGCGTAGGATGATGGGGTTCATGGTGCTCAATCCGCTGAGCGGCGTGATCGCCGTGCTGGCGATCATCGTCCTGGTCGCAAGCCTGCTCTCGCCCAACTTCCTCACCAGCTACAACATGATGATCATCGCGCGCTCGCTGGCGTTCATCGGCCTGATCACCATCGCCCAGTCGATGCTGATGATCCTCGGAGAGCTCGACCTGTCGCTCGGCGCCATCGGCGGCTTCTGCGGGGTGATCGGCGGCATCCTGATGGTCCAGGTCGGCCTGCCGCCCTGGCTCGCCTTCGCCCTCTGCCTGCTGATCGGTGCGCTGTTCGGGCTGGTCAATGGACTGCTGGTCACCCTGCTGCGACTGCCCTCGCTGGTGCTGACGATCGGCATGGCCGGGGTCTATGGCGGCCTCAACCTGGTACTGACCCGGGGCGTGGCGATCACCGGCATCCCCTCTTCGATCGGTTTTCTCGGCACCGGACGCTGGCTGGGCCTGCCAATACCGTTCTGGATCATGCTGGTGTTCCTCGCCATCGCCTCGTTCATCACCTTGAAGACCCCGTTCGGCCGCTACATGTACGCGGTCGGCAGCAACGCCCCCGCCGCGCGGATGCTCGGCATCCATGTCGACCGGGTGCGGGTCGGTGTGTTCGCCTTCGCAGGCTTTCTCGCCGCGCTGGCCGGGATGCTGATGGTCGCCCGGCTCGGCTCCGCCCAGCCGTCGATCGGCGACTCCTGGGTGCTCGGCCCGATCGCAGCGGCGGTGATCGGCGGCGTGCCCACTACTGGCGGCATCGGCACCCCGCTGGGGGCGATCTTCGGCGCGGCGATCATCGGCGTGATCGAGAACATCATCGTGCTGTTCGGCATCTCGCCGTATTGGCAATCGATGGTCAGCGGGGCGATCGTGGTGCTGGCGATCTCGCTCGACGCGATCTCGCGGCGCTATTTCAAGCGTGAATGAGAGTCCCGACCGAGCGAGCCGGTGCAACGCACGGCGCATCGCGCTCGCTCCGAGCTCAAGACCCGCCCTGCGACTTTGCTACACTCAAGGCCGACGGCCGGGCGCCCAGGCTCGGCGTGGCCCCATCGGGAGATTCGAGAGTGAGCGAACGCAACATCAAGTCGTGGCTAACCGACATGGACGGCGTGCTGGTCCATGAGAACAAGGCGATTCCCGGCGCTGCCGAGCTGATCCAGCAATGGCAGGAGCGTGGCACCCCCTTCCTGGTGCTGACCAACAACTCGATCTACACCCCGCGCGATTTGAGCGCCCGGCTGCGCTACAGCGGCCTCGACGTCCCCGAGGACCGGATCTGGACCTCGGCACTGGCCACCGCCGCCTTTCTCAAGGACCAAACCCCCGGCGGCTCCGCGTTCGTGATCGGCGAGGCGGGGCTCACCACCGCGATCCACGAAGCCGGCTTCATCATGACCGATGCCAACCCGGACTACGTGGTGCTTGGCGAGACCCGCTCCTACTCGTTCGAGGCGATCACCAAGGCGATCCGCCTGATCAACAAAGGCGCCCGCTTCATCGCCACCAACCCCGATGCCACCGGCCCCAGCGCCGAAGGGCCACTGCCTGCCACCGGCGCGGTCGCCGCACTGATCACTCACGCCACCCACCGCACCCCGTACATCGTCGGCAAACCCAACCCAATGATGTTCCGCTCCGCGCTGAACAAGCTCGGTATCCACTCCGACGGCACCGGGATGATCGGCGACCGCATGGACACCGACGTGGTCGCCGGCATCGAGGCCGGATTGCATACCGTGCTGGTGCTCAGTGGGATCGCCGACCGGGCCGAGATCGAGCGCTACCCCTTCCGGCCCAAGGAGGTGCTCGACTCAGTGGCCGACCTGCTCGACAAGGACGGCAAAGCCACCAAAGCGGAGAAGGCGCAAGCGAAGAACGGCTGAGCGGATGAACTCAGGTGTTGGGCTGGGTCCAGGCGAGGCGGGAGGCACGAAAGACGCCGCGATCACCACATCGTCTTGCGCGCTCGCTCGGCCCAGCTGCGGTCGTACTCTTCCCCGCCGATCTCGCCCTGGCTGAGTTCGGCGAGGATCTCGCCTGGAGTCGGCAGGGTGCTCGGGTCGGCGTGGCTTTCCGACTGCCATAGCCCGGCGCGAATCAAGGCGCGGGCGCACTGGAAATAGACCTCCTCGACCTCGATCACCATCACCGAGCGCGGCGCCTTCTCCTCCACCGCGAAGGAAGCGAGCAGCGCCGGATCGGTATCGAGCTGCGCGCGGCCGTTGACCCGGATCGCGTTGCCGATCCCCGGGATCAGGAACATAAGCCCAACCCTCGGATCGCGCACCACGTTGCGCAGGCTGTCGATCCGATTGTTGCCGCGCCGGTCCGGCAGCAGCAGCCTGTCGGGCGAAGCGACCCGCACGAACCCCGGCTTGTCGCCACGAGGCGAGCAGTCGAGCCCCTCGGGGCCCGCGGTCGCCAGGGCGACAAAGGGCGAGCGCTCGATGAAGCGCTGGTACTGCGGCGTGATACGGCTCGACACCTTGGCGGTGGAGGCCGCCGCCACCTCGCCGAGCACGCCATAGATCGCCTCCAACTCGGCGATATCGCGGATGATCGACATGCTCTCCTCCCGATGACTCCGTCGCTGGGAAATCAGCGCGCTGGCCAGCGCTAGGATGGTGGGTATCGAGGGTTCGGCCAGTTCGCGAAGGTCGATGTTCACTCTAGCAGAACGATGGAGGAAGGCGCGGCCGGCATGGGCCGCGCCAGACCCATTGATCAGAAGCGGATTTCGCCCTTGAGCCGCAGGGTGCGGTCCTCTCCCCAGGACACCCGGTTCGGGTTGCCACCGGAGGAGACGAAGTATTCACGATTGGTAAGGTTGGTGACGTTCAGCTGCAGCGAGGTCTCGTTGCCCAGCAGCCGCGGCGTTTTCCACGACACGAAGGCATCGACCGAGGTATAGGCGGGCAGCGTGAACGAGTTGTCCAGGTTGCCGTAGCGCTTGCCGACGTAGCGGGCTCCCGCGCCGATGCGCATGCGACCGTCCAGCACCTCGGCGGGCAGGTCGTAGGCGAGATAGGCGCCGGCTGCGTTTTTCGGCACGTTGAACAGCTGGTTGCCCTCGGTCTGCGGGGTATCCTTCTCGACCTTGGCATCGGTGTAGGCGTAGTTGGCGATCAGGCTCCAGTCCTCACTGAGCTCACCGCTCAGGCTCCACTCGATACCGCGCGAACTCACCTCGCCCGCGAGCCGCTGGAGGGTGTTGCCGGCATCGTCCTCGCCGGCGACCTGCTGGACGTTCTCCTTGCGGATATCGAACAGCGCCAGCTGGGTGGTCCAGCCGCCGCTGTCGTACTTCGCGCCGATCTCGTACTGGCGTCCGGTCTCCGGCTCGTAGCTGCCCTCGACCGTACTGCCCGGGGTGAACTCGTTGGGCCGGTAGGATTGACTGTAGTTGGCGTACAGCGACAGATCGCTGCGCGCTTGGTAGACCAGCCCGATGAATGGCAGCAGCTTGGCATCGCTTTCGTCGGTGCTGACCACGAACGGCTGGTGGCCGCCGATCTTGACGTCGTAGTGCTGATAGCGAAGCCCGGGGGCAAGGATCCATCGATCATTCAGGTGGATGTTGTCCTTGAAGTAGAACGCATTGCCACTTATCCGCTGGTAGTTATCGCTATTGTTCGGATTGACCGGGCCTTCGGGATCGAGCCGTCCATATTCGGGATGGTCGGGGAAGAACCCGCCCACCACCGGGCCATCGATGAAATCCCCCGAGACGTCCCGGCGCAGGTCGTAATCGACCCCGACCAGCAGTTCGTGCTCCATGTCGAGCCACTGCCGCGAGGCGATCCAGTCCAACGCGACGTAGACGTTTTCCCGGTCAGCGCCGGTATTGCGCCGGAAACGGCGGCTCAGCTCACCGGTCTCGGTATTGTAGCCGCGCGGATCGGCCTGGTAGTCGTTGTAGTGGTCCTGGTTCCAGCCGAGCGTCAGCTTCACTCGCGTATCCTGGTCGAACCGGTACTCGGTAGTCGAGGAGACCACCTGGCGTATGCCTTTCGATGCCGTCCAGGGTTCGTCCAGGCGCTTGTCGCGACTGCCGACGTAGTGGCCATCCTGGATCACCGCGCCGCGATCGAGGGTGTTGTCGTAGTCGAGATACTGATAAGCGAGCAGGAAGGAGAGATCCTCCCCTTCGTAGGAGAGCGACGGGGCGAACAGCTGCTGCTTGTTCTCACCGAAATTGCGCCAGTAGTCCTCGTTCTTGCCCTGCCCAATTACCCGTACCGCCCAGCCGGTATCCTTCAGCGGACCGGTGACGTCGAAATAGGCGTCTCCCCCGCCGTGGCTGCTCAAGTTCCCGCCGAGGATACGCTGCCACTGGTACAGCGGCTTCTTGGTGATCACATTGATCACCCCACCGGGCTCCTGCATACCGTAGAACAGCGACGCCGGCCCCTTGAGGAACTCGACCCGCTCGGTGGTGACCGCTTGGAAGCTGCGCCCGACCGGCATTCGTACTCCGTCGAGCAAGGTACCGCCGTCATCGGTGTTGCCGAACCCACGCTTGAGCAGGCCATCCTGGGTGCCACCGAAGTTGTTGCCCACCGCAATCCCGGGGACGAACTTGATCATGTCCTCCATGGTCTGCGGCGCCTGATCCTCGATCACCTGGGCGGAGACGGTATCGACGGTCCGAGACTGCTGCAGGTAGGGGACCTCCATCTTGTCGCCGGTCGAGCTGTAGCCCGCGCGGTAGCTCGTGGCTCCAGTGCCACCGTAGCTCCCGCTGACGCGGAGGGTCGGCAGCTGGGCGACATCGGAGGTCTCCTGGGCTACGGCCGCGGATACTCCCAGCAGTCCGCCGAACAGACCTGCCGAGCAGATGGCCAGACGTTTTGAAATCGGTTCCATCGGTTGAAAAAAATCCCCTGAATTGAATTTCCAGCTTTCGATCACTGTCGTTGGATCCGGTCATCGGCGCGCAGTGGATCGCTCTCCATCGAGCGTCCAGGCGAGCGGGAAACCAGCGGGGCATCTCCAGAGCGGCGCAGCCAATCGATCGCTGAATTGGATTTGTTTAGATCATTCAACGTCCCGCAAACCCGAGCACCGCGCGCTTAAGCCGAGACGAAGTAGCAGCCTTCTATCGCTAATGATATTCATTGTCAACTGAATTCGATCTTAACGCCAGCACCGTTCAGTCGAATGACCATGCGCCGCTTTCGAAGACGGCGATGGACAAATCCAGCTTGCGGATCGATCTTCTTCACTGCCCCAAACTTAATTCAAACTTATCAGATGCATTCAACCTTCGGATGATTCATGCCAACAACGACATTACAATGTGGCGTTTCAGCGCAGTGCTGAAAATGCGTTTCAATCTCAAATACAGCCCAACGCTCACACTCCGTTCCCGCCCAAAATCGGAAACCATCCGTTGATCGTGGACTGAATCAGTCACACCTGGTGTCGAGCCCCGTATGAAAAAATGCCGCAGTCTCGTACTTTGCAGTATGGGTATCCTTCTCTCCACGCCCAGCTGGAGCGCCGATGAGCCTCCGGTGGATGTCGTCCTCATCGGCGGCGGCATCATGAGCGCCACCCTGGGCACCTACTTGAAGGAGCTGGAACCCGATTGGAACATCCATCTCTATGAGCGCCTCGACCAGGTCGCCGACGAGAGTTCCAACGCGTGGAACAATGCAGGGACGGGGCATTCTGCCTTCGCCGAGCTCAACTACACCCCCGAGCAGGCCGATGGCAGCGTCGACATTTCAAGAGCCGTCGCGGTCACCGAGCAGTTCGAGATCTCCCGCCAGTTCTGGGCGCATCAATTGACCCAGGGTGTGCTGAACAACCCGAGATCCTTCATCAACACTACGCCGCACATGAGCTTCGTCTGGGGCGACGACAACGTCGAGTTCCTGCGCAAACGCCATGAAGCGATGGTCCAGAACCCGCTCTACGCGGGAATGGAATACTCCGAGGACTACGATCAGATCGCCGAATGGGCACCGCTTCTGATCGAGGGCCGCGCCCCCGGCGATCGCATCGCGGCCACCCGCATGCCGATCGGTACCGATGTCAATTTCGGCGAAATCACCCGGCAAACCCTCACTGCGCTTACCCAGCGCAAAGGTTTCTCGCTCTCCACCGGCAGCGAAGTGCGCGACCTGACCCGCAACGACGACGGCACCTGGAAAGTCACGATCGCCGACCTCAACGACGGCGGCCGTGAGACCAGCGTCGATGCACGCTTCGTCTTCATCGGCGCGGGCGGTGCCGCATTGAAGCTGCTGCAGCGCTCGGGTATTCCCGAAAGCAAGGACTACGCTGGCTTCCCGGTCGGTGGTCAGTTCCTCTATACCACCAACCCCGAAGTCGTCGCCCGGCATGATGCCAAGGCCTATGGCAAAGCCTCGGTAGGTTCGCCGCCGATGTCGGTGCCCCACCTCGACCGTCGCGTGCTCGATGGCGAGCCTGCGCTGATGTTCGGGCCTTTCGCGACCTTCTCCAGCAAGTTCCTCAAGCAGGGCTCGTGGACCGACCTGTTCAGCTCGATGACCTTCAGCAATACCTGGCCGATGGTCCAGGCTGGCTGGCACAACCTCAGCCTGTCGCGTTATCTGATCGGTCAGCTGATGATGTCGCAGGACGATCGCATCGCCTCCCTCCGCGACTACTATCCTGAGGTCAATCCGGACGACTGGAAGCTTTGGACCGCAGGGCAGCGCGTACAGATCATCAGGAACGACGAAGAGAAAGGCGGAGTGCTCGAGTTCGGCACCGATACCGTGATCGCCTCCGACGGCTCGCTGGCAGCGCTGATGGGCGCATCCCCAGGTGCCTCCACCTCCCCTTCGATCATGCTTCGCCTGATCGAACGCGCCTTCCCCGAGGAAGTCGCCAGCGCCGAGTGGCAGCAGAAGCTGCACGAAATCATCCCGTCCTACGGCCAGAAGCTCTCCGAGAACCCCGAGCTGCTGCGCCAGGTACGGCTCCAGACCCACGAGTTGCTGGAGCTGAGCGAGCCGATGCCGAGCGAAGAGGTCGAATCGACGCCCGCTCCGGAAGACGACCTACCGCCGGTCGAGCAGTCCGACGATCAGGAAGCACAGCAGCCTGAGCCCGAAGCCCAGGAAGTCTGAGCCAGGGCGGCAAGTAGAGCAGACGAAAGGGGAGCCGCGAGGCTCCCTTTTTGGTTTTCCACGATGGTGCCAGGACATCATCGGCCAATACCTCGCTGGGACGCATCAGCCCGTGTTCGTTGGCAGACAAGTGCTGGCGGTTCGATCAGCCGTGCAGCGTAGGAGGCTCCACCGATCCGGCACGCCCCGCGGCGAAGCGCTCGAACGAGAAGGCATCGAGCGCATGCCGGGGGGGACGCCCGAGCGCGAGGTCGGCGAGCAGCATCCCGGTCACCGGACCGAGGCAGAAGCCGTGCCCCGAGAAGCCCATCCCGACTACCAGCCCGTCGATCCCCGGCGCGGTAGCGATCACCGGCAGCGCATCCGGCGTCAGGTCGATCAATCCAGCCCATAGCGCCTCGACCGGAGCCGCGGAAGCGCCGGGAAGCAGCTGCTCCAGTTTGGCGACGACCTCCGCCACGCTCTCCATCCGCGGCGGCACCACAGGCCGAGGACCATCCATGCCGGTGTCGATCGACATCCCTCCGTGCCAGGGGTGAACGCCGCTGGTGATCCGCAGACGACCATCGAGCTGCTGACGGCCGGCCCAGTCGCCGCCAGCGACGCCGATCACCGGCTCGATCAACGGTGCGACCGGGACGCTGCGGATCACCGTCACCATCTGGACATCCAGCGGCACTTCAAGGCCAAGCGGATTCAGCAGCTCGTTGCCGAGCACTCCCGCGGTCAGCACGACGCAGGCCGCACCGATACGGCCATGCTCGGTGACGACGCCGGTGACACGACCACCCTCCGTGCAGATCGAGCTCACCCGCTGACCGAGCAGGAAGGACACCCCCCTCCTGCCCGCCGCGGCAACGTATGCGTTCACCGTGGCGTGAGGGTCGGCGTGTCCATCGCTAGGGCACCAGGAGGCGCCGAGAATCTCGGTCGAAACTCTGGGTGCCACGGCGCGGATCGCTTGATTGTCAGGCAGGAAGGTAAGCGCCAGTCCCAAGCGGGCCTGCTCGGCGACCATGCGCCGAACCTGGTCGTACTCATCCTCGTTGCGGGCCAGGCGCAAGTTGCCCTTGCGCGTGTAGTGCAGCGGCGCCTCGAGCTCCTCGTGAAGCGTCTCCCATATCGCCACCGCCGCTCGCGCCAGCGGCAGCTCCGCCGGATCGCGGCCCGATTGGCGGACACCCGCCAACGTCCAGCCCGAGGCCATCGCCGCGGGAGCGAAGCGATCGATCACGGCTACGGAGTGCCCCTCCTTGGCCAACGAGTAAGCGGTGGCGCTACCGCTGATCCCGGCGCCAATCACGATGACATCGAAGTGCTGGTTCATTGTTGGTCTTGTACTCAGCCATGAAGAGAAAGGGAGCGCTGCGTATTGCCTGTCCAACCGACGAAACGCGCCAGCGAAAAGGCAGAAGGGTCGCGCTCCGGACGCTGCCGGCAGACTGACCTTGCCTCAGTATGCGTAAACGCCGGTCGCCCCGACCTCGAAGGCCTCGGGGCTGGCCAACGAGGGTGCCGCACAGCACCGCGACTTGACAGGCGAGCAGCGCCAGAGGGCAGACGATTGGGCGTTTGGGTGCTCAGCTCAGCCAACCGAGCATTGCTGCGCGCAGTACCGCCGCCGTCTTGTTGCTAACGCCGAGCTTCTCAGTGGCGTTACCGACATGGAAGTTCACCGTCCGCTCGGTGAGCTGCAATATCGCACCGATTTCCGCTGCTGTCTTACCATCGGCAGTCCAGCGCAGCACCTCGATCTCGCGCGCTGAAAGCGCCTTCTTCGGCACCGCTTGGGCCATCAGCCGCTGCGAGATGCCTAGATGGGCATGCTCGCTCAGCCAAACCAGATGGGGCTCGATTTCATCCAGCTCTTTTACAGAGATCGACTCGACGTCACGACAGACTGAAAATACCCCGATGACGCCCAGCTCACCACGGCTAGCTCGCGACCAGCCATGGACCAAGCCATGCCCTCGCGCCTCCTCCCACAGCCTGCGGTTGTGCGCGGACAGCGCCTCCCATACCACTGGCATCGGGCTCTTCATGCCATGCAGTACCGTGGGATCGGTGCTCACATAGCCCTGTTCCCGATAGCGGGTCCGCCACGGTGCCGGATAGGTATCGAGTATCCGCACTTTGGGCTGTGTGATTGGGAAAGCAAAACACAAACCGTAGGAACAGTGCTCGAAGCCCAGCGCCTTCACCCGCGCCACGGTCTGAGCGAAAACCTGCTCCGCGGAGTGCGCCTGGGACAGCGAGTGAATCAGTTCCTCACGCCAGCTTCCTGTTGTCATTGTGATCATCCTCGACCTGCACCCGGCTGCCGCACTCCTATACGTGACGAAAACGATCGCTCCCCTGCGTCGCTTGCCAATCTAACCCTCTTCGCCTCCTCGAAACTACTCAGGAGCGGCATACACCTAAGGTGTGCCGTCGGACGGCACTCTCGAAGCCCTAGCGATTTTTCGCAGACGCATCCTATCCACGGCAATGACCGTGATCTGCACGCCTCACGCGTACGTCCCCCACTGCCGGCCGCTCTCACTTGCACACTGTCAGACTTGCACACTGTCAGAGTTGACAGTAGCGCATCCTCAACGGACGTGATCGGATATCCGAAGCATTGATCGATGAATCCACTGAGAACATGGGCAATACCGTCAAGCGCATCATGGTTTACCGGTAAAAAGCGGCGCTGAAATGGCTATCGTAACGAACCGACAGTATACTGCTGGGCGATAATATGATGTGGATGTAGAAAATCTCGACATCCCGCGCATAAAAGGATATCTGGTACATTTCCCACGTGACCAAGAAAATAATACGTTATTAGAATCTAACTGCAGAGAGTGAAGGAAAATGAAAGGAAAGAAATGGTATTATCAGTCTTATTTGATTCCAATCCTTTTTTCTCTTTTTTACACAGGGCTAAGTCTAATTCAAAAATTTTCTGCCATCGACTATGGAGACGAAAAAATACTATTCATGTCATTATTTTATTCAATCGCCATGTTTATTTTTTTCTCATTATGGGTCACAAAAAAGGGCCTTACATAAGTAATTTTTTATTGGATGAAATCAAACCCAAAAGTAGCGTTAACGAAGTACGCTCGAACCGGCAATCGTTTTCCGAAGCATCGGGACATCGGCATCCGCCAATCCAGCGAATGATGTAAGACGCCATCTATCAGCCCTCTCCGGAATGCGGTTTAAAGCGCTGGCGTAATCGACGGCGTGGCAAACGGACCCGGTCAGCAGCCAGGCTTGTTCATGTATCGTATCGAGGCCAAGTACATGGCGAGCGATTTACCACGCATGATACCGGTGCACGCCCCTGATAACAGGCAGCGAGTTTGATTGAAGTGGAACGAAACCACCATGATGCTGGAGCAGAAGTGGCGATAGCAATGAGTCATGGTGACACTATGTGGATTGGGCCGGATACTTCCCTTGGTAGCCGAGACCGCCTTCAGATATTTTAGAGTACAAAAATGAGAAAAGAAAACGAATTTGCCTCTTTAGGGGATATGATCAATATATTAGGCAACATCAACATGAAAGTGTCTTATTTTGATTTGAACGATCAGACTATCACCGCTCAGCTAGGCGCTGGGTGTTTTTACTATTTTCCTTCAAGCAATAAAAATATAAATTGTATGATCCCTATGATTGACAATACGGTTGATTTTTTGGGAGGGAGACGGACTTACTTCTGTCCTTTTTGCATGTTGATTAGCTCGCCTGAGAATTCCATCAAATTATCGTCTGTGGGTAGATATGTAGAAAGCACACATCATGTATTGGAAAACTACCTCGGTGCAGGATCTCTATCGGATTTTGACATCTATATCGACAATATGCATGGCAATTCTGGTCTTTATTTAAAGATAGGCCAAGAATCAATGCTTGAAGATAATAACGAAAATTTATAGACTTATACATATAGACTGGAATCATACATTAGCGATGCTAATAACCCTGGATCGTAAATTATGAAACCCACCCATATGACCCCAAAAAACCACAGCATTCATTACATCGTACTGCTTTCAATATCACATTTTATTTTCCCATTATCATCGATTTTCAATGGAAACTCTTCTATTATTGCATATTTAGCACCAAAATTATTCGTTGATATCATCATCGTTGCTGCGTTTATTTTGATGAAAAAAAGGGAGAAAATAAACATATCGGAACGGTTCATATATGCATTATTTTCATTGAAGGTAATTTTATATGTTTTCAGCTTTTCTTTTCTCAGATGATAGAGCGCTGGGTCATGTTTTCCCAATGATCCGATCGAGTGTATCAAATATGAACTCAGCGCTGGCTGTCTCCGTCGTTTCTTTCCCTTTCTAAAAATTGAGTTATCTTGCGAATATTGAGTGAAACGAACAAAAGGACAAAGAAAACAACGACTCCCCTCGAGGTTGCAAGCACCATGCTGATGGTGTCAGTCAGCAGCGAATAGATCAAGAAAGAAAGCGATGAAAGAAACAAGATGCCAAAAACCATTGCGCACAAACGCATAGGCTTATTTGAGTTCATTAGCGCATTGTTCATATTCGATTCCTCCCGGCTGTTCAAGTCGAACTTGTCGATGAGAAATGGAATTTGAGAATAAAATTCCATTTACATTCAAGCAGTGTGAAAAGTCAAGAATGATAATGCTGCTTGAAAAGTAAGACGTGGAACCTATTCAGCCGCCGATGCCACTCTCTTGATCGCCGCCACTGAACATATTCACAGCCCGCTGTCACTTGAGAATATGCTGCCGGATCAGCTGCGCCAGCCCCTCCCCGTCGCGGCGTTCGACCGCGTCGATCATGGCGAAATGCTCCCGGCTGGAATGCTCCGCCAACTCGCGCGTCGCCCACTGGCCGATCCTAGCGCCGGCGACCCGGCCACGCTGGGCGAAGGCCAATGCCACCAGCTCCCGGTTGGTGCACTTCGACAGCAGTTCGCGATGAAAGGCGAGGTTGGCCTCGTACTGCTGGAGCAATGAGCCCTTGAAGATCATCTCCTCGAATACCGTCGCCAGCGACCTGAGCCGGTGAATGTCCTCCACGGTGGCCTGCACGACGATGTCGGCGGCGGCGGCGCTTTCGAGCACGGCGCGGATCTCGTCGATGTGCCGGCGTTGGACTTTGTCCAGCACGCATACGTGGTAGCCGCGATTGGGCACGTGCTCGACCAACCGTTCGGAGACCAGTTGATCCAACGCCTTGCGCACTCCTGCGCGTGAAGACTGGTAGCGCTGCTCCAGGTCCACCTGCTTGAGCCAAGTCCCCGAAGTGAGCTCGCCGGTATTGATGTCATGCGCGATGCGGTCCGCGAGTTCTGCGCTATTCACCCGATTCGTCCCATGCGTTGCCTTTGGAAATCGCCGGCGCCTAGCGTCGGCCGGGCCTAGTGTAGGGCAGCCCAGAGGGAAAGCAAAAATCGGATCGATTTTCTAAAAACATATTGGCGCCAATTTTGGCGTATGGTTAACTCTCGCCTATCGGCCGATCCAACAACCCACAATTTCAACAAGAGCCGCGATGCTGATGCCAGTCGTTGACGCGCCCTCAGAGCGCTACAGACAGCAGTACCACCGGGGCAGCACTACGGTGTTCGCTTGCCGCGAGGACCCCAGGTTCAGCTACTGCCTTTACGTCCCCCCTGAGTTGGACCAGGCACCGGAGAGTTATAGGCTGCTGGTCGCCGTTCATGGCACTGGCCGCACCATGAGTGCCTATCGCGATGCCTTCGTGGAGTTCGCGCTCTATCACCGGTGCGTGGTGCTGGCGCCTTTGTTCCCCGTGGGCCCCTGCGGCGACGGAGAGCCGGACGGCTTCAAGTACATCATCGAGGGCAACATTCGTTACGACCTGGTGATGCTCGCGATGATCGACGAGGTCGCAACTGCCCTAGGCATCGATGCCACGAAGTTCCTCATGTTCGGCTACTCCGGCGGCGGCCACTTCACCCACCGCTTCATGTATCTGCATCCTCAGAGACTGCTGGCGGCATCGATCGGCGCCCCTGGTTCGGTCACCCTGCTCGACGACACCCGTGACTGGTGGGTGGGGATACGTGATTTCGAACGAATATTCGGCCATCCCATCGATCTGTCGGCGATGCGCGACGTCGCCATCCAGCTGGTGGTGGGTGCGGCGGATCTCGAAACCTGGGAGATCAATCACCCACCGGGATCACGTCGCTGGAAAGAGGGCATCAACGATACCGGGCCGACACGGGTCGATCGCAATACCGCCCTGCTCTCCAATCTCAAGGCCCACGGCATGCGGGTCGAGCAGTCGATCGTACCCAATGTGCCCCACGACGGCATGAAGGTGCTGCCCACCGTGAAAGCCTTCTTCAAACGCGTACTGGAAGATCAAGCCAAGGACGATGCCAAATGAATGCTCCGAAGCCGTTTCCCTTGATCGAGATCAGCGGCCCGCCGCGGGTGCGTGGCCGGCAGTACGGAGAGCAAGCCGCGTCGCGAATTGGCCAAAGCGTGGCGGTGTACGGTGACCAGCTCTCCTCGCTGGGTCTGGATGATGCGAAACGTACGGCGCTGCTCGGGGAGTTCGAAGTACAGATCGCCCGATTCGATGCCGACTATCTCGAGGAGATGCGTGGCATCGCCGAAGGCGCCTCGGTGAGCCTTGCCGACATCGTGATGATCAACGCCCGCACCGAGGTCGTTTCACGCGCGAGGATGATCGCCAGGCAGGAGCCGCTGCACGACGACTCGATCGAGGATGGCTGCACGGGCGCGGTGATTCTCCCCGAACGCAGCGCCAGCGGACGCTTGATCCATGGCCAGAACTGGGACTGGCGGGCGGAGTGCGTTGAAACTTCCGTGGTGCTGCGCGTGCAGCGTGAAGAGGGCCCGGAGCTGCTCACCTTCGTCGAAGCCGGAGGGCTCGCGCGCAGCGGGCTCAACGGCGCGGGCCTGGCGATAACGGCGAATTTCCTGCGCTGCGAGCGCGACTACCGCCAGATCGGCGTGCCCCTTTCCTTGATTCGACGCAAGGTTCTGGAGCAATCGCACATGGCATTGGCGATGAAAGTAGTCGCGACGACGCCCAAGTCCTGCTCGAACAACATGATGCTCAGCAGCGCAGAGGGCTTCGCCATCGACTTCGAGTGCGCACCGGATGAAAGCTTCGCGCTGTATCCGAGCGACGACATCATCGTGCATGCCAACCACTGGATGAGCGACGTCGCACTGGCCAAGCTCCAGGAGCGCGGCATCGAAACCTCTCCCGACAGCCTCTACCGCGCCTGGCGGGTGCGCAGAAGGCTCGAGGCGAGCGGCAAGCGCGTGGGTGTCGATGATTTGAAGGCCGCGTTCTTCGACGATTTCGCCTCTCCCTACTCCGTGTGCCGTCCTCCCCGCCCTGGCTTCCAGGGGGATCTTTCCGCCACCGTCGCCATGGTGATGATGGAGCCCGCGCTGGGCAGGCTCGAAGTGGCCCCGCTGCCGGCATTGAACCAGGAATTCGGCCAATACCATTTGCAGGAAAAGATCGCCGTTGGCGTGTGAACGGCGAATGCGCGTGACTGAAAGATCTAACAATTAGAAGGAATCCGTCATGAAGCTCCTTGCTTGCATACCGCTGCTATTGCTGTGCGGATTGACCTCGGCCGGCGCGGCGGCCAACGACACCATCACCGTGGCCATGAACGCGGACATTCGCAGCACCCAGCCCGGCGTCAACCGCGACGGCAATACCGATGGCGTGATGATGCATATCGTCGAGGGCCTGGTCGGTTACCGCGAGGATGGCAGCGTCGGCCCGATGCTGGCCCAAAGCTACGAAGTCTCAGACGATGGCCGCACCTACACCTTCCACCTTCGCCAGGGTGTACGGTTCCACAACGGCGAGACGATGACCGCGGAGCACGTGGTGTGGAGCTGGAACCGCTGGATGGATCCAGATACTCAGTGGCGCTGCGTCAGTGATTTCGACGGCAGTTCGGATTTGCAGGTCACCGAGGTGACAGCGGTGGATGACCACACCGTGACCATGACGCTGGCATCTCCCAGCGCTCTGTTCCTGGCCAACATGGCGCGCCCCGACTGCGGTGCGGTAGCGGTGATCCACCCCGATTCGCTGGATGAGAACGGCGCGTGGCGCGAGCCGGTCGGCACCGGTCCCTACAAGCTCGAGCAGTGGAACCACAACCGCTCGATCATCCTGACGCGCTTTGCGGATTACACCTCCCGCGAAGAACCGATGGACGGCTACGTAGGCGGCAAGGAGCCGCGGATCGGCACCGTGCGAATCCTGGTCATACCCGACCCGGCCACCGTGGTGGCGGGTCTCCAGGCGGGGAACATCGACGTAGCGCCGATCAGCGCCACCGATGCCCGGGCGCTGCGCAACGCATCCGGAATCAAGATCGACACCGCCGACAATGGGCTGCGAAACGGACTGCTGATCCAGACCAACGCCCCTCCGCTCGACGACCCAAGGGTCCGCAGGGCCGTAGCACTGGCGATCGATACCGAGCAGGTCGCACTCGGCAGCAGCGAGGGCATGGCCACGCCGAGCAACTCGAACGTACCGATCTCCTCGGCCTGGTACGGCGAAGTACAGCGAACCGGCTATGAATACGACCCGCAGGCCGCGCGCGAGCTGCTCGCCGAGGCCGGCTACAACAATGAACCGATCGAGATCATCGCCAACCAGCGCCCGAAGGTGCCGAGCTACGACGTCGCGATCATCGCGCAGTCGATGATGCAGGCGGCCGGCATCAATGCCCGGGTCAACACCATGGAGTGGGCGACACAGCTCGACCGCTACTCCAGCGGGCGTTACCAGATGATGTCGTTCACCTACTCGGCGCGCTTCGACCCCGCCTTGATGTTCGAGCAGATCACCGGAGACAAGACGCAAGAGCCGAGGAAAGTGTGGGACGACCCAAGAGCGCAAGAGCTGATCCAAGCGCTTTCGCTCACCGAGGATACCGGGCAGCGCCAAGCGCTGGTGGATGAACTGCACACCCTCATGATCGAACAAACGCCATTGATCTTCCTCTTTCCCGGCGTCTCTATCGCGGCCTATCGCGATCGTGTCGAAGGCTTCGCCCCTTGGTTCGGCGAGTCGCCCAGGCTTTGGAACGTCAGTATCACCCAGTGACCGGAGAGCACCATGTTCTTGCACTTGGTTAGGCGAATCGGCTCCTCGATACCCACCCTCATCCTGGTCTCGGTGCTGATCTTCCTACTGATCCGACTGGTTCCGGGAGACCCCGCTCAACTGCTGCTTGGCGATCTCGCCACCGAGCAGAGCCTGGCCCGGGTACGCCAGCAGATGGGGCTCGATCTCTCCTATCCCCAGCAATACCTGATCTGGATTTCACAAGTGCTGCAGGGGGACTTCGGCCACTCCATCCAGACCGGCCAAGCCATTGCGCCGATGATCATCCAGCGCTTCGGCGTGACGCTGAGCATCGTGCTGGTAGCCATCGTGATCGCCTCGTTGATCGCCATCCCGATCGGCATGATCGCAGCCTGGAAGCAGAACTCCCGGCTCGACGTCGGGCTGGTGACGCTCGCCACCCTACTGCTCTCGATCCCAAGCTTCTGGATGGGGCTCTTGCTGCTGCTGCTCTTCGGCCTGCAGCTGGGCTGGCTACCCGTGGTGGGGTACGTCTCGCTGCGCGAGGATTTCCACACCGGTCTGCTTTATCTGATCATGCCGATCATCACCCTGGTGCTGGTCGAAAGCGGCACCCTGGTGCGAATGATGCGCTCGAGCACGCTGGAGGTGCTGCGGCTGGACTACATCTCGCATGCACGTGCCAAAGGCGTAGGAGAGGCGATGGTGTTGGCCCGCCACGCCTTCCCCAACGCCTTCGGCCCCACGCTCACCCTGATGGGCATCATGCTCGGCAACCTGCTCAGCGGCATCGCCGTAGTCGAGACGGTCTTCACCCTCCCCGGCTTGGGCCGTCTACTCGTCGACGGCATCTACGCCCGCGATTACCCAGTCGTACAGGGCTGCATGCTGTTCATCGCGTCGCTCTACATCGTGGTCAATATCGGCATCGATGCGATTCACCCGTTGTTCGACCCAAGGGTGAAGGACGCATGACCACCAAGCCAAGATTCGCCCTCCCCGCCCTCAATGCCCTGCTCGGCTCAGCGATGATCGGCACGCTTGTATTGGCGGCACTGGCTGGTTTGCTCTGGACGCCATTCGATCCGCTCGCGATCGATATCCTCGGCAAGCTGCAAGCGCCCGGCGCCCAGCACTGGCTGGGAACCGACGAGTTCGGCCGCGACGTAATGAGCCGCTTGATGAATGCGGCCTTCACCACTCTTTCGATCGCCGTGCTCACCGTGCTCGCCGCGACCCTGACCGGCGTTTGCCTCGGCATCCTCAGCGGCTACCTCGGTGGCGTGGTGGACAGGGCGGTGATGATGATCACCAACACCCTGCTGGCCTTCCCGGGAATACTGCTCGCCCTGGGCTTGCTGAGCGTACTGGGCAATAGCCGCTATGGCATCGTCCTGGCACTGGGCCTGGCCTACTGCCCCTCGGTGGTGAGGATCGTGCGCAGCACCGTGCGCAGCCTGCGAGAGAGCGACTATGTAGAGGCATCGAGAGTGATGGGCCACTCTGAGGGATTCATCCTGCTGCGCCATATCCTGCCGAACTGCCTGGCGCCGCTGATCGTGCTGGCTACCTCCATGCTCGGCTGGGTGATCATCTCCGAGAGCGCGCTCTCCTTCCTCGGCCTCGGCGTGCCGCCGCCCGAGCCCACCTGGGGCAACATGCTCGCCGCCAGCCGCGACAATCTCTCCGATGCCGCTTGGCTGGCGATCTTCCCGGGGCTATGCATCTCGTTCGCCCTGCTTGGCGTCAACCTGCTCGGCGACGCGCTGCGCGATCTCCTCGACCCGAGGATGCAACGATGAGCAGCACCGAGGATCTCCCACTGCTGGCGGTCGAAGGGATGACGATAGCCGCCAACGGCAAGGTCGTCGTGGATGACATCGGCTTCGAACTCTTTCGCGGAGAAACCATCGCCATCGTCGGCGAATCGGGCAGCGGCAAGACGCTCGCCACGCGGGCGCTGATGGGCCTGCTGCCGACCGGGGTGGAATGCGATGAAGGCCGCATGCGTTTCGACGGCGAGGAGTACCGCATCGACGAGCTGAGAGCGCTCAAGACGCTGCGGGGCCACCGCCTGGGGATGATTTTCCAGGAGCCGATGACCTCCCTGAACCCGGCCCTGAAGATAGGACGGCAGCTGCATGAGGGGCTGAAGCTGCATACCCGGATCAGCCGAGCCGAACGCGAACAGCGCATCCTCGCGATGCTCGAGCGAGTGGGCCTTGCGCGGGACGCCAATCTGCTCGACTGCTATCCGCATGAGTTCTCCGGCGGCATGCGCCAGCGCATCATGATCGCCTCGGTGATGCTGATGTCGCCCTCGCTGGTCATCGCCGACGAGCCGACCACCGCACTGGACGCAGTGGTCCAGCGCGAAGTGATGGAGACGCTGCTGGCGCTGACGCGCGAGCAGGGCAACGCGGCGATCCTGATCAGCCATGATCTGGCCATGGTCGCCCACTATGCCTCGCGCATACTGGTGATGCGCGAGGGTCGTCTGGTCGAACAGGGCACCACCGAGAGGCTGCTGGCCGCGCCCCAGCACCCTTACACCCGCAAACTGCTCGACGCGCTGCCAAGGCGAGTCGCCCTGCCCGCCCCCGAGCACAGCGGCCCGCCGGTACTGGCCCTGAACCAAGCGGTGATCGAGTATCCGGGGCGCAAGCGTTGGTTCGGCGCAGCGATCGCCAAGCGCGCGGTCGACGATTTCAGCGTAGCGGTGGCCAAGGGCGAAACCGTCGCGCTGGTCGGCGCCAGCGGCTCCGGCAAGACCACGGTGGGCAAAGCGATCGTCGGCCTGGTGCCACTGCGAAGCGGCGAGCTGTGCTTCTCGGGCACCCCATGGTCCGCCATGGACCAGCGCCAGCGCCGAGCCTGGCGGCTCGACTGCCAGATGATCCAGCAGGACCCCTTCTCCTCGCTGGATCCACGCATGCGCGTCCGGCAGATCATCGACGAACCGCTGCGCTTGGTCGAGACCATGAATCGCGCACAGCGACAGGCGCGGGTATGGGAGGTAGTCGAAGAGGTAGGGCTCGATCCAGCCTTTCTCGAGCGTTTTCCACACCAGCTCTCCGGAGGCCAGCGCCAGCGCGTGGCGATCGCCAGAGCGATCGCGCGCAAGCCAAGGTTCATCGTCGCCGACGAGCCCACCTCGGCCCTGGACATGACGGTCCAGAAACAGATCCTCACCCTGCTGGGCGAGCTGCAGCGCCACTACGGCTTCGCCTGTCTGCTGATCACCCACGATCTGGGCGTGGTCGAGCAGATCGCCCACCGGGTAGTGGTGATGGAGCAGGGTCGGATCGTCGAGAGCGGTGAGCGCGACGAAGTGCTCGACGCGCCTCGCCATGCCTATACCCGACGCCTGCTCTCCTCCCTGCCACTGCTGTCGGCATGCGAAAGCGGAGGCTTCCAGCTGAAGCCTCGCGCATTCATCGACCCGATAGAGCAAGAGGGGTAAGGGAGGGATAGGGCGCAAGCACGCAACGTTTGCGCCTGCGCGGTGGCGGTGTCGAAAGCTGAGATATACGCAGTTGCCGCGAGTCCTGCCGGCCTTAAGCGCTTCCCGATTCCGAATGGGTCAGTTCACCGCCCAGGGCAGATCGCCACTACTGCGGCTGTCGACGACCCACTGGCTGGCACTGAGCTTGTGGAGTTTTCGGCGCAGACTTTGCTTGAGTGAAGCTCGATCGAGCGGCTCTGGCCTCAGGCGACTGCGATGCCGCGGCTGCTCGATGTGAAGTACGATGTTCAAGCGCCCTTTCTGGGTCGCCAAACGTGCCAGTCGCTGCTCCTCCGGCGCCTGGTGCTGCCAGCAGGCGCTACTGACAACGCCGAGGCTATCGCGTACCTTGCCAACAACCGCTTCGATCAACTCGCTCATCGAGGTTATACGACCCTGACGGTAATCTTTCACCTCGATCAGCCACACATCTCGACCGGGGCCGTAGGCGAGGAAATCCACGCATTTGATACCATTGTCCAAAGTGGCGAAACATCTCCGATAGCTGTGCCAATCATCCAGCTTACTCGCTTCCCAATCGTCGGGAAAATCGAAGTGCAACTGACCTTCGACCAGCACCGTCATACGTGGCTCTCTTCACCAAGCGCCAGGAAACGATCGCCCTGCTGCACTTCCTCATCGAGCAGTACCAGCGGACCGACATCGTCGAGACTGTTTCCTTGCTGTACATGGACGACAAAATTCTCGCTTTGCGCAAGCGCAAAATAGCGCGCCTCGAGCGCCGCCTCAGTCTGCAGAATCTCCAATTCTCTCAGTAGGAAAAGACTATGGGTGGCAATGAAGATCTGGATGCCCTGTTTCGACAACGCCACCAACACCTGGGCGATACGCTTAATCAAGCGAGGATTGAGATTAGCCTCGGGTTCATCCCAGAACAGATAGCCCTTATCGAGCAGGCTACCAGTAACAACCAAGCGCGCCAACATCGCCAGCTTGCGCAGCCCCTCAGCCACCAAGGGAATCTCGATTCGAGCACCGCTTTCCGGCTTGAAATAGAAGCGGCCGCTGCGGTCTTGCTCCACTCTGCCACCCATCGCATCTTCGAGCAGGGTCAACAGTTCCTTTAACTGTTTTTCCTTGACGCCTCTTATGCCCGGCCGCCCCAGCAGCAGACTAGTGTCGTACCAAGTTTCTTCGAAATCCACGTATTGGTTGCGATACATGGAAATGAAGCCGGGGTAGAGACTAAGCAATTCTCGAGTGGGCAAATAGACCGGCAGTTTATCCAACCAGGCCGTCGGTGCTGCTTCTATCGCCACTTGGTTTTCCGCATTAGAGGCGAAGCTCAAGGCAAGATTGCAGCGCTTGTCCTGGAATTGCGCGGCCAAATGGCAGCGTGAACGCCCTTGCCGGCGGCTCGCCAGGCGGCCCAGGCTGTCGGGACGAAAAACACCGACTAATTTGTCTGCCAGAGCCTTTTGCAAAAAACTCTTGGTCGGAGTTTCGTTGGCTTCCGCGGATTGAGCACTCACCGCCAACAGGCTGTAAGCAGCCTTGAGCAAATGCGTCTTGCCTGCACCATTCTCGCCAACGATGATGTTCAGCCCAGGAGAGAAGGTCAAAGTCACACTTGGAAACAGCGTCAAGGCGTGGATGTCGAGCGACTTGAGCATTGCTCACCCTCTAACGACTGCAGCGTCGTGTGTGAATGTCAGCGCGAACTAGTGTAGGGGGATTAGAAAAACGTGCCAACTTTTCCTCGGATGCCTCGGAGACGAAAAACGCCCTTTCGTGGATAACCATGAGAGGGCGTTTGGAATTTTGGCGCGCCTGGCGAGATTCGAACTCACGACCCCTGCCTTCGGAGGGCAGTACTCTATCCAGCTGAGCTACAGGCGCACATACGTTTCCAACTGGAAACAGCGCGTTATAGTACGTGGTGCGGGCGCGTCTGTCTACCTCGTTGATCTCGGCGGGAGGCGCTCGAAAAAGGTTATCCACAGCCCTTTTGCGCAGCCGAGCTTACGACCAGCTGTGGATAACCCATCCTTCCGCGCAGGCCGGGCTACGCTGAGAACAGGGTCGATTTGGCGTCGACTCCCAAGTGTGACTCTAATCGATAACGATACCGGGGGTTCACTCCTCGAGGAGGTTAGCATGGCACTGCGCTCCGCTTCCCGGCCGTTACGCACTTCTCCTCATCCCCGCCGCTTCAGGGTGAGGGCTTCACCATCGATGAGGCAACGCCAGGGCCTGTGGCGGCTCGCCTGGAGCCTGCCGTTCGCGCTGGCCGCGCTGCTGGGTTTGATCCTGGCGTTCCACCTCCAGGCGGCGCAGCCCGATGGCGAGGCGATCTTCGACGCCAACTGCGCCGGATGCCATGAAAGCGGCCGGGGGCCGCAGCGCGGTAACATCGAGCGCTTGGCGCGGCTGTACGACCAGGGGGTCGAGACGCTCTACGCCAATGCGCTCAACGGCACCGGTGGGATGCCGGCGCGCGGTGGCAATGCCGCGCTCAGCGATGACGAGGTGTTCGCCGCGGTCGACTATCTGTTCAGACCCATCACCGCGCAGAGCGATTGAGGGCCGGCATAGGCCTAGCCCTGCTCGTCCATGCTCAGCAGGCGCCTCGGCAGCAGTGTGAGGCGCTCGACGCCGGTCGCGGTGACCGCGATCGTCTCGCTGAACGCCATCCCCTGCGCCGAGACGTACATGTGGAACACCATGCCGGCCTCCAATCGCCAGTCCGCCGCGGGATGAAAGCAACGGGAAAAGTCGCTGAGCCTGGGGGTCAGCGCATAGAGCCCGAGACTGTAGCCACTCACGTTGTCATAACGAACACGCAACCCCTCGGCGAGCATGGCATCGCGCAATACCGCATCGACCTCGCGCGCCTCGATCCCCGGCGCCATGGCAGCGAACTGTCGATCCTGCAGCCGCACCAGGCGCTCGGCGAGCTGACGCTGGGCGGCGCTGGGCGAACCAAGCACGATCGGCCTCATCAGCCGCGCGCTGTAGCGTCCCACCTTGGGAATCAGTTCGACGTGGAGCGTGTCGCCACGGCCCAGCACTTGATCGAGGCCTCGCGCGTGAAGGAAGCCCTGGTCGCCCCGGGCCAGGGAGATCGGCCCGGTGTCTCCGCTATCGGCGCCGAGGGCGAGAAAGCGATACGCGGCCCGGGCCGCGACGTCGCGCACTCGCTCGCCCTCGCGCAGGGTCGCGGCGAGGTGCGCCATGGTATCGTCGGCGATCGCCGCGGCGCGGCGCAGCAGCGCGAGCTCCTCGGTCGATTTGCACTGGCGCAGTTCATCGCTCAGCCCCTCCAGCTCGACCCAGTGAGCCTCGGGCAGGGCCGCCGACAGCCGACGCTGGGTCGCGACGGTAAAGCCATAGGAGGCCGGGTCGACCGCGATGCGCGCTCGCTCCAAACCGCGCATCGCCAGGCTGTCCGCCACCGCTTGCCATGGATCCCGCTCGTCGGAATAGGCGTGTATCTCGCTGATCGGACTCTGTCGCTTGCAGGGTTCGGTGTCGAGCGCACGGATCACCCACCAGGGCGCGCCCTCGAGCGGCAGCAGCAGTGCGCGATAGCGCGTCTCGGAGCAGGTGAACCCACCCAGCCAGGCGAGCAGTTCGCCGTGGTCGACCAGCAGTAGCTCTGCGCCGGCCAGACGCATCCGCTCGCGCGCGAGTGCGACCCGGCGCGAGCTCTCCTCGGGACTCATTCGAGCGGCTCGCAGATATCGAGGATCGCCAGCAGGTAGATCCTCACCATATCGAGAAAATCGCTGATGCGTACCCGCTCGTCGGGCATGGTGTTGAACTCACCGCCAGGGCCGCAGACCACTCCTGGAATGCCGAGCAGGTGGGAGAGATGGGCAGCATCGGTGCCGAAGAAGCAGGCCGGCGCGAACACTCCGGTAGGCTGCTCGCTGCCACGCACTTGGCGATAGGCCTGATTCACCGCCTGCACGATCGCGGCATCGCGGTCGACCTCGAAGGGCCGCATCAGCGGCAATCGCTCGCTTTCATTGATCAGCTCGGTATGAAGCCCGGGATACTCGGCCTCGAGCTCGTCGAGCAGCCGGCGCAGATCGGCGAGCACCCCTTCGACCTCTTGCCCGGGCGCGAAGCGCGCCGAGCCGCGAATCCGTGCGAAATCGGCGACCTGCGGCGATCGCCACTCATGGAACTCACGCCCCAGTGCGGCGTGCAGGTTGCCGGCATGCCCACGGTTGAGCTTGAGATGCTCTTCGCTGCGCGCGCCGGAGAAGCGCATGGCATTGATCCTCGGCACCAGGGCGGCCGCAGCGCCCAGCGCGTCCACCGCGGCTTCGCGCTTGGAGAGATGGCGGGTATCGCCGGTCAGCTCGATACTGAACATCAACGATCCCGCATGCATGGTCAGAGCTTGGAGATCGGTCGGCTCGGAGTTGATGAAGCAGTCCGCCGTCACGCCTTGCTCGATCGCGGCGATGGTGCCGATACCGCCCTGCAGCTCGCCGACCACGTAGGTGAGGATGACGTCGCCCTTGAGCCGGACGCCTGCGTCGATCAGGGTCTTCACCGCGCAGAAGTAGGCGGCGTCGCCCGCCTTCATGTTCGACACGCCGATGCCGTAGATGAACTCACGATCGATCTCGCCGCCCCAAGGGTCGACGGTCCACCCTTCGGTGACCGGGTTGGTATCGAGATGACCGTTGAACAGCAGCCGCTGTCCACCGCCTTGGCCGCGCCAAACGCCCACCGCGTTGAAGCGCTCGCCGGGTACCGGCACCAACCGGCTGTCGAGGCCGAGCTCGCTCATCTGGAGGTGCATGTATTCGGCCAGGGCGCGCTCGCCGTCGGTGGCGCTGTAGCTCTTGTGGCGCACCATACGGGCGAGGAAGTCGAGGCAGAAATCAGGATCGATGCGAGCGAGGAGCGATGCGTGTTTCATGGCGTGCCTTGGAGCGAGGATGGAGCCGGATGGCCGCGCAGCGGACGAGGCACCGCCTCGAGCAGTGCGCGGGTGTAAGGATGCGAGGCGCCCCGCGCATCGAGGGTAGCGGCGTCGATCATCTCGACCAGGTCGCCGCGGTACATCACCGCGATCCGGTGTGCGATCTGGCGGACCAGGTTGAGATCGTGGGTGATGAACAGATAGGCGGTGCCGTGGCGCTTGCGCAGCTCGAGCAGCAGTTCGATCACCGTCGCCTGGACCGAGACGTCGAGTGCCGCAGTGATCTCGTCGCAGATCACCAGCGCGGGGCGCGCGGCGAAGGCACGGGCGATCGCCACGCGCTGTTTCTGGCCGCCGGATAGCTCGTGCGGATAGCGAGAAGCGAACTCGGCCGGCAAGCGCACTTCCTCTAGCCAGCGGGCGACCGCGTGCTTCTCGCTTTCACCCGGCGCCAGCCCATAGAGGCGCAATGGCCGGGCTAGCTGTTCGCCGATCCGCTGGCGCGGATTGAGCGAGGCGTCGGGATGCTGGAAAACCATCTGCACCTGGCGCCGGTAGGCGCGATTCATGCCGGCCGCGTTGGAAAGCACGCGGCCCTCGAAGCGAATCTCGCCGGCAAAGGGGGTCAGGCCGACCAACGCCTTTGCCAGCGACGATTTTCCCGATCCCGACTCCCCGACCACGCCCACCACCTCGGCGGGAGAGAGCGTCATCGTCAGCTCGCGCAGCGCCTGGGTGGTCTCGCTCGCACGGCCGAACAGGCGATCGACGAAGCCGGGGCGGCCGTAGCTCACCCCGAGCTTGTGGATCTCCAGCAACGCGGTCGCGCTCGCCGGCGGCTGGTCGATCAGTCGACGCGCTGGGTCAGGCACCGCCGAGACCAGCCGACGGGTGTATTCATGGGCGGGCGCGGAGAAGATCGTCGCCGCCGGCGCCGATTCGACCAACCGGCCGCGTTCGAGGATCGCGACCCGGTCGGCGACCCGCGAAACCAGCGCCAGGTCGTGAGAGATGTACAGCGCGGACACCCCGGTCTCCTCGCGCAGCCGGGTGAACAGCGCAAGTATCTGCGCTGCGCTGATCACATCCAGTGCAGTGGTCGGCTCATCGAAGATCAAGCAGCGCGGACGGCAGGCGAAGGCGGTACTGATCAGCACGCGCTGCTTCTCGCCGCCCGAGAGCTCGTGGGGATAGCGGCGCATCATCGCTTCCGGCGACTTGAGCTCGACGCCACCGAGCAACGCGACGCCTCGCGCCCAGGCCTCGCGTAACGACAAGCCCTGATGACGAACCAGTACCTCGGCGACCTGTTCGCCGATCGAAAGCGTCGGATTCAGCGCCGCGCTGGGATCCTGGAAGATCATCGCCAGCCGGCTGCCGCGCAGCGCCTGGAGTCGCGAAGAGGAGAGCCCACGCAGGTCCTCGCCATCGAGGCGCAGCTGCCCGCCGCGCTCGCGTGCATTACCGGCCAGATGGCGCATGATCGCCCAGGCCAGGCTGCTCTTGCCGGAGCCCGATTCGCCGACCAGCCCGACCACCTCGCCGGCGCTGATATCGAGGGAGATGTCGTCGAGCACCCGCAGCGTGCTCCGGCCGGTCTGGTAATCCAGCGTGTAGCGTTCGATCTCGAGCACCGGGCCGGTCATCGTTCGCCACTCCTCGGGTTGAGTGCATCACGCAGACCGTCTCCGAGCAGGTTGAAGCCGATCGCTACCAGCGCGATCGCAAGCCCCGGCATCAGCATCATCCAGGGTGCCTGGAAGAAGTAGCCCCGGGCCTCGGCGACCATCAGGCCCCATTCGGGCGCCGGCGGCTGGGCACCGAGGCCGAGGAAGCTGAGGGTAGCGAACAGCATGATCGCGAAGGCGACCCGGATGGTGGCCTCGACGATGATCGGTGCGGCGATGTTGGGCAGCAGTTCACGGCTCACGATCCACAGGCTCGATTCGCCTCGGGCGATGGCGGCGCCGACGTAATCCTGGCGCCGCTGCGCGAGCGCTACCGAGCGAGCGATGCGCACCATGCCGGGAATGAACGAGACGGTGATCGCCAGCACCGCATTCATACCACTCTTACCCAGAGTACTGACGATCAGCAGGGCGAAGAGCAGGCTCGGAATCGACATCAGCGCGTCCATCGTGCGCATCATCACCTCGTCGAAGCGACCGCCGAGGTAGGCGCAGGCGGTGCCGAGCATCGCGCCGATCAGCATCGCGAGTCCGGTGGCCAGCAGCGAGAGCAGGATCGTCGCCCGGGCACCGACCAGGATGCGGCTGGCGATATCGCGGCCGAGCTGGTCGGTGCCCAGCCAGTGCTCCGCCCCCGGCGGCCGGTAGCGCTCGGTGATCGACAGGGCTTGATGGTCATAGGGTGCGAGCCAAGGCCCGAGCAGTACCAACACCAGGCAGGCCAGCAGGATTACCGCGCCGATCATTCCCTGAGGGGAGCGCAGCAGGCGCTTGAGCGAATCAGGCATATTGGATCCGGCGATCTAGATAGGCATAGGCGAGGTCGGCGAGGAAATTGACCAGGCAGTAGGTGGCAGCGAGGATCATCACCCCGGCCTGGATCACCGGCAGGTCGCGGGCATTGACCGCGCTGATCAGCTCGCGCCCGATACCGGGGATGGCGAAGATCTCCTCGACCACCACGATGCCGCCAAGCAGATAGCCGATATCCAGGGCGACGATGGTGATGGTCGGCAGCAGGCCGTTGCGCAACGCATGGCGCAACAGCACCCGCCGCCTCGACAGGCCCTTGAGCCGGGCGGCACGGATGTAATCGGTGTGGAGCACGTCGACCAGCTCCGAGCGCACCATGCGCGAGACGTGGGCCACCATGATCAGCGATACGGTCAGCGTCGGCAGGATCAGATGGCGCACACCGCCGACGAAGTCCTCGCTGAGCGACACGTAGCCGGTCGCTGGCAGCAGGTTCCAGACGTCTGCGAACAGCAGCAACAGCAAAGTCGCGGTGACGAACTCCGGCAGCGACACGCCGACGTAGGAGAGCGCGCTGACCACCAGGTCGCTGGGCCGCCCCCGCCTCACCGCGGCAACGACGCCGAGCGGTATGGCGACCATCAGCATCAGCGCGAGCGAGCAAGCGGCCAGCACCAGCGAGCGGCCGAGCGCCTCGGCAAGGGTCCCTCCTACCGGCAGGCCATTGCGCATCGAGGTGCCGAAATCCCCCTGCACCACGCCACCCAGCCACTGCGCGTACTGCCACCAAGCCGGCTGATCGAGCCCTAGCCGCGTGCGCAGCGCCTCCAGCGCTTCCGGCGTCGCGCTCTGGCCAAGGATGGTCACGGCGGCATCGGCGGGCAGCAGTTGGGTTATGCCGAATACCAGCAGCGACACGACCAGCAGGGTGTAGGCCACCATCAGCAATCGTTTGAGCAGATAGGCAGGCGTCATCGCCGTTCTCCCCTGGACCGGTCGTCGAGCGACTCAGCCACGCTGCGGTGCGCCTGCACCGAACCAGACCCGATCGAGTTGAAACACCGCGCCGCGAGGATTGAGCGCGTAGCCGAGTACATAGCTGCGCTGCGCCGAAAGCAGGTCGAAGAACACCGGGATCACTGAAGGCACCTGATCATGCATCGCTTGCTGCGCCTGGGCGTAGAGCTTGGTGCGTTCGGCGTCGTCGGCGCTGCTGCGCGCCTGGGCGACGAGTCGATCGAACTCGGCATCGTTCCAGCGGGTCTCGTTCCACGCCGCGTCGCTGACGTAGAGCAAACTGAACAGCGCATCCACCGTCGGCTGCATGTTGTAGAAGCCGATGTAGAAGCTGCCCTTCTGCCACACCTGTTCGAGATAGGTGCTGTTCGCCATGGTCTCGACGGTGATGCGAAAGCCCGCCGGAGCCGCCATTTCGCGCACCGCGATGGCAAGCTGGGTACGGGTGGAGGGAGTATCGGAAGCGACCAGGGTCAGATCGAGCCCATCGCCATGCCCAGCCTCGGCGAGCAACTCCCTCGCCCGCTCGATATCGACCGCTTTCGGCGGCTGCTCGGCGTAGTAGCGGTAAGCGGGGCTGACCGGCGTATCCTGCCCGGGAGCGCCATAGCCCTCGGCGACGAAGTCGACCATCGCCGCACGATCGATACACAGCGCCAGCGCCTGGCGCACCCGCGGGTCGTCGAAGGGCGCGCGGTCGCAGGCCATGTTGATGTTGAGGAACTGTCCGGAAGGGACGCGCAGGGCCTTCACCCCAGCGGCGTGGGCCAGCCGCTCGTACTCGGTGGCTTGGGTGGAGAGCATCATGTCGATGTCGCCAGCGATCAATGCCGAGCCCTCCGCGGTGGGGTCCGGATAGACGCGCACCTCGACACCCTCGAGATAAGGCCGTTCGGCGTCGTAGTAGCGCGGGTTGCGGCTGACCACCACCTGGCGCTCCGGCTCGAAGCGCTCGAGTACGAAGGGGCCGCAACCGATCGCTTCGCGAGCGAGCCGCTCCAGCCCCTGTTCGGCTATCGTCCGCGGCACCACCTTGGCGGTGGGATGGGTCAGGGTTACCGGCAGATCGGCGAACGGTTGGTCGGTACGCAGTACCAGGGTATGAGGATCCGGCACCTCGATCGCGATGATCGGGCCGATGTTGCGCCTGCCGGGTGCCGCATTGGCCGGATCGAGGATCGCACGCAGGCTCGCCGCAGCGTCCTCGGCGGTGCAGGCGCTGCCATCGTGGAACACCACCCCTTCGCGAAGCCGGAAGGTCCACTCGGTGAGCGCAGCGTTGGCCTGCCAGGATTCAGCCAGGTCCGGCTCCGCGTCCATCCCGGCGGAGAGCCGGGTCAACCCGCTGTAGAGCAGTTCAGCCACCAGATACTCGGGATTCACTCGTGCTATCAGCGGGTTGAGCACATTCACCGCCTGATCGACGCTGATCCTGAGCCGGCCACCGCGGGTCGCTTCGGCCGCCGCCCACAGCGAGCCGGACCAGGGCAGCATCGCCGCGGCGGACAGCGCCGTGGCACCGGCGAGGAAGTGGCGACGATCACGTATCGTAGGCTTGCTCATATGCATCTCCGGGTGACGAGGAAGAATCGTTGTACTTGTGGCCTCATCGCGCAGCCTCAGATGAGGAGAACTCTGCGGACAGATAGAGAAGGACCGACTGTGCCAACGCGACGATGTCCGCCAGCGTGGTGTACTCATCGAAGGCATGGATGCGATTGTCGACCCGGGCCAAGCCACCGAGCAGCATCTCCTGGATGCCGGCCCGCTGGACCCAGCCAAGATCCGAGCTGGTCGACGAGCCCCATCGCTGAAAATCATCTGGCGCGAAGCCGAACCCCTGGCAGAGCGCGGCCTGCCAGCGAGACCAGTGCGGCCCGGTGGGGTCGCTGACCGGTGCGAGGTGGCCGATCAGCTCCCGCTCCACCGCCAGGGCGCGGCTGCCGGCCATCGCCTCGTCGATGACGCCATGCAGCTCGTCGAGCACCTCTTCGAAGCGCTCTTCCGGGGTGTAGCGCCGATTGATCAGAAGCTCGAACTGGGCCGGCAGGGTCGAGCCCTTGCCACCACCGTGGGCCGCAGCCAGAGTCAATCTGGCGTGCAGCGGCCGCCCCTGGTAATGGGGAGGTGCGGGCATGTGCGAAGTACGCAGCTCCACCCTGCGCTTGAGCGCGGACAGCGCCTCGAGCAGCGGTAGGCTCTCTTCGATCGCATTGATGCCACCGACCGGATCCCCCGAATGGGCCGCCCGGCCAGTGACGCGGACCTTCATGTCGAGGCTGCCGAAGCAGCCGGCCCAGATACGCGGCGCGGCACCACCGTTGAAGCTCAGCAGATGCCCCTCGATCAGCCCCTGGTCGGCCAAATACCGAATGCCGGGATAGCGGCCTCCTTCTTCATCGGTACACAGCAGTAGCACCGGATCGAAGCGCAGCGCCAGCCCGCAGGCCTTGGCCGCGCGCAAGGCAGCGAGCACTGCAACGATGGTACCCTTCATGTCGGCCGCTCCACGCCCATAGAGACGCTCATCGGCACGGGTCAGTGCGAGCGGCGGATGGCTCCAGCCATCTCCCGGAGGCACGGTATCGACATGGAAATAAAGGCTGCAGACCGGCTTGCCAACGTATTCGCCAGCCCGGGCGATCAGGTTGACCCGCTCACCGTAGGCATCGTCCAGCGCCTGGCCTCGCCACAGCGGTTCGGGCACGCTCACTCGGCGGCCCTGCATCCCTAGCGGCTCGATCATGTCCTCGATCAGCGTGGCGAAATCGGCATAGCCCGCGCCGGGAGGGAAACAGGTATCGACCGCCAGCATGCGTGCGAGCTGATCGATGATCGCTGCTTCGTCTCGCGCGATGAATTGGGTTGCCTGGGCCAGGCCGTGTGAAACACTCATGAGGACGATGGTCTCGTGCTTGTTTTTTTATTTCTATATAGGATATAGAAAATACCAAGCGTCCCTCGACGTCAAGAAGGCAGAAGGAAATAAGGCATGACAAAGCGCCAGAGCGCGCACGACGCCGAAGCCTCGACCCGGCAGGAAACCACGGCTTCCCCGCCGAGTTTCGAACGCTTGCAGGAGAACGAGGGCGCGCCTCTCTACGAGGTGGTCAAGCGGCGCATCCTGGAGGCGATCCTGAGCGGCGCATGGGCACCAGGCACCACGCTGCCGAGCGAGAACGCGTTGGCCGGAGAATTCGGTGTCTCGGTGGGTACGATGCGCAAGGCGCTCGCCGAGCTGACCTCGGAAGGCATGCTGATGCGCAGACGCAAGACCGGTACCGTGGTCACCGGCTGGGCGCCTTTGCACAACCTGCGCTATTTCTTTCAGTATTTTCGCTTGCACGACAAACAGGGCGCGCTGCTGCGCTCGCGTACCCAGCTGCTCGAACAGCGCCGGGCACCGGCGAGCGAGAACGAAGCGCAGCGCCTGAAGCTCGCACCGGGGGAGGAGGTGATCCACCTGCATCGCCTGCGCCATGTCGGCGACATCCCGGCGATGCAAGAGCGCCTGATCCTGCCGGCGCGCCACCTGCCCGACTTCCCGGGGCCGGAGGGAATACCACAGCTGTTCTACCTGTTCCTGCTCGAGCGCTACGGCATCCGCGTCGCCGCCGTGCGCGAACAGCTGACCGCCGAACTCGCGAACGCGGAGGACATCTCACTACTCGCGCTGAAGCCACCCCAGGCGGTGCTGGTGATCGACGAAGTCTCCTTCGACCAGAACGCGATGCCGGTGATCCTCGCCCACCATAGGGTCAGCACCCAGCACTTCATCTACGTCAACGAAGTGCGCTGAGCACTCAACCCAAAAGCGATCTGAGTCCGGCGATGGCGCTGGCGCCGCGCTCGTGTTTCTTCTCGGGGTCTTCCTTGTCGGCGCGGCCTTCCCATTCGAGGATTTCGTCGGGGAGTTCGTCGAGGAAGCGGCTGGGGGTGCACTGCATCATCTCGCCGAACGCCTTGCGCTGCTTGGCCAGCGTCATGGTCAGGGTGCGCCGGGCGCGGGTGATGCCTACGTAGGCGAGCCGGCGCTCTTCTTCGACGGTGCCGGATTCGATCGCGTTGCGGTGCGGCAGCAGGTCTTCCTCGAGCCCCATGATGTAGACATGGGGATATTCGAGGCCCTTGGAGGCATGCAGGGTCAAAAGCTGGACGCGGTCGGTGTCGTCCTCCTCGGCCTGCTGGTCCATGATGTCGCGCAGTACCAGGCGCGAGATCGCCGCTTCGACGTCGTCGGTCTCCCCTTCCTCGGCATCGGTGGGGGCGACGTTGTCGCCGGGGCGCATCGAGCGTTCGAGCTGGTCGATCAGCGTCCAGACGTTCTGCATCCGCTTCTCGGCGACGAGCGGGGCGCTGGCGTTCTGGTGCAGCCAGGCTTCGTAGTCCATCTCCTCGAACATCTGGCGGATCGCGCTGATCGCGCTGCCCTGGTCCATCCGCCGGCGTACCCCTTCGAGGAACTGGTTGAACCAGCCGAGCCGCTGGATCGCTTTTTCATTCAGCACCTCACCCAGCCCCAGCTCCGCGCAGGCGGCGAACAGGCTGGTCTCGCGGGAGGCGGCGTAGTTGGCGAGCTTCTCGATCGTGGTCGGGCCGATCTCACGGCGCGGGACGTTGACGATGCGCAGGAAGGCGTTATCGTCGGCCGGATTGATCAAGAGCCTGAGATAGGCCATCGCGTCCTTGATCTCGTTGCGCGAGAAGAACGAAGTACCACCCGAGAGCTTGTAGGGAATCTGGTAGTGCTGGAGCTTGAGCTCGAGCAACCGGGCCTGGAAGTTGCCGCGATAGAGCACCGCGAAGTCGCGCCACTTGGCGCCGAGCTTGATCCGCCGGGTGAGGATCTCGCTCGCCACCCGCTCGGTCTCGGCCTCTTCGTTCCTGCACATCACGATGCGGATCGCGTCGCCCTGGCCCATCTGTGACCAGAGGGTCTTCTCGTACACATGGGGATTGTTCGCGATCAGGGTGTTGGCCGCCTGGAGGATCAACGCGGTGGAGCGATAGTTCTGCTCCAGCTTGATCACCTTGAGCCGCGGGAAGTCTTCGCCGAGCTGGACCAGGTTCTCCGGCCGCGCCCCTCGCCAGGCGTAGATCGACTGATCGTCGTCGCCGACCACGGTGAAGGTCTCGCGCTCGGCCATCAAAAGCCGCACCAGCTTGTACTGGCTCGAGTTGGTGTCCTGGTATTCGTCGACCAGCATGTAGTGGATCCGCCGGCGCCAGCGTGCGAGCGCGTCTTCGTCACGCTCGAACAGTTTGGCCGGCAGGTAGATCAGGTCGTCGAAGTCGACCGCGTTGTAGGCCTTGAGGTGGCGCACGTAGGCCTCGAATACCCGAGCGGCGAAGGCTTCGTCTTCGCTGGCCGCGTGGGAGAGCGCATCCCCTGGCGTGACCAGGTCGTTCTTCCATGCCGAGATGGTGTGCTGGATGCGGTTGATCTGGTCGGCATCGACCTGGGCATCCTTTTGCATCAGGTCGCGCAGCAGCGCCTTGGCATCCTCGGGATCGAACAGCGAGAAGCCCGAGCGATAGCCTAGGCTCTTGAGCTCGGCGCGGATGATGTTGAGCCCGAGGGTGTGGAAGGTCGACACCGTCAGCCCGTAACCGGTGCGCCCGGGGAGCATCTTGCTCACCCGCTCCTTCATCTCGCGCGCGGCCTTGTTGGTGAAGGTCACCGCGGCGATCTTGCGCGCGCTCATTCCGCATTCGCGGATCAAGTAGGCGATCTTGGTGGTGATCACGCTGGTCTTGCCGGAGCCGGCGCCAGCAAGCACCAGGCAGGGGCCGTCGATGTAGCGCACTGCCTCCTGCTGGCGCGGATTGAGCCTTCTGACCTGCGACTTGATGTCATCGCTCATCGATCCGCTCCTGCTGGGCTGGTCGGCACGGCGCCGGTGAAACCGAGCTGGCGCCAGGATTCGTACACCATCACCGCGCAAGCGTTGGAAAGATTCAGGCTGCGGCTGTTCTCGCGCATCGGGATACGCAGCCGCTGGGCTTCGGGCAGCGACTCGATCAGCGCCCTCGGCAAGCCACGGCTCTCAGGGCCGAACAGCAGCGCATCTCCCAGCGCGTAGCGCGGCGCGTCGTGGGCCAGCCGGCCCTTGGTGGTGATCGCGAATATCCGCTTGGGCGCGATCTCGGCGAGAAAGGCCGGATAGTCGGCATGCACCCTGGCCTGCGCCCACTCGTGGTAGTCGAGCCCGGCCCGGCGCAAGCGCTTGTCATCGAGCTCGAAACCGAGCGGTTCGATCAGATGCAACCTGAAGCCAGTGTTGGCGCAGAGACGAATGATGTTGCCGGTATTGGGCGCGATCTCCGGCTCGAAGAGGACGATGTCGAGCATGGGTGGCGTCGGCCTGGAAGCTGTTCAACCTGGAAATGGGAGCGAAGCATGCATGCGACCCGCAGCGCGGGCGAGAAAGGATGATACCGCATGGCTCGATGGGGCGCTCGTCGATGCCCGCGGCGGCGATCGGGGAGGCAACGAACCATTCGCCCATCCCCATTCGAGCCCTTGGCGCGCTTCGCTTATTCGGATGCTCGGATCGCCGGCGAGGGACGAGCCGAGTCGAACCACGCCTTACCGCCCGCCGCCCGATCCCTCGACTGGCGCCCTTCATTGCCGAGCGGATGCTCGAACTTGGCGCGTATGGGCACCGCTCGGGACGAACGGGCTTATCGACCGATCGTGTCCTTCGGCTCGCTTCGCTCGCTCAGGATGCTCGGATCGCCGGCGAGGGACGAGCCGAGTCGAACCACGGCCTTACCGCCGCCGCATGATCCCTCGACTGGCGCCCCTGATTGCCGAGCGGATGCTCGAACTTGGCGCGTATGGCCACCGCTCGGGACGAACGGTCTGGGAGTTGGCGCATATGGGTGCCGCTCGGGACGAGCGGTGGGGAGGTATGGCGCCGGCATGGGGTCGAAAAAAAGATCGGCGCCTCGAGCGCCGATCGATGTCGCAAGGTAATCTCGGTCAGAAACCGACGCTGACGCCGAGGACCGGTCCGCTGTCGAGGGTCTGGTTGCCGCGGCCGTCGAAGTCCGTGCGGAAGTAGCGGTAACCGCCGTAGACGTAGGTCTGCGAGAGCAAGTTGACCCGCGCCTGGGCGCCGTATTCGTAGCTCTTGTCGACGTCGCCGTGGCTGAGCCCCGAGGGCGTATAGAAGCCATAGCCACCGACCGAGGTGAGCGGGATCGGTGTATCGACGAAGGCCGAGCCGCCGATACCGAGGCCGCCGCCGTTGCCGTAGTGGGTGTCCTGGTACTGATAGCGCCCGCCGACTGCGAGGTCGACGCCGGGCAGGTAGGGCGAGAACATCAGTGAACCGGAGTACGCCTTGGCATTGTTGCCGCTGTCATCGGTGCTGAAATAGCCGACCCCGGCACGCAGGCCGGGTGCGATGGACTGGCTGGCCTCGAGGCCGAAGGAATCCTTGCCGCCGTTGGCGGAGACACTGAAGGCGAGCGCTTGGTGGCTGGCGAGCAGAAGCCCGCCGGAGGCGAAGACGATGCCGAGTTGCTTGATCATGAACGTACTCCACATGGCAATTGCGCGACGAGCGGATGTCTGTCGTCACGAATGGTGGCATAATGAGCGCGTTTATCAAACAGTGTTTCTTAAAAAAACATTAAAGCCGCGGCCTGCATGCGGGCACGCAGCGACGGGACTTTCAGTCTACCTGGACGCCATAGCGCTCGCGGTAGGCGCGGATGGCCCCAGCGTATCGATCGAGACCGTTTTCCGAGGTTTTGGTCTCGAGATATTCGAGGATGCCGTCGAGCGTGACGATCGGAATCACCGGAATGCCGAATTCGGCTTCGACCTCCTGGATCGCACTGCGTCCATGTTCGTCGTCGCTGCCGCGTTCCTGGCGGTCCAGGGCAACGACCACCCCAGCGGGCGTCGCGCCCTGGGTCTCGATCAGCGACATGGATTCGCGAATCGCGGTTCCAGCGGTGATCACGTCGTCTATGATCAACACACGCCCTTCGAGTTCGGCACCAACGATGTTGCCGCCCTCACCGTGGTCCTTCGCTTCCTTGCGGTTGAACGCGTAGGCCACGTCACGGTCGAAGCGATCGGCAAGCGCCACACAGGTGGTGGCGGCTAGGGGTATGCCTTTGTAGGCGGGTCCGAAAAGGACGTCGAAGCGCAGCCCCGAACGCTCGATTGCCTCAGCGTAGCAGCGACCCAGCGTCGCCAGGGCTCGCCCACCGCGAAAGCGGCCGGCATTGAAGAAGTACGGGCTCACTCGTCCCGATTTCAGCGTGAACTCGCCAAAGGACAGGACGTTTTCGGCGATGGCGAACTCGATGAATTCGCGCTGGTAATCGTGCATCTACGTGCCCCGCTAGGCGACCGAATCATTCTCTCGGCGCTTTTTGACCAAAAAGTACAAACCTCGGGTATCATACACGCGCGGAAATTAAGGGACCACGTATGAAGATTGCCAGCATCAACGTCAACGGTATTAAGAGCGCCGTGGATCGAGGCTTTCTCGACTGGCTGAGCGAGCAGGACGCCGATGTCGTCTGCGTGCAGAACCTCCAGGTCAAGAGCTTCGAACTCAGCGAAGAGATTCTCTATCCCGAAGGGTACGAGGGCTATTTCCTCGATGCCGAGCAGGACGGTTTCTCAGGCGTCGGGCTCTATTGCCGGCAAATTCCCAAGGCGATCATGTATGGTCTCGGCTTCGAGCAGTGCGACCACGAAGGCCGCTTCCTGCAGGCGGACTACGACAAGTTCAGCGTCGCCTCGTTCCTGATGCCCGAGGAACCGGAAGCCAAGCTCAAGTTCATCGCTCAGTATAGCGACTACCTCAACAAACTGCGCCGCAAGCGCCGCGAGTACATCATCTGCGGCACCTGGCACATCGCGCACAAGACCATCGACGTGCGCCACTGGGCCGAGCACCAGACCACGCCGGGCTTTCGCGCCGAGGAGCGTGCGTTCATGGACCAGGTGTTCGGTCCGATGGGCTTCATCGATACCTTCCGCGAGATCGACCGCGATTCGGATCAGTACACCTACTGGCCGAAGCTCGACCAGGAAGTGCCGCGCAATCGCCAGGACGGTTGGCGGCTCGACTACCAGATCGTCGGCCCGAACCTGCAGCGCTCGGTGAAGGACGCCTGGATCGACACCGAGGCCACGTTCTCCGAATACGCGCCGCTGTTCGTCGAATACGACCTCGAACCCTAGTACGTAGCGACGCCCACCCGCGGGGTGCGTTGCCGACTTTTCCGCTAGGCGATACCCGGTCCCCGATGCCCCGCCTCCCACTGGAGGCGGGGCATTCGCGTTTCAGCGCTCGAGCCGCTCATGAATGCAGCTGGAGAAGCGCGCGGCGAAGGCCTCGACCTGGGCCCAGTCGGTGTACTCGACCTCCTTGCTGGCGTCGGTCTCCCCACCGGTCATCCGCATGATCAGCTGGATCATCAGCCGGTCGACCAGCCGATAGCGCGGATAGCGCAGGGCACCCGCCACCACCTCGCAGAGCTCGGGCCGCCAAGGACTCGCGGCGAGGAACTTGCGGGTATAGGCGTTGGTCTCGGGCGTGCGTTTCTGTGCCTTTCGCGCAGTCAGGTTGACCGCGACGAAGGCGCTGGGGCGCGCGTTAAGCGCCTCGCGGTGGCGTTCGGCGTAGCGCGCCAGGCGCGGGTCGAATCTACCGTAGCGGATCGAAGCGCCGATCAGCACCGCACGATAATCATCGGGCGCCGGTACCTCCTCGGCGTGCAGGTCGCGCAGCTCGCATTCGAGCCCCGCCTCGACCAGCCGGTCGCGGATGGTCGAGACGATCAGCCGGGTCTGGCCATCGCGCGAGCTGTAAAGCGCCAGCGTGCGGGTCGCATCGGTTGGGTTCATACGGACGATTCCATCTTGAAACGGCGCCGCGAACTTCAAAGCGCCGATCATGGGTTGGGCAGCGCTCAGATCAGCCCCAGCGCCTCGCGCTGGTGAGCGAACAGCTGCTGTCCGGCACGCTCGGCGAGATCGAGCATCGCATCGAGCTCGGCGCGCGAGAAGGCGGCCTTCTCGGCGGTGCCCTGTACCTCGATCAGGCCGCCCTCGCCGGTCATCACTACGTTGAGATCGGTGTCGGCACCGGAGTCTTCGATGTAGTCGAGATCGACCACCGGCGTACCCCGGTAGACGCCCACCGAGATCGAGGCGACCAGCTGGCGGAAGGGATCGGTCTTGATCTTCTTCTTGCGCTGGAGGTAATGAATGGCGTCGATCAGCGCCACACAGCCGCCGGTGATCGCCGCGGTGCGGGTGCCGCCGTCGGCCTGGATCACGTCGCAGTCGACGGTGATGGTGTATTCACCGAGCTTCTTCAGATCGACCGCGGCACGCAGCGAGCGGCCGATCAGCCGCTGGATCTCGAGCGTACGCCCGCCCTGCTTGCCTCGTGCGGCTTCGCGCGCGCCGCGGGTATGGGTGGCACGCGGCAGCATGCCGTACTCGGCAGTGATCCAGCCCTGGCCCTTGCCGCGTAGCCAGCGCGGCACGCCCTCCTCGATGCTCGCATTGCAGAGCACCTTGGTGTCACCGAACTCGATCAGCACCGAGCCTTCGGCATGCTTGGTGTATTCACGGGTCAGGCGGATCTCGCGGGGGGCGTCGGCTTGTCTTCCACTCGGGCGCATATCGACTCTTCATTGGGTGACGGAGCGGTCGCATCAGCGACCGTTGGCCGACCATTCTAACCCGCCACCGCCTCGCACGCCGATCGTATAGACTCGGCAGTCCCCGCCAAGACCCAAAGATCCAAGGAGATCGAACGGATGCGCAGCATGACCGGCTTTTCGCGCGAGCAGACCAACGCCGACTGGGGCAGCCTTGCGATCGAGCTGCGCTCGGTGAACCAGCGCTATCTCGATCTGCACTTCCATCTCGCCGAGCCCCTGCGCCAGCTCGAACCTGCGTTTCGCGAACGGCTGCGCGACAGGCTGCAGCGCGGCAAGGTGGAAATCACCCTGCGCTATCGCCCCGACACAGGAGAGCAGCCGCTCGTCCTCGACGCCGAGCGGCTGGAGCGCATCGCCACGGCGCTCGCCGAGATCCGTGCACGACTGCCCGAGGCCGCCGCGCCCACCGCGCTCGATCTGCTCGGCTGGCCCGGCGTCGCCCGCGATGCCGGGCCCAACCTAGCCTTGGTCGAGACTGCAGCGCTCGAACTGTTCGAACGCGCCCTCATCTCCCTCGAGCAGGCCCGCTCGCGGGAAGGCGCGCGGCTCGGCGCATCGATCGAGGCGCGTCTGGTCGGCATCGAGGCCCAGGTGCGGGAGGTACGCACGCTGATGCCCGTGATCCTCGCCCGCCAGCGCGAACTGCTCGAGCGCCGCGCCCAGGAGCTCGAGATCGAGCTCGACGAGCAGCGCCTCGGCGCCGAACTGGCGGCCCTGGTGCAAAAAGCGGATGTCGAGGAAGAGCTCGACCGGCTCGATAGCCACGTCGCTGAAGTGCGCCACCAGCTCACCGCCGATGGCCCAATCGGCCGCCGCCTCGACTTCCTGATGCAGGAGCTCAACCGCGAAGCCAACACGCTATCGTCGAAGTCGGTGGTCAAGGAGACCACGCTCTGCGCGGTAGAACTCAAGGTGCTGATCGAGCAGATGCGCGAGCAGGTGCAGAACCTGGAGTGAGCGACGCTCTAAATGCGCCGCCAATAAAATTACCGATGCCGCCGGCGCGAAATCCCGAGCGCCTAGCCATCGCCGTCGCAGGTCGATCGCTGGGCCAGCGGCTTCGCTGTGGTCCCGGCCGGCGCTTCCCGCATCGTTGGCCGGGTACGACCGCTCAGGGTCACCAGCACGACGCCGGTGACGATCACCAGCATCGCCACCAGTTCCAGACCACCGATCCGCTCGCCGGCGAAGCCGATGCCCAGGGCCACCGCGACCAGCGGATTGACGTAGGCATAGCTAGTCGCCGCCGCCGGTCGAACGTTGGCGAGCAAATAGACGTAGGCGCTGAATGCGACCAGCGAGCCGAACACCACCAGGTAGCCGAGCGCCAGCCATCCAGCCAGGCCGGGCATCTCGGTGACCCGCTCGCCGCTCGCAAGCCCCACCGCCAGCAGCGCCGCACCACCACAAAGCATCTCGGCCGCGCTCGCCATCATGCCCTGCGGCAGCGAGAGCCGTTTGCTCAGCACCGAACCGAAAGCCCAGGCCGCCGCGGCTACCAGCAGCAGTGCCGAGCCCTGGGGATTGTCAGTGAGATTGGCCCCCAGGTTGAGCAGCACCATGCCGATGATGCCAAGACCGATCCCCAGCCATTCCCCGAGCCGTGCGCGCAGGCCGAAGCCGGCGGCGAACAGCAGCGCGAAGAGCGGTACCGTCGCGACCGACAGTGCGGCAACCCCGGATGCCACACCGCCATACTCGGCGACGCATACCCCACCGTTACCGATCCCGAGCAGCAGCAGGCCGATCACCGCGGCGCCACGCCATTCACGGGCACTCGGTGCCGGATGCCCGCGCAGCCTCAACCAGCCGTAGAGCAGGGCGCCGGCGATCAGAAAGCGCACCCCGGCGAACAGCAGCGGCGGCCAGTGGGCGACGGCGATGCCGATGAACAGATAGGTCGAACCCCAGATCAAGTAGAGGGCCAGGAAAGCGCCCGCCAGCAGCAGCGGAGCGCCGCTGGCTTCACCGGCGCTCGCGGAGGAATGGTTCATTGGGAGTCTCGACAGTGATCGACAAGAGCCTCAGCATAATGCTTGGTCAGCGGCTCGCTTAATCGCCGTTCGAAGGAAATACCGCCCCGCGGCCTTCGATTCATCGGTATACGCTGCGCTCCAGCGCCGATTCGAAGCGTTGGACCCGCTCATTTTCATTTCTTGCCTGCCTGCGAAGACCGAATGGACCGCTACGACCGTCGACTGCTCAAGACCCTGCAAGCCAACGCGCGCACCTCCTACGCCGAGCTTGGCCGTATCGTCGGGCTCTCCGCGCCCGCGGTGGCGGAGCGTGTCGCCCGCCTCGAGGAGCGCGGCGTGATCAAGGGCTACCGGGCCGAGATCGACCCCGCCCGCATCGGTGCGCCGATCGAGTGCGTGATCCTGCTCACCCTGCCCCATCGCGACAACGAGCGGATCATCGCCCAGCTCGCGAAATGGCCGGAAATCACCCGCTGCCGGCGCATCACCGGCGAGGCCTGTACGCTGGTCGAAGCCCGGCTGGCCAACGCTGGCGAACTCGAAGCGCTGATCGACCGGCTAGGTCGATATGGTGAAACCCGGACCTCCGTGGTGCTCTCGACGCCGATCGACCGGGAACTGGACCTGGATCACCTCGCCCCCGACGAACGACCGAGATGAAGATGAGCGACTATTTGCTCATTTAATGTCTGTTTCGCTAAAAATGAGCATTGTTTTGCTCATTCACTGTCCTAGCCTAGGTTTTTGAGCAAATATTTGTTCAACCGGGGATCAACGCGTGGCGCTCACCATCCAAGCCCATCACCACGGTAGGTGGCATGACGCCGCGCAGCTCATGGTCGATGATCCATCACGCGGTCGAGCCGGGCCGGCAAGGCTCGAGTATGACCCGCTCTACGCTTGTGACTGGCTGGGCCATGACGACCTGCCCGCATGCAGCCTGCGTCTGCCCGTGGAGCTGATTTTGGTGCATCGTTCGCCGCACTGGTTCGGCTTCCTCGATGACATCATGCCAAGCGGCGCCGGACGCAGGTTCTGGATCGCCTACCTCGGCCTGACCAACCTGGAGCCTCACCAGCAGGACTATGAGCTGCTCAGCCGCGGGACCATCGCCCCGGTAGGCAATCTGCGCATCGCACAAGCCGTTCCCGAACAGACCTCGACCCAGCGCTTCGGACTCAACGAGGTGGTCGAGCGCGATACCGACTTTCTCGAATACGCCCAGATGCACGGTGCTGCCAGCGGGGGTGCCACCGGCGCGGGAGGCGAAGCGCCAAAGCTTTTACTGCGGCGCGACGACCACGAGCGCATATGGATCGATGCACGCCAGGATGACGACACCTGTCTCGATCGCCACTACTTGGTCAAGTTCCCCCGCGGCGCTCACGGCACCATCGCCGCCGAGCTCGTCGACCTGGTCGAACCGGAGCACCTGCTGGACGAACTGGGGCGCCTTGCGCGACAGCTGGTCGGCCTGCGCGATCGCATGGAGACGCGAGGGGTGCCATCTTCGATCCTCGACATGCCGAACGTTGGCCTTGGCAATCTCGACCAGCGGATCAACACCTGGAGGTTGCCGTGAGCGAGATCGAACCGAGTCCGCGCGAGGCACTGCTGCTCGAACTGGTCAGGCAGCTGCTGGCGGGCGACATCAGCCAAGGGGCGCTGCTTCAAAGGCTACGCAAGGAAGCCCTGGGGCTGAGCCAGGAGCAGTACGCCAAGCTGGTAGACGTCAGCCGCCGTACGCTTTCAGCGATCGAGAACGGCAGCGCCCAGCCCACCCAGACCGTGCTCGATGCGGTGTTCCGCCCGCTCGGACTGCGCAGCGCGCTGCTGCCGCGCAGTCCCGAACTGCTCTCGCTGCTGCTCGCCTCGAGCACGCCCGAGGTCTAGCTCTATCCCTTGTGCCGCCACATCGTGCCCCCATATCGATCGATTCCTTGGCATGAAGCCTTCGCGCGATGCCCCAGGGCTGCGCTCCACCATGAAAGACGAGGAACCCGATGCGACTCTACGTCTATGACCACTGCCCGTTCTGCATCAAGGCGCGGATGGTGTTCGGGCTCAAGGATGTCCCCTTCGAGCTGATCACCCTGCTCAACGACGACGTCGAGACACCGACGCGAATGATCGGCAAGAAGATGCTGCCGATTCTCGAGAAGGACGATGGCAGCTATCTGGGCGAAAGCATGGATATCGTCCGCTACATCGACGACAACTTCGGCGGTGCGCCGGTGCTGGCCGGCCCGACCAACCCTGAGATCCAGCGCTGGTGCAGCGCGGCCGGTCCGGCCTTGATGCGGCTCACCATGCCGCGCTGGGTGCGCGCGCCGCTGGGTGATTTCGCCACCCCCGAGGCAGTGGCCTTCTTCACCCGCAACAAGGAGGCGATGATCGGTCCGTTCGATGAGCAGCTCGCCAACTCGAGCGCACTGATCCAGGAGATGCAGCGCTGGCTCAACGAGCTCGAGCCGCTGATCCTCTCGTCGCAAGCGGTCAACGGGGTACTCTCTGCTGATGATTTCGAGCTCTTCCCCACGCTGCGGATGCTCTCGATCGTGCGCGGCATCGAGTACCCGGCGAAGGTAGAGGCGTATCGCCAGGCGATGGCCCAGCTCACCGAAGTACCGCTGCACGACGATATCGCCGTCTCGGCATAAGGCGCGCACGGCTGTCGGCGCCGGGGCATTTCAGCGCAGACGCGCTGGCGATCGGGGATGGGATATGTGCGATAATATCCGCTGGTCAAACTCGGGTTTTCGCTTCATGTCCATTGATACCGCTTCGTCCAGTGCGCCGACCGAGCGTGGCACGCTGTTCATCGTTTCCGCGCCCTCCGGCGCGGGCAAGACCAGCCTGGTGGCTGCGCTGCTAGAGCGTCTCGAAGGAATCGGCGTATCGGTCTCGCACACCACCCGAGCGATGCGTCCCGGCGAGCGTGATGGGATCAACTACCACTTCGTCGATCAACCGCGCTTCGAGGCGATGATCGAGGCCGGCGACTTCTTCGAGTACGCGCGGGTCTTCGATCGCCTCTACGGGACCTCGAAACTGGAGGTCGAGAGCCGGCTCGCACGCGGCGAGGACGTGATCCTGGAGATCGACTGGCAGGGCGCGCGCCAGGTACGGCAGCAGCTGCCCGATGCGCTGTCGATCTTCATCCTGCCGCCCACGCTCGCCAGTCTCGAGCAGCGTCTCGGCAGTCGCGGCCAGGATTCCGCCGAGACCATCGCGCGACGGATGAAAGAAGCGGTCAGCGAGATGTCCCACTATGACGAGTATGATTTCCTGGTGTTCAACGACGTGTTCGAACATGCGCTGACCGAGCTCGAGAGCGTGATCCGCGCCGAACGCGCACGAACGAGCAGGGTTCATCGGCGCAGCGGCGCGCTTCTCGATGCGCTCTTGTCACCGGTCGATGCACTCGAGTAGACTCGCCCTCTTTTGAATCGCCCGTGGGATCGCCTAAAGTGGAAGGCAAGTGCGGCCTAACCGCCGCGCGCTGCCCGTGGCTTCGATCCCACGTTTTTCCGTAAAACGCTCACAGCAGGTGATATGCCATGGCGCGAGTGACCGTCGAAGATTGTCTCGAGAACGTCGAAAACCGCTTCCAACTGGTGATGATCGCCAGCCGGCGCGCCCGCCAGCTCGCTCGCGGATCGCGCACCCCGGAGCTACCGTGGGAAAACGACAAGCCCACCGTAATGGCGCTGCGCGAGATCGCCGCCGGCCAGGTCACGGTTGCCGTACTCGACGAGCCGATCGAGGCTCCGCCGCCCCGCATCCGACCAGAGCCGCAGCCCGAGTTCGACCTCTAAAGGCCCCATGCGCGCTCCGGGGCCTCTCGCCCCGGGCGTGCATCGTGCCACGCTCCCCCGCGCGCCATGTTCACCATCGATGATCTCGCCGATAGACTGGAAGGCTATCTCTCAGAAGAAGAGATCCGCCAGGTAAAGCGTGCCTTCTACTATGCCGAGCAGGCCCACGACGGCCAGCGCCGGCGCTCGGGCGAGCCTTACGTCACCCATCCCCTCGCCGTCGCCAACATCCTCGCCAACATGCACATGGACCATCAGAGCCTGATGGCCGCGATGCTGCACGACGTGATCGAGGACACCGGGGTGACCCGCGAGGCGCTGGAGGAGCAGTTCGGCGAGGAGGTCGGCAATCTGGTCGACGGGGTCTCGAAGCTCGCCAAGATCGCCTACGAGGACAAGGCGGTCGCCCAGGCCGACAACCTGCAGAAGATGGTGCTGGCGATGTCCCGCGATATCCGGGTGATCATCGTCAAGCTCGCCGACCGGTTGCACAACATGCGCACCCTCGGCTCGCTGCGCCCGGACAAGAAACGCCGGATCGCCCGCGAAACGCTCGATATCTACGCCCGCATCGCCGACCGCCTGGGGATCAACACCATCCGCGTCGAGCTCGAGGACCTCTCCTTCCAGGCGATCCACCCGATGCGCGCCGAACGCATCCGCCGCGCGGTGGTGCGCGCCCGGGGCAACCGCCGCTCGCTGGTGCGCCAGGTGCAAAGCACGCTCCAGCAATGCCTCGACGACGAACAGCTGCCGGGCACGGTGGTCGGCCGCCAGAAGCACCTGCTGTCGATCTACCGCAAGATGCGCGATCAGCACAAATCCTTCACCGACCTGATGGATGTGTTCGGCTTCCGCATCATCACCAACAGCGTCGATGCCTGCTATCGCATCCTCGGCGCGGTGCACAACCTCTACAAGCCGGTGCCGGGGCGGTTCAAGGACTACATCGCCATCCCCAAGGCCAACGGCTACCAGAGCCTGCATACCACGCTGTTCGGGATCAACGGCTATCCGATCGAAGTGCAGATACGCACCCGCGACATGGAGGCGATGGCCAACAACGGGATTGCCGCGCACTGGCTCTACAAAGCGGGCCAGACCGACCAGCCCATCGCCTCGGGCAGCCACGCCCGGGCCCGCGAATGGGTGCGGGGCCTGCTCGAGATGCAGCGCCACGCAGGCAACTCGCTGGAGTTCATCGAACACGTCAAGAACGACCTGTTCCCCGATGACATCTACGTGTTCACCCCCAAGGGCGAGATCATGGAGCTGCCGCGCGGCGCCACCGCGGTGGACTTCGCCTACATGGTCCACACCGACGTCGGCAACGCCTGCATCGCCTGCCGGGTGAACCGCCACCTCGCCTCACTGTCGATGCCGCTCGCCAGCGGCCAGACGGTCGAGATCATCACCGCGCCCGGGGCCAAGCCGAACCAGAACTGGCTCGGTTTCGTGGTCACCGCCAAGGCGCGCTCGGCGATCCGCCACTTCCTCAAGCACCAGCAGCGCAGCGACTCGATCCTGCTCGGCCGGCGCCTGCTCAACAAATCGCTGGCCGCCTTCGATTTGAGCCTCGACCAGCTGCCGCCGGGGATCATGGAGGCACTGCTCCACGAGGAGAACCTCGAGGACGCCGACGAGCTCTACCACACCATCGGCCTCGGCGGCCGGGTCACCTACAGCATCGCCCGTCGCCTGGCCCAGGCCGAAATCGGCGGCGACCTGGCGCCGCTGCCGGAGATGCAGCCGCTGGCGATCGAGGTCGGTGACCAGAACAGCGCGATCACCTTCGCACGCTGCTGCTACCCGCTGCCGGGGGACGACGTGGTCGGCCATCTGTCGAGCGGCAAGGGGGTAGTGATCCATCGGCGCGAGTGCGCCAACCTGGTCGGACTGCTCGCCGATCCGGAGAAGAGCGTCGAGGTCGACTGGCCGGGCGGGCTCGACCAGGAACTGCCCTCGGCACTGCGCCTCGAGATCGAAACCCGCCGGGGCTTGGTCGCCGAGCTGGCGGCGCTGGTCGACGACGCCGATGCCAACATCGAGCGGATCGATACCGAGGAGCACGACGCTCGCCTGACGGTGATCCATATCGTGCTGATGGTGCGCGACCGCGTGCATCTGGCGCGGATCATCAAGCGCATGCGCAACCTCACCCACATCGAGCGTGTCACCCGGGTGATCCAGCGCTGAGCGCTTAAGCAGCGCTCTCAAGGGCTACTGCGCGCCGCCGCATTGTGATGAAATCGACCTTTCGACGCCTCGTTTTCCAGGGCGTTTTCTCGTTTCCGTACTGCAATTCCAGGAGAGACCATGAGTAACCGCGCTGCGATCCAATCCGATAACGCTCCCGCCGCCATCGGCCCCTATTCCCAGGCGGTCAAGGCCGGCAATACCGTCTATCTCTCGGGCCAGATCCCGCTCGACCCCAAGACCATGGAGCTGGTCGGTGGCGAGATCGAGGTCCAGGCGCGCCAGGTATTCACCAACCTCGCCGAAGTGTGCAAGGCCGCCGGCGGCTCGCTGGGCGAGATCGTCAAGCTGAACCTCTACCTCACCGACCTCGACAACTTCGGCAAGGTCAACCAGATCATGGAAGAGTTCTTCACCCAGCCCTTCCCCGCCCGCGCAGCGGTCGGCGTCAAGGCACTGCCCAAGGGCAGCCAGTTCGAGGCGGAAGCGGTAATGGTGATCGGCGACTGACCGCGCCGCTACCACGCAGGCGCGACCCAGCCTTCAGCGGAGTCCGGGCATCGCTGAAGGCCAGCGCGGAGAACAGCGAGAACTTGCCCGCCGCGCGCTGATCGATCAGCGCGCGGTGGCGCCCAACCCGGCTTCCTTGATCACCTGTTCATAGCCGTCACGAAAGCTCGGATAGGTGAAGCGATAGCCGAGTTCGACCAGCCGCGCGTTGGAACAGCGCTTGCTCGCCCGCCGCCGCAGCGGCGACTGGATCACGCTGCTCGGCTCGACCTTGAGCCGCTTGGCCAGCCAGCCCATCACTTCGCTGATCGGCGTGGGCTCGCAGTCGCTACCGAGATAGACATCATCGAGCGGCTGTCCGCTCAGCGCCCGCGCGATCAGCCAATCGAGCACACCGACGCAGTCGTCCCGGTGGATGCGGTTGGAGTACATCACCGGCGCCGAGGGCGCCACCCGGCCCTCGAGCACCTGCTGGATCAGCCGCTCGCGGCCCGGCCCGTAGATGCCGGAGAAACGCACCACGCTGCCCGGCAGGGGGCTCTCGATCAGCCGGCGCTCGGCCTCGACCATCAATTGACCGGAGAAGCCGTTGGGTTCGGTAGGGCTTCGCTCGTCGACGGTCTCACCGTCCTGCTGCGCGTAGACCGAGGTGGAGGAGACGAACAGCACCCGCTTCGGCTTGTGCTCGCGGTTCTCGAAAACCTTCAGTACCGCGTCGAGACCGTCTCGATAAGCGCTACGATAGGCACTCTCTTCGAATCTATCGGCACTGATAGCGTATACTAGGATGTCCGCATCGGGCAGCGACTCGAGCGACTCGTTTGCACCGACATCCAGCGCCAGAGGTTCGATGCCGGCAGGCAGCATGGCCACGTTGCGACGTGCACCGATCACCCGATGCCCCGCGTCGAGCAGGCGCTTTCCCAGCGCACCGCCGACGTCACCACAGCCAAGAATCAGAATCGTACTGTTCACCTTTATACCGCTCCTTGGTAAAAACGAGGTGGATGCGATGCTAGGACGCTTCATCGCGACGACCGCCGTACGCCATGATGAACGTCTCACCAGGCCGACCTGGAGTGCCAACCACGCTTGTGAGTCGCACCCTAGTCGGGTAGCCATCGCTCACTGGCGTCGACGGCAGCGCCCGACTGGAAGGGATTCATGACTCTAACAGAACTTCGCTACATCGTGACGCTTTCCCAGGAGCGCCACTTCGGCCGCGCCGCGGAGCGCTGCTTCGTCTCCCAACCGACGCTTTCGGTCGCGGTGAAGAAGCTCGAGGAAGAGCTCGGCATCGCACTCTTCGAGCGCAGCAAGTCGACCGTCCAGGTGACACCGATGGGCGAACGGATCGTTGCCCAGGCCACTCGCGTGCTCGAGCAGGCCAACGTGATCAAGGAGCTCGCCAGCGAAGGCAAGGACCAGCTCGGCAGCCCCCTGCGCATCGGCGCGATCTATACCATCGGCCCTTATCTCTTCCCCCACCTGGTGCCGATGCTCTCCGAGCTCGCGCCTCAGATGCCGCTCTACATCGAGGAGAACCTCACCGGCGAGCTGAGACGCAAGCTGCGCGCGGGCGATCTCGACGTAATCGTGGTGGCGCTGCCGTTCACCGAGCCGGACGTGCTGACCAAGCCTCTCTACGAGGAGCCCTTCGAGGTGCTGCTGCCGAAGGGCCACCCCTGGCTCGCCTTCGATGAGATCGACAAGGAGATGCTGCTCGAGGAGCGCCTGCTGCTGCTCGGAGAAGGGCACTGCTTCCGTGACCAGATCATCGAGGCCTGTCCTGCGCTCAACGCGCGGATCAACAGCCCGAGCAACACCCTGATCGCCGAGGGCGGCTCGCTGGAGACGATTCGCCACATGGTCGCCTCCGGCCTCGGCATCACCGTGCTGCCACGCTCGGCCACTGGGCTGCGCTTCTACGAGGATGGGCTGCTCGAAACCCGCCCGTTCAAGGCCCCCGCGCCTTCGCGCTCGGTGGCGATCGCCTGGCGCACCAGTTTTCCGCGACCCAAGGCGATCGATGCGCTGACCACCGCGATCGAACGCTGCAGGCCGCGCCTCGACGCGGTCAGCGAGCCGACCCGGGCAACCACCACGCGCAAGGCCCTTGCATGAGCACGGCGCGTGAGCGCGCTCGTATGGACCCCGAGGCGAGTACGCAGCAAAGCGAACTCGACCAGCCGGTCACCGAACTGGCCGGTGTGGGTGAGGCGATGGCGGCAAAGCTGGCCCGGCTGGGTCTCGACTCGATCGCCGACCTGCTCTTCCACCTGCCGCTGCGCTACCAGGACCGCACCCGACTGACTCCGATCGGCCAGCTGCGCGCGGGCCAGGAGGCCGTGGTCGAGGGTGAAGTCACCGCCTGCGATGTGATCCAGGGCCGGCGCCGCAGCCTGCTGGTGCGACTCAAGGATGCCACCGGCATTCTTTCGCTGCGCTTTTACCATTTCGCCCCCGCCCAGGCCCAGCAGTTCGCCCGCGGCAGCCGGGTACGGCTGTTCGGCGAGGCGCGCGCCGGCAGCACCGGGCTCGAGATCTACCACCCCGAATACCAACTGCTCTCCGCCGCCGTCGAGCGCAGCACCGACGGCGAGATCGAGGAGAGCCTGACCCCGATCTACCCGACCACCGAAGGGTTGACCCAGATGCGCCTGCGGGGCCTGATCGCGCAAGCGTTCAAGCGCTACGACGCGCACCCCGGCGCGCTCCCGGAGCTGCTGCCCGAACCGCTGCGCGAGCGTTTCAGCCTGCTCGCGCTGAACGACGCCATCCGCTACCTGCACCATCCGCCCCCCGACGCTTCGCTCGACCAGCTCGCGGCCGGCACCCACCCCGCCCAGCGACGGCTCGCTTTCGAGGAACTGCTCGCCCACCAGCTCAGCCTGCGTCAGGTGCGCAGCCGTATCCAGCGCGATACCGCCCCTTTGATCAAGGGGGGCGACGGGCTCAAGGCGCGCTTTCTCGCCGCGCTGCCGTTTTCGCTCACCGGCGCCCAGCGCCGGGTGCTGGCCGAGATCGACCGCGATCTCGAACGCGAGATCCCGATGCTGCGGCTGGTCCAGGGCGATGTCGGCTCGGGCAAGACCGTGGTCGCGGCGGTGGCCGCGCTGAGCGCCGCCGCCCACGGCTACCAAGCCGCGGTGATGGCGCCCACCGAGCTTCTCGCCGAGCAGCACTACAAGAGCTTTCGCGCCTGGTTCGAACCGCTCGGTCTCGACGTCGCCTGGCTCGCGGGGCGGCTCAAAGGCAAGCAGCGCCTCGATGCCAAAGCAGCGATCGAGGATGGCCGCGCCCAAGTGGTGGTCGGCACCCACGCGCTGTTCCAGGCCGACGTGCGCTTCCATCGGCTGGGGCTTGCGATCATCGACGAGCAGCACCGCTTCGGCGTCCACCAGCGCCTGGCGCTGCGCGAGAAGGGCGAAGCCGCGGGTATCACTCCCCACCAGTTGGTGATGACCGCGACCCCGATTCCACGCACGCTGGCGATGAGCGCCTATGCCGATCTCGATCTCTCGGTGATCGACGAGCTCCCCCCGGGACGCAGCCCAGTGAAGACCGTTGCGGTTGCCGACAACCGCCGCCAGGAAGTGATCGAGCGGATCAGGAGCGCCTGCAGCGAAGGCCGTCAGGCCTACTGGGTCTGCACCCTGATCGAGGAGTCCGAAGCGCTCGAGAGCCAGGCCGCCGAAGCGACCCTCGCCGCGCTGGAAGAGGCGCTGCCCGAGTTCGCCATCGGCCTCGTCCATGGAAGAATGAAGGCCAGCGAAAAGAGCGAGGTAATGGCCGCGTTCAAGGCCGGCGAGCTCGACCTGCTGGTCGCCACCACGGTGATCGAGGTCGGCGTCGACGTGCCCAATGCCAGCCTGATGATCATCGAGAATCCCGAGCGCCTGGGGCTCGCCCAGCTGCACCAGCTGCGCGGCCGGGTCGGACGCGGCAGCACCGAGAGCTTCTGCGTCCTGCTCTACCATCCCCCGCTTTCGGATCACTCCCGCGAACGCCTCGCGGTGATGCGCGAAACCAACGACGGCTTTAAGATCGCCGAGAAGGATTTGGAGCTGCGCGGTCCAGGCGAGGTGCTCGGTACCCGCCAGACCGGACTGATGGGGATGAAGATCGCCGACCTCGTCCGTGATCGCCCGCTGCTCGAACCCGTCCACCGCCTCGCCGCCGAGCTGGTCGATTCCCACCCTCGATCCGTCACCCCCTTGATTCGCCGCTGGCTCGGCGAAGAGGCCAACCGCTATGGAGCGGTGTGACGGTGGCACCGACCACGACCGCCAGCACCAAGCATGCGGGGACTTCGCTTCACGGCGGCAAAATCACTGACACGACAGGAAATCCCGCATGCTCCGCTGTTTGATCAACGCCGTCGCCGTCTCGAGCCTGTCTCTCTACGCCAGTTCAGCGCTCTCCCAGCCTATCCCGGCCGCGCCCCAGCAGCCGCCGATGACGTTGCTCAAGCTCGATCGCGACTATCGGCTCAATGCGGATGGCAGCTATGTGCTGACCGAGACTGCGGTGCGCCGCCACAACAGCGAGCAGTCCGCGCAGCGATCAGGGCAGACGCGGATCAGCTATTCCCCCGAGCGCGAGTCGGTGGAGGTGCTCGAGGCTTACACCTTGACCGCCGACGGCCACAGGATCGAAGTCAGCCGGCAGCATGAACAGCAGGCGCCTGCCAGCGCGACGGCACCGCTGTATGGCGACCAGCGCGTGGTCAGTCTGGTGTTTCCAGCGCTGGGACCAGGCGCAGAGATGCATCAGGTGGTACGTAGGACGGTGCATCGGCCAGTGCTACCGGGAGGTTTCTCGGTGATCACCGATTACCCACGGTTGATCGACGTGGGCAGCTCATCGATCAGCCTGAGCGCGCCTATCGACATGGACATCAGCGCGCAGGCGAGCGATATGGAGGGGGGTGAAGTCACCGCCAGCGACGGCAGGCGTCACTGGCGTTGGTCGGTGGCCGACATACCGCCGCTTGAGTTCGAACCCGGCGCGGTGAACCCAAAAGACCTCGGCTATCGGCTATCGCTATCGAGCTTCGATGATTACTCCTCGCTCGGCGCGGCCTATGCCGAACGACTGCTGCCGGCCGCCGAGCCGACGCCCAGGGTGCTCGAGCTCAGCGCACGAATTGTGGGCGAAGCAACGACCCAAGAAGCCAAGACACGCGCTCTCCATGCATGGACCGTAAGACAGCTGCGCGGTGTTCCATTGGATCTGGAGGAATCGGTGGCGACGCCTCGGCCAGTCGACGAGGTACTCGAGGCAGGCTATGCCGATAGTCTCCATCTCGCGCTCACGCTCAAGGCGCTGCTCGCGGCACAGGGTATCGATGCACGTTTGGCACTGAGCAATGGTTCGAACAGCCATTGGCGTCATACGGTTGCGGTACGCCAGCAGTTCGATCAAGCGCTGCTGTGGCTACCGGAGCTCGAACGCTACGTCACGCCGAGCTATGAGATTCTGCCATTCGATACGCTGCCAGCGAACCTGGCCGGTAAGCCGGTACTGGTGCTCGGCGAGCAAGGCGAGGCGACGCGGCTCGAGACGCTACCTCTGACCTCGGCGCAGCACGAACGGCAGTTCGCCATGACGCGCATGACCCTCGACGCCGAGGGCCGGCTCGAAGGAGAGACGGAGCTGAGCGGCAGCGGCCTGGGAGAATTCTTCGACCGTTATCTGTTCACCACCATCCAGCCCGGTACCGAAGCGCAGGTCGCTGCGGCAGCGCTGGCCGAGCATGGCCATCATGGCAGTGGCACACTCGAGGCACAGGGGGATCCACGCGATCTCAACCAGCCCTTCTCCTGGCGCAGCCGATTCGAAATACCGGAGTACACCCGTGTCGAAGCTGGCGAGAGCTTCGCCTTGCCAGCAGGAATTCCCCGGCTCGGCGCGCTGGTCATGGTGCCGCGCGATTTCTCGATTCCCGAACGCCATCAGCCCTATGCCTGCTCTGCCATCGACAAGCATGAAATCACCGAATTGAGGCTGCCGCAGGGCGTTAACCCCACCACGCTTCCCCGCGATGTCGAAGAGCGCAATGCCGCTGGCGCCTATACGGCGCACTATCGCCTCGATGATCGGCTGCTACGCGCAGAACGTCGGCTGGTACTCACTCCAGGCGGTGAAGCCGGCCGTGCGGTGTGCGATGGTGAGGATTACCAGCAGCAGCGCGCGCTGGTCAGAGCGCTCGCGCGCGACCTGCGCGGACGCATCCAGCTGTGACCCGCCGGTTCCCAGCGCTGATGATGGCGGCACTGCTAGTGGTGCTGGGTCCACTGCTGGGCACGGCTTACGCCGCTGTGCCAGCCAACTTCACTCTGCTCTATGAACAAACCCACTACCAGGTGGAGATGGATGGACGCTTCGTCGCCACCACCAGGGTCGGCATGCGCCTCGACAGCGAGCGCGCGGTCACAGAGATGAAGCCGATACGGTTGCCCTACAGCAGCACGCTTGCCGATCAGGAAGCGCTCGAGGCCTGGACCATCGACGACCAGGGCCGCCGCCATGAGGTCGCATCGGGACGCATCATCGATCAGCCAGAGACGGCGACAGGCACGTCGACGTTCACCGACCTGCGCGTGGTATCGATCGACTTCCCCAACCCTCGGCTCGGCGGCGAACTGCACTACGTGGTCCGATATACGCAACAGGTACCCTACTTCGAAGGCTGGTTCAGTGTGGTTGCCAACGTTTCACCCAGTATGCCGACCGCTTATAAGGAGATCTCCATCGACGCTCCGGCCGGGATGGCGCTGACGAGCGAAGTGCGAGGTTTCATCGAGGATGAAGCCGAAACTCGCGAAGGCAGGCGCCACTACCGTTGGACGCTCACCGACCAGCCCTCTCGACTCGTCGAGCCGCACGAGCCTTCATCGATCGATTCGGGTCCAAGGCTCGCGGTGTCGAGCTTCAGCGATCATGGCCAGCTAGCGGCGGCCTATCGTCATAGCGCACAGGGCAAGGCCCGCGTGACACCCGCCATCCAAAGGCTCGCCGACCGGATCACCACCGGCATCGAAGAACCCCGCGAGCAGGCCAAAGCGCTCTACGAGTGGACCTCGCGAGAAATTCGCTACGTCGCTCTGTTCCTCGAGCGCGGAGGGTTCGTTCCACACGATGCCGAAACGGTCCTCGATGCCCGCTATGGCGACTGCAAGGACTACGCCACGCTGCTCGAAGCACTGCTTGCCGCCAAGGGTATCGACAGCCGCCCAGTAATGGTCAATGCGTCAGAAACCTACTGGCATCCCGCCATGCCGGTGATGATCTACGACCATATGATCAACTATCTGCCCCAGTTCGGGCTGTTCGTCGACGCAACCCCGGAAATGGCGCCATTCGCTACCTTGATGCCGAGCCTGGCGGGCAAGACCGCTCTGGTGATCGAACCCGACGGTTTCAGTCTGGCGACCCTACCGGTCGCTGCCAATCGCCAAACGATCGAGACCGAAGCAACGCTGGACGAGAACGGCGTACTTGCCGGGCGAACCGCCATCGAGGGACACGGCTACCCGGAACTGATCAACCGCCATGCGATCGGCTCGGTTCGTCCAGGTGCCGAAGCGTCCTATGCGTCCCAGCTGCTTTCACGGGACGGTTACAGAGGCCAGGGTCGGCTCGAGCATAGCGAGCCGCGTGATTTGTCCACACCCTTCGCCTACGCACTGGATTTCAGCCTCGAGGATTATGCCTGGCCGGAACCGGGGGAGCGCTTGCCCTTCCCCGCAAGCCTCGGGGCCATCAGCGGACTGCGCAACTTCATCTACCTGGGCGCACAGCCGGAGCGCCATCAGCCGTTCATCTGCCTGCCGATCGAGTATCGAGAGCGGGTCAGTATCGCGCTGCCGGAAGGTGACATGGCCGAAGTACTGTTACCACCCGATGTCGACCAAACCACCGCGCTCGGTCGCTACCGTGCAGAGTATCGCCGTATCGGGATGCGCCTCGAGGTCGAAAGGCAGTTGAGTTTCGAACCCCAAGGCGGACCTATCGGGCCTACCGTCTGCGGTTCGCAAGACCATCCCACACTCAAGGCGCTTACGCGCGCCATGGCACGGGATCTCGATGCCAGCGCGAGACTTTGAGCGAATCGCTACGCCGCTTGCCACTTGAAGTAGAGAGCGTTGGACGGGGCTGACGAGCATTGGCAGACCCTGGGACTATCAGCCTACGCTGTGGGACAGGATCTGCGACCGGACAGGCGACCAACCCCGTGAACATCGACTCCCCGCTTTACCCGATACCTATCGACGAAGAGCAGCGTCTACTCGCGTTGGACGAGTATCATCTCGTGGACACGCCGCCAACGGGAGACTTCGATCGTCTGGCCGCGCTCGCCGCGCGCCTGTTCGATGTTCCGATCGTGCTGATTTCGCTAGTGGCCAGTGACCGGCAGTTCTTCAAGGCCCACGTCGGATTCGATATTTGCGAAACCAGCCGCGAGGTCTCTTTTTGTTCCTACACCATCGTCGAAGATGACATTCTTTTCATACCCGATGCATTGAGCGACCCGCGCTTCTCTTCCAATCCCCTGGTCATCGGTTCGCCCTTCATACGATTCTACGCGGGCAAGCCTCTTGTCACCCCTACGGGCGAGAAGATCGGCACCGTCTGCCTGATCGACGACAAACCGCATCCTTCTTTCAGCGACGAAGATCGCCAGAACCTTTCCGATCTGGCAGCGCTGATCATGGAGAGGATGGAGCTGCGTCGCCTCGATCACCTCAAGCAGATCAACCAGGCCCGCTTCGATAGCCTTGCCGCCGCCTCTCCCAATGCCATCGTTTGTTCCGATGCCAACAACCGGATCACCTACTGGAATCCATCGGCGGAGAAGATTTTCGGCTACTCGGCCAAGGAGGTCATGGGCCTGCCCATCACCATCATCATTCCCGACGGCCGCAGGGACATCTACGACGCCGAGCTTCGAAAGCTGCAGCGATACAAGAAAAAGGAGCTGGGCAGTAGTTCGATACTGCTTTCGGGGCGGCGCAAGGACGGCAGCGAGTTTCCAGCCGAGTTCTCACTCGCGCTGTGGGAAGAACACCACAGGCCTTGCATCGGCACCATCGTGCGGGATGCCACTGAGCGCCAGCAGCACGAAGAGCGGCTGTTTCGCCTTGCATCGCTCGACTCCCTCACCAATCTGTACAATCGCGGCGCATGGAACGCCTGCTTGGCGGAGTCGTTGGCCGCCGCAAGGCCCGTGACGGTATTGCTTCTCGACCTGGACAGCTTCAAGGAGGTCAACGATACGTTCGGCCACTCCGCCGGCGACGCGGTGCTGAAAGAGATGGCCATACGCATCGAGGACAACTGCGCCAATGCGCTCATGCTCGCGCGCCTCGGCGGCGATGAGTTCGTGGCGCTGCTTCCAGGTAACGATGTCCGAGCGGCGCGGGTGGCCGCCAAACGGCTGGTAGCGGCCGCCTCCTTGCCGTTCGAATTCGCCGGCAGGTCGATCAGGGTCGGGATGAGCATCGGCGTCTCGCTCGCCCCCAACCACAGCACGCACCCTGAAGAGTTGCTCGGCGCCGCCGATCTCGCGCTGTATCAGGCGAAGGCTGCGGGAAGAGGCCGCTATGAAATGTTCACGCCGTCTTTTCGCGAAGTCGCCATCGCACGAAGGGCGTTCGAGCATGAGTTGAAGCTCGCGTTCGAAAACGGCGAATTCGAGCTTTTCTACCAGCCCCAGGTCGTGACCGGCACGCAGCGGGTGGTGGGCGCCGAGGCGCTGATGCGGTGGCGTCATCCCAAGCGCGGCCTGCTCACGCCTGCATCGTTCATGGATGTGCTGATCGCGAAGCCCTCCGCCAATGCCGTGGGGGAATGGGTCCTGCGCAGCGCCTGCGAAACAGCGGCCAAATGGCGAACGAAAATTCCCGATTTTCGTATCAGCGTCAACCTGTTCGAGGCGCAGCTGAGCTCGGGGCGGCTTTTCTCCGTGGTCAAGGACGTACTGGCCAAAACCAAGCTTCCCGGCGATTCGCTCGAGCTCGAGATCGTCGAGAACATACTTCTGCGCAACGACGACACCACGCTTCGGCTTCTGCATAGACTGCGCGAGCTCGGTGTCGGCCTGGCGTTCGATGACTATGGGACGGGCTTCGCATCGCTCGGCCTGCTGAAGCGCTATCCAGTGAGCCGGTTGAAAATAGACCGCTCGTTCATTCGCAACGTCAACTCGGATGCCGAAGACTCAGCGGTAGTGAAAGCGATCATCTACCTGGGTAAGAGCTTCGATCTCGATGTGATCGCCGAAGGCGTGGAGACCCAGCAGCAGCTGGATTTCCTGATCGACAACGATTGCGTCGAAGCGCAGGGCTATCTGTTCGGCAAGCCGATGCCGGCTGCCGAATTCGCGATGAAGTTCGTCGATCCCATCTAGACGCCGGCATCATGCCGGAAAACCGCGATTCCCAGCGGGCGCACGGACTGCACGGCGAGAGATTGACGCTCGCACCAGCGAGTGGCCCAATCGATGCTTCTTCCTCAAGGACCGTCGTCGATGGACGTCCCTCAGCAACGCTTGGTCTATTTCAGCACCACGGTGGAATCGGGCTCGCTGCGCAAGGCGGCGACGCGCCTCGGCATCGCCCCTTCGGCGGTGAGCCGCCAGATCACCCTGCTCGAGCAGGCGCTCGATGCGCCGCTGCTCGAGCGCACACCGAGAGGCATTCGCCCCACCGCGGTGGGTGAGATGGTGCTCGACTACTGTCGCCGCAGGCGGATGCTCGAGGACGAGTTCGTCGCCGGACTCGAAACCTACCAGCGGATGGAGACCGGCACGCTCTCGCTGGTGGTCGGCGAGGGTTTCGTCACCGATCTGATCGGCCAGCCATTGAAGGCGTTCACCGAGCGCTATCCAGGCATTCGCCTCGACATCCAGCTGGCCGGCACCGACGATATCATCGAAGCGGTGGTCGAGGACCGCGCCCACATCGGTCTGATGTTCCACGAGCGGGTGCATCCACGCATCCGCTTCTGGCACTCCAGCCGCCAGCCGCTGCTGCTGATCCTCCCGCCCAACCATCCGCTGGCCGGCGACGAGTCTCCACTGAGCTTCGAGGCGATCGCCGATACCCCGCTTGCCGCCTGGCGCCCGGGTCACGGTATCCGCACCCTGGTCGACCAGGCCTTCGACGAGGCGGGCCGGCGCCCGCGCATCGCGCTCGAGACCAACTCCATGGCGGTGCTGCGCCAGTCGGTGGTCGCGGGGCTGGCGACGACCTTGCTGCCTCGCTTCGCCGCCGCGCGCGAGCTCGACGATGGCACCGTGGTCGCCCGCCCGGTCGCCGCCGCGCCATTCCAGAACTCCCAGGCGCACATGATCACACGTGTCCAACGCCGACTGCCGAAGGCGGGGCTGGCGCTGCTGCGCCATCTTCGCCTCTGGATGCAGGCGTTTCGCAGCGCCGACTGAGGCCAAACCGGGCTCGAGGATCAGCGCACCCGCGCGGTGGGGCCGACCACGGTCTCCCCCGGCGCGACCGGCTTGGTCACGATCGCCCCGGCGCCGACCTTGGCGCCCTCGCCGATCTCGATGTTGCCGAGCACCAGCGCCCCGGCACCGAGGAAGGCGCCGCGCCTCACCTTGGGGTGGCGGTCGCCGTCGAGCTTGCCCGTGCCGCCGAGGGTGACGCCCTGGAACAGGGTGACGCCATCCTCGACCACCGCCGTTTCACCGATCACGATGCCGGCGCCGTGATCGATGAAGATCCCACTGCCGATCCGCGCGGCGGGATGGATATCGACGGCGAAGTCGCAGGCGACGCGGTACTGGAGATAGCTCGCCAGATCGGTCAGCCCGGCCTGCCACCAGGCATGGGCGACGCGCTGGCACTGCAGCGCGCGATAGCCCGGAAAGTAGAGCAGCGGGGTGAACGGCTCAGGGATAGCGGCGTCCTCGCGCAGCAGTACCAGGATGTCATCGAGGGCGGCGTCGACGATCCGCGGCTCGGCGGCCAGCGCCTCGCGCACCTGGTCGCGGGCGGCCTCGAAGGGCACATGCTCCGAGGCCAGCGTCCGCGCGATCACCCCGGCCAGCGCCGAAGCGAAGCCATCGTGCTCGAGCAGGCTGGCGCGATAGTACCCGGCCAGCAGCGGATGGCGCTGGATCGCTGCGTGCGCGGCTTCGAGCATCTGCGCCCAAAGGGTGTCGCGTCGATATTCTCTTGGCATCTCAGCGGCTCCGCGCGAGAACGGGATTCACAGCAAGCACTCCTCGCACTGTTCGAAGCGCAACAGCGTGCCGCCGAGCACTGCGGGAGGAATCTCGACCACGCCCGCCGACAAGCGAGCGAAGGGAACCTCGCGCTCGCGCCAGTACTGCACCGCGGCTTCGAGATCGAGACATTCGATGCTCAACGCCACCGCGCGCGGCGGCGAGGCCGCGAGCGGGCCGAGCGAAGGCAGGCGGGCGGCGAGCACGGCTGCGCCGAGCAGCCAGCAGTCGCCCTTCTCGGTACGTACACGATAGCCCCCCTCCACCGATTCGACGGCGTCGGTACCGTGGATCGCCTGGAAGTGCTCGATATCGCGTTCGGGCGCGTCGCTCGAATACCATACCGCGCTGATCCGCGCCGCCTGGTTGGGGTGGCGCTCGAGATTCGGGTCGACGCGAAACAGCTCCGGGCGCAGCTGCTGGCAGAGAAACTGGGTGAGGAAGGGACGTTCGGGATCATGGAGGATATCGAGGGCGACACCGACCTCGACATCGCTGCCATCGGGAAGATGAGCCAGACGGCGAAATTCGATCGGATCCCAAGGCGAGAAACCGCGCGCCTCGACCAGCGCATGGTCGTGCGCCATCTGGCTGCTTTCGAGCGCGACCATCGCGATCCCCTCGCCAAGGGTCAGGCGTGCCTCGATCAGCCGAGCGAAGCGAAAGCCATTGGCATCGGCGTAGCTGGTCTGCTCCGGCCGGGCGATGGCGATCAATTCGATGAAGTTGTTGGCGAAGAACAGCAGATGGTTATCGGTGCCCCAGGGGTGGCTGTGACGCGGGTTGAGGGTGAAACCGAGCATACGCGCACGGGCGTATGCCTGATCGAGATCGCGTACCGCGATCAGCGGATGATCGATACCGAAACTCATCGTCTTGCTCCTTGCACGAACGCTCAGGATGAAGAGCCCGGCTGCTGCGGCCGGGCTCGCGCTCGATCGTTACACCAGGCCGCTGCCATAGCCCATCGCCACGCTCGAGCGCGCGGCGGTCTCGACCCATACGCTCTGCGCCACGCTGTACTCGCGAAGCCCATCGAGTCCACTCGAGCGGCCATAGCCGCTGTCGCGGAAGCCACCGAACGGAGACATCACGCTGATCGTCTTGTAGCCGTTGATCCACACCGTGCCGGCGCGCAGCTGCGCGGCGACCCGGTGGGCACGCGCCGGATCCTGCGTCCATACCGCACCGGCGAGGCCGAAGCGGGTGGCATTGGCGAGCGCCAGCGCCTCTTGCTCGTCATCGAACGGCATCACCACCAGCACCGGACCGAACACCTCCTCACGGGCGATGGTCATCTCCGGGGTGACATCGGCCAGCACCGTCGGTGCGACGAAGTAGCCATCGGCCCCCTCCGGCAGCCCTTGGGGACGACCGCCACCGCTGACTACCCGAGCCCCAGCCGCCTTGGCCTCTTCGATCATCCGGGTGACCCGCTCGAACTGCCGCGCGTTCTGCAGCGGCCCCATGCGGGTGCCGGGCTCCGAGGGCAGGCCGACCGGGATCAATGCGGCGGCACGCGCCAGCCGCTCGACCACCTGATCGAATATCTCACGCTGGACCAGCAAGCGCGAACCAGCGACGCAGCTCTGCCCCGCACCGCCGAAGATCGCCGCCTGGGCACCGCCTATCGCATCGTCGAGCCTGGCGTCGTCGAACACGATATTGGCCGACTTGCCGCCGAGTTCGAGCACGCTCGGCACCAGCCGACGGGCGCCGGCTTCAGCGATCATCCGGCCGCTTTCGGGCGAACCGACGAACACCAGCTTGCTGATCCCATCGTGGCCGGTGAGCGCCTGGCCGGTAGTGGCCCCGAGACCGTTGACGATGTTGACCAGCCCGCGCGGCAGGCCGCTGGCCTCAAGCAGCCCAACCAGCGCCACCGAGCTGAACGGGGTCAGTTCGGAGGGCTTGAGCACCACGCCGTTGCCAGCGGCAAGCGCGGGTGCGAGCTGCCAGCCGCAGGTGAACAGCGGCGCGTTCCACGGCGTGATCTGGCCGACCACGCCGAACGGCACGTAGCGGACGAAATTGAGGTGCGAGGTCGGCACCGGGATCACCTCGCCGTGCTGCTTGTCGCACCAGCCGGCGTAGTACTCGAACATCTCGCGCACCTTGGCGACTTCGCCACGGCAGTCGCTGATCGGCTTGCCCGCGACCAGGCTTTCGAGCTCGGCGAGCACATCGGCTTGCGCGACGATCGTCTGCGCTGCGGCGTACATCCGCCGTCCACGCTCGGAAGCGGTGAGCCCGCTCCACACCAGCTGGGCCTCGGCGGCGCAGGCCACCGCGCGATCGATCAGTCCAGCTCCGGCGTCGCGATAAACGATCAGCTCGCGCCCGGTCACCGGGTCGTTCAGCGCGATACGCTCACCCTCGCCGCCGAGCGATTCGCCCGCGATCCAGTTCGAGCGCGGCGTATCGCCGTCCAGGCCGAAATGCTCCAGCAGCGCCGCGAGCCGGCGCTGGGCCTGAAGATCCAGGGAGATAGAATTGGAAGTAGTCATCAGCGGGGGGCCTCGCTTTTCGCCTGCGCCAGGATCGGTTCGACGATGCGGTTGAAATCGTCCATATCGGTGGGTGCCTGTGGATCACGGTGCCACAGCGCCACCACCTGCTCGAGCAGTGAGAGCGAAACCCCAAGGCCCGTCGCCGCGTCACGGGCGAGACGCAGGTCCTTGCGCATCAGCCCGGTGGTGAAACCGGAATCGAAGCGCCCGGACAGCACCCATTCGGGGAAGTTGACCTCGCTGACCGCGCTGCGCCCGGAGCCGCTGTTGATCCCGGCGAGGCAAGCGCTCGGCTCGACACCCGCCTTCGCCGCCATCGCCACCGCCTCGGCGGCGCTGAGCAGGTGCGCGGCACAGAGATAGTTATTGGCCAGCTTGACCACGTGCCCAGCGCCGGCGGGACCGACATGGGTACGTTTGGCGGAAAGCGCCTCGAGCATCGGCATCACCCGCGCCACCGTCGCCTCGCGGCCACCGAGCAGCATGCCCATCTTTCCGCTGGCAGCACCCTTGGGACCACCGCTGACCGGCGCATCGAGCCATTCGAGCCCAGCGGCCTCGACCTTGGCCGCGAGCTCGCGGGTGACGTCGGGATCGCTGGTCGAGGTATCGACGATCACCGCACCGCGTGGCGCGCGCTCGAGCAAACCAGGAGAGGATTCGATCACCTCGCGCACCTGCACCGAGGTCGGCAGGGAAAGCAGATAGACATCCGCATCCGGCAGCGCCTGCGGCGCGACCACCTCGAGCCCCTGCTCGGCACGACGCGCCCGCGCGGTCTCGAACACATCGGTGCCGATGACCCCGAACCCCGCCGCTTTGAGGGTGAGCGCCATATTGCCGCCCATCTGGCCAAGGCCTATCACACAGATCTTCATTCGCGGCTCCACGATTGTTGGTTGTATGTCGAAGTCGGCGCTCGAGCCTGCATGCCTCGAACGAAGACCCAGTATCGGGAGCCGCGGTGTTCGATTGAAAGCGAGATAGTGTTCTGATCGATGATCAGCCGTATTCGACCCTGGGGACCACACCAACCGACCGTATCCCTCGGCGCGCTTCGCTCGATCCCTCGACTGGCGCCCCTCATTGCCGAGCTGATGCTCGGCCTTGGCGCGTATCGGCGCCGCTCGGGACGAACGGGGGAAGGTATGCGCTCAGAGCATTCAGGAGAACAAATCCATTCTTCGCGAGCCGCAGATGATGACCCACCTCCCGTTCGTGGTAAGCGCCCGAGGAACGAGGGCAGTCGAACCACGGCCTCGCCGCCGACGCTCGGGACGAACGGGGAGGAACTGAGGACGGCTTCTCTTCCCCCACTTGGATCAGGCCTGTTCGCTGGCTTTGACGGTCTGGAACACTTCGAAGCCCTCGAACTTGGGCGGACCGAGGTAGACTTGCGCGCGTTTCGACTGGCCAGCATTGGCATGGGCTGCGCGGAAGGCCTCCGATTTGGTCCAGGCGGTGAAGTCCTCGCGCGAGCGCCACAGGGTGTGGGAGGCGTAGAGCACGTGATCTTCCTCAGCCGGGCCACGCAGCATCTGGAATTCGATGAATCCAGGCAGCCCCTCGAGATGGCTTTCGCGCTCGAGCCAGATCTTCTCGAAGGTATCGGTGGCGTCGGGACGCACCTTGAAGCGGTTCATGGCGATGAACATGTGGACAACTCTCCTGGTCAGCGAATGGAACCGGCTGTGGATAACTAGAGTGTCATCCGCCGGTGATCTGAAAATTGAAACGGCAACCCTGTTTCATTGCGACGCCGCTCCTTTCGATACTCCGACGATAGCGTCACTGGATGCAATCATGCGAAAAGCGGGCACCTCGCCCGCTCGCGGCAAGCATTTGCCACTATAACGACAATCGATGCCCTAGCGGGCTCGCACGGGAGGTTCGTCCATGAGTTCCATCACCCAGAGCGCCCAGGCGCACCCCCTCTCTGGGCGGGGGCTGCGTCTTTTCCTGCTCGCACTGGCGATCACGATAGTCGCCGATTTGATCGGTGCGGTGAGGATACCCCTCGGCATCGGCCAAGTAGTGCTGCTACCGATGGTCTGGGCGCTGTTGATCGGCGCCGCGCTGGGTGTTTGGCATACTCGCCTGCCACGCTCGACGCAGGTCGACCTACCGCTTCAGTATCTGGCCGCCGCAGTGCTCCAGCCTGCGCTATTGCTGTTCATCGCCAAGCTCGGCCTGCTGGTCGGCGGCTCGCTGCCGAGGCTCGCCGATGCCGGCTGGGCGCTGGCGCTGCAGGAGGTCGGCAATGTGATCGGCTGCGTGCTGCTGGCGATGCCGGTGGCGCTGCTGCTCGGGATCAAGCGCGAGGCGATCGGCGCGACTTTCTCGATCGGTCGCGAGCCGGGACTGGCGATCATCGGCGAGCGCTTCGGGATGAACTCCGCTGAAGGCCGCGGCGTGCTCGCCGAGTACATCACCGGCACTCTGATCGGTGCGATCTTCATCTCGCTGTTCGCCGGCTTCGTCGCCAGCCTCGGCATCTTCCATCCCATCGCTCTGGGCATGGGGGCGGGAGTGGGCTCGGGCAGCATGACCGCCGCCGCAGTGGGCGCCATCGCCGCCCAGCACCCCGAGATGGCCGACGAGGTGGCGACCTTCGCTGCAGCCGCCAACCTTATCGCGACGACCATCGGCACCTATTTCACTCTGTTCATCTCGCTGCCGCTGGCGGTGTGGACCTACAACAAGCTCGAACCGCTGATCGGGCGTCGCGCCCACCAGCCGCGCCGGCCCGTAGCCGAGGTCGATGAGAGCGCGGTCCACGAAGTACCGGCGCTCGGCTACGGCCAGCGCCTGCTCGCTTGGCTGATGGTCGGCCTGATGGTGCTGGTGGGCAACTGGATCGGCTTCGGCGTATCGATGCTCGAGGCACTGCCCGGCGTAGCGCTGATCCTGGTCGCCGTGGTGATCGGCGATGCGCTCTATCACGGTACCCGGCGCTTACTGCCCGCGGTCTGCTGGGTCTCGCTGGTGGCGATGGCGATGACCTTCCCGGCGACGCCGTTCTCGGCCGAGATCGGCGCATTGACCGCCAAGGTCAATTTCCTCGCCATGGTCACCCCGATGCTGACCTTCGCCGGGCTTTCGCTGGCCAAGGACATCCCCGCCTTCCGCCAGCTGGGCTGGCGGATCGTGGTGGTATCGCTGCTGGCCAACGCAGGAGTCTTCCTCGGCGCCACGCTGATCGCCCAGTTCTTCGCCCACTCGCTCTGAGACGCTAGCGGACGCCCTTCACCGGCAGGATCGCCAGCGCACCGACCAACGCCAGCCCGGCGGCGGTGATGAACAGGGCAACGTAGTTGCCGCCGCCGCCGATGGCGAGGAACAGCGGGGCCACCGCCGGCGCAAGCGACTGGGGCGCGGCGTTGGCGATGTTGAGGATACCCATGTTCTTCGCCGCGTCCTGCTCGCGATTCGGCAGGATATCGACCACCAGTGCCTGGTCGACGGCGAGATAGACGCCAAAGCCAAGCGATGAGACCACGATCGCGGCCAGGAAGCCGCTGAAGCTGCTGGCCACGGTGAGAATGCCGAGGCCCGCGGCGTAGACCAGCCCGGCGAACAGCACGAACGGCTTGCGACGGCGCGAGCGGTCGGAAAGCCAGCCGGAGATGAATGAAGCCAGCATCATGCAGCCGCCCATCACCAGCGAGGAAACGAACACCCGCCGGCCGATGTTCAGCGCGTCGATGCCGAGCACGTCGGTGAGGTAGTAGACCTGATAGGTCATCAACATCGCCCCGCCGATGAACAGCAAAAAGCGGCTCACCCAGGCCCAGGCGAAATCGGGATGCTGCCTGGGGTCGAGCCAGAAATCGCGCAGCATTGCGAGCATCGAGAATGGTTTGGGTGGCGCCAGTCGGGCCACCTCGGGCTCGGGGTAGCGAAGGGCGAACAGCAGCATGCATCCGAGCCCGATCAGCGCCGGGACCAGGAACATCGCCATGCCTTCGGCACCGACCAGGTCGACGATCGCCGCTCCGGAGAACACCGCGACGTTGGAAGACATGCCATAGAACGCCGAGACCCGCCCGCGCTGCTGTTCCGGCACCCGGTCGGGAATCACCGCGACCAGCGCGGAAAGCGTGGCATTGAGCCCGGCCTGGACCACGCACCAGAGCACCCCGACCCACCAGAGCGATGGGCTCGCACCGATTCCGGCGAGCCCCGCCACCCCTACCAGCAGGCCACCGAACATCCATGGGCGTCGTCGCCCGAAGCGCGAGCGGGTACGATCCGAGAGCTGGCCGAACAGCGGATTGGCCACCATCGCCACTAACGCACCGGCCCCGAGAATGAACCCGAGGCTGGCTGCTTTGCCAGTCGGGTCGAGCTCGGCGACGCGGATCGCCATGGTGATCGTCACCGGGGTCATCACGGCGAGGAAAAGCCCGAACGAGGCGATCGTGTAGCGCAACATGAAGCCCGCGCCAACCTCGGCCAGCACCGGCTCCACGCGGGAGCTATCTGCTACCCTCTCGTGCCGCTCCATCGGCATGCCCTTCTCCCCAAGCGTCCGGCGCCAGCGTCGAACCGCTGAGCAGCCGTGCGATCATCCGCGCCGGGTTCCCCGATGGCGACTGAAGCCTCCATCGCAACCGAAAGCGCTTTCATCGCAGTCTGGGCCAGCGTCGGCACTCGCGCCAGGAACGAGCCTGCCAAGGTAATTCACAGCAGGGCGGAAATGCGCGCACGAGCACGCCTCGTGACCAGACACGCAAAGAGGATCGAGAGAGGGGGAATTTAAGTAGCGGCTACCGGCGACGAATGCCGCCGGTGCCGATCAGAGCGTGCCTTACTTGCTGGCAACGGCGTCTTTGAGGCCCTTGCCGGGCTTGAAGCTCACGTTCTTGCTCGCTGGAATGGTCAGCGGAGCGCCCGTCTGCGGGTTCTTTCCGGTGCGCTCGGCACGCTCGCGAACGGTGAAAGAACCGAAGCCGACCAAGGTGACGTCGTCACCCTTGGCGACACTGGCGGTGATCTCTTCGAGGATCACGTTCAGCACCTGGCTGGCCTTGTCCTTGGAGAGATCGGCCTGCTCGGCGATTGCCGCTGCGAGTTCTGGTTTACGCATCATTGCCTCCTGGGTATGCCATGACGATGGCGAATCTGCCGGCTTAGCCGGACGTTTTTTTGTTGAGCCAACCATCCCCCACGCTCATAGCGCGAAGAAGCCGACTCCGTACGGGGCGTCGCGATAAAGCTTCCTGCCGTCGCGACGACCGATGCTCCATCCGACAGTGAAACCGAAAGCCTCACCCACCGACGACTATCCGATCAGGCACCGGAGCCATCGAGGCAGCACCGCCTGTGCCATTTCCCGCCCGGTGATGCGGCGACCATATCACAAGCACTGGATGCCTTGGTCTGGGACGCATGCACGATGGTGCGAAAGCTCGGAAACAGCGTTCGACATGCTAGCAACACTCTCCGTCCCTGCCTAGACGTGTTTGGGCGTAGATAATCCGGCATGAATCCGGCTTTCATGCCGGTGTTACACTGCCGGTGTCCGATATCCGAGCCTATGGAAACCCGATGTCCGCCTTCACCGCTCTTCAAACCGGTCCGCTGCGCCGCTTGCCCGACTTCGCCCGATTGATGCGCCTCGACCGCCCGATCGGCACCTGGCTGCTGATGTGGCCCACCCTCTGCGCCCTGTGGCTGGCCGCGGACGGCATGCCCAGCCGTCGCATCCTGGTGATCTTCGTGCTCGGCGTCTATCTCATGCGCGCCGCCGGCTGCATCATCAACGACTACGCCGACCGCGACTTCGACGGCCACGTCAAGCGCACCAAGGAGCGGCCGCTGGCGACCGGGCGCATCTCTCCACGCGAGGCCTTGGCCCTGTTCGCGGTGCTGTTGGTGGCGGCCTTCGTGCTGGTCTGCTTCACCAATCCGTTCACCGTGATGCTTTCTTTCGGCGCAGCCGCGCTGGCGGCGCTCTATCCGTTCATGAAGCGCTACACCCACCTGCCCCAGCTGGTACTCGGCGCGGCGTTCAGCTGGAGCATCCCGATGGCCTTCGCCGCGGTGACCGGCAGCGTGCCCGCCGCCGCCTGGTGGCTGTTCTTCGCCAACCTGGTGTGGACGCTGATGTACGACACCCAGTATGCGATGGTCGATCGCGACGACGACCTCAAGATCGGGGTCAAATCGACCGCGATACTGTTCGGCTCGCTGGACCTGGCGATCCTGGCGATGCTCCAGGCGCTGGTCCTGCTGCTGCTCGTCGGGCTCGGGCTCTCGTTCTCGCTGGACGGCTACTTCTGGATCATGCTGCTGGGAATCGCTGCGCTGTTCGTTCATCAGCAGTGGCTGACCCGGCATCGCTCGCGCGAGGGCTGCTTCCAGGCCTTTCTCAACAACCACTGGGTCGGTGTAGTGATGTTCGCCGGCATCGGTCTGGCCACCTGGCCCGCCTGACGGGGGGCATGTCACGAGACTGTCACGTCACTGCGCTTGAATCGTCATGTGTCTGCGCCCCAGGGCGCGGTCGCGGGCCGGCAGAAGGCCGGGGATTCGCCCCGCCTGCAACCCACCCAGAGAGATGATCTGCAATGACCCGAACCGTGTTGATCGTCGATGACGAATCCTCCATCCGCGATATGATCGCGATCGCCCTGGAGATGGCCGACTTCCAGGTCCTCGAGGCCGACAACGCCCAGCGGGCGCTGGCGCTGGCCGTCGACGAACGCCCCGATATGATCCTGCTCGACTGGATGATGCCCGGCATCAGCGGCGTCGAGCTGGCGAGAAGGCTCAAGCGCGAAGAGACCACGCGGGAAATCCCGGTGATCCTGCTCACCGCCAAGGGCGAAGAGGACAACAAGGTGCAGGGGCTCGAAGCCGGCGCCGACGACTACATCACCAAGCCGTTCTCGCCCCGTGAGCTGATCGCGCGGATGCGCGCAGTGCTGCGCAGGGCGGCGCCGGCGAGCCAGGGCGTGATCGAGGTCGATGGCCTGTCGATCAATACCGAGAGCCAGCGGATCAGCATCGACAACCAGCCGATCGACATGGGGCCGACAGAATATCGCCTGCTGGCGTTCTTCATGTCCCACCAGGAGCGCGCCTACTCTCGCGCCCAGCTGCTCGATCAGGTCTGGGGCGCCAGCGTCTATGTCGAGGAGCGCACGGTCGACGTGCACATTCGCCGCTTGCGCAAGGCGCTCGGTGAGCGTCACGATTACCTGATCCAGACGGTGCGCGGCACCGGCTATCGGTTCTCACGCCAGCGCTCACGCGCCTGACAAGGAGGCGGCCACGGGCTCCCGATGCGCCATTGGACCCGCGAATTCTTGCTGCTCGCTCTATGCGGCGCGCTCGGCACCCTGCTGGGTGGGCACTATGGCCACGCTGGTTTCGGCCTTGCCGCCGGGCTGGGTCTCTACCTGCTCCTGACCTTTCGCCAGCTCAGGCGCCTTTATCGCTGGGCCAAGGCCCCGGATGGCACCAACCCACCGTCGGCCACCGGACTTTGGGGCGAGCTGTTCGATCGCCTCTATCGCTACCAGAAGCGGGAGCGCCAGCAGCAGGCCCATCTGCAGGGGGTGATCGATCGCGTCGAGCGCTCCTCGGAGGCGATGTACGACGCGATGGTGATCCTCGACGCCCACGCCGCGCTGGACAGCTGGAACGCGGCGGCGACCAGGATGCTCGGCTTCGAGCAGCCTCAGGATCGCGGCCAGCACGTCACCAACCTGCTGCGCCATCCGCGCTTCGTCCACTACTTCCTCGCCCAGCACTACGATGATCCGCTCGAACTGCCTTCGCCGGTCGACGAGTCACGCACCTTGCAGTTCCAGATCACCCCGTTCGGCGATCACGAGCGCTTGATGGTGGTACGCGACATCACCCGACTGCAGCGACTCGAGCAGATGCGCCGCGACTTCGTCGCCAACGTATCGCACGAGCTGCGCACTCCGCTGACGGTGTTCACCGGCTATCTCGAACCGCTGGCCCAGGCCGCTGAAACCGCGCTGCCGCCCAGGCTCGCGCGCGGCGTCGCGCAGATGGAGCAGCAGGCCGACCGCATGCGTCACCTGATCGACGACCTGCTGATGCTGTCGCGGCTCGAAAACGAGCAGAGCTTCTCGCCGCGTATCGCCGTCGATGTCGCCGCACTGATCCAACAGGTGCACAGCGACGGCGTCGCGCTGTCGAAGGGCCGCCAGACCTTCGAGCTCAAGATCGAGACCTCCGCTGAGCTGCTCGGCGCCCGCGAGGAGCTGCGCAGCGCGCTGACCAACCTGGTCTCCAACGCCGTACGCTACGCCGGCAACGGCCGCCGTATCGAACTGCGCTGGTACCTGGCCGACAGCGGCGAAGGCTGCCTGTCGGTGAGCGACGATGGCGAAGGCATCGAGCGGCGCCACCTTTCCCGTCTTACCGAGCGCTTCTACCGCGTCGACAAGAGCCGCTCCAGCGCGACCGGTGGCACCGGCCTTGGGCTTGCGATCGTCAAGCACGTGCTGCTGCGCCACCAGGGCCGGCTGGAGATCGAATCGAGTCTCGGCCGCGGCGCCCGCTTCACCCTCTGCTTCCCCGCCGAGCGGGTCAGCCTGCCGACGCCCAGCGACGCCTGCGCCGATTGAGCGGTCCACCGAGGGCGTGTTGACACGCCCTAGCTGCTGGCGAGGATCGCTCCGGCTTGAGCAGGACCGTGGTACTTCTCGATCAAGGCGAACAGGATCGCCGCGCTCTCGGCGTCGTAGAAGCCGGTGTGGTCGGTCGGCCTGAAGCGCATCTGGAAGCTCTTCAGCACCCGCAGGGTCTGATCGTCCATGCGCCCGGTCTGCTCGAGCCGATAGCCATAGCGCGCAAGGCCCTGCTGGAGCGCACGCACGCTGGGAACACGACCGTTGGAGAACTGGTTCAGGTAGCGGGCCACCGTGGCGCGCTCGGGCCAGGCGCCAACGCCCGCCTGGGCGAGGCGCTGCCAGGGGAAGAACGGCCCCGGATCGAGCTTGCGCCCGGGTGAGATATCGGAGTGGGCGACCACATTGGTGGGCTCGATGTCGTAGCGCTGGACGATGTCCTTGGCCAGCGCGATCACCAGTTGGATCTGCGACTCCGAGAACGGCGACCAGCTCAGCCCGCTCGGGGTCTGGGTGAAGCCGGGATTGACGATCTCGATGCCGATCGAGGTGTCGTTGAGCCCTTCCCGGTCCCCCCAGGCGCTGACACCGGCATGCCACGCCCGCATCGACTCGTCAGCGAGCTGCAGCACCACCGGCTGCTGCTGGAACTCGCCGGGCTGGTCGAGCACCAGGTAGTGGGTCCCCACCTGGCTGCCGGTGAGGGCGCGCAGCGCAGCGGCGTCGTCGCCGCCGGTATAGTGGATCACCAGATAGCGAACCCGCTGGTTGACCCCGGCACTGCGCACCGAGTGGTCGACGCGATAGCCGCTGCGTCGTTCGAGAGCACGGCCCTGTTCGGCGGAGTAGCGCCGCGCAGGTGCCCGGTCCTGGATCACCGGGGTCTCGAAATCGGGCACCTCGACCACCGGGGTCGGCGCCTGGGGAGGCGAAGGAGGCGTCGGAGCAGGAGGTGCACCGGCGCAGCCGGCGAGCAGCAGGGCGAATGCGAGGGACAGGAAACGCTTCGGCATGGCGGGACGAATCTCGCAGCAGGTCAAGGAAAAGCACGACACCAGGACACTTCCCCACCGACGGACGACGGAGAGCGTACAGCGGATGTGGGCCAGCGTTCAGGGTGGAGAGCACGGGGCGACAAGTCGATGCCCGTGCTGATCATAGTGCCTGCGCGAAGGGCAGGACAGCGCTGGCGAAGAATGTCTCAGCGTCCTTTCAACGCTGCTCGAGTCCTTCGCCGAGCGCCGGGGGTTTCCTATCCCTCGATTCCGTCATGCAAGCCCCTCGACAAGCTCGGAATGCGCGGAAGCTTGTCGAACCAAGCCCTCGCACGCTCAGCGCGGGCTGATCTTCGCGCCTTGCAGCGAAACGCCGGCCTGGATTCCCGCGTTGTTCATCACGAATCCGATGATCGGCTGCTGCATGGTGTTGGTATTGATGTTGCCACTCGCACCGACGTCGGCCACCGCCACGCTGGCATCGGCCCCGACGGTCCAGCCGTTGCTGCTGGTGAAGTCACGCAGTGCCTGATCGGTCATGAACAGGTAGATGATCGCCCGCGACTGGGCGCCGGCCTGGAACCCGATCGAGCCGGCAGTGGTGGTGTAGTAGCCCGAGGTCTGGTTGCCGATCAGCAAGGCGCCGTCGCCGTGCTCGGCACCGACCACGAAGCTGGCACCGATCACCCCAGGAAACACCAGCACCCCCTTGGCCCTGGAGACCAGCTCGCGAGCCTCGGGCGAGGCCCGATAGAGCCGCTCGAGGGCCTGCTGGACGTCGTTGTCGATCTGTCGCTGCTGGGTCATCGCATCGCTGCGATCCTGGGGCGTGGTGGTGGTGCAACCGGCCAGCGCGCCGCCCGCAAGCAGCGCGGCGAGCGTGAGCGCACCGGTACGACGCAGCCAATGTTCCTTGTTTCGCATCTTTTCTTCTCCCTGAAAATGGACGCTGAGACCTCGCGCCGGTACCGCCTGGGCCGCGCAGCTCTCCGATGCGCGACGAACCAAGAACTTATAGTTCGTTAATCTTTGACCCGCAAAGATCGCCCCTCGGCATTCAGGGCCGCATAGCTTCTCTGCCACATCACCGCACCGGCGGCCACCGCACCGGGCATCACCACCAGGTTCAGCAGCGGAATCCATACCGTCAGGCTCACCGCAGCGCCGAAACCGAGCGTTCGCCACCAGCCCGCAGCCAGCAGCCCGCGCATGCGTGGAAAGCTCACCCCGTGGTTGTCCATCGCATAGTCGAGATACTGGATCGCCATGCACCAGGCCGAGAACAGCATCCAGAGAAACGGCGTGAACAGATTGAGCCCCGGCACGAAGCCGGCGGCGAACAGCAGCGCCATGCGCGGCAGGATGTAGGTGAGCTTGTGCAGTTCTCGCTTGAAGCTGTCGATGGCCTGGCGTCCGAGACTGCGTGAATCCTCGCTGCCGCCGCCGAGCCGCCGCTCCACGGCTTCGGCGAGAAAACCATAGAAGGGCGAGGCGATCAGGTTGACCATCAGGGTGAAGGTGAAAAACGCAGGGATCAGCAGCGCGATCGCGAGCAGCGGGACGATCAACCAGTCGAGCCAGCCGAGCCAGCTGGGCACCAGCGCCATCCATTGATCCATCCACGAGGAGAAACCGCGCACCAGCAAAGTGATGGTGATCGCGTAGAGCACCAGGTTGATGAGCACCGGCACGATCACGTAGCGGCGAAGTCCCGCAGAGAGCACCAGACGGATACCGAGGCGCAGGGCATTCAAGCCTTCGAGCATGGGGCACTCCAAAAAACGACGCGGCGCCGGAAAGGCGCCGCGTCGTCGTCGAGAAGAGAAGTGTTCAACCAATATCGTCGAGATCCTTCTCGTCGAGATCGCGCAGATGAGTGTGGCGCAGGTCGAGGCCCTTGACCAGATAGATCACCGATTCGGCGAGGTTGTCGGCATGGTCGCCGATCCGCTCGAGCGCACGCAGCACCCAGAGCACGTCGAGTACTCCGGAGATCGAGGCCGGGTCCTCCATCATGAAGGTGACCAGCGAACGCAGCGCGCTCTTGTACTCATTGTCGACCTCGGTGTCGGCGCGACGCACTTCGAGCGCGAGCTTGGTATCGAAGCGGGCGAAAGCGGTCAGCGCGTTGCGCACCATGTCCCGCACCATCGCGCCGACCCGGCGGATTTCGACGAAACCGCGGTCATTGTGCTGCCCCCCCATCAACGCCAGGGCGTGGCGAGCGATCTTGTCCGCTTCGTCACCCATTCGCTCGAGGTCGGAGGCGGCACGGATCACCGCCAGCACCAAGCGCAGGTCGGAGGCGGCGGGCTGGCGGCGGGCGAGGATATGGGTGCACTCGTCATCGAGCTGCAGCTGCATCTCGTTGACTTCATGGTCGAAGCGGCGCACGTCCTCGGCGAGCTCGCCATTGCCGTCGAGCAGTGCGGTGAGCGCGTCGAGGATCTGTTTCTCGACCAGGCCGCCCATCGCCATCAGATGGGTCTTGAGTCCCTCGAGCTCCTGGTTGAACTGGCGGGAGATGTGCTGGCTATGTTGTTCGCTGGAAATGTCCATGGGGCTCTCCCGAAACGAATCGAAGGTGTGACGCAGCAGCTCCTCCTACCCAATGGGTCGCGCCGTTGAAGTCGGCTCGGAGCTGGCCACATGCGTCATTCGAGTATGACTGCGTTTGGTGACGGTTCGATGAACCTCATAGCGGCTCGAGCTTGGCGAAGCCGAGCACCAGCCACTTGTCGCCGTGGTCCTCGAAGCCGACCTGGACCCGGGCGCGATCGCCCTGCCCCTCGGCATCGAGGATCACGCCCTCGCCGAACGTCGGATGGCGCACCCGCTGGCCGAGCGAGAGACTCGCACCGCCCCCCTCGACCTGGGACTGGCGCACGAGCCCCCGGGCAGGACGCGGCGGCCGCGATGCGCTGAACCCCGCGCGCTCGGCGAGCGGACGAGAGACCTGGCCGCGCAGGCGAACCTCCTCGACCAGCCCGGCGGGCAGCTCGCGGATGAAACGCGAGGGCCGCTGGTAAGTCTCCTTGCCGTGCAGCCGGCGCATCTCAGCATAGGTCAGATAGAGCTTCGTCATCGCCCGCGTGATACCGACATAGCACAACCTGCGCTCCTCTTCGAGACGCCCCGGCTCCTCGACCGACATCCGATGGGGGAAGAGCCCCTCCTCGACGCCGGCGATGAACACCAGCGGGAACTCGAGCCCCTTGGCCGAGTGCAGCGTCATCATCTGCACCGCATCCTCGAACTCGTCCGCTTCGTGCTCGCCGGCATCGAGCGCGGCATCGGCAAGGAAACGCCCAAGCGTCGCCTCACCGGCCGCCTCGCCTTCCGGCTCGAAGGGGTCGGTGCCGCGAACGCCGCTCTGCCCCTGGGCGAAAGCGCGCGCAGCACTCACCAGCTCCTCGAGGTTCTCGACCCGGGCCTGGCCCTTTTCGCCCTTCTCGGCACGGTGGTAGTCGATCAATCCGGTGGCCTCGATCACGTGATCGATCAGCTCATCGAGCGGCAATCCAGAGGTATCATTGTCGAGCTGGTCGATCAGGTCGGCGAAGGACGACAGCGCACTGGCCGCACGGCCTCCGATCAGCCTGCGCGCCACCGCGTCGTGCAGCGCCTCCCATAGCGACATGCCCTCGTCACGGGCATGCGCGCGCAGCTGCTCGACGCTCTTGGTGCCGATCCCACGGGTCGGCACGTTGATCACTCGCTCGAGCGCCGCGTCATCATCGCGTGTCACCATCAGGCGCAGATAGCCGAGGGCGTTCTTGATCTCGAGTCGTTCGTAGAACCGGTGGCCACCGTAGATCCGATAGGGCATGCCGGCGCGGATCAGCGCCTCCTCGAGCACCCGTGACTGGGCGTTGGAGCGATAGAGGATCGCGATGTCGCGACGCGCATGTCCCTCGCGCACCGCCCGACCGATGGTATCGACGATGAAGCGTGCCTCGTCGAGATCGTTGAACCCGGCGTAGAGCGAGATCTTCTCGCCCTCGCCGACGTCGGTCCAAAGCTCCTTGCCCATCCTCCCGGCGTTGTTCCGGATCAGCGAGTTGGCCGCCTCGAGGATCGCCTCGGTGGAGCGATAGTTGCGCTCGAGGCGTACCACCCTGGTATCGGCGAACTCATCACGAAAACGCGCCAGATTCTCGACCTTGGCCCCGCGCCAGCCGTAGATCGACTGATCGTCGTCGCCGACCACGGTAAGCCGCGCGCGATCGCCGGCAAGCTGCTTGAGCCAAGCGTACTGCAGGGTGTTGGTGTCCTGGAACTCGTCGACCAGGATGTGGCCGAAGCGCTCGCGGTAGTGTTCGAGCAGGTGCGGATTGTCGCGCAACAGCTCGAGCGAACGCAGCAGCAGCTCGCCGAAATCGACCAGGCCCGCGCGCTCGCAAGCGAGCTGATAGAGCTCGTAGAGATCGACCATCTGGCCAAGGTAGGGATCGCCCGCAGCATCGACCTGAGCAGGACGCAGCCCCTCTTCCTTGCAACCGGAGATGAAGTTCGCGACCTGGCGCGGCGGGAAGCGCTCGTCGTCGATGCTGTGATCCTTGAGCAGCCGCTTGACCAGGCGAAGCTGGTCATCGCTGTCGATGATCTGGAAGTGTTCGACCAGCCGGGCGTCGTGCCAGTGGGTGCGCAACAGCCGGTGGGAGATGGAGTGGAAAGTGCCCACCCACATGCCCCGCGGCGGCAGGCTGAGCAGCGCATCCAGCCGGGTGCGCATCTCCCGCGCCGCCTTGTTGGTGAAGGTCACCGCCAGGATGGAGAACGGCGACAGCCCCTCCTCCTCGAGCATCCAGGCAATTCGATGAACCAGCACCCGGGTCTTGCCCGAGCCGGCACCGGCAAGCACCAGCAGGTTGCCCTGCGGTGCGCTCACGGCCTCGCGCTGAGCCTCGTTGAGCGAATCGAGAAGAGGGTGTTGGAGAGTCACGAAGGGCACCCGATACAGGTCTTGAATGGACGGAAAGTCTATCACAGCCCTCGCCACCGCCCCGACCGGCAGCTATCGGAAGAGCGACCGACGAAGGCATCGAAGCGAACGACCAGCCTAGAGCTCGGACAGGGGCAGGATCACAATGTTCCAATATCGTTCCAATCCTGGCCCGACATTTGCTATGTTAATTCCCGAGGGTCGATGCACGCGCTTGGTCATCAGGCTGTCATAGCGCCGACGTATCACCTCACTGGCAGGACTTGGGCTAGGTCCGAATCGTCGCCGAGCGGCTGATGGCAACGGCAAGAGCGTCCAAGCGCGGCATGGGCTTCGCGATGGCGCCCGCTTCGCGATTCCCTCGACGCGAATCCCCCGACACTGGGACGCTTCCAGCGCGGAGTCATCCGGTACGGCACTTTTTGAGGCAGAGTCCAGCACAGCTCTCTTTGCATCAAGGAGTCAGCGAATGCGCCGTAAGTCGTCCAAGAATGTGGTAGAAAATCGTCTGCTCAACACCTTCCTCACCCTCGAGGCGCTCGCTCAGAGCAAGCGTCGTCAACTCGCCGAATATCGATACCGCAACGCCCGCCAGGGCATCGAACGCCACTGGGAGCGAAGACGGCTCGCCCAGGATAGCGACCTCTACTGATCTTCCCACTCGCGAGTCAGTCTTGAGAGCAGGGTCAAAGCGCCGTCCAACCGGCGCTTTGTTCGCCTCAGATGGGTCTGATCGAGAGGGCCGATCGAGAGGCAAACAGCGGATGAAACACTCAGAACAACGCGTTCTGCCGCTCGCCTGGAAAAGCCGCGGGCGCGGGCCACTCCGACGGATTACTGGAAGCATCGAGGATCCGCTGATAGCACTGCCGGGCGAGCCATGGCGCTGCTTTATTGTCGGGTGTATGCACAAATAAAAAAGGTGTTTTCCCCTGATTTATCCACAGGTTCAGACGTTCGACCCAAGGGGTGAAATAGTCCGCGTTGCGCTGCATGTCGGCATGGCCGATGAAGCGCACGATCGGCGCATTCGCCGTGGAGATCACGTGTAATGGACGTTTCGGCTTTTCACTCTGGGCCTTGGCGAGCGATGGCGCGGCATCGGCAGGGGTAGAGAACAGTGCTCTGACATCGAGCATGACGCGATCGGCGCCGTGAGTTATCAACAATTGATTGAACTCTTTTTCCACCTCACCTTTGGCGAACATCGCTGGATCCCGCGGCTCCACCGCACAGCCCACCCCTTTGGGCCAGCGTTCGAGCAAACGGGCGAGCTTGTCGAGTTCGTCACCGCCAAAATTGCGCGGCAACTGCACCATGATGGGGCCTAGACGTTCTCCCAGAGGCGATAGCTGTGCGACGAACGCCTCGAACTCCGACTCGATGCCGTCCAACCGGCGCTCATGGGTGAGCCGCGACGGCAGCTTGAAACAGAAGCGAAACTCCCTCGGTGCAAGCGTCGCCCAAGCGGCCACGGTTTCGGCCTTGGGCGCACCGCTGTAGAAGGTGGTGTTGCCTTCCACCGCGGAAAACGCCGTCGCATAGTCGGCCAGGCTTTCGTTCATTGGCGCATGCGGGCCATAGAGCGTACCGCGCCAGTCCGGATTGGCCCACATCGCGAGCCCCAGGTGCAATCTGCCCTCTTTTTCGTTCACCATCCTCGCTGCCCCGATGCTGTACCGACCGATGACGGGCTTTCGTGCCCCCGTCGCTGTGCACTACTATCTTGGCGGCCCACGCCGCACGCCTTTCGCTACCGGCATGAATTTCCCGAGGTCATGGCCGTTTCGCCACGCGCTTTGGCAAGTAGAGGTCTCTCGTTTCGTGGATAACCTGCTGATGTCCATTCGCCGTCTTCGCACCGGAATGCGCTACCGACTGTCGCTTTCCATACCACTGCGTCGCGCCTGCATTGCGCTGCTCGGCCTGGGAGCGCTCGGCCTGCTCGGTGCCTGCGGCACCACCTCGATACAGCCGGACACACCGGTAGTGATCAGCTCGCCCGGGGCGGCGCCGAGCCTGCCGGTCCCGCCGGACCCCCAGCAGACCCGCCTTGAAGCCTCGGACTGGCATGGACTGCCAGGCTGGTCGCAGGATAACGCGCTTTCGGCGTGGAGCGCATTTCGCTCGAGCTGCCTCGCGCTGGTCAGAAAATCCACCTGGCAGCGGGTCTGCCGGAGCTCCGAGAGCATCGACCCGCTGGATAGCCGTGCGATCCAGCGCTTCTTCGAAACCAACTTCGTTCCCTATGCCGTGGTCAACGACGACGGCTCCACCACCGGTACTATCACGGGCTACTACGAGCCGATCCTGCGCGGCTCCCGCACCCGACACGGCCCTTACCAGGTTCCCTTGCACCGCCTGCCCACCGGGCTCAGCAAGGCGCAGCTCACCCAGCCGCGCGCAACGCTGCTCGGCAGCGGCGTACTCAAAGGCCATGAGCTGGTGTGGGTCGACGACCCGGTGGAGGCGGCCTATCTGCAAATCCAGGGATCGGGACTGATCGAGCTCGACGACGGTACCGTGATGCGTGTTGGCTTCGCCGGTACCAACGAGCGAGCGTTCAATTCGTTCAGCCGCTGGCTGCTCGATCGCCGCCAGATCACCCCCGCCCAGGCGACGATGCCAGGCATCCGTGCCTGGGCCAAGTCGCACCCCCAGCAGGTCGAGCAGATGCTCAACGTCAATCCTCGCTACATCTACTTCCGCGAACTGCCGCCTGAGTATGCCGATCCTCAGCTCGGCCCGATCGGTGCGCTGGGCGTGCCGCTGACCGCGGAGCGCAGCATCGCAGTCGATCCGAGCAAGATCCCGCTGGGCGCGCCGGTGTTCCTCTCCACCACCCGTCCCTATACCAGCGAGCCGCTGCAGCGGCTGATGGTGGCCCAGGACACCGGTAGCGCGATCAAGGGCGCAGTGCGTGCCGACTTCTTCTGGGGACGCGGCGACAGCGCCGGCGAGAGCGCTGGGCGGATGAAACAAAATGGCCAGCTGTGGGTGCTCATGCCCAACGCTCGCTGAGGCTGGCACGGAACTTGCCTAAGTTGATTGCTCAATAGTCGCATGCCTTGGCCCGTCCTCGTGACGAAGCCGGACCCGGAGGCTTCCGGGTCCGGTTCTTTCTCTCGCCGGCCTACGCTTTTTCAATCATGTTTCGGCTATCATTACGTCATTGAGCCCCCGCCAGGCATCGCCTTCGAGCTCGAAACGACGATCCACGCGAACCGACTTCCCCACCCCGGAGCATCGCCACGGAGCGTCATTCGCCGTCCACTGCACCAAAAGTGTCCAGGCCGGCAAGGTTCGCAGCGCCATCCCGCTGCGTGACTTCCATCCCCGACTACCCTTCGGGAGATCACGACCATGTTGAATCCACTTTCGCCCCGCTGGCGATCCTGTTTCACCCTGTTCCAGGGCTGCCTGCTCAGTGCGCTCGGCATCCATCTGCTGCAGTCGGGCGGCATGCTGATGAGCAGCACAGCCGGCCTCGGCCTGCTGCTCGAACGGGTCACCGCGCTCGACTTCGCGCTGCTGTTCTTCATCATCAACCTGCCGTTCTATCTGCTCGGCTGGCGCTCCCTGGGCCGCGCCTTCACCTTGCGCACCCTTGCCTGCGTCACCCTGCTGTCGCTGCTGATCAAGGCATTCAACGATTGGCTGCCGCTCGGTGACATCAGCCTGCCGATCGCGGCCATCGCCGCCGGGCTGCTGCTGGGTGTGGGACTGGCGATGATGTTTCGCGAAAACGCCTCGCTCGGGGGCATCAACATCCTCGCCCTGCATCTAGAACGCAGCCGCGGCTGGCATGCCGCACGCACCACGGCCTGCTGGGATCTCGCCCTGGTCGCCATCGCGATACTGGTCTATAGCCCCTCGGAGATCGTCTTCTCGCTGCTCGCCTTCGCGGTGCTGGCCGTGGTTCTGGCCCATCATCACCGCAAGCAGTCGACCAGCAAGGCACCGGCACGGAGCGAGCAGCAGCGGCTCGAGCGCGCACGCGCCTGATCGCTAAAGGGTGGAAACGGCGTTTTGCTCCAAGCCTGTTAAACTCAGCTCAAGTTGAGTAGCCATCCGGAGTGGACGCCGATGAAGTGGGACAAGGGTCGTCGTAGCGACAACGTCGAGGATCGACGCAGCGCGGGATCGGGCAGGCGCCTGCCGATCGGGGGCAAAGGGCTGAGCCTTGGCGGCGTTGCCATCGTGCTGGTGGTGGGCATGCTGCTTGGACAGGATCCGCTCCAACTGCTGGGCCAATTGGTCGGCCAGGAGGGCTACGAACAGAGCCCGCCGACCCAGCAGCAGGTCGACGATCCCGAACAGACGCAGCAGATCGACTTCGTCAGGGCGATTCTCGGCGATACCGAGGATACCTGGCAGCAGCTCTTCGACGAGCGCGGCGAACGCTACAGCGATCCACGGCTGGTGCTGTTCAACGGCGGCGTCGACTCCGCCTGCGGCTTCGCCTCATCGGCGGTCGGCCCGTTCTACTGCCCGGGCGACGACCAGGTCTATCTCGATCTCTCCTTCTTCGATGAAATGGCCCAGCGCTTCTCCGCCGCCGGCGACTTCGCCCAGGCCTACGTGATCGCCCACGAGGTCGGTCACCACGTCCAGAACCAGCTGGGTATCTCGCAGCGGGTGCAGCAGCTGAGCCAGAGCGGTGCGCCGATGGAAGGCGCCAACGGTCTCTCGGTACGACAGGAGCTACAGGCCGACTGCTTCGCCGGGGTTTGGGCCAACCGCGCCCAGGCTCGCCACGCCTGGCTCGAGAGCGGCGACGTGGAAGAAGCGCTCAACGCCGCCAGCGCGATCGGCGACGACCGCCTACAGCGCGAAACCCAAGGCCAGGTAGTACCCGACGCCTTCACCCACGGCAGCTCCGCCCAGCGCGTCGCCTGGTTCCAGCGCGGCTTCAGCGCCGGCGACATCGACCAGTGCGATACCTTCAGCGCCGACGCGATTTGAATGAGGCCGGCACCGCCGCTCAGCGCCTTGGCGCACGTTTCAACACCGTTAGTGGCAAGCCATGTCCCTCGATCGTTCGTTCCGCACACTCGGGACGAACGGATTTATCGATCCATTCGTGGTGAGCCGGCGAGGAACGAGCCGAGTCGAACCACGGCCCCACCGCCGCCGCTTCATCCCTCGATCGTTCCTCACGCTCGGGACGAACGGATTTATCGATCCGTTCGTGGTGAGCCGGCGAGGAACGAGCCGAGTCGAACCACGGCCTCACCGCCGCCGCTCCATCCCTCGATCGTTCCTCACGCTCGGGACGAACGGGTTTACTCAACCGAGCGAGGCGACCATCACTGCCTTGATCGTGTGCAGCCTGTTCTCCGCCTGGTCGAAGGCGACGTTGGCCGGTGACTCGAACACCGCCTCGGTGACTTCGATGCCATCGGCGAGCTCGGGATAGCGCTCGGCGACCTGCCGGCCGATCGCGGTCTCGGTATTGTGAAAGGCGGGCAGGCAGTGCATGAACTTGACCGCAGGATTGTTGGCCGCGGCCATCATCGCGGTATCGACCCGATAGGGTGAGAGCAGCGCGATGCGCTCGTCCCAGGCCTCGACCGGCTCGCCCATCGAGACCCAGATGTCGGTATGGATGAAATCGACCCCGTCCACCGCCGCCTTCGCCTCCTCGGTGAGCGTGATCCTTGCACCGCTCGACTCGGCAAAGCCACGGCACTGATCGACGAACTCCTCGTCCGGCCAGAGCTCGCGCGGCGCGCCGATGCGTACGTCCATGCCGAGCTTGGCGCCAATCATCAGAAGCGACCTGCCCATGTTGTAGCGCGCGTCACCCAGGTAGGCATAGCTGATCTGCCTAAGCGGCTTGTCGCAGTGCTCGCGCATGGTCATCACATCGGCGAGCATCTGGGTCGGATGGAACTGCGCGGTCAGCCCGTTGAACACCGGCACGCCGGCATAGCGGGCCAGCTCCTCGACGGTCGACTGCTCGGCGCCGCGGTATTCGATCGCATCGAACATCCGCCCGAGCACCCGCGCGGTGTCCTTGATCGACTCCTTGTGCCCGATCTGCGACGAGGAAGGCTCGATGTAGGTGACCCCGGCGCCTTGGTCGCGCGCCGCCACCTCGAAAGCGCAGCGGGTGCGGGTGGAGGTCTTCTCGAAGATCAGCGCGATGTTCTTGCCGATCAGGCGCTGGTTCTCGAGCCCGGCGTACTTGGCGCGCTTGAGATCGATGGACAGGTCGACCAGGAACTCGATCTCACGCCTGTCATGGTGCATGAGACTTAGAAGATGGCGGTTTTTGAGGTTGAAGGCCATGACGCTGTTTCCATGAAAATAGCGAACGATCGCAGCGATTGGCTGCCTCGTTCGTCACCAAGAGAATCCCCGACCATAGCAGGAACCGCGAGCCAAGCGAAGCGCCTGACCCATCGTGCCACGGCAGGCGGGTCAAGGACTCGATACCGCCTGGGTTCCTTACCTCACTCCACCGTAACGCTCTTGGCCAGGTTACGCGGCTGGTCGACGTCCGTGCCGCGCAGCACGGCGACGTGGTAGGCGAGCAGTTGCAGCGGCAGGGTGTAGACGATCGGGGCGAGCAGTTCGTCGACTGCGGGCAGTGCGATCACGGTGACGCCTTCGCTTTCGCGAATCCCTGAGGCTTCGTCGGCGAAGACGAACAGCTGGCCGCCGCGGGTGCGCACCTCCTGGAGGTTCGATTTGAGCTTCTCGAGCAGCTCGTCGTTGGGCGCTACCGCAACCACCGGCATGTCGCCGTCCACCAGCGCCAGCGGGCCGTGCTTGAGCTCGCCGGCGGGATAGGCCTCGGCATGGATGTAGGAGATCTCCTTGAGCTTCAGCGCGCCTTCCAGGGCGATCGGGAACTGCGTGCCGCGGCCTAGGAACAGTGCATGCTGCTTTTCGCCGAAGGCGGAGGCGAGCCGCTCGATGGTGGCGTCGAGCTTAAGCGTACGAGCGATCACCCGGGGCAATCCGCGCAGCGCTTCGACCAGCCCAGCGGCGACCGGGTCGTCGCCCTGGCGAACCCGGCGCAGCGACAGCGCGAGCAGCATGAGGGCGGTAAGCTGGGTGGTGAACGCCTTGGTCGAGGCAACGCCGATCTCGGGGCCGGCGAGGGTCAGAAGCGAAAGCTGCGACTCACGCACCAGCGAACTGCCGGCGACGTTGCAGATCGCAAGGCTGCCCAGATAGTCACCGCGCCCCTGGGCATGGCGCAGCGCGGCGAGGGTGTCGGCGGTCTCACCGGACTGCGACAGGGTGACGAACAGCGTGTTGCGCGGCACCACCACTTCGCGGTAGCGGTATTCGGAGGCGACCTCGACCTGAGTCGGGATGCCGGCGAGCTTCTCGAGCCAGTAGCGGGCGACCATTCCGGCGTGATAGCTGGTGCCGCAGGCCACGATGTGAATCGCCTCTATCCGCTCGAACAGCTCCTCGGCGGTGGCGCCGAAGGCGCGTGACAGCGCATGGTCCGAAGCAAGGCGCCCTTCGAGCGTGGCAGCGATCACCTCCGACTGCTCGAAGATCTCTTTTTGCATGAAGTGGCGAAAGCGTCCCTTGCTCGCCGCGCCATCGCCGTGCTCGTAGGTGACCACCGCGCGCTCGACCGGCTGCCCGGTACGGTCGTGGATCTCGAGCGCACCGCCGCGGCAGAGCTGTACCACATCGCCCTCGTGCAGGTAGATGAAGCGATCGGTGACCTGCAACAGCGCCAGCGGATCGGAGGCGAGGAAGATTTCATCGATGCCGACCCCGACCACCAGCGGGCTGCCCTTGCGCGCGCCGATGATCCGCTCGCCCTGGTCACGGTGCATGACCGCGATCGCATAGGCACCATCGAGCCGCGCGATCACCCGTTCGACCGCGGCGAAAAGATCACCCAGGCGAGAGAATTCGCGATCGATCAGGTGCGCGATCACCTCGGTGTCGGTCTCGGAGGAGAAACGGTAGCCGTCGGCTTCGAGTTCCACGCGCAGCGGCTCGAAGTTCTCGATGATGCCGTTGTGCACCACCGCCAGGCGGCCGTTGGAGAAGTGCGGATGGGCATTCTCCACCGTCGGCCGTCCGTGGGTCGCCCAGCGGGTATGGGCGATCCCGCAGCGTCCGGAGAGCGGTGCCCTGGCGAGCTCGGCTTCCAACGCGGCGACCTTGCCCACCGCCCGCCGGCGTGCAAGCGCGCTTTGGTCATCGAGCGTCGCCATGCCAGCGCTATCGTAGCCGCGATACTCGAGCCGCTTGAGCCCTTCGAGCAGGATACCCTGCACCTGCCGGCAAGCAATCGCTCCAACGATCCCGCACATAGCCCTTCTCCTCGCGCTCGCCCCGGCAATGCAAGGGCGCTTGATGAATCCTGCTTGATCAATGTTCCGAGACGAACTCAGCCCGCCTCGCCAGCTCCTTCGACCACCACCAGTTCGACGCCGCGGGCAGTGATACGCTCGCGCAGCGCTGGTTCGAGCCGGTCATCGGTGATCAGCACGTCGATCGCCTCCCAGTCGAGCTCGAGATTCGGCATTCGCCGCCCGACCTTGTCCGCCTCGGCCATCACCACCACCTCGCGTGCCACCTCGGCCATCACCTGGGAAAGCCGGATCAGCTCGTTGAATGTAGTGGTACCACGCTCGAGATCGATGCCATCGGCGCCGATGAACAGTTGGTCGAAGTCATAGGCGCGCAGCACCTGCTCGGCGATCTGACCCTGGAACGAGTTCGAGCGCTCGTCCCAGGTACCGCCGGTCATCAAAAGCGATGGGTGGCTCGGAAGCTCGCGCAGGGCGTTGGCGACCATCAGCGAATTGGTCATCGCCACCAGCCCGAGCACGTCCTCGAGTTCAGGGATCAGCGCCGCGGTGGTACTGCCGCTGTCGATGATGATCCGGGCGTGATCGCGGATGCGACGGCGCGCCTCGTGGGCGATTCGCTGCTTGATCGGTGAAATCCGCGCGGGCTCGGCCTGTTCACGGGGGATCAGCGCGGCACCGCCATAGCGGCGGATCAACCGACCGGCATCCTCGAGCAGGGCGAGATCCTTGCGGATGGTCACTTCCGAAGTGGCGAAATAGTGGGCCAGCGCCTCGACGCTGATCTCTCCTTGCTCTTCGAGCAGGGAGAGGATCTCTTCACGACGTGCGGGCGTTCTTCTCGACATGGAATACTCTATCGTAGCCGTGAAAAAAACGGCGTTTCCGAAAGATTATATCTTTCGAACACGCCGTTCAATGTTTCAATTCGAAATCAACCCTTCTTGGGTCGCTGCCAGCCGGTCTTCTCGACCTGGCGGCTGCGGGCGACCACCAATCGGTCATGCTCCACCGCCTGGGTCAGCGTCGAGCCAGCGGCGATAGTCACCCGATCGCCGATCGTGATCGGCGCCACCAGCGCCGTATTGGAACCGACGAAGACCTCGTCGCCGATCTCGGTGCGGTGCTTGTTCACCCCATCGTAGTTGCAGGTGATGGTCCCGGCACCGACATTGGTGTCTCGGCCTATCCGCGCATCGCCGATGTAGCTCAGGTGGTTGACCTTGCTGCCGGCACCGATCCGCGCCTGCTTGGTTTCGACGAAGTTGCCGATCCGCACGCCGCGGGCCAGCACGGTACCGGGGCGCAGCCGGGCAAAGGGTCCGATCTGGCTGTCGCCTTCGATCTCGGCGCCGTCGATCACGCTGTGCGCCTCGATCCGGGTGCCGGGCCCGATGTTCGCATCGCGGATCACGCAATAGGGCCCGACGCTCACGTTCTCGCCCAGGCTCACCTCGCCTTCGAACACGCAGCCAACGTCGATCGAGACGTCGAACCCGACTTCGAGCGAGCCACGCAGTTCGAAGCGGGAAGGGTCGCTGAGCGTTGCGCCCTCGGCCATCACCCGCTCGGCCTGTTCACGCTGCAGCAGACGCTCGAGCGCGGCGAGCTGAATCCGGTCATTGACGCCTTCGACCTCCTGGACACGCTCGGGCTGGGTCGCGTCGATCTCGATACCCTCGCACCGCGCCATGGCGACGATATCGGTGAGGTAGTACTCGCCCTGGGCATTGGCCGAGGAGAGCTTCGGCAGCCAGCGCTTCAGCAGCGCTCCAGTGGTGGCGAGAATACCGGTATTGCACTCGCGCACCCGACGCTGCTCCAAGCTTGCGTCCTTGTGCTCGACGATGCTCGTGATCCGCCCACTCCCATCGCGAATGATCCGTCCATAGCCGGAGGGATCGGCGAGTTCGACGGTGAGCAGATTGAGCCGGTCGTGATCGAGCCCTTCGATCAGTCGCTCGAGGGTTTCGCCCCGGATCAGCGGCACATCACCGTAGAGCACCAGCACCGGGCCGTCGCCAAGCGACGCCAGCGCCTGGGCCACCGCGTGACCAGTACCCAGCTGCTCGGACTGCACCACGAAATCCAGGCCCTGGCCTTCGAACGCCGTCTCGATCCGCTTTGCACCGTGTCCGATCACGACGTGCAGGCGCGCATCCCCGAGCGTCCTGGCTGCGTCTACCACCCTCTGCAGCATCGGCCGGCCGGCAAGCGGGTGAAGAACCTTGGGCAGCCTGGAGCGCATCCGGCTGCCTTGGCCGGCGGCGAGGATCACGACATCGAGGGACATGGATACTCCGCGGAAAATCGGTTGAATGGAGACATAGCACAGCGATGCATCGAGCAACGCCGGCCGGGAATGGAGGGATTACACCACAGCGCGGCGACCGGCGGCACGCGTCAAAACGGTTAAAACGCAAACGCCCCGGCCAAGGCCAGGGCGTCTGGAACGACATCAGCGATCAGGACTTGCGGCGCTTGAGCTCGTTGAGGGTGCGAAGCCGTGCGTTGGCCTCGGCGATGTCGGCAAGCGCGCTCGAATAGTCGAGCTGGGCTTTCTTATCGCCGATCGCCCGCTGCGCCTCGTCGCGTACACGCTGCGCGGAAGCCTCGTCGAGGTCGCGCGCCCGCGCGGCCGTATCGGCGAGGATCGACACCATGTCCGGCTGTACCTCGAGGAAGCCACCGGAGACGTAGAACACCTCCTCCTGGCCACCTTCGCGAGTCACTTGCACCGGCCCCGGCGCCAGCAGGGTCAGCAGCGGCTCGTGGCCCGCGCGAATGCCCAGCTCACCTTCGCTGCCGGTGACGACGACCTGCGACACCTTACCGGAAAAGATCGCTGTCTCGACGCTGACGATGTCGCACTGGAAGCTGTTTGCCATCTCTGTCTCCTACCGACGCCGCCCAGGGACGGCGTCGAATGAAGGGATGCTCAGCGCATGCCCTTGGCTTTCTCGATCGCTTCTTCGATGCCGCCGACCATGTAGAACGCCTGTTCGGGCAGATCGTCGTAGTCACCGTCGAGGATCCCGGTGAAGCCTGCGATGGTGTCCTTGAGCGAAACGTACTTGCCCGGTGCACCGGTGAACACTTCGGCGACGAAGAACGGCTGCGACAGGAAGCGCTGGATCTTACGCGCACGGGCAACGGTCGCCTTGTCTTCGTCGGAGAGCTCGTCCATGCCGAGGATCGCGATGATGTCCTTGAGCTCCTTGTAGCGCTGGAGCACGTTCTGGACACGCCGAGCGACATTGTAGTGCTCCTCGCCGACGACCAGCGGATCGAGCTGACGCGAGGTCGAGTCGAGCGGATCGATCGCGGGATAGATGCCGAGCTCGGCGATCTGGCGCGAGAGTACGACGGTGGCATCGAGGTGCGCGAAGGTGGTCGCCGGCGACGGATCGGTCAAGTCGTCCGCGGGGACGTAGACCGCCTGGACCGAGGTGATCGAGCCGGTCTTGGTCGAGGTGATGCGCTCTTGGAGCATGCCCATCTCTTCGGCCAGGGTCGGCTGGTAGCCCACCGCGGAAGGCATGCGTCCAAGCAGTGCGGACACTTCGGTACCGGCCAGGGTGAAGCGGTAGATGTTGTCGATGAACAGCAGCACGTCGCGGCCTTCGTCGCGGAACTTCTCGGCGACGGTAAGGCCGGTCAGCGCAACGCGCAGACGGTTGCCCGGAGGCTCGTTCATCTGGCCGTAGACCAGCGCGACCTTGTCGAGAACGTTCGACTCCTTCATCTCGTGATAGAAGTCGTTACCTTCACGGGTGCGCTCGCCGACGCCGGCGAACACCGAGAAGCCGGAGTGCTCGATCGCGATATTACGGATCAGCTCCATCATGTTGACGGTCTTGCCGACCCCGGCGCCACCGAACAGACCGACCTTGCCGCCCTTGGCGAACGGGCAGACCAGGTCGATGACCTTGATCCCGGTCTCGAGCAGCTCGTTGGAGGCCGCCTGGTCGGCATAGCCCGGCGCGCGGCGGTGGATCGACATCCGCACTTCCTCGCCGATCGGGCCGGCTTCGTCGATCGGTCGACCAAGCACGTCCATGATCCGGCCGAGGGTCTGGGTGCCTACCGGCACCTGGATCGGTGCACCGGTGTTGGAGACCGGCAGGCCGCGCTTCAGCCCTTCGGTGGATCCCATCGCGATCGCGCGCACGACGCAGTCGCCCAGCTGCTGCTGGACCTCGAGCACGGTCTCGGTGTTGTCTACGTTAAGTGCATCGTAGACCTTGGGCACGTCTTCGCGGGGAAACTCCACATCGATGACAGCGCCGATGATTTGTACGATATGTCCGCTCATCTGGTGTCCTCTAAACCTGCAATTCTGTCATGCCGCCAGGCATGTCGAATGATCCATGGGCGGCGTCGCCTTCGGCATCAGACCGCCGCGGCACCGCCAACAATCTCGGAGATCTCTTGGGTGATCGCCGCCTGACGCGCCTTGTTATAGGCCAACTGCAGGTCGCTGATGATTTCACCAGCGTTGTCGGAGGCATTCTTCATCGCGATCATCCGAGCCGCCTGCTCACAAGCGATATTCTCGACCACGGCCTGATAGACCTGTGATTCGACGTAGCGCACCAGCAGTCCATCGAGGATCACTTTCGGATCCTCAGGCTCGAAGAGATAGAACCAGCTCCCCTTGGTCGCCACCGGCGCTTCCTCGGGGTTGGCCTCGAGCGGCAGCAGCTGACGAACGACCGGCTTCTGCGTCATGGTGTTGACGAACTCGTTCGCGACCAGCACCAGCCGATCCAGCTTGCCTTCGTCGAAGGCATCGAGCATCACCTTGATACTGCCGAGCAGGGCACCGACATCGGGGGCATCGCCCAGGCCCGACTTGGAGGCCATCAGCTCGCCGCCGTACTTCTTGAAGAAGCTCGTGCCCTTGCTGCCGATCGCGCAGAAGGCTACCTCGATACCCTGATCGTGATAGCGCTTGGCTTCGCTCAGCGCGGCCTTGAACACGTTGACGTTGAGCCCACCGCACAGCCCACGGTCGGTGGTGACGATGATCAAGCCAACGCGCTTGAGCTCACGCTGCATCAAGTAGGGATGGCGATAATCCAGGTTCGCACCGGCGGTGTGATAGCACACCTCGCGAACCTTGCGCGCATAGGGCTGACTCGCCGCCATACGCTCCTGAGCCCGGCGCATCTTCGACGCAGCGACCATCTCCATCGCACTGGTGATCTTCTGCGTGTTCTTGATGCTGCCGATCTGTTGCTTGATCTCTTTTCCGGCTGCCATGGCGATCTCCTGTACGAACCCGGAAACGTGTTGCTTGAGGCTGGAACCCGCCGCGCCACGTTCGCTGGTGGCGTCCGGAGCGATCCGGCACGCCTCCCTAGAGCATCGGTGGGGCGCACCCGCCCCCACCTAGCCTTGCTTAGTTGCGGGTCGCCTTGAAGCTCTCGACGGCTTCCTTGAGACCTTTCTGGATCTCGTCGTCGTAGCCGCCCTTCTGGTTGATCTTGTCCAGCAGCCCGGCATGCTCGGTGTGCATGTACTCGAGCAGATCGCGTTCGAAGACCAGTACGTCGCTGACCGCCACGTCGTTCAGGTAGCCTTCGTTGGCGGTGTACAGCGATACCGACATTTCAGCGACCGACATCGGCGCGAACTGCTTCTGCTTCATCAGTTCGGTGACGCGCTGGCCGTGCTCGAGCTGCTTGCGGGTGGCTTCGTCGAGGTCGGAGGCGAACTGCGAGAACGCCGCCAGCTCGCGATACTGCGCCAGCGCCAGGCGCACGCCGCCGCCGAGCTTCTTGATCGCCTTGGTCTGCGCCGCGCCACCGACACGGGAGACCGAGAGACCGGCGTTGATCGCCGGGCGCACGCCCGAGTTGAACAGGTTGGTCTCGAGGAAGATCTGACCATCGGTGATCGAGATCACGTTGGTCGGAACGAACGCCGAAACGTCTCCGCCCTGGGTCTCGATGATCGGCAGCGCGGTCAACGAACCGGTCTGGCCTTTCACTTCACCCTTGGTGAACTCTTCGACGTACGCGGCGCTGACGCGCGAGGCGCGCTCGAGCAGACGCGAGTGAAGATAGAAGACGTCGCCGGGATAGGCTTCGCGGCCCGGCGGGCGCTTGAGCAGCAGCGAGATCTGGCGATAGGCCCAGGCCTGCTTGGTCAGATCGTCATAGACGATCAGCGCGTCCTGGCCGCGATCGCGGAAGTACTCGCCCATGGTGCAGCCGGCGTAGGGCGCGAGATACTGCATCGCGGCAGGGTCGGCGGCGCCGGCGGCGACGATGATGGTGTGACCCATCGCGCCGTTGTCTTCGAGCTTGCGCACCATGTTGGCGATGGTCGACTGCTTCTGGCCGATGGCCACGTAGACGCAGACGATGCCCTTGCCTTTCTGGTTGATGATCGCATCGATCGCGATCGCCGACTTGCCGACCTGGCGGTCGCCGATGATCAGCTCGCGCTGACCACGACCGATCGGCACCATCGCGTCGATCGCTTTGAGGCCAGTCTGCACCGGCTGATCGACGCCCTGGCGCCAGATGACGCCGGGTGCGATCTTCTCGATCGCATCACGCTCGGTGGTCTTGATGTCGCCCTTGCCATCGATCGGGTTGCCCAGCGCATCGACCACGCGGCCGATCAGCTCGGGGCCGACCGGCACTTCGAGGATGCGGCCGGTGCACTTGCCGATCATGCCCTCGGTGAGCATCTCGTAGTCGCCGAGCACCACGATGCCTACGCTGTCGCGCTCGAGGTTGAGCACCATGCCGTAGACATCGCCAGGGAACTCGATCATCTCGCCGTACATGGCGTCGGTCAGCCCATGGACGGTGACGATGCCGTCGGCGACGCTGACGATGGTGCCCTCGTTGTGGGCTTCAAGACCGGCATCGAGCTTTTCGATCCGGCTCTTGATGATGTCGCTGATTTCGGAAGGATTCAGTTGCTGCATGCCATGTCCCCTGACCTCAGGCGTTCAGACTGCTCTCGAGCTGCGCCAATCGTCCACGCAGCGACCCGTCGATGACGGTATCGCCTGTATGGATGATGACACCGCCGATCAGCGAGCCGTCCACTGAAGTGGTGATAGAGATTTCACGGTCGAGGCGCTTCTTGAGCGCTCGCACGAGCTTGCCCTGCTGCGCATCGCTCAAGGCAAAGGCGCTGATGATTTCGACCTCGACGCGGCGCTCGTGCTCAGCGCGAGCAGCCTCGAACTGTTCAAATATCTCGGCCAGCGCCGCCAGTCGCCCGTTCTCGGCGAGCAGGGCAACGAAGTTGGCGCCCCGAGCGTCGAGCTGGTCGCCGCAGAGTTCGACGAGGATTTCCGCCGTGCGGCTCGGTGCGTGACGCGGATCTTCGATCACGCTTTCGACGCGAGGATCCAGAACGACGCAGGCGAGAAGCTCGAGCATCTTCGACCAGTTGCTCAGGTCACCCTGTGCAACCGCCGTTTCGAAGGCTGCCTTGGCGTAAGGCCTGGCGACCGTAGCGGGATTCGACTGTGCCATGAAATCCTCCTTCAGAGCTCGGCGGCGAGCTTGTCGAGAAGATCAGCGTGCTTCTTCTCATCGACGGAGGACTCGAGGATCCGTTCAGCACCCTGCACGGCGAGCGACGCGACCTGCGCGCGCAGCGCGAGCTTGGCGCTCTGCACTTCCTGCTCGATCTCGGCACGGGCGCTGTCGATCATTCGCTGACCTTCCACCCGCGCGGTCTCGCGTGCTTCCTCGATCATCTTGTTCGAGCGCGAACGCGCTTGCTCGACGATCTTGGCTGCCTCGTCACGCGTCTCGCGCAGGATCTGCTCGGCTTCGGCCTGGGCGCGGTCGAGTTCCTGCTTGGCACGATCTGCGGCATTGAGACCTTCGGCGATCTTCTTCTCACGCTCTGCGAGCGCACTGGAGATCGGCGGCCACACGTACTTCATGCAGAACCAGACAAAGATCGCGAACGAGATCGCTTGTCCGATGAGTGTCAGGTTGATGTTCACAGGCGAGTACCTTTGACAATTCGTGGTGACCGGAATCGTGAGAGCCGAGCCAGTTGGTTAGAACCCGCCCGGCACTGGCGGATCAACCAGCGACGACGAAGATCAGGTACATCGCGATACCGACACCGATCATCGGCACGGCGTCCAGCAGGCCGGCCATCAGGAAGGTACGGGTCTGGAGCAGGTTGCTCAGCTCGGGCTGGCGAGCGGTGGACTCGAGCAGCTTGCCGCCGAGGATGGCGAAGCCGATACCGGTGCCGAGCGCGCCGAGACCGATCATGATCGAGGCAGCGATGTAAATCATTTCCATGGTGAGACTCCTGTAGATAAACCAAGGTTGGGTCGGTTCAAGGGTAAGTGCAGATGCGTCCAGTCACCGAGGCATCGCGCACGACGTCGATCGATCCAGCGCCCCGGCGCAGAGTGGTCGGCGTCGGCCAGACCGGACTGCGCCACGCGGCGCGAGCTCGATGATTCCTTTTAGTGTTTCTCGTGGGCCTGGCTCAGGTAGACGACAGTCAGCATCATGAAGATGAAGGCCTGCAGCGGGATTATCAGGATATGGAAGATTGCCCACGGCACGTTCAGCGTCCATTGAATCCAGAACGGCAGCAGGGCGATCAGGATGAAGATCACCTCGCCGGCGAACATGTTGCCGAACAGTCGAAGACCCAGAGAGAGCGGTTTGACCAGCAGTCCGATCAGCTCTAGCACCAGGTTGAACGGCACCAGCGCCCAGTGATTGAACGGGGTGAAGGCCAGCTCGCGAGAGAAGCCGCCGACGCCCTTGATCTTGATGCTGTAGTAAAGGATCAGCGCGAAGACGCTCAGCGCCATGCCCATGGTGACATTGGGGTCGGCGGTGGGCACCGGCTTCATGTACTCGACGCCGAGCAGGGCGGCGATGCTCGGGATCAGGTCGACCGGCAGGAACTTGATCGAGTTCATCAACAGGATCCAGACGAAGATCGTCAGGGCCAGCGGGGCGATGAGATTGCTCTTGCCATGGAAGGTGTTGCGTACCAGGTCGCCGACGAAGACCACCGCCATCTCGACGATGTTCTGGGTACGCCCCGGCACACCGGCGGTCATCGACTTGGCGACGCGCCGGAAGAGCCAGAGGAAGGCCACGCCGATCAGGATCGACCAGAACATCGAATCGAGGTGAATGGACCAGAAGCCCATCGCCTCGACGTCAGCGCCGCTGTGGGCCAGTGACCAACCGCGTTCCGGGTGCAGACCGAAGGTCAGATTCTGGAGGTGGTGATTGATGTATGCCGATGATGCTGACGATTCGCTCGCGACCATTGATCTGCCTCAAATCCGGCGGCCGACCAGCCCGCGCAGCAGCCAGGGGGCTAGCCAGTGCGCAAGGGAGGTCGCCACGTAAGCACAAAAGAACGAAGCTGGGTTTGAGGGGGGCACTAGCGCGAACACGATCGCGAAGAGTGCCACCGTCAAACCGAACTTACCCGCTTCCGCACGATAGAGCGTGCCGACGGAACCTTGCGCGGCACGAGCCGAGTAGACACGCGAAAACTGCCAAGCGAAATAGAAGCAGGGAATCACGCTGACCAACGCACCGGAGAACGCGCTGAAGGCGGCCTGTTGGTCGATCGCAAGCAACGCGACCAGTGCCGCCGCCATTCCCACGGCCGACTGAACCGACACGATCTTGAACGGCAAGGTGTCGCGCGGCTTTCTTTGGCGATGTACCGCGGAACTCACTCGCTGCATGATGTCCAAGTACTCGACTGTCTTTCCGGGCGGCGCCTGGCGCTTAGAATGCGCGCAAGCCAAGGTTCGGCTTCAAAATTCCGGCGAATTATAAGGCGCGCACAGATGCGCTTCAATGCAATGTTGGTCGGAAGCCTGCCTCTTGGGCTTGATTTAAGCCCGCTGAGCGCTGATTCCAGTGAATCTGCGGCAAAATGCCGCAGCCCAGGCATCGAACCACCCATCACCTCAGCGGATATGGGCGAGTATTCCGTCCAGCTCGTCGAGGCTCGAGTACTTGATCAGTACCTTGCCCTTGCCGGATGCACCATGATCGATCTTCACCGCGGCGCCGAGCAGCTCGCCGAGACGGTTCTCGAGCTGGGCGACGTCCGCCGTGCTGCGGGACTCCTTCGCCGGCGGCGATAGCAGCCGACGTACCATCGACTCGGTCTGACGCACGGTAAGCCCGCGTGCCACCACGTCACGAGCAGCGTGACGCTGCCGCGCACCCTTCAATGGCAGCAGCGCCCGGGCGTGGCCAACGTCCAGCTCGCCGCGCTCCAGCATGCCCTGCACCTCCGCCTCCAGCGCCAGCAGTCGCAGCAGGTTGGCCACCTGGGCGCGCGACTTGCCGACCGCCTCGGCGACCTGCTGCTGGGTGAGGGCGAACTCGTCGATCAGCCTCTTCAGCGCCAGCGCTTCGTCGATCGCGCTCAAATCCTCGCGCTGGATGTTCTCGATCAGCGCCAGCGCCAGCGCGGACTCGTCGTCCAATTCCCGAACCACTGCTGGAATCACCTCGAGCCCAGCGAGCTGCGCCGCGCGCCAGCGACGCTCGCCAGCGATGATCTCGTAGCGCTGGCGCTCGCCCTTACCGGCGAGCGGACGCACCACGATCGGCTGCATCACGCCACGGTGCTTGATCGAGGCGGCGAGCTCATCGAGCCGTTCGCGATCGAACTCCCTTCGCGGCTGGTAGCGGCCGCGGCTCAGCGCGCCGAGCTCGAGCCGCAGCAGCCGCTCTGCGTGCTCCTCCGCCGAGCGGGGGGAAACATCGGCCGGGGCTTCGGCTGGATCGGCATGCCGCTCGTCGACGCTCACCTCGTCGAGCGGCGTACGGCTGCGGCCCCGCGCGCCGATCAGCGCATCGAGCCCGCGTCCCAGTGCGCGCTTGCGTGTCATGCGAGATTCCCCTCTGCGGATGCCGGCAAGGCAGGCGTGGACGAGACATGGCGTTTCATAGCGAGAGCCTTTTGATCAGCTCCTTGGCCAGCACCCGATAGGCGTGGCTGCCGCGCGAGAGCTTGGCGTACTTGGTCACCGGAAGACCGTGGCTCGGCGCTTCGGCGACGCGCACGTTGCGCGGGATGGCGGTCTTCAGCAGGTCGTCGCCGAAATAGTCGGAGAGCTGCTTGCTGACGTCCCGGGTGAGGCTGATGCGATTGTCGTACATGGTTCGCACGATGCCATGAATGGCCAGGGTCGGATTGATGCTCGCACGCACCTGCTCGACAGTGTCGAGCAGCGCAGAGAGCCCTTCGAGGGCGTAGAACTCGCACTGCAGCGGGATGAGTACCCCGTCCGCTGCGGTCAAAGCGTTGACCGTGAGCATGTTGAGCGACGGTGGGCAATCGATCAGCACCACATCGTAGTCGCCGCTGACCTCGTCGAGCGCCTTGGCCAGGCGCCGTTCACGATGCTCGAAGTCGAGCAGGCTGACCTCGGCGGCAGTGAGGTCGCCATTGCCGGGCAGCAGGTGATAGCCCGCCGTGGGGCAGCGCACGATCGCCTCACGCGCGCTGATCTCGCCGAGCAGCACGTCGAGGGCGCCGCCGTTGGGCAGGTCGTGCTTGTCGACCCCGCTGCCCATGGTGGCATGGCCCTGTGGGTCGAGATCGACCAGCAGCACCTTGCGCTTCAGCGCACCGAGGGCGGCAGCGAGATTGACCGCCGTAGTGGTCTTGCCCACACCGCCTTTCTGGTTGGTCAGCGCGATGATCTGGGTCACGAAGCTGTTCCTTGCTGATCGAGATGATGCTCCGGCGCGAGCCGCAACAGGTGGCGCGCGCCCTCCTCGCCAGGTACCGCGAGGGAGATGCGCTCACGGATCACCACCCCGGCGGGAGCCCGCTCCTCGTCGACCTCGCGTCGGCCTTTCATCGCCAGCCACTCGCCGCCGGCACCGAGCAGCGGACGGCTCAAGGCGATGAAATCGTCGAGCGAGGCAAAGGCGCGGCTGACGATCTGGTCGAATCCGTGCGCGTCGGTGAAGGCTTCGATCCGCTCGTGCACCGGATGCACGTTGGCGAGACCCAGCTCGAGCACCGCCTGGCGCTGGAAGCGCACCTTCTTGCCGTTACTGTCGAGCAGGGTGAGTTCCAGCGAAGGATCGAAGATCGCCAGCACGATCCCGGGCAGCCCGGGGCCTGCGCCGACATCGAGCACTCGAGGACCGCGTACCCACGCTGCGATGCTCAGGCTATCGAGCAGATGGCGTTTGATCATCGCCTCGGGATCTCGCACTGCGGTGAGGTTATAAGCGCCGTTCCACTTGTGCAACAGGGCGATGAAACGCAGCAACCGATCACGGCGATCCGCATCGAGTTCCAATCCGAGCTGGGCGCAGCCCTGGTCGAGCAGCGCACCGAGCCTGGACGCGTCGATCGCTCCCGCCATCAGGCACGCTCCTGGGCGTCGATCGCGAGCGCGCTGCGCTCGCGTTTCTTGAGCTGGATCAGCAGAAGCGATACCGCAGCCGGCGTCACCCCCGAGATCCGCGCGGCCTCGGCGAGCGTGCGCGGCCGGGCGCGATCGAGCTTCTGGCGGATTTCACTGGAGAGTCCGTCGATCCGGGCATAGTCGAGATCGGTCGGCAGCAGGGTCTGCTCGTGGCGCTTGAGCTTGTCGATCTCCTCCTGCTGGCGATCGATGTAGCCCTGGTACTTGGCCTGGATCTGCACCTGCTCGGCGACCGCCGCGTCCGCCACCGGGGCGTCGCCACGCTTGAGCCCGGCGATGTCCTGGTACTCGAGTTCGGGACGTTTGAGCAAATCGAGCAGGCGCTGCTCGCGGGTGAGCTCACCGAGCTTAGTTGCCAACCGCTCGGCCTCCTCGGTGCGCGGATGGATCCAGGTCGAGGCGAGCCAGGCCTGCTCGCGCCCGATCGACTCGCGCTTGGCCTCGAAGGCGCGATAGCGTGCATCGTCGACCAGACCGAGCTCGCGGCCCTTTTCGGTCAGGCGCAGGTCGGCGTTGTCCTCGCGCAGCAGCAGCCGGTACTCGGCGCGCGAGGTGAACATCCGATAGGGCTCTTGGGTACCGAGACGAATCAGGTCGTCGACCATCACCCCGATGTAGGCCTCGTCGCGACGTGGATACCAGCACTCCCGGCCTTGCGCGCGGCGTGCGGCGTTGAGCCCGGCAAGCAGCCCCTGGGCACCGGCCTCTTCGTAGCCGGTGGTGCCGTTGATCTGCCCGGCGAAGAACAAATTCTCGACGAAGCGGGTCTCGAGCGAGTGATGCAGGTCGCGTGGATCGAAGAAGTCGTACTCGATCGCATAGCCGGGACGGGTGATGTGTGCCCGTTCCAGGCCCTCGATCGAGCGCACCAGGGAAAGCTGGACGTCGAACGGCAGCGAGGTCGATATCCCATTGGGATAGAGCTCGTGGGTGGTGAGGCCTTCCGGCTCGATGAATACCTGGTGGCTCTGCTTGTCGGCGAAGCGATGGATCTTGTCCTCGATCGACGGGCAGTAGCGCGGTCCGATGCCCTCGATCACTCCCGAATACATCGGCGAGCGGTCGAGGTTGGCGCGGATGATCTCGTGGGTACGCTCGTTGGTATGGGCGATGAAGCAATCGACCTGGCGCGGCTGCATCGCGCTGGTGCCGATGTAGGACATCACGGGGGTCGGCGTGTCGCCCGGCTGCACCTGCATGCGCGAGAAATCGACGCTCCTGGCGTCGATTCGCGGCGGTGTACCGGTCTTCAACCGCGCCACGTTGAACGGCAGCTCACGCAGCCGCGCCGCCAGCGCGGAGGCGCTGGGGTCGCCTGCGCGGCCACCGCTGTGGTTTTCGAGCCCGATGTGGATCACCCCACCGAGGAAGGTGCCGGTGCACAGCACCACCGTCTCGCCATGAAAGCGAATCCCGGCCTGGGTCACCGCACCGCGTACCTTGCCGTCCTCGACGATCAGATCGCTGACCGCCTGCTGGAAGATCGAAAGGTTCGGCTGGTTCTCCAGCATCTCCCGGATCGCTGCCCTGTACAGCGCTCGGTCTGCCTGGGCGCGCGTCGCACGCACCGCTGGCCCCTTGCGTGAGTTGAGCACACGGAACTGGATCCCGGCGCGATCGGTGGCCAGCGCCATGGCGCCACCCAGCGCATCGATCTCCTTGACCAAGTGGCTCTTGCCGATCCCGCCAATGGCGGGATTGCACGACATCTGGCCAAGGGTCTCGACATTGTGGGTCAGCAGCAGGGTGTCGACGCCCATGCGAGCGGCAGCGAGCGCGGCTTCGGTTCCGGCATGGCCACCGCCGATGACGATGACGTCAAAGCGGTTGGGGTAATCCACGGTAGTACCTCGAAAGACTGTCGGGGCGCTGGAGCATGCCGGAGAGGGTCGATCCTGCCGTTCGCGTAAGGCGGAAGGCATGCGGTGCGCTGGGGATTAGGCCGCGCATTATAGCGCGCCTGTGGGTAACCGTCAGGGGTTTTCCACACCTCGTCTCGAGCTTGGATTCATTTACTAAACAAAAATAAGAAAAAGGATTTATTTAAAGAAGTTTTGTTGTAGTAGTGACTACTGAGCAGCGGTTTTTCTGTGGAAAACCGACTTTTATCCTTTCTCTACATAAACTTAGCCTGTTCGCTACAGTGATGGAAAGTGGCGCACCGGCTGGGTGCGGCCGGTGTGCGGCCTGTGGACAAGATGCATGGTTGTCCACACCCCGAGTTGTGCCCCTGTTTTCAACCGGCGCATACCCTGCTTGTCATCGTTTTCGTTCACGTCCACGTCAAGCTGGTACGCGGCCAGCGCTGCCGTGGGCTGTAGGCCGATATCGGGGGTCGGGGAAAAAAACTTGTCCACAGCCGGATATCCGCGGATTCCGGGCTGCGCTGGATCGAGCCGACGTAAGCCGGGCGTCTTGAGGCGCTGAGTCTTGAGAAGTTAAGAGAGGAAAGACGAGGGTACTCGACGCGGGCATTGCGCCCGCGCGATGGGTAAGAGGGGATCAGACGGTGAAGGAGATCCCGCAGCCGCAGGTGGTGGTGGCGTTGGGGTTCTGGATCAGGAAGCGGGCACCGGCGAGGCCCTCCTCGAAGTCCACCGTGGAGCCGACCAGGTACTGGTAGCTCAACGGATCGACCAGCAGCGAGACGCCGCCGTTTTCGATCACGGTGTCGTCTTCCTGGACCTCGTCGCTGAAGTCGAAGCCGTACTGGAAACCGGAGCAGCCGCCTCCGGTGACGTATACGCGCAGCTTGAGCGCGGGGTTGTGCTCTGCTTGCGCCAGCTGGCGCACCCGCGCCGCGGCGCGATCGGTGAGGATCAGCGGAGTCGGGATGAAGGTTTCGGCGCCACTCATGCGTAGCCTCCTGGACAGGTGGTGCGATGGCGCTGGGCGGACGTCGCTGCGGCCTCATCCATCGCAGAATGGGAGATAGTGTAGCATTTCGCTGCGCCGGCTGGCGTCATCGTGGCCGCCGGGCAGGTCGCTTTCCGTTATGATGACGAGGCGCGCAGCCCGTTCATCGTCGGCCGTGTTCCCAGGTCGAGCGCGGGCGCGGCAAGCGCGTTGGATTTCGATAAGACCGGCGGTACGCCGGCGTCACCGACCGTTGGTGCTGGACCGATACTGGATTGGGAGTCCGAATGACCGCTTGGCTTTTGGCATTGCACATCCTGGCGCTGATTCTCTGGTTCGCGGCATTGTTCTACCTGCCGCGTCTTTTCATCTACCACGCCTACGCGCTGCGCCAGCAAGACGAGCAGGGCGCCCATCGCTTCGAGGTGATGGAGCGCAAGCTCTACCGGCTGGCGATGAACCCGGCGATGATCGTCACCCTGTTGCTCGGGATTTCGCTTGCGTTGACCAATCCCGGCTACTTCCTCGGCTCGGCGTGGTTCTACGTCAAGCTGGTACTGGTGGTGCTGCTGATCGGCTATCACCATATGTGCCTCGGGCTGATGCGCCGGCTGCGTAGCAATCAAGGTAGAAAGCCCATGTTCTACAAGATCTTCGCCCTGGTGCCGGTGGTGATCACCGTAGCGGTGGTGATCCTCAGCGTGGTGCAGCCGTTCTGAGCCGCTCGTTCGACAGCCGCGCGCGGCCGCCGGCGGTGCTGGTGTTCGCTGGGCTCGATCCGAGCAACGGAGCCGGGCTCGGCGCCGACCTCGAGGCGATCCGCGCGGGCGGCGGCTGGGCGCTGAGCGTGCCCACCGCGCTGACCGTGCAGGATACCCACGACGTCGCGCGAGTCGTGCCGGTCGACCCTGGCTACCTGCTCGAGGCGGCGCTGCGGATCAGTGCCGACGTACCCGTCGCGGCGGTCAAGGTCGGGCTGCTCTCGAGTCTCGGCACCCTCGAGGCGCTTTTATCGTTTCTCGATCTCCATCCCGGTCTGCCGCTGGTGGTCGACCCGGTATTCAAGGCTGGAGGTGGCAGTGAGCTGTCGGGGCAGGCGCTGGTCGCCGCCTGCCGGCGCAGGCTGCTGCCACGGGCGACGATCACCACGCCCAACCGTTGCGAACTCGCCCGTCTGGCCGCTGAATACGACGACGATGCCTCCCGCGCGATGGCGCTCTGCACCGAGGGGCCGGCCGTGCTGGTCACCGGTACGGACCCGCTGCCGGGAGAAACCGCCGGCGACACGATCGAGCACGTGCTCCATCGCGCCGGCTCCTCGCCACTTCGATGGCAGTGGCCCCGGCTGCCGGGCCGCTACCACGGCTCCGGCTGTACTTTGGCCTCTCGGCTGGCGGTGGCGCTGGCGGCGGGAGAGTCGCTCGAACGCGCTTGCGAGATCGCCCAGCGCTTCACTTGGGATGCGCTGGCCGCGAGCCACGCCCTTGGCCGCGGCCAGCGGCTGCCGGAGCGTTGGCCAGCGAGGAGGGCGCCTTGAATCCAGAGAATGGCAAGCAGTATCGAAATTGGCGCCGCGGCGTCTACGCGATCACCGACAGCGGGCTGACCCCCGACGACGAACGACTCTTCGCCGCGGTCGAGGCTGCGCTCGAAGGCGGCTTGGCGCTGCTTCAGTACCGCGACAAGTCGAACGACCAAGTCCGGCGTGAACGCCAGGCACGCGGGCTCGCGGCGCGCTGCGCCGCCCATGGGGTCGCGCTGATCATCAATGACGATCTGGCGCTCGCGGCGCGGCTGGGCGTCGGCGTTCACCTCGGCCAGCAGGATGGCTCCATCGCTGCCGCCCGCGCGCTGCTCGGCGAGCAGGCGATCATCGGTGCGACCTGCCATGCGAGCCTCGAACTCGCCCGTCGCGCTCGCGAAGAGGGCGCAAGCTATCTCGCCTTCGGCCGCTTCTTCGCTTCACGCACCAAGCCAGAGGCACCGCCGGCCTCGCTCGAGCTGCTCGGCGAAGCGCGAGCGCTGGGGCTGCCCTGCGTTGCGATCGGCGGTATCGACCATAGCAACGCCGCCATTGTGCGCCGCGCCGGCGCGGATCTGATCGCTGTGGTGCACGCGGTGTTCGCCGCCGAGGATCCGGCCCGCGCGGTGGTCGGTCTGCGCGAAGCCCGCTAGGGCGGTTTTTCGCCCTCCGCACTCTGTGCGAGACTGGCCGACAGTATGGCGTACTCGCTCTGGTCTCCCGGTGGTTTTGCGCCGCCGCTTCATTCTCCAGCCCAACATTTGCAGGAATCGACGATGACCACCTCCCAGCAGCTCTTCGATCTCGCCCAGCGCCACATTCCTGGAGGGGTCAATTCGCCGGTGCGCGCTTTCAAGGGGCTCGATCGGGCGCCGGTGTTCATCGAGCGTGCCAAGGGCGCCTATCTCTATGACGTCGAGGGCAAGCGCTACATCGACTACGTCGGCTCCTGGGGACCGATGATCACCGGCCATGCCGACGCCGACGTGCTCGCCGCAGTGCGCGAGCGTCTCGATGACGGCCTCTCCTTCGGTACCCCGACCGCGATCGAGACCACCATGGCGGATCTGATCTGCGAGATCATGCCGTCGGTCGAGATGGTACGGATGGTCAACTCCGGCACCGAGGCGACGATGTCGGCGATCCGCCTCGCCCGCGGCTTCACCGGCCGGGACGCGATCGTCAAGTTCGAAGGCTGCTACCACGGCCACGCCGATTCGCTGCTGGTCAAGGCCGGCTCCGGCGCCTTGACCCACGGCGAGCCGAGCTCCCCTGGCGTGCCCGCTTCGCTGGCCGAGCACACCCTGACGCTCAGCTACAACGATATCGACGCGGTGCGCGAGCTGTTCGCTGCGCGCGGAGAGGAGATCGCCTGCATCATCGTAGAACCCGTGGCCGGCAACATGAACTGCATCCCGCCGCTGACAGGCTTCCTCGAGACCCTGCGTGAGGTCTGCGACGCAAGCGGCGCGGTGCTGATCTTCGATGAGGTGATGACCGGCTTTCGCGTCGCGCTCGGTGGTGCCCAGGCGCACTACGGCATCACTCCCGACCTGACCTGCCTCGGCAAGATCGTCGGCGGCGGCATGCCGGTCGGCGCCTTCGGCGGCAAGCGCGAGATCATGAGCAGAATCTCGCCGCTCGGCCCGGTCTACCAGGCCGGCACGCTGTCGGGTAATCCGCTCGCGATGGCTGCGGGGATCACCCTGCTCGGCAAGGTGCGCGCCGAGGGGTTCCATGCGGCGCTTTCCGCTCGAGCGGCCGAGCTCTGCGAGGGTCTCGAGCGGCTTGCGCGGGAAGCAGGGATAGCTCTGCTGACCCACCAGGTCGGCGGCATGTTCGGGCTGTTCTTCACCGACCAGCCGGCGGTCGACGACTTCGCCGCCGCCACCGCCTGCGATACCGAGCGCTTCCGGCGCTTCTTCTCGCTGATGCTCGACCAGGGGGTCTACCTGGCGCCGTCCAACTACGAAGCAGGGTTCATCTCCAGCGCCCATGGTGATGCCGAGATCAGCGCGACCCTTCAAGCGGCGGCGAAGGCTTTCGCCGTGCTCTGATCCCAGGGCGCTGAAAGTGGCGTTGGTCGAAAAGGTGGTTTGGAAGCGATGGCAAGGAGGGAGTCGCAGACGCGCTTTTTCGATAGACTTGAGCCAATCGACGCGTTGCGTCTTGAACCTTCATCTCGACAGTCAAAGGCCGCCAGGGGCCTATCCCAGCCAGGAGCTAGAACTTGACTCAGCCTTCGCGCCAGCCTTTGTTCGAGGCTCTCCACCGTCACGGCGTACTCGATGCCGAGTGCCTCACCGAGGCCGATCGGCTCGATTGCGACCAGCTGATCGAACTGTGCCACCAGATCGCCGAACGCATGCTCGCCCAGCGCGACCGGCCCAAGGCCGTGGCCGAACCGCCCTACCAACGTCTCGACCAGGCGATGCTCGCCTCGCTCGAGCGCCTCTGCGCGCATCCCGCCACCGGTGCCTACGCGGAAGAACTCGAGCAGCTCGGCTACTGGGCGGTCGAGGCCTTCGCGCGGATGCACGGTGCGCTCGAGAAGCGCCGCCAGCTCGGCCTGAGCGTGCCGGTCGGCGAAGTGGTCGAAGGCGACGTCTGCCTCGAGCTCGTCGCGGTCTGCTGCGACATTCTCACCCTCGATGGCCTGCCGCTGGCCAACGAAGTGGTCGATCGCTATCTCGAGGGCTGCGGTGACTTCGAGATGATGCGGCTGTTCGACTACGCCGCGGTCTACTATGCGCTGCGTCGCGCCGAAGAGGTGATCGACCAGCCGCTGGCGCTGCGTCGCTACATCGAGACGACCATTTACATCGCCGAGTTCCGGGTGCCCTACCTGCTGCTCGGGGTGGGGGTGATCGGCAGCGGCAAGAGCCGTTTCACTCAGGCAGCGATGCGCGAGCTCGCCGGTATCCGGGTGCGCTCCAACGTCGAGCGCCAGCGGTTGCTCGACGAGCGCGCCGCTGCCGGCTTACCTGTGCTCGGCGAGTACGACCCGGAGATCACCGCTGAAACCTATGCGCGGTTGGCGAAGATCACCGGCGCCCTGCTGGAGGCGAGCTACCCGGTCTACATCGACGCCACCTGCCTCAAGCGCGAGCAGCGTGACCTGCTGCGCAACGAGGCGCAGTCGCGCGGACTGGCGACGCTGATGGTCAATTTCCAGGCCGACCGCGCGACGCTCGAGGCGCGGATTTCCCGCCGCTCGAACCGTCGCCAGGAGCGCCCGGAGCTAGCTTTCAAGGTGCTCGACGAGCAGCTTGCCCAGTTCGAGCCGTTCGAAGAGGACGAACGGATCCACCTGATCCAGCTCGACACCACCGCGCGCGATGCCAACGTCACCCTGGTCGCGCTGATCCGAGAGCACCTGCGGCTGAGCTGATCCCGCTGATTTTTCCTTCGTTTTCCGTCACTTTCGACGCGTCGAGCTCCGCTAATGAGGAAATGTCCCAGGCACTTTGGGACATTTCCTCAGTAGAGTTATTAACGGCGTGTGTCGGTAGGTTTCAATATTTATACCGGCCCTTTCTTGTGGTTTTATTACTTAATGGTTTTTCCTTTGTAATCATGGTGTTGTGCGTAATTTAAGTTTGAATGAAAACTAGCGTTACAAAAAGGTCGACTCCCCTTTATGACAGTGATGAAAACGCTAATCACGCCTTAATTTCTCTGCGACCAAGGTCGTACTAGCATGATTCCTCCATAGGTTGTTGGACGAAAGCAGCGCTTCCCAACCACGTTGCCAACGGCGAATTCGTGCGACCCAGAGATCGGGCCTGCACTACCGGATTTCATCGCGAACGTCGGACCGACCCTATTTCCAAGGAGAGCCGAGTCATGGACTTCATCGATCGATTGCTGCTTGAGAACCGTGCTTGGGCGCAGGAGAACCGCGCCTATGACCCCGAGCTGTTCGAACGGCTCAGCGCCGGTCAGTCACCCCGGGTGCTATGGATCGGCTGCGCCGACAGCCGAGTGCCGGCAGAGCAGATCTGCAACGCCGAGCCGGGCGAACTGTTCGTCCATCGCAACATTGCCAACGTCGTCGCCGAAGGAGACAGCAGCCGCAGCGTGCTGGAGTACGCGATCGAGGTGCTTCAGGTCGAGCACATCGTGGTCTGTGGCCACCATCGCTGCGGCGGTATCCAGGCCGCCCTGAGTCCGCAGCAGACCGGGCTGCCTCACGTCGATCGCCACCTCGAGCCGATCCGGCAGCTGCGCGATGCCCATGTCGACACGCTCCACCCCCTCGCCGAGCGAGACCGCGTGACCATGCTCTCCGAGCTCAACGTCCGGGCCCAGATCGAACTGCTGGCTCGGTTGCCACTGATCAAGAAGGCGCACGAGGAGCAGCGTGGCCCGACCCTGCACGGCATGATGTACGCGTTGGAAAGCGGCCAGCTGCGCGAACTGGTGCGCTGGCCGCCGGGCTCCGCGCACAGCTTCATGGCTTCTTCGGCCATGGCGCTCAGCGAATGAACGTCGTCTCGTCCTATCGTCCGTTCATGGCCGCGCGACAAGGAGTCTTTCGATGAGTGATACCCAAGTGTCGCCCGATCACCCATTGCGCAACCTGAAATACGATCTTCCCGCTGGGATCGTGGTGTTCCTGGTCGCCATTCCGCTGTGTCTCGGCATCGCTATGGCCTCTGGCGCACCGCCACTCGCCGGGCTGCTCGCCGGCATCGTCGGTGGCCTGGTGGTCACGCTGGCCAGCGGTTCCGCACTGAGCGTCAGTGGCCCGGCCGCGGGGCTGGTGGTGATCGTGATCGCCGCGATAGAAAACCTCGGCTTCGATGGCCTGCTGATGGCTACGGTGATCGCCGGGGTATTGCAGATCGTCTTCGGCTACCTGCGCCTTGGCCGAATCGGTGCCTTCGTGCCCAGCTCGGTGATCAAGGGCATGCTCGCAGCGATCGGTCTCATCCTGATCATCAACCAGCTGCCGCTGATGGCCGGCATCGCCCAGGACGCCGAAGTCGGTCTGTTCGATACCGCGCTGTTCGAGCAGGGCTCTGGCCTCGCGCTGACCATCGCGCTGGTCTCACTGGCGATCCTGCTGCTGTGGGAGCGTCCCTCGATCAAGGGCTCGGTGCTCGGGCGCCTGCCCGCGCCGCTGGTCGCGGTCGTGGTCGCGGTGCTGATCGACCGACTGATGCCGGCGAGCCTGATGGCCCCGCTGGGCGATGCCCAGCGTATCGGCCTGCCGATCGACGCGATGGGTTTCGCCGGAGCGAGCGAGTTCCTCGGCCAGCTGCAGATGCCCGCGTTGGACCGGCTGCTCGACCCCGAGGTCTACATGGTGGCGGTGACGCTGGCGCTGATCGCCAGTCTCGAAAGCCTCCTGAGCCTCGAGGCGGTCGACAAGATCGACCCGCAGCGGCGTCATTCACCGCCGCACCGCGAGCTCAAGGCCCAGGGCGTGGGCAACCTGCTCAGCGGCCTGATCGGCGGGCTGCCGGTCACCGCGGTGATCGTGCGCAGCTCCGCCAACGTCCAGGCCGGTGGGCGCACGCGCATGGCGAGCCTGGTGCACGGCCTGCTGCTGCTGGCGAGCGTCGCCCTGCTGGCGCCGATGCTCGAACTGATGCCGCTGGCCTGTCTCGCCGCGATCCTGGTCCACACCGGCTACAAGCTGGCCAAGCCGGAGATGCTGGTCGAGCAGTACCGCAAGGGCTTCAATCGCGTAGTGCCGTTCGTCGCCACGGTAGTCGGGGTGATGGCGATGGACCTGCTCAAGGGTGTGCTGGTCGGCATACTCTGCGGGCTGTTCTTCATGATCCGCGCCAACTATCGCCGGGCGGTCTCGTTCACCCAGGAAGGGCATCATGCGCTGTTGCGCTTTCGCACCGACATCTCGTTTCTCAACCGCGAAGAGGTGCGTAGCCGGCTGGAGCAGGTGGCGGCAGGCACTTATCTGATCATCGACGCACGCCAGGCCAACCACGTCGATCCCGACATTCGCGAAGACATCGAGGCATTCGCGCGCAACGCCCCCGCGCGCGGGATCAGCGTCGAGCTGCGCGATGTCGGCGGTCTCTCCGCGACCTTCCCCGCCGATCCCGACGTGCTGCGCGAGCTCGAAGATCCCTCTTCGGAAGCCTCGACCTCCCCCCAGCGCGCCTTCGGTTGAACCTTGCCCCCGCCCTGCTGGGCGGGGGCAACTCCTTGGTGTTCACCCTGTCGAGGCGTCGTCTGCCCCCCTTCCCGCTGGTCCGAACGACCAAGGTCTACTTCTTGAGACACTCACCGCAGTGCAAAGCTCGCTGGCTGAACGGCGCAATCGAGACGCCGCAGACATTGAGGAGAGGCCTGCGTGGACGAGCGTGCGATCGGTGTGGTGGGCGCGGGACTGATGGGGGTGGGTATCGCGGTGCAGTTGGCTCGCCATGGCCATGCAGTGATTCTGGTCGAGAACGACGCGCCCTCGCGCGAGCGGGTCGCCGCGCGCGCCGGGGAGATCCTCGACGAACTCGCCGCCGCCGGGCGGCTGGTGGACGAGGAGCGCACCTGCGTTTTGGCAAGGATCGAAACCGTCGCTGAGCTCGAGCCGCTGGCGCCGGTCGGCTTGGTGATCGAGGCGATCCCCGAGCGCTTGGCGCTCAAGCATGCGCTCTATCGACGGCTCGAGGAGATCCTTGCCGACGATGCGGTGATCGCCAGCAACACCAGCGGTTTCACTCCCGAGTCGCTGGCCGAAGGAATGCGCCACCCCGAGCGGCTGCTGATCGCCCACTTCTGGAATCCTCCTCACTTCATCACCCTGGTCGAGCTGGTGCCGGGTGAAGCGACGCGTCGCGAGTACCTGGCTGATGTCGAGCGGCTGCTCGCCGGGGCCGGGCTCGAACCCGTGGCATTGAGCAAGGCGATTCCCGGATTCGTCGGCAATCGATTGCAGTTCGCGGTGCTGCGCGAGGCGCTGGCGATCGTCGCTGCGGGCGCAGCCAGCCCGGAGCAGGTCGACCAGGTGATGAAGTCATCGCTCGGACGACGCTATGCCATGCTCGGGCCGTTCGAGGCCGCCGACCAGGGCGGGCTCGACACCTTCCTCGATATCTCCCGCCACTTGATGCCCTGCCTGGCCTGCGACCAGGCCGCGCTGACTCTGCTCGAAGCCAGGGTCGAACGAGGCGAACTCGGTGCGCGCCTGGGCCAGGGTTTCTATCGCTGGGATCAGCATCGACGTGATGCCTTGACCCGCGCGCGCCAGGCGGCGCTGGCGCGAGATGGGGTGGCATCGGGGATGAAGGAGCGCACGGAGGAGGGCGAGCGGAGATGAGGCGACAGGATCTCAATGACTACCTGCGGGTCCGCGGGCGGGCGATCCAGAGTCTGTTCGATACCATCGAGGCGAACAGTGAGGGCACGGTGATCGTCGATCGCAACCTGCGCATCGTGTGGATGAATGAGCGCTACGCCAAGCGTTTCGGACTGGACAGCGGCGAACAGGCGATCGGCCGGGTATGCGAGGAGGTGATCCCCGGGAGCCTTTTGCGCCGCGTGGTCAATAGCGGCGAGCCGATCCTGCTCGATCTGCTCGACACCCCTCAGGGCCCCATGGTGGTGATGCGCTTGCCGATCCACGGCGACGGTGGCGAGGTGATCGGTGCGATCGGCTTCGCACTGCTCGACGAGCTAAACGGATTGGCTCCGCTGGTGACCCGCTTTTCACGGATGCAGAACGCGCTGGATAGTGCGCGGCGCTCGCTCGAGCATGCACGCCGAGCGAAGTACGGCTTCTCCCACTACGTCGGCAACGGTCCTGCCAGTCTCGAGGTCAAGCGGCGCGCCCGCCGCGCTGCCGGCGTCGAGGCGGCGGTGCTTTTGCTCGGCGAGACCGGTACCGGTAAGGAGCTGCTGGCGCATGCCATTCATGGCGCTTCCAGCCGCGCCGGCGGTCCCTTCGTCAGCGTCAACGCCGCGGCGATACCCGCTTCGCTGCTCGAGGCCGAGTTCTTCGGTGCGGTGGCCGGTGCCTATACCGGTGCCGAGCGCAAAGGGCGCTGCGGCAAGCTCAAGCTCGCCGAGGGCGGCACGCTGTTTCTCGATGAGATCGGCGACATGCCGCTCGAGCTCCAGGCCAAGCTGCTGAGGGTATTGCAGGAGAAGGAGTTCGAACCGCTCGGTTCCAACCAGGTGATCCGTTGCGACATCAGGATCATCGCGGCGACCTCCCGGGATCTCGAAGCGGCGGTGGCCAATGGCGAATTCCGTGCCGACCTCTACTACCGGCTCAACGTGCTGCCGATCACTCTGCCGCCGCTGCGCGAACGGCTCGAGGATTTGCCCGCGCTGTGCGAGTCGATTCTCGAGCGTCTGCAGCAGGAGGGAGCCCCAGCGGTCGAGATCGACCAGGGCGCGCTTGCGTGTCTCGCTGCCCACCGCTGGCCCGGCAACGTGCGTGAACTTGGCAACATCCTCGAGCGCGCGGTGCTGCTGAGCGACGCCGCCGTGCTCGACTACCGGGCGGTGGCGGAGGCGATGGGCCAGCGGGTCGCCAAGTCAACGCAGCCGGCCCGGATGCACGCGCGGCGGATCGCGGTCGAGCCGCTTGCGGTGGCGCGCGAGCGTTTCGAGCGCGATCACATCAAGGAGGCGCTGAACCAGTGCGACGGGCGAGTCGAGCAGGCCGCGCGGCGCCTCGGTATCGGGCGTTCGACCCTGTACAAGAAAATCCTGCGGGGAGAATCGCCGGGTTGAGAGCCGAATCCTCAACACAGCTTCGGGCGTCTCGAAAAATGGACGCTGTCTCTATGTGGAGACGGCACTTCGAGACTTAGGTCAGGCAACGATGGCGATTTCGTCCACGAGACGATAATTTCCTCCTGTGGTTTTTCGAACCCCAAAAATTCACCTTTAAAATCAATTGATTGCTGGTTGGCATGGTTATCGCTAAGCAGGTGGGAGAGCCGTCTCATCCGCTAGGAGTCGCCATGTCCATCCTTATCGCGCTCGCCTCGCTCGCGATCCTGATGATCGCCGCCTATCGCGGCTACAGCGTGATCCTGTTCGCGCCGATCGCGGCACTGTTCGCCGTGCTGCTCACTGACCCCGCCGCGGTGGCGCCGGTGTTCTCCGGGATATTCCTGCCGAGGATGGTCGACTTCGTCCGGCTTTACTTTCCGGTCTTCCTGCTCGGTGCAGTGTTCGGCAAGCTGGTCGAACTATCTGGCTACTCGCGCTCGATCGTCGCCGCCGCGATCGGTTTGCTCGGCCGCCGGCGGGCGATCCCAGTGATCGTGCTGGTCTGTGCGCTGTTGACCTACGGCGGGGTGTCGCTGTTCGTGGTGGTGTTCGCGGTCTATCCCTTCGCCGCCGAGATGTTCCGCCAGAGCGGTATTCCCAAGCGGCTGATTCCCGCCACCATCGCGCTCGGCGCCTTCACCTTCACCATGACGGCGCTGCCTGGCACGCCGCAGATCCAGAACATCATTCCGACCACTTTCTTCGGCACTACCTCCTGGGCAGCGCCTTGGCTCGGGCTGATCGGTGCGCTGATCATCGTCGGCGGCGGCCTGGTTTATCTCGAGCGGGCCAAGCATCGCGCCCTCGCCGCGGGTGAAGGCTATGGCGAGCGGTTGCGCAACGAGCCGGAAACCCCTGACGACGTTGCGTTGCCGCACCCGCTGCTGGCACTCGCTCCGCTGGTGCTGGTGGGCGTGCTCAACCTGCTGTTCACCCACTGGGTACCGCGCTGGTTCGATCCTGTCACGGTGATCGACCTGCCCGGGCTCGCGACACCCGTCGAACTCGATATCTCCAACCTCACTGCGCTGTGGGCGGTCCAGGGAGCGCTGCTTGCCGGCATCCTGTTCGTGCTGGTCTGTGCCTTCACCCGGGTTCGCCGGCGGCTTGCCGAGGGCAGCACCACCGCAGTGGGCGGTGCTTTGCTGGCGGTGATGAACACTGCCTCCGAGTATGGCTTCGGCGCGGTGATCGCGGCGCTGCCTGGTTTCGTGCTGTTCGCCTCGGCACTGCAAGCGGTGCCTGATCCGCTGCTCAATTCAGCGGTCAGCATCAATCTGCTGGCGGGGATCACCGGCTCCGCCTCCGGTGGCATGAGCATCGCCCTGGCGGCGATGTCCGATAGCTTCATCGACGCCGCCAATGCCGCCGGTATCCCGCTCGAAGTGCTGCACCGGGTCGCTGCGATGGCGAGCGGCGGGATGGATACCCTGCCGCACAACGGCGCGGTGATCACCCTGCTGGCGGTCACCGGGCTTACGCATCGCGAAGCCTACGGCGGGGTGTTCAAGATCACCCTGATCGCCACCGCCGCCTCGCTGCTGGTGATCGGCGTTTATTACCTCACGGGCATCGTCTGATGCCCGTGGCGATCGACTCAATACCCGATCGTTCGACTCTGGTTCAGCCCAGTCAACCGATCCACGGGAGAACATGGATGAAAGGCAAGATCGCATTGGTCACCGGGTCCACCAGCGGGATCGGCCTCGGCATCGCCGAGGCCCTGGCCCGCGCGGGATGCGAGGTGATCCTCAATGGTTTCGGCGAGGTCGAAGCAGCGCGCGAGCGGATCGAGCGCTACGGTGTGCGGGCCGGCTACCACGATGCGGATCTCGCCGATCCTGCTCGTATCGAGGCGCTGCTCGAGTATGCCGAGAGCGAGTTCGGCGGAGTGGACGTGCTGGTCAACAACGCTGGTATCCAGCACGTCGCGCCGATCGACGAATTTCCTCCCGAACGCTGGGACGCGATTATCGCGATCAACCTGTCGGCTGCGTTTCACACCATGCGCCTGGTGCTGCCGGGAATGAAACGGCGTGGTTGGGGCCGGATCATCAACCTCGCCTCGACCCACGGGCTGGCCGGTTCGGCGGGGAAATCCGCCTACGTCGCGGCCAAGCACGGGATGGTCGGATTGACCAAGGCGGTCGCGCTGGAGACCGCGCTCACCCCGGTCACCTGCAACGCGATCTGCCCGGGCTGGGTGCTGACCCCGCTGGTCGAGCGGCAGATCGAGGCGCGCGCCGTCGATGGCGATCTCAGCGGTGCGCGTGAGGCGCTGCTCGGCGAGAAGCAGCCTTCGCTCGAGTTCGTCACCCCGGCGCAGCTCGGCGAACTGGCGCTGTTCCTCTGTTCGCCGGCCGCCGATCAGGTCCGGGGCGCGGCGTGGAACATGGACGGTGGATGGCTGGCGCAATGAGGGGCGTGCGACAGCGTGCCTCGCGGATGGCACGCCGTGTTTTCCCGGTGGTGAAGAGGAGACCGCTATGTTCAAGGGGCTGACCCAGTTCTCCGTGCGGCTGGTCGAACGCTACCTGCCGGATTCCTACGTCTTCGTGCTGATTCTCTCGCTGATCGCTTTCGTCTGCGCGGTGGTCATCGAGGGGCGATCTCCGCTCACCGTGGTGCGCTACTGGGGCGACGGTTTCTGGGGGCTGCTGGGCTTCGCCATGCAGATGCTGCTGGTGCTGATCTCAGGCTTCATGCTGGCCCAGAGCCCACCGGTGAAGCGGCTGCTGAGGCGGCTTGCCGGGCTGGCCACTACGCCGGGAAGCGCGATCCTGTGGGTGAGCTTCGTCTCCTTCCTGGCCAGCTGGCTCAATTGGGGCTTCGGCCTGGTGGTCGGCGCGCTGTTCGCCAAGGAATTGGCGCGCCAGGTCCGGGTGGATTACCGGCTGCTGGTCGCCAGTGCCTATACCGGGTTCGTGGCCTGGCACGGAGGCCTGTCCGGTTCGATTCCGCTGACCATCGCCACGCCCGGCCATTTCGCCGAGGAGCAGATGGGGCTGGTTTCGACTAGCGATACGCTGTTCGCGTTCTTCAACCTTGCCTTGCTGCTGGCGATGCTGATCGTCATCCCGCTGGTCAACCGGCTGATGCTGCCCGACGCCCGGCACAGCGTCTACGTCGACCCAGCGCTGCTCAAGGACGATCCCGCGCCCAGCGACGCCAGCCATAGCCCTGCCGATCGGCTCGAGAACAGCGTCTGGTTATCGACCCTGGCCGGCTTGGCCGGCCTGGTCTACATCGGCGACCAGCTGCTCTCCGGCCGCGGGCTCAACCTGAACCTGGTGATTTTCCTGTTCCTTTCGCTGGCGATTCTTCTCCATCGCACTCCAAGACGATTGCTGGTGAGTCTCAACGAAGCGATCAAGGGAGGCGCGGGGATCGTCATCCAGTTCCCGTTCTATGCCGGGATCATGGGCATCATTTCCCATTCCGGGCTGGCCGAGACCCTGGCCCAGCTGTTCATCGGTATCTCCACCGCCGAGACCCTGCCGTTCTGGACCTTCATCAGTGCCGGGATCATCAACCTGTTCGTACCCTCCGGAGGCGGGCAGTGGGTGGTGCAGGCACCGGTGATGCTGCCGGCGGTCGAGGCGCTGGGCGCGGATCTCGCCCGGATCGCCATGGCGGTGGCCTGGGGAGACGTCTGGACCAACCTGCTGCAACCCTTCTGGGCCTTGCCGGTCCTGGCGATCGCCGGGCTGCGGGCGAAGGACATCATGGGGTTCTGCCTGGTCCAGCTGTTCGTCACCGGCGTGATCATCTCGCTCGGTCTCACTTTCCTTTGACCCATCGAGGCCCGCTGGCGATGCCGGTGAGGCGCTCTTCACACGAGAGGCAAGCCAATGGACAAGCTCTATCCCAGCGCTCGAACGGCGCTCGAAGACCTGATCGCCGATGGCCAGACGCTGGCGGTCGGGGGCTTCGGTCTGTGCGGGATTCCCGAGCAGCTGATCATGGCGCTGCGCGACAGCGGCAAGCGAGATCTCACCGTGATCAGCAATAACGCAGGCGTCGACGGCTTCGGCCTGGGCCTGCTGCTCGAAAGCCGCCAGATCCGCAAGATGGTGTCGTCCTACGTCGGCGAGAACAAGGAGTTCGAGCGTCAGTACCTCGCCGGTGAGCTCGAGCTCGAGTTCACTCCCCAGGGCACTTTGGCCGAGAAGCTGCGCGCGGCGGGTGCGGGTATCCCCGCCTTCTTCACCAAGACCGGCTACGGCACCCTGGTCGCCGAGGGCAAGGAGGTACGGGTGTTCGACGGCGAGCACTACGTGCTCGAGCGTTCGCTGCCGGCGGATCTCGCCCTGGTCAAGGCGCAGGTCGCCGATCGCGCCGGCAACCTGCGTTTCAACAAGACCGCGCGCAACTTCAATCCGCTCGCCGCGATGGCGGCGAAGGTGTGCGTCGTCGAGGTCGAGCAGGTGGTCGAGAACGGCGAACTCGAGCCCGACGATATCCACCTGCCGGGTATTTTCGTAAAGCGTCTGGTGCTCCACCCCGCACCGGAGAAACGCATCGAGAAACTGACATTGAGCGAGGAGTGAACCATGGCCTGGACGAGAGAACAGATGGCGCGCCGCGCTGCGCTGGAGCTCGAGGACGGCTTCTACGTCAACCTCGGCATCGGCTTGCCGACCCTGGTCGCCAACCACATTCCCGAGGGCATGGAGGTCTGGCTGCAGTCGGAGAACGGGCTGCTCGGCATCGGTCCGTTCCCTACCGAGGCGACCGTCGACCCGGACCTGATCAACGCCGGCAAGCAGACCGTCACCGCGCTGCCAGGCAGCAGCTACTTCGACAGTGCCCTGAGTTTCGCCATGATCCGCGGCGGCCACGTGAATCTTGCGATCCTCGGCGCAATGCAGGTCTCGCGCCGGGGAGATCTCGCCAACTGGATGATCCCCGGCAAGATGATCAAGGGCATGGGCGGGGCGATGGATCTGGTCGCGGGCGTCGAAAGGGTAGTGGTGCTGATGGAGCACGTAGCCAAGAATGGTGAGCACAAGATCCTCGACGACTGCACTCTGCCGCTGACCGGGGTCGGGGTGGTCGACACCATCATCACCGATCTAGCGGTGCTGGCCGCGGGCGAGGCGGGGCTGGAGCTGGTCGAGCTGGCGCCCGGCGTCAGCGAGGCGCAGCTGCGCGCTGCCACCGGCTGCGAAATCCTGACTTAGAGGAGCGAGAGATGAACGATGTGGTGATCGTTGCCGCGACGCGTACCCCGATCGGCGCCTTCCAGGGCGCGCTCGCCGGGGTATCGGCGATCGAGCTGGGCACTACCGTGGTCCGCTCGCTGATCGAGCGCAGCGGCATTGCGCCGGAGCAAGTCGAGGAGGTGATCCTCGGCCAGGTGCTGCGTGCGGGCGTGGGCCAGAACCCGGCCCGCCAGGTCGCGATCGGTGCGGGCCTGGCCGAGACGGTGCCGGCGCTGACCGTCGACAAGGTATGCGGCTCCGGGCTCAAGGCGATCCAACTCGCGGTCCAGGCGATCCGTCTCGGCGACGCCGAGTGCGTGATCGCGGGTGGCATGGAGAGCATGAGCCGTGCGCCCTACGTGCTGCCCAAGGCGCGCCAAGGGCTGCGGATGGGGCATGGCGAGCTGCTCGACAGCATGATCAGCGATGGACTGTGGGACGCCTTCGGCGATTACCACATGGGGATCACCGCCGAGCATCTCGCCAGCCGCTATGGCATCGGTCGCGAGGCGCAGGATACCTTCGCGCTGGAATCCCAGCGCCGTGCCCAGGCGGCGATCGAAGCCGGACGCTTCGAGGCCGAGATCACGCCGGTGGAGATCCCCCAGCGGCGCGGTGAGTCGCACTGGGTGACGCGCGATGAACAGCCGCGCGCGGACATCGACGCCCATGTCCTCGCTCGATTGCGCCCGGCGTTCGATCCCAACGGCTCGGTGACCGCCGGCAACGCCTCCTCGCTCAACGACGGCGCCGCCGCGGTGGTGCTGATGAGCGAGGCGCGCGCCCGCGCGGCTGGCCTGGCGGTGCTCGCCCGAGTGCATAGCTACGCCTCGACCGGGGTAGACCCGGCGGTGATGGGGATCGGCCCGGTGTCGGCCACCCGCCGCTGCCTGGAGAAGGCGGGCTGGACGCTCGATCAGCTCGAACTGATCGAGGCCAACGAAGCCTTCGCCGTCCAGTCGCTGGCCGTGGCCCAAGAGCTCGGCTGGGACCTCGGGCGGGTCAACGTCAACGGCGGCGCGATCGCCCTCGGCCACCCGATCGGCGCCTCCGGTGCCCGGGTGCTGGTCACCTTGCTCCATGAGATGGCGCGCCGCGGCGTTCATCGTGGCCTCGCCACCCTGTGCATCGGTGGCGGCCAGGGGATCGCGATCGCCGTGGAGCGCTGAGCTAGATCCGCGCCAGCGCGGCGATGTCCCGTCGCAGCAGTGCGGCGAAGGCGGTGAGTGCACCGCCGCTTGGGCGTGGGCGTTTCCACAGCACGCCGAGCGGTCGCGCGCAGTCTTCCACCTTACGAATCGAAACGTCATCACCAAGGTTGAACACATCGACGCTCGACGCCGGCAGCAGGGTGAAACCGAGCCCCTGGCGAACCATGGCGATCGCGCTGCTCATGTGCGAGAGCGTCCATCTCGGCACTACGGCGATGCCGGCCCGGGTCAGCGCGCGATCGGCCAGCGGCCGGACGCTGGTGATATCGTGCATGGCGACGTAGGCCAGGCCCCGAGTCTGCTCGGCCAGCGGTGCGGTGCGCGGCGGCGTGGTGGGACGACCATGGCTTGGGATGATCAACACCAGATGGTCATCGAACAGCGGCTCGAACTCGATTTTCGTTTCATCCAGCGGACGTGCGCCGAGCGCGAGGCCGACTTCTCCGGCCTCGAGCCAGTCGCTGAGGTTGCCGGCCAGCCCATCGCGCAGCTCGAGATCGATTTCGGGGTGTGCCTCGCGCATGCGTGCGATGCAGCGCGGCAGTAACGACGAAGCCAACGATGGCAAGCCGGCGATGGTGATTCTCTCTCTTCCCGACAGAGCCATCTTGCGGACCTCGCTGATCGCCAGTTCCATCTCGGCAAGGATTTGCCGGGCGTGGACCAGGAAACGTTCGCCGGCCGCGGTCAGCGTCACGCTGCGCGTATTGCGCGAAAACAGCACCAACCCGACGATCTCCTCCAATTTCCTGATCGAGGCGGAAAGCGCCGGCTGGGAGAGATGAATGCGCTCCGCCGCACGGGTGAAGCTACCGAGTTCGGCGGCGGTGACGAAGGCGAGTAGTTGTCGTTGCGCGAACATCTGTGTGCCATAACCGGTTTGGATGAGGGGATAAAATAATCCAGCTTGTCCGCTGGGGTTGACTCAACCATGGTCATACTCCTTCCGTCAGGCCATAGGAGTTCCGTCCATGTCCGCACTCGACAAGGCGTACATCGGCTACGGTGCCGGCTTCGCTGGTGACCGACCTGAAGCCGCGGTCTCTTTGGCGCGCGATCTCGCCGCGCGCCGAGGGCGGCGCTATCTGATCTTCGAACTGCTCGCCGAGCGCACCCTGGCCGAAGCACAGCTGCGTCGCCGCTCGGACCCCGAACAGGGCTATGCTTCTCGGTTGTTCCGCTTCATCGAGCCTGTGCTTGGCATTTGCCTCGCCGCTGGTATCCCGATCATCACCAACGGCGGTGCGGCCAATCCCGTTGCTGCGGCGAAGGAGCTGCGGCGGATCCTCGATGCCCGGGGGGGGCAGGAAGCTCGTATCGCCTGTGTGCTCGGCGACGATCTGCTCGACGCTTGGCATGCGGGTCTGGTTTCCGCGCGAGCGCGATTCCCGCAGTTGGACGGTGAAGTCATCTCTTGCAACGTCTACAGCGGAGCCGAGAGCGTGACCCAAGCGCTGCAAGAGGGTGCCGATGTAGTGATCTGCGGACGTACCGCCGATCCGTCGTTGGCGGTGGGCGCGCTATGCCACGCTTTTCGCTGGCACGCCGATGACTGTGCGCGGATAGCGGTTGCCACCGTTGCTGGTCACCTGCTCGAGTGCTGCACCCAGGTCAGCGGTGGGTACTTCGCGGATCCTGGGCGCAAGGACGTACCCGATCCAGCGCATCCCGGTTGTCCCATCGCCGAAGTGGATGCACAGGGAGGCTTGGTGATCACCAAGACCGCGGGCAGCGGAGGGATCGTCGATCGTCGTACGGTCAAGGAACAGCTGCTCTACGAAATGCATGATCCCCATGCTTACCTGACCCCGGACGTGGTGCTCGACATTGGCTGCGTGCGCTTGACCTCGCTCGGCCCCGACCGGGTCGGGATCGAAGGCGTGGCGGGGCGCCCTCGTCCGGCATCGCTCAAGGGCATCATCGGGATCGGTGGACGCTGGTTCGGCGAGGCGGAGATCTCCTATGCGGGCCCCGGAGCAGTGGAGAGGGCTGCGCTGGCTCGCGAGATCCTGCTCGAGCGCGCCAGCGAGCTGCAGGCCGGTCTCGTGCCGAGGATCGATCTCCTCGGCGTTGCCGGGGTGTTCAACGATGACCGTGGCGAGTGGTTGCGGCATTGCCTGGCGCGGTCTTCTACGGTCGATGATGTGCGGCTGCGCTTGGCGATCGTCGATGCTGACCGCCAGTTGATCGAATGGCTGCTCGACGAGGTCGAGGCGCTCTACACCAATGGGCCGGCGGGTGGAGGTGGGGTCAGGCGCTCGCTGGTTCCTGCGCTGCGCACTGAGTCGTTCACCCTGCCGCGCGAGGACCTGGCGATGTCATTGGCGTGGCACTGAGATAGGGAGCCGGAGATGAACGAAGCTAAATGTGAGGTACTGCTCGCAGAACTCGCCCATGCGCGAGCGGGCGACAAGGGAGACATACTCAACATAGGGGTGTTCGTGTTCGACCCGGCGGACTTCGACTGGCTGTCGCGCGAGCTCAGCGAGGAGCGCTTGCGTCGGCACTTCGCCCATCGGCGGCCAACCCGCATCGAGCGTTATCCGATGCCGACGCTGGGTGGGATCAACTTGGTCCTGCACGGCGTGCTCGAGGGAGGGGTCAATGCCAGTGCGGGACTCGATCGGCACGGAAAGACCCTCTCCTATCACCTGCTGTCGATGCGACTTCCCGCTCCACTACCAAGGTAGGAGCACCGCTCGATCGCCCGGCGAGACCCGCCACGAGCGGCCTATAAGCCATTTGGATCGGCCGATAGAATAATCCGGCTTGTCGCCCGCCCGAGGGCTGAATGATCGTCGAGCCTCCAGTCGATGACAGGACGTGCCCATGATCACTGCCCTCGGTTTTGCGATGATGTTCTCGATCATCGCACTGATTTTGCTGCGCAAGCTGAGCCCCATCGTGGCCTTTTCCACCTTACCGATCGCGGCTGCCCTGCTCGCTGGCTTCTCTCCCCAGGAGTTGGGGGAGTTCGTCGGCAGTGGCCTTTCGATGGTGACTCCCACCGCTGCGCTGTTCGTATTCGCGATCCTCTATTTCGGCATCATGCGTGAACGCGGGCTTTTCGACCCCTTGGTCGCTGCGCTGCTGCGTCGCATTCATGGTGATCCCCTGCGCCTGACCGTGATCACCGTGCTGATGACGGCACTGGTGCATCTGGATGGAATAGGCGCCGCGACCTTCCTGCTGACGATTCCCGCGCTGCTACCGATCTACCAGCGATTGCGGATCAGCCCGTTGGTGATGCTGTGCCTGATAGGGTTGAGCGCCGGGGTGATGAACATGGTGCCCTGGGGGGGCACGACGACGCGCGCCGCTGCCACTTCGGGTATCGATGCCACGGCCTTGTGGCTACCGCTGATTCCCGTACAGGGTTTCGGGCTTGGGCTTTTGATCTGCTTCGCCGTGTTCTTCGGTCTGCGCGGACGACGCGCGCTGAGTGGACTCGACGTCGCTGGCGAGCGGGCTGGGTTGACCCAGCTGCCAGAACGCGAAGAGGCGGTGTCGCCACGGCATTGGTGCTACTGGGCCAACGTCGTGCTCACCGTCCTGGTACTGGCGGCGCTATTCGCCGGACTGTTCCCGCTCTATCTCTGCTTCATGATCGGCTTGGCGCTCGCGCTACTGATCAACTATCCCGATCTCGCTGCCCAAGGCCGCCAACTCGCGCGGCACGCACCCGATGCATTGCAAATGGCGTTGGTGATGTTCGCCGCCGGCGTCTTGCTCGGTGTGATCTCCGGTTCCGCGATGTCCGACGGCATGGCAGACGCGTTGATCGCCCTGTTGCCGGATGGGTCTGCGCGCTACCTCCATTTGGTGGTGGGGATCTTCGGCGTGCCGCTGCAAATGATCTTCTCACCGGATGCCTACTTCTTCGCCTTGATGCCGCTGGTCCGTGACATCGCCAGCGCCACCGGCGTCCCTGCCGAGGCGGTGGCGCGGGCGATGCTGATCGGGGAGAACACCGGTTTCTCGATCAGTCCGGTGGTGCCCAGCGTCTACCTGGCCATCGGTCTGGCCGGCGTCGAACTGCGTCAGCACATCAAGCACACTTTCCTTTGGGCTTGGGGACTGAGCGTTGCGCTATTGATCTTCGCGGTGCTGATCGGGGTCGTGCAGTTGTGATGACCTCGCCTCGCCGGGGGGGCGCCGATAGGAAGATCGCAACGCGCTGGATCACGCCGAGCCGCCCGAAGACACGGCGGCTGGGCCGATGAAGGCGCTGATCCGTGGGTCGATTTCGCCGCTGCGGATTTTCATTGGCGGTGCGTCGAGGTGAATCTCGCCGTCTTCCATGAACAGGATGCGATCGGAGATCGACATCGCGAAGGCCATTTCGTGGGTGACGATCACCATCGTCATGCCTTCCTCGGCCAGCGCGCGGATCACTTCGAGCACCTCGCTGACCCGCTCGGGGTCGAGCGCCGAGGTGGGCTCGTCGAACAGCATGATCTTGGGCGCCATCGCTAAGGCCCGTGCGATCGCCACGCGCTGCTGCTGGCCGCCGGAGAGCTGGTGCGGGTACTTCTCGGCGTGGGCGAGCATGCCGACCTTGTCGAGCAGCGCCAGCGCCTGCTGGCGGCGCTGGGTGGCGTCCAGGCGGCCGTGGTAGCGCGGTGCCAGGGTCAGGTTGTCGACCACGCTCAGGTGGGCGAACAGGTTGAAGCTCTGGAACACCATGCCGATCTCGAGGATGCCCTGCTGGAAGCGCCCAGCGTGGCGCTCACCGGCGGTGATGAACGGCTCACCGAACAGCACCACTTCGCCGGCATCGATCGGCTCCAACCCGTTGAGCGCGCGAATCAGCGTGGTCTTGCCCGAGCCGGAGGGGCCGATCACCGAGATCACCTCGCCCGTCGCTACCTTGAGATCGATGCCCTTGAGCACCTCGTGGCTACCGTAGCGCTTGCGCACCTGATTGAGCCGCAGCGCATCCGGCTGGCCGGCGCGAGGTGTCGCGCTGCTTACCGCGGGAGGACGCGGGAGCGAGGCTCTGAGCGCGGCGAGCCGAGGTTCGTCGAGCGTCCCGGGGGTGCGGGTACCGACTTCCAAGCGTCTCTCGAGCCTTTCGAGCAGGCCGCCGAACACGGTGACGATGCCGACGTAGTAGATCGCCACCGCCGCCAGGGTCTCCATGATCATGAAGTTCTGGGTGTAGAGCCGCTGGCCGACCATCAGCAGCTCAGTGAGCGAGATCACCGAGATGATCGAGGTCAGCTTGACCACGGTGATGTACTCATTGATCAGCGTCGGCGCCGACACCCGCAGCGCCTGGGGCAGTACGATCAGCCGCTGGATGCCGAGATAGCGCAGCCCCAGCGCGTGGGCCGCCTCCCGCTGGCCCTTGGGCACCGCGAGCAGGCCGCCGCGATGGATCTCGGTCATGTAGGCGGCCTCGGTGACCACCAGGGCGACCAGGCCTGCGTAGAAGGGACTTGAAAGCACCACCCCGGTGGCTGGGAAGATCTGCGGCAGGTTGTAGACGAACACCACCAGCACCAGCAGCGGCACGCTGCGGAAGAACCAGACGTAGAGCCCGATCGGTGCGCGCAAAAGCCTGTGGCTGGACATCTTGCCGAGCGCCAGCGGCAGGCCGATCGCGAGGCCGAGCGCCCAGGAGAGCGCGCTCAGCTCGATCACGGTGAGACTTGCCCGCCAGAAGGCGGGCATCGAGAACAGCGAAACGAAATAGCCCCAATCGAACAGCATCGCGAACTCCCGGACGCGTCATGAGAAGGCGCCCGCAGAGCGGGGCGCCACGGACAGGCACACGGCGGTGGGCGTGCGCCCCGCGTCGATGCTCAGCTCCCGGTGGGCGGTTCGATGCCGTATTGCTCGAGCAAGGCCTGGTAATCGCCGCTGGCCTTGAGTTCGTCGAGGGCGGCGACGATGGCGTCATGCAGTGCTTGGTCATCCTTGCGCAGGAAGATGCCGATGGTCTGTGGATAGACCAGCTCGGTGGTGCTGACCTCCACCCGATCCCGGGTGCGCTCGGCGATCATCAGCGCGGCGCCGCGAATCTCCATCTGCGCCTGGATGTTGTTCGAGAGCATCGCCTGGGTCGCCTCGGGGGCGCTGGCGAACTCCTGGATGTTGATCGGGCCGTGGCCGTTGGGCTCGCAGTACTGCTCCGACAGCTCGCCGAGCTGGGCGACCCAGGTGGTGCCCTGCTGCAGGCCTACGCTCATGCCGCAGAGATCCTCCGGTCTGGTCGGCGGGTTCTCGGTCCCCGCGCGGACCAGGATCGCCGCACCGGTGCGGCCATAGGGGATCGCCTGGGCCTGCTCGAGCCGCTCGGGAACGATGTACATCCCCGACATCACGGTGTCGAAACGCCGCGCGCCGAGGCCCAGCACCAGCCCGGCGAAGCGGGTGTCGATGAATTCGACTTCGGTGCCGAGCTTCTGCGCCAGCAGCCGGGCGAGGTCCGGGTCGAGGCCGACCACCTCATCGCCATCGTAGGACTCGAAGGGAGGGTAGGTGATGTCCATGCCGACCTTGAGCGTGCCGGGTTCGAGCGTTGGCGCTTCGGCCTGGGCCGGCGACAGGGTCAGCGAAGCGGCCAAGCCAAGGCTCAAGGCCGCGCAAAGCTTGCGTATCTGGCGAAACGGGATTGGGGACATCTCTTCACCTTGTTGTGATTGGGTTTGGTGATGACGGCTTGGTGGTCGTTCGTGCGGTGCGGTCGAAGAACTTCAGTCGTTCATCGATTGCTGCTTGAGATGGCCGAAGCTCGATGGCTTGCGCGAGCGCTGCGGCAGGCTCAGCTCGCCTGCCTCGACCTTGCGCTTGAGGTACTGGTAGGTCTGCAGCGCCTGGGCGTACATGTGCTCACCGATCGCCATCGTCTCGTAGCGGCGCTCGCCATCGTCGAACTGCGCCAGCGGTTCGATCCGGGTGTGATAGTCGCAAGCATAGAACAATGGGAAGGAGTAGCGCTCCTGGCTCACCTTGCGCACCCGGTGGGCGGTGGCGACGAAGGCACCGTTGGTCATCACCTCGAGCATGTCGCCGATATTGACCACGAAGGCGCCTTCGATCGGCGGCACGTCGATCCAGCTCCCCTCGGCATTGAGCACCTCGAGCCCTGGGCTGTCGGCGAGCAGGATGGTGAAGCACTCGTAGTCGGTGTGCGCGCCGATCCCCGGTGCGTCCTCGGCATTGGCGTCGAACGGATAGTGGATCAGCCGCAGCTTCGACGGCGGCGCTTTCGCCATCTCGTCGAAGTAGTGCTCATCGAGGCCGAGGGCCAGGGCGAAGCCCTGGAACAGCTTGTGCCCGAGGGCGAAGACCTCGTCGTAGTAGCGGCTCGCCGCCTCGCGGAATCCGTCGAGCAGCGGCCACTCGTTGGGGCCGAGCAGCGGCGTGCCGCCGAGCACCAGTGGATGATCGGCGGGCACTTCGAAGCCGATGTCGAAGGCCTCCTTGAGATCCGGCACACCCTTGCCGTAGACCTCTTCACCGCGCGGCACGAAGCCTTTGTGGGTCTTCGAGGTACCGATGTAGTCGCGCATCTTGGTCTCGAGCGGCTGGGCGAAATACGCCTTCGCCGCCTTGCGCAGCCCCTCGATCGTGGCCTGTGCCACTGGATGGCCGACGACGTAGAGAAAGCCAATATCGCGAGCGGCGCTGCCGAGCGCCTCGGCGACCTGCAAGCGATCCTCCAGCCGGTCGCTGTAGAGCCCAGAGATATCGATCACCGGGACTCGATCGAAGGCGGTGACGGTGGATGTCGAACTCATGTGGGTGTCCTCCTGGTCGCGTGGTCAGGATGAAAAGGCGTGAGCGAAGTGCTCGCGCTCGCAGCGGGCCATGGCCGCATTGAGCTGGTCGAGATCGGCGATCGGCGCGTCGGTGAACGGCAGATGGTGGAGATAGCCGTCGGGGCCGAACTCCGGGGTCAGCGTGGTGCGGGTGAAACCGCGCGCGCGCTGGGCCTGCCATACCGCTTCCCAGTGGCGCTGGTGGAACGCGAGGAAGCGAGCGTACTCCGGCGCCAGCGGATGCGGCACTTGTGGTCCCTGGTCGTAGCCGACCCGTGCCTGGATGTGGTCGACCCGTTCGACGAAGGCGCTGAGATCGTCGAGTGGATCGTCGAGCAGCCGCTCGCAGCACACCACCCAATGGCTGATGTCGCTGGTGAAGCGCAGCCCCGGCAGCTGGCGGATGAGCTCGAGGGTCAGCCACGGCGTGGCAAGCGAGCGCGCGCGATGGGTCTCGAAGCCGAAGGCGATGGGCTGGCCGGCGAGCAGCTCGAGCGCCCGGCCGAAGAACTCCACCTGGACACCGAGCGGCCAGCGATCGTTGCCGACCAGCAGGTTGAGAAAACTTGGCGCGAGCGGTGTCGCGATCTCGATCCTGGCTTCGAGGTCAGCGAGGTGGCGCGCCGGGGTGTCCGCCTGACGGGGCACGATGTCGTCGGAGGTGAACAGCACCGCGATGTAGTCGAGCCCTTCCTCCTCGAGCAGCCTGCGTGCCTCGCGGCGCGCGTCGGGCGACGAGGGTGGGCGGGCTTCGAACCCCCCGAAACCTCCGGCGCGCAGCCCCGGCAGCGCCTGGGACCAAGCGCCCCGGTGACCCCAGAGGGATTTGAACAAGCTCAGCTGCATACAGGGCTCCCGGCGCGGCGCTGGTGATCGAATAGCGCAATAGATAGCGTCAGGAGCGGGCTGGGTTCAAAGCAAAAGATTTGGCCTGATTAGTTGAGTTTTTCTCAAATGTTCGATGTCTGTGCCGTGCTGAACCGCTTGCGGGTGCGCGCCAGCCGCGACTCGAGCCAATCGACGAATACGCGTGCGCGGGGATTGTCGAAGCTGCCCGCCCGGCCGACCAGGTAGTAGCCGTACTGGGCGCGTACCGCAGTGTCGAACAAGCGCACCAGGCGGCCACTGCTCAGGGCGTCCTCGCAGACGAAGACGTCTCCCAGCGCGATGCCGGCGCCCGAGGTCGCGGCTTCGAGCGCCATCGAGGCACTGCCGAGGCGATAGCCACGCTCGAGATGGGTAAGACGAGCGCCGGCCGCCGCGAGCCAGCGTTTCCAGTGGCCGCCCTGGTCCTCGTGCAGGAGCCATCCCCCCTCGACCTCGTCGATCCGGGTCGGCAAGGAGCGGCCGCGAAAGAAGCCGGGGCTGCACACCGGGAACATCTCGAAATGGGTCAGCAGTTGGACCTCCAACCCCTCCCACTCGCCGGCGCCATAGACGATCGCGAGCTCATACTCGTCATCGACCGCCTGCGCGCGGTCCAGATTCAGCGGCGTCAGCTCGAGGCTGATTTCACCGAACACCTTGCGCAGGTCGTGCAACTGGTGGGTCAGCCAATGGTTCGCCAGGGCCGGCGCGCAGGCGATCTTCAGCCGTCCCTCGACCGACGGCAGGCCGAGCTTGAGGGTGCTCTCGGTGAGCAGCTGGAACGCCTCGCGAACCTGGCGGGCGTAGACGATACCGCTTTGGCTCAGCTTCAGCGCACGCCGGTCACGTTCGAACAGCGCCACCCCGAGACGCTCCTCGAGCTGGCGAATCTGATGGCTGATCGCCCCCGGCGTGACGCAGAGCTCGGTGGCAGCCGCGCCGACGCTGCCCAAGCGGGCCAGCGCATCGAAGGCGCGCAGCGAATTGAGCGGAGGCAGGGCTCGACGCATCGGGACTCCTCGCAGGGAAAGACTCGATCCTGACGCTTGCGGCGGTATTTGTCAGTTATGGTCGACATGGATCCATGTCTGGCTGGCCGATGCCAAGTGCCGGCGAGGAACGAGCCGGGGCGAACCACGGCCTCATCGCCGCCGCGCGATCCCTCGACTGGCGCCCCTGATTGCCGAGTTGGGGCTCGACCTTGGCGCGTATGGTCACCGCTCGGGACGAACGGGTTGGAAGTTGGCGCGAAGGCCCAGCATCCCCGGCCGTTCTTGGAAAGCGCCCGGGGCCCCTTCGACTCGCTTCGCTGCCGAGTTGGGGCTCTATCTTGGCGAACATAGGCGCCGCTCGGCATGAACGGGGAGAAGGAGTGGCGCCGACCTGTGGCCCAACCCCATCCGTTCGTGGTGAGCCGGGCCTTCGCCGACTTGAGCCAT